>NZ_JALJRW010000019.1 GCF_024519465.1 Stenotrophomonas sp. Ste86 | reverse complement strand
GCCGGTAGGCCCCTGGGCAAAATAAAGGAGGAGGCCGCCACGCGGCCGGGGGACATTTGCGCCAGGGGCCTACCGGCTGCTACGGGGCCCTCACGCTCGCGACAGATCCAGGCGGAGATACCCCTAGATCAGCACAGCGCCTGGATCACTCGACCACACGCACAGCCGCACGCCATCGGTGACGGCCATTCGAACAAGATGCCCCGCACCATTGAGAGAAAAAAAACCGCACCCTTGCGGATGCGGTTCGTGGTCTGCTATTTCGTGCGCGCACCTGCGTGCGCAGGGTCTTGTTGATACACCGCCACGCCTCAGGTCTCGCGCAACGCCGTGGTGATCGGCAGGCGCGCCGCACGCAGTGCCGGGAACAGACCACCGACCAGCCCGATCCCCAAGGCCCACTTCAGCCCGGTCCACAGCAGCTGCGGCGACACCCGGAACTGGAACACCACCTGGCTGAAGTTGTTGCCCAGCGTGGACACCGTGTAGTTGTTGAACACCAACCACGCCAGCAGGCCCCCCAGGATGCCGCCCAGCAAGGCCAGCAGCATCGTCTCCAGCATCACCGCAGTGATCACCGGCAGCCCGCGGAAACCGATCGCACGCATGGTCGCGATCTCGCGCGCACGCGTGGCCACCGCGGCATACATGGTGTTGAGCGCACCGAACACCGCGCCGATCGCCATGATGCCGCCGATCACCGTGCCCAGCACGTTGATCAGCGTGCTCAGGCCGCCGGACTGCTTGCTGTAGTAGTCGCGCGTGGTTTCCACGTCCAGCTTCAGGCGCGGATCGGCTTCCATCGCTGCCTTGAACTGCTTGAACCCGGCCACGCCGTCGGTACGCACGTTGACCGACTGGTAGGCGCTGCGGTTGTAGGTGGTGGACAGGGTCTGGGTGTCGGCCCACAGCTCGGACTCGTGCACGTCGTTGGAGGCGAACACGCCCACGACCGTCCAGTCCTGCTTGCCCAGCTGCAGGGTTTTGCCCACCTCCAGGCCGTCGAACTGTGCCTTGGCCCCCTTGCCGACCACGATCTCGCGCAGGCCCGGCTTGAAGCGGCGGCCTTCGACGATATGCACCTGCCGTCGGACCGCCCATGCCTGCTCACCGACGCCGCGGAACTGCACGTTGGTATCGGAGTGGTCGCTGCGCGAAAGCAGGCTGATCACCTGCGACAGCTCGGCCGACACCAGCGGCTTGCCGTCCTCGCCGCGTGCCACGCCGGGCAGGCTTTGGATGAGTGGCAGCTGGTCGCGCATGATCACCGAGTTGGTTTCGGCCTGCGAGCCGCCCCGCAGCACGATGGCCACATCATCGCTGCCGCTGCGGCTGAGGGTGGCCTTGAAGCCGTCGCCCATCGCCAGCATCGCCACCAGTACGCCGACCACGCCGGCAATGCCCACCACGATCACCGAGGAGGCGCCCCAACGCTGCGGCAGGCTGGCGATCCCGATGCGCGCGGCCGCCAGCGACAGCCGGCCGCTGCGGGTGAGCAGCAGCCATGCCGCCAGCAGCACCGCGATGGCCAGCACCATCCACCACGGCAGCACCACCCACACCGCCAGGGCGACCAGCAGCACCAGCACCGTCAGCATGTTCCACAACCATTGCTTGTTCATGATGGGCTCCTCAGCGTCCGGCCAATGCATCGACGATCTTCAACCGCTGCGCGCGCAATGCCGGCAGCAGCCCCACCACCACGCCGATCACCGCCATCAGCCCCAGCGCCATCGCCCAGGTCTGCGCGGGCACGCCCGGCAGGCTGATCATGCCCTGGCTGTTGGCGCTGATCACCGGCATCAGGATCGCGGCCAGGCCCATCCCGATCAGCCCGCCCAGCACGATCAGCAGCACCGACTCGACCATCACCAGCACCAGCACGGTGCCGTCCTTGAAGCCCAGCGTCTTGAGGATGGCCAACTCTGGAATGCGCTCGCGCACCGCCTGCGCCATGGTGTTGCCGGTCAGCAGCACCAGGGTGAAAAACACCGCCGCCATGATGCCGGTGACGATCAGGCCGATATCGGCAAACTGCTTGGCGAAGGCCTGCGAGAACGCCGCTTCGGTCTGCGATTTGGTCTCGCGGTCGGAGTTCAGTGACAGCGCATCGATCGCCTGCGCCACGCGCGAGGCGTGCGCCGGGTTGTCCAGCTGCACGGTGTAGAAGCTGACCTGGTTCTTGATGTAGTCGTTGGACTCATCGAAGTAGCTCCAGTGCAGCAGCAGCTGGTTCTCGCCGGCGGCGCTCTTGCGGTCCTTGGCGCGATAGATGCCCACCAGCTGCAGCGGCCAGTCGTTGCTGCCCTTGCGCGGGAAGATGGTGGCCTGCATCGGGATGGTGTCGCCGATCTTCCAGCCGAACCGCTTGGCCAGGGCCTCGCCGACCAGTGCACCGGTACGGGTGTTCTTGAATGCCTCGGCCTGCGCCGGCGGCAGCTCGAACTCCGGGTACAGGTCCATGTAGTTGTCCGACACCGAGAAGCTCGGGAAGAAGTTCTTCGGGTCCTGGTAGATGCCGCCGAACCACATCGCGTAGTTCACCTTGCGCACCCCGGGGGTGGCTTCGATGTCGCGCAGCAGGCGCAACGGCAGGCTCTGGGTGATCGACAGCTTGGAGGACACCACCAGCCGCTTGGCGCCTTCGATGGTGTCGCCGCCGGAATTGAATGCCACGCGCACCGAATCGAGCATGCCAAACAGCAGGAACGCGGCCACCACCGAGAGCAGGGTGAGCAGGGTCCGCGTCTTGCTGCGGAACAACTGCGCCCAGATGAGCGAGAAATACTTCATCGCGGCAACCTCCGTCAGTGGGCCGCTGGCGCGGTGGCCAGTTCGCCCTTGTCCAGGTGCACGGTGTGGGTGGCGTACTCGGCCGCCTTGGGATCATGGGTGACCATGATGATGGTCTTGCCGTGCTCGCGGTTGAGCTGCTGCAGCAGGCCCAGGATCTCCTCGGCGGACTGGCGGTCGAGGTCGCCGGTGGGTTCGTCGCAGATCAGGAAGGTCGGGTCGGAGACGATCGCCCGGGCGATCGCCACGCGCTGCTGCTGGCCGCCGGACAACTCGTTGGGACGGTGGCTGCGGCGGTCGGCCAGGCCGACCAGGGTCAGCGCGATCTCCGCATTGCGCTTGCGCTGGGCCGCGCCCAGGTGGGTGAGCAGCAGCGGCAGTTCCACGTTCTTCTGCGCGGTGAGCATCGGCATCAGGTTGTAGAACTGGAACACGAAGCCCACATGGTGGCTGCGCCAGGTCGACAGCTGCCCGCCGGACATGCGGTCGATGCGCTCGCCTTCGATCTCGATCTCGCCACCGCTGGGCGTATCCAGCCCGCCGATCAGGTTGAGCAGGGTGGTCTTGCCCGAGCCGGACGGCCCCATCAGGGCGACGAAGTCGCCGCGCTGGATGTCCAGGTCGATGCCGTGCAGCACCTGCACCTTCTCGGGGCCGCGCTGGTAGGTCTTGGTGATGTTGCGGAGCGAAACCAGGGTCGACATGGGTGGTTCTCCTTGGAACAAGGCGGATCGAGCGGACGGCATGCGGCGGCGCGCGCCTGCATGCGGCGATCTTGGGGCCGTGGCCGGGTGGGGAACGCGCGGTGGCGGGCAGCAGCCCACCTGCGCGCCGGCACGGCACGGGTAGCGCACACACATTGCATCGCCGCGCCCGGCGGGGCGCAGCGGTTACTGCTGCTGCTTTTCCACGACCTTGCTGCCGTCGTGCAGTTCCGCGGGCGGGTCCACCACCACCACCTCGCCGGCGCTCAGCCCGCGGCTGACCTGGCGGTCGGTGTTGAGGGCGGTGCCGGCGGTGACCTCACGCAGTTCCACGCGCTGGTCGTCCTTGACCACGAAGGCGACGGTCTTCTGCTCGCGCTCGACGATCGCCGCCGCCGGTACGCGCACGCCCTTGGGCGCGGTGGCCTGTGCCGGCGGCGCGGCGTCCAGGAAGCTCACCCGCACGCCCATCTCCGGCACGATGCGCGGATCTTTCACCTTCAGTGCCACGCGCACCTTGACGGTGGCCTTGCCACGGTCGGCGGTGGGCACGATGGCGATCACCTCGGCCGGGATCTTCCAGTCCGGGTAGGCATTGAGCGTGGCCTCCACCGGCATCTTCGGCTGCACGCGGCCGATGAAGGACTCCCCCACGTCCACTTCGATCTCCAGCGATTCCATGTCCACGATGGTGCCGATGCCGGTGCGGGTGAAGCCGCCACCGGCCGACAGCGGCGACACGATCTCGCCGGGCTGTGCGGCCTTGGCGGTAACCACGCCGGAGAACGGTGCACGTACGGTGTTGTTGTCCACGCCCAGGTCGGCGATGGCCAGTGCATCGTTGGCGACCTTGATGTTGCGTTCGGCGGTGCGCAGCTGCGCCCGCAGGCTGTCACGCTGGGACGTGGCCAGGTCGTACTGCGAGCGCGAGACCAGCTGCTGGCCCACCAGCGTCTGCAGGCGGCCGGCTTCGGCGTTGGCCTGTGCGACCTGCGCCTGCAGCCCGGACAGCTGGCTGCGCGCGGCCTCCAGCTGCGAGGCCGACAGGCTGCGCTGCGCGTTGGCATCGATCGGGTCGAGCGTGGCCATCACCTGGCCTTCTTCCACGCGCATGCCTTCTTCGATCATCACCTCGCGCACCTTGCCGGTGATCTTGGCCGAGACCGTGGCCATGCGCCGGGCGACCACGTAGCCGCTGGCATCGAGCACCGAGCTGCTGGCGCTGCCCTGCTGGATCGCCACCACCGGCGCGGTGGTGACCTCGATTGCGCGTTGCCGGCCAAACACGAACCAGGCGATCCCGCCAAGCAGCAGCACCACGATGATCGCCAACGCGATCCACCACCCACGGCGGGGCGAGGGCGGCGGCGGGGTGGTCGCCTTGCGGTCGATGCGGAGTTCCTTGAGCAGTTCAGCGGATGCGTTCATCGTGAGTCTGGACGGGGAATCGGGCCGAGTGTGACCGCAACGGCGGTTGCGGGGCAAACCGGCACCAGGCCGGGTGGTGCACAGCATGCGCGCCCAGCGGCGGCGTGGGCAGTGACAGCTGTCACCTGACTACGCTGACGACGGCCACTGGCCGCGCTGCTGCCGTGGCGCGAGGCTATGCCCTTCCCGCCCGCTCCGGAGTGCCCCGATTTCCGCCCCCGTCGCCTCCCTGCACCACATCGAGGTCCCCTACGGCGCGGTGGCCGCGCTGCAACCGGCGGTGGGCCAGCCGGCGCAGGGCAGTGCGTGGGTGCACATCGCGGGGTGGCCGGCGGTGACCGCCGGTGCGCCGGGCCAGCACGGTGCCGCCTGCGCCGGATGGGCTGAAGTGGCATGATCGCCCCTGTTCGCCCTGCGTTGGAATCGTCCGTGTCATCCAGTCGGCTCGCCTCCCTGTTGCGCCCCGCGCCGGACTCGGCCGTGGCCGAAAACCTGCGGCGTGGCAAATCGCCGTGGGTCGATGCGATCCACCTGCTGTGGACGCTCTGGGTGTTCCTCACCCCCTTGTTCGGCACGGGCTACACCTGGCGTTGGGCGGCGCTGACCCTGCTCACCTACCCGGTGTTCCTGGCGTTGTATGCCGGCGTGTTGCTCGCACCGCGCTGCCACGCGCCGCGCTATGCACTGTCGATGGTAGCGCTGGGGCTGGTACCCCTGGCGTGGTACCCCTCGGCGGTGAGCTATTTCATCTTCGGCTGCGTCACCTTGCGCGTCTCGCGCCGCAGTGGCTACGGGCGCTATCTGCTGCAGCTGCTGGCGTTGAACGCGCTGTTCGTGGTGGTGGGCTGGTTCGCGCACTATCCGTGGCAGGCGCTGATCTGGATCCCGAGCATGGCGGTGATCATCAGCCTGGTGGTCAATTTCGAGACCGCCAGCCATGAAAAGGATGCGGCGCTGCAGCTGTCCCAGGATGAAGTGCGGCGCCTGGCGGCTACCGCCGAACGCGAGCGCATCGGCCGCGATCTGCACGACCTGTTGGGGCATACGTTGTCCTTGATCACCCTGAAGCTGGAGCTCTCGCGCAAGCTGGCCGACCGCGATCCGGCGGGCTCGCGCCGCGAAGTGGCCGAAGCCGAAACCATCGCGCGGCAGGCACTGGCCGAAGTGCGCAGCGCAGTCACCGGCATCCGTGCCAGCGATCTGGCCGCCGAGCTGGCCTCGGCGCGGTTGTTGCTGGAGTACCAGCACGTGCACCTGCACTACGCGCCGCCGCCGCCGATGCCGGTGGCTATCGAACGGGCGCTGTCGCTGGTGCTGCGCGAGGCCGTCACCAATGTTGCCCGCCACGCCCAGGCGCGGCAGGCGTGGATCACCTTTGAACAGGATGGACGCAGCTTGTTGATGCAGATACGCGACGACGGGCGTGGCGGGGTCCACGTCGATGGCAACGGCCTGACCGGCATGCGCGAACGCGTTACCGCGCTGCGTGGCACCCTGGCCATGCAGTCGGCGAAGGGCGAGGGCACCTGCGTGACGGTGCGGGTGACGCTGCCGGCGGCGACCACGCCGGTAGTTGCCGCGGTCGCGGCCGCCGCGGTCCCGGGTGGGGCCACGCCATGATCCGCATCGTGTTGGCCGAAGACCAGGCGATGGTGCGCGGCGCGCTGTCGGCGCTGTTGGGGTTGGAGCCGGACATCGAGGTGCTGGGCAGCGCGGCCGACGGCGAAGCCGCGTGGCGCATGCTGCAGCAGCTGCAGCCGGACATCCTGGTCACCGACATCGAAATGCCCGGGCTGTCCGGGCTGGAACTGGCCCAGCGCATCGCCCGCCAGCAACTGCCCATCAAGGTGGTGATCGTCACCACCTTCGCGCGCTCGGGCTTCCTGCGACGGGCGCTGGATGCCGGGGTGTGCGGCTACCTGCTCAAGGATGCACCCGCCGAACGCTTGGCCGATGCGCTGCGCCAGGTGCAGCACGGCGGGCGCGCGATCGATCCGCAGCTGGCGCTGGATGCCTGGTCGCAGGCCGACCCGCTCAACGACCGTGAACGCCAGGTGCTACGCCTGTCCGGCGACGGTCGCTCGGCCAGCGAGATCGCCACCCAGCTGGGGCTGTCGCATGGCACCGTGCGCAACTACCTGTCCGAATGCATCGGCAAGCTCGGCGTGGCCAACCGTATCGAGGCGTATCGGTTGGCCAGGCAGAAGGGCTGGCTGTAATGCCGGCCGTTGGCCGGCGCTGCACCCTCCTGATCGACATCCCGAGAAGCCGGCCAGCGGCCGGCACTACCGGGGGCGGTCGTCGCGGATTTTCTCCGGGCCCTTCGCCATTGCCTGGAACACCCCG
Organism: Stenotrophomonas sp. Ste86; assembly: GCF_024519465.1. GTDB lineage: Bacteria > Pseudomonadota > Gammaproteobacteria > Xanthomonadales > Xanthomonadaceae > Stenotrophomonas. Next base: position 63,056 of record NZ_JALJRW010000019.1, on the reverse strand, counting down.
TCGCGGCGCACCCACAGATGGAACAGCGCCGCGGACAGATGCGCCACCACCGTGGCGAACAGCGCGTAGGCGAACAGGCTGTGCGCGTTGCGCAGCGCCACGTACAACGACGGGTCGTGCGGCACAATCGCCGGCAGGTTGAAGCCCGGCCACATCACGATCGGATAGCCGCCGGCGGAGAGCATCGACCAGCCGATCAGGGGCATCGCCAGCATCAGGCCGTACAGCACCCAGTGCGAGGCATGCGCGGCGAACGCCTGCCAGGCCGGCAGATCGGCGGGCAACGGCGGCGGCCGATGGCGCAGGCGGTTGTACAGGCGCACGATCACCAGCAGCAGGATCGCGATGCCGAGCGGGCGGTGCAGGTCGATCAGCATCGGCCGCCAGTGCAGCGCCGCCACCATGCCCACGCCGACAAACAGCATGGTCAGGATCATCGCCGCCATCAGCCAGTGCAGCACGCGCGCGGTAAGGTTGAAATGGCCCGAATCGCGGTTCATCGCGCACTCTCCTTGCCGGTGGCCGCCGCACCCTTGCCGCTGGCGATTTCGCGCTCGCGGCGGTTGAACGACTGTGAGTACACCGCCGACCGCGCGGCCAGGATCGGATCGTCGGAACCGGCGATTCCGCTGGGCAGGATCAACGGATCGTAGTTCAGGTCGCGGCAGGCGCCGATGGCCTGGGGCTGCATCGACACCAGGCTGAGCGTGCCCACTTTCACCTGGCGGCGCTGCGCCGGCCACACCTGTGACGGATCGTCGATCGGGTCGCCCGCCTCGGCGATGCTGACCCACATGTCCCAGCGCACCGGGCCCTGGGCCAGCCGCTGGGCGAACTCGTCGGCCAGGTAATCCAGCCCGGCTTTCGCGCGTTGCGCCGGTGTCATTTCCACGAAGGGCGCCTGCGGCCGCATGCTCCAGCGCACGAAGCGATGGCTGCCATCGGCGGCGGTGAAGCGGAAGGCGTTGACCCCGTTGTAGGTGGTGTCGGCCCAACTGCTGGACCACGGCGCGGTCTTGGCCCACTGCCCGAACGCACGCGCGGACGGGTACTTGGCCAGCACGGCGGCCATCTTGGCCGGGTCCGGCTTGCCGGTGGCCGGATCGGGGATGCCGGCGCGGGTCTGTTCGAGGAAGGCCTCGCTGGTGGGCACGGCGAAGAACGGGAAGCTGTTCATCGCCGTCCGCCATTCCTGGCCATCATCGCTGACCAGCTGCAACGCCATGCTGCGCACGCGCGCATTGGCGTCGGCACCGTGCGGGTCGCCGCCGCCAATGGAAAGCCGGCCCAGCACCGGCACCTGCGGTTGCCCGAACACGCGCGCCGAACTCAGCGCCACGCCTTCCGGCGTGCCCTGGAACGTGCCGCTCACGCACACGCCCTTGGTATGCGCGCGGCGGAAGCCCGGTTGCGGCGGGCCGGTGGCCTCGATGCTGTCGGTGAAGGTCTGCGCGGTGATGCGGTCGCGGCCGATCCAGCCGGCCAGCCAGGCAAAGGCCAGCACCAGCAGGCCGGCGATCAAGGCGATCAGCGCGATCCACAGCAGCGGCGACGGTGGTCGCGGTGCGCCCGGCTCGCGGCCGGCACGGGAAGAGCCGAAGAGTGACATGTCTGGATTCCTGCCTTCACAAAGCGTGTGGGTGGGCGACCGGGCCATGGTGTCAGAACGTGGGCGACACCGATATTCACATTTTCGACAACTCTTCCAAATGCAGATCCCCGCCGAAGCGGGGATCTGTGGGTGTCACGGCAGGGCCCGGCCGACTCAGGCGTAACGCGTCTTGAGCATGGTCCATGCCGAGCGCAACGCCAGCGCCTCGCCACCGGCCGGGCGGCCCGGGCGCTCGCCATCGTTCCAGGCGTACACGTCCAGGTGCGCCCAGCGCTGGCCTTCGGCGATGAAACGCTCCAGGTACAGCGCGGCGGTGACCGAACCGGCCATGCGCGAGCCGGCGTTGGCCAGGTCGGCGATGTTGCTGTGCAGGTAGCGCAGGTAGGGGCGCCACAGCGGCATGCGCCAGACCGGATCGCGCACCGCTTCACCGGCCTGCAGCCACTGCTGGGCCAGCGTGTCATCGTTGCTGAACAACGCCGGCAGGTCCGGGCCAAGCGCGATCCGTGCCGCACCGGTGAGGGTGGCGAAGTCGAGCACGATCTCCGGTTGCTGTTCGCTGGCGTAGGTCAGCGCATCGGCGAGGATCACCCGCCCTTCGGCGTCGGTGTTGTCGATCTCGATGCTCAGGCCCTTGCGGGTGGCGATCACCTCGCCGGGGCGGAACGCATCGGGGCCGATCGCGTTTTCCACCGCCGGGATCAGCAGGGTCAGCTGCACCGGCAGCTGCTGGGCCATGATCAGCCCGGCCAGCCCGAGTGCGTGCGCGGCGCCGCCCATGTCCTTCTTCATGTTGCGCATGCCATCGCCCGGCTTGATGTCCAGCCCGCCGGTGTCGAAGCACACGCCCTTGCCGACCAGCGCCACGTGCGGCTGGCCTGCCTTGCCCCAGCGCAGCACGATCAGGCGCGGCGCGCGATGCGAGGCGCGGCCCACTGCGTGGATGGACGGGAAATTCTGCTCCAACAGCGCATCGCCGGTGATCACCTCGATCTGCGCGCCATGCGCGCTGGCCAGCTCGCGCGCGGCGTCTTCCAGCTGCTGCGGGCCCATGTCTTCGGTGGGCGTGTTGACCCAGTCGCGCACGCGCAGGCTGGCAGTCACCACATCGCGCACTTCGGCCGACGGCGTGGCCGCCAGTTGGGCCGGTGCACGATTGGGCTTGCGGTACCGCGCGAAGCGGTAACTGCCCAGGCCCCAGCCGATGTGCAGCAGGGTTTCGATCTCTGCCGGCAGTGCATCGGCCAGCTGCCACACGCTGCCTTCGGGCAGTGCGAACGGCGCATGCGCGTAGGCATAGGCATCACCGGCATCGCCCACACCGACGATCGCACCGGCCAGGCCATGCTCACCAGGCAGCAGCACCACGCTGCCGCCGCTGCCGTTGAAGTGCTGTGCGTCGATCCAGGCCAGCTGCGCCGCGCTTTGCTGCGCGCGCCACGCGCCGAACTGCTCGCGGTTCATCACGTGCAGCGGCAGCGCCTTGGAGGTATCGGCGGTGAAACCGTTGATCTGGGTCATGCGGGGTGGGGCTCCGTTCGTGGTCAGGCGTGAGCGACGGATGCGTTGGCATCCAGCCAGTCGGCCAGCCCGGTCAGGGTGTCGAACTGCAGGTCGGGCTGCAGCGAAGGATGGGGCCAGGCGTGGTCTTCGCGGTTGATCCAGCAACCGCGCAGGCCGGCCTGCATCGCACCAACCACGTCCATGTCGGCGTGGTCGCCCACGTGCAGCACATGCGCGGGGGCAACGCCCAGGCGGTCGCAGGCGGCGTGGAAAATGCTGGCCGCCGGCTTGGCCGCGCCGTGTTCGCGCGAGCCCAGCTGGAAGGTGAAATGGTGGGCCAGGCCGATCCGCTGCAGGTCGGCGTTGCCGTTGCTGAGCGCGGCGACAGGCACCTTGGCGGCGATCCGCGCCAGCGCGTCGAGCGCGTCCGGGTAGAACTCCACCTGGTTGCGCGCGGCGTAGAACGCTTCATAGGCCGGTTCGAGCAGGGCCAGGTCGGCACCGCTTTTCTCCAGCGCCTCGCTCAGCGTCAACCGGCGCAGCGCGCTGAGGTCATGGTGCAGGTGCGGGTTGGCGTGGAAGGAGCGCTCGCGCAGCTCGCGCATGGCCGCCACCGGGTACATCGCGGCGGTGGCGGGGCTGTGCTGGCGCATCCAGTCGAACAACACCTGGTCGATGCGCGCGCCGATGGGGGCGAACGGCCACAAGGTGTCGTCGAGGTCGAGGGTGATGGCTTGGACTGGGAAATTCACCCGCCCATTCTACGCCTGCCATCCGGGGCGGGCATGCCCGGATCGGTTCATTCAAGCAGCCGCGCCCACCCGTGGGTACCCTCCAACCGCGCCAGCACCAGCTTGATGCAGACCAGCAGCGGCACCGCCAGCAGCAGCCCGACCATGCCCCACAGCCAGCCGAACACCATCAGTGCCAGGATCAGGATCAGCGGCGAGATCGCCATGCGCCGGCCCAGCACGATCGGCGTGACCACCTGGCCTTCCACCGTGTGCAGGGCCAGGTAGCAGGCAGCCGGCAGCAGCGCCTTGAGCGGATCGCTGAACTCGACAAAGCCCATCAGCAGCATCAACGCCACCCCGATCAACGGGCCCACGTACGGGGCGAAGTTGAGCAGCGCAGCCACCGTGCCCCAAAGCAGCGCTTCCTGCAGGCTGATGCCCAGCAGCAGCAACACCCCGGAAAACACCAGTCCCACCAGCGTATTGATCACGGTGATGGTGAGCACGTAGCGCGATACCTCGCGTTCGATCGAACGCAGGATGTCGGTGGTGAAGCGCTGTTGCTGGCGGCTGGGGAAGAGCGCGATCGCATGCTTCTGCAGGCTCTGCCCGTAGATCATGAAGAACAGCGTCAGCAGTACCACCGCCAGCACCGAGGCGGCCAGTCGCGGTGCACGGGTGAGCACTTTGTAAGGGTCATCGAGCTGGGTGCGCACGATCTGCACGCGCCGGCTGCCTTCGCCGCCGGCCACCCGCGCGAAGTTCTCCGCGGCCTGGTTGGCCTGCTGCACCGGCTTGGTCAGGTCCTGCACCTGGCGCGCCACCTTGCGCAGTTGCTGCGGTGCTTCCTGCGCCCATTCCATCGCCGGGCCGACCAGCTGCACGCCCAGTGCCGCCGCGCCGCTCAGGCCCGCGCCGATCACCAGCACCGCCGCGAGGAAGCGCGGAATCCACAGCTTGCCGAGCAGACGCAGGATCGGGTTGCCCACCAGCGCGAAGAACATCGCCAGCAGCACCGGCAGGATCACTTCCTGGGCCGCCCACAGGGTGAAACAGACCGCCAACGTGGCCAGCACCACCAGCGACATGGGCGCACGCGGGCGCGGCAGTGGGGCAGTGGCGACGGTGTCGTCGGGGGTAGCGGCAGGAACGCTCATGCGGGCGCCGGGCAGGAAGGGAGCGCCATTATTGGGCAAGCCGGGTGCGGGCGGCGTGTTGTATCCGTGCAGGAAAAGCGAGGCCCCACCGCAGTACGGCAGGGCCTGGTTTCAGCGTTCGGAAATATCGGTGGCTGCTTCGGCCGGTTGCGGCTGTTGCGGCGAGGCCGGTTCGACGCGCGGCTGCGGCTGCGGGCTGACCCGCGGCGCTGGTGCAGCTGCCCGGGGAGCCGGGCGGGCCAGGTCATCGGTGGCATCGTCCACCTTGTCGGCCGCCTGCTCGGCGGTCTCGGCCGCTTCGCCGGCCTGCATCGAGGCGAACGCGGCCTGGGTACTGGCCACCAGATTGGAGACCGAGCCGATCATCTGCAGCCAACGCGCACCCTGCACCTTGGCGCCGAGCCCGGTCGGTTCCAGTTTGCCGGCCAGGAAGCCGCCGGCAAGACCCACGGTTATGATCCGCATCGGCGTCCACCCGGCACGCCAGACGGTGCTGAGGGAGAACCAGCTGCTGCGGGTTTTTTCCACTCGCACCGCCACCACCAGCTCGGCACGCTGCACGCGCTGGCGCAAGGCTTCGAAGTTCATCGCTTCACCCCCGTCGTATCGACGTCGGCATCGGGATCTTCATCGCTGGGTTCGTCATACAGCCCCAGCCGCGACAACTGCCGGCGGGTGGCATGCATGCCGGTATGACGGAAGAAGAACGACACCCGCCACATCGCATAGCCGGTCACCAGCAGGCTGACGACCGAGGTGATCAGCAGCGAGTGGAACCAGGACAGGCCCCAACGCTGCATCAGGGCGATCAGCGTGCCGGCCAGCAACAGCCAGGCCGACGCGCCGAACACGATCGCCACGCCAGCCCATGCCAGCGCACGGCCAAACGCACTGCGCGCCAGCGCGAAGTCGGCCGAGGCCAACCGTCGCAGCGAGCGCAGGGTGTGCTTGGCCGACTCGACGGTCTCACGGCCGGCCTCACCGACCTGGCGGATGCTCTCGTCCAGGCGCGGTGCTTTTTCACCGCTGTCCGGTGGCGGGGATTCCGCGCCACCGGTAGCGGTCGACTGGGCTTGATCGCTCACGCCGACTTACTTGTCGCCGCCGCTGCGGGCCAGCTTGGCGATGATCCAACCGGCGGCGAAGGCCACGCCGAAGGAGGCCAGCGGACGCTCACGGATCAGCTCGGCAGCGCTGTCGACCAGGTCCTTGCCCTTGTCCATCAGTGCATCGACCTGTTCCTTGGCAGCGGCACCGCCAAATTCAGCGGCCGCCAGGCCCGACAGCGCCGTGTCGGACAGTTCGGCCTTGACGTTGGCCTTGCCGATGCGCAGTTCGTCGCCGGCCGCACCGGTGGCGCCCTTGATCGCACCGCCGGCGGCGCTGGCCGCGGACTTCAGGTGCGAACCGGCTTCGCCCAGGTGTTCCTTCAGGTTTTCGGTATTGGTGGGGCTCATCGTGACTCTCCGTTATGTGCGATGGGGAAGGTGACCGGGGAGGGACCCCGATAACGAACGCAAGGTAATAGCATCGGCCGGGTGTAGGGCGTGTTACGCCCCGTGAGTTGCGCGCGAAGACCGGCTGAGCCGTTCAGCGCATCACCAGCACGCCAGGCGTGTTGCCGCGCACGATGCGCAGCACCAGTTGCGGCGGGCGTTGCTGGAAGTTGGCGCGCCAGCTGGCCAGGTCGGCAAATTCACCGGCGCTGGTTTCGGTGATGACATCGCCGGCGGCCAATCCCGACGTGGCCGCGCGGCTGCCGCGCTTGACCTCGCTTACCTGCACGCCACTGATACCGGCCTGGCGCAGCGATTCGGGCAGGTCCACGAAGGTAGCCCCGACCAGGCGCGGATCCAGCGTATCGCCGCTGACCGCACGCGCCTGTTCCTTCAGCGTGGCCTTGAGCTGCAGCGGCTTGCCATCGCGGCGGATGTCCAGGCTCAGCGTGCTGCCGACCGGGGTCAGCCCTTCCACGTTGTGCAGGGCCTGCGCGCTGTCCACGCGCTGGCCGTTGGCGCTCACCACCACATCGCCCGGCCGCAGCCCGGCCGCGGCGGCGCCGGACCCTGCCAGCACGCGCGTCACCAGCGCGCCACGCGATTCGGTCAGGCCCAGCCCCTGGGCGATCTGCTGGGTGAGGTTCTGCGCTTCCACGCCGAGCGTGCCGCGCACCACCACGCCATGCTTGACCAACTGGTCGACCACGTCGCGGGCAAGGTTGGACGGAATGGCCAGGCCCAGGCCGATGTTGCCGGCCATGCTGCCCTGCGGATTGAAGCTGGCCGTATTGATGCCCACCAGCTGGCCCTGCAGGTTGACCAGCGCGCCACCGGAGTTGCCCGGGTTGATCGACGCATCGGTCTGGATGAAGTTCTGGTAGCCCAGCCCGCGGATGCCGCTTCGGCCCACCGCCGAGACGATGCCCGAGGTCACCGTCTGGCTGAAGCCGAACGGGTTGCCGATGGCCACCACGAAGTCGCCCACGCGCAGCTGTTCGCTGTTGCCCAGCGGCAGCGCGGTGAGCTTGTCGGCGGGGATGCGGATCAGCGCGATGTCGGTATCGCGGTCCGAACCGAGGAACTCGGCCTTCACCGTGCGCCCGTCGGCCAGCGTCACCTGCACGTCGTCGGCGTTGTCGATGACGTGGTGGTTGGTCAGCACCAGACCCGCGCTGGCGTCGATGATCACCCCCGAGCCCAGCGATTCGTTGATGCGTTCCTGCGGCACTTCGGGGAACAGCCGGCGCAGGATCGGATCGTTGAAGAACGGGTTGCGCACGCGCACCACCTGCTTGGTGTTGACGCTCACCACCGCCGGCATCACCCGCTCCAGCATCGGTGCCAGCGACGGCACCGTCTGCCCGGCGACCGCTGCCGGCAGTGCGGCCGTGGCGGGAATGGCCAGCGACACCGGTGCCGCTTCGGCACGGTTGTCCAGATGCGCGTTGATGGCCGTGGCGGTGAAGCCACCGAAGGCGGCGGCAAAGGCCAGCGTGAGCAGAGTCGGGAGCGGTCGCATGGTCCGGCGGTTCCGTATCGAAAGAGGTAAAGACATGCATACGGTAAAGCAAGCTGAATGAGTGTGTCCGCCCGCGCCTAAACCGCGAATGAAATCGGCCTGCATTCGCCCCCGCCGTTCCAGGCGCTGCGGCCTTCGGTCGGCGTTGACAGCGCCTTCGGCAGGGGTAAGCTGGGAAGGCATCGGCCACAAGATGTTGCGTTGCCGATCAGGATTGCCCCAAGAGGTTGGGTTTGCTGTCCGGGGCAACGACACGCCGTCAACGATCAGGCCGTGGCCCGTGCCTGATGGAGCCTGCCCTGCGATGAGCACGCTGCCCCTGGACCAGATCCGCGACGCAGGCGCCGATGCCGACGGCGTACCGCTGCAGCCGGCCTCGCTGGATATCTGGGACCGCAAATACCGCCTCAAGACCCGGCAGGGCGAACCGCTGGATGCGGACATCGACGCCACCTACCTGCGCGTGGCCCGCGCGCTGGCCGATGCGGAAACCACCGCCGAACTGCGCCAGCACTGGAACGAGCGCTTCACCTGGGCACTGCGCCGTGGCGCGATCCCGGCCGGGCGGATCATCTCCAACGCCGGCGCGCAGGCGCACAAGCCGGCCACCAGCACGATCAACTGCACCGTCTCGGGCACCATCGAAGACTCGATGGACGGCATCCTGCAGAAGGTCCACGAAGCCGGGCTCACCCTCAAGGCCGGCTGCGGCATCGGCTATGAGTTCAGTACGTTGCGACCGCGCGGGGCGTTCGTCGCCGGGGCCGGCGCGCACACCTCCGGGCCGATGTCCTTCATGGATATCTTCGACAAGATGTGTTTCACCGTGTCCTCGGCCGGGGGGCGGCGCGGTGCGCAGATGGGTACCTTCGATGTGTCGCATCCGGACGTGCGCGAGTTCATCCGCGCCAAGCGCGAGGACGGCCGGCTGCGCCAGTTCAACCTGTCGCTGCTGATCACCGACGGCTTCATGCAGGCCATCGAAGACGATGCCGACTGGCCGCTGCTGTTCCCGCTGACCCGCGCCGAAGCGGCCGACCAGGACCTGGCCGACCAGGCACAGGTGCAGTGGCGGTCGTGGCCGACCCATCGCGGGTACGTGGTGCGCGAGGATGGCCTGGTCGCCTGCCGGGTGTATGGCCAGCTGCGTGCGCGGCACCTGTGGGACATGATCATGGTGTCCACCTACGACTATGCCGAGCCCGGTTTCATCCTCATCGACCGGGTCAACGAGATGAACAACGCCTGGTGGTGCGAAGACATCCGCGCGACCAACCCGTGCGGGGAGCAGCCGCTGCCGCCCTACGGCGCCTGCCTGCTCGGCTCGGTCAACCTCACCCGCTTCGTGCGCGACCCGTTCACCGCGCAGGCCCGCTTCGACTGGGACCAATACAAGGAGGTGGTGCGGGTGTTCACCCGCATGCTCGACAACGTGGTCGAGGTCAATGGCCTGCCGCTGGAACAGCAGCGCCAGGAGATCCTGCGCAAGCGCCGGCACGGAATGGGCTTCCTCGGCCTCGGCTCGACCCTGGCGATGCTGCAGATGACCTATGGCGACCCGGCCTCGTGCGCGTTCACCGAGGACGTGGCCCGCGAGATGGCCATCGCCGGCTGGGAAACCGGGCTGGCGCTGGCCCGCGAAAAAGGGCCGGCGCCGATCATGCAGGAGACCGTCGAGGTGACCGCGGCGATGCTGCGCCAACGCCCGGAGATGGTCGACGACGGCTGGCGGGTTGGCCAGCAGGTGGAGGGCAGGGTGCTGCACGCGCGCTACAGCCGTTACATGCAGCGCATCGCCGAGGTCGCCCCGGCGCTGGTGGCGGAACTGGCCGAGGTCGGCGCGCGCTTTACCCACCACAGCTCGATCGCCCCCACCGGCACCATCAGCCTGTCGCTGGCAAACAACGCCTCCAACGGCATCGAGCCATCCTTTGCCCACCACTACAGCCGCAACGTGATCGTCGAGGGCCGCAACAGCAAGGCGAAGGTGGACGTGTTCTCCTACGAACTGCTGGCCTACCGCCACCGGGTCAACCCGCGCGCGATGCCGTTTGCAGAAGCGCAGGACGCCCGGCTGCCGGCCTACTTCATCGCTGCCGACGACATTTCGCCCGAGGCCCACGTCGATGTCCAGGCCGCCGCGCAGAAGTGGGTGGACAGCTCGATCTCCAAGACCGCCAACGTCCCCACCGACTACCCCTACGAGCAGTTCAAGGACATCTACCGCTACGCCCATGCGCAGGGATTGAAGGGCTGCACCACCTTCCGTTTCAACCCGGCCGCGTTCCAGGGCGTGCTGGTCAAGGAGGCCGATCTGGAGAACACCACCTACCGTTTCGAGCTCGAAGACGGCGCAGTTGTGGAGGTAAAGGGCAACGAACAGATCGAGTACGACGGTCAATTGCACACCGCCGCCAATCTGTTCGACGCGCTCAAGGAGGGCTACTACGGCAAGTTCTGATTCATGTACGGAAGCTGTTTTAAAGGGGTTTGCTGCAGATGCCCGGTTGCCCGGGCGCACGCATCGCCGGCCCGCCAAGCACAGATGCGGCTCATGGGCTGCGACAAGACCGTTCCACGATGGACCGCGCCGGTATAGCATCGCCAGCGATTTGACTAACCAGCCCCTATAGGAGGCAATCATGAGCAACGGCAATGGTGTGACCGCGACCCTGACCCAGGGCGTCGACGAAGTGAAGGAAGTGGCTGGCAAAGTGGGCGAGGCCATCGCCACCACCACTGAAGATGCGGTTGCCTCGGTGAAGAAGACCGTCAAGCGCGCACGCAAGGCTGCCACCACCCAGGTTGCCAAGGTCAAGAAGGCCGTGCAGAAGGCCGAGAAGACCGTCGCCAAGAAGGCTGACAAGGCGGCCAAGTCGGTCGGCAAGACCCTGGCCAGCGCCAAGAAGAAGCTGGAAGCGGCCAAGAGCAACGCCAAGGCCGAAGCTGCCTCGCTGAAGAAGCAGGTTGCCAAGAAGAAGGCCGCCGCCGAGAAGGCCGTGACCAAGACCACCAAGGCCGCCAAGAAGGTTGCCGGCAAGAAGGTCGCCACCGCCAAGAAGGCCGTGACCAAGAAGACCGCCGCCGCCAAGAAGGTCGTCGGCAAGAAGGTTGCCGTGGCCAAGAAGACTGTCGCCAAGAAGACCGCGACCGCCAAGAAGGTGGTTGGCAAGAAGACCGCCGTCGCCAAGAAGGCCGTCGGCAAGAAGGTCGCCGTGGCCAAGAAGACGGTCGCCAAGAAGTCGACCGTGGCCAAGAAGGTCGTCGGCAAGAAGACCGCCGCCGCCAAGAAGGTGGTCGGCAAGAAAGTCGCCACCGCCAAGAAGGCCGTGACCAGGAAGACCGCAGCGGCCAAGAAGGTCGTTGGCAAGAAGACCACCGCGGCCAAGAAGGTGGTCGGCAAGAAGACCGCCGTTGCCCGCAAGACCGTCGGCAAGAAGGTCGCCGTGGCCAAGAAGGCTGTGGCCAAGAAGACCGCGACCGCCAAGAAGGCCGTGGCCAAGAAGACCGTAGCCCGCAAGGCTGCTCCGGCCAAGCGCGCCAGCGCTGCCAAGACCGTGGCCCGCAAGGCCCCGGCCAAGCGCGGCCGCAAGTAAGTCGGTAAGCACGGCGCCTGCCTCCGGGCAGGTGCCGTGACGCGGTCGCAGACGGGTACTCCCTGCAGGCGCACGAGGAACCGCACCATGGCTGTCAGGATCGACCAGAAGATCAAGGGCTACGCCGTGCTCACCCCCGAGGAGAAGACGCGCCAGGCCGCTGCCAATGCAGCGCCCGCCCTCGCCACCGCCCCGGCCCTGGCACCCTCCGACAACATCGTGCAGATGCACGAGCGCATCGAGCGCCCCGACGTGTTGATCGGCAATACCTACAAGATCAAATCCCCGCTGGTGGAGCACGCCTTCTACGTGACCATCAACGACATCGTGCTCAACCCCGGCACCGAGCATGAGCTGCGGCGCCCGTTCGAAGTGTTCATCAACTCCAAGTCGATGGAGCATTTCCAGTGGATCGTCGCGCTGACCCGGATCATGTCCGCGGTGTTCCGCAAGGGCGGCGACGTGACGTTCCTGGTCGAAGAAATGAAGGCCGTGTTCGACCCGCGCGGTGGCTACTACAAGGCCGGCGGCGTCTACATGCCCTCGCTGGTGGCCGAGCTGGGCAGCATCATCGAAGCGCACCTCAAGTCGATCGGCCTGCTGCACGACCCCGAGCTGAGCCCGGCGCAACGCGCGCTGATCGCCGACAAGCGCCGCCAGTACGAGCAGCACGCCCCCGACAGCACCGCCGACCACGAGGAAGACCTGGTCGTGACCGGCGATGGTACGAGCTTCCCGCCGAGCGCCAGCATGTGCCACAAGTGCAACACCCAGGCGCTGGTGATCCTGGATGGGTGTGCGACGTGTTTGAACTGCGGGTATTCCAAGTGCGGGTGAGGGCGCCGGTGTCGCGCAGTGCCGGTACGGTGAGCCTCACCGCCGCGGGCGAACGACCTCTGTCGACGTAGTCTGTCCACGCGCCCTGCTAGGGTTGCCCCTCGACAAGGGAGACGCCATGCGCGGTCTAGATTTCAGTTCCTGGCAGGCCATGCTTTCCACCCTGGTGGGGTTGGCGGTGATCACCCTGATCGGCGTCGGCATCCGGCTGCTGGTGATGCAGACCCTGCAGCAGCGGCGCGAGCGCGAGAACCGGCAGATCAACGAACGCCTGCGCACGCTGATCGCCGCCTACAAGGTCCTGGGCGGGTCGTTCACCGGTACGCTGCATGTGGACCCACGCCATCTGCGCGACCTGCACCGCGCCGCGCCGGACGATGCGCTGTCATTGCCCGACGGCATCGACGCCGGCAGCGATCGCGCGCGGCGCATCCGCGACGCGGTGGAAGCCGCACTGTCGGACATCATCCTGCTCGGCACCGATGACCAGGTGCGGCTGGCCGCGCGCGCGGCCACCGAACTGGCGCAGGGGCGCCCGGTGCAGACCGCTGAACTGGTGGTGTCGCTGCGCGACTTCATCCGCGCAGCGCTCGACCTCGCGCCGATCCCGGCCAGCGTGGCCATCCCGCAGCAGGGGCCGGCCCGTCCCAGCGCCGTTGCGAAGGGCAAGGGGGACGGCGACAAGGCCGGCGGCAAAGCTGGCGGTGGCGGTGGCGGCATGGCCGGTGGCGGCATGGGCATGGGCATGGGCCACGGCGCCGACGACGACAGCGGCCACGCACGCTGAGCGCGTTCGACCAACGCTGCGACTACGACGGCGTGTGCCGCCCTGCAGGCGTCAACGCGGCAGGCTGATCGACCAGGCGACAAACGCGGCCCAGACCGGCGCAACGCACAGCGCCCAGGTATGCCATCGGCGCAACGCCGCACCGCGCGCCATCACAACCAGCGCGGCAAACACCGGCAGCAACACCCCCAATTCGATCAGCAGGTTGCGCCACAGATAGACGTTGTCGAACTTCAGCGCGCCGGCACTGGGCAGCACACCCGGCAGGGACACCTCAGCCTGCAGTGGCCAGAACAGCGGCACCGGATGCGCGCCCACCAGCAGATCCAGCAGTGGGTGCGGGGCGCTGGCCGCCAGCAGCCACGGCAGCGCCAGTTGGACGCCAACGGCCTTCGCCATCCGGTTCGCGGCCACCGCCGCGATCAATGCGAACAACAGGCTGTGGGTGAGACGCGGGTTGGCGCCATAGCCGAGCAGCCAGATCCCCAGATAGTCCAGGTCCGGACACACCGCGAGGAACACGAACGGCACTATCGCCGCCCGCGAGGGCGCCGGCGCGCGCGCGTTCCAGCACAGGAAGGCGGTGAGGCCAGCGCAGGCATGGCCGGCAAGGGATGACATCGCGGCAGGACCGATGACCGTAGAGCGGTCAGGATCCTGCCTCGGCGTGGGCGGACGATGGGGCCACTGTGTGGCCCGGATGAAGTCCTTACGTCCCGCTCAGCTCCACCACCGGCACAAAGCCGCCGTAGATCATCCGCTTGCCATCGAACGGCATCGGATTGGTTTCCGGATCCATGCGCGGGTCATCCATCATCTTCTGCATGCCGGCATCGCGGGTGGCCTTGTCCGGCCATTCGATCCACGAAAAAAGCACCGTTTCATCCGCCTTGGCCTCCACCGCACGATGGAAGTCGGTCTGTTTGCCGTGCGGCACATCATCGCCCCAGCACTCCACCACGCGGGTGGCGCCGTGCTCGATGCAGATCGCATCACACATCTGTGCGTGCTTGAGGAATGCGTCCTTGTTCGCGGTGGGGACGGCGATTACGAATCCATCGATATAAGCCATGCCAAGCTCCGGATGGCGCACCGGAATGGGCGCCTTCACTGCATACGACGAATCAGGGGGAGAACGATCGACAGTGCGCCGCAGTGCACTTTGTCGATGTGATGAGGATCGCCCTGACTGGTAAATTTCAGTAAATTCAACGGGTTGTACAATACGCAGGCATCCATGCGCGTATGGGGTCAGAAAAATCCGAACGCCGACGAGGAAGATCCTGATATCGGGGCTGACGCATTCCATCGAAGATGGGGAGCCGGAAAGGACGCCCACACGAGCGACCTGAGCAACGCCTCCGTTGCGTTGCCGGTGTATCACGGAGGATGGACGCGTTAGCCGACTACTCCCCAAGAGCGGCTTCCCCAACGCGTGACGCCCCGAAAGGGCATCGTCGTGACCAGATTCCAATTGCTGTTTGCCGATGCTGGCGTATCGCCGCACGGCGCCGTGGCCTTCCCTTGTTGTTCAGCATCAACGTCGCCAGGATCACGCCGCATGCACAGCTTCAGCGCTGTTTCCCGCTGAAATCGCAGCGCGCGCGTATATGCCAGAGCGCAACTGAACCGCCGCCAAAAATTCACTGATATGAAACCTATCGACTTCAGGGCGGGTTGTGGCGAATAACGGAGAATTTACATTCCCGATGCAGAGCGGCGTCCGCGCTGGCTGCAAGCAGTTCACGACAAAAAGGTGTACCCCCATGAAGACTTCGTTGATTGCCCTGGCCCTCGCCGCCGCCCTGCCGTTCGCCGCTTCGGCTGCTGAAGGCCTGTCCTACAACTACGCCGAAGGCGACTACGTCAAGACCGACGCAGACGGCGGCAAGGCCGATGGTTGGGGCGTGAAGGGTTCCTATGCGTTCCTGCCGAACTTCCACGCCTTCGGTGAGTACAACCAGCAGAAGACCGACATCGGCAACTTCAAGGTTGACCAGTGGCGCGTCGGCGTTGGCTACAACCAGGAAATCGGCAACAGCACCGACTTCGTGGGCCGCGTTGCCTACAACAAGTTCGACCCGAAGGAAGGCCTGGACTTCAACGGCTACAGCGCTGAAGCCGGTATCCGTACCGCGTTCGGCCAGCACGCCGAAGTCTATGCGATGGCCGGCTACGAGGATTACAGCAAGAAGCACGGCGTCAATCCGGATGGCCAGTTCTACGGCCGCCTGGGTGGCCAGGTGAAGTTGAACCAGAACTGGGGCATCAACGGCGACATCAAGATGGATCGCCATGGTGACAAGGAATGGTCGGTCGGCCCGCGCTTCAGCTGGTAATTCCAGCGTGACCGCATCGCCACGTGCCTGAACGGCGTGGCAGGAAAGGCCCGGCATTGCCGGGCCTTTCTCGTTCTTCGCGCGGCACCGTCGATAATGCGCGTTCTCACACCCAAGGCTCCCGCATGACCACGCCCTCCGATCCTCAACACCCCCGGCTTGGCTGTGGTGCCGTCGTGCAGCGCGCCGATGGCGCACTCCTGCTGGTGCAGCGCGGGCGCGAGCCGGAGAGAGGCCACTGGGGCCTGCCCGGCGGCAAGGTGGACTGGATGGAAACCGTCGAACACGCGGTGATCCGCGAGGTCGAGGAGGAAACCGGGCTGCGCGTGGCGGTGGAGCGGTTGCTGTGCGTGGTGGACCATTTCGAACCGGCGCTGGGCCAGCACTGGGTGGCGCCGGTGTATCTGGTGCGTAAGCAGGATAAAACGCAGGTAGCGGAAGTGAAGGAACCGGAGGCGTTGCTCGCCCTGGGTTGGTTTACCCCCGATGCGTTGCCCACGCCGCTGACCGTGTCCACGTTGCGCGCGCTGGCGCATCTTTCAATGGCGCACTGAACGGTCGCGCTGCGGTCGGTGCCGGGTCAGCGCTTGGCGGCGGCGCTGTCGCCGCGTGCCACCGCTTCCACTTCTTCCAGACTGGCGCAGGCGTTGTCGCCCGGCGTGGACATTGCCAGCGCGCCATGCGCCGCGCCCAGTTCCACCGCGGCCTGTTCGCCCTTGCCGCTGAGCAGGGCGTGTACCACGCCGGCCACGAAGGCATCGCCGCCGCCCACGCGATCGAGCAGGTCGACCTCACGCGTGCGCGAGACGAACAATGTCTCGCGCGTACGCAATGCACCGCCCCAGCCATTGCGTGCGGCGTTGCTGGCGTCGCGCAGGGTGAAGGCCACCGCCTGCAGGTTCGGGAAGCGCTGCAGTGCGCGCTGCGCGGCGGCGTCGGCCGGGCCCACATCCATCGGCGTGGTGCGTCGACCCAGGTCGGCCAGCTCCATGCCCAGGCACGCCGCAAACGAGTACTCATCGCCCACCAGCAGATCGCACTCGGCGGCGATGGCGCAGTTGGCATGCCGGGCCGCATCCGGGTCGGGATGGCTGTCCCAGAGGCTGGCGCGGTAGTTGAGGTCGTAGGACACCGCCACGCCGTGCCGGCGCGCGGCCCGCACCGCGGCGATGGCGGTCTGCGCGCTGTGCTCGGACAGCGCAGCGAAGATGCCGCCGGTATGCAGCCAGCGCGCGCCGTCGCGGCCGAACAGCACGTCCCAGTCGTATTCGTGGGCCTGCAGCTGCGAGGCGGCCGAGGTAGCGCGATCGGAGATGCCCAGCGGTGCACGCACCCCAAAGCCGCGCTCGGTGAAGTTCAGGCCCATGCGGGTGTTGCGGCCGATGCCATCGTACTCGCGCCACAGGATCTGGCCGGTATCCACGCCACCGGCCTGGATCAGCTGTTGGGCCAGCGCACCCAGTTCGTTGCGCGGCAACGCGGTCAACACCCCGCTGCGGTGCCCGAAGGTGCTGCACAGGCCCCGCGCCACGTTGTACTCGCCACCGCCTTCCCACACGTTGAACTGGCGCGCGTTGCGGATCCGGCCTTCGCCGGGATCGAAGCGCAGCATCACCTCGCCCAGCGCCAGTGCATCCCAGCGCTGGCCGTGCGCTGCGGCCAGCGCGAACTGCTGCGTGCTCATCGTGCCTTGCACCCCAGCAGGCCCAGGTCGATGCCCTCGGCCATGCGCCGGTAACCTTCATCGTTGGGATGCAGGTGGTCGCGGGTAATGTCCTCGGGCAGGTTTTCCGGGTTGGCCGGGTCGCGCAGGATCTGGTCGAAGTCGATCAGGCCGTCATAGCCGCTGCGGCCGCCGCGCATCCAGGTGTTGAGCTGGGTGCGGGTAGCGGCGGCGGTGGGCTCGTAGCGGTCCGAGCCGCCGAACGGGGTGATGGTCGCCGCGATCGCACCGATGCCGTTGCCGTGCAGGCGCTCGGCGATCTGCCGGTAGCCCAGCACCATGTCCTCAGCGTTGCGGCCGGCCTTGGGCGGGGTGCCGCCGTCGTGGCGGATGTCGTTGATGCCTTCGAACACGATCACCTTGCTCACGTTGGGCAGCGCGATCACGTCGCGGTCCAGCCGCGCCAGCGCGCTGTGGCTGCGTCCGTGGTCCATCACCTTGTTGCCGCTGATGCCGGCGTTGACCACCACCACCCGGTCCGGGCAGGCCTGCTG
The DNA here is from genome assembly GCF_024519465.1 of Stenotrophomonas sp. Ste86. Lineage (GTDB taxonomy): Bacteria > Pseudomonadota > Gammaproteobacteria > Xanthomonadales > Xanthomonadaceae > Stenotrophomonas. The sequence goes on along the minus strand of NZ_JALJRW010000019.1, from coordinate 45,256 downwards.
CAGGCGCGCGGACAGCAGCGCCGGCCAATCGCCGTTGCTGCCGCGCGTGGCCGTGGCGCCTTCGGTGATCGAATCGCCCAGGGCGACCACCACCACCGGCTTGCTGGCGCGTTCGGCGAGCACCGCCGACACCACGTTCTGCCGGTAGGCGAGTTTGACCTTGTCGGCCACCTCGGCCTGGCGGCCGTCGACGATGCGCAGTGCGGTACGCCGCACGGCCGGCTTGGTCGGTTCGGGGAAATACACGGTGAGCGATACATCGGCCAAGGCCGGCACCGTCATCGCCACCGGGTCGCTGAGCAGGGCGGCGCCCACGGGCACCACCACTTCGCTGCGACCATTGAAAGTGACCAGCTTGGCCGGGGTGGCCGTGCCGGTACGTTGGGCCGAGGCGCCGCCAATGGTCAGCGGCGCATCGCCCAGTTCATTGCTGATGCGGAAGCGCAGCGCGGTGGCCGAGCTGGCCAGGCGCATGTCCTGACGCACGGTCTGCCGGGCAAACTGCACCGGGGCCTCCGGCGTGCCGTCCAGGCGGTCCGGTGCCGGCGAGGCGGTCCATGCCGGCACCCAGACCTGGGCATGGGCGGGCAGCGCAGCGGCGCTGGTGGCAAGTGCAATCGAAAGTGCAGTGGTCCAGCGCAGCATGGCAGCCCTCCCAGGCGGTCAGCAGAACATATCCATCAAGAGAAGTAAGTGCCGCCGTTGACGTCCACGTTGGCACCGGTGATGAAACCGGCCGCGTCCGAGGCCAGGTACACGGCCGTGTCGGCGGCTTCCTGCGGACGGCCCTGGCGGCGCAGCGGGGTGTTGCCTGCCACGGCGGTGCGCACTTCCGGCTTGGTGAACTCATCATGGAAGCGGGTGGCGATCATGCCGCAGCACAGCGCATTGACGCGGATGCCGCGCGGGCCCAGCTCCTTGGCCATGGCCCGGGTGAAGGTCATCACCGCGGCCTTGGCGGTGGCGTAGATCGCCGCGCCCGGGCCACCGCCATCGCGACCGGCCTGCGAGGCGAAGTTCACGATCGCACCGCCTTCGGGCATGTGCGGCACCACCGCATGGGTGGTCAGGTACACCGAGCTCATGTTGAGGTCCATCACCTTGTGGAAGAACGCCTCGTCGATCTCGGCCAGCGGACGGCGCTGCACCATGCCACCGGCCACGTTCACCAGCACGTCGATCTGCGGGCCGAACGCGGCCTGCGTGGCCGCGACCATGCCGGCCACCGCCTTGGCATCGGTGACGTCGGCGCGGTGCACGATGGCAGTGCCACCGGCCGCTTCGATCTGCTTCAACGTGTCCTGCGCGCTGGCCTCGTCGTTGGCGTAGTTGATGCACACCCTGGCACCGGCTGCGGCCAGCTTGAGCGAGATCTCGCGGCCGATGTCACGGCCGCCACCGGTGACGATGGCCACCTTGTCCTTGAATTGGGTCATGGAAAACTCCTGTGATGCGTTGGGGGAAAAAACGGAAAGGAAATCAGCGCGGTTCGGCCGGGCCGTGGATCTTCTCCACGCGGCCGGTCACCAGCCACAGCGCCAGCAGGGAAGCCGGCACCAGCGCGGCCACCAGGATGAAAATGGGTGCGTAGGATTCGTGGGTCATCGCCGGCACCAGCCAGGTGGTGATCAGCGTGCCGGCCACGGCGGCCATGCCGCCCAGACCGGCCACCGAACCGACCGACTTGCCGCTGAAGATGTCGCCGGGCAGGGTCTGGATGTTGCCGATGGCGATCTGGAAGCCGAACAGCACGAAGGCAATGGTGACCACCGCCCATACCGGGTCGGTGGCCAGCACCGCGCCAAGCAGGGCTGGGGCCATGATCGCCCCGCCCAGGGTAATCACCACCTTGCGTGCCTTGTCCACGCTCCAGCCGGCACCGATCAGCCGCCCGGACAACCAGCCGCCGCCGAGGCTGCCGATCATCGCGCCGACATACGGCACCCAGGCGAAGATGCCGATCTGCTTGATGTCAAAGCCGAAGGTGTCGGCCAGGTAGATCGGCAGCCAGGACACGAACAGCCACCAGATCGGGTCCAGGAAGAACCGCGAAATCAGGATGCCCCAGGTCTGCCGATGGCCCAGCAGCTGGCGCACGTTGGGCACGTACTCGGCCACCGGCACCGCCAGCTGTTCGGTCGGCGCATCCAGGATCAACGCGCGCTCGGCCGCGCTCACCCACGGGTGCTTGTCCGGCCCGGCGCGGTAGATGATCAGCCACGGCAGCAGCCAGATGAAGCCTATCGCACCTATCAGGATGAAGGTGCCGCGCCAGCCCAGCCACAGGAACAGCACCGCGATCAGCGGCGCGGAGATGATCGCCCCGATCGACGCGCCGGCATTGAACACGCCCTGCGCCAGTGCCCGCTCACGGGCGGGGAACCACTCGGCGTTGGCCTTCACCGCGCCCGGCCAGGCACCGGCCTCGCTGATGCCGAGCATCGCCCGCACCAGGCTGAAGGACAGGATGGAGTGGGTGACCGAGTGCAGCGCGATCGAGATCGACCACACCGCGATCGACAGCGCAAAGCCCAGGCGCGTGCCGATGATGTCGAACAACCGGCCGAACACGAACTGCCCGGCGGCGTAGAACAGCATGAACACCGTGACCAGCAGCGCGTAGTCTTCCTTGGTTGCGCCCACATCCTTGGAGATCTGCGGCCACATCACCGCCAGGGCGTTGCGGTCGATGTAGTTGATGACCGTGGCAACGGCGATCAGCGCCACGATCAACCAGCGCACGTAGGTGCGCGCTTGGGTGGTGACCTTCATTTGCCGTCCTTGCCGCTGCCGGTGTCAAAGCGCTTCCAGCCGCCGTCCCAACGCCAGCTGTGGCCATCGCCGCTCACCTCATGCGCGCCGCCCTTGGACGGGTCATCGGCGATGCCCAGCGCCACGCGCTTGCCGCCGGCCAGGTCCAGTACCAGCACGTCGGCATCCTTGCCCCGGTAGTGGGCGATGCGGTCGATGCGGCTGTTGGCCCCGCGCACGGTTTCGGCGGTGCCGTCGTACTGGCCATGCGGTTCGAGCACGCCATAGAACGTGGTGGCAGCCTGCCCATCCACGCGCTGCAGCAGCATCGGTTCGCGGCGCAGGTTGAACGAGGGATCATTGGCCCCGCTTTCGCCGATCAGCGCACGCGACGGTGCGGTGCTGGCGAAGCGATAGGTATAGAAGCGTCCGTCCAGCAGCCAGGTGAGGCTGCGCGCCTCGCTGCTCGGCTCGCTGGACGCATCGATCCACACGTGCTGGTAGCCGTTGGCCTTGCCCAGCACCGGCCGCGCGGCCACCGCCGACTGCGCCTTGAAGCCCGCGTCCATGATGTGGCCGTTGAAGTGCAACGGCAGGTCATAGCGCGCCGCTTTGTTGCCGTTGACCCGCAGCAGGTCCAGCACCACCGGCTCGGTCAGCGCGGGATGGGCCAGCAGCACCTGGGTGCGGGTGAAGCTCACCCCGTCGTAGGCACCGTCCATGCGCGCCGAGGCGATCTGGGTATCGTCGTTGACCGCGAACAGCAGCGGCGTCGGCGCCAGCGCCTGCCCCTTCTTCCAGTCGCCGCCGAAGTGGCTCTGCTCGTTCACCACCAGCGTGTTGTGGGCGAGCGTCTGCCGCGCCCAGCTGTTGTTCTCGGGCAGGTAGATGCCGCCGGCCTTGGCCTCGATGTTGAGGAAACGCGCGGCGCCGTAATCGCTGACCACGCGCTGGCCGTTGTCGTAGAACAGCCAGTTGAGCTTGTCGAAGTGGCCGTGGCCCATGCCCTGCTTGGTGTTCTTCATCACCAGTGCCTGGCCGTTTTCACCGCCCATGCGCAGGATCGCCAGCGCACCCTCGGTGCCGTCCGGGCCATCGCGCAGCAGCGTGGGTACGAAGGCGAACGGCTTGGCCTTGTCCTGCGCCAGCGCCTGGGCCACCTGCAGGCCTTCGGGCGAAAGCAGCACGCGCTTCTGTGCCTTGGCCACCGACAGCAGCCGCGCGTCGCTGGTCTGCGCGTAGGCGATGTCGATGCCGGCCACCAGTTCTTCGGTGTCCAGGCCTTTGTCCAGGATGGCGTCGTTGATCGGGAAGAAGTAGCCGCCGTAGCTGCTCTGCACCAGCGAATCGACGGCCTTCAGCAACACCCCGTCGCGGCGCTTGAAGATGCCGTGCTGCGGTTCGTTGCGCTGGACCGCATTGGCGAACAGGATGAATGGTGCCAGCGCATAACGCTGGTAGTAGGGGCCTTCCTCGTAATAGCCGTCCGGCGAGAACAGCTGGTCCACCTGCTTGAGGAAGCCGGCGCTGCCATCGCGCTTGCTGCCGTTCAACGCCTTGTCCACGTAAGTCGTGTCGCGCAGCACGTAACCGGTCATGCCCACCGCCGCCACCGCCCAGGTGGCGTGGTTGTGGATCTTGTCGAAGTTTTCCGGCGTACCGCTGAGGAAGTCGGCCATCGGCCGGAACACGTTGTCGTCGATGGTCTTGCGGTCTGCCGCGCTGAGGCTGTCGCGGATCGCGTCGTAGCCCTGCACCGCGCTCACCAGCCACACCGAATCGTTGAGGGTCTGCCAGAACAGCCGGCCGGGAATCTGCCCGCGGCCCTGCGGATGCGCGCCCAGCCCGGGGTACAGCTTGGCGTAACCCAGCAGCAGGTCGCGCGCGTAGTCGGCATACACCTTGTCGCCGGTCAGCCGGTACAGCGCGCCGGCGGCCTGGATGGCCTGGTAATTGCGCTTGTGCTGTTCGTGGGTGTAGCCGCCGCCCTTGTCCTTGGGCACCGGCACATCGATGCCGGCCTTGATCATGCCGCGCACCAGGCGCTCGGCGCGCTGCTGTTCCTTGGCAAACACCGGGTATCTGCTGCCATCGCTGCGCATCTGCTGCCACTGCGCGGCGGTGACCAGTACCGGGGCGCTGGCAGCGGCCGCCGGTTGTTGGGTGCCGGCAGGTGCGGCGGCAACGGCGGGCAGCGCGGCGGCGCTGAAGGAGGCCGCCAGCAGCAGCATCAGGGGCGTGGAACGCGTCATGGCAGGGTCTCGGCTGGAGTATCGGACTGCATCGCCGCGGTGGCGTTGAGCACGTTGCCGTGCGCGGCCAGGCGGGGCTCGCCGACGCGGTGGCTGAAGCGCACGCGTCCGCTGCGGAGGAACTGGTTGTCGGTCAGCGTGGCGGTCTGCACGCCATGCAGGCGCAGGCTGGTGTCGGCAGCTACGCCGACGTTTTCAAGCTGGTTGCCATGCACCCGCAGCGTCGGGCCGAAGGTGCTTTCATCGGTGCCGCCGCGATACAGGTTCAACAGTGGCCCGGCGATGTTCCGGAACGTCGAATCCACGATGTCCACCTGCTCGGCGTTGTAAGTGCCCAGGTCGTCGGTTTCGGCAGCGGCGGCAATCACGCTGCCGCTGATGTCCTCCACGGTGGTGTTGCGCAGCGCGATGCGCGCGGCCAGGCTGCCCTTGCCGGCGTTGATCACGTCGAAGGCCTTGTTGGTGGTCAGCCCGTGGATGCGGCTGTCTTCGATCAGCAGGGTGTAGTTGAACGCCTGGCTGCCCGGGGCGATGCGCACCACCGCGTTGCCGGCCGCGTCCGGCGCCAGCGCACCGTCGATGTCCAGCCCGGTCAGCTTGAGTGAACCGCCGGCGCGGATCTCGAACAGGGCAGGGCGCGAGAACTGCAGGCTGGCGCGCCCCCGGCGGGGGCCGATCACGCTGACCGGATGGTCCACGTTCAACACCTGGTCGATGCGGTACTGGCCGCGCTGCAGCTGCAACTGGTCACCGGGGGCGCTGTTGGCCATCGCGCGGCTCAGGGTGTCCTCACCCGGGGCCACCTTGTGGGTGGCACCGCTGTCCAGCGCGGTGCTGGTGAGCGTCTTGGGATACCAGCTCACGCCGACCTGTTCGCGCGCGACCGGCGCGAGATCGCGCGGCGCGCCCGCCGCGATGGTTTCCACCGGGTACTGCAGCCCGTTGGCCGCGCGCTGCAGGGTGACCTTCTGCGCGCTCACACCCGCCGGGAAGCCGGGCGACACGCTGGGGCTCTGCACGTTGCCGCTGAAGGCAATGCCCCCCAGATCGCCTTCGCTGCGCAGCAGCTCGCGACTACCATCGCCGATGAACAGGTTGCCGCGCAGGCGGCTGTTGACCGGCATGGCGTTGCGCTCGTCATCCAGGCCCGCACCGAGGAACACCTGGCGCACGCCGATGAAGCTGTTGCGCTCGATCAGGGCATCGTCCACCTGCTCATAGCGGTTCAACGGCGCATCGCGGGTGCCGGCCATCACTGCGAGCGCGGCGGCGAAGTTGTCACCGGCGATGTTCTCGAAGTAGTTGTCGCGCACGATCTGGTGGCGGTTGATCACCCGCACGCCGCCGGTGTGGGCCTTGTTGTTGCCGAGGAACACATTGCGCTCGACCACGTTGCCATGGCCGTGGCGCAGCACCATCGAGCCGCGCGATTCAAAGAACACGTTGCCGCGATACAGGTTGCCGCCGGACTTGTTGGATACGATCTCCACTTCGCCATCGCACTGCTCGAACCAGTTGTTCTCCACTACCGTATTCGAATCGGACTGCGAGTCGGTGCTGGTGCCCACCCGGATGGTCTCACCGCCGTTGCTGCCCAGGTTGGGGCGCGGGCCGAACCAGTTGTGGTCGATGCGGTGGCGGTTGTCCAGCCCACTGCTGGTGTTGCGCACCACCACCAGGGTGGTGCCGGCGTTGGTCTTGCCCACCAGCTGGTTGTGATCGAAGCGGTTGTCCTGGCCGTACATCCCGACCCAGTTGTCCGACTGCTGGCGGTCCGGCTTGTTGTAGCCGTCGATCACCACGCCGGTCACCCGGCTGTGGGTGGACCACTCCTTGGACGAGGCGCGGAAGGACACCACTTCGCTGCCCGGGGCCCAGCCATCGCGGAACACCAGGTTGGACACCTCCAGGTACGATCCGGCCAGGCGCAGCTGCGACTGGCCGCTGAGGATCACCTTGCCCGGGGTCTGCGCTGTCAGCTTAATTGGTTGACCAATTTTGCCGGTGCCGCGTAGCAGCAGGTCGATGTCGCGCCATACGCCGTCGGCGAGGATCACGGTATCGCCCGGCTGCAGCGCTTTGGTCGCCGCGGCATACCCGGCGGCATCATGGACCAGATGGTCGGCCGCGAAGGCGGGCAGTGCGCCGGCCGCAAGGCCCAATGCCAGGGCGGTGAGCAGCGGACGCAGCGCACGTGGCGCTTGAGAATGTTGCAGAGTCATCGGCTTACCCTCCCAGATCAACCGTGGCATCGAAACGCGAGTCCGGATCGTAACAGGTCGTCCAATGCGTCCGTCAACCACAATCGCATACCACTTTAGATGCATGTGGTTCGCCAGTTGCGCATATTTCTGCTGCATCCGCACATTAAATACCGTCAAAGTGGTCTGCACGAATGTCCGGGGTAGACTTTAGTACCAATTCATTGACATTGGTCCAGTAACCGTGAATCTTCGGGTCGAATCCGTGTAATCGGACGATCCATCCTGGGAGGGAGATCACGATGTTGCATGACCGCCGTACGGCCTCACTACGAGGCCTCCGCCGCACCGCGCTGCATAGCGCGCTGTTCTATGCCCTGTGCAGCACCGCCCTGGTGCCGCTGGTCCACGCACAGGACGCCGCCGCACCGCCCGCACAGCCCACCACCCTGGACCAGGTCCAGGTGACCGGCGTGCGCGGCACCATCCAGACCTCGATCGACAAGAAGCGCGAGGAGACCGTCATCTCCGACGTGCTCGCCGCCGACGACATCGGCGACCTGCCGGCGCTGTCCATCGGTGAAGCCATCGAGACCATCACCGGCGCCTCCACCCATCGCGAGAAGGGCGGCGCCTCGGAAATCTCGATCCGCGGCCTCGGCCCGTTCCTGGGCTCGTCCACCTTCAATGGCCGCGAAGCCACCAACGGCAGCGGCGACCGCTCGGTGAACTTCAACCAGTTCCCGTCCGAGCTGATCAACAGCGTGGCCATCTACAAGACCCAGCGCGCCGACTTCGTCGAAGGCGGCGTGGCCGGCACGGTCAACATGGAAACCGTCAAGCCGCTCCAATACGGCAAGCGCACCATCCAGCTCGATGGGCGCGGCACCTGGCAGGACTACGACAACCGCCTCAAGGACAAGGACGGGGTGGGCTGGCGCGGTACCGCCAGCTATATCGACCAGTTCGACATGGGCGGCGCTGGCAAGCTCGGCATCTCCGTGGGCGTGCAGGCGCTGGAAGGCAGCAACCCGGAAGAAATGTTCTCCAGCAGCTCCACCTGGGTGGCCTGTGATGGCCGCGAAGTGGTCGGCGCCACCCGCAACTGCACCCAGGTGGACGGCAACCAGGTCGCCAACGGCGTGCCGTACTACCTGGTGCCCAGCAGCCGCATCTACCGCCAGTTCATCGAACACGACAAGCGCGATTCGCAGTTCGCCGCGCTGCAGTGGCGCCCCGGCGACGCATGGGAAGTGAACCTGGATTACCAGCACTCCAAGCGCGACTACACCGAAGACCGCTCGGACCTGTCGCTGTCTTCGATGATGCGCAACCTCAACAACCGCGTGGTCACCGACGATGGGGCGCTGCTGCACCACACCGGCAGCACCACCATCGATTCCACCGGCAACTTCCTGGAGCGCAAGGAGGAATACACCGGTGGCGGCTTCAACGTGATCTTCCGTCCCACCCCGGCCTGGACCCTGTCCACCGACCTGTCCTACTCCAACACCGAGCGCGACCAGATCGAGCGCTCCACCCGCCTGCGCGCCGGGCGTACCGACGTCAACGGCAAGCCGGTGGCCGGCATCAAGAACACCCGCTATGTCGACTACACCTACGACTACAGCGGCGATGTGCCGAGCATCACCCTGGATCCGGCGTTCGATGTGAACAACCCGGACAACTACACCGACTCGGCGCTGATCCGCCGCCGCCAGCAGACCCGCGAACACACCATCCGCGCGCAGCGCTTCGATGCGGCGTTCACCCCGGAAAGCGGCTTCTTCACCGCGTTCAAGGGCGGCCTGCGCCACTCCGAAGCCAGCTACACCGACTTCACCGACACCCGCGACATCACCACCACCAATGTCGCGGCCATCCGCGCGGCCAACCAGGCCTGCCGGCAGGCGTTCCCGCAGAAGGACTTCCTGGCCAACGCCAGCGGCAACACCATCGACCAGTGGGCCACCTTCGACAGCCGTTGCCTGTTCAAGGCCTTCACCGGCGTGGACGACACCGGACTGAGCGCGGACCTGCGCGACCCGGCCAACAACGATGTCACCGAGAAGACCAACGCCATCTACCTGATGGGCGACTACAGCAGCGAATGGTTCGGCCTGCCGGTCACCGGCAACATCGGCGTGCGCTGGGTGCGCACCGATGTCAGCTCGGTTGGCCTGCGCAGCGGCCTGGATGTGATCAACAACCCCGACGGCACCATCACCCTGCGCCCCACCGGCGATTTCACCCGCCAGGTGCTCAAGTCCAGCAATGCCGAATGGCTGCCCAGCTTCAACGCGTCCTTCGAACTGCGCCCGGACCTGTTGATGCGCGTGGGTGCCTACCGCGCCATGTCGCGTCCCGACCTGGCGGCAGAAGGCTTTGGCCGCAGCTTCACCCTGGACGAGGCCGATACCGACTTCCGCAGCGTGGCCGAGGCGCTGGGTAACATCACCGCCACCGGCAACCCGCGCGCCAAGCCGCTGATGTCCTGGAATGCCGATGTCTCGCTGGAGTGGTACGCCAACGCCGACTCGATCCTGTCCACGGCCATCTACTACAAGCAGTTCAACGGCGGCTCGGTGCCGGTGGTGCTGGGCGAAACCTTCGACATCGACGGCCAGAGCGTCACCGTCCCGGTTGAACAGTTGGCCACCAGCGACCAGAAGAGCGACCTGATCGGCTTCGAGCTGACCGGCTCGCACACCTTCTCCTACCTGCCGGGCATCTTCTCCGGGCTGGGCGTGAAGGCCAGCTACAACTACGCCCACTCCAACTTCAAGACCGAAGACCTGCGCCTGGGCGAGTCCACCGACCCGATCACCGGCGTGTTCACCCCCGGCATCGTCGAGCCGGCCAACATCTTCGGGCTGTCCAAGCACGTGGCCTCGGCCCAGGTGTACTGGGGCCTGGGCAAGCTGGACCTGCAGGCGATCTACAAATACCGGTCGGACTATTACCAGCAGTTCGTCGGCGACCCCTCGCAGAACCGCTACGTGCGCGACAATGGCTCGCTCGACTTCCGCGCCACCTACAAGGTGAACAAGAACCTGTCGCTGTCGCTGTCGGCCAGCAACCTCACCGACGAGCCGCGGGTGTCGGATATGCCCATCCTGGGCAGCTTCCGCGAGTACACCACCTACGGGCGGCGCTATTATCTGGGGGTGCGCTACCGCTTCTGAGGTCAGTGGCGCGGTTTTCCAGGACCGCGCCGCTCTCTGAGGGCGCGGTCGCATGTCGGTCCCCAGTCACCGTACAGCCAGGTCTTGATGATGTCCGAACCCCGTCTCTACCAGTCCATTGCCGCTGAAATCGTCGCGCTGATCGAGAAGGGCGAATTCCCGCCGGGCTCGCGGCTGCCCGGCGAACGCGACCTGGCCGAGCGCCTGGGCGTCAGCCGGGTGACCGTGCGCGAGGCGGAAATCGCGCTGGAAGCGCAGGGGCTGATCACCATCAAGACCGGCTCGGGCGTGTATGTGAAGGCGCGCCCGTCGCAGGCCCCCGGCGCGTTGCCGGATGTGTCGGCCTTCGACCTGACCGCCGCACGCGCGGTGATCGAGGCCGAAGCGGCGGCCATGGCCGCCAGCCGCATCACCGATGACGAAGTGGAGGCCCTGGCCGGCCTGATCGCGGCCATGGTCGACCCCACCTCGGGCGAAGCGGCGGCCAGCGAGGCCGACCGCCAGTTCCATCTGTCCATCGCGCGGATTGCCGGCAACCCGGTGGTGGAGCACTGCGTGCAGCTGATCTGGCGCATGCGCAACGAGCTGCCGCGGGTGAAGCAGGTCTACGCCAACGTCTGCCACAACGACGATGACACCCGCGACGAAGAACACACCGCCATTCTCGACGCCCTGCGCGCGCGCGACCCGGCCGGCGCACGCCTGGCCATGCGCAACCACTTCCAGCGCCTGTTCGAATCCATGCTGGAAGCCACCGAGAACGAAGCCCTGGCCGAAATCCGCCGGCGCACCCAGCAGGACCGCGAACGCTTCATGGCCGCCACCGGGCACTGAGCCCGGCGCGGGCAGGGTGGCTTATTCGCCCTGGTACTGCTTTTCTTCGACCAGCGCAGACCCTGCGATGCGATTGATCTCGTTCTTTACCTTCACCCGCTCGCCGTTGGTGCCGTAGACGCCACGCGCCAGCTGGATGAACGCATCGTCGAACACCTGCGCCGCTTCCTTGTCGCGCAGCTGGTCCTGGATGTCCCACATGCGCACGTTGATTGCCTTGAGCTGATCCTTGAGCGCGTCCAGCCCGGGCTGGCTGGCCAGCTGCTGCTGCCACAGCGGCCACAGGCCATCGAGTTCCTTGCGGACGTTGGCGTTCTTGCCGGCGTCGCTGATGCGTTCGGCCTTGATTTCCAGGATGGTGATCTTGTCGATCAGTTCGCCAATCGACACCGGGGTCAGGATCGCGTCCACGCCATTACTCGCAACAGGTCAGAGCGCCCATGATAGCGCGGGGCCTTTGGCGCATCGTGGACGCAGGATTTACACGGAATTTGCGCCGATCCCCCGGCCGCGCCATGGCGGCTTTACGGCCACTGCGGAAACACTGCCCACCTCGACGGCGCCGCCGTCCGATGGAGTGCTTACCGTGGTGGTTGAACAGAAAAAAGGGCGCGTCGCGCGTCGCTGCAGCGTGCTGCTGCTGGGCCTGATGCTGAGTGGTGCGGCGGCGGCCGCCGTGGAGGGCAACGCGACGCTGACCTCCGATTATGTCTGGCGCGGCAGCTCGCAGAGCGACGGCGACCCGGCCGCGCAGGCGGGCGTCAAACTCGGCAGCGAGCGCGGCTGGTATGCGTCGGTGTGGGGGTCGGGGGTGTCGTTCAAGCCGGACAACGGCGCACGCAGTGAGTTCGACGTGGTGGCCGGTTGGGGCGGGGCGCTGGGCCAGGACTGGGCGTTGGACGTCAACCTCACCCGCTATCTCTATCCGTCCAGCAACGTGGACCTGGATTGGACCGAGCTCAACAGCACGCTGACCTGGCAGCAGCGCTACTGGCTGCAGGTGGGTGTGTCCGACGACGCATTGGCCGGCGGCCATAGCGGCACCTACGCCCAGCTGGGCGCGCGCCTGCCGCTGGGCGAGCAGTGGCGGCTGGAAGCGGCGGTGGGTCACTACTGGCTGGCCAGCGCGCAGGCCGACGACTACCTGCACGGCCATCTCAGCGCCGTCTGGAAGGTCCACGGCCCGTGGGAACTGCGCCTCACCGCGCACGACACCGACCACGCGGCCAAGCGCCTGTTCCCCGGCAACGCCGGTTCCCGCGTGGAGTTCGCCGTCCAAACCACCTTCTAACGTAGAGCCGACCGTTGGTCGGCTGCTTTTCCCGTAGAGCCGACCGTCGGTCGGCTGCTCCCACCCACCGCGCAAATGCAGCCGACCAACGGTCGGCTCTACGGTGTCACATCGCGACAGCAGACCAACGGTCGGCGTTACGGCGTCACGTCGCGACAGCAGACCAACGGTCGGCGTTACGGCGCCTTCCGCTTCTCCGCGACCACCGCCCATGCCCAGACACCCATCGCCACTACCGCAACACCGGCGCCGGCCACGCACACGCCCATCCACCCGAACGCGCCATACACCTGCGCCGACACCAGCGACCCCAACGAACCGCCGATGAAGTAGCCAGTCATGTACCCCGCATTGAGCCGGTTGCGTGCCTCCGGCCGCAGCGCGAACACCACGTTCTGATTGCTCACGTGCAGCAGCTGCGCCGCCAGGTCCAGCACCAGCACGCCCACCACCAGCGCCACCAGCGACTGCGTGGAAAAGCCCAGCGGCAGCCACGACACCGCCAGCAGCACCAGCGCCAGCGTCGTCGCCAACGCCGCCTTGCCCCGGTCCGCCATCCGCCCCGCCAGCCCTGCCGCCAACGTGCCCGCCGCGCCCACCAGCCCGAACAGCCCGATCGTCGCGTCGCTGTAGTGGTACGGCGCGCCCGCCAGCAGGAACGCCAGCGGCGTCCAGAACATGGCGAACATCGCAAAACTCAGTGCGCCCAGCAGCGTGCGCAGGCGGAACACCGGCTCCTGCGCGAACAGCGTCCCGATCGAGCGCAGCAACGCGCCATAACCCAACCCCGCATGCTGGTAGAAACGCGGCAACGTGCGATACAGCACCCACGTGGTCAGCACCAGCGTGCCCGCGGCCATCCAGTACACCCAGCGCCAGTCGCCCAGCGACGACAACGCACCGGCCACCGTCCGCGCCAGCAGGATGCCCAGCAGCAGCCCGCTCATCACCGTGCCCACCACCCGGCCACGCTCTTCGGGCCGGGCCAGCGTCGCCGCGAACGGCACCAGCACCTGCGCCACCACCGAGAACAACCCGGTGATCGCCGTGCCCACCAGCAGCCAGACGAATTCATGGCTCAACGCGCTCACCACCAACCCCGACGCCGACAGCAGCGACATCACCACGATCAACCGCCGCCGCTCGAACATGTCGCCCAGCGGTACCAGCAGCACCACGCCCACGCCGTAGCTCAACTGCGCCGCCGTCACCAGCATGCCCGCGCGCCCGAAGGACACCCCGAACTCGCCGGCGATGGTGTGCAGCAGCGGCTGCGCGTAGTAATTGCTGGCCACCGCCACGCCCGTGGCAAAGGCCATCAACAGCACCTGCCAGCGGCTCAAGGGGGTGTGGACATCGGCGGTCATACGGCTTCCAGGTGTCAGGGGGACGCCAGTGTCCGCCTCGCGTCGCGATGATGGAAATGAATAGTTATCATCCAGCGCATCTGGAAAATAGATGGATGGTGGAGATGTCGGCGTGAACCTCAAACAGCTCGAGTTCTGCGTGGCCCTGGCCGAAGAACGCAACTTCACCCGCGCTGCCGCGCGCTGCCACGTCGTGCAGTCCGCACTCAGCCACCAGATCGCCCACCTGGAAGAAGAACTGCAGGCCACCCTGTTCGAGCGCCTGCCGCGCCAGGTGCGGGTCACCCCGGCCGGCGAGGTGCTGCTCACCCACGCGCGCCAGGTGTTGGACTCGCTGCGCCACCTGCGCGAAGACGTCGCCGCCGTCGCCGGCCAGGTGCGCGGCACCCTCACCATCGGCCAGATCACCTCGCTCACCGCCGTGGACCTGGTCGCCTGCCTGGCCGCCTTCCACACGCGCTACCCGCAGGTGGAATTCCGCCTGCGCATGGACAAGAGCGAAGTGCTGATGGAAGACGTGCGCGAGCGCCGCGTGGATGTGGCCCTGGTCGGCCTCTCGCCGGGCACCGCCATCGACGGTGCCTGCCATCGCCTGCTCGCCGAAGAATCGATGGTGGCCGTGCTGCCGCCCAACCACCCGCTGGCCAGCCGCAAACGGCTGTCGCTGGCCACCCTGGCCGAACTGCCGCTGGTGGACTTCCAATATGGCAGCGGCGCGCGCCGCCAGACCGACGAGGCCTTCGCCGCCGCCGGGCTACCGCATCGGGTGCCGTTCGAGATCAACCATATGTCGCTCATCGAGCGCTTCGTACAGCAGGGGCTGGCGGTGGGCATCGTGCCGGTGGCCATCGCCGCCGGCTTCACCGGCGTGGCCTGCGTGGCCATCCAGGATGCGCCCGTGCGGCGCGTGCATGCGGTGTGGTCGAAACTGCCCACGCCGGCGGCGCGGGCCTTCATGCAGGAACTGCTGCAGCACGTGGCCCCGCAGGCCGAGCCACGTACCGGGGTGGGGCTCAGGCAGCGCGCACGCGCAGGGTGAGGCCCTTGAGGAAGTTGCGCAGCAACTGGTCGCCGCAGGCCCGGTAGTTCTTGTGATCCGGCTGGCGGAACAGCGCCGACAGCTCCGGCTTGGACACCGGGAATCCGGCGTTGTCGAAGATCTCGTGCATGTCCACGTCCTTCAACTGGAACGCCACGCGCAGCTTCTTCAGCACCAGGTTGTTGGTGATGCGCTTTTCCACCGGGCGCAGCGGCTGGCTCTCGTCGCGGCCACGGAAGTGCACGATCAGCCCATCCAGGAAGTGCGCCAAGGTGCGGTCATCGCACGGCACGAAACCTTCCTCGTCTTCCTTGCGCAGCCAACCGGCCACGTCGGCCTTGTCGATCACGAAGGCCGGGTCGGCCAGGGCACAGGTGTCGGCAATCATGCCGTCGCTGAGGTCGAGCATGTAGCGGATGCTGCGCAGTACATCGTTGTTGATCATGTGACGTCCAATACCGCCGGCGCGGCTGCGCGGCTGGCGGCCATTTTACCCCCTGCCGGTCGCCGGCCCCGTCGCGACCGGCGCGGCTGTCATCTGGCTGCCATGAAAGTGAAGCACAGTGCCGCCATCGGGCATCGACAGGCAGTGGAGCAGGCAATGCGCAGGTGGCAGGCAGTAATGGGTGCGGGAATGCTGTGGCTGGCCGGATCGGCCGCCGCCCAGGTGCCCTACGTGGCGATCGAACAGCGCGTGGACCCGCAGGCACTGGCCCAGGTGGGGCTTACCCCGGCCCAGTTGCAGACCCTCAACCGCCTGCTGCGTGAGGCCGACGCGCGCACCCCGGCCGCGCCGGTGGCCGCCGCCCCGGTCGCCCTGCCCGGCGCGCCTACCCCGGCCCCGATGTTCCCCGGCCTGGACGACGGCCCGATCAAGGCCAAGGTCACCGGCCAGGTGGATGGCTGGGCGCCGGGCACCGTGTTCACCCTCGACAACGGCCAGCGGTGGCAGGTGCTCAAGGGTGAAATGACGCTCAAGGCCAGCCGCAGCAACCCCGAGATCGTCGTGGTGCCGGGCATTGCCGGGCGCTGGTTCCTGCAGGTGGACGAAGACCTGCCCAAGGCGCGCGTGTTCCGCATCCGCTGATCGGTGCGAAAATGGCGGGGATTCCCACGGAGTACCCCGATGACCCGTACCGCTCTGATTACCGGCGCCACCTCCGGCTTTGGCGCTGCCGCCGTCCATCGTTTCGCCCAGGCTGGCTGGCGTGTCATCGCCACCGGCCGGCGCGCTGAACGGCTGCAGCCGCTGGTCGACGCCTACGGTCCCGAGCGCGTCCATGCGGCCGTCTTCGACGTGCGCGACAGCGCCGCCATGGAGGCCGCACTGGCCGCCCTGCCGGCCGGCTTCGCCGCCATCGACCTGCTGGTCAACAACGCCGGCCTCGCCCAGGGCACCGCCCCGGCGCAGAGCGCCTCGCTTGAAGACTGGCGCACCATGATCGACACCAACGTCACCGCCCTGGTCACCCTCACCCACCGCCTGCTGCCGCAGCTGGTGGCGCGCAAGGGCGCCATCATCAACATCAGCTCGGTGGCCGGCGTGTACCCGTACCCGGGCGGCAACGCGTACGGCGGCACCAAGGCGTTCGTCAGCCAGTTCTCGCTCGGCCTGCGCGCCGACCTGCACGGCACCGGCGTGCGCGTCACCACCATCGAGCCGGGCATGGCCGAGACCGAGTTCACCCTCGTGCGCACCCACGGCAACCAGGCCGCCTCGGACACCCTCTACACCGGGGCGAACCCGATGACCGCCGAGGACATCGCCGAGCAGATCTTCTGGGTGGCCAACCTGCCGGCGCACCTCAACATCAACCGCCTGGAGCTGATGCCGGTAAGCCAGTCGTTCGCCGGTTTCCAGGTAGCGCGCGACTGATCCAACCGGATCGCTCCGGTAGAGCCGACCGTTGGTCGACACCTCGCATCCCCCAACGGCAGCCGAGCATGGCTCGGCTCTACCCGTCAGGGTGCGGCATCCCGGTAGAGCCGAGCCATGCTCGGCTGCTCTTCGCGCATACCGCGCGGCGCACGCCCCCTCAGACGGTAGCCGACCAACGGTCGGCTCTACCTCAGGCGGCCGTCCACACCGCCAATTCATACCCATCCGGATCGCGGAAATGAAACCGCCGCCCGCCGGGAAAATCGAACGCCGCCCGGCAGATTTCCGCCCCGGCCGCTTCCACCCGCTGCTGCGTGGCCACCAGGTCATCGGCATACAGAATCACCAACGGCCCACCCGGCCGCACCGGCTCGTCCGTGGTGAACCCACCGCGCAACCGGCCATCGTCGAACTCGGTATAGCCCGGGCCGTAATCGGTGAACGACCAGCCAAACACCGCCCCGTAGAACGCCTTGCTGCGGGCGATATCGGCCACGTTGAATTCGATGTTGTCGATGCGGCGATCGTTGCCGTGTGCTGTGCTCATCGCTGTTCTCGTATTGAAAGGAGCACCAGCATCGCCAGTTTCCGCGCGTCTGTCTTGAACAAAACGGCCAGTCAGCCGCGCCACTGCGCGCAGAGTTCGGCCGCACCGATTCCGGCCAGCGCCCGCACTTCCCGGCTCAGGTGCGACTGGTCCGCGTAGCCACCGTCGAACGCCAGCGCCGCCAGGCTGTCGCGTGGCCGCGCCCGCGCCAAACGCAGCACCCGCTGCAGGCGCAGGATCCGCTCCAGCATCTTCGGCCCGTAGCCGAACTGCGCATGGCACAACCGGCGCAGGCTGCGCGTACTCAGCTGCAGCGTCCCGGATACCGCCGCCAGGTCCATATTCCCCGCACGCACCTGGGCAAACACCTGCGCCGCCGCCGCATCGGCAGTGCCATTGCCAGCCAGCCCGGCCAGCTCCCGCGCGAACACCTGCTGCCGCACCTCGCTATCGCCCACCGCGTTCAACCGCGCCGCCATCCGCCGCGCCCGCACGCCCAGCACGTCCTCCAACGCCACCGCCGTCCCCACGATCTCCGACAGCGGCAACCCCAACCACGCCCGCGCCGCACCCGGCTGGAACCGCGCGCCCAACACCTGCGCACCGGGCGTCAACTGCGGGTGCGCGGCCACCACATCCGGCCCCACCACAAACAGCCGCCCATCGCGCCAGAGAATGTCCACGCAGCCATCGGGCAGCACCGCCACCTCACCGCTATGGCCCACCGGCAGATCACTGCGCCACAGCTGCCCGAAGCTGCCGCGCAGCGCAGCCGGCGGCGCCCATTCGCGGTAGCGACCGGTAGCCCCGGCAACGCCAGGAAGTTCAGCAGAATCAGGATGGGAAGACATGCGCGGACGATAACGCATCACCAGCTGCCGGACCGGACGCGCGTTAATTCCCGGGGAGGACGTAGAGCCGAGCCATGCTCGGCTGCTCTTCGCTCCGCCCGTACCAACGCATGGTCCACGCGCCCGCCGTGCACTGAACCCCGGTGTGAACCCCGGTGTGTTCAGGCCGCAGGTCTTCGGACGCACGCATCGCGCATTGCGCGGTTGCCGAGCATGGCTCGGCACTACCAAACGCGCGTTGATCCCCAAGAGAAGCGGTTGCCGCGCATGGCTCGGCACTACCCGCCCGCGCGCTTATTCCCGAGAGAAGGGTAGAGCCGAGCCATGCTCGGCTGCTCTTCGCCGCGAAAAGAAAACGCCGGGCAAGCCGGCGTCTTCAAAATTCCTGCAGCGCCACTCACTGCGCCTTGATCGCCATCGCCTGAAGCCCCGTCCCATCCAGCTTCTGCTTGGCCTCCGCCAGCTCGCCCGCGCTGCCATACGGCCCCATGCGCACGCGGTATACCGTCTTCCCGTTGATCTGCGCCGATTCCACCCGCGCCGCCAAACCGATCATCGCCAGCTTGGCCTTGGTCGCCTCGGCATCGCCAGACGCGCCAAATGCGCCGGCCTGCAGGATGTAACGCACGTTGCTCGCCGCCGGCTCAGCCGCCGCAGCCGCAGGCGTCGCCGCTACAGTAGCCGCCGGCTTTGGTGCCGCCGGGGTAGCCGCAGCCGTCTGCGCAGGGGTGGCCGCCGCTGCCGTAGTCGCCGCAGGGCGCTCGGCCACCGGCGCAGGCAGCGGGGCGGTGCTCACCGTCGCCGGCGAGGTGGTCGCCGCCGTGCTGGTGGGTGCCGGGGCCGGCGGCAATGGACGGCCTTCCAACGCTGCCTGCGCGCGCTGCGCCTCGGCCTTGGCGCGGCGCTGGTCCTCGGCACGCGCGCTGGCCGCCAGCTCCGCATCGGACATTTCCACTTCCTTGCCGGGCAGCAGGGTGTAGAAGTCGTACTGCGTGGCCGGCTTGGCCGGTTCGGCAGGCTTGGCCGCCGCACCCGGCTTGGGCAGTTCCGCGCCCACGTCGGTGTCGGCGTCGCTCACCGGGGCCGGCTGGGCGTTCGGGTTCGGCTGCGGACCTACCCGCAGGAAGCCGTCACCGTCGTTCTTGAACAGGTTCGGTGCCGCCAAAAACACCACGGCCGCAATCGCCACACCCGCAACCAGCCACACCCATCCCGGTGTGCCCTGGCTGCTGTTGCGCCGTGCCTGGCTCTTGCCGCGTCGTGCTGCCATTTACTGCTTCTCCACTGCTTACATTTTTTCCGGGGCGGAAACGCCCAGGACGTTCAGACCATTGGCCAGCACCTGGCGCGCCGCGCACGCCAGCGTGAGCTTGGCATTGCGCTCGGCATCGTCAGCCACCAGTACCTGCGTGCCGTGATACCACGTGTGGAAGGCGTGCGCCAATTCACGCAGGTACTGCGCGATCAGGTGCGGTTCCAGCGCGATACCGGCCGCTTCCACCACTTCCGGGAAGCGCGACATTTCCACCATCAGCCACAGCGAGGCGTCGTCGCTCAGCGAGGCCATGCCGGCCAGGCCTTCGCCCGGCGTGTAGCTCAGGCCCTTCTCCTGCGCCTGGCGCAGCAGGCTGCACACCCGGGCGTGCGCATACTGCACGTAGAACACCGGGTTGTCGTTGCTCTGCGCGCGGGCCAGGTCGATATCAAAGGTCAGCTGCGAATCGGGCTTGCGCGCGATCAGGAACCAGCGGGTCGCATCGCGGCCGGCTTCTTCGATCAAGTCGCGCAGGGTCAGGTAGCTGCCGGCACGCTTGGACAGCTTCACTTCTTCGCCGCCGCGCATCACCGTCACCATCTGGTGCAGCACGTATTCCGGCCAGCCCTGGGGAATGCCCACGTCCAGCGCCTGCAGGCCGGCGCGCACGCGCGCCAGCGAGCCGTGGTGGTCCGCACCCAGCTCGGTGATCGCGCGCTCATAGCCACGCTGCCACTTGCTCAGGTGGTAGGCCACGTCCGGCAGGAAGTAGGTGTAGGTGCCGTCGGACTTGCGCATCACGCGGTCCTTGTCGTCACCGAAGTCGGTCGAGCGCAGCCACAGCGCGCCGCCGTCCTCATAGGTGTGGCCGGCCGCCTGCAGCTGGGCGACGGTCTCTTCCACCTTGCCGTCCTTGTACAGCGAGCTTTCCAGGAAGTAGATGTCGAAATCCACCCCGAACGCGGCCAGGTCCTGGTTCTGCTCGTTGCGCAGGTAGGCCACCGCGAAGCGGCGGATGCCATCGAGGTTGTCCGGGTCGCGTTCGCCCACCACCGCGTGGCCTTCCAGCTCCACCGTGGCGCCGGCCAGGTAGGCGTTGGCCACGTCCTGGATGTAATCGCCGCGGTAGCCCGCTTCCGGCCAGCCGGCGTCATCGGGCTTGAGCCCCTTGGCGCGCGCCTGGGTGGACAGGGCCAGGTTTTCGATCTGCACGCCGGCGTCGTTGTAGTAGAACTCGCGCTTGGCGTTCCAGCCGTTCACATCCAGCAGGCGCGCCAGGCAGTCGCCAATGGCGGCAGCGCGGCCATGGCCCACGTGCAGCGGGCCGGTCGGGTTGGCCGACACATACTCCACGCCCACGGTACGGCCGTTGCCGCTCAGGTTGCGGCCGTAATCGGCGCCTTCCTTGAGCACGCTGGCTGCTTCGCGCTGGTAGGCGCTGGGGGCGAGGTGGAAATTGATGAAGCCCGGGCCGGCGATCTCAACGCGCAGCACGTCATTGCTCTTGGGCAGCGCATCCAGCAGCGCCTGGGCCAGGGCGCGCGGGTTGCTGCGCGCCGGCTTGGCCAGCAGCATCGCGGCATTGGTGGCGAAATCGCCGTGCTCACGGGTCTTCGGGCGTTCGACCACGAATTCCGGGGTCAGGGTATCGGCCGGCAGAGTGCCGTTGGCGCGCAAGGCTTCGATGCCTTGGCTGATCAGGGCGCGGAGGAGATTTTTCACAAGGCCTGCTTTGGGACTGGAGCGGCGGAATCGGCAATTTTAGCCTAGATGGCGGGCCGATCCATTGAACGGGGTTGGGGCAGGGGGCTTTGAGGTCGCTGGGGCGGGTTTGGGGGCTTCAGACACGGCTGTTTGGGCTGACTGGGGCGTTCAGCCACGGATGGACAGGGTGGGTTCGAGCCAGCCTCGTTCAGCCATGGAGACGGGGGTGCCTTCGCCTACTACTACATGGTCCAGGAGGCGGACGCCTACCAAAGGCAGGGCTTTTTCCAGATGACGGGTGATATCGCGGTCGGCGGCGGACGGTTCGGCACTGCCGGACGGGTGGTTGTGACCGATGATCACGGCTGCCGCGTTATGGAACAGGGCGCGGCGCGCCACTTCGCGCGGGTAGACCGCCGCCGCATCGATCGTGCCGTTGGAGAGTTCCTCGAACGCCAGCATGTGGTTGCGGGTGTTCAAGAACATGACCGCAAAGACCTCATGGGGCCGCCCGCGAAGCCGCTGTTTGAAGTAGCGCATCGCTGCTTTGGGATCGCACATGCCTTCACCCAGGTCCAACTTTGCACGCAGATGGCGGTCGGCCAGTTCCAGTGCGGCGACCAGCTTGCAAGCCCGTGCCGGGCCTAGCCCTGGCAGTTTCCTCAGCTTCTGCGCGCTCATATCAAGCAATAGGCGCAAGGGGCCATGTTCCTTGAGGAGAAGGCGTGCGTTCTCCATGACGTCCAAGCCCTTACAGCCGGTGCCCATGAACAGGGCAAGCAACTCAGCATCCGAAAGCGCTGCTGGGCCACGCGCCAGTAGCTTCTCGCGCGGTTGCTCGTCCTTGGGCCAGTCTTTGATTGCCATGGCTCAAGTGTCGAGAAGCACGTATGCCCAGCCAATCAGACTATGCCGCGTCGTCTGATAAGGATTGCGCGTGGGCACACTTGGTGGCTGTTCGGCAGACTGTTTGATTCAGTCAAAAACAATGATATTTCTAAAGATATGCGGAGAGAATACTGTTGAAATTGGCTAGCCGCGCTGCAATAGCTGCTTCCTCAGTCCATTAAAAGTCGCACATACCGCGCATACAAAAAGCTCTGGTTCCGCGCCCGCCCAGTCGTCTCCTCCAACACCCCCGCCACCTGCAATCCATTGATAGCCTTCGCCGCAGTAGGCGCACTCACCTCCAGCACCTGTGCTGCCCGATCAATGTTGATTCTCGGCATGGTCGGAAGCAGCTCGAACAACCGAAGCGTCGCCAACGTACTGGTACCCAGTGCAAGCACGCGCTTGCGATCCTCGGCGATGCACGCGGCAAGGGCAACGATGCTGCTTTGCGCCTCGTCGGCAGCGGCCTCCACGGCCTCCAGGAAGAAGCTCACCCAGCCTTCCCAGTCACCGTCCTTCCGAATGGCGGAAAGCCGGTCGTAGTACACCCGCTGGTGTCGTTTGAGGTAACCAGACACATACAGCAACGGCTCGGGCATTAGCTTCCACTCTTCCAACAGCATGGCGATGAGCAGGCGCCCAATGCGGCCGTTGCCGTCCAGGAAGGGATGGATGGTTTCGAATTGCGCATGCGCCAAGGCCACACGCACCAAGGGCGGCAACGCGTGCTCTGGCTGGTGGATATAGCGCTCCAGCGCGCTCAGCGCGGGCCCCACTTCCTGAGCGGGCGGCGGAACGAAACTCGCATTGCCTGGCCGGCTTCCCCCTATCCAGTTCTGTGTAGTGCGCACGGCCCCAGGTTGCTTGGTGGCGCCACGCACGCCTGTCATCAGCACCCGGTGGGATTCGGTCAGCAGCCGTAGTGATACCGGCAGACCGGTAGGGCTGCGCAGCTGCTCGCGCGCGTAGTTGAATGCCAGCAGGTAGTTCGTAACCTCTTCCACATCCTGGGCGTTGGTCACCGTCATACCGGCTTCCTCATCCAGCACGTCGGTCAAGGTAGCCTGGGTGCCTTCCAGCTGCGAGGTAAGCAAGGCCTCCTTACGAATGGCGGCATAGATCAGCCAGTTGCTGGAGGCCACCAGCCCGGCCATGCCGGACAACCGCGTCAGCGCCACCTCGGCGCGGGCGTTCTGTTCGACGTAGGCGGTTGGGGAAAGCACGGGATCACCGGGCGGGAGGGCGTGAGGTACGAACGCGCGAACGTTCTCGCCGCCAACGGCGGTTGTGGCGTAGGTCCCAGTGATGCGTGGCATGACAAAGGTTCCTTTAGATACGGTTTCAGCTGCGAAAGAAATCTTTCCCAGCTGCGAACGTTATTAAAGCATCCTTATTTAACGACTAAAACCACGGGGTTCACATCCCTTGGTCGGCACCCTGGCGCAGGCAGTTCATTTACTGACAGCAGCCAGCAGTCATAGAGAGGCTGCTCAGCTCCTCATGACCAAAAACACCTCCCTCATGCCCCTGAGGCATGAGCCCCCCGCACCCCATCAGGTAAGCTAATCGCCTCAGTTCGACAGGAAATTCGCAGGTGGCTGACTCCCCCCAGGCTTCTCCGGCGTCCGCGCGCCCGCTGCAAGGCCAGAAGCTGTTGTTGTGCGTAGGGGGCGGCATCGCCGCCTACAAGTCGCTGGAACTGGTGCGTCGCCTGCGCGATGCCGGGGCCCAGGTGCAGGTCGCCATGACTGCCGGGGCTCAGCAGTTCGTCACCCCGCTTAGCTTCCAGGCCCTGTCCGGCCAGCCCACCCGCACCACCCTGTGGGACAGCGCCGCCGAGCAGGCCATGGGCCATATCGAGCTGGCGCGCTGGGCCGATCGCATCGTGGTGGCCCCGGCCACCGCCGATCTGTTGGCCCGGCTGGCCCACGGCAACGCCGATGACCTGGTCACCACGCTGTGCCTGGCCACCACCGCGCCGCTTACCGTGTGCCCGGCCATGAACCACCGCATGTGGCAGCACCCGGCCACGCAGGCCAACATCACCCTGCTGCGCCAGCGCGGCGCGCAGGTGATCGGGCCGGAAGACGGCCCGCTGGCCGAAGGCGAATCCGGCCCGGGCCGGCTTACCGAACCCAATGCGATCGTTGCGGCACTGGCCGCGCTGCAGGCGCCGGCCGGTGGCGACGCCGCGCCCGAGCAGCAGCTCAAGGGCCTGCGCGTGGTCATCAGCGCCGGCCCCACTTATGAAGACCTGGACCCGGTGCGCTACGTGGGCAACCGCAGCAGCGGCAAGATGGGCTATGCGCTGGCGGCGGCCGCCGTGCGCCAGGGCGCGCAGGTGGTGCTGGTAAGTGGCCCGGTGCAGCTGCCCACCCCGGCCGGGGTGCAGCGGGTGGATGTGCGCTCGGCCGCGCAGATGCGCGAGGCCGTGCTGGGTGCGCTGCCGGCCGACATCTATATAGGCGCGGCGGCGGTGTCCGATTACACCCCGCGCCAGGTGGCCCCGCAGAAGTTGAAGAAGACCGCCGGCACCCAGACCCTCACGCTGGAGCTGGTGCGTACACCGGACATCCTGGCCGAGGTGGCCGCGCAGACCAACGCGCTGAAGCTGGTGGTCGGCTTTGCCGCCGAAACCCACGATGTGGAGAAGTACGCGCGCGGCAAGCTGGTGGACAAGCGCCTGGACCTGGTGATTGCCAACCAGGTGGGCATTGCCACCGGCGGTTTTGAAAGCGATGAAAACGCGGCCACGGCCTACTGGCAGGGCGGCGAACAGGTGTTCCCCGGCACCTCCAAGGCGCTGCTGGCCGAACAACTGTTGTCCCTGATTGCCCAGAGGTTGCACGCATGAGCGTTGATTCCACCCTTCAGCCGTTGCAGGTAAAGCTGCTCGACCCGCGCTTCGGCGATACCTGGCCGCTGCCGGCCTACGCCACCGAGCACAGCGCCGGGCTGGACCTGCGTGCGGCGCTGGAAACCGAGCTCACCCTGCAGCCGGGCGATACCGCGCTGATTCCCAGCGGTATCGCCATCCACATCGCCGACCCGAACCTGGCCGCCGTGGTGCTGCCGCGCTCGGGGCTGGGCCATCGCCACGGCATCGTGCTGGGCAACGGCACCGGGCTGATCGACGCCGATTACCAAGGCCCGCTGCTGATCAGCGCCTGGAACCGTGGCCGCGAGCCCTTCACGCTGCAGCCGGGTGACCGCATCGCGCAGCTGGTTGTGCTGCCGATTGCACGCGTGAGCCTGCAGGTAGTGGATACTTTCACCGACAGCGCCAGGGGAACGGGTGGATTCGGCCATACCGGGGTGCGCTGACAGGGGGAAGTGTTCATGAGCAAGGCAACGGCGGATGGACAACCGCGATTGGCAAGCAAGCGCACCGGCCCGCTGTTGGTCGCCGCGCTGGTGCTGCTGGGGCTGTGGTTCGGCTGGAGTGCGGTGCGGCAATGGCGGCAGGCCTCGGTGGGCACGTCGCTGGAGCAGTCGCGCGATGAAATCGTCACCGGTGTGGATGCGGCGCTGAACGGCCAGTTGGCGCAGCTGCGCAAGCTGGTCAAGAGCGAGCGGGTCACCACGGCGCTGGCCAATGGCGATGCCGAAGCGACCGCCGTGGCCATCCGCGAAGGCTGGCCGGGTACCGAAGACGTGCAGGTGCTGCTGGCCACCCTGGATCAGGCCTATGCCGATCCGAAGGCGTTTGGCTACTCGCGCCTGGCCCTGCTGGAAGCGGCCAATGCCGGAGACACCGTGGTGGCCCGTGTGGTGCGCGATGCCGGCGGCCAGCGCCTGGGCCTGGCCGCGCCGGTGGTGCTGGGTACGCAGGGGCCGGCGCTGGTGTACGTGCGCCAGCCGCTGCTGCGCCTGACCGCCACCTTCGACCAGGTGCGCGTGCCCGATGAAGGCTACCTGGCGCTGCGCCAGGGCAACCACAACGTGATCGAACAGGGCAGCGTCGCGCTGGCCGACGGCGCCGAGGCGCTGGCCCGTCCGCTCGGCAAGAGCGGGCTGCGCCTGGCGGCGGCCGTGCCGGATATCGAACCGGGCCCGCTTGGTTTGGGTGGCATTCCCAGTGCGATCGTGGCGGTGCTGCTGCTGGCGATCGCCGCGATGCTGCAGTTCGGCAAGGGCAGGGTGCCGTTGCCGCGTCGCCGCGCGTCCAAGGATGCCGACGTGGAAGAGGGCCCCACCCTGCGCGAAAGCCTGGACCAGATTCCGCTGGCGGTGGTGCCGGCCGTGACCGAAGGCGCGCCGCCGCCGATGCCCGGCGTGGTGGGCCAGGACGTGCCGGCCGATATCTTCCGGGCTTATGACATCCGCGGTGTGGTCGGGCGTGAGCTGACCCCGCAGGTGGCCGCGCTGATCGGCCAGGCCATCGGCTCGGTGATGCAGGTGGAAGGCCTGCGCGAGATCGTGGTCGGCCGTGATGGTCGCTTGTCCGGTCCGGAACTCACCGGCGCGCTGATCGAAGGCCTGCGCCGTGCCGGCTGCGATGTGATCGATATCGGTCTGGCGCCGACGCCGGTGGTGTACTTCGCCAGCTACCACCTGCGCGCGGGCAGCTGCGTGGCGGTGACCGGCAGCCACAATCCGGCGGACTACAACGGCTTCAAGATCGTGGTCGGCGGCGAGACGCTGTCCGGCGATGCCATCACCGAGCTGTACCAGCGCATCCGCGACGGCCAGCTGCACGTGGCCGCCGAGCCGGGCAGCCTGCAGCAGCGCGAGGTCAACGCCGATTACATCCAGCGCATCGCCGATGACGTGCAGCTGGACCGTCCGCTGAAGGTGGTGGCCGACGCCGGCAACGGCGTGGCCGGTGAGCTGGCGCAGCCGCTGCTGGAGGCGATCGGGGCCGAGGTCATTCCGCTGTACTGCGATGTGGATGGCACGTTCCCCAATCATCATCCGGACCCGAGCGACCCGCACAACCTGGAAGATCTGATCCAGACGGTGAAGCGTTTCGATGCGGATATCGGCCTGGCCTTCGACGGCGATGGCGACCGCCTTGGCGTGGTCACCCGCGAGGGCAAGATCATCTACGCCGACCGGTTGTTGATGTTGTTCGCCGCCGACGTGCTGATGCGCAACCCGGGCGCGTTGGTGATCTACGACGTGAAGTGCAGCGGCAAGCTGTCCGATTACGTGCTGCGCAACGGCGGCAGCCCGTTGATGTGGAAGACCGGGCACTCGCTGATGAAGGCGAAGATGCGCGAAACCGATGCCGAGCTGGCCGGCGAGATGAGCGGGCACTTCTTCTTCAAGGAGCGCTGGTTCGGTTTCGACGATGGTTTGTACGCGGCCGCGCGGCTGCTGGAAATCCTGGCCCAGCGCGAGGAGACGCCGTCGGAGATCTTCGAGGAACTGCCCGACGCGGTGTCCACCCCGGAGCTGAAGGTGCCGGTGGAATCGGGCACCCCACATGCGCTGGTGTCGCTGTTCGTGTCGGCCGCGCAGGTGGAGGACTCGCCGTTCGCCGGCGCGCGCCTGTCCACCATCGACGGTCTGCGCGCCGATTTCCCGGACGGCTGGGGCCTGCTGCGCGCGTCCAACACCACCCCGGTGCTGGTGCTGCGCTTCGAGGCCGATGACGAAGCCGCGCTGGAGCGCATCAAGGCCCTGTTCCGCGAACAGCTGCAGCCGCTGCTGCCGGGTGTGGCGCTGGGGTTCTGAGGGAAAGGCAGCCGAGCATGGCTCGGCTCTACCGATGCGTGCGCATTCCGGCGCGCCACGATCGACGGTCGTGGCGCGCCGGAATGCGCACGAACCCCAAGGTAGAGCCGAGCCATGCTCGGCTGCCCTCCCGCCCGCGACTACGATCATTGGTCACGACGTGCCTGCATTCGCGCGCATTGCGATTGCGACCGTTGGTCGTCGCGCAGGCATTGGCGTGCATTGGGATTACAACCGTTGGTCATGGTGCGCGGGCATTGGCGCGCATCGGGATTACGACCGTTGGTTGTGTCGGGGTTCTGAGGGAAAGGCAGCCGAGCATGGCTCGGCTCTACCGATGCGTGCCCATTCCCGCGCGCCACGATCGACGGTCGTGAACCATCAAGCCGCGCGAACCCCAAGGTAGAGCCGAGCCATGCTCGGCTGCCCTCCCACCCGCGACTACGATCGTTGGTCACGACGTGCCTGCATTGGCGTGCATTGCGATTGCGACCGTTGGTCGTCGCGCAGGCATTGGCGTGCATTGGGATTACGACCGTTGGTAATGGTGCGCGGGCATGGCGCGCATCGGGATTACGACCGTTGGTTGTGTCGGGGTTCTGAGGGAACGGCAGCCGAGCATGGCTCGGCTCTACCGATGCGTGCGCATTCCCGCGCGCATCGATCAACGATCGTGACCCATCAAGGCGCACGAACCCCAAGGTAGAGCCGAGCCATGCTCGGCTGCCCTCCCGCCTCAGCCCTTGAAGCGCAGCCCCACCCCAGGTTCGGTGAACAGGTACCGCGAATCCAGCGCCGAATCGCCCAACTTGTGCCGCAATTTCCCCACCAGAATGCGCAGGTAGTGCGTGTCATGCTGGTGCGTCGGCCCCCAGATCTCCTGCAGGATCTGCGGCTGGGTCACCACCCGCCCGGCATTGCGCAGCAGCAGCGACAACAACGCGTATTCCTTGCGGGTCAGCGCCACCGGCGCGCCGTCCAGGTGCACTTCGCGCCGCACCAGGTCGATATGCAGGTGCCCGTCGTCAAACTGCGGCAGCACGCCCTCGCTGGATACCGTGCGCGAGCGCAGCAGCGCCCGCACGCGCGCCATCAGCTCCTGCGTCCCGAACGGCTTGGTCACGTAGTCGTTGGCGCCGTTGTCCAGCGCCCGCACTTTTTCGGTCTCGCTGGCGCGCACGGTGAGCATGATCACCGGCACCTGGCTCCACTGGCGCAGCTCGGCCAGCACGTCGTGCCCTTCCATGTCCGGCAGGCCGATATCCAGGATCACCAGGTCCGCGCGCTCGCTCACTAGCGCTTCCAACCCGGCCTGGCCGGTGGCGGCCTGCACCACGCGGTAGCCCTGCGCGCGCAGGCTGATGTCGAGGAAGCGGCGGATCTGCGCTTCGTCATCGATCACCAGCACGCGGGCCGGGGGCACGCCTTGGGTGGGGTCAGGATTCGTCGTTGTCATCGGCAGGGTGGGGTTGCAGCAGGGGCAGCGTGATGCGGATCAGGGTACCGCGTCCGTCGCGCCCCGGCAGCGCCTGCACGCTGCCGCCATGCGCGCCGATCATGCCCTGGCAGATGGTCAGCCCCAGCCCGGTGCCATGCCGGCCCCGGTCGCCGCGCTCCACGCTGTAGAACATGTCGAAAATGCGGGCGCGCTCGTCATCGGGAATGCCCGGCCCGGCGTCCAGCACGTCGATGCGCAGCTCGCCCTCCACCAGCCGCGCCTGCACCTCCACCGCCGCGCCGGGCGGCGAGAACTTGGCCGCGTTCTCCATCACGTTGAACACCGCCTGCTCCACCAGCGCCGGGTGCACCCAGATCGGGGCCAGCGTGGCCGGGATATCGAGTTTGAGCTGCACCTCCGGCTGATACCGCTGCAGCCGCCGCGCGGCCGATCCCACCAGCTCGTCCACGCCGATCCAGTCGCGGTTGATCTGCAGGCCTTCGTGGCCCAGCCGGGTCATGTCCAGCAGGTTCTGGATGTAGCGGTCCAGCCGCTCGCCTTCCACCAGGATGGTGTCCAGCAGGGCGCGGCGATCCTGCGCGTCCATCGCATCGGCATAGCTGCTCAGGCTGTCGGCCGAGCCGATCATCGCCGCCAGCGGCGAGCGCAGGTCGTGCGATACCGAGGACAGCAGTGCCGAACGCAGGCGCTCGGTCTCGTTGCTCACGTGCGCCTTTTCCAGGTCGGCTACCAGCTGCGTGCGCAGCGCGGCCTGGGCGATGTCATCCACCATCGCCTCGGCCAGCTGGCGTTGCTCGGGGGTGAGGCGCGGCGCACTCCGCGCGAAGCGCATGCCGGCCACGCCGATGGCGCGGTCGTCGCCGTCCAGCAGTGGCAGAAACCACCATTCCGCGCCGGCCAGCGTATCGGTGAAGCGGCCACTGGGCTGGCCGTGGCGCCGCGCCCAGTCGGCGGCGGCCAGGTCGGTGTCGCCCGGTGCGGCGCTGCCGCTGGTGCTGGTGTCCTGGCCGATGCGCAGCCAGGCCGGTGCGTCCATCGCCTGTTCCAGCGCCTCGCGCCCGGCTTGCGCCACCTCTTCGTTGCTGGCCGCACGGGTCAGCTGCCGGCCCAGCGCCTGGCGCGCATTGGCATGGCGGTTGGACGCACGCAGCGCCACCACCTGCATGCGCAGCCGCGAGGCCAGCCGCCCAGCCACCAGCGCGGCGGCCAGGAACAGGAACACGGTGATCACGCCCTGGCGCGCGCTGATCGCAAAGGTGAAGCGTGGGGCGATGAAGAAGAAGTTGTAGGCCAGGAAACACAGCGCCGCGGCGATCACCGCCGCACTGGTGCGGCTGCGCGCGGCCACCATCACCACCGCCACGATGAACACCATCGACAGGTCGTACAGCCCCACCCAGCGCTCGGCGATCAGCGCCACCAGGCAGGCCAGCGCGGTGGCGCCCACGGCCAGCAACGTGTCCTGGCCGGTGCTGCGGGTGGGGATCGTCAGCCCGGCACGCCGCGCGCGGGCGCGCGCCTGCGGGGTGCCGATGATGGTGATCTCGTAGTGCGCACCGCGCTGGATCAGCTGCTGGGTGAGGGTGCGGTTGAGCATCCGCGCGAACGGGCGCTCGCGGGTGCGGCCCAGCACCAGCGTGGACACGCTGTTGTGCGCGGCGTGGTCCAGCAGCGCATCGGCGATGCTCGATCCGTGCAGCAGCTCGGCCTCGCCACCGAGGCGGCGGGCGAGGGCAAAGGCCGCATCGATCTCGCGCCGGGTGTCTTCGTCGTTGCGCCGGCCTTGCACGGTTACCACCGTCCATGGCGCATCACGGCGCTCGGCGATGCGCCGGCCCACGCGCACCAGGTACTCGCTCTGGCCACCGCCATCGATGGCCACCAGCACGCGCCGGCGCAGCGGCAGGTTGGCCTCGCCACGTGCGGCGCGGGTCTCGCGCAGGCTGCTGTCCACGCGGTCGGCCGCTTCCTGCATGGCCAGTTCGCGCAGCGCGGTGAGGTTGGCCGGCGAGAAGAACGCCTGCAGGGCTTGTGCTGCCTGCTCGGGCACGTACACCTTGCCCTGCTGAAGGCGCTCGATCAGTTCGCGCGGTGGGATGTCCACCAGCACGATGTCGTGCAGGCGGTCGAGCACCGCGTCGGGCACGGTCTCGGTGACGCGCACGCCGGTGATGCGCATCACCACGTCGTTGAGGCTTTCCAGGTGCTGGATGTTGACCGTGGTCCAGACATCGATGCCGGCTTCCAGCAGTTCTTCCACGTCCTGCCAGCGGCGCTCGTGGCGGCTGCCGGGGACGTTGCGGTGGGCCAGCTCATCCACCAGCACCAGCGCCGGGTGGCGGGCCAGCACCGCGTCCAGGTCCATCTCGCCCAGCACGTGCTGCTGGTAGTCGCGCTGCACCAGCGGCACCTGCGGCAGGCCCTCCAGCAACGCAGCGGTCTCGGCGCGGCCGTGGGTTTCCACCAGCCCTACCACCACATCCACGCCGCGACGCAGCTGTTCGTGCGCGCGGCTGAGCATGCTGAAGGTCTTGCCTACGCCCGGGGCGGCACCGAGGAACACGGTGAGCTTGCCGCCGGCTTCGCGTTGCAGGCGTTCAACCAGGGCATCGGCCTGGCGGGTACGTGGGTCGCTCATGGGTGGCGATTGTGCACCGGCCGATGCGATCCCCGCATCACGGGGCCGCCTTGAGGTCATCCAGCGCCAGGTTGAGTGTCATCACGTTGACCCGCGGCTGACCGAACACGCGCCACTGCGGGCCCTGCGTGTTGGCCTTCACCAGTGCAGTCACGCGCTCGGGCGGCAACCCGCGGCTGCGGGCCACGCGGGCGATCTGCAGCTGCGCGGCGGCCGGCGACAGTTCCGGGTCCATGCCCGCGCCGGACTGAGTCACCAGGTCGCTGGGCACCTGCGCGGGAGCCACGCCTTCGCGCGCGGCCACCGCAGCGATGCTGGCCTGTACGCGCTCCTGCAGCGCCGGGTTGGTCCGGGCCAGGTTGCTGCCCGCCGCGGCCATCGGGTCGTAATTGGCGGCCGACGGGCGCGCCTGGAAGTAGCCATCGCCGGTGAACGGCTGCGCGATCAGCTGTGAGCCGCGCACCTGGCCATCGCGTATGAGCAGGCTGCCATCGGCCTGCGCGGGGAACAGCAGCCGGCTGGCACCGGTCGCGGCCAGCGCATAGGCCAGGCCGAGCAGCAGCAGGCTGACCAGCCCCAGCATCAGCGCCGGGCGCCATGCGCCGTGCTGCTGCAGGGTGGCCGCCCGCGCGGCAGGGGCGCGCGCGGCGCGGGGCAGGGAGGTTGCAAGTGAGCGGTTCATGCGCCGAATACCGAGACAAGGAAGAGGTCGATCAACTTGATGGCCGCAAACGGCAGCAGCACGCCGCCGAGGCCGTACACCAGCATGTTCCGGCGCAGCAGCGCGGTGGCCGTGGCCGGGCGGAAGCGCACCCCGCGCAGCGCCAGCGGAATCAGCGCCGGAATCACCAGCGCGTTGAAGATCAGCGCCGCCAGCACCGCATTGCGCGGGCTGGACAGGTGCATCACGTTCAATGCCGCCATGGCCGGCAGGGTGGAGGCGAACAGCGCCGGCAGGATCGCGAAGTACTTGGACACATCGTTGGCCAGCGAGAAGGTGGTCAGCGCACCGCGCGTGATCAGCTGCTGCTTGCCCACTTCCACCACCGCCAGCAGCTTGGCCGGATCCGAATCCAGATCGACCATGTTGCCGGCTTCCTTGGCCGCCTGCGTACCGGAGTTCATCGCCAGGCCGATGTCGGCCTGGGCCAGCGCCGGGGCGTCGTTGGTGCCGTCGCCCACCATCGCCACCAGCCGCCCGCCGGCCTGCTCGGCCCGGATGCGCGCCAGCTTGTCTTCGGGACGTGCCTCGGCGATGTAGTCGTCCACGCCGGCTTCGGCAGCAATGGCGGCGGCCGTGAGCGGGTTGTCGCCGGTGATCATCACCGTGCGGATGCCCATCGCGCGCAGCTGCGCGAACTTCTCGCGCATGCCGTGCTTGACCACGTCCGACAGCTCGATCACGCCCAGCACGTGGCGCCCTTCGCACACCACCAGCGGGGTGGCACCGTTGCGCGCCACCTGCTCCACGCGGCCCGGCAGTTCGGCCGGCACGATGCCGCCCAGCTCACGCACATAGGCGCTGATCGAGTCGGCCGCGCCCTTGCGGATGCGCCGGCCGCCGTCCAGGTCCACGCCGGACATGCGGGTCTGCGCAGAGAAGGCCAGGTAATCGGCGCGGTCCGGCTCGGCGGTGGTGCAGCCTTGTTCGCGCGCCAGGCGCACGATCGATTTGCCTTCCGGGGTCGGGTCGGCCAGCGAGGACAACAGCGCCGCTTCACGCAGCTGCGGCGCGTCGATCCCGGCCAGTGCATGGAAGTGCGTGGCCTGGCGGTCGCCGTAGGTGATGGTGCCGGTCTTGTCCAGCAGCAGCACGTCCACGTCACCGGCCACTTCCACCGCCTTGCCCGACTTGGCCAGCACGTTGGCGGCCAGCGCCCGGTTCATGCCGGCGATGCCGATGGCCGGCAGCAGCCCGCCGATGGTGGTGGGAATCAGGCACACCAACAACGCGATCAGCAGCAGCGGGTCCACCCGCACGCCGACGAACGCACCGATCGCCGGCAGCGTGGCCACCACGATCAGGAAGGTAAGCGTCATCGCGGCCAGCAGCAGGGTCAGCGCGACCTCGTTGGGGGTCTTCTGGCGGTTGGCGCCTTCCACCAGCGCGATCATGCGGTCCAGGAAGCTGTGGCCCGGCTCGGCGGTGATGCGCACGATGATCTGGTCCGACAGCACCTTGGTACCGCCGATTACGCCGCTGCGGTCGGTGCCGGCCTCGCGCAGCACCGGCGCCGATTCACCGGTCACCGCCGCTTCGTTGATGGTGGCCAGGCCCTGCACGATCTCGCCGTCGGCCGGAATCAATTCGCCGGCGCTGACGATCACATGGTCGCCCGGGCGCAGCTCGGCGGCCGGTACCTGGGTCTCGCTGGCCCCGGCATGCGCGGCGGCCAGCCGACGCGCGCTCAGGTCCTGCCGCGCCCGCCGCAGCGAGGCGGCCTGGCCACGCCCGCGCGCCTCGGCCACCGCTTCGGCGAAATTGCCGAACAGCACGGTCAGCAGCAGGATCGCGGTGACCGACAGGCCGAAGCCCAGCGGTGCGTTGCCGCTCAGGGTGACCACCAGGCTGACCACGGTGCCGGCCATCACCACCGCCATCACCGGGCTGTGCAGCAGGTGCCGGGGCGAGAGCTTGATCACCGCATCGCGCAGGGCGCGGCGCCAGCCGGCGGCATCGAGCAGGCGCTGGCGGCGGTGGGAAGAAACGTTCAAGGGATAGGTACTCATGGGGTCACATCTCAATGCAGGGTCAGCGACAGGTGGTCGGCCACCGGGCCCAACACCAGCGCCGGCATGAACTGCAATACGGTCAGGACGACGACCAGCGCGATCAGGGTCAGCGCGAAGGTCGGGGTTTCGATCTGCAGCGTGCCGGCCGATTCCGGGGCGCGCCGTTTGGCGGCCAGTTGCGCGGCCACGACCAGCGGGATGATCAGCACCGGGTAGCGGCCCAGCAGCAGCACCAAGGTGCAGCTCAGGTTCCACCACGGGGTGGCGTCGCCCAGGCCTTCAAAGCCCGAGCCGTTGTTGGCAAACGCCGACACGTACTCGTAGAACACCTGGCTGATGCCGTGGAAGCCGGGATTGGACGTGCCGGTGATCGCCGGGATCGCCAGGGTCACCGCAGTGAAGCCCAGGATGGTGATCGGCTGCAGCAGCACCAGCAGCGCCAGCAGTCGGACCTGCGGGGTTTCCAGCTTGCGCCCGAGCAGTTCCGGGGTACGCCCGGTCATCAACCCGGCCAAGAACACGCCCAGCATCAGGTACACGATGAACTGCTGCAGGCCGCAGCCGATGCCGCCCCAGATTGCGTTGACCAGCATGTTGATCATCGGCACCGCCCCGGCCAGCGGGCTGAGCGAGTCATGCATGCCGTTGACCGAGCCGTTGGACACCTGGGTGGTGATCGCCGCCCACAGGCCGGTGCCATCGGCGCCGATGCGCACTTCCTTGCCTTCCATCAGCAGCGGGCTGGCCGCCGTGGCCGAATGGCCTTCCAGCCATACCGTGGCCGCCACCGACACGCTGGACATCGCCAGCATGCAGCCGAACACCAGCCCGGCCAGGCGCCTGCGTCCGGTGAACGCGCCCAGCATGAAGATCACTGCGATCGGGATCAGCAGGATGCCGATCAGTTCCAGGGCGTTGGACAACGGCGTCGGGTTTTCCAGCGGCATCGAACTGTTGGGGCCATACCAGCCACCGCCATTGGTGCCCAGCTGCTTGGCCGCGACCATCGCCGCGACCGGGCCCAGCGGCAGTTTCTGCGTGTCCATGCCGGCGGCCGCATCGATCGGCGTCGCCTGCGGGCCGGCGGCCAGCGTCGAGGGCACGCCCTGGCTGGTCAGCAGCACCGCCCACAACAGGCACAGCGGCAGCATGAAGCGCACGCACGCGCGCACCACGTCGGCGTAGTAGTTGCCCACGTCCACGCGGCGGTCCGCGCTGAGCTGCGCGGACTGTGCGGCGTCCACGTCGTCCGGACGCGCACCGAACAGCGCACGCAGCGTGGCCACCACCAGCGCCAGGCCCATCATCGGCGTCACCACCTGCAGGCCGGTGATGGCGGTCATCTGCGAGAAGTAGGACAGCTGCGCCTGGCCGGAATAGTGCTGCTGGTTGGTGTTGGTCAGGAACGACACCATCGTGTGCAGCGCCGTGTCCCAGCGCATGTTGGGGATCTGGTCGGGATTGAACGGCAGCCAGGCCTGGGTCATGAAGACCGCCTGCACCAGCGCCGCGATCACCACGTTGCTGAGCAGGAAGGCCATCACATAGCCACGCCAGGACATGCCGCGCGCCGGGTTCACCCCCAGCAGCCGGTACAGGGGCTTTTCAATCAGCCCGAACAGCGCATCGCCTCGCATCGGCGCACCGCGCATCACCCGGGCCAGGTACAGCCCAAGCGGAAAGGCCAGCACGATGCTGGCCAGCAGGATCAACAGGATCTCGGTCATGGTCGGCTCCGGTCAGAACGCTTCGGGCCGAAGCACGACGTACAGCAGATAGGCGGCGGCGACGAGCACCAGCACGCCACACACCAGGGAAAGCCAGGCAGGCATGGTCGTGGCCTCAAACGCAGGAAAGGAGGGCGGCGGTGCAGGGCGCACCGGCGGCAGGGAACACAGGCAGATACAGGCTCATGGGACGTCCAGGTGGAACCACTCCACGTCAGGCGCCCATCGTCTGCCTGCCCGGCATAAAGGGGCCACGCCCAGCACCACGCCCAAGCGTAAAAAGTGCATAAACAAACGTAGAGCCGACCGTTGGTCGGCTGCCCCCGCTGACCTGCCTTCCGGTAGTGCCGGCCGCTGGCCGGCTCCTCATGACCCTGGCCCGATGTACGGCGAGCCGGCCAGCGGCCGGCACTACCCGTCCGGGCCACGCGCACAAAAAAGGCGGCCATCCGGCCGCCTCTCACTCCAACAACGTCCGCCAGCTCACGCCCGCGGATCGGTCCCCACGCCCTTCAACAACCGATACCGCTGCAGGGTCTCCTCGATCTCCACATCCAAGGCCTTGCGCTGCGCTTCGAAGGAGGCCTGCATGCGCCGCTGCGCCACCAGTTCGGCATGGCGCTGCTGGATGCTCTGGGCCTGCTTCTCAGCCACCGGCTTGCCAGCCAGTTCGCGGTCGCCGGCGGTGCCCAGCAGGCTCACCAGTGCATCGCGCAGGCTGGCCACGTTGTAGCGCGCGGTCTGCACGTTGTTGTCGATGATGCCGGTGCGCTCGATGAACACCCGGCGCAGGTCATCTTCGTTCTCGTAGGTGGACAGCATCGCCTGCTCGGTGCGCTTGCGGGTTTCGTCCGCAGCCAGGTCGAGCTGGCGCTGCGCGGCCACCACCGCCGCATCCGCGCGCTCTTCCTCGGTCAACGTGCGCTCCACCTCACCACGTCGCAGCCCGCTGGCCGCGCTGAATTCCTCCCGCGCGCTGTTGACCGCATCCTGCGGCAGCGTATCGCTGCAGATCCGCTCGGCGCCCTTGTTCCAGCAGTACAGCTTCTTGGCTTTCGGCTCGTTCTTGCCGCGCTGGGCCTGGGCCGACAGCGACGGCGCGGCCAGCAGCAGGCCGATCAGAATGGTGGTGGCAATCCGGCTGGACATGGTTGGCGAGCCCCCTGCTCTCAACGCGTAGGACGGCTGCCGTAGCGGGACCGATAGTCCTCCAGCGGCTGCCGGTATCCGACAAGTTCCGGATTTCCGGAGGCAAAATCAAGCAGGTCGGCCAGCGTGGCCACCGCCACCACCGGAATCCCGGCCTCTTCGGCCACCGACTGGGCCGCTGAGCGGCGGTCGTTTTCCGAGGCGATCTCCTGGCGATCCAGCGCCACCACGATGCCGGCCGGGGTGCCGCCGGCGTCCTTGATGATGGTCAGCGCCTCGCGGATGGCGGTACCGGCGGTGATCACGTCATCGACGATCAGCACGCGCTTGCCATTCATGTCTGCGCCGATCAGGTTGCCGCCTTCGCCGTGGGCCTTGGCTTCCTTGCGGTTGAACGACAGCGGCAGGTCGCGCCCACGCTGGGCGAACTCGCAGGCGGTCGCGGTGGCCAGCGGGATGCCCTTGTAGGCCGGGCCGAACACGACGTCGAACTTCAGCCCGGTGGCCTCCACCGCATCGGCGTAGCAGGCGGCCAGCTGGACCATGCGCGCGCCCGAATCGAAGCGGCCGGCATTGAAGAAATAGGGGCTCAGGCGGCCCGACTTGAGGGTGAACTGGCCAAAACGCAGGGCGTCGGCGGTCAGGGCCAGTTGCAGGAAACGGTGGCGATGGTCGCTCATCAGGACTCTATTCAATTCATTTGGACCGCAAATCCTAATGCATGGGGGCTTTTTTCGCCCTCAAACCGCCTTCTGCCGCGCCGCGCAGCATTTCCCGGCCCTCCCCAAGGGCTGGCACCGGCGGCGCATCCCGGCGAGCCGTGGCGGGGTCTTCCCGGTATGCTTTCCCGGTTACCGCTCCAGACCCGGGTCAGCATGCGCATCATCAGTTTCAACGCCAACGGCATCCGTTCCGCCGCCACCAAAGGCTTCCTCGACTGGTTCCGCGCCCAGGACGCCGACGTGCTCTGCATCC
Organism: Stenotrophomonas sp. Ste86; assembly: GCF_024519465.1. Taxonomy (GTDB): domain Bacteria; phylum Pseudomonadota; class Gammaproteobacteria; order Xanthomonadales; family Xanthomonadaceae; genus Stenotrophomonas. Next base: position 6,849 of record NZ_JALJRW010000019.1, on the reverse strand, counting down.
AGGAAACCAAGGCCCAGGAAGACCAGCTGACCGACCCGATGTTCCGTCCGTACGGCCACCACTGCTTCTACCGCGACGCCATCACCAAGAAGGGCTACAGCGGCGTGGCCATCTACAGCAAGCGCGAGCCCGACCAGGTCATCACCTCGCTGGGCTGGGCCCCGTTCGACGATGAAGGCCGCTACATCGAGGCCCGCTTCGGCAACCTCAGCGTGGTCTCCTTCTATATTCCGTCGGGGAGTTCGGGCGACCTGCGCCAGGGCTTCAAGTACGAAGTGATGGAGTGGCTGCGCCCGATCCTGGCGGAGTGGCTGGCCAGCGGCCGCGACTACGTCCTGTGCGGCGACTGGAACATCGTGCGCTCGGCGCTGGACATCAAGAACTGGAAGTCCAATCAGAAAAACTCCGGCTGCCTGCCGCCCGAGCGCGACTGGCTCAACGGCCAGTGCGCCGACTCCGGCCAGGCGCTGGACATCGCCGCCGGCCAGGGCTGGACCGACGCCTACCGCCTGCTGCATCCCGAAGGCCAGGATTACACCTGGTGGAGCAACCGCGGCGCGGCCCGGGCCAACAACGTCGGCTGGCGCATCGACTACCAGTTCGTCAGTCCTGGCCTGCGCGATCGCCTGCGCAGCTGCGCGGTCTACCGCGATGAGCGTTTCTCCGACCATGCCCCGTTCACGGTGGACTACGCCCCATGACCGAAGCGGTCGTCAAGCCGCGTCGCCCGTGGCAGCGGGTGCTGGCCAACCTGCGCCAGCGCAAGGTGCTGGCCATGCTGCTGCTGGGCTTCAGTTCCGGCCTGCCGATCTACCTGGTCGGCAACACGCTCGGCTTCTGGATGCGCAAGGAAGGCATCGAGCTGACCACCATCGGCTTCCTGTCGTGGGTGGGCCTGGCCTACTCGATGAAGTTCCTGTGGGCCCCACTGGTGGACAAGGTCAACGCGCCGCTGCTGGGGCGCTTCGGCCGCCGCCGTGGCTGGATGCTGTTGTCCCAGCTGGTGGTGGCCGTGGCGCTGGTGGGCATGGCGCTGGTCCAGCCCAAGGGCGGCCATTTCGTCTTCCTGGGCATCGCCTGGGAGCACCTGGTGGTGTTCGGGGTGATGGCCACCGTGGTGGCCTTCGCCTCGGCCACCCAGGACATCGTCATCGATGCCTGGCGCATCGAAATCGCCGAGAACAGTGAACAGCTCGGCCTGCTGACCTCCTCGGCCGCGCTGGGCTATCGCACCGCGCTGCTGGTCACCGATGCGCTGATCCTGCTGATCGCCGCGCGGGTGGGCTGGCAGATGTCCTACGAAATCATGGCCGGCCTGATGGCACTCGGCGTGGTGGCGGTGGTGATGGCCCGGGAGCCGGCGCGCGCGCAGCTGGCCGTGCAGACCCAGGCCGCCCCGCTGTGGACGCCACGCGGTCTGTTCGATGCACTGGTGGGGCCGTTCGTGGCCTTCGTGCGCGAACACCGCAGCGGCGCGATCCTGATCCTGCTGGCCATCAGCGTCTATCGCATGGCCGATTTCATCATGGGTCCGATGGCCAATCCGTTCTACGTGGATCTGGGCCTGGCCGAAGAGACCGTCGGCGCGGTGCGCGGCTCGGTCGGGCTGGTGGCCACCTTCATCGGCATCGCCGCGGCCGGCCTGGTGTCGGTGCGCTGGGGCGTGCTCACCACGTTGCTGGTCGGCGCGGTGCTTGGCCCGGCGTCCAACCTCGCCTTTGCCTGGCTGGCCTATGTCGGCCCGGACCCGACCAGCTTCGCCATCGCCATGGCCATCGACAACATCTCCGGCGGCTTCGCCGGCACGGCGTTGATCGCCTACATGTCCAGCCTGACCAGCATCGGCTACACCGCCACCCAGTACGCCTTGCTGAGCTCGTTCTATGCGATGCCCGGCAAGGCATTGAAAGGGCTCTCCGGCTGGGCGGTGCAATCGTTGGCCCAGGGCCGCACCCTGCTGGACGGGTATGCGCTGTTCTTCACCGGCACCGCATTGATCGGCATCCCGGTGGTGATCCTGTGTGCCTTGTTGATCCGTCAGCAGCGCCGACACGCCCCGCCAGCCTGACCCAGGTTGCCCGCCGCGCCGCGCTGGGCCATGATCACCCCCGTTGTGCCGTGGGGGCGGTGCTTGCCAACGGGGGAGAACAATGGTCGATCTGCTGCTGCGGGATCTGGACCCGCTGTTGAACGAACGCATCCGGCGCGTGGCGGTCGCGCGCGGCTGGACCCGTGAACACACCTGCGTGGTGCTGCTCGAACAGGGCCTGTTCGCCAGCGAACTCGAAGTACGCAGCGGCTTCCAGAATCCCGAAGTGGACGCCCTGGCCGATGCCATCGCCGCATTGCAGGCATTGCCGGACGCCCAAGGGGTGTAGCGCAGGGCACTGGCGACCATCCCGAGCGTAGAGGGATCGGCAGGCGCGGATAGCGCCGCGCTGCGCGGTTGCCGAGCATGGCTCGGCTGCCCTTGCCCCGGTAGAGCCGAGCCATGCTCGGCTGCTCTTGCTCTTGCTCTTGCCCTTGCCCTTGCTCTTGCTCTTCCCCTACGCCGGATGTATCGCCCCCAGAATCCGCGGCCCCCGCGCCCCGCTCACGCTCGGCAGATTCCCCGGCAAGCCGTCCAGCGTCCGCTGCGCCAGCCACGCAAACCCCATCGCCTCCAGATAATCCGGGTCCAACCCGTGCACCGCACTGGATTGGATCACCACCCCAGGCAACCGCGCGCCCAACCGGCGCAGCAGCTGTGAATTACGCACCCCACCGCCGCACACCAGCACCCGCTTCGCCTCGGGCAGGTGCGCCAGCAAGGCGTTGGCTACCGTCGCCGCCGTGAGCTCCATCAGCGTGGCCTGCACATCGGCCGCCGCCAGCTCGCCTTCGCCCAGTGCCTGCTCGGCCCAGTCCAGGTGGAACTGCTCGCGCCCGGTACTCTTCGGCGGCGGCAACGCAAACCACGGCTCGGCCAGCCAGCGCGCCAGCAACGCCTCGTCGAAGGTCCCACTGGCCGCAAACGCCCCGTCTGCATCGAATGGCACGCCCCGGTGGCGCTGGCACCACGCATCCATCAGTGCATTGGCCGGGCCGGTGTCGAAGCCGCGTGGCACGCCATCGCGGGGAATCAGGGTCAGGTTGCCGATGCCACCCAGGTTGAGAATCGCGCGATCCTCATCGGTGGTGCCCAGCATCGCCAGGTGGAAGGCCGGCATCAGCGGTGCGCCGTGCCCGCCTGCAGCCACATCGCGGCGGCGGAAATCGGCCACGGTGGTGATCCCGGTGGCCTCGGCGATCCGGTTGGCGTCGCCCAGCTGCATCGTGAACGCCGGATCGGCCAACGGCCGGTGGCGCACGGTCTGCCCGTGCGAGCCGATCGCGCGCACCTGGGCACGATCCACCCCGCTCAGCCGCAGCAGCGCATTGGCCGCCTCGGCAAAGCGCAGCCCCACTTCGGCATCGATCCGGCCCAGCGCATCCAGCGAGGCGATGTCGCCGCCTTCGCCGAGTGCGATCAGCTCCGCACGCAGCGCCGGATCCCACGGGTGGGTGTGGCCGTGCACGAAGCGGCAGCCGCCCTCGGCGGGAAACTGCACCAGCGCGGCATCGATGCCATCGGCGCTGGTGCCGGACATCAAGCCAATGAAGAGCGGGCTATGCGGATCAACGACAGCGGTCATGGCAGGCAGTCAAAGCGGGTTGCGTCCAGCTTCGGCGCAACCCGTCATCGCCGTCAATGCGCACGTACCCGCGCGCTGGCCGCCGCGATCAGCCGCGGTTGCGCCTGGCCGGCTTGGCCACGCTGGCGGTCTGGGTCTGCGCCTGGGTGTCGGCCGGGGCCACCTGCGGGGCCGGGCTGGCTTCGGCATAGATCAGCTTCTCCATGCCCTGGATGCGCGCCAGCGCCGGCGCGGTCTGCGCGCGGAAGGCAGCCAGCTCGTTGCCACGCAGCGGCTCCGGCGGCGGCATCGTCACCGACAGCGGATTGCGGTGCTCGCCGTTGACGCGGAATTCGTAGTGCAGGTGCGGGCCGGTGGCCATGCCGGTCGAGCCGACATAGCCGATCACCGTGCCCTGGGCCACGCGCTGGCCGACCTTGATCGAGCCAAAGCGCGACATGTGCCCGTACAGCGTGGTGTGGCCGCGGCCATGGTCCAGGATCACCACGTTGCCGTAGCCACGCTGGGTACCGGCAAACTGCACGCGCGCATCGCCGGCGGCCATGATCGGGGTGCCGGTGCGCGCGGCGTAGTCCACGCCCTTGTGCATGCGCATCTTGCCCAGCACCGGGTGCTTGCGCGCGCCGAAGCTGGAGCTCAACCGCGCGAACGGGATCGGCATGCGGATGAAGCTCTTCTTCAGCGGTCGCCCGCTCACGTCGAAGTACTCGGACTTGCCGTTGCGGTCGAAGCGGAAGCCGCTGTAGGTCTTGCCGCCGGAAGTGAAGGTCGCCGCCAGGATCTTGCTGGTATCCACCTTCTCGCCTTCGCGCCAGGTTTCATCCAGCACCACGCTGAAGCGATCGCCCGGCTGCAGGTCCTTGGAGAAGTCGATGTCGTACTTGAAGATATCGTCGGTCATCGTGGCGATCGCCGACGGCGACAGCCCGGCCTTCCGCGCGGCCGCATACAACGAACTGGTGATCTCGCCGCTGGCGACGATGCGGCGGGTCGACGACTCGCGCTTGATCACCTTCTCGGTGATCTGGTCATCCTTCAGCGACAGCTCGACGCGGTTGTCGGCATCGCGGTCGAAGCGGATCGTGCGCAGGTCGCCGGACAGCGGCAGGTCGAAGGCGATCTCCGCGCCGGGGCGCAGCTTGGTCAACGCCGCGCGCGCGCCGGGGTGCTCCAGCACCTGGTGCATCACCGTGGCCGGAATGCCGGCCTCGTCGAACAGGTTGCTCAGGGTCTGGCCGCGCTGCACCCGCAGCACCTGCCAGCTGTCACCGGGCACCTGCTTCTGCCGCTCCAGCGACAGCGGCGGCAACGGCAGGGCCAGGGTGGAATGGCCGACGGAGTAGGGCGTTTCGATGGTGTGCGAGAAGCCCGGCACGATCGTGGCCACCAGCGCGCCGATGGTGGCGAACAGGCTGGCGTGCATCCAGTGCCGGCGCGTCCAGCGCTCGTTGAACGCGGCGGGAAGATGCTGCTTGAGCTTCCGATGCAGGGCGGTGTCGTGGAGGACGTGGAGACGTTCCTTGAAGCGCTGCTTGCGCGCGCGGCCTTGATCGGAGTTGAGCATCGTCGGTCTGTTCCTGACTGGCCCGGGAGCGCGGGCCCAAACGTCGGTAACATAGACAGGTATAAATACCGCGTCAAACCCTTGTGCCTATTGGCTTTTGTGAAGCGCATGCGGTTAACTTGTACTTAACGTCATTCATGTAAATAAGGCATTGCCGGGAGTTGTCACGTGTCCTCGATTGAAGAAGCCATCGCCCTGATCGGTCGTGGCGCCGACGAAATCCTCAAATCCGAGGAACTTCGCCAGCGCCTGGAAAGCGGCCGCCCGCTGCGGGTCAAGGCTGGTTTCGACCCCACCGCCCCGGACCTGCACCTGGGCCACACCGTGCTGCTCAACAAGCTGCGCCAGTTCCAGGACCTCGGCCACCAGGTCATCTTCCTGATCGGCGACTTCACCGGCATGATCGGCGACCCGTCCGGCAAGAACGTCACCCGCAAGCCGCTCACCAAGGAAGACGTGCTGGCCAACGCGCGTACCTATGAAGACCAGGTCTTCAAGGTGCTGGACCGCGAGAAGACCGAAGTGCGCTTCAATTCGGAGTGGTTCGGCAAGATGGCCGCCGCCGACATGATCCGCCTGGCCGGCCAGCACACCGTGGCGCGCATGCTTGAGCGCGACGACTTCGCCAAGCGCTATGCCGCCCAGCAGTCGATTGCCCTGCATGAGTTCCTTTACCCACTGGTCCAGGGTTACGACTCGGTGGCGCTGGAGGCCGACGTCGAGCTCGGCGGCACCGACCAGAAGTTCAACCTGCTGATGGGCCGTGGACTGCAGGAGCACTACGGGCAGAAGCCGCAGATCGTGCTGACCATGCCACTGCTGGAGGGCCTGGACGGCGTGGCCAAGATGTCCAAGTCGCTCAACAACTACATCGGGATCAATGAGCCGGCCATCGATATGGTCACCAAGACCATGAAGATCGGTGACGACCTGATGTGGCGCTGGATCGAGCTGCTTTCCTTTGATATCAGCCAGGCCGAAGCGGTGAGCCTGCGCGAGCAGGTCCAGGCCGGCGGCCTGAACCCGCGTGAGGTCAAGCTGCGCCTGGCGCGCGAGCTGACCACCCGCTTCCACGATGCCGCGGCGGCCGAACAGGCCATCGCCGGCTGGAACGCCGCCGTGACCGGGCAGGGCGATGTGACCCTGCTGCCGCTACAGGAAGTGGCGATCCCGACCGAGGGTCTGCGTATCGGTGCGTTGTTGACCGCTGCCGGCCTGACCCCGAGCAACTCCGAGGCCTCCCGCAAGCTCAAGGAGCGTGCAGTGAAGGTCGATGGCGAGGTCGTGGACGACGCCCAGCAGGTGTTCGTGCCCGGTTTTGAAGGCCTGCTGCAGGTCGGCAAGCGCACCTTTGCCCGCGTGCTGCTGGTTGGGGCCTAAGCGCCACAAGGGGTTCGGGCGATCCGGACCCCTTCCAGCATGAATGGGAGGGAGGCGACGTGAAAAAATGTCGTCTGCCCCCTTCACAAACGCCCCGGATGGGGACATACTTTCCCTCCCCCGACGCAGGGGCCACCGCAAGGCGGCAACCGCGAAGGATCAGGACCTCAACCACTTCGAAAGAAGGTGTTGACGGAAACGAAAAGCCTGACATAATAGGCGGCTCGCAAC
>NZ_JALJRW010000018.1:64810-74746 GCF_024519465.1 Stenotrophomonas sp. Ste86 | reverse complement strand
CGCGTACTTCTTCCTGAAGATCCGGGCGGCCTTCCCCGGAGTTGGGTGAAGAACCAAACAAAAAGCCCCGACCAAGGCCGGGGCTTTCTGCTGTATCTGGTGCCGGAAATAGGAATCGAATCTACGACCTACGCATTACGAACCCAGCCTATTGACCCCGACTAGTGACCCAAGCGACTCGCAGCTCCGCGGATCAGACCGACTCCGGCCGAGCGGAGCGGCATGGACCATTGCCACCGGCACGCTCTCTAGCGCTCGCCTGGCAAGCGCCCAATGGGGTGTTCCGGAGACTGACCTGAGCTGGCCCGACTGACGGTAAGCGCCAGCTAAGCCATGGATCGAGGGCAGCTCAACTCCGCCAGTCCCAGATGCGGACGAGGATGAGGACACTCCTTATCTATAGGGTAACTCCAACGCTGAAGACCATACCGAGGAGCGTCGCACTAGCCATGCGACATCGAAGCTCGGGAGAACCAGTGGCCGCAACGGATTGAGAAATCGCAAGAGCGTAGTAAGCGGCCAGTAAGCCGCCGACCAACCAAGGCCTCGAATTAGTGTGCCAACGCAGCTCCGACATCCGGACTTTAGAGGACTGCCACGCGTCAAGCGGCCCATTAGAGCATGTGACGCTGCATTGAATACCCAGTAGGCCACCACGAGGCATCAACCTGCTATTGAGTTTCTATACACATATTGAAGTGAAGACCAAAGCGACCTCGCGCCACCAGAATAGAAATAATTATTCAACAAACGAAACGATAGTTTGAGGCGTCGCACTTGGGCCAGAAGGAAGAACTCGCCGCTCGCTTTCTACTCAGAAACGGGTCCTTAGTGACGATTGCGTCTATGAGGCCTTGGTCCGGAAATGTTGTACTTCGCGCCGCACAGTGCAGGATAGATCTGGGGCGCGCGCCCCCAATCTACCCATGATTTAGGTCTTCAAAGATTCGCTTATAACGCTGACGGAACGCATCCCTCCCACCTTCCATGATGTTGCAAATGCGTTCGCGGACGGCGCGCTCCTGCAAACCTCCAGCATCGTTCTGTTGGATCTGACCTGCACTGAACACCATCGGCAATACCAACTCCGCATCCCCATTAACAACAATGTTCGGATTGTGGGTCACTATAATAATCTGCCGGCGAGATTTGTTGTTCCGTATCTGCTCTACTACCAGTTCCGACACCAAAGCATTATCAAGGTCATCCTCCGGCTGATCCAATAGCAACGGCTCGTCGCCATGCGACAGCAGGAAGGAAAGAACTGAAGAGGTCTTTTGGCCCGCAGAAGCTCGCTCTAGCGACTGGAAATTATCATTCTGATTCCGCCGGAATTCCACTTTTACGAGGTCATGCGGGAACCACTCCAGAAGGGTGTCATGGTCGTCGTGACCCAGTCTGCGCAAAGCGGTCATAAACCTACCGCGCAACCCTTGACCGAGGATCTCGCTACTACCCCCCAGAATTCCGAGTTTCAGACCTGTGACGCGCTTGTGCGTCGGACCATCCAGACGTTCGTCAGTCAGAATTCTGAGCAGGCCTGTTGCAGTTCCATTCGTGTCATCTAGCGATAGAACATCCTCTACAAAGGTACCCTCTTGCAAGCGCAAGATTCCCCGAAATTCATCGTTGGACTGGTCTAGGTCCGCCTGCTCAACAATCGTGATGCGCAAATTGGAATTGCCCGCAAGAACCTTGGCGACGAACTCGCGTCGCAGTCGAGTCAGTCTTCGGCGATGCAACTTCAGCCTCGTATAAGCAACACGCAATTGTTTCTGCAGTGCGTCAAGTTCCGCCTGATGGTCAGCAATCAGGGCTAAGGCTGCCTCCAACTCTTGGCTGCGCCTCATGGCAAGGTCAGCTTCCTGCGCCGTTCCAACCCCCTGCGTGGCGAGCCTTGAGATTTCTTCTCGGTAGGTGGCGACTGCTACCTCGGTGGCCTGCAAGTACTCCGTAACAGACTGAGAGTTCTGAAAACCTTCAACGTGCTGACGCATCTCCGCAATCAGCTGGCGCACAGCTTGATACTTGACATCCAGCTCCTCGGCGATCGCTAATGCATCCTGGTGTACTGTCTCGGAATCCGGTCGCTGCAACACGATCTCGCCAAGCCGAACCCCTGCATATGGATTCTCTTGCTCCAGAGCTGCATCGAGCTGTCGGATCGGGGAGAGCAGCGACTCAACATAGCCACTAAGAACCTGCTGCGCCTGCTGATTTTGACGGTAAATGCCAACCTGCTCAGCTACATTCGACTGCTGGTAAGCCTGGGTTTTGCGCGACACCTCAAGGAGCTCGGTTTCGAGCTCCGCCCTCTTCTCGACGGACTGCAAAAGCAGTCGTTCTCTGCCGCGCAGAGCTCGGAGTCCTCGGCGGAGTTCTTCATTTCGCTCCATCCAGGCCTGAATGCTCACCTCTGGCGCGCGGTCGATATAGGTCAGCAAAGCGCTGGGACGCTCCGCCAACTCAAATATCTGCTTCTGACTGAACACCTTCACCGGAAAAGACTTCGCGGCCTGCTCTACGCTCAGCCCTGTATCTTGCCAGACACCTGCATTAAATCGCTGCGCATTGAACCCGTTCGGCCTCCATGTGAAAGAGTATTCCTCGCAGGTGTCTGCAGTAGGATCATACTTTTCGACTGTTGCCGACAAGACTGTATCTGCGCGAATCATGCCCGAATTGCCCCTCGCGCCGCCCGGGGTACGGAACCGATCAAAGGAACGCACGACATCGCTTTCATGTGCTGTCCCAAGCTCCCGAATGTCGGCCTCCCGCGCAACAGCCAGCCGCAGCGTTTCCAATAACGTGGACTTCCCGCTACCTCGTCCGCCAATAATGGCGGTGAACCAAGGACTAAAAGGAACTTCGAGCGGCTGACGCCGCAGTTGAAGCTGCTCTATCCGCAAAGAGGTAATACGATGCAGAGGAGCGGCCGGTCTGAGCTGCGCTCGCAGCAATGAACTGGTCGGATCAAGCAACGCTAACTTAAGCCCTTCAATGCTGGGGTGCGCCATCTTTAGCCAGACTTTACGGGTACCAGCTCTGCTCGTTCGGTGCGCATCGGAGCCATCGACAATAGCGCGCCCCCTCAATTTGTCCGAAAAATGCAGTGCTGCGGCTGAATTCAAGTCATGGACCTCAAGAGCATCAGCTTGCTCGAGCAAATGCTCTATTGACCTTGCCGACCGAGTGGGGGTGAACTGACGAGCTCCGTTCAAGGTCCCATGGAAGATGCCGTTGATCTCCTCGGCGTGCGCGAGGATGACCACCCCACCCGTGCGACGAATGTGCTCGCAGATTGTCAATGCACCCTGCTGACACATACCATGGGCGTTGTTGGTTTCGCCGTTGTATTGAGCCAGCGCTAATAGTCCATAGACCTTTGCGGCGCTGGCACCCGGGCCATACAAAGCTAGTACATGAATTCCTTCCGAAGATGTCAGCTCGACGCCAGGAAATAGATGGAGTTGACGAAAGTCTGCGTGCCTCGGCTGCGCGCTGGCCATTGCCGCCAATTCCTGTTCGAGCCGGTCGATCCAGTCACCCGAATTGTGGTCAGTCACGGCTACGCAGTCCACGCCGGCACGCATATAAGCTAGCAGCCAGTCTTGCGCGGACAGATTTATACGCTCTTCCGCGTCGTAGTCACTGGAAGCAGGTGTGTGGTTGTGGAAGTCAAACGACCACCAATTCGATCCAGCAAATTTCATCCTCTCACCCATTCACCTACGCGCCGCTCAATGAGAATTGCATATTTCACGCAAGGACACTAATCATGCGCTTTGTATCTCCTGCGCCGTGGACGCGATGTACGGCCCTGCAAATCACCTTTGCAAAACCCATTGCATCCAGTTCAAGCGGCGAAAAACCGCCCCAGATATCCTAATTTTGCGCCCTTGGAAGAACCCAACTTAATCTAGAAGAGCTCTTCCTGCTTGGCATCTTCGGCCGAAATCTCAACCGACTCAGGGGCAGATACTGCACCACCTTCGAACACATCGCTGTCAAGCAATAACCCGCTGCACAACTCGTCAAGTAAAGCAGATTGCAGTGGCTCAAGCTCGACAAGCATAGTGAGGACGTTTAGGAGATCGATGAGATCAGCAGTGTACTCTGCGGGCCAAAACTCTGGAACAACGGAATCAAGTGGCGAAGGAGGACGCTTGTCGCCCATAGCCGGCTTACTTCTGTCGGCTTTGCGGAAACTGAACCAAAGAGGTAGAACGTGTTTACCGTCAACTTCGTAGGACCAGACCCTCGGCGAAACATGCTCAATGAAACTATCGTCAAGATAGAGCCTTGATTGCGCTTCGTCATATCGCATTTGCTTCGGAAGAGCCGCATCCGATGCCAATCCCCCTTCCTGAGGAATGCGGGGCCGAACATCCGCAGCAACCCTGGGGGAAGAATGAGGGCGACCGTCGGACGCGTCGACCATTCTCTCACCGAAAGTGTGTAGCCAGATGACCTTCCGCCCGAGTTCCACTGCCTTGTGGAACAACTCAGCATCCGCAGTAACCGGAATTCGCAATCCCGGCGTCACCAGATCAGACTCAAATTTAAGAGTAAAAGCTGGACTTGCAGCAACCGCAGCGATGTAAGCGAATACATCTTCGGGGGTGACTTCTGAATTATACTGCTCGCTTAGCAAGCTTGTAACCCGGGATCGAATGTTTGAAACCGACGCTCCCGCATCACTCCAAAGAGGCATCACGCGCCCACCAAAAGAGCCTTTATAGTGATGCAAGTCAGGAATCAAGCCAGAAATTGTAAGGGCAGGCCCACTTTTCGGCGCGACCTCTTGGAGAGCCGTGATGAAAATCTGCCGGTCAGAATTTGAGTTCCAAAGTGTTGGATTAGGACGATTCAGCAGGCGTGCGTCGGGGATCACCCACTGCCTATCAAACGATCTGAATCCATAGCGAACCGGCTTCACGCACACGCCATGATCGGATGCGACAGAAATCAATCGCTCCTCATGTCCCGCGAGGCCCTTGGAGACCTTCTTATTGGTATGTCTATCCCCAAGCTTTCCTTTGGAAAGATGTGGATGGAACAGCCGCTCCTGCTCAGGCCCAGGATCGGTCTCTGTCAGCTTCTTCCACCGGAGCTGGAGCGAATCTCTATCAGGCGAGATAACCCAAGTCCGACCCGCCATGACGCCAGTAGCATCATAATTGAAGAACTTCTCCAGAGGCAGAAAGGACGCCCATGCTCCCTTCGACTCCGGGAGAAAGGGGGCTCGCCCTTCCGCAGGACAGTCAGTCCATTCGTCGTCGAAGAGCGAAATTTTTGCAAGATCCGCATATTTCTTGGACCTGTGGCCTTCCGCCAATTTGCGGAAACGCACTCGAGCGGGGGTCAACGTATCAGGCGCCTTTGAGCGCGACGCAAGTACGATACAAACCGACTGTTGAACACCTTGGAATATTCGGGTGGTGACTTCCGGCTGGTATCCTTCGGGTGAACAATCAACAACCCAGATGTCCTCGCATTGCTCGCGCAAGTACTCACGCATCCTTTGGAAGCCTTGGCCTGCCAGGAAGCCTGACATCGTGATAAAGCAGACGATACCATTGCGGTCGCCAGGTCCGTGATCCCAGACCTTCCAACTTGCCCATCGCCAGAAGTAGACGTAGAGATTCCGGAGGTGCTTTGAGTGGGCACCAGTCTTCCACTGCTTTGGAGGCTGCCAAGCGTCAAGCAATGGATCGATACTGCGGCTTTTGTCTCCCGTCTCTATCCAGCCACCAAGACCCTTTGCCTTTTCCTTGTAGGGAGGGTTTCCAATAACCACATAGACAGGCGTGTCCCGCTTTACCTTGTTAGCAGCCCTGCGGGACTCAGCAATCGGCTTGAAAAGGGCCGGAATCCAACCCTCGTCGTCATGCGGGTTCGACAGCGTGTCAGTGATGAATAGCTGGAACGGTTTGGTTGGAGCAGAGCCGGTTAGCTCAACAGCTTCCCCGAGCAGCCTCAGCTGAGCAACAGCGTACGGCCCCAACTGGAGCTCGAAGCCGTTGATGCGAGACAAAGCCGCGGAGATCGCTGAGGCAACCGCCCCATCCCCTTGATCCTCCCTCACTCGCTCCGCGATCAGTCGCAATAGCCCAAGCACATAGGTGCCAGTTCCAGCCGCCGGGTCGACCACGTTCACCGATGGGGAAGCTAAGCCTAGCGGCAGGTCATAACCGTCACCCCGCAGCGCCTCGTCGGTCCACCTGACCATCGCGTCCACCACTTCTGGCGGCGTGTAGTAGGAACCTGTCTGCTTTCTCAGCTTATTATCGTATACCTCGAGGAAATCCTCATAGAAGTAGAGCCATGCATCTGACTTTCCTTTTGAGAGCTTTTTCCAATCAACGACCTCCAGCACCCTTGACAGGGTGCCGAGCGAAGTTTTGACAGCCTCTTGATTCTCCTTACCTGAAGCGAGCAACTGAAGCGCCGTTCCGATCAGAGAGTTCGTGCCCTGCAACGATTTTGCGACTTGATCAATGCCAGAGATGACAGAGATACCCTGCGCTCTCGCCATCAGAAGACCAAATGAGACGGCCTGGGCGTAGCCATCTGCAAACCGGTCATCAGTTGCGTCGGGAAAGAGCATCTTACGCCAGTCTTCGGCAAGTGCGGTAAACGCTGGCGACTTGGCATCGATCTGCTCCAATACTTCGTCACGCAGCAACCGACACAAGCGAGCCAGAACAACTGCAAGTTCTTTTACGGTCTTCGGAGGAATCGGCTTCCAACGGAGAAAGGTGGAGACTGACGAAAGCAAGCCTTCTCCAGACTTAAGGCCTGCCCCAGATGTTTCGACGTCACCATCGAATTGGACAATTGATCCTTGCAGCTCACCGCTCTGCCAGAGACTTAAGCTGTTCCCATCGAAGTAGATCAGGTTTGGCAACTGGGAAAGCTTCGCCCACTGTTCCCTGTCGTGCTTGTCTTTGAACTTTCTTGGATCTGCACCCTTGCCTGGAGCCTTCAGCTCGATGTACCCAATGAGCGCGCTCGACACGGACACGGAATAGTCAGGGCGTATCTTAAGGTCCGAAAGGGAGGTTTCTCCAACGGCGACCACTTGGCCAGCCGAGAAGCCCGCCAGATGAGCTAAGTCACTTAAAAGCTGCTCAAACGGTGCCCGCAGCTGATCCTCTGGTTGACCGGTGACAGCGGCATTAGCCAGCTTACTAGTAGCAGTGTCACCGAAGCGCGAGACGGCTACATCCAATGTGATAGCTACCACCCCTACCCCCCTGACCGTCCATAGCCTGGACTGTATGAATACTCACCCATCATATCAATATGAGCGAAGGGTGGCATCCGAACCCTCGGTAGCGGCTGAGAGACGTGGTGCCCCTCTGCCGTGGCGCTCCGGAGCCTCCTACTGAACTCCTTAAAGCCTCCTTCACTATCGCGATCTAACCCCCCGCAGAGCAATTTCCTCAGCAAGTCGCCCGACTCATCCACCGGCACAATTTAGACCCCGAGCTGTGTAGTCGGCCCTACAAATTGCGCTCGTCGACTTTTCGGCCACATGCCAGACACGTCCGATATGCACCAAAGCGCCCAGGCCGCTCCCGCCCAAGCAAGCCACCGCATTCGCACACCAGCTGGCTGCGCCCGTGATTCCACCGCCACAGCCTCACAGTGGCGATAAGCCCAAGGATTACCGACGCCGCGATTGCCAAAGCCGGAGCCAAGCGCGCCACTGCGTAAATCCCTGAAAGCAACTGGCTCTCCCGTATCATCCCCAAGGGCAGCATCAACAGCAGCCCTATCACCAACGCCCCCACTGCCGGCGCGTACATCCTTGCCATCATCCAAGTCCAACGGTCCATGTGGTCATCCCGGCGATTGTTTAGTGCATCCTTGTACATATCGGTCGCGGGAGATGAGACTTGACGGTGAGGCACTTTTCGCCACCCGTACAAGGTTGAACACCACCGTACACTTCATACATGGCGGACATTCCTTGCAGTTGCAAGCAGCGGCAGCTTTTCCGCCGCCGGCATCTTGCAGATCGGCCCCGGCGGCATGCGCTTTGATGGCGCTTTGCATGGGGCGACTTGCAGCCTGCACGCGTTTCGCTTCGAGTGCCAGCACACCTACCCGCCCGCCAATCTTCTTTGTACAACGACGACTCACCCCCCGTGTGCATCCATCCGTCATAGACCAGCTCGTTTCCTGCGGACGTCCTCAGTCCAGTCATGTGCAATGTGGATCGTCTAGAACGCTGCATACTTGGGCGAATGATCTGTAGGAAGACACGATCATTAGGAAACTGGCACCTTTGGGTGCGCGCCAAGCCGCACCAGAAGCTCGCTGCGCGCATCACAGACGCGCGCTGCGGCACCCCTGCGCAAACACCGGCGGGATTCAACACAGAGGCTTACAGGTCATCCTCGATAACTCCGGTGCACGCTCTCCACACAACCCCGGCTATAGTTTTCTGCGCGTCCCCGAAGGGGCGCGCATCTGGACCCGAGGTGCGAGGGCCGAAGGCCCGAGTACCGATGGGACCAGTCACGGGACATCAACGTTGCCATCCCAATAAATATCTACCTTCTCAAAGAGAAGGTAGTTGCTCTTGATCTATAGCTCTTATGGGGCCGCTGACAAGCAAGCTCGTTTGCACGCGTAAGACCTTGTTGGCGCTCGCTATGCAGCCAGTTTTCGCCGTTGCTCCTCGCGATGCTTGCGCTGGCTGTTCCGGTTCTGCTCACGCCTCCTATCAGCACGGGGATCGCCTGAGACGCCTGCGGCATTCAGCGCGCGTGTCACCTTCCGCTTTACGCTCGAGCACTGGACGGTGAATGGGCAGTTGCGGCAGGGCATATCCCGCACGTCGTTACGATTGCCGATGCACGCCGGAACGTATCCGTCAGGCGCGTCGCTAACCTTAGCCGGCACGGTGATCATCGCCATAGCATCACGGACCATATCTGCTTCAAACATCGCCTTGGCTCGCACCTCTGTCAGCGGACCATCGGCCCCAAGATACCGCGCCAGCCGGGCAGGCCGGTCCTTTGAATGCAGCACATCGGCATGCAATGCCCGCATTGCCGCAGCATGCACAGGGTCTTCTCCGAGAGGTTCCATAAAGAAGCGTCGATCCCAAACAGGCAAAAACAACCGTTCACTAGCCTCAGCCCAAGTGGGGTGTCCGCGCATCCATGCGTCGAACAACTTCCCGGAAAGCAGCTGGTTTGGCAACGGAGGTTGCTTGGTCTTCCGGCCTGCGATCCAGCGTTCCATGATGATGTCGCAGAACACGTCGTACGGCATACCCAACTGATCCGCCTTCTGACGGGCCTTCCACAAGCTAGTCATGTCCGCCCGGTCATTCAACGCGAAACTCGACTTGCAAGGCTGCTTGTGCGCTGCTTCTGATGGGTCAAAGTGACGACCCCATGCAGCACGATATGCAGCGATGTACGCGTCGGTGAACGCCTGTGTGGCCTGCACTGGGGACATGTAACGGTTCCCGACCCAGCGAGTGTGCAGCAGTGACGCCTCCTTGGCGAGCAAGCCTTTATCGATGTACGTGCGCTGGAAGACTTGTTCTTCCACCTGTCGTTTCACGGGATCAGCCGACTTCAGCGCGCGTTGATACGCGGCATCCCTGCTCTGCGCTTCTATGATGTTCTTCGCAGACGCCTTCTTTCGGGCGGGGTTAGGCCGTTTGGCCTTTGCCTTCGCGCCCGTCGCGCCTGACTTTTTGTTCCGAGCCATTCTCCTGCCCTCCTCGATAAAGACAGTGTTATACCGACCGGGCCGATGAAATCGCCGGTCAGTCAAAACTTTTTGCGGGAGGGGTAGCCATACGGCTTAGCCCGGCATATGTGGCAGTGCAAGGAGCAGGGCGGGCGAGAGCCCCCCAGATCGATCGGAAGAGAACACATCTGAACTCGTGTCAAATCCATTCCAAGA
>NZ_JALJRW010000018.1:0-64800 GCF_024519465.1 Stenotrophomonas sp. Ste86 | reverse complement strand
GAGCCCCCCCCCCCCCCCCTCCAACTAGCTGTTGTCGCTACCGAATCTGACGATCCACCTTCCCGACCTTTTCCCTCCCTTCCGGATCGTTGGACAAGTCGGCCAGGTGCGGAGGGCCCTTCCGCACCGGACACTCTCATCTGCCTACTCGACGCCGAACGAATTAGACGCGATTGGGCGCAGTTTCCTCGACGAAGCGTGCCATCACATACAACTGAACGTGCCGCCTGGTCAGCGAAGTCGGGTTGATGTGCTTAACGCTCAGATTGCGAAGATAGTTGACGGCTTCCTTGATGTAGAAGGCGTAAGGAATGCCGGTCAGTTCCACAGCCTGACGTGCCTTCCACAGAGCACGGAAGCGGGAATCAGCACAAGTTTGCAAGCTGTACTCGGTCTGCAGCACTCCAAGCGCGCCTGCAGTCAGCCGCCCAAACTCCTCAGTTGCTTGGAAGTCCGTAAGGCTGGCGCTCTCAAGCGGTCGCAGACCTGCACACTCCTCGTCCTTCTCCAAGACATAGTCATCAATCAGCATTTCGGCAATTTCACGCTCCACCTCCTCGAGGCGAGCCGCGGACTCGCACCGGGCGCAGCACAGTTCAATTGCACGATACATGTCACTCATTTTGGAATCTCCTAGTAGCAGCGACTTGCTGCACGAGTAGCCTAGCGACTGCAATATGGGGGGATGTACGATACGGACCTCCCCCCATATTTCCCTGATGTATGAAGCCCACGACTAGAAAGTTCCCTGAGATCGAGCAACTGTTGGCGCTAGCAAGGCTTGTGCGGAGAAGAGTCGATGAGCAGCTGGATGAAATCGGGCTCGACGCCAATATGTACTTGGTGCTTAGCGACATTGATCGACTCTGCAAAAGGGGATCACACGCAATCAGAGCTAATGTGGCGAAGAGCTTGGGCATGTCACCGACCTCGATGACAGGCATCTATAGGCGCTTGGATGCCGCCGGTCTGATCGAAGAGTGGCAAGACGAACCTATCTTTTTTGACTCCACCCGACAGAAGTACGCAAGACTCTCTGACGATGGCAAGAAGCTTCTACGCCGCGCCAATGATGCCTGGGAGAAGATCAATGTCAGCTACCTGGGATATCTGAAGGACAGGCAGCTGAAAGACTTTTCATCGTCCATGGCAGTCATTCGCTCGGCACTGGAATCTAACGACGGTTTGGCGTAGCAGCCAGGCACGATGCACGCTCCGGCTGTATGGAGTGCCCCAGGCGTCAACCCCACTTCGGCAGCGAGGTAGCGCGACTTCCCCGACTCACCTAGGACTTCGCGACTTGGATGCGGATGATCCTGACCCTCTGCTCGATAGCAGCCTCAGCAATGCCAACCAATCGCGCCACAGCGCGCGTCGGACTGAGTAGCTACACCCCTGCATGCAGAGTCGACGGAGCGCCCCACATCGCGCGGCAGGGCGTGCCAGTACGCTTCTGACTACGGATAGCACCCCCAATCGAAGATGGCCCCATATCGCAGACATTGGCACATGCGAAAGGCCCGCTGACATCTCTGCCAACGGGCCCGATCAAGCTAGCGAGCAAGTTATCGAGGGCGAATGCCAAACCCAAGCAAGACAGCCCCAGCGACGGTCAGAGCTTGACCGACTGCAAGCGCATGCATGTTTGCGAAGTTGCCGTAACCGCTTGCTGATGGGTTGATCAGGAAGTAGAGCCCGACACCAAGGGCAATCAAGCCGAAGATCACACACGCAGCTGCGGAGCCACGCTCTTGCCCTGCAGTCACGCTGGCACGATTCGATTCAACAATTTCCTTGGGCAGGTCCGCATAGCACTTAGGACACTTGGGGGATGATCTGCCGGAGGGGATCGGAGCTTGGCACCCCGGGCATTGATAGACGTTGATTGCCGGACTGCTGGTCTGCATCTTCTCTCCTCCATGATTGGATGTACTTGGATTTCGGACTTCAGCCACCGGTTGCACTATCAAGCTGAGAGTCCCTGACCAGATTGCGCAGCGCAGCCCGCTGCTCCTCATCCAGACTGTATTCGGTGTCGCAGACCAGGACCTCGACCCTTTCGGCACTACCGAAGGCCGTTGCTTCCGCGAAGTTCATCTTCTTGCCGAAGGATAGGATCGCGTACTCGTGGCGATTGAAAGCAGGCATGTCGTTAGGAAGCGAAACAGCCTTCCCGTCCACGAGCATGTCAAACCCTGTACCGGCACAGCGAACGTCATAGGACATGTTGAAGGTCACGATTGCCGACACCGTAAAGGTGTCCGACTTCGTCACAGGGCGGTCTCCGTCCACCGCACTACTCAGGCTCAAAGAAACGCCCCTACTGGTCTTGGACAGCTGTGATAGCTCCACTTTGGCATCGTAAGAGGTTCGATCCTTGAAGCGGTCATATGACCGCTGCTGCTGGGCTACGACCTCCCCTGGGGCAACAGCCGTCAGCACCAACGACATGACGGCAGCAAGCGCAATCCGGTTCTTCATCCAAACGTCCCCGACTCAGCGCTGACGGGCCCGGCCACCCCTTGCGGCCGGTCACACCACGTGCAACGCTATATACCGCCATGGTAATGACTTCTACTGAATAGGTATATGGCCCATGCTCCTGCAGGTTCACACACCGTTACCTCCGCGTGCCCTCGCCACCAGTCATCACTGCTACGTTTTCCAAGCGCCTGTCCCAAGCTCGAGCACTGCGCGGGCTGTCCCAGCGCGCGCTGGGGGCGCTGGTGGATAAGGATCAGGACAAGAATCGGGGTGCCGTGCTGATCAACAGGTACGAGCGCGAGCGAAACCAAGCCGACATGACCAAGGCGGCGGAGCTCGCCAGCGCGCTGGACGTGCCGGTCGCCTACCTGTTCGCTGAAGATGATGACTTGGCTGCGGCAATCTTGGCTTTCGCCAAGCTGCCCTCTGCGGAACGCCAAAGGATGCGGGAAGAGCTTGAGCGTTTGGCTGGGCAACAACTGGGCTAAGCGCTTACGCCGCCAACTTGGCGACAGCTGCCGCCAAGGTATCAGGGGCCAGATGTGCATACCGCAAGGTCATGGTGATGTCTGCATGACCCAAGAGCTCGCGCACAGTGTTTAGGTCCACCCCTGCCCGCACCAGGCGCGATGCGAAGTGATGCCGCAGGTCATGGAACCGGAACTGTTCAATGCGGGCATCGGAAATGAGCTTGCCCCACCCTTTCTTGATATCGGTCACGTCGAAGACCTTGCCCGCACGTCGCTCGCCCGCTTGACCGGCCCAACGCTGCAGGACTTCCATGGCTTCGACGTTCAGAGGGATGTGACGCTGCCTGCCCGACTTGGCGTTCTCCGCCTGGATGGTGAGCATCTTTGCTTCCCAGTTGATGTCGGTCCATGTCATCGAGAGAAGCTCACCCCGTCTCATACCGGTGTTCATGGCTGTAAGAACCACGGGCGTTAGGTGATCGACGTACCCATCCATCGGCAAATCAGGCAGGACCGTTTGCCGGTACTTACGTCGAGCCGCATTCGCGTTCGCCCTGCCCTCAACCCCGGCTAGATCGCGCGCTGCAAGCGCGGCTCGGAGCATCGCTTCTTCGTCCGGGGACAGGAACCGAACCACCTTGCGGCTAGCTGCTGATCGCTGGCGCATGCCCATCAGGGGATTGGTCTCGATCAGCTTCCACTCAACGGCGCGAGACAATGCAGACCGCAGGCACGCGAAGTCGCGCGCTGCCGTAGCCTTGGTTACGGCATCCGGCCCAGCGATACGCCCACGCCACCACCGTTCCATCGTCGGAACGTCAATCTCAATGATCTGACGGCGCGCAGCCACGGGAACACTGATCGAATGCGATCCGGATACTGACGACCACCCTTGAGCTCGGCAACAGCCCAAGGTTCGAAATGATCGTTGAGCAGCGTTTCGAGAGTGCAACTGGTGGGCTTCGACTTCGCGAGTGAAGGCAAACCAGACTGAACGTATTCAGCTACCGCCTGCCGGGCTTGGTCTCGAGCTTGGTCGAGCGTCAGGTGCTCTACCGACCCTAATGTACGACGCTTGCCGTGCGCCCAGGTAACGATCCAAGCCTTGTGCCCTGAGGGCTGCACGCGAAGAATCAGACCGCGAACCTGAGCGTCCCTGAGCTCGTAGGGGCGATCCCGGGGTTCTGACGTGAGGACGATGCGTTTGGTGAGGGCGGATGACATTGCGCAGACTGTCCGTAAGTGGCGATAAGGCCAACTTAGGACAGGATGCGAGGCCGTGTTTGGATGAGGATCTTCCGCTTCTACACATCCTCTTCATCGTCAAAATCAATAGGATCTGGCGATCTATAGAGAACAGAACGCCCCACTCTTCCTTTGAACTTCAGCTTCTTCTCAAAATAGAACTTAAATGCATCGATAAGCGCATCCGGCGCCCTAGGATCCAGGAGTATTCGGTTAACCAAATCATGCGCATCAACGCGCACTTTAATACCATTTCCCCCACGACGGCCTTGTTTTACAGGATGATATATGGTCGCCCTCCACTCACTCTCATGCTGGAAAGCTTCTCTCTTCATGTAGAGCATTTCTACCGCGTGCTTGGCTTTGGAATCCTGACGCAGCCTTCCTGCCAAAGCTCTACATTCTTCGTCCAACTTGAACTGCGGAAGATACGCAACCGGCCCACCCCGCCATTTAAGGCCATCGTTCATAACTCCAGCCGTGACCTGCTCCTCCAACTTCGTCGGGAAAGTAGAAATCCTAACGCCCATACCATGTTGGGAGTAGATCCTCCACATCGCGTCCGAGGCCGCAAGCTGGCACCAGCACTGTGCAAAGACCCCTCCACCATTCAGTGGAATGCCTCTTTTCTCGTATGGGTCGTCCCACTCTGAGGGACTGGCAAAATACAGCTCGTTGGTGTTAAAAAGCTCAACAACACGCGCAAAGTCCATGATGCGGTAGATAGAACCAGAACTCTTTTTCTCTGACATATCGACTCATCTATGTCGAACGGAAATTGGTCAGCTCAATCTCGAACTTGACCAGTGATTGTGAACTAAAGTTACCTGATTGACCCAGAAGATGAGCCTGTCGATATCTCGCCTAGAACCATTAAACAGACTTATTTTTTCAGCAGCGGAGAAGAACCCCTCCCCAGGGTTGTTATCCCCACCCTTATGCACGACCAAGGCAGTCAGCATCGGTCTTCCTTGCGCATGCTCGAAGAGAACAATATCTCCAAGCCTTCTCGCAATCTCTTCACGGTCAGCGTCCAATGCCATGTCGAGGCCGATCAATGGAGCGACATCTCCGTATGTTGCGAGGGATCCATCGATTGCGAGCTTCACGAGCTTTTCGTACAAAACTTGATCGATGGCAGCATTACCCATAGTTCCACCCTATGTTTGGAATTCTCAAGTACATCTACATTTCCCAACTTCCATCAGCGAAGAACTGATCTACCGAGTTCGTGCCCCTGCAGCCACTCCATCAAAAATCCTGATGATATCCCCCGTCAGAGATGGGCATGACTAGCCTACGATGCGCCACTCATGCGTCACTGCAATAGCGATCAAGCCTGCCTGGTTTCCAACCGTTCTATAGACGAAGGGTCTCGCAGAGAAGACGATGACGAATGAGACATCATTGCTCATGCAAAACCCAACTAATGAACAGCGCCTGCGCTAGCCCGGTCCCGCCCAACCACTATCGATCCTGGCACACAGAAAAATCTACGCGAAGACATAAGTTTTCGACATGCTTCAATCGACCCAATCGACACAAACCTCACGAAGTGCATCGTCAGGCTGATCAGACTCACGTCACCTAGGCATGCGCTCCCCTACGACGGACAAGAACCGCTGCATCATCTCAATGTGGGTAGCGCCGCGACCTACTACCGTCAAGAAATTTTGAAGATCTAGATCAATCATCAACTTTCGGCGGGGATTGATGAGAACCGCCTGCTTCCAGACCTCGCCGCGCCCTTCAACATCAGCGATGAGTGACAGCATCCAATAGATCAAAACCTGTCGATAGTCGGCACCACTGAAGTTGCCTACGATACATTTTACCTCGACGATACAGTCACCAATCGCGTAGTCTCCGCAGGAACCTGAGATCCACTGGCAACCCATTACTAGAGGACGAACGATAACCGACTGTCCGCGTGATTTGCATGCATCGATCAGTGCAGCATGAAGAGAGTTACCAACTTCGCGTGCAATAGTCCAGTCGTGATCATCAATGAAGTCGACATATCTTGCGTCGTAAAACCTACTTTGCCTGTGCCAAGCTTCCACTAGGCAAGACTGAGGATTATCAGCTCCCTCATCACGCTCAAAGAGACGATCCACCCTGACGCAAGAGACCTCAAACAAGAGGGCTGCCCCTAGCTTGCACCGTCGAACTTCTTCGTCATCAACTGCATCCCCTTCTAAGGAGCAGCTCGTAGCATTGAGGTGAGCAACGAGACCAGGGGTTAGTCCGGGGAATACGATCTCGAACAGCCCAGGCACGTCGCGAGCGACGCTTCGCGGGTCAATCAGGTTAGGTCTGCTCACGCGCCCACCTTTCAAAGATAACGGAGAACGTTTCTGATTCACCCTGTTCAAATCCGAGCTGTCCTCCTCGAACAAGAGACGTGCGACGCTGCCTCCGGAAATCCACCCCCTCTCTCCCAAAAGCTTTTGAACAGATCCATGCCGCCCGCCGCACCTCGGCATGCATCCCACTCCATCGATTAGCTATTGTGTTCAAATCGCCGTGGGTGGCCCACCCGGATACACAGTCAATGCATCCCCGCTTGACGGTCACTGAGGCGGATTCCTCATAGAGACCCCAAACGAACGCAGCACGGACACGCGAGGGCGAGAAGCGCAGGGCTCGAAGGAAGTGAAGCTGACTTCCTTCATTGGTTAAGAGGTAGCGAGAGTGCGTCAAAACTCGGTCCAGACAGCAATCGATTTCTTCGTGAACGTGCTGATACCCATCCAAAGTCCGCAGATGAGCGACGCCTCTCATGATCGTTGACCATGAGCCACGAAATGACCTCAAGCTCGCCTCACTCAAAAGCGTCTTTACCAAGTCAAGGGCAACTTCAGGCGAGTGAAACTCTAAGGTCCGACCAACTTGAGCCACCAAAAAGTTATCCGGAACTGACTTTTCCAACTCCAAGCTAAGTAGCTTCTGCACATCGAGGGACTCAATGGTTGCACGTAGACTTTCGTAGTCCTCAAGAGGCGAATCAGAATACGGATCAAAGTGGAGGTCAATCTCCTTCAACAGCCCAACCTCGCCCTCGTCCGCTCCCAGCTGCGCACGAACGTAGTCAGAGAACGAAGATGCTCGTAGAATCGTGGTCTTCGTCCTGTTTAGCGAAAGTCCAAAATCAGAAAGCTGCTTGGATAAGTACGCAAGATGTTCATGAGCAACATGGAAATCAGGGGCAACTACCACATAGTCATCAACGTACCTAAACCAATTAACTTCTCTGCGGTCAAGGGCTTGGTCGATGGGCAGCATAAAGGACTCCGCGACTATCCTCGAGAATTGACCTCCGACGGGTAGAGCGAATGAGCGTCCTGCAGAGAAGCGCGACAACAGTGCGTTCACTTGAACGGAACACTGTTCATCGACCATGCTACCAAGCATGTTCTCGATATGATGGTGAGATATTCGTTCATAGAAGCTGGAAATATCTGTCTGGATCACTACAGCGTCGTCGCCGGCCTGCTCTGCTGCTTCGACTGAAGCAAGCCTGAAAGCCCGCCACGAATAACTCCGATCGAAAATGTCAATCGCATCATCGTCATCTACAAATCGATACGAATGTGCACGACCGGAACGAAGAGGCGCGGACACCCGTGCAATGCTTACTCCAAGGCCATTGAGGAAAATGTTCCAAAATGGATGGATCTTTGTTACTACCCTAAAGCCGGCGGAACCCGTAGGTACGAGCAACCGCTCGGAGAACGGTTCGTAACCTTTCAGTTCCTCCTTGACCTCCGCGGGGGTTTTTGTCAAGCACCTTTCATAGAGTGCATTTGCAACGTACGCAAGCGACTCGGCGCATGCCTTGACGAACCTAGAATCGCCATCGAACGGCAATGTGTCGTTGTCTCCATGCGCGCCCACTTCGCGCGCGGCCCTCAGGAAGTCTCTGTACTCCATTACCGTCACACTCCAAGTCACGAGGGTACGTATCGACGAAGGTCGGGCTTGGGATCAGATCTTCGCCGACTATGGTCCAACTTTGAGCCATCTGATGCGTTCTTACCACACTGAACTGACCGACGCTCGAAGAAGCCGCTCAGCGTGGTAAGCGGCATTGAAGCCAACAGTGCGACTTTGCACAGTTGTTCCAAGATGGATGCGAATTGTCCGCAACTGTCGCCTGTTTAAGCCACCTAACCTTGGGAGTGGAAGAAACACCTTTCCCATCAATAGGTTCCAACACCCACACAAACAAAAAGCCCCGACCAAGGCCGGGGCTTTCTGCTGTATCTGGTGCCGGAAATAGGAATCGAACCTACGACCTACGCATTACGAATGCGCCGCTCTACCAACTGAGCTATTCCGGCTGAGCAGGCAATTCTACGGGGGAGTGGCCGGAATGGTCAATTGGCCGCGCCAGCACATCCGCAGTACAGGCCCGCAATCCCCGTCCCACAGTCCACCATCGCCCGTCCCACAAGCGGTGCACCAAGGGCTGCCCCCAACAGGACCGGACGTTGACGCCTCCGCCCCTAAAGTGGCCCCACCACCCCCTGGAGGCCGCCGATGCGCTCCCGCCCCCGCTTCACCGGCCTGCTGCTGGTCTGCCTGCTCTGCGCTGGCCCCGGTCCAAGCACCGCCGCCGCCGAGGCGGCCCCGCAGCCACCAATGCCGCCAGACCAGCAGTGGCAACCGCTGTTCCAGCAGGTCCAGAGCGCACACCTGTTCAAGGACCAGAAAACCTTCGCCGACGCCGTGCCCAGGCAGGAAGCAAGCACTGTGCTGGCGCAGTGGCAAGAGATGAGAGGTCAGCCGGACCACCTGCCCGCGTTCGTCGCCGAGCACTTCACCGTGCCCGGGGAGGCAACCGCTTACGTGCCACCCACCGGCGAAACCCTGCGCGCCCACATCGAAGGCCTGTGGCCGGTGCTCACGCGCACCACCGAGACGGTCGACCCGCGCGGCTCGCTGCTACCGCTGCCCAAGCCCTACGTGGTCCCGGGTGGACGCTTCCGCGAGGTGTATTACTGGGACAGCTATTTCACGATGCTCGGGCTGGCCTCGAGCGGACGCTGGCAGCAGGTACGCGACATGGTGGACAACTTCGCCTGGCAGCTGGATCAGTACGGGCATATCCCCAATGGCAACCGCAGCTATTACCTGAGCCGCTCGCAGCCGCCGTTCTTCAGCATGATGGTGGATCTGCTGGCAACCCACGAGGGTGACGACGCGTATCGCCGTTACCTGCCGCAATTACGCATCGAGCACGCCTCCTGGATGCGCGGTGCGCAAGGCCTGCCACCCGGCACCGCCAGCGAGCGCGTGGTACGGCTGGCCGATGGCCAGGTACTCAACCGTTACTGGGATGCGCGCGCGGTGCCACGCACCGAGTCGTGGACCGATGACCTGGCCACCGCCGCGAAGGCGCCGCAGCGCGCGCCGTCGCAGGTGTATCGCGACCTGCGCGCGGGTGCGGAGTCGGGTTGGGATTTCAGTTCGCGCTGGCTGGCCGAACCGGGCGTGCTGGCCAGCATCCACACCACGGCGATCGTGCCGGTGGATCTGAACAGCCTGCTGTTCCACCTGGAAACCACCCTCGCCCGCGCCAGCAAGGCCGCCGGTGACGGCGCTGCCGCACGCGACTTCAAGCAGCAGGCGAAGGCACGCCAGCGCGCCATCAACACGCTGCTCTGGAATGCCGAACACGGCTGGTACGCCGATCGCGATCTGGACACCGGCGCGACCCGCCCCGCGCTCACCGCCGCCGCGCTGTTCCCGCTGTGGCTACACGTCGCTACGCCTGCGCAGGCCCGGCAGACCGCCAAGGCAGCCAACACGCAGCTGCTACGCCAAGGCGGCCTACTGACCACCACGCTGGACACCGGCCAGCAATGGGACGCGCCCAATGGCTGGGCGCCGCTGCAGTGGGTCGCGGTGGATGGGTTGCAGCGCTACAAGCAGGACGCGGTCGCGCGCCGCATCGGGGTCCGCTTCCTGCACACGGTGCAGGCGGTGTACGACCGCGAAAACAAACTGGTGGAGAAATACGTGGTCGACGGTTCGGCCGGCGGCGGTGGTGGCGGCGAATACCCGTTGCAGGATGGCTTCGGCTGGAGCAATGGCGTCACCGCAGCGTTGCTGGATCGGCTGTGCCCGCCACGAAAGCGCTGCGAGAACGCGCAGGATGTGGGTGACGAGGACTGATCGCCCCTTCAATCCAACGTTGGCATCAAACCGAAGCGCTTCGACCGCCACCTGCCACCGACCGGGCGATGCCATATTGCGCGGCGTAATACGTACCGAGCACCAGCAGACTGGCCATCGGCAATCCATCCGCAAAGCGGTCCCACGCCAGCAGCGAATCGCTGGCGACAAACAGCAGTGCACCACCGGCAGCCCAGCCTGCACTGCGACGCGGCACGCCGGGCAACGCTGGCCTCGCCCACACGCGCGCCAACGCCAGCATCGCCATCAACGCGAGCACCACCACGTAGGCCAGCACCGGCACGCGCATGTCGGCGGGAAGATGCGGCCACAGCGCGGTGACGTTGGTGGCGGCGAACGCTCCCAACAGCACAACGGCCATCCACAATCCACGCCCGGCCCTGAAGCCGGCGCGGAACGCGATGATGTAGCAGACATGTGCGAGCAGGAACGCGACCAGCCCCGGGACAAAGGCGTCCACCGGCAGCATCAAGGCGATGTCGCCGACGCAGGAGAGCCCCATGCCGGCCAGCACCGCGCGACGGTAGCCTGGGCCCAGTGAGAGGGCTGAGGTTGCCGGCCAGCGGCCGGCACTACCGGGGTGCCATGCGATGGACGCGATGAGCAGGGTGGTCAGCGGCTTTGCCAGCCAGTGCAGCCAGCGTCCGTCGCCCTGCAGCCCTGCGCCGAGGATGGCGGCGGCCGCCAGCACTACGATGAGTAGCTCGCGGCCGCGGACGGTCATCGGGCTTTCCAGAGCTCGGCCAGACGATCCGGCTTGCCGGGGATGCGCTCAAGCGACGGATACAGCAGGCCACCGTGGTAATCCAGCGTCACCGTGTCGATGCGGTCGAAGCTGCGCACCAGCAGGGTGATGGGGGCCGTGTCGGTCTTGGCAGCGGTCACCGCTTCCTTCAGCGCTTCACCCTTGAACACGCGTCCGTTGACCGCCAGCACGGTCATGCCCGGGGTAAGGCCGGCGTTGAATGCGGGGCTGTCCCACAGCACGTCGGTGACTGCACCGCTGTTGGCCACGCTCAGGCCCAGCGAATAGACCAGGTTGGTGCCGTTGGCGCGGGTCTCCTGCGCCTTGAAGGCATCGCTGGGGGCATCGGTGTAGACCAGTTTCCAACCGGCCGCGTCCAGCCCGCCGATCAGCGGCATGTGGCCATCCAGGCGCTCGCGCAGGAAGGTCGCCCAATCAAACGGCGCGATGCCGTTCAAGGTGTGCACCACGTCGTCGAAGGTGTACGGATTGACGTTCCAGTCGCCATCGTTCATGCCGAAGAACGCCTTGGCGAAATCGTCCAGGCTGCGCTTGTTGCCGGTCAGCCTGCGCAGTTTGCCGTCCACGTCCAGCCACACCATCTGCCCGCCGGAGTAGTAGTCCTCGCTCAACTGGTAGTTGCGGAATCCCAGCGCGCGGCGCTGGGCGATGGTGGGATCGTTGGTGGTGTCCTGCAGGCTGCGCCACGCCAGACCGGGACGACCGCGATCGTAGGTCGCCGCGACATTGGCCAGGGTTTCGCGGGTCTGCTGCACGCTCCACAACCCCGAGCGCGCAGCCAGCACCTGGCCCCAGAACTGGGTCTGGCCTTCGTACAGCCACAGCAGGCTGTCGCCCATGGGCACGTTGAAGTTGGGCGTGGCCAGATCCGCACCGCGACGGTATTTGCCATTCCAGGAATGGTTGAACTCGTGCGGCAGCAAATCGCGGCCCAGCCAGGTCTTGTCCCAGTCGGTGAAGTAGCCGGTCTCGGCGCTGTTCTCGCTGGAGCGCTGGTGCTCCAGCCCGATGCCGCCGAGCTTGCCGGTCAGTGCCAGCAGGAACTCATAGCGGTCGAAGTGACGTGCGCCGTAAAGCTTGTACATCTGCTGCACCAGCGCACGGTGTGCCTGCACCTGTTCGGGCTTGGCGACCAGGGACTTGGCATCATCGGCAAACACGTTGAGATGCACCGGCACCTTGGCGCCGGGATCCAGGTCGAATTGCTGGTAATAGCGGCCGGCGAACAGCGGCGAATCCACCAGGTGGTCGTAGCGGATCGGCTTGAACACCACCGTGTCGCCGTCGCGGCGCTCGGTCTCCAGCGCGGTGGCATACGACCAGCCCTTGGGCAGGGTCACACTGGCCTGCGCCTGCAGGTTGCGGGTGATCACGCCGGCCGGGTACAGCGAGTTGGCGTTCCACTGCAGATTGAGCATCTCCGGGGTCATCACCACCCGCCCCTGGGTACCGCCCTGTGACGACAGGAACTTGAACGCGGCCACCACCTCGCTGGCACCTTCGGGTACGTCCACCTGGAAGGCGTACACATCGTACGGGTCGCGTTTCCAGGCCAGCGGTTTGCCATTGGCGGTGACCACCAGCCCGGCCAGCTTGTCGATGGGGCCGCTGGGCGAATGGCTGCCCGGCAGCCACTGCGGATACAGCAGGGTGAGCGGACCGGGCTTGGCCGGAATGGTCGCCTTGACCTTGAAGATGCGCCGGCCGATGTCGCGCGCGTCCACATCGATGCGCAACACGCCCGGCCAGGCCACATCCTGTGGGGGCGACGTCTGCGCCTGTACGCCACTGGCCGACAACGCCAACAGCACGGACAGGACGGTGGCACGCATCTTCATCGGCAACGCTCCAGCGGCGAAACATCCGATCCTAGACCTCGCTATCGCCCTGCCCCATGGCCAAAGGTCATGCGCGGGGCTGCGGCCAGAACGGGCAAAGCCGGGCGACGCGTGCCGCCGTGTTCACCGTGCCAGCGCCACACTGCCCGCCACGTTGCAGACACTCCCCGGGAGGCATCACGCATGCAGGCACGCAGATGGATAGGCGGGCTGACCGTCGCGGCGGCCGTGGCCACCGCCGCATTGACCGTACAGGGGCCGCGCCGGCGCGTACCACTGCCTGCGGTGGACGACATCACCCCGCTGTTGCCCGACCAGGCCCAGCTCTGGCGCTGGATCGAAGCGCTGAACGCGTTCGGCCCGCGACTGACCGCCACGCCCGCGCACGCGCAGGCGGTGGATTACCTGGCCGGCGAACTGGAAGCGCTCGGTCTGCAGGTGCACCGCCAGCATCACCGGATCCAGCGCTGGACGCCGCAGCACTGCGCGCTGCGGCTGGACGATGGCACGCCCATCGAGGTTGCCGCGCCCTATCCCTACTCGGGCCAGACCGACGCACAGGGCGTGCATGGTCGGCTGGTGTGGCTGGACTCGGCCAAACGGATGGAACCCGCGCGCGATGCGATCGCCGTGGTGCGGATCGATCCGGTGGCGATGCGCCGGGCCAAGGCGGCGATGGTGTTCCAGCAGCGTGCGATGTTGCCCGATGCCGATGCCGGGTTTGCGCGCGATGAGGTCATCCCGGTGCTGGCGCCGTTGATCGATCCGACGCTGCTCGAACGCGCGCGCAAGGCCGGCGTACGCGCCGTGGTCTGCGTGTTTGGCGGGCTGTCTGAAGGTCTGGCGCGCGATCAGGTACTGCCGTTCACCACGCCATGGATGGATTGCCCGGCGCTATGGGTGGGCGAACAGGCCGGCGAGGCGCTGCGTTCGGCTGCGCACGCTGGCCGCAGTGCGACGCTGGTGCTGCAGGCCGAGCGCACCGAGGCCGGGACCGACTCCCTGCATGCCGTGCTGCCCGGCACCACGCGGGGTGAAAGCATCCTGATCAACACCCACACCGATGGCCCCAATGCGTGCGAAGAAAATGGCGGCGCCGGACTGCTCGCGCTGGCCGCTGCCTTCGCCCAGCGCCCGCGGCGTCGCGACATGGTGTTCGTGTTCGCCAGCGGCCACTTCCAGATTCCGCAGTTCACCGACCGTGGCCAGGCGACGATGGCATGGCTGCGTGCGCATCCTGGGCTGTGGGATGGCAAGGGTGATCACGCGCGCGCGGTAGCCTGCCTGACGCTGGAGCACCTGGGCTGCCTGGAATGGAAGGACGGTCCGGGACGCAGCGACCCCCGGGCCACCGGCCGGCTGGAACGCGAGATTGTCTACGCCACCAACCCGGCGATGGAGCAGGTGTACTGCGCTGCCGTTGCCGGCCGCAGCAAGCTGCGCAGCCTGGTGGTGGCACCGCGCATTGGCGAGCTGTTCCTGGGCGAAGGCGCCAGTCCGTATCTGTGCGGAATACCGGGGATCGGGCTGGTGCCCGGTCCGGACTATCTCTGCCAGCAGTTGCCCGGCGGTGGCTTGGGGCGATTGGATGCCGGGTTTGCGTGGCAGCAGGTGTGCAGTTTCGCCAGGGCATTGGCGTTGGTCGATGCGCTGGACGCCGCAGTGATCGGCGCGGCCACGCCGGGATTGGAGAGGCCGTGGCAGCGATTGCGGGCGGTATTTACGGGGTAATGCGCGGTGGGATTGCCAGCGCGGAGACGCATGGCGTGGCTCTACCGGTTGAAGGTCGGTTACCGCGATCCGGTAGAGCCACGCCATGCGTGGCTGCACCAACGATCACGCCCGATCAGCTGATCAACCGCAGCCGCAGTTCCTTTGGCAACGCAAACACCATGGACTCCGGCTCGCCGTCGAGCTCACCGACGCCGGTCGCGCCCAGCTCCTTCAACCGCGCAATCACGCCGTCCACCAGCACCTGCGGTGCCGAGGCGCCGGCAGTCAGGCCGATGTGCTGCTTGCCGGCCACCCAGGCCGGGTCGATCTCGTGGGCGCCGTCGATCAGGTAGGACTCCACGCCTTCGCGGCGCGCCAGTTCACTGAGACGGTTGGAGTTGGAGCTGTTCGGCGAGCCCACCACCAGTACCAGGTCGCAGCGCTGGGCCAGGTCGCGCACGGCGTCCTGGCGGTTCTGGGTGGCGTAGCAGATGTCGTCGTTTTTCGGCCCCTGCATCGCCGGGAAGCGCGCGCGCATGGCCTCGATGATGCCGCGGGTGTCATCCACCGACAGCGTGGTCTGGGTGGTGTAGGCGAAGTTCTCCGGCTGGTCGATCTCCAGCGTGGCGACATCCTCGACATCTTCCACCAGGTAGATCCGGCCGGTGCCGCGCTCGCGGCTCCACTGGCCCATGGTGCCTTCCACTTCGGGGTGGCCGGCATGGCCGATCAGCACCACGTCGCGGCCGGCACGGCAGTGGCGGGCCACTTCCAGGTGCACCTTGGTGACCAGCGGGCAGGTCGCGTCGAACACCTTCAGGCCACGGCGTTCGGCCTCCTGGCGCACGGCCTGGGACACGCCGTGCGCACTGAAGATCACCGTGTTGTCATCGGGCACTTCATCGAGTTCCTCGACGAAGATCGCGCCGCGGGCCTTGAGGTCGTCGACCACGAAGCGGTTGTGCACGACCTCGTGGCGCACGTAGATCGGCGCGCCCAGGGTCTCGATCGCGCGCTTGACGATCTCGATCGCACGATCGACACCGGCACAGAAACCACGCGGATTGGCGAGCAACACGTCCATCGGTCAGATACTCCGGCCGGCGCCAGGCCGGTTCATTGCGGGATACAGGGGGAATTATCCCGCTTTTTTCTCGGCCTTGCCGTCGAACAGACCAAACACAGCGATCCCCACGGCCCCCACCACGATCGCCGCATCGGCGATGTTGAAGGAGGGCCAGTAATGGTCACCGACGTACCACTGGATGAAATCGACCACGTGGCCGTGCATCAGCCGGTCGATCACGTTGCCGATGGCCCCGCCGATGACCAGGGCGTAAGGCACGGCGCTGCGCCACTGGCCGCGCGCGGTACGCGACAGCCAGAACGCCATCAGGCCGCTGATGCCCACCGCCAGCGCGGTGAAGAACCACAGCTGCCAGCCACCGGCATCGCTCAGGAAGCTGAATGCCGCGCCGGTGTTGTAGGTGCGGAACCAGTTCCAGAAGCCTTCGATGACCACCACCGGCTGGTACTCGGGCAGGCTGGACAGGACCCAGGCCTTGCTCCACTGGTCCAGACCGATGATCGCCGCCGACAGCAGCAGCCACACCAATGCATTGGGACGCGGACGGACGGCGCTCATCAGAACCACCGCCGATCTTCGCCGGCACCGTCGAGGTTGCTCACGCAGCGACCGCACAGCTCGGCATGGGCGGCCACCGCACCGACATCGGCACGGTAGTGCCAGCAGCGCACGCACTTCTGCTTTTCGGTCGGCTGGGCGCTGACGAACACCTCATCGGTGGTCGCCGGGCGCACCTGCACGTCGCCGCTGATCAGCAGGAAGCGCAGCTCCTCGGCCAGCGGCTGCCAGCGCGCGGCGGTTTCCGCATCGGCCGCCACGGTGATCTCCGCCTCCAGCGCCGCACCGATCGCGCCATTGGCACGCATCGGCTCGAGCACCTTGGACACATGCTCACGCAGCGCCAGCAACTGGTCGAAATCGGCGGCGTTGAGCGGCGCATCGGCCGGCAGCGGCGCCAGGCCGTCGTACCAGGTGGCCATCAGCACGTTGTCCTTGCGCGCGCCCGGCAGGTAGCCCCACAACTCGTCGGCGGTGAAGCTCAGGATCGGCGCGATCCAGCGGGTGAACGCTTCGGCGATGTGGTACATCGCGCTCTGCGCCGAACGCCGGCCACGCGAGTCGATCGGCATGGTGTACAGCCGGTCCTTGGTCACGTCCAGGTAGAGCGAGCCCAGGTCGACGCTGCAGAAGTTCAGCAGCAGCTGCACGATCTCGGCCATGTTGTAGCTGGTGTAGGCCGCCTTGATCTTCTCCTGCAGCTCAAAGGCGCGATGCACGATCCAGCGGTCCAGCGCGACCATGTCGGCCGGGGCCACCAGGTGCAGGGCCGGATCGAAACCGTCCAGGTTGCCGAGCAGGAAGCGCGCGGTGTTGCGCAGGCGTCGGTAGGCGTCGGCGTTGCGCTTGAGGATCTCCTGCGACAGCGACATTTCATTGCTGTAGTCGGCCGAGGCGATCCACAGGCGCAGGATGTCCGCGCCCAGGGTCTTCATGATGTCCTGCGGCTCGATGCCGTTGCCCATCGACTTGGACATCTTGCGGCCCTTCTCATCCACGGTGAAGCCGTGGGTGAGGCACTGCTTGTACGGGGCCTGCTTGTCGATCGCCACGCCGGTCAGCAGCGAGGACTGGAACCAGCCGCGGTGCTGGTCCGAGCCTTCCAGGTACAGGTCGGCCGGCTTGCCGAAGCCACGTGCCAGCAGCACGCCTTCATGGCTCACGCCCGAGTCGAACCAGACGTCGAGGGTGTCGGTGACCTTCTCGTAGTGCGCCGCTTCCTCGCCCAGCAGCTCGGCCGCGTCGAGCGAATACCACACGTCGATGCCGCCCACCTGCACGCGGTCGGCCACCTGCTGCATCAGCTCGACGGTGCGCGGATGCGGCTCGCCGGTTTCGCGATGGGTGAAGAAGGCGATCGGCACGCCCCAGGTGCGCTGGCGGCTGATGCACCAGTCCGGACGCCCTTCGACCATGCCGCCGATGCGCGCCTTGCCCCAGGCCGGGAACCAGCCGACGTTGTCGATGGCGGCCATCGCATCGCGGCGCAGGTTGGCCTTGTCCATCGAGATGAACCACTGCGGGGTCGCGCGGAACACCACCGGGGTCTTGTGACGCCAGCAGTGCGGGTAGCTGTGCACGATCTCGACGAAGGCCAGCAGCGCCCCGGAGGCACGCAGCACCTCGATGATCAGCGGCTGTGCCTTCCACAGGTGCACGCCGGCCAGTTCGACATCGCCGGCCGGCGGGGTCGAGGGCAGGTACACGCCGCGGCCGTCGACCGGGTTGATCTGGCCCGCGGTGTACTGGTCCATCAGCCCGTACTGCTGGCTGACCACGAAGTCTTCCTGGCCGTGGCCCGGCGCGGTATGCACCGCACCGGTACCGTCTTCGGCCGAGACGTGCGCGCCGTTGAGCAGCGGGATGTCGCGGGTGGGATAGAACGGATGGGCCAGCAGCAGGTTTTCCAGCGCGGCGCCGGTAGCGTGGCCGTGCACGACCAGGTCGTCCACGCCATAGCGCTGCAGCGAGCGCTCGGCCAGGGCCGCGGCCAGCACCAGCCAACGGCGCTTGCCGTTGTGGGCCGGACCTTCAGCCAGCACGTAGTCGATCTCCGCACCGAGGGACACCGCCAGCGAGGCCGGCAGCGTCCACGGGGTGGTGGTCCAGATCGGCACGGCGACCTCGACATCGGCCGGCAGGGTCACGCCGAAGCGCTGCGCCAGCTGCTGCGAATCACGCGCCACGTAGGACACGTCGATCGCCGGAGACGTCTTGTCCTGGTATTCGATTTCCGCCTCGGCCAGTGCCGAGCCGCAGTCGAAGCACCAGTGCACCGGCTTGGCGCCGCGCACGATGTGGCCGTTGGCGAACACCTTGGACAGCGCGCGGATTTCATTGGCCTCGAAATCGAAGCTCAGCGTCTTGTACGGGTTGTCCCAGTCGCCGATCACGCCCAGGCGCTTGAAGTCGCGACGCTGCAGGTCGATCTGCTCTTCGGCGAACTCGCGGCACTTCTGGCGGAACTGTTCGGCATCGAGCTTGACCCCGACCTTGCCCCACTTCTTCTCGACCTGGATCTCGATCGGCAGGCCATGGCAATCCCAGCCCGGCACGTAGGGCGCATCGAAGCCGGCCAGGTAGCGCGACTTGACGATGATGTCCTTGAGGATCTTGTTGACCGCATGGCCCAGGTGGATCTGGCCATTGGCGTAGGGCGGGCCGTCGTGCAGCACGAACAGCGGGCGACCCTGCGCGTTCTCGCGCAGGCGGGCGTACAGGCCCTCGTCTTCCCAGCGCGACAGAATGCCCGGCTCGCGCTTGGGCAGGTCGCCGCGCATCGGGAATTCGGTTGCCGGCAGATGAAGGGTGGCTTTGTAGTCCTGGCTCACGCAGTGGCTCGCAATCTGTGTTCGGAAAGGATGTGACGCGCCTGTTCGGCGTCACGGTGCATCTGGTCGGTCAATGCGGCCAGATCTTGGAACTTTTCTTCGTCGCGCAACTTGGCGACGAACTCCACTTCAATGTGGCGACCGTACAGGTCGCCTTGGAAATCGAACAGGTGCGCTTCCAGCAGCGGCTCTACGCCCTCCACCGTCGGCCGCGTGCCGAAGCTGGAGACCGATGGCCACGGCTGGTCGAACACCCCGTGCACCCAGGTCGCGTAAATACCCGACAGCGCCGGCGTCTTGGGGAAGCGCAGGTTGGCGGTGGGGAACCCCAGCGTACGGCCCAGCTGCCGGCCGCGCACTACCCTGCCTCCGATCGAATACGGACGCCCGAGCAGGTCATTGGCGTGGCTGAAGTTGCCCTCGCGCAGCAACTGGCGGATGCGGGTGCTGGAGATGCGCTCGCCGTGCAGGTCGATCGGCTCGATCTCGCCGGCGCCAAATCCGCGCTCGGCGCCCATCGACTGCAGCAGCGCCAGGTCACCGCGACGGCGGTTGCCGAAGCAGAATTCCGGGCCGATCCACACCTCGCGCGCGCTCAGGCGCTGCACCAGCAACTGCTGCACGAAGTCTTCGGCCTGCATCGCCGCCATGCGCGCATCGAAGCGCAGCAGGCCGATCGCATCCACGCCCAGCTCGCTGAGCATGGCCACCTTGTCGCGGGCCAGGGTCAACCGCGGCGGCGGCTCGCCCTGGGCGAAATACTCACGCGGCAGCGGTTCGAACGCGACCGCCACGGCGGCCACGCCCAACGCGCGCGCGCGCGCAACGGCGTGGCGCACCAACGCACGATGGCCCAGGTGCAGGCCGTCGAATGCGCCGATGCAGACCACGCTTCCGTGCGGGAACAGTTGCCCGCCTTCGATACTTCTAAACAGCCTGCTCATCAACTGGGAATCCGGCCCACCAGGGCCGATGCGTTGCAAGGGATAGCCATGAAGTATAGCCGGGGTGTCCACGGATCAATGCTCGCGCAGGTGGCGCGGGCGGAAACCCATCGCGACCAGGGCCACCAGATAGGTCAGCCCACCGCTGCCGACCAGCAGCGCCAGATTGCCGATGCGGTGCCATTTGTCCATGCCGGTGAAGCCGGGCATGGTGAACAGCAGGCCCAGCAGCACCGCCACCATGGCCAGGCAGGCCAGGCCCAGGCGGGTCACGTAGCCGGCCCAGCCGGGCTTGCGCTGGTACACGCCGGTCTTGCCCAGCCAGTACCACAGCAACCCGAGATTCAGGTAGCTGGACAGCGCGCTGGCAATGCCCAGCGCCAGGTGCAGGCCCGGCTGCTTGCCCAGCGCGACCCACACGCCCTGCGCCTTGAGCGCTTCGGGCACCATCACCTGGTACAGCACCGCCAGCAGGATGAAGTTGAACACCATGTTGGCCACCAGCGCGGCGATACCGGCGCGCACCGGGGTCTTGGTGTCCTGGCGGGCGTAGAACGCCGGCAACACCACCTTGAGCAGCGCGAACGCCGGCAGGCCGAAGCTCAGGCCATACACCGACAGCGCGGTCATGCGGGTATCGAACGCGCTGAACTCGCCATGCTGGAAAATCGTGGCGATCAGCGGCTCGGCCAGCAGCAACAGGCCCAGCATTGCCGGCACCGCGATCAGCAGCGTCGTGCGCAGCCCCCAGTCCAGCGCGCTGGAGAAGCCGGTCTTGTCGGTGCTCACGTGGTGGCGGGCCAGCGCCGGCAGGATCACGGTACCCAACGCTACCCCGAACACGCCCAGCGGGAGCTCCAGGAAGCGGTCGGCCAGCGACAGCCAGGACTGCGAGCCATCGGTCAGCTTGGCGGCGATCACCGTATCCAGCAGCAGGTTGATCTGCGCGATCGAGGAACCGAACAGGGTCGGCACCATCAGGGTCAGCACCTTGCGCACCCCGGGATGCCGCCAGCCCCAGCGCGGCAGGGTGAGCAGGTTGATGCCCTTCAGCGAGGGCAGCTGGAACAGCAACTGCAGCAGCCCGGCCGCCAGTACCGCCCAGCCGAGGGCCAGGATCTGCTTCTCCGGGGTGCCGCCCAGCCGCGGGGCCAGCCACAGCGCGCCGGCGATCATGCACAGGTTGAGGATCACCGGGGTCAGCGCCGGCATCGCGAACTTCTGGAAACTGTTGAGCGCCCCGCCGGCCAGCGCGGTCAGCGAGACGAACAGCAGGAACGGGAAGGTCAACCGGAACAGGTCCACCAGCAGGCCATGCTTGGCCGGGTCGGTATCCACCCCGCTGGAGAACAGGGTGGCCAACTGCGGTGCGAAGATCAGCGCCAGCGCCGTGACCAGCAGCAGCACCCCGCCCAGCGTGCCGGCCACGCGCGACATCAGCTCGCGCAGTTCGGCATGCGAGCGGGTTTCCTTCACTTCCGTGAACACCGGGACGAACGCCGTGGCGAACGAGCCTTCGGCGAACAGCCGGCGCAGGAAATTGGGCACCCGGAAGGCGACCCAGAAGGCGTCGGTCACCGCATTGGTGCCGAACGTGGTGGTGATGACCAGGTCGCGAACCAGCCCCAACACCCGCGAAATCATGGTCATGCTGCTGAAAGACAGCAGGCCCCGCAACATCCTTGGTGAACTCACCCGTGTTCCCTCTTGACAATTGACTTGACGTACATTTTTCGAGCCATCATACTTTCCAGCTTGCTGTTCCCATTACACCGATTTTTCAGGAAACCACCACTGTGGCCAATATCAAGTCCGCCAAGAAGCGCGCCAAGCAGACCGTCGTGCGCAACGCGCGCAATACGGCTCAGCGTTCGATGCTGCGCACCGCTGTCAAGAAGGTGATCAAGGCTCTGGATGCCAATGACGCCGCCGGCGCCGAGGCAGCCTTCGCTGTTGCCCAGCCGATCCTCGACCGTTTCAGCTCGCGTGGTCTGATCCACAAGAACAAGGCTGCTCGCCATAAGAGCCGCCTGACCGCGCGCATCAAGGCCATCAAGGCCGCCTGATCCGGCGACGTGGTTGCGGTAAAGCCACGCCCTGCGTGGCTTCGACCCGATCGCACAAAAAGACCCGGCCCCGGCCGGGTTTTTTGTTGGGCGCGATTCCTGGGCGCCCGCGCTGCCGCGATCGTCCACCGATCCATTCCGGCCCGCGCCAACGGTAGAGCCACGCGCGCCGGACGCGCGCCACGCATCGCGTGGCCCCGGCCCTGCGACACCACAGAAAAACCCGGCCGCAGCCGGGTTTCTCAGGGGCGCGCGGATGCGCTCAGTACGCATCGCGCGCTTGCGCCTCGTCTTCCTTCTGGCGGTCGAAGAAGGCCATGATGTTGGTCATGATCGGCCAGGTGCCTTCACGGCCCAGCGCCGACACCAGGTACCACGGCTGGGTCCAGCCCAGTTCGGCCACGATCTTCTCGGCGGCCGCCTTGGCCTCGTCCTCGAACATCAGGTCGGCCTTGTTCAGGACCAGCCAGCGCGGCTTGTCCAGCAGTTCCGGGTCGTGCTTGGCCAGCTCGCGTTCGATCGCACGGACCTGCTCGATCGGCGACACCCCTTCCACGCCGCCTTCCATCGGGGAGATGTCCACGAGGTGCAGCAGCAGGCGGGTGCGCTGCAGGTGGCGCAGGAACTGCGCGCCCAGACCGGCGCCGTCGGCGGCACCTTCGATCAGGCCGGGAATGTCGGCGATCACGAAGCTGCGGTAATTTTCCACACGCACCACGCCCAGGTTCGGGTACAGGGTGGTGAAGGGGTAATCGGCCACTTTCGGGGTGGCGGCGGACACGGCGCGGATCAGCGTGCTCTTGCCCGCGTTGGGGAAGCCCAGCAGGCCGACGTCGGCCAGCAGCTTCAGCTCCAGCTTGAGCAGGCGCTCCTCACCCTCTTCGCCCGGCAGCGCCTGGCGCGGCGAACGGTTGGTCGAGCTCTTGAAGTGCATGTTGCCCAAACCGCCACGGCCGCCCTTGGCCACCAGCAGGGTGTCATCGTGCTGGGTCAGGTCGCCGATCACTTCGTCGGTGGCCACGTTCATCACCACGGTGCCGACCGGCACGGTGATGATCAGGTCTTCGCCACCCTTGCCATAGGCCTGGCGGCCCATGCCGTTCTCGCCGCGCTGCGCCTTGAAGATGCGCTCGTGGCGGAAGTCGACCAGGGTGTTCAGGTTGGCGTCGGCGCGGATCCACACGCTGCCGCCATTGCCGCCATCGCCACCGTCCGGGCCGCCCAGCGGAATGAACTTCTCGCGACGGAAACCGACGCAGCCGTTGCCGCCATTGCCGGCGGTGACCTGGATTTCTGCTTCGTCTACAAGTTTCATGATTCTGGATGCCAACTGGAGGCGATGGGCGACGGATGCGCCCGACCGCAGAGTCTAACGTCCCCGGTACGATCCAGGGACGGTGGCGGGAAGGATCCCCGCACCGGTGTATTCAATAAAAACAAAAACCCCGCCGAAGCGGGGCTTTCGTCAGCGGCCCCACGCCGAGGCGTGGGCGCCCGCGTATCGCGAAGATCAGGCTTCGGCGACGACGCTGACGGTACGACGCTTCTTCGGGCCCTTCACCGAGAACTCCACCTTGCCGTCGACGAGCGCGAACAGGGTGTGGTCACGGCCCAGACCAACGCCGGTACCCGGGTGGAACTGGGTGCCGCGCTGACGGATGATGATGTTGCCGGCATCGATGGCCTGGCCACCGAAGATCTTGACGCCGAGGTACTTCGGGTTGGAGTCGCGACCGTTGCGCGATGAGCCTACGCCCTTCTTATGTGCCATGACTGGTCTCCTTGATTACTTGCTGCCACCGGCGATGCCGGTGATCTCGATTTCGGTGTAGTACTGACGGTGACCCTGACGCTTCATGTGGTGCTTGCGGCGACGGAACTTGATGATCCGGACCTTGTCAGCACGACCCTGGGACACGACCTTGGCGGTGACCGAAGCGCCGCTCAGCGCGTCGCCGATCTTGATGCCATCGCTGTCGCCCAACATCAGGATGTTGTCGAACTTGATCTCGTTGCCGACTTCGACTTCGAGCTTTTCAACGCGGAGCTTTTCGCCCTGCGCCACGCGGTATTGCTTACCGCCGGTTACCAGTACTGCGTACATGACCAGACTTCCTCTGTAGTTATTGTGGTCTATGGACTGCTGCCATCGAGGGCAGACAGAAGCGGGATTTTAATGACTGGGAGTGGGTCGGGTCAAGTCACCCCCCGCCTTGCCCCGTCTGGACCTGAATCCTGTTCAGGTAACGCCCCGGCGGGTCGCATTCGATGAGACCCGGGGCTGGCAATGTGCGCGATTGCCCCCAAATCCCAAGCTCGGTAGGCTGACCGATTGCCGTCTCCGCTTGCCCCACCCGCTTGCCGGCCCTCCGGGCCAGAGCCTCACAACGGATCCCCCATGGCGATGGAATTCATCCGCATCCGCGGCGCGCGGACGCACAATCTCAAGAACATCGATCTCGACCTGCCCCGCGACAAGCTCATTGTCATCACCGGCCTGTCCGGCTCGGGCAAGTCGTCGTTGGCGTTCGACACCATCTACGCTGAAGGCCAGCGCCGCTACGTGGAATCGCTGTCGGCCTATGCCCGGCAGTTCCTGAGCGTGATGGAAAAGCCGGACCTGGACCATATCGAAGGCCTGTCCCCGGCGATCTCGATCGAGCAGAAGTCGACCTCGCACAACCCACGCTCGACCGTCGGCACGATCACCGAGATCTACGATTACCTGCGCCTGCTGTACGCCCGCGTCGGCAGCCCGCGCTGCCCCGACCACGGCTACCCGCTGGAAGCGCAGACGGTCAGCCAGATGGTCGACCACGTGCTCACCCTGGACCCGGAGCAGCGCTACATGCTGCTGGCTCCGGTGATCCGCGAGCGCAAGGGCGAGCATGCCCAGGTGTTCGACCAGCTGCGCGCGCAGGGCTTCGTGCGTGTGCGCGTGGATGGCACCCTGCATGAAATCGACGCGGTGCCGCCGCTGGCGCTGCGCCAGAAGCACACCATCGAGGCGGTGATCGACCGCTTCCGTCCGCGCGAAGACATCAAGCAGCGCCTTGCCGAGAGCTTTGAAACCGCCCTCAAGCTGGGCGACGGCATGGTCTCGGTGCAGTCGCTGGACGTGGAGGACGCGCCCGCGCACCTGTTCTCGTCCAAGTACAGCTGCCCGGTCTGTGATTACTCGCTGCCCGAGCTGGAACCGCGCCTGTTCTCGTTCAACTCGCCGGTCGGCGCCTGCCCGGGCTGCGATGGGCTGGGCATGGCCGAGTTCTTCGACCCCTCGCGCGTGGTGGTGCACCCGGAGCTGTCGCTGTCGGCCGGTGCCGTGCGCGGCTGGGATCGTCGCAATGCCTATTATTTCCAGCTGATCGCCTCGCTGGCCAAGCACTACAAGTTCGATGTCGATGCGGTGTGGCAGAGCCTGCCCGAAGACGTCCGCAAGGCGGTGCTGTTCGGCAGCGGCGAAGAAACCATCACCTTCACCTACTTCACCGAAGCCGGTGGCCGCACCCAGCGCAAGCACCGCTTCGAAGGGATCATTCCCAATCTCGAGCGCCGCTACAAGGAAACCGAATCCTCGGCCGTGCGCGAAGAGCTGGCCAAATACATCAGCGAGCGCAACTGCCCCGAGTGCAACGGCCAACGCCTGAACAAGGCCGCGCGCAACGTGTTCGTTGCCGACCGTGCGCTGCCGGAACTGGTGGTGCTGCCGATCGACGAAGCGCTGAAGTTCTTCAGCAGCATGTCCCTGCCCGGCTGGCGCGGCGAGATCGCCGGCAAGATCGTCAAGGAGATCGGCGAGCGCCTGGGCTTCCTGGTCGATGTGGGCCTGGATTACCTCACCCTGGAACGCAAGGCCGACACCCTGTCCGGCGGCGAAGCCCAGCGCATCCGCCTGGCCAGCCAGATCGGCGCCGGCCTGGTCGGGGTGATGTACGTGCTGGACGAGCCGTCGATCGGCCTGCATCAGCGCGACAACGAGCGCCTGCTCGGCACCCTCACCCGCCTGCGCGACCTGGGCAACACGGTGATCGTGGTCGAGCATGACGAAGATGCGATCCGCCTGGCCGACTACGTGCTGGACATCGGTCCGGGCGCGGGCGTGCATGGCGGCGAAATCGTCGGCCAGGGCACCCTGCAGGACATCCTGGATTCGCCGCGCTCGCTGACCGGACAGTACCTGTCGGGCAAGCGCGCCATCGAGATCCCGGCACGCCGGCACAAGCCCAATCCGAAGATGACCCTGCACCTGCGCGGGGCCAGCGGCAACAACCTCAAGGGCGTGGACCTGGACATTCCGTCGGGCCTGCTGACCTGCATCACCGGC
Organism: Stenotrophomonas sp. Ste86; assembly: GCF_024519465.1. Lineage (GTDB taxonomy): Bacteria > Pseudomonadota > Gammaproteobacteria > Xanthomonadales > Xanthomonadaceae > Stenotrophomonas. The sequence continues at coordinate 38,273 of NZ_JALJRW010000018.1, read as the reverse complement.
GTGTCCGGCTCGGGCAAGTCGACCCTGATCAACGACACCCTGTTCTCGCTGGCCGCCAACGAGATCAACGGCTCTTCGCACGCGATCGCCCCCTACAAGGAGGTCGAGGGCCTGGACCTGTTCGACAAGGTGGTGGACATCGACCAGTCGCCGATCGGCCGCACCCCGCGCTCGAACCCGGCCACCTACACCGGTCTGTTCACGCCGCTGCGCGAGCTGTACGCGCAGGTGCCCGAAGCACGCGCACGCGGTTATTCGCCCGGGCGTTTCAGCTTCAACGTGCGCGGCGGCCGCTGCGAAGCCTGCCAGGGCGATGGTCTGATCAAGGTGGAAATGCACTTCCTGCCGGACGTGTACGTGCCCTGCGATGTGTGCCACGGCAAGCGCTACAACCGCGAAACGCTGGAGATCCTGTACAAGGGCTACAACATCAACGACGTACTGCAGATGACCGTCGAAGATGCGCTGAAGCTGTTCGAGCCGGTGCCGAGCATCGCGCGCAAGCTGGAAACGCTGGTCGACGTGGGCCTGAGCTACATCAAGCTGGGCCAGAGCGCGACCACCCTGTCCGGCGGCGAAGCCCAGCGCGTGAAGCTGTCCAAGGAACTGTCGCGGCGCGATACCGGCCGCACCCTGTACATCCTGGACGAGCCGACCACCGGCCTGCACTTCCACGACATCGAGGCGCTGCTCGGCGTGCTGCACAAGCTGCGCGACGAAGGCAACACGGTGGTGGTGATCGAGCACAACCTGGACGTGATCAAGACCGCCGACTGGATCGTCGATCTGGGTCCGGAAGGTGGCCATCGCGGCGGCACCATCCTGGTCACCGGCACGCCGGAAGACGTGGCGGCCTGCCCGACCTCGTACACCGGTCAGTTCCTGGCAAAGATGCTGCCCTCCATCAGCGCGCGTCCGGAGCGACCGGCCGCGGTTGCCAACAAGCCCGACGCCCGCCCACCGCGCAAGGCCAAGCCGGAGAAGCCGGTCAGGAAGGCGGCGGCGGCCAAGAGCACCGGCAAGGTCAGCAAGACCAGCAAGACCAGCGCCGCCAGCAAGAAGAAGAAGGACGCCTGATGAGTACCGAACACAAGATCCTGGCCCGCGTACCGATCAGCGTGCGCTGGCGCGACATGGACAGCATGGGCCACGTCAACAACGCCAAGTACATTTCCTACCTGGAAGAAGCGCGCGTGCGCTGGATGCTGGGCGTGGAAGGCGTGTCGATGACCGACCGCATAGCACCGGTGGTCGCGGCCACCAATGTCAACTATCGCCTGCCGATCGTGTGGCCCAACGACATCGTGGTGGAGCTGTTCGTCGAGCGCCTGGGCAACAGCAGCGTGACCATCGGCCACCGCATCGTGGACGAGAAGAACGACAGCACGCTGTATTCGGACGGCAACGTGGTAGTGGTATGGATGGACACCCAGACCGGCAAGAGCGCACCGCTGCCGGAGGCGATCCGCAGTGCGTCCACCTGAGCAGGTAGTGCCGGCCGATGGCCGGCAACCTCAGACTCCCGGACGGATATGTGCATGATTGCCGGCCGCTGGCCGGCACCCTCATGACGCCGGATCGATGTGCATGGATGCCGGCCAGCGGCCGGCACTACCGCCATTCGTTCAAAGGACTGCCATGTTCCACCAGACTGACATCCGCACACTTCTTCCGGGAATGACGCCGTTCCCCGCCGACGTTTTTTCCCGGGAGCAACCGTGGCTGGCCCAGCACCTGCTGCCGCTGATCGGCATCGACCTGGGCATCCTGCGGCCGGAACTGGCCGGCACCGTGGCCACGATGCTGTGCCCGATCGAGCCGTATGAAGGCTGCATCGGCGAAGACACGCAGGAACACCACAACGCGTTTACCGGTACCAACTGGATCGCCTTCGAACTGACCACCGACAACCGCATGCGCTTCCTCGGCAACGTGGGCTACTTCATCGGCGAGCAGGTGCAGGACAGCGACGCGGTGGAGCATATCGCCGAGATGCGCGACAGTTACGCCAAGGCACACGCCTATTTCCAGATCCACGGCCGCCTGGCCAGCTATTCGCGCTATGGCGATGGCGAGCCGGGCGAGCAGGCGTATCTGGACCGGCTCGGCGGGCAGATTTCCGGCGGCAACTGGACCGAGACCGCGGAGATCCCGGCGGCATTCGAAATCGCACTGGACCCGGCGATGTATGACCGCGACCGGCCCGACGATGCCGAGAACGTGCGCATCACCCACGACGGCAAACCGTTCTTCGCGGTCGCCGAAGTGGCCGGTTACAACTGGTGCGCGGCGGGCGCCGATGCGATCGTGATGCTGTACGAACCAGACAGCCGCACGGTGCTGTTCTCCTACGACTGGACGTAACCGCAGCGTCTGGGTCTTGGAAAAGGCAGCCGAGCATGGCTCGGCTCTACCGATCATGGCCCGCGCGACGCGCAATCACCCTGTGACGCATCCCGGTAGCCGGGCATGGCGATCATGGGCCGCGCGACGTGCAATCACCCTGTGACGCATCCCGGTGGCCGGGCATGGCGATCATGGCCCGCGCGACGCGCAATCACCCTGTGACGCATCCCGGTAGTGCCGAGCCATGCTCGGCACCTCTGGCCAATGGCCGCTCAGCGCGCTGCGCCACTGCGCACCTGCAACTGCCCATCCACCTTGCGCCCGTCTTCCAGGCTCAGCCGCAGCGGCAACACCTTGCCCTCGCTGAGCGGCACCTCCGGCTGCATCAGCATCAGGTGCAGCCCGCCCGGCTTCAGCGCCACCGTGGCACCGGCCGCGATCGGCAGCCGCTCCACCGCGCGCATCCGGCTGACCCCGTCCACCAGCGTGGTTTCGTGCAGCGACACATCGCCGAAGGCCTTGCTGCCGGCGCCCACCACCACCACGGCGCTACGGCAGCCATTGTGGATCTGCCCATATCCCGCCGCCATCGGCATTGCCCCCGGCGGCAGCCGCACCCAGCCTTCTCGCACCGACACGCACGCCGGTTCGGCGGCGATGGCCGATGTTGCGAACGCACACAGGGCCAACAATACGCACGCGAATGGTTTGGTTATCATCGCCTCAGTTCCCTGTCCGCAACGAGATCGCAGCATGACGACGCTTATCGAGGTGATCAACCATGGCCCCCTCCGCGAACTGCGGCTGGCGCGCCCGCCGGTCAACGCGCTGGACACCGAGCTGTGCCGCCACCTGATCGGCGCGCTCAACCAGGCCATGGCCGATGACGTGCACGGCATCGTGCTGTCCGGCAGCGAGCGCATCTTCAGCGCCGGCATGGACGTGCCCCATCTGCTCAGCCATGGCGATGACAGGCACAAGCTGCTGGACAGCTGGCAGGCGTTCTTCGGCGCGGTGCGCACGCTGGCCGAATGCCGGGTGCCGGTGGTGGCCGCGCTGACCGGGCATGCCCCGGCCGGCGGCTGCGTGCTGGCGCTGTGCTGCGATTACCGGATCCTGGCCCGCAGCCCGGACCCGGCGCAGCCGACCGTGATCGGGCTGAACGAGGTCCAGGTGGGGCTGGTCGCCCCCGAAGGCATCCAGCGCCTGATGCGCCGCGTGGTCGGCCACCATCGCGCCACCCAGTTGCTGGTGGGCGGGGAAATGGTCCCGGCCGAGCGCGCGCTGGAGATCGGGCTGGTGGACGAACTGGCCGACGCCGCCCAGGTGGTGCCGCGCGCGGTGGCCTGGCTGCAGCGCCTGCTCAAACTCCCACGCCAGCCGATGCTGCTGACCCGCGCGATCGCCCGCGCCGACCTCCACGAGGCCTTGCACGCGGACCTGATCCAGCTCGACCGCTTCGTCGAGGCCTGGTACGCCCCGGACGCCCAGCAGGCACTGCACACCCTCGCAGCACGCCTCGGCAAAGGCTGACCCTCCGGTAGTGCCGGCCCATGGCCGGCAACCAAGCAATGCCCGAAACCCAAGGTAGTGCCGGCCGTTGGCCGGCAACCAAGCAATGCCCGCACCCCGGTAGTGCCGACCCACGGCCGGCAACCAAGCGACGCCCGCACCGCAGGTAGTGCCGGCCGTTGGCCGGCAAGCAAGCAATGCCCAAACCCCAAGGTAGTGCCGGCCGTTGGCCGGCAACCAAGCAATGCCCACCCCAGGTAGTGCCGGCCGTTGGCCGGCAACCAAGCAATGCCCACACCCCAGGCAGTGCCGGCCCACGGCCGGCAACCACGCCCCCGCCCACCATGCGCTGCATGGTGGGATCCACCAGCCTGAAGCGAGCCTCTGAATCAGGGCGGGGCGGCCGCGAAGCGCCGGGGGCGTGGATGGCAATGACATGGCCCCCGCGGTTTGCCAAGCGAACCGCAGGAGCGGCAGCGCGAGTGCATTGCCGTCATGCGGCCAGCGACCGGCACTACCCTATAATTCGGGTCCTCCCCCTGCCGGTTGCTTCCCTTGTCCGACACGCACGAACCCGTCGTCTCCGAGCTGATCGACCTGCTCACGCTCGAGCGCCTGGAAGACAACCTGTTCCGTGGCCAGAGCCGCGACATCGGCACCAAGTACGTGTTCGGCGGGCAGGTGCTGGGCCAGGCGCTGTCGGCCGCCCAGGCGACGGTGGACAACGGCCGCCATGTGCATTCGCTGCATGCCTACTTCCTGCGCGCCGGCAACATCGACCACCCGATCGTCTACGACGTGGACCGCACCCGCGACGGTGGCAGCTTCTCGGTACGCCGGGTCACCGCGATCCAGCACGGCAAGGTGATCTTCTTCTGCGCGGCCTCCTTCCAGCAGGCCGAGACCGGGGCCGAGCACCAGCACAAGATGCCCGAAGTGCCGCAGCCGGAAGACATCGAGCCCAACCGTCCGCTGCCGCCGGAAGTGCTCGAGCGGCTGCCGATCAAGGTGCAGCGCTGGCTCTCGCGCGGCGGCCCGTTCGAGTTCCGCCATGTCTACCCGCGCGACGAACTCCATCCGCCCAAGCGCCCGCCCTACCACCAGGTGTGGCTGCGCCTGAATGAAACCGTGGGCGATGCGCCCGAGCTGCACCAGGCGCTGCTGGCCTACGCGTCGGACTTCCACCTGCTCGGCACCGCGACCTTCCCGCACGGCATCAGCTATTACCAGCCGCACGTGCAGATGGCTTCGCTCGACCACGCGATCTGGTTCCACCGTCCGTTCCGCGCCGACGACTGGCTGCTGTATTCGCTAGACAGCCCCAGCGCGCAGGATTCGCGCGGGCTGGCGCGTGGCCAGTTCTTTACCCGCGACGGTCTGCTGGTGGCCAGCACCGCCCAGGAAGGCCTGATCCGCGTGGTGCCCGACAGTGACGCGGCCGCCGCCGTACCGGCCAAGGACTGACATGAGACAGATATTCAACAGCCAGCGCGTGGAGACCGTCGAAGGCGTGGCCAAGCTGCTGCGCGACGCCGGCATCGAAGTGCGCATCACCAACGGGCGCTCGTACCACAGCAAGCGGGGCAGTCAGTTCAGCTACCTGGACACCAGCAAGAACACCACCCACCCGACCCTGTGGGTGGTGCACGCCAACGACCAGCCGCGCGCGCGCGAAATCCTGCGCGATGCGCGCCTGCTGGAAACCACCCGCCGCGACCACCCCACCGCCGAGTTCGCTTTCCGCGACCAGGTGGGCGAGGTCGCGCCGCGCCGCAACTGGGCCTGGCGGATCCGCATCGGCCTGCTGCTGGTCATCGCCGCCGTGGCGATGGTGGTGGTGATGCGTCACCGCAGCGCCCCCGCCGTGGCCCCTGCCCCGGTGGTACAGCCGGCCCCGGCCGCCGCCCCGGCCCAGCCCGCACCGCCGGAAGATGACGAAGTCCGGGTGAGAATCCAGCCCGCCAAGTAGTGCCGGCCGCTGGCCGGCTGCTTCTGCGGGCGGGTAGCTGCGGAGCCGGCCAGCGGCCGGCACTACCTGCGGGCGGGTAGCTGCAGAGCCGGCCAGCGGCCGGCACTGCCCGGTCACATTCCGTCGCTGCGGTCGTCATACTCGGATCACCCCCGGGAAGGACGCCATGACGCTGCTGCTGACCACCACCCTGGAACGCGACCTGCCCGCCGCCGCCAAGGGCTGCACGCAGTCCTATGGCCGCATCGTGCTGGCCTGCCAGAACACCGTCACCGCGATCGCCCTGGCGATCACCCGCGACGTGCAGGCCAGCGAAGACATCGCCCAAGAAGCCTTCATCAAGGCCTGGCAGCAGCTCACCCAGCTGCACAACCCGTCCAGCTTCCTGCCCTGGCTGCGCCAGATCACCCGCAACCTGGCGCGCGACTGGCTGCGCGCCAACCGCGGCCGACCGCTGTCCGGCGAAGCGGCCGAGATCGCGATCAACATGGCCGCCGATCCCGGCCCGACCGCGCCCGAGCGGCTGCAGCGGGTGGAAGAAGAACTGGCGGCCGAGGAAATCATCTCGGCGCTGCCCGAAGACGCCCGGGAAACCCTGCTGCTGTACTACCGCGAAGGCCAGAGTTCGCAGCAGGTGGCCGAACTGCTGGGCCTCAGCGACGCGGCGGTACGCAAGCGGCTGTCGCGCGCCCGCGCCAGCGTGCGCGAAGAGATGCTGCGCCGCTTCGGCGACTTCGCCCGCAGCAGCGCCCCCAGCGCCGCCTTCGCCACCACCCTGGCCTCGGTGCTGATCATCGCCGCCCCCGGCACGGCCAGCGCCGCGATCCTGCTCGGCACCGGACTGGGCACCAGCAAGCTGGGCCTGGGCGGTGCCACGTTGTCCGGCGGCACCGCGCTGGGCTCGTTGAGCGCCGCGCTCAGCCAGACCGCCGCCCCCGGCCAGATGTTGGGCATCGGCACGGTCGTCGGCAGCCTGCTCGGCGGCATGCTGGGCAGCTACCTCGGCGGGCGCTATCTGCTGTCCTACGCGGAAACCCCGCGCGAGCGCGAGCAGGTCCGCGCATTCGTGGTCCTCAGCAGCGTCACCGCGCTGGTGATGTGCCTGTCGGTGCTGATGCTGAGCGTGCTGGAGGCACCGGTCTGGCTGCTGCTGACTGCGATGGCGGCGGGCATGGGCGCAGTGAACTATCAGTGCCTGTTCCCGCTGCAGAAAGTGATGGCGCCCATGCTGGCGCGCGATGCCGCCCGCCATGGCCGCCATGGACCGAACTGGAAGTACCAGCTGATGTACGGCCGCGCGGCGATCGTGGTGGTCACCCTGGGGGTGGCGATCCTGGTGCTCTACAGCCTGCGGCAGACCGGTCGGCTGTAGAAACGACACAGCGCCGGTCGATGACCGGCGCTGTGTGCTTACCCGTGGATCGGCTTACTTGGTGGCCGGTGCCTTCGGCGGCATCGGCGGCTTGCCATCGCGGTGCTTGCCATCGCCGTGGCCCCCACGCGGACCACCGAACGGGCCCTTGGCTGCGTCGAACTCGGCCTTGCTCAGCTGGCCATCCTTGTTGGTATCGGCTGCGGCGAACCAGGCGTCACGGTGCTGCTTCATGCGCAGCTCGCGGTCGGCCTTGTCCAGGTAGCCGTCCTTGTTGACATCCATCTGGTCGAAGCGGGCGGCCAGGCGCGGATCGGCCTTGGCTTCCTCGCGGCTGATGCGGCCATCCTTGTTGGTGTCCAGCTTGGCCATCCTGTCACCGCCGCCGCCCGGGCCACGCCCATGGCGCTTGCCGTGCCAGCGCGGCATTTCCTCGCGCGAGAGCTTGCCATCCTTGTTCTTGTCCAGGGTGTCGAACTGCGCGGCCAGGCGCGGGGCCTTGGCCGCCTCGGCACGGTCGATGACGCCATCGCCGTTGGTGTCGAGCGTGGGGCGGGCCGGCGGGTCGGCGGGCGTCGGCGCATCGGCGGCGACCGCCAGGCCGGCAGCGCCGGTGGACAGCAGCAGGGCCAGCAGCAGAAGGGGTTTGCGATTGCGCATGGATCACTCCGGTTCGTAAGGTATCGGCGTGCGGTGCGTGGCACCCACACCGGTAACAACGCCCGGCCGGCGGCGCCGTTGACAGCTTGGCCGGCGATGTTCATTTGGCAGACAGTCGCGCCCCCTGCGACGCCCCGGCGCTATGCTGGGCGCATGGCAATACACGGCGACCGCGACGACGAGCTGCGACTGTTCCAGACCGGTGACCACCCTTGTGGTTACTGGCCGGAACGGGCCGCGCGCGACCTGGTGCTCGATCCCCAGGACGCGCGCCTGGGCACGCTTTACCCGATGGCGCTGAGCTGGGGCTTCCGCCGTTCCGGCGACCTGGTGTACCGGCCGCACTGCGCCAACTGCCACGCCTGCGTGTCGGTGCGTGTGCCGGTGGCGCGCTTCGCCCCGGACCGCAGCCAGCGCCGCTGCCTGGCTCGCAACGCCGACCTGGAAGTGCGGATCGTGGCCGCCCAGCAGACCGAAGAGCAGTTCGCGCTCTACCACCGCTACCTCACCCACCGGCATGCCCAGGGCGGCATGGACGAACACGGCCCGCATGAGTTCGACCAGTTCCTGATCGGCCAGTGGGCGCAGGGCCGCTTCATGGAACTGCGTGCGCCCGCCGAGGCTGGCCGCCGTGGTGCCCTGCTCGGGGTCGCGGTCACCGACGTGACCCCGCAGGGGCTGTCGGCGGTGTACACCTTCTTCGACCCCGACCACGCCCACCGCAGCCTGGGCACCTTCGCCATCCTGCAGCAGATTGCCTGGGCCCGTCGCGAGCAGCTGCCGCACCTGTACCTGGGGTACTGGATCCGCGACCACCGCAAGATGGACTACAAGCGCCGCTTCCGCCCGCTGGAGGCTTACGACGGCCGCCGCTGGCACGCCTTCGACGACGAACTGGACGGGCGTTGACGCAGCATTGCAATGCGTCCGGGTGCAAAATAGGCCGATGAACGCCCATCCCCTGATCCTTGCCCTGGCCCTGCTGTGCAGCGCCTGCGCTCAGTCCCCTGCCAAGACCGCCGCCATGCCGGAAGCCCCCACCGCGCCGCTGCGGATCGCCACCTACAACACCTCGCTGTACAACGACGAGACCGGCGGGCTGATCGCCGAGCTGGAAGGCGACAGCGAACACGCGCGCAAGATCGCCGCGGTGCTGCAGCAGGTGCGTCCGGACCTGGTGCTGCTCAACGAGTTCGACTACGACGACGCGCACCGTGCCGCCGACCTGTTCCAGCAGCGCTACCTGGAAACCGCCCAGCCCGGCGGCGGCGAGCCGCTGCACTACGCCTACCGCTACCTGGCCCCGGTCAATACCGGCGTGCAGAGCGGGCTGGACCTGGACAACAACGGCCAGATTGGCGGCGACGGCCGCGCGCGCGGCAACGATGCGTGGGGCTACGGCCTGCACCCGGGCCAGTACGGCATGCTGGTGCTGTCGCGCTACCCGATCGACGCGGCCAAGGTACGCAGTTTCCAGCTGCTGAAGTGGAGCACCCTGCCCGGCGCGCTGCGCCCGATCGACCCGCGCACCGGCAAATCCTTCTACAACGACCACGTGTGGTCGCAGCTGCGGCTGTCGTCCAAGTCGCATTGGGACCTGCCGGTGACCACCCCGAACGGCGTGGTGCATGCACTGGTTTCCCACCCGACCCCGCCGGTGTTCGACGGACCGGAAAAGCGCAATGCCGCGCGCAACCACGACGAACTGCGGCTGTGGCAGGAATACCTGTCGGCCGGCAGCAAGCCGTGGCTGTGCGATGACCGCGGCCAGTGCGGCGGCCTGCAGCAGGACGCGCGCTTTGTGATCCTGGGTGATCTGAACAACGATCCGGTCGATGGCGATGGCCGCCACGAGGCAATCGTGGAGCTGATCGAACATCCGCGCGTACTGCGCTACCCGACCCCGCGCAGCGTGGGTGCCGAGCAGACCAGCCTGGCGTATGCGGAAAAGGGCATCGCGCGCAAGGGCGCGCCCTTCCATGCCACCGGCGATTTCGGCCCGAAGGCCGGCACCATGCGCCTGGATTACGTGCTGCCGTCGGTCGGTTTCAGCTACGTGGGCAGCGGCGTGTTCTGGCCGGACAACAACCGCCCGGAGGCCAAGATCGCCGATGGCAGCGACCACCACCTGGTGTGGGTGGATGTGAAGTAACCCGCAGTACCACGGTCAAGAAAACGGCGGGCATTGCCCGCCGTTCTTGCATCTGCAGTACGTCGCCGGAAAACAACGCGCGGCAGGATCAGGAGTGCAGTTCGATCCCGATCGCCTCGGCCGCCTCACGCGCGATCTTCCGCGCGTCCTCGATATCGCCCCCCCGCGCCAAGGTCACGCCGACGCGGCGATGGCCATGCACGGTGGGCTTGCCGAACAGGCGCAGCGACGAATCCGGATGTTCCAGCGCGGCGGCGACGTTGCTGAAGAACGGCACGCCTTCGCCATGGGCCAGCATCGCGCACGACGCCGAGGGACCGTTCTGGCGGATCAGCGGAATCGGCAGGCCGAGGATGGCGCGCGCATGCAGCGCGAATTCGCTCAGTTCCTGCGATGCCAGGGTGACCAGGCCGGTGTCGTGCGGGCGCGGCGAGACTTCGCTGAACCACACCTCGTCGCCCTTCACGAACAGCTCCACCCCGAACAGGCCCCAGCCCCCCAGGTCGTCGGTGATCGCCTGCGAGATGGCTTCGGCACGCGCCAGCGCGCGCGGCGACATCGGCTGCGGCTGCCAGCTTTCGCGGTAGTCGCCGTCCTTCTGCCAGTGCCCGATCGGCGCGCAGAACGAGGTGCCCGCGGCGTGGCGCACGGTGAGCAGGGTGATTTCGTGCTCGAAGTCGATGAAGCCTTCGACGATGCAGCGGCCGGCGCCGGCGCGACCGCCGGTCTGCGCGTATTCCCAGGCCGGGGCGATGTCGCTCTCGCTGCGCAGCGTGCTCTGGCCCTTGCCCGAGGAGGACATCACCGGCTTGACCACGCACGGCAGGCCGATGGCGGCCACGGCGGCGCGGTAGTCGGCCTCGGTATCCACGAACCGGTAGGGCGACGTCGGCAGGCCGAGGGTTTCGGCGGCGAGCCGGCGGATGCCTTCGCGGTCCATGGTCAGGCGTGCGGCACGCGCGGTGGGCACCACGCGCTGGCCGGTTTCCTGCTCCAGCTGGACCAGGGTTTCGGTATGGATCGCTTCGATCTCCGGCACGATCAGGTGCGGCTGCTCCTTGGCGATCAGCGCGCGCAGCGCCATCGCATCGAGCATGTCGATCACATGCGCGCGGTGGGCGACCTGCATCGCCGGCGCGTCGGCGTAGCGGTCGGCGGCGATCACCTCCACCCCCAGCCGCTGCAGCTCGATGGCGACCTCCTTGCCCAGTTCGCCCGAGCCCAGCAGCAGGACGCGGGTGGCGGAGGGAGACAGCGGCGTACCGAGCGTGGTCATGGCGGTTCCGGACATCAGGGGCGGGAGGGCATTCTAGAGCGTCGGTCGGAAAGCGGGCAGACCAACTTGCATTGTGATATCAATTTGATATCTTTTGATTCAATTACCCAAGGACGCCCCGCCATGAAAGAGAAGACCCTCCGCTCACTGTCCGGCCTGCCGTTCCTGCTGCTGGTGCTGGTCCTGCTGGGGCTGTCGGTGTGGCTGTTCATCTCCGGCGCGCGCGCGTTCCCGGTGGCGCCCACCTGGATGCTGAGCGGCGTGGCGCTGGCCATCCTGGCCCTGCTCAGCCTGACCGGCCTGTACACCGTGCAGCCCAACCAGGCGGTGGTGGTGAGCCTGTTCGGCAAGTACGTGGGCACAGTCAAGGACAACGGTCTGCGCTGGAACAACCCGTTCTTCAGCAAGAAGAAGGTCAGCCAGCGCGTGCGCAACTTCGAAAGCGGCAAGCTCAAGGTCAACGAACTGGACGGCAGCCCGATCGAGATCGCCGCGGTGATCGTGTGGCAGGTGGTCGATGCCTCCGAGGCGGTCTACAACGTGGACGACTACGAGAGCTTCGTGCACATCCAGTCCGAATCGGCGCTGCGCGCGATGGCCACCAGCTACCCCTACGACCAGCACGAGGACGGCCAGCTGTCGCTGCGCAGCCACGCCGCCGAAATCTCCCAGCACCTCAAGGACGAACTGGCCGAGCGCCTGGCCGACGCCGGCGTGCAGGTGATCGACGCGCGCATCAGCCATCTCGCCTATGCCCCGGAAATCGCCCAGGCGATGCTGCAGCGCCAGCAGGCCAATGCGGTGATCGCCGCACGCACGCGCATCGTCGCCGGTGCGGTGGGCATGGTCGAAATGGCGTTGGCCGAACTGCAGAAGAACGGCGTGGTGCAGCTGGATGAGGAGCGCAAGGCGCACATGGTCAGCAACCTGCTGGTGGTGCTGTGCTCGGACCGCGGCACCCAGCCGGTCATCAATGCCGGGTCGTTGTACTGAGCCATGAGCGAGAAGAAAGCCTATCCGCTGCGGATCAACGCCGACATCCTGGCGGCGTTGCAGCGCTGGGCCGATGACGAGCTGCGCAGCGCCAACGCGCAGATCGAGTACGTCCTGCGCGATGCCCTGCGCAAGGCCGGCCGCCTTCCCAAACCCGATTCGAGCAAGGAGAGCAAGGAATGAGCAAGCGCTGGAGCTATTTGACCGTCGAGCTGCAACCGTCGTGGACGGGGTTGAAGCCGGATGAGATGCAGGCCGAACTCAACCGGCACGGCCAGCTCGGCTGGGAACTGGTGAACGTGCTGCAGACCCAACCGATGGGCGTGGCGCTGTTGATCTTCAAGAAGGAGATCTGAGATGGCCGCGCCCTCGCCTGCCGCCAACGACTTCGCCGTCGCCCCGGCCCCGGTCTGGCACCTGCTGTGGCTGTGGGTGCCCATGCTGGCCAGTGCGGCGCTGATCGTGGTCACCACGCTGCAATCGGACCAGCGCACGCCATACGAACTGGGCTTCACCGTGCCCTTCCTGGTGGTGCTCACTGCCGTGCTGAGCGCGATGTTCTTCCGTCGCCGCATCCGCCTGCAGGACCGTCAGCTGGAGGTGGTCTCCACGTTCTATCGCAAGCGCGTGCCGGTGCAGGACATCGTGCTGGAGCGCGCACGCGTGGTGGACCTGGCCGAGCATGGCAGCCTCAAGCCGACGACCAAGACCAATGGCTACGGCATGCCGGGATTCCAGTCCGGGCACTACCGGATGCGCGACCGCAGCAAGGCGTTCTGCCTGCTCACCGACAGCAGCCGCGTGCTGTACCTGCCGCTGCGCGACGGCAGCGCGCTGGTGATCAGCCCCGAGAACCCGCGCGCGCTGCTGACGGCCCTGCAGGCGCTGGCCGCGCCCGGCCGCACGCACTAAGCTGACCCCATGCGCCGCGCCCCTGCCCTGCTGATCAACACCGCCGACATCGAATTGTGGCCCGGCGGCCTGCTGCGCGCGCGCAGCAACGCCGACGCGCGTGCACTGGCGCAGGCGCGTTGGGTGCTTCGGCGCAAACGCGATGGTCGCTACCTGGCGGTGGTGTCCGCGCATGGGGTGCTGCCGCTGGTGCCACGGCTGATGCGCGAACACGGCATCGAGGCCGCGCTCGATGCGCTGGACGCGCAAGGGCTGGCACAAGGGCGCGGCAGGGCGGACGCATCCCTGCTGCCGCTCAGCGGCCTGCAACAGCGGCTGGAACAGCTCGGCATCGATGCAGACGCGTATGAAAAGGCAACCGGCCTGGCGCTGGAGGCCGAACCGGCGCACCTGCACCTGGCCGGCGTCGACCGCTACCGCCGTCCGCTCTGGCTGCGCCGCAGTGCCGCGCGCGGGTGGCAGCGCCTGCGCCAGCAGGCGGCGGTAGATGGGATCGCGCTCGATGCGATCTCCGGTTATCGCAGCCATGCCTACCAGCTGGGCATTTTCGAGCGCAAACGCGCGCGCGGCCTGGACGTTTCCGACATCCTCAAGGTCAATGCCGCCCCGGGCTACAGCGAGCACCACAGCGGCTTCGCGCTGGACATCGGCACGCCCGGCGAGCCACCGGCCGAAGAGGGTTTCGAACACACGGCGGCATTTGTCTGGCTGCAGCAGCACGCGGACCGTTTCGGGTTCCAGCTGAGCTACCCGCGCGACAACCCGCATGGCATCGTCTACGAACCGTGGCACTGGTGCTGGCACCAAACCGGGTAGTGCCGAGCCATGCTCGGCAGCTTCTGTCTGCCGGGCCAGCGAACGTGTAGAGCCGAGCCATGCTCGGCAGCTTCTGCCTGCCGGGCCAGCGAACGTGTAGAGCCGAGCCATGCTCGGCAGCTTCTGCCTGCCGGGCCAGCGCAGCCGAGCATGGCTCGGCACTACCGGGCCCTGCGCGCAGCCGAGCATGGCTCGGCTCTACCGGGCTCTGCGCGCAGCCGAGCATGGCTCGGCTCTACCGGGGTCCTGCGCCGTTGCCGAGCATGGCTCGGCTCTACCGGATGTTCTACGTCTGCGAACGGTTGGTCTTTACCTTCGGATCCACCGTGAAGTCGGCGATCCGCCACAGGTACAGGCTGGCATAGGTCCGGTACGGGCCCCACTTTTCGCCGCGCGCCAGCAGTTCCTTTGGCGTCGGCATGGCCTCGGCCTTGTCCACGCGCTGGGCGCCTTTGCGGATGCCGAGGTCGTCGATCGGCAGGATGTCCGGCCGACCGAGGCGGAACATCAGCATCATCTCCACCGTCCAACGGCCGATGCCGCGGATCGGCACCAGCGCGTCGATGATCGCGTCGTGCTCCATCACCGACATCCGGCGCAGATCCGGGATCTCGCCAGCGGTCTCGCGCCGGGCCAGGTCGCGCAGCGCCAGCGCCTTGTTGCCCGAGACCCCGCACACGCGCAGCGCGGCATCGTCGATGCGGCCAAGCGTATCGGCGTGCAGGCGCGCGCTGCCGATGGCCACTTCCACCCGTCCCACGATCGTGGAGGCGGCTTTGCCGCTGAGCTGCTGGAACAGGATCGCCCGCGCCAACGCGTCGACCGGATCGAAGGATTTCGACCAGCCCGGCTGCGCATTGATCGGGCCGAGCTTTTTCATCCACGCGCCCAGCCGACGATCGCGCCGACTCAACCAGTCGTGCGCGTGCTGCACATCGAAGCCGCGGCGGAAGCGCGGCATGTCAGCGCCGCAGCGCGTTCAGGCCGTACACCAGCCAGCCCAGCATGAGCGCGGTGCCGCCGATCGGGGCCAACTGCGTGCTCCACTGCCACAGCGCGCCGCCGACCAGGCTGCCCGAGAACAGCAGCGTGCCCAGCAGCAGCACGTACAGCGCCAGCTTGCCCACGCTGTTCTGCTGGGTGGGGCCGAGGACCGCCAGCGCCAGGCCATGGCCGAAGGCATACAGCGCGGCGGTAGTGACGTGCGACTGCGCCAGCGGATCGGCGATGCCGTGCGAGGCGTAAGCCGACAGGCCCACCGCCGTGGCCGCCAGCAGGCCGCCGAGGCAGGCCAGCAGCGAGGGTTTGCGTGCGCGTCGTTCCAGGTTGAGCATGCGTGCATCCTTCCAGGGCGCTCCGGGTCGGGAGCAAAAAAAAACGCGCCGCAGGGAGCGGCGCGTTTTTCGTCGTGCGTTACATCACGGCAACCGTCGGTTTACTTGACGGCCCAGTAGATGTCGTACGTGCCTTCCGGCGTGAACGACTTTTCCACGCCGTCCTTCCAGGACTCGTACGGACGATCGATCACTTCGTTGCCGTTGGTCACCGACCACGCACGCAGGGCGTTGCGGGCGATATCCAGGCCGGCCATATGGCCGGTGTAGGCCGCGTGGGCCGAACGGTGCGGCGCAACGTGCACATACTTGACCGGCGCACCACCGTCGATCTTGACGGTCAGGGCTTCAGCGGACGCACCGTCAGCACCCTTCTTCTTGACCGGCTGGGCCACGTCGAAGGCGTACTTCTCAGCACCGAAATCGGTGGTGATGATGCGGAACGGACCGGCGGCTTCGAGGTTGTTGGCCTCCATCACGCGCTTGATCCACTCCTGGTTGTCCTTGATGGACTTGGTGATCGTCTCCTGGCCGCGATCCACGTTACCGGCGGTGACGACCAGCAGGTCCTCGACCGGCACGTCCACGATGGCCAGATCGGTCAGCGGGGCTTCGGCGGTGCGGTAGTCGATGTTCGGCACGGTGGCCAGCATGTTGGCCATGCGCGACAGACCCAGCTTCAGGTCGTCACCGATGTGACGGCTGACGTACAGGCCCGCGTAACGGCCCATCAGGTTGAAGCCGTACTTGACGCTGTAGTCCTGGGTGATCTTGACGTTGCGGCCACCCTTGCCGGTCGGCTCGAGGGTGAAGCTGGTCTTCTTGTCGTGGCCCTTGGTGGCATCCTCGATGTTGATCGACACCAGCTTGTTCTTCTCAGAACCGGTGATCTCCCAGCTACCTTCGCCCAGGGAATTATCCTTGGAGACGTAGTCCAGGCGGGCACCAACGCCGGCAGCGGGGCCGGACAGCTTCAGTTCAACGGCGGGATCGCGCAGCAAGAGCGGGTTCCAGTCCTTGAAGCGGCGCAGGCTGTTGACCGTGTCGTACACGATCGTCATCTTGCGGTTGGTCTCGATGCTTTCGGAAATATGGCGCTCGCCCGGCAGACATACGCCAATGATGACGAACAGGCCAGCCACGATCCCCAAGGCGATCAGGAACTCGATAATACGGGTCATTCAGGAGTCTCCGGGGCCGATCCCACGGCCGGGTTGATTGAAGCGAAGCGCCAATCCTAGCAGGCTTCGCGGGTATGTAGATCAGGATTGGCGCACCGGTATCCATGCCGGCAGCGGTTTTGCATAGACAAGGAGCGGAAAGATAACGCATCACACGCGTCAGCACGTAGCGGATGCGCAATATTTCTTTGCCGGATTCGGCCGATGGCCGCCCTGACCCTGCCGCAACCCTTGTCGCACAAGGGCTGCGACGCAGGTTGCGACAGCGGCCTGCGCCCCGTCTCAGACCAGCTGAAGCTCGAAGGCCTTCAGGACCGCGCGGGTCCGGTCGCGCACGCCCAGCTTGGACAGGATGTTGGACACGTGGTTCTTGATCGTGCCCTCGGCCACGCCCAGCGAGTTGGCGATCTCCTTGTTGGAGAAGCCGCTGGCCATCAGGCGCAGGATCTCGGTCTCGCGGTCGGTCAGCGGGTCGGGCCGGTCCAGGCTGACGAACTCGTTGCGCATGTGCTCCAGCCCGGACAGCAGGCGCTGGGTGACCGCCGGCTGCACCAGCGAACCGCCGTCGGCCACGGTCCGGATCGCGCCGACCAGCTGGTCCAGGGTCACGTCCTTGAGCAGGTAGCCCTTCGCACCGGCCTTGAGCCCGGCCAGCACCAGCTGGTCATCGTCGAAGGTGGTCAGGATGATGGTCGGCGGCAGCTGGCCCAGCTTGGACAGCATCTGCAGCGCTTCCAGCCCGGACATCACCGGCATGCGCATGTCCATCAGGACCACGTCCGGGCGCACCTGCGGCACCACCTCGACCGCCTGGCGGCCGTCGGCGGCTTCGGCCACCACTTCGATGCCGGCGTCCAGCGCCAGCAGCGAGCGGATTCCCTGCCGCACCAGGGTTTGGTCGTCGACCAGGCAGACGCGAATCATCAACGCACTCCTCAAGGAACGGTGGCCAGCAGCAGCACGGGCGCACCGGGAACCGAGGCGCGCAGGCGGAAGCCCTGACCCCGGCGGGTTTCAATCTGCAGCTCACCGCCGCACTGGTACAGACGTTCGCGCATGCCGCGCAGGCCGTTGCCGACCACGATGCCATCGGCGCCCACGCCGTCATCATGCGCCTGGATGACCACCTGGCCTTCACTTTCGCGCCGGACCTGGATCCACAGGTTGCGTGCATTGGCGTGGCGCACGGCATTGGTGATGATTTCCTGGGTGCAGCGCAGCAGCACATGGGCGCGCTCGGGGTCTTCCACGTTCAGGGGCTCGGCGATATCCAGGTGGATGTCCAGCGAGGGCACCTGCTCGGTGAGCGGGCGCAACGCGGCGGCCAGGTCGATGGCGCCACTGTCGCGGATCTGGCTGACCGCCTCGCGCACGTCGGTGAGCAGCAGCTTGGCCAGGGTGTGGGCCTGGTGCACGTGTTCCTGGGCCTGGCCGTCGGTGAGGTGGCCGGCCACTTCCAGGTTCAGGCTGAGCGCGGTGAGGTGGTGACCCAGCAGGTCGTGCAGCTCGCGGGAGATGCGGGTGCGCTCGTTGACCCGGGCGCTTTCGGCCAGCAGCACGCGGGTGGCGCGCAGCTCGGTGTTGAGCCGGCGCTGTTCTTCACGCGCATCGGTCTGCTGCCGCGCCACCAGGCTGGTCACGAAGATGAACATGGAGAAGCCGCCGTACAGCAGCGACTGCATCAGCGCTTCGAACAGCGGCATGCGCAGGATCAGGTAGTACACCGGCAGCACCGCCAGCTGGCTCAGCAACAGCCAGAGCACCCCGCCGCGCACCTGCAGCATCCACGGAATCACCCCGGCGGCGACCATCATCAGGATGCTGCCCAGGCCCGACCCGCTCAGGTAGCTCACGCCCAGCGCCGAGGTGGTGAGCAGCAGCAGCACCACCCGGTCGTACCAGGCCGAATGCCCGCCGCCATCGCGCAGGCCGCGGGTCAGCCAGAAGTAGCACGCACCGAAGGCCAGGTAAGCGGTGAACAGCCACACCGCCCAGCTGTCCAGGCCATCGCCGCGGTGGCGCAGCAGCGATTCGTACTGGGAATAGACCACCGGCAGGCCGACCATGACCCAGGTGAACAGGCCGGCCAGTCGCAGTACTCGGGTTTGGCTCAGGTATCCCAGCATGGACGCATCTTAGGCTGAACCTGCGCCCCTGCACTCCCACATAAGTCATGGCCCCCGATTCGCCGGGGCCGGTCACCCGTGCAATAATCCGACGAGGGCCCCTTGATGGGCCAACCGCGTTACCCCACGGAGTCACAATGTCGATTGTCATCCGCGACGTGCGCGAGCACGAGCTCGATTCCGTCCTGGCCCTGAACAACAACGCCGGCCTGGCCATCCTGCCGCTGGATGCCGCCCGCCTGCGCCTGTTCTACGAAACCGCTGAATATTTCCGCGTCGCCGAGCGCGACGGCAACCTGGCCGGCTTCCTGATCGGCTTCGGCAGCGACAGCCAGCACGACAGCAGCAACTTCGCCTGGTTCCAGCAGCAGCTGGACAGCAAATTCTTCTATATCGACCGCATCGTGGTCGCCAGTCGCCGTCGCGGCGGCGGTGTCGGCCGTGCGTTCTATGCCGACGCGCAGAGCTACGCCGAGCTGCGCTACCCGCAGTTGACCTGCGAGGTGTTCCTGGACCATGGCGCCGATGCGGCGCTGCTGTTCCATGGCAGCTTCGGCTTCCGCGAGATCGGACAGAACACCATGGAGCACGTGGACGTGCGTGCCAGCATGCTGCTCAAGGACCTGTGCAGTTACCAGTGGGTGCACGACACCTACGGCGACCAGCTGCCGGACGTGCCCTGGGTGGGCCATCGTCGCGAGCCGCTGCGCGCGCATCGACCGACGGGGACCTGAGGTGGCGGCGAACATGGATTTTGAACAGGCCGGTGAACTGAAGATCGGCCAGGTCGGCATCGCCAACCTGCGCATCCGCACCCTCGATGTGGAACGCCTCACACGTGAAATGCACGACCGCGTGGCACGTGCGCCCAAGCTGTTCGGGCGTGCCGCGGTGATCCTGGATTTTGGCGGACTGAGCCAGATTCCGGATGTAGCCACTGCCCAGGCCCTGCTGGACGGGCTGCGCGGCGCCGGTGTGCTGCCGGTCGCGCTGGCTTACGGCACGACCGAAACCGAAAAACTCTCGCAGCAGCTGGGCCTGCCGCTGCTGGCCAAGTTCCGTGCGCAGTACGAGCGCGCCGACCTGGAAGCGGTACAGGCTGCGCCGCCACCACCGCCGGCCCCCGCGCCTGCCCCGGAACCGGCCCGACGCGCACGCGCCGCCGCGGCGGCACCGGCCCCGGTCGATCCGGCCAAGGCAGCTCAGCCCGGTCGCATGCAGACCAGCAACGTGCGCTCGGGCCAGCAGCTGTACGCGGAAAACTGCGACCTCACGGTGATGGCGACCGTCGGCGCGGGTGCCGAGGTGATCGCCGACGGCAGCATCCACATCTACGGTACGCTGCGGGGCCGTGCCCTGGCAGGTGCCCAAGGCAACACCACGGCGCGTATCTTCTGCCGTGAATTCCATGCTGAACTGGTCGCAATCGCCGGCCATTACAAAGTACTGGACGATGTCCCGGACACCCTGCGCGGCAAGGCCGTGCAGGTGTGGCTGGAACAGGACCAGATCAAGATCGCGGCGCTGGACTGATCCGGCGCCCACACAAAATGAATCAGGAGAAGTCCTTTGGCTGAAATCATCGTAGTCACTTCCGGCAAGGGCGGCGTGGGCAAGACCACCAGCAGCGCCAGCCTGGCATGCGGCCTGGCACGGCGCGGCAAGAAGGTGGCGGTGATCGACTTCGACGTCGGCCTGCGCAACCTCGACCTGATCATGGGCTGCGAGCGCCGGGTGGTGTACGACTTCGTCAACGTCGTGCACGGTGAGGCGACGCTCAAGCAGTCGCTGATCAAGGACAAGCGCTTTGACAACCTGTACGTGCTGGCCGCTTCGCAGACCCGCGACAAGGATGCGCTGACCCAGGAAGGCGTGGGCAAGGTGCTCAAGGACCTCGCCGCGGACGGCTTCGATTACATCATCTGCGACTCGCCGGCCGGCATCGAGAAGGGTGCGTTCCTGGCGATGTACTACGCCGACCGTGCGGTGGTGGTGGTGAATCCGGAAGTGTCCTCGGTACGCGACTCGGACCGCATCATCGGCCTGCTCGATTCGAAGACGCACAAGGCCGAGTCGGGCCAGGATGTGCCGGCGTTCCTGCTGCTCACGCGCTACAGCCCGGCACGGGTGGAAAGTGGCGAGATGCTGAGCATCACCGACGTGGAAGAGGTGCTGGGCCTGAAGGCCATTGGCGTGGTGCCCGAGTCGGGCGACGTGCTCAATGCGTCCAACAAGGGCGAGCCGGTGATTCTGGACCCCGAATCGGCGGCGGGCCAGGCGTATGAAGATGCGGTTGGCCGCATTCTTGGCGAAGAGCGTCCGATGCGCTTCACCACCGTGGAGAAGAAAGGCTTCTTCAGCAAGCTGTTCGGAGGGTAAGCATGGGACTGTTCGATTTCCTGAACCGGAAGAAGACCACTGCCGAAACGGCGAAGAACCGTCTGCAGATCATCATCGCGCAGGAACGCAGCCATCGCGGTGGCCCCGATTACCTGCCGCTGTTGCAGCGTGAGCTGCTGGAAGTGATCAAGAAGTACGTGAACATCGACGCCGATGCGGTGAAGGTGGATCTGGTGAAGGACGGGGAGCACGATGTGCTCGATATTTCCGTCGCCTTGCCGGAAGGTCCGCAACAACCCTGATGCGATAGCGCCCCTTCCCGTCCGGGCGGGGGCGCGCGACATGACCACGATGAACGATGCTGTGATCCAGACCGAGCCGCAGGTGACGCGGGTCGGCGATATCCGTTTCGACGATGCAGTTGCCCTGCTTGCGGCGCACGCGTTGCGTCTGCACCGTGTGGCCGAGGCTGCGCCGATTCCGGGCAGTTACTGGGGCGAGCCGGAGGCTGGGATCATCGGCAGCGATGTGTATGTGCGCGATGACACGCCGGTGCATTCGATGCTGCACGAGGCCTGCCACCTGATCGTGCTGCCGCCAGAGCGGCGTGCGCTGGTGCATACCGATGCCACCGATTCGGTGCCCGAGGAAGATGCCACCTGTTACCTGCAGATCGTGCTGGCCGGGCAATTGCCCGGCGTGGGCAGTGATCGGCTGATGCAGGACATGGATGCGTGGGGGTATACGTATCGGCTGGGCTCTACGCGCGCGTGGTTCGAGCAGGATGCAGAAGATGCCAAAGCGTGGTTGCTCGAACGCGGCCTTCTTCCTGCGTAAATCCGCATGCGCGGCCACGTCCGGGCGCGTGGCGACGCGCCAACCGTGCAGGCGCCAGAGTGTTCACTCGGCGCGGTTCGAGCAGGATGCTGGATGCACCACTTGCCTGATTGATCGAACACAGATTGCTTCTGCCGTAGAGCCGACCGTTGGTCGGCTGCTCTTGACGTGGCGTCACAGCGCACGACAGCCGACCAACGGTCGGCTCTACCCTGCCATAACACGGCAGCCGACCAACGGTCGGCTCTACCCTGCCATCGCGCGCAGCGTGATCCCGACGATGTAGGCCAGGTACGTCCCGGTCGCATACCCCATCGTCCCCAGCAGCACCCCGACCGGGGCGAGCGACGGGTGGAAGGCGGCGGCGACCACCGGTGCCGAGGCCGGTCCGCCGATGTTGGATTGCGAGCCGATCGCGAAGTAGAAGAACGGCACCTTCAACACCCGCGCCAACGCCCAGAGCAGGACGATGTGCACGGCGATCCAGATCAGGCCCAGCAGGAACAACCACGGTCGATCCAGCAGCGCCAGCAGGTCCATCTGCATGCCGATGCAGGCGATCAGGAAATACAGCAGCAGCGAGCCCAGCTTGGACGCGCCAGCGCCCTCCAGGTTGCGCGCACGGGTGAAGCTGAGCGCCAGGCCGCAGGTAGTGGAAATCACCACGACCCACACAAACGGCGCATCCAGGCTGAACTGCGATGCCCAACTGACATGGCCCTTGAACCACGCCGAGACCGGGCCGGCGATCGCATGCGACAGGCCGACCGTGCCGAAGGCCACCGCCACGATCAGCATCAGGTCGGTAAGACTGGCCACGCGTTCGTGCTCGCTGCGGAATTTCTCGATGCGCAGCTTGAGTTCGTCGATGCCCGAGGTATCGGCACCGCTGCGCGCGTCGATCTTCGCCGCGCGGCCAGCCAGGAAGATCAGCGCCGCCATCCATACATAGCCCACGCCCACATCGACCACCGCGAACTGGCCGAAGGTGGTCGCGTTGACGTCGAACACCTCGCGCATGGCCAGCATGTTGGCGCCGCCGCCGATCCAGCTGCCGGCCAGTGCCGCCATGCCGGCCCAGGTGTCGCCGGCCACGGTGGCCGGGTGCAGCCACTTCATCACCTGGAAGGCCACCACCGCGCCGAGCATGATGCTGAAGGAGGCGCCCAGGTACATCACGATCAGTTTCGGACCCAGCCGCAGGATGCCCTTGATGTCCACCGCCAGGGTGAGCAGCACCAACGCGGCCGGCAGCAGGATGTCGCGCGCGACCGGGTTGTACAGATGCGTGTTCTGCCCGTCGATCAGCCCGAACGTGTTGTAGATGCCCGGGATCAGGTAGCACAGCAGCAACGCCGGCACGACGGTATAGAAGCGCTTCCACAGCCCCTGCTCGCGCGAGGCGGTCCAGAACACGGCGCCGAGGGTGGCGGCGATCAGGCCGAAGACGACGATGTCGTTCTGGATCAGGGCGGGTGCTTTCACGGGTGTGGCGTACCTGGAGGATGGGCGTGGGATTCCACACGTTTCGGGAAAACAATCACCGGTAGAGCCGACCGTTGGTCGGCTGCTCTTTTACGGCAGCCGACCAACGGTCGGCTCTACCAGTTACACCGCAGCCGATCACCGCTGATACCACGGCCAACCACACCCGGTGCCATGAAGAAGCGCCGCCCCAAGGGGCGGCGCGTCCATCCGGCTTATTCGCCGATGTGCTGCTTCAACCAGCCGTTGACGGTGTCATGCCACTGCACGCTGTTCTGCGGCTTGAGCACCCAGTGGTTTTCATCGGGGAAGTACAGGAACTTGGACTCGATGCCCTGGCGCTGGGCGGCGGTGAACGCGGCCAGGCCCTGCTCGACCGGAATGCGGAAGTCGAGTTGGCCATGGATGACCAGGATCGGCTTCTTCCAGTTGGCCACGTGGTTGACCGGGTTGAACTTCTCGAAGTTGGCCGCCTTCTGGAACGGCGTACCGCCCTGCTCCCACTCGGTGAACCACAGCTCTTCGGTGGCGTAGCCCATCATGCGCTGGTCGAACACGCCGTCATGGTTGACCAGGCACTTCCACGGCTCGTTCCAGTTGCCGGCGATCCAGTTGATCATGAAGCCGCCGTAGCTGGCGCCCAGCGCGCAGGCCTTGTCACCGTTGAGGAACGGATACTGCTTCTGCGCCGCGGTCCAGCCCTTCTGCAGGTCTTCCAGCGGGCGGTCGCCCCAATGCTGGCTGATCGCATCGGTGAATTCCTGGCCGTAGCCGGTAGACCCGTGGAAGTCGATCATCACCACCGCGTAGCCCTGACCGGCATAGGTCTGCGGGTTCCAGCGGTAGCTCCAGCCATTGCCGAAGCTGCCCTGCGGGCCGCCGTGAATCAGGAACGCCACCGGGTAGGTCTTGCCTTCCTGGTAGTTGTACGGCTTGACCACGTAGCCGTGCACGGTGTCGTTGTTCCAGCCCTTGAACTGGAACTGCTCGTAGTCGCCGAAGGCCACGTCGGGCAGCATCTGCGCGGCGCTCGGGGTGATCTCGCGCGGGCTGCTGCCATCGGCGGCGGCCACCAGGATCTGGTCGCCGCTCTTGAGGCTGTTCTTCGTGTACGCCAGGGTGCTGCCGGCGATCACCGGCGAACCGATGCTGCCGCCTTCGGCGACGACCGTGGCCTTGCCGGTGGCGATGTCGATGTTGAACAGGCGGTGTTCGCCCAGGTCGTCGGCACCGGTGTAGAAACTGTTGCCGTCGGCGGCCAGCACGATTTCACCGGCCGAGCGGTCCCACTTCGGGGCGATCTCGCGGGTCTTGCCCGAGGCTAGGTCCAGCGCCATCACCCCGAAGCGGTCCGCTTCGAAGCCCGGGCGCTTCATCGCGCGGTAGTACAGGGTCTTGCCGTCGGCGCTGAACACCGGGCCGGCATCCCAGGCCGGGTTGGACGCGGTCAGGTTGACCGGGGCCTGCTTGCCGTCCACGTCGAGCCGGTACAGGTCGAAGTTGGTCGACCACGGCTCCTGCTTGCCCGCCACGCGGATGGAGGCGACCACGCTCTTGCCGTCCGGCGCCCAGGCGAAGTCGTCGTTGCCGCCGAACGGCTTGGACGGGGCATCGCCGTCGAGGGTGGCGCTGATCGCCGAGGCCCCCTTCACCGCCGCCGCCTTGGACGCCGGCAGCGGCGCCACGAACAGGGTGTTGCGGCGGCCATCGGCCCAGGTGTCCCAGTGGCGCACGAACAGAGTGTCGAAGACTTCACCGGTGTTCTTGCGCGCCTTGTGCGCGTCCAGCTTCTTGGTGGTGCAGGCCAGGTCCGAGCCGCACGCCTGGAACACGCCGCTGCTGAAGACCACACGGTCGCCCTGCGGGGACACGTGGAAGCTGTCCACGTCCACCGGGAAGTCGGTCAACTGGCGCGGGGTGCCGCCGGCGATCGGCTGCGAATACAGCTGCTGGCTGCCGCCCTTGGCGCTGAGGAAGTACACGGTGCCGCCGTCGGCCGACAGTGCCGCCGAGTTGACGTTCCAGCCAGCCGGGGTGAGCGGCTTGGGCGGGGCCAGGTCGCGGGTGCGCAGGTTGCGGATGAACAGGCCGGTGCTGGCCTTGCTGTCGCTGCCGACCACGCGCTTGGCGAAGATGACGTTGCCGCCGTCGGCGGTGAGCAACGGGCTGGAGACCCGATCCAGCGCGATCATGTCGCGCACATCCAGGCCACGCGTGGCCGCCAGCGAAGGCATCGCGGTCAGCAGGCACAACGGCAGCAGGGCGTAACGAAGTTTCATCGGGGTCTCCGCGGAACGGCAAAACGCCGATGTTAGGGCCGCAGGGGCCGCCCATGCAAAGGCCATCGGTCATGCAGGGGGATGGGCGGGCCGCAGAAACGACAAACCCCGCCGGAGCGGGGTTTGCCTTGAAACCGGTCGGGTTGTTTAGACCGAACCGACCGCCCGCTTGCCGGTGCGGTAGATCAACCAGCCGACCAGGAACAGCACGGCCAGACCGATCCACTGCGCGCCCGGCAGGTGGAACGGCAGCGCCAGCACGTCGGCGCGGCTGCTGATGACGATCGGCACTGCGATCGCGATACCCATCAGGGCTTCACCGGTGATCAGGCCGGCGGCGAACAGCACGCCCGGCTTGTGCACGCGGTCGCGGCCTTCTTCATCGTCGCCACGGATCTTGTGGAAACGCTCCACCAGATACGCGATCAGCCCGCCCAGGAAGATCGGCACCATCAGCTCCAGCGGCAGGTAAATGCCGATCGCCGCGGCCAGCACCGGCACGCGGAAGCGGGCGTTGCGGGACTTCAGCCAGCTGTCCAAGGCGATGATCGCCGCGCCGACCACCGCGCCGATGCCGATGAAGGTCCACGGCAGTTCGCCACCGAACAGGCCCTTGGCCACCGAGGCCATGAGGTTGGCCTGCGGCGCGGCCAGTGCATTGGGATGCAGCTCGGACTTGACGCCGATGCCGTAGGCGGTGGCCAGCAGGTTCAGCACCGGGGCCATGATCAGCGCGCACGAGAACGCCCCGATACCCAGCATCAACTGCTGCTTCCACGGGGTGGCGCCGACGATGTAACCGGCCTTGAGGTCCTGCAGGTTGTCACCGCCGACCGCGGCCGCACAGCACACCACCGCACCGATCATGATCGCGGCCACCGCACCCAGCGGTGCGCCGCCGACGCCGACCGGGGTCAGGCCGTCCTTGCCGAGCAGCAGCACCAGCACCGCCGAGGCGAACAGGATGGTGGAGATGGTGATGCCCGAGACCGGGTTGTTGGAGGAGCCGATCAGGCCGGCCAGGTAGGCCGACACCGACACGAACAGGAAGCCGGCCACGATCATGATGAGGGTCATCGGGATCGACACATGCCACTGGCCCACGATGGCCTGGTACAGCGCCAGCAGCGGCAGGGTGAACACCACCAGGGCCACCAGCATCCACTTCATCGGCAGGTCGCGCTCGGTGTGCGCCAGGGCCGGGCCACCGCTCTTGCGGGCCGCGGCAAACCCACTCTTGACGCCGTTGAGCAGCGACTTGCGCAGCGAGATCAGCGTCCAGACGCCGCCGATCAGCATCGCGCCCACGCCCAGGTAACGCATCTTCGCGCCCCAGATGGCGAACGCCGCCTCGGTGGAGGTGGCCGTGGCGATCGACGCGGCCAGCGCCGGATCGGTGTTCATGAAGAACGACTGGTACAGCGGAATGGCGATATGCCAGGTCAGGATCGAGCCGGACACCACCACGATGCCGACGTTCAGGCCGACGATGTAGCCCACGCCCAGCAGCGCCGGGGACAGGTTGGTGCCGATGAAGGCGGTGATCTTCGAGCTGCCCACGTAGGCCGAGGTGGCCCAGGCATCCGGGATCAGGCGCAGGCCGCTTTCGGCGGCCAGCTTCACGAAGGCGCCAATCACCGCCGACACGGCCAGGATCTTCAGGCCGGGGCCCGGATTCTCTCCGGCCTTGAGCACTTCGGCGGCCGCCTTGCCTTCCGGGAACGGCAGCGGATCTTCCACGATCATCGAACGACGCAGCGGCACCGAGAACAGCACGCCCAGCAGGCCACCCAGACCGGCGATGCCTAGCACCCACCAGTACTTGAAGTCCGGCCAGTAGCCCATGATCACCAGCGCGGGGATGGTGAAGATGACGCCGGCGGCGATCGACGAGCCGGCCGAGGCGCCGGTCTGGACGATGTTGTTTTCAAGGATGGTGCCACCGCCAAGCAGGCGCAGCACGCCCATGGAGATGACGGCGGCGGGAATCGCGGTGGCGATGGTCAGGCCTGCGAACAGACCCAGGTAGGCGTTGGCGGCCGACAGAATCACTGCCAGCACGATGGCAAGCACCACCGCGCGGAAAGTGAGCTGGCGTGGCGCAGCGTCGTTGTTCATGGAAGCCCCTGCTGGCAAAAAATCCCTGCCACGCTAGCGTTCATGTACGGGCAAGTCCAGTAGTGCCGGCCGCTGGCCGGCAACCCTGCACCCCCCGATCAAGGCGCCTGTTGACCGACGCGTGCCGCTGCGGCCGCGTCCCGCCGGACTCGGCAACGTCCAGCGCCGGGCCCATCCATTTAGTAATGTTATATCCTATCGCACCGAGTAACCGGCGC
The DNA here is from genome assembly GCF_024519465.1 of Stenotrophomonas sp. Ste86. Taxonomy (GTDB): domain Bacteria; phylum Pseudomonadota; class Gammaproteobacteria; order Xanthomonadales; family Xanthomonadaceae; genus Stenotrophomonas. Next base: position 10,347 of record NZ_JALJRW010000018.1, on the reverse strand, counting down.
CGCTGTGACGTATTCCTCCCCCTCCCGCCTGACCTCCATCGACCAGCTGCGCGGCACCGTGATCGTGCTGATGCTGCTCGACCACGTACGCGAAACCTTCCATATGCACCAGCAGGTGGGCGACCCGATGGTGGTGGACCAGGTCGAGCCGGCGCTGTTCGTCAGCCGGCTGCTGGCACATCTGTGTGCGCCGGTGTTCGTGCTGCTGACCGGCCTGTCGGCCTGGTTGTACGCCAGTGGCAAACCGGATGGGCGCCGGGCCGCGTCGGCCTTCCTGCTCAAGCGCGGCCTGTTCCTGGTGGTGCTGGAGCTGCTGGTGGTCAATGTCGCGTGGACGCTGCAGTTCCCGCCCAGCGTGATGTACCTGCAGGTGATCTGGGCGATCGGCATCAGCATGATCGCGCTGGCCGGGCTGCTGTGGCTGCCACGCGGGGCGCTGGCGGTGTTGGCGCTGGCCGTGATCGCCGGGCACAACCTGCTCGATGGCGTACGCGTGCAGGGCGACGGGGCGCTGGCCGTGCTGTGGAAGGTGCTGCACCAGCGCGACTGGATCGCCGTGACCGACGGGCTGCGCCTGCGCACCTCCTACCCGGTGCTGCCGTGGATCGGCGTCATTGCGCTGGGCTGGGTGATCGGCCCATGGTTCGCGCGCGGCGGCGATCCCCTGCTGCGCCAGCGCCGCCTGTGGATGGCCGGGGCCGGTGCACTGCTGGGCTTCGTGCTGCTGCGGGCGGTGAACCTCTACGGCGACAGCCCGTGGCAGTCCTTCGCCACCCCGGGCAGCACGCTGATGAGCTTCTTCAACGTCACCAAGTACCCGCCCTCGCTGCTGTTCCTGCTGCTGACCCTGGGCATCGGCCTGCTGGTGCTGCGCCTGTACGAGCAGCCGCGCGTGGCCCGGGCGCTGGCACCGCTGGCCGACATCGGCGCGGCGCCGATGTTCTTCTACCTGCTGCACCTGTACGTGTTGAAGCTGCTGTACGTGCTGGCCGAAGCACGCTGGGGGCACACCCACGGGGCGTACTTCGCCGTGGACCACGTGGCCAGCCTGTGGGGGATCACCGCGGTGCTGGCCCTGGCGCTGTATTGGCCGACCAGAGCGTTCGCGCGGTTCAAGGCGCGCCGGCGGGACCTGGCCTGGCTTCGTTATCTGTAAGCGCGCGATGCCGGGATGGTGAGGCTGCCGGCCAGCGGCCGGCACTACTAGAGCGTAGCGGCCGGCACTACGACAGCGGAGCGGCCGACACCACGACGGCGGAGCGGCCAGACGCGGCACGGCTGGCCCTTCGCCCCGGGCCTATACTCGCCTCCTTGTCCGCCGCGCCCTATCCCTCGATGACCGCAGCCGCCCTGCCCGCCTCCGCAACCTCCACTGCCACCGACGATTTCCTCGGCCACCCCAAGGGCGTTTACGTCTGCTTCTTCACCGAGATGTGGGAGCGGTTTTCGTTCTACGGCATGAAGGCGCTGCTGCTGCTGTATCTCACCAAGTACCACCTGTTCGGCGACAAGGCCGGGCTGGATCTGCTCGGTGCCTACGGTGGCCTGGTGTACTGCATCCCGGTGTTCGGCGGCCTGCTCGCCGACCGTTGGCTGGGCATGCGCAAGGCGGTGGTGTTCGGCGGCGTGCTGCTGGTGCTGGGGCATATGGGCATGGCCTTCGAAGGCCACGCGGCGACCCGCATCGACGGGCAGATCGTGCGCGATGACGCCGCGCTGGGCATCACCTACCTGTCGCTGGCGCTGATCATCATGGGCGTGGGGTTCCTCAAGCCCAACATCTCCACCATCGTCGGCAAGCTGTATCCGGAAAACGATCCACGCCGCGACTCCGGCTTCTCCCTGTTCTATGCCGGCATCAACCTGGGCGCGCTGTTCGCCTCGCTGGTGTGCGGTTTCCTCGGCGAAGCCTATGGCTGGAAGTACGGCTTCGGTGCGGCCGGCATCGGCATGGTGATCGGCCTGTGCATGTTCCTGTGGGGCCAGAAGTACCTGCAAGGCCACGCCGAACCGACCGATGTGCCGGCCCTGCGCCAGCGCGTGCTGGGCATCCGCCGCGAGTGGCTGATCTACGCGCTGGCGGTGCTCGGCGTGATCCCCGTCGCTGCCTTGATGTGGGCCGCCGCCAACGGCGCGTTCGCGCTCGGCGGTGAAATCAGTCTGGCGCTGATGCTGATGATCGTCGTGCTCGGCGGCGTGCTGGTCTGGTTCGCCTGGTTCACCGGCACCCGCTGCACGCCGGTGCAGCGCCAGCAGATGATCGCGCTGATGGCGCTGATCTTCATGGCCCTGGTGTTCTTTACCCTGTACGAGCAGACCTACGGGTCGTGGGTGACCTTCACCGATCGCCTGCTGACCAAGGATCTGGTGCCGTCGCTGGTGATCCAGGGCGGCACCCCGTTGCCGTGGTCGATCGCCTCGCTGCTGCTGGCGCCGCTGGGCTTCGTGGTGGCCGCACGGCTGTCCGAGCGCAGCCCCGGCTCGACCGCGCCGCGCAACCTGTTCATCGTCATCGTCGCACTGATGCTGGTGATGCTGATCCGCGACTGCCTGGTGATCCCGCAGACCGCCGGCTCGCTGACCTATCTGGGTGGCCTGTTCCTGGTGGTCCTCGCCCCGCTGTTTGCGATGCTGTGGGCGTGGCTGGACCGCCGTCGCCTGGACCCGTCCAAGCCGGTCAAGTCTTCGATCGGACTGATCTTTGCCGCGTTGTCGTTCGTGCCGTTGGCACTGGCCGCCCAGCAGGTGGGCGCGACCGGGCAGATGGCCAGCGTGTGGTGGCTGGTGCTGGCCTACCTGATCCTGGAGATCGGCGAAATGTGCCTGTCACCGGTGGGCCTGTCGGCGGTCACCCAGCTGGCCGCGCCGCGCGTGGTCAGCCTGATGATGGGCACCTGGTTCCTGGCCACCGCCTTCTCCGAAACGCTGGCCGCGCTGTTCGGCAAGCTCGCCGCGATCGAAGTGCCCGAGGGCCAGACGATGAACATCGCCAGCGCCGCGGCCAGTTACGCGCACCTGTTCTGGCTGCTGATGTGGATCGGCCTGGGCTGCGCGGCCGTCGCGCTGGCCTGCTCGCCGCTGCTGAAGAAGATGATGCACGGGGTGAAATAAGGCGCGCCCCCCATGCCCAAACCAGAACGGCACCTCGCGGTGCCGTTCTCGTTTCCACGCTGCAGCGCTGATCAGGGCTGTGCGGCCGGCGCTGCGTTGGCGGTTTCCCCGCCGAGGCTGCGCGACAGGAACGCCAGCAGCTTGCTGTAGTACTCGCGGCGATGCGGATCGGTGTAGAAGCCGTGGCCTTCGGTGGCGTAGTACAGCGACTCCACCGGCACGCCGGCCTTCTTCAGCGCCTCTTCCATACGCTTGGTGTGCAAGATCGGGGCGCGTTGGTCTTCACCGCCCGCAGCCAGGAACACCGGGACGTTGATCTGCGCGGCCAGGTTGACCGGCGACACTGCCGCCAGCTTCTGCGGATCGCCCAACCAATCCTTCAGGAAGGTTTCACCGGACTTTCTTTCCTGTGTATCGCCACGGGTGAACATCATGGGCAGGTCGTAGACACCGACATAACCGGCCGCGCACTTGTACAGCGAGGCCTCCCTGGCCGCGCCCATCAGGGCGGCATACGCGCCATAGCTGGCACCGTAGATGCAGATCCGCGCGGGGTCGGCGTGGCCCTGCGCAATGGCCCAACGGGTGGCGTCGGTCAGATCATCCTGCATCGTCCCGCCCCACTGCTTCGCACCGGCGGCCTGGAAGGCGCGGCCATAGTTGCCCGAGCCACGGAAGTTGACCTGCAGCACGGCATAACCGGCCGCCGCCAGCAGCTGGGTTTCGGTGGTGTAGCTGCCGTCGTCGAAGATCCCGAACGGGCCGCCGTGCGGCATGACCACCATCGGCAGCTTGCCGCCGGCACGACCAGCCGGGACGGTCAGGAACCCGCTCAGGTCCAGTCCGTCGCGGGCTTTGACCGCCACCGGCAGCACGGTGGCGGCCTTGGCCGGGTCCACCCAGCTGCTGCGGCTGATCACGTGATCGGCTTTCTTGGTTTCGTTGTTGAAGATGTAGAAGTCGCCGGGATTCCGCCCCGACCACGCTTCGATCATCAGCTGCTTGCCGTCCCGGGTGCTGGAGGTGATGAAGACCGCATCGCCACCGAAGGCCGCTTCCAGGCTGCGATACAGCCGTGCATCGACGGAGGTCTCATCGAAGAAGCGGGTGTGCGGCGTGTCGCCCAGGAACAGCGCGCCGACCGGGATGGCGGTACCGGGGCGACGGATGATGCGGCTGGGATCGACCTTGGGATCGCGCAGCACGGGCGTCCGCGCGCCGGTCGCCGGATCCCAGGCGATGATCGCGGTGGGGCCGTTGGCCTGCTCGGAGGTGAAGTAAGCCAGCTTGCCGTCGGCGGAGAAGCCGATCGCCTGCTCGATGCGGCCATTGACCGCCTCATCGTTGACCAGCTTCCAGGTGTCGCCCCCGCCTTCGCGGTAATAGAGCTTGTTGACGTTGTCGGTGCCGGCGCCATGGGCGAAGCGGACCTGGCCGTTGGCGTCGCTGACGAACTCGGCACGACGTACCGGCGACAGCGCCACCGTCTGGCGGCGACCGCTCTGTACGTCCAGCTTGTCCACGCGGGTGAAGGGCTCGTTGCTGAAGGGCCAGATCGAGACCAGCACGTTGCGGTCATCCTGCGGGAGGTCGTCGAACAGGAACGCCGCCACGGCCTCTACCTTCTTGGGCTGGATGCGGGTGCCGGGGCCGTTGCCTTCCACGCGGTAGCCGACCAGCAGTTCGCCGCGCCCGCCATCGGCGTTGATCGCAAACAACTCGCCGGTGGGTCGTGGCATGTCCAGCGCGCCGATCTTCTCGGCCAGCCCGATCAGCACGCGATTGCCGTTGCCCCAGTCGAAGTCGTTGGCGTGGTTCTTGGCCGGCGGCACGAAGGTGCCCACGACCTTGCTGTCCGACCGGCGCAGGATCGCCAGCGCGGTGCGGTCTTCCATCGGCACGGTGGCGGCGAAGTAGTCGCCATTGGGCGAAATCTTGATATCGGCGAAATCATCGCGCTTGAGATATCGGTCCAGGTCCACTGCACCGGCCTGCCCCGCCAGCGCGCCACACACGATCAATGCCATCCAGCCTGACTTGCGCATCCTTCCCCCTGTTTCCGGACACCCTGTCCGGGTGGCCGATTCTAGACGGAAGCTGAATGCCGGGATCATAGGAGCACTTCGGACCCGCCTGTCGGGTCTTTCCTCGGTGGCGCTTGTAACAGGGTGTTTCTTCCAGTTTGGGGCGCGCCTCCTTGAAGGCGCGTCGCAGACAGCGATACGTGTGGCTGGGTAGTCGGACGCCGTCTTGGATCTAGTGCTGTCTCCGCTCGGGTTTGTCGCGCGCGTGAGGGCCCCGTAGCGGCCGCTAGGCCCCTGGCGCAAATGTCCCCCGGCCGCGGAGCGGCCTCCTCCTTTATTTTGCCCAGGAGCCTAGCGGCCGCTACGGGGCTCGGCTTGCGGATGGCACAGGCAACGCGGCAAAGCGGGCTCTTCTGACGACCGTCCGTGGGTCGGGCGCTGGGGCCCCATGCCCTTGGAGGCGAAATAAAGGGGGAGGAGGCGGCCGCAGGCCGACGCTGGAGGACATTCGCCGGAAAGGGCATGGGGCCCCAGCGCCCGACCCACCGACGGCCGCGCCTGTAAAGGTCCACGGCGGGCTTCGTGCTTGCCACGCCGATGCAGGGGAAAACCCATAAAAAATGGCACCGCAAGCGGTGCCATTGAGGAACGCATCGAGGAGAGAGTTCAATGCATGCCGCGGAACGCGAGGGTCAGGGCCAGGATCGACAGAATCACCGCGATGGTGCCGTCCAGGATCCGCCAGGTCTTGGGCTTGGTGAACAGCGGGGCCAGCATGCGTGCGCCCAGCCCTTGGGCGGTCAGCCAGAGGCAGCTGGCGGTGAACACGCCGGCGGCGAACGCCATGCGCGCGTTGCCGAAGTTTTCGGCAATGCCACCAATGACCATCATGTCCAGCCAGAAATGCGGGTTGATCAGCGAGAAGCCGACTGCTGAAATCAGCACGGCACGGCGCGAGGTGCTGTCGCCATCGTCCACGTGCATGCCGCCGCCACCGGCCAGCGCACGCCGCGCCGACTGCCACGCGTACCAGGCCAGGAAGGCGACGCCGCCCCACAGCACCACCGTGGTCAGCCACGGCAGCGCCTGGGTCAGGGTGCGCAGGCCGGCCACGCTGGCGAAGATGAAGATGCCGTCGATCGCCGCGCAGGTGGCTACCACCGGCACGATGTGCTTGCGCAGGATGCCCTGGCGCAGGATGAAGGCGCTCTGCGCACCGACCACGGCGAACAGGCCGATGCCGGTAGCGGCGCCACTGAGCCACGCGGCCAGACCGGGGCCGCCGGAGAGAATGGTGGAGAACATGGGATACCGCCTTGTCTTGCAGATGGGAGCGGTGCCTCGCCAAGGCGTACAGCACCGGATGGCGCATATTGTCGCGCCGCAACATGAAAAAGTAGAGCTAAACTTACTTAACCATCTTTAGCAGGACTTAATCTGATGCGCATCGACCATGCCCAGCTGCGCGCGCTGGCCGCGGTGGTCCGCGAGGGCAGCTTCGAGCGGGCCGCGCAGTCGCTCAATGTGACCGCTTCGGCGGTGTCCCAGCGGATCAAGGCGCTGGAGGATCGGGTCGGGCGACTGCTGGTAAAGCGCTCCTCGCCCGCGGTGGCCACCCCGGAGGGCCAGGTGCTGGTGCAGCTGGCCGAGCAGACGGCGCTGCTGGAGCACGATGCGCTGCATCGGATGGGTATCGCCGATGAAGACCTGCCGCACGCGAGCATTCCGGTGGCGGTCAACCACGACAGCCTGGAGACCTGGTTCCCGGAGGCAGCGCTGAACTTCGCGCGGCAGACCGGCACCACGCTGGACCTGCGTTCGGAAGACCAGGACCACACGGTGGCGTTGCTGCGCCAGGGGGCGGTGCTCGGCGCGGTGACCACCCTGGACGAGCCGGTGCAAGGCTGCCAGATCCATGCGCTGGGCAGCATCCGCTACGCCGCCACGTGCACCCCGGCCTTCCATGAGAAGCATTTCGCCAAGGGGGTCAATGCGCAGTCGCTGGCGCAGGCGCCGGTGCTGGTGTTCAACCGCAAGGACGACATGCAGGCGCGTTTTGCCCGACGCCTGGCCGGTGACGATCTGCCACTGACGGCACCGACGTGGTGGATTCCGTCGACGCGGGCGTTCGTCCAGGCCAACCTGGGCGGGCTGGGCTGGACGATGAATCCGCTGCCGCTGGTCAAGCGCCATCTGGAGGCCGGCCGACTGGTGCTGATGAAGCAGCGCGCGTGGGAAGACGTGCCGCTGTACTGGCAGCACTGGAAGGGCGACGTGCAGACCATGGCGCTGCTGACCCGGGCGGTGCTGGATGCGTCGACCACGCTGGTGCGGAAGAAGCGCTGACGGGATCGGCCGGCACGGTTCAGAAGCAAGAAGCACATCCTGCGGGGCGCCACGCCCTACACGGCCCGATGATCCTGCCCGGCGCAGCATCGGCGCATCCCCGCGATGGCCATGGCGATGGACACCGATCCGGTCTACCTGCATATCCGCGTGGTGCTCAGCATCATCCTGGGGCTGAGCATCACTACCCTGCTGCGCGGGTTGGCCTCGATCATCGAGCACCCCGGGCGGCGTGGTTGGTCATGGATCCACCTGTGCTGGGTGCTGTGGGCGCTGATCTCGGTGGTGACGTTCTGGTGGTGGGAGTTCCGCCTCGGCGAAGTGCGCCAATGGACGTTCGGGCTGTACCTGTTTGTCATCGCCTACTGCGCGGCCTGGTTCATGCTGTGCGTGCTGCTGTTTCCCGATGACGTGCGCGAGTACGGCAGTTATGAGGCCTATCTGCTGCAACGTCGCGGCTGGTTCTTCGGCATGCTGGCGCTGCTGACCCTGCTCGACCTGGGCGATACGGCCATCAAGGGCCACAGCCGGTGGCAGATGCTCGGGCCGGCCTATCCCCTGCATACGGTGCTGATGCTGGCGATCGCCGGCCTGGGTGCGGTCTGCCGGCAGCGACGCGTGCAGCTGGCGCTGGCCGTGGCAGCGCTGCTGTACCAGGCGATCTACTTCCTGGCCGAGTACTTCACCCTTTCGCCGGATTGAGCGCATTGCACCGGCCGGATGCTGCGTTGCACCAGAAATCGGTCGAAAGGCGATAAAATCGCCATCCTGGAGTGCCAACCCTTTGTTTCTTCACGCCTCGTAGCCGGGGCGTGGGCATCCTGTTCACATCTCCCCCACCTGAGATCCCCATGAAGAAATTCGCCAAGGTCGTCCTCGGCCTGCTCGTGCTGTTGCTGCTGACAGCCGCGCTTTTCCTGTATTGGCCCCTGCACCAGCGCTCGGTCCCGGCCGCGGCCAACGGCAAGCCGGTCGATGTCGTGCTGGTCGGCGGCGGCATCATGAGCATCACCCTGGCCACGTTCCTGCAGGAACTGCAGCCGGACTGGAACATCCAGCTCTACGAACGCCTCGACGGCGTGGCGCTGGAGAGTTCGGACGGCTGGAACAACGCCGGCACCGGCCACTCGGCGTTCGCCGAACTCAACTACACCCCCGAACTGCCCGATGGCAGCATCGAGACCAAGCGGGCGGTCGGTATCGCCGAACAGTTCGAGATCTCCCGCCAGTTCTGGTCGCACCAGATCAAGCAGGGCCGCCTGGGCGAACCGTCGGATTTCATCAATCCCACCCCGCACATGAGCTTTGTGTGGGGCGATGACAACATCGCCTACCTGCACAAGCGCCAGCAGGCGCTGGTCAAGAACCCGCTGTTCTACGGCATGCAGTATTCCGAGGATGCCACGCAGATCAAGCAGTGGGCGCCACTGCTGATGGAAGGCCGCGACCCGAAGCAGAAGGTCGCCGCGACCTGGATGCCGCTGGGCACCGACGTCAACTTCGGCGTGATCACCCGGCAGCTGACCGCCGGCCTGCAGCGCAGCCCGAACTTCCAGCTGCACCTGGAGCATGAAGTTGGCGCGCTGCGCCAGAACGAGGACAAGAGCTGGAACGTGACGGTCAAGGACCTGAAGTCCGGCAAGGAGTCCACGATCAAGTCGCGCTTCGTGTTCATCGGTGCCGGCGGCGCCGCGCTGAAGCTGCTGCAGTTGTCGGGCATCCCCGAGGCGAAGGACTATGCCGGCTTCCCGGTGGGCGGCCAATTCCTGGCCTTCCAGGACCCGGCAATTGCCGGACGCCATTCGGTCAAGGCTTACGGCATGGCCGAGACCGGCTCGCCGCCGATGTCGGTGCCGCACCTGGACGCGCGCAAGCTGGACGGCAAACCGGTGGTGCTGTTCGGGCCGTTCGCGCTGTACAGCACCAAGTTCCTCAAGCACGGCTCGTGGTTCGACCTGTATTCCTCGGTCAACCACAACAACGTGGCCGGCATGCTCGATGTGGGCATGGAGAACCTGGACCTGGTGAAGTACCTGATGGGCCAGGCGCGCCTGAACGACGCGGATCGCCAGGCCGAACTGGTGAAGTATTTCCCCAACGCCAAGCGTGAGGACTGGAAACTGGTCACCGCCGGCCAGCGCGTGCAGATCATCAAGCGCGACCCGGAGAAGGGTCCGGTGCTGCAGTTCGGTACCGAGATCGTAACCGACAAGGACCACACTCTGGCCGCGCTGCTGGGCGCCTCGCCGGGCGCCTCGACGTCGCCGCCGATCATGCTGGACCTGCTCAAGAAGGCGTTCCCGCAGCAGATGGCCGCCGGCTGGGAAGCGCAGCTGAAGCAGATCGTGCCGTCCTACGGGCGCAAGCTCAACGACAGCCCGGCACTGACCAACGAGATCCGCCGCCAGACCAGCGAAACGCTGAAGCTGCCCTACCTGGAGGTACCGGTGGAAAACGCCACCACTCCGGCGGTGATGCTGACCCCGCCGCCGGCCGCCGCGCCGACGCAGAAGAAGCGCAACGCCAACGAAGAACTGCAGGCGCTGTAAGCCTGCCTGCTGCGGCGTTGGCCGCGCGGTGAAAACCTGGATCCGGCCCCGGTGTGGGCCGGATTTTTTTTGCGTGTTATTCCATCGGCGTGGGAAACATCGGGCGCTCTCTGGACCTTTATGAAGCGGCAGTCGGCGGGCCGGGCGCTGGGCTCCCATGCCCTTTCCGGCGAATGTCCCCCGGCGTCGGCCTGCGGGCGCCCTCTCCTCGTTTATTTCGCCTCCAGCGGTGGTCGGTGGGCCGGGCGGTGGGCCCCCATGGCCTTTCCGGCGAATGTCCTCCGGCGTCGGCCTGCGGCCGCCCCCTCCCCCTTTAT
>NZ_JALJRW010000017.1 GCF_024519465.1 Stenotrophomonas sp. Ste86 | reverse complement strand
CGCGAGCGTGAGGGCCCCTTAGCAGCCGGTAGGCCCCTGGCGCAAATGTCCCCCGGCCGCTGGGCGGCCGGGGGACATTCGCCGGAAAGGGCATGGGCGCCCAGCGCCCGGCCCGCCGACCGCCGCGCCTGGAAAGGGTCAAAGCACACTTCTGCTCGCCCCGCATAGGAACAAAGAACGCTTTTTTCCGCCGGTAGAGGCAACGGTTTGCCCGCTGCCGGCGCGCAGCGCGGCAAGGCTTGAAGCAACGCCGGTTTCGTCGAGATGATGCTGCCGTCGCGCAGTTTGGCAGTCGAGCACGGCTCGACTCTACCCACTGCCCCACCGTCAGCGCCGGGCTTCACCCCGCCTTGATCTTGCCGAGCAGGCGCCCACCGGCATGCTGCGATGGCGCGGCGGACACTTTCCTTGCGGACATGATTGTCCGATCATGCCCCATGACTTCCCAACGCGCCGATGCGGCTGCCCGCCGTGCCCTCATCCTGGATGCCGCCGATGCGGTGTTCGGGCAGCATGGCGTCACCGCCCCGCTCGACCTGGTGGTCGAACGCGCGCAGGTCGGCCGCGCCACCCTCTACCGCAATTTCCCCGACCGCACCGCGCTGGTGGAGGCGCTGCTGCAGCGCACGGTGGCCCGCATCAACCGCCAGGTACAGAGCCTGGGCGAGCGCGATGATGCGTTGTTCGAAGTGCTCGAAGGCATGGCCGCCCGCATCGTGCAGTCGCCGGCGTTGTCGGACTACTGGCGCGCGGTGGACCCCGATGACCCTGCCATCAAGGCCGCCCGGCACACCATCTGGGGCCTGCTGGAAGCACCGATCCAGCGCGCGATCGCCGCGGGTCTGTGCCGTGCGGACCTGCAGGTGACGGACATTTCACTGATCTCAGGCATGCTGGGAGCCGCGCTGCGTGGCAAGTCCCGCGAAGAGCGGGCCAAGCTGGTGGCGCGCGCCCTGCAGTTGCTGCGTACCGGACTGCAGGGACCCGTCGACGCGGAGGGCTGATGGCGCAGTACCTCAAACCCATCCCGGACTGGGAAGACCACGAGAAGCCGACGCTGCCCGGCTCGGCGTCGATGCCGTGGCATCCCTGGCACCGGCGCGTGGCCTATGCCGCCGTGGCGCTGCTGGTGGGCATCACCGGTGGCCTGGGCAATGCGCTGGTCACCGCCAACCTGCCTTTCATGCAGGGCCAGCTCGGCCTGACCCCGGCGCAGGGCAGCTGGCTGGTGGCCGCCTATGCGATGGTCAATGTCACCGCCAACCTGCTCGCCTTCAAGTTCCGCCAGCAATACGGCATCCGCCTGTTCGCCGAGATCGGCCTGGGCCTGTATGCGGCGCTGGCGGTACTGCATCTGTTCGTGGGCAGCTATGAAACCACCGTACTGACCCGCGCGGCCAGCGGGTTCGCCGGCGCTGCCTGCAGCACCTTGGGCACGCTGTACATGCTGCAGTCGCTGCCGCGCAAATATACCGGCAACCTGCTGGTGATCGGCGTGGGCATCTCGCAGCTGGCGGTGCCGATCGCCTGGCTGGTGTCGCCGGGGCTGGTGGACACCGGCCAGTGGCACAACCTGTATCTGTTCGAGGCCGGGCTGGCCCTGTGCGCGTTCGCCGCGGTGGTGGTGTTGAAGCTGCCGCCGGGCGTGCAGATCAAGGCATTCGAGCCTTTGGACTTCCTCACCTTCGCCCTGCTCGCCCCGGCAGTGGGCCTGCTGGTGGTGGTGCTGGCCCAGGGCTATGTGCGCTGGTGGCTGGATACGCCGTGGCTGGGGTGGGCGCTGGTGGCCTCCGTCGCGCTGGCCACCGCCGGCTTCATCCTCGAGCATTACCGGCGCAACCCGCTGCTGCAGACGCGCTGGCTGGCCAGCCTGCCGGTGCTGCACTTCATCGTCGGCGCGTTCCTGATCCGCTTTCTCACCACCGAACAGTCGTACGGCGTGGTCGGGTTGATGCGCCAGCTGGGCATGGGGCCGGACCAGATGCGTCCGTTGTTCGGGGTGATCCTGGCCGGTGTGGTCACCGGCATCGCGGCCGCCTCGCTCACCTTCGGCCCCAAGCGCATCATCGCCCAGCTGCTGATGGCCATTCTGCTGCTCGGCAGCGCGGCCCTGCTCGACCAGAGCCGCACCAGCCTGGACCGCCCGCACGATTTCTACGCCAGCCAGTTCCTGGCATCGGTGGGCGCCGGCATGTTCATGGGGCCGTTGATCATGCTCGGCATCACCCAGGCATTGAAGCAGGGCGTGGACCACATGATTACCTTCCTGGTCACCCTGTCGATCACCCAGACCCTGGGCGGGTTGGCCGGCTCGGCGGTGCTGGGCACCTACCAGCTGCACCGCGAGCAGCTGTATTCCAGCGCACTGGTCAGCCAGCTCGACCCGGCCGACGGCGTGGTCGCACAGCGCCTGAAACAACAACAGCAGCTCTACGCCGGGTTGATCACCGACCCGGTGCAGCGCAGTGCGCAGGGCACGGCGCAGTTGGCGCTAGCCGCCCGCCGCGAAGCCAACGTGCGCGCCTTCAATGATGTGTTCCGGCTCAGCGGCACTGTCGCGCTGGGCTTCCTGGGCTGGTTGCTGCTGCTGTCGGTGCGTACCGCCGTCCTCAAGCAGTGGCGCAAGCGCCACCCCGCCCCCTCTTCCCCTTCAGTCGCGGCGCCGTTGCCCGCACCGCCCCGATGAGTCCCCCCATGCCCACGCCCCCAACCCGCGACGACAGCGCACCCGAGAACGTCAACCCGGCCCCGCCGACCGATGCCGCCCCCGCCAGCAACGCGGCCGCGCCGGGAGCGGCACCGCCGCCAAGCGCGCCCAAGTACCTCAAGCCGAGCACCCGCAGCGTGGTGATCATGATCGTGATCGCGCTGCTGGGCATCGCGCTGATCCTGCGCGCGTGGTCGTTGTGGCCGTTCGACAGCACCCGGGTGAGTACCGACAACGCCTACGTGCGCGGCCAGATCACCGTGCTGGCGCCGCAGGTCAATGGCTATGTCACCGAGGTGCTGGTCAAGGATTTCCAGCACGTCAAACAGGGCGACCCGCTGGTGCGCGTCGATGACCGCATTTACAAGGAAAAAGTGGCGCAGGCCCAGGCCGATCTGGACAGTGCCAAGGCCGCACTGGCCAACTCCGACCAGGCCCAGGCGCAGAACCGCGCGCAGATCGGTGCCGCGCAGGCCAACCTTGTCGCCGGCCAATCGGAGCTGGCGCGGTCGCGCACCGAGCTCAAGCGCTATGAAGCCCTCGCCGCGCAGCAACTGGTGGCGCTCAGCGACCGCGACAAGCTGCGTACCGGGGCCCAGTCGGCACAGGCGGCAGTGCTGCAGTCGCAGGCGCAGATCCGCATCGCCGAGGAAATGCTGACCTCCACCCAGGTGGCACGCAAGAGCCTGGAAGCGCGCGTGGAAACCGCGCAGGCACAGCTGGAACTGACCCGGATCGACCTGGCCAACACGGTCATCCATGCCCCGCGCGACGGCCAGATCAGCGAAGCCTCGGTGCGCCTGGGCCAGTACGTCACGGCCGGCTCGCAGCTGCTGTTCCTGGTGCCGGATACGCTGTGGGTCGTGGCCAACTTCAAGGAAGGGCAGACCTGGAAAATGCGCATCGGCCAGCCCGCCTCGTTCAAGGTGGATGCCTTCGACGGTGAAAAGCTGCACGGGCACATCGAGCAGATCGCCCCGGCCACCGGCTCGGAGTTCAGCGTACTGCGCCCGGACAACGCCAGCGGCAACTTCACCAAAGTCGTGCAGCGCCTGCCGATCCGCATTTCCATCGACCCGGACCAGCCGCTGGCCAAGCGGCTGCGCCCGGGCATGTCGGTGGTGGTGAAGGTGGATACGGCGGCCCGGTAGAGCCATGCCATGCATGGCTGCTCTTTGCGTGCTGCCCGTATTCGCGGTGGATCTGGACAGGTGCCGGTCTACGGGCTGCCAACCATGGGTTGGCACTACCGGTGTATCGGATCAGGTGCGCTGCAGCGGGCTCAGCCGGCGCAGCGCGCGCACAGGCCGTGCACTTCCAGCGTCTGCGCCTGCGGCTGGAACCCCAGCTCCTTGGCGCGTTTCTCCAGCTGGCTGACGATCTCCTTGTCTTCCAGTTCCACCGCGCTGTGGCAGCTGTTGCAGATCAGGAACGGGACCGAATGCTGCGCGCTGCTGGGGTGGTGGCAGGCCACGAAGGCGTTCACCGATTCCAGCTTGTGCACGAAACCATTGGCCATCAGGAAATCCAGCGCGCGGTACACGGTCGGCGGCGCATCCGCGCCGACGCCCTTGCCATTGCGCACCCACTCCAGCAGTTCATAGGCTTTGACCGGCTTGCCGGCCTCGGCAATGAGGCGCAGCACGTTGGCGCGGATCGGGGTCAGGCGCAGCCCCCGCTCGGCGCACACGCGTTCCACCACCTTCACGAAGTCGGATGCGTCGTGGACGTGGTGGTGCGGGGCGGTACAAGCGGTTTTGGCAGGCATGCGCGGTCTCCTGTGGTCAGGCCGTCGGTACTTTAGTGAGTGCGACGTCGATGCGTTTCAAGGCCTCTTCACGGCCGGCCAGGAACACGGTCTGGGAGATATCCGGGCTCACCTGGGTACCGGTGATGGCCACGCGCAGCGGTTGGGCGACCTTGCCCATGCCGATCTCCAGTGCCGTTGCGACATCGTGCAGGGCCGCCGACACGCTCTCCACCGTCCACTCCCCGGCTGCAGCCAACAGCTGGCGGGCCTTGCCCAGCGCCAGTTCCGCGCCCGGCTTGAAGTGCTTGGCCACCGCCGCCTCGTCGTAGTCGGTGAGCGGCTGGTACCAGACCATCGCCTTCTCGGCCATTTCCTTCAGGGTCTGCACGCGGTCACGCAGCGCCACCACGACGTCGGCCGGGGCCGGGCCGGCGGCCAGATCCAGCCCCAGCTTGTTCAGCTGGTAGACCAGGTGCGGGGCGATGTCGGCCGGCTGCTCGGTCTTCAGGAAGTGCTGGTTGACCCAGCCCAGCTTGGCCATGTCCAGGCGCGCGGCCTTGGAATTGCAGTGGGTCACGTCGAACAGATCGATCAGTTCCTGGCGGCTGAACAGCTCCTGGTCGCCATGCGACCAGCCCAGGCGGGCCAGGTAGCTGAGCAGCGCGTCGGGCAGGTAGCCGGCGTCCTTGTACTGCATCACGTCGGCCGCGCCGGTGCGCTTGGACAGCTTGGCGCCCTGCTCGTCCAGGATCATCGGCATGTGGCCGAACTTCGGCACCGGTGCGCCGATGCCCTCGTACAGATTGATCTGGCGCGGGGTGTTGTTGATGTGGTCGTCGCCGCGGATGACCTCGCTGATGCGCATGTCCCAGTCGTCCACCACCACCGCGAAGTTGTAGGTGGGGAAGCCGTCCGGACGGAAGATCACCATGTCGTCCAGCTCGCTGTTGGCGATCTCGATGCGGCCCTTGATCAGGTCGTCGAACACCACCGTGCCCTCGAGCGGGTTCTTGAAGCGGATGACGCGGTTCGGGTCGTCCTTGTACGGCAGGCCCAGGTCGCGCGCGGCACCGTTGTAGCGCGGCTTTTCCTGTTTGGCCATCGCCGCCTCGCGCATCGCGTCCAGTTCTTCGCGGGTCTCGTAGGCGTAGTAGGCCTTGCCGTCGGCGACCAGCTGCTCGGCCACTTCCAGGTAACGGGCCACGCGCTGGGTCTGGTAGATCGGGCCCTCGTCGTAGCCCAGGCCCAGCCAGTCCATCGCCTCCAGGATCGCGTCGATCGCCCCCTGGGTGCTGCGCTCGCGGTCGGTGTCTTCGATGCGCAGCACGAATTCGCCGCCGCGGTGACGGGCCTCCAGCCAGCAGTACAGCGCGGTGCGGGCGCCGCCGATATGCAGGTAACCGGTGGGACTCGGGGCGAAACGGGTGCGGCAGGTCATGGAGGGCTCGAGGCGGGAAGCTGGAATCCCGGCAATTTTACCTGTCCCGGCCGGAAACCGGGGAATCGCCCGTCACGCTTGGCGCAGGCGGCCCCATCGCAGCCCGCGCCCCACCCCGCTCAGGGCGCCAGCAACGGCTTGCGCGGCATCTTTTCCTCGCGCATCGCCGCGTTGTAGACGAAGGACGCCACGATCGCCGCCGCCTGCTTCAGATCCTCCGGCTCGGCGTGGTCCCAGGTGTCCAGGTTGCTGTGGTGGACGTTGGTGAAGTAGTCCAGCCGGTCCTGAATGAACTGGAAGCCGGGCAGGCCGACCCGGTCGAAGGCGATGTGGTCGGTGCTGCCGGTGTTGCGGGTGGCCACGGTGGTGGCGCCGATGTCGTGGAACGGGGCCAGCCAGGCCTCGAAGATCGGCACCGCCGCCAGGTTTTCCTGCGCATAGATGCCGCGGAAGCGGCCCGAGCCGTTGTCCATGTTGAAGTACACCGAGAATTTGTCGTAATCGCGCTGGCGCTGCAGCGCGCCGGTCGGTTCGCGCATCGAGGCCGGCAGCAGTTTCTGCGCCGGGTCGGTCGGTTCGGGGTAGTGGGCGAAATGCCGGGACACATGGTCCTGCGAACCGACCAGCCCCTGCTCTTCGCCGCTCCACAACGCCACGCGGATGGTGCGCCTGGGCTTGGCGCCCACCGCCTTGAGGATGCGCATGGCTTCCATCATCACCGCCACGCCAGCGGCGTTGTCGGCCGCACCGGTGCCGGTATGCCAGGAATCCATGTGCGCGCCGAGCATGACGATCTCATCGGCCTTGCTGCTGCCCCGGATCTCGGCCAGCGTGTTGTAGCCCGGCTGGTCCTGGGCATCGGTGAAGCGGGCCTCCACGTTGACCCGCAGTTTGACCGGCTGCTTCTGCTCGACCGCACGCACCAACGGGTTGTAGTGCTCGGCCATCATCGCCAGTTCGGGCACGCCCACCGGCTCGCCAGCCTTGCGCGAACCGCCGCCACCCACGCGGATGATGCCGTTGTCCCAGCCGCTGATGCTGATCGTGGCCAGCACGCCCTGCTCGGCGAAAAAGGCGTTGGTGGCCCGCGCGAGTTCCTGCTTCTCCAGGTACTCCTTGGCCTTTTTCGCGCGGTCGGCCTTGGCGTCGGCCACGTCCTTGGGCACCGCGAACACCTGCAGCTCGGCCAGCCCGGCATCATCGTGACGGTGCGAATCGGACTGACTGGCGCGCGCGTAGTCGCGTGCGTCGTTGAGCAGCAGGATCTTGCCGGTCAGCTTGCCCTTGTACTGCTCCAGGTCGGC
Organism: Stenotrophomonas sp. Ste86; assembly: GCF_024519465.1. Classification (GTDB taxonomy): domain Bacteria; phylum Pseudomonadota; class Gammaproteobacteria; order Xanthomonadales; family Xanthomonadaceae; genus Stenotrophomonas. The sequence continues at coordinate 67,911 of NZ_JALJRW010000017.1, read as the reverse complement.
GATCTTCTTGATGTCGACCTTGACCACCTCGCCTTCGACGCTGCCGTTGGTGCCCGGCGTCCACGCCTTGGGCAGCGCGTACAGCGGCGCCACGCGCGGGCTGAGCATTTCCACGGTGGCGCTGCTGAACTCCCAGCCCCGACCAAAGGCGTCGAAGCCTTCGTCGCGGACGTTGACCAGGCCCCATTCGGTGAACTTGCCGCGGCTCCAGCGGTTGGCCTCGCGCATGGCCGGCGAATTGGTCAGGCGCGGGCCGATCCGTTCGGTGAGGTGGCTGAAGGTGGCCATGACCTGCGAGCGATGGAAGGCTTCCTGGCGAATACGGCTGACCATGTCCAGGTCTACCGCCTCACGCTGCTGCGCCATTGCATTGCCACCCATCGCCAGCGCTATCGCCAGCACGCCCCACTTCAGCACGTCGTACCCCGGCCTTTCGGCATCACTCGTCAAGGCCTTGAGTCTAGCCAGCACGCGCGCCGTGCCCCCGTCCCATCGGTCATGCATGCGGGAACGCGCTCAACCATTCCAGCCCAGCCACAGCTGTGCGTGTGCCGGCAACAGCAACAACCAGTGGCGGCGATCGACGCTGGTGCAGCCGAATACCGCTGCGTGTGCCGGCCAATCCGCTGGCAGGCCATCGATGCCGATCTCGGTCAATGCCGCGCTACCGGCCTTCCATTCCCGGTAGCGCGGCACCCGTCCGCCCAGCGCGCCGCGTCCCTGCCGCGCCCCGGACAACCACGCCAGTCCCTGGCGCTGCACCCCTTCGCAGGTGCGCTCGGCCAGCTTGAAGCGGACCAGGCCGGGGGCGATCCGCGCCCCCGGCAAGGCCGCCAGCACGCCACTGGCCTGCAGCAGTGCATCCACTTCCAGCAGCGCGGGAATGCCCTGCCCCGCGCGTTGCCGCAACCCTTGGCGCCAGCTCATGTCGTACTCCTTACTTCAGGCTCGCACCGACTTCGTACCAGTCGATCTTGCGGGTGATCCACATCGCCGTGGCCAGCACGCCGAACAGCAGCAGCGACCCCATCAGCAGCGCGTTGTTCTCCGAGATCAACAGGCCGTACAGCGCGCCGTACAGCACGGTGAGCATGCCGGCAAAGCCCAGCCCGCGTGCCCAGCTCTTCAATACGCCGGACAGGTACACCGCCTGTATGCCGATGCAGGCCACCGCCGAAACCACGTAGGCCAGCCAGAACGGAATGTGCTCGGACAGGCTCAGCAGCAGCAGGAAGAAGATCGCCAGCGCCAGGCCCACCATCAGGTACTGCAACGGGTGGATGCGCAGCCGCTTGATCAGCTCGAACAGGATGAAGCCGACGAAGGTGAGCAGGATGAAGAGGATGCCGTACTTACTGGCGCGATCGGCCTGGGTGTAGATGTCCACCGGATTGACCAGCTCGACGCTGACCGTCTCCGGCTCGACGTCCTTGCTCTCGCGCAGCTGGCGCTGTGCCTGGGAGGCCAGCGACGACACCGCCCACTGCGCCTCGAAGCCCTGCTCGCCGACCGTGCGCTGGTTGGGCAGGAAGCTGCCGCCGAACGACGGATGCGGCCACGGCGACTGGATCGAGATGCGGCTGTCATCGCCCACCGGCACCACCGCCAGCGAGCGGGTGCCATCGAGCACCAGCGCCAGTTCCAGCGTGCTGGCCTTGAGTACGCCACCGGCAGGGGTGTCGAAACCGCGCAACGGCACGTGCAGGCCCTTGCCCATTCCGGTGACCTCGCCGATGCCCGGCTGCAGGGTCAGTGCGGCGCCGTCGACCTGCAGCCTGGGCGAGCCGACCAGCCCGCGCACGTCGGCGATGCCCACCGCCAGGTACGGCGTGCCGTACACGCGGCCTTCCTTGATCGGGTAATCGTCGTCGGTGAACTCGGCGGTGATCTTCGCGTTCCAACTGTACACCGGCACCCGGAACAGGCCGATACGGCGCTCGTCCGGTTGCATCCGGCCATCGACCTGCAGTCTGGACGGCATCTGCAGCCAGTAGCTCTGCTCGGTCTGCACGCCCTTGGTCTTGTTGCCGGCCGCGTCGACCACTTCCACTTCGCGGGTCTCCGTCCACGGCACCACGCGCACCGGGCCGGTCAGGGTCTGCGCACCCGCGCGGCTCTGCGATACGCGCAGATAGGCCTCGTTGCGGTAGGCCTCGCGCTCGCTGATCACGCCCTTGATCATCATCAGCGGGATCAGCAGCAACAGGATCAGCCCGCCGACAATGGCGAACCGCAACAGCATCTTCAGGGATTTCATGGCCCGTCCTCGGTTGGGAGGGGGCCAGCTTCGGGGGTGGTGGTGTGCGGGGTTTGTGCTGAGTTTGAAGTCTGTGTGAAGTGCGCGGCCCGCCGGGGCTCAGCGCCGGATCGGCGCGGCCGGGTCGCGCCACGGCAGCCACAACGAGGCGATGGCACCGCCGCCTTCGCGGTTGCGCAACTGGGCGCGGCCACCATGCAGGCGCGCTACTTCCTGCACGAACGACAGCCCCAGCCCGGAACTGCGCAGACCGGTGGCCGGGCGCGCCAGCGAGTAGAACCGCTCGAATACCCGCTCCAGCGCGTAGTCCGGCACGCCGCTGCCGCGATCGGCCACGCGCAGGACCACGCCTTCGCCCTCGCGCGCCGCGCTGAGCTGCACGCAGGCCTCGGCGCTGGAGAAGGCCAGCGCGTTTTCCAGCAGGTTGTTCAGCGCCTGCCGCAGCAGGTAGCCATCGCCCTGGATCACCAACCCGTCGGGCACCTCCACGTCCACGCGTACCGAGACGGTCTGCGCACGCATGGCCACCGCATCGGCGGCGCTGCGCAGCAGCAGGCCCAGGTCGATCGGCTCGCGCTTCTGCAGCCACCCGTGCTGTTCCACTTCGGCCAGCGCGAGCAGCTTGTCGATGGTTTCGGTCAGGCGTTGTTCCTGGCCCTGGATGCTGCGCGCGAAGTGCACGCGGTCGGCATCGGGCAGCGGCTCCTGCAGCAGCTCGGCCGCGCCGCGGATGGCGGCCAGCGGGCTTTTCATTTCGTGCGTCAGCGACTGCACGTACTGCTCGACGTAGGCCTTGCCTTCCAGCTTGCGTCGCATGGTTTCCAGCGCCTGGCCGAGGTCGCCGATCTCGTCGCGACGCGGTTTGGGCGGGGGCACCGGTTCGCCGGCACTGACCGCCTTGGCATACCGGTTGAGCCGGTTGACCCCGTGCATCAGCCAGGCGGTCATCAGCAGACCGATCAGCGCCGACAAGCCGATCAACCACGCCCCGCGTTTCATGATGGCGCGCTGGCTGGCCGCAATGAAAGGATCGATGCTGCGGTTGGGCTGGGCCAGGCTGAGCACGCCGATCAGGCGCTTGGCATCGGACGGATCGTGGATCGGCGCGGCCACGTGCATCACCGAGTGGGTGTCATCGCCGGGGGTTTCCGGACTGGAGCGTGCGCCATATTCACCACGCAGGGTGCGGTAGACATCATTCCAGCGCGAGTTGTCGCGGCCGACGCCCTGGCCGGTGGAGTCGTAGATCACGATGCCCCTGGCATCGGTGATGGTCACCTGGTAGTCGAGCGTGCGCTTGGGGAAACGCCACACCATCGCCTTGGGGTCGCGGCGCTGCGCACGGGCCAGGTTGGCCACGAAGGTGCCGTTGCCGATCGTGCCGGCCTTGACGTCGGCGGCGGCCATCTCGGCCAGCACATTGGCCGCGTCGACCAACGTCGACTCCATCGCCTGGCGCACGCCCGGCTTCACTTCGTTGACAAAGATGCGCATCACGAAGAACGCGGCGATGCCCACGATCAGGAAAAAGCCCAGGAACAATTTGAGGCCAAGCCGCATCGCTCAGACCTCCAGCGCGTAGCCGAGCCCGCGGTGGGTGCGGATCGGATCAGGGTCGGCACCGGCGGCGCGCAGCTTGGCGCGCAGCGTCTTGACGTGGGTATCCACCGTGCGATCAGCGCTGTCGGCGTCGGTGTCCCAGCCCCGGTCCATCAATTGCGCGCGGCTGAGGATGGCGCCGGGGCGCTGCAGCAGCGCGGCCATCAGCGCGTACTCGTAGCGGGTCAGCTCCAGTGGCTGCTCGGCGAAGCGGATACGGCGGCCCTCGCGGTCGATGGCGAAGCGGCCGTGCTGTTGCCACCCACCCTGCTCGACCGACGTACCGCTACGGCGCAACCGCGCGCGCACCCGGGCGACCAGCTCGCGCGGCGAGAACGGCTTGGCCATGTAGTCGTCCGCGCCCAGCTCCAGGCCCAGCACGCGGTCGAACTCGTCGTTGCGCGCGGTCAGGAAGATCACCGGCACCTCGCTGAAGGTGCGCAGGCTGCGGCAGACCTCGAACCCGCTCATGTCCGGCAGCCCCACGTCCAGCACCACCACGTCGAAGGCCTGCTGGCGCAGCGCTTCCAGCGCGCCACCGCCGAGCAGGCAGTGCTGGGCGCCATAGCCCTCGCTGCGCAGCGCGTACAGCACGGTGTCGGCGATGGCGGTTTCGTCTTCGACGACCAGGACGTTGTGCAGGGGGCGGTTCATGCGCGCAGCATAGCCGCTGGGCCCGCCGCCCCGTACACTGCGCCGATGAATTACCGCCACGCCTTCCATGCCGGCAACCACGCCGATGTGCTCAAGCACATCGTGCAGCTTGCCCTGCTCGACACCTTCAAGCGCAAGGACAGCCCGTTCTTCGTGCTGGACACCCACGGCGGCGCCGGCCGCTACCTGCTGGCCAGCGAGGAAAGCCGCAAGACGCTGGAGGCCGAGGACGGGGTGATGCGGCTGATGGCCCAGCCCTCGCTGCCGGCGGTGGTCGAGCGCTATCTCAAGGCGGTCCAGGCCGACAACCCGGTCGGGGCGATGATCAGCTACCCCGGCTCGCCGCTGCTGACCGCCCAGACCCTGCGCGAGCAGGACCGCATGGCGGTCTGCGAGGTGCAGGACGACGAAGTGGCCTCGCTGAAGGCGCTGTTCGCCCATGACAGCCGGGTGGGCGTGTACCACGCCGATGGCTATGCCCAGAACCGGAAGCTGCTGCCGCCCAAGGCCAACGGCGTGAAGATCGGCCGCGGGCTGGTCCTGATCGACCCGCCCTACGAAGGACAGGACGCCGAGTACCAGGCCATCCTGGCCTCGGTGACCGAGATCCTGGGCCGCTGGCCGCAGGCGAGCTTTGCGATCTGGTTCCCGATCAAGCAGCGCCGCACCATCCTGCATTTCCTGCGCAAGGCCTGCGCGCTGCCGGTGAAGTCGGTGCTGACCGTGGAACTGCTGGTGCGCCCGGACGATTCACCGCTGCGGCTCAACGGCAGCGGCATGCTGCTGCTCAACCCGCCGTGGCAGTTCGACCAGGCGTTGGCCCCGGCAATGCCGGTGCTGAAGCAGTTCCTCGGCGAAGCCGGCGCCAGCACGCGCCTGCAGTGGCTCAAACAGGCCGAATGAGCGCCCCTGCGCCTCCCTGAACGGCGTGAGCGTTCCGTTCACGGAACCCGCCCCCGGGGATGCGAGAATCCGAAGACCACCTAGGAATCACCGGTATGGCTACCCGTAACCGCATGCCGCCCTGGCACGAGATTTTCAAGGCACCCAGTGGCCACGAGCTGCTGATCCGCCCGATCCGCCCCGAAGACGGGGCACCGCTGCACGCCGCCTTCAGCCTGTTCGGGCCGGAGGAGATCCGCGACCGTTTCCTGCAGTCGGTGACCGAGCTGTCGCCGGAAACCACCCAGCGCCTGACCCACCCCAATCCCAAGAGCGAAATCACCCTGGTCGCGGCCGAGTCCCTGCCCGCCGGTGAAGCCGTGGTCGGGGCGGTGGCGCGGGCCTCGATCATCCAGGGCACCCGCGAGGCCGAGTACGCCATCCTGGTCAGCCGGTTCCTGGTCGGCCAGGGCCTGGGCCGGCAGCTGATGCGCAAGTTGGTCAAGTGGGCGCGTGGCAAGTACCTGGACCGGTTGTACGGCGACGTCGCCGAAGAGAACGAGCCGATGAAGCAGCTGGCTGCTTCGCTGGGCTTCAAGCCGGTGCCGCATCCGCAGGGCACGCCTGGCCTGGTGCGCATGGTTTTAGAGCTCGATAGCTGACGGCGTGCCGGCCAACGGCCGGCACCTACGGTTTTTGCGCGCGTGCCGGCCAGCGGCCGGTACCTACCGGGCTGTGCCACCGGACGGGCAACGGTGAGCGGAGCGATGCGCAGGCCCAGCGGCAACACCGCGGGCTGACACGGTCCTGACCGCGCGGTCTGCTAAAATCGCCGGTTCATGTCACGCACCTCCTATCCCGCACCGCCGCTGCCACGTTCCGGTCAGCTCCGCGCCTGGTGGCGCGCTCCTGCTTCAGCCACTGCGCTGGCGTGGTACGTCGCCCGTGCGGCCGAGGTCCATGACGGGCCGCTGCTGTTCATCGCGCGCGACAACCATACCGCCAACCAGATCGAAGCCGACCTGCGCACGCTGCTGGGCGGCGCCTCGGACCTGCCGGTGGTGGTGTTCCCGGATTGGGAAACCCTGCCCTACGACGCCTTCAGCCCGCACCCGGACATCATTTCCCAGCGCCTGGCCGCGCTGCACCAGTTGCCCTCGCTCAAGCGCGGCATCGTGGTGGTGCCGGTGCAGACGCTGCTGCAGCAGCTGGCCCCGCTCAAGTACATCGTCGGTGGCAGCTTCGACCTGAAGGTCGGCCAGCGCCTGGACCTGGACGCGGAGAAGCGCCGCCTGGAGGCCGCCGCGTACCGGAACGTGCCGCAGGTGATGGACCCGGGCGATTTCGCGGTACGGGGCGGCCTGCTCGATGTATTCCCGATGGGCGCCGACGCGCCACTGCGGATCGAGCTGCTGGACGAGGACATCGATTCGATCCGCGCCTTCGACCCGGAAAGCCAGCGCTCGCTGGACAAGGTCGACGCGGTGCGGATGCTGCCCGGTCGTGAAGTGCCGCTGGACGACCTGAGCGTGTCGCGGGTGCTGGCCACCCTGCGTGAGCGCTTCGACGTGGATACCCGGCGCAGCGCGCTGTACCAGGATCTCAAGGCCGGGCTGGCCCCGGCCGGCGTCGAGTATTACCTGCCACTGTTCTTCGACCAGACCGCCACGTTGTTCGACTACCTGCAGCCAAACGTGCTGCCGCTGGTCGGCGTGGGCGTGGGCGACGCCGCGGCGTCCTTCTGGGCGCAGACCGGCAACCGCTACGAACAGCGCCGCCATGACGTGGAGCGGCCGCTGCTGGCACCTTCGGAGCTGTACCTCAGCCCGGAGGCGCTGAGCGCCAAGCTCAATGCACTGCCGCGCATCGAGATCTGGAACGCCGACCACCCGCGCATCGCCGACGCGCAGCCGCTGGGCGACCAGCCGTTGCCGCCGCTGCCGGTGGCCGCGCGTGATGCACCGGCCGGCGAAGCGCTCAAGTCCTTCATCGGCCATTACCCGGGCCGGGTGCTGATCGCCGCCGATTCGCCCGGCCGCCGCGAGGCGTTGCTGGAAGTGCTGCTGGCAGCCGAACTGAAGCCGCCGGTAGCGGTTGATCTGCCGACGTTCCTGGCCGATGCCAAGACGCGCTTTGCGATCACCGTGGCGCCACTGGAAGACGGCTTCGCGCTGGATGCGCCGCAGATCGCGGTGCTGACCGAGCGCCAGTTGTTCCCCGAGCGCGCCGGCACCACCCGTCGCAGCCGCCGGGTCGGCCGCGAACCGGAAGCGATCATCCGCGACCTGGGCGAGCTGACCGAAGGCGCGCCGATCGTCCACGAAGACCACGGCGTGGGCCGCTACCGTGGCTTGATCGTGCTCGATGCGGGCGGCATGCCCGGCGAATTCCTGGAAATCGAATACGCCAAGGGCGACCGCCTGTACGTACCGGTCGCCCAGCTGCACCTGATCAGCCGCTACTCCGGTGCCTCGGCCGAAACCGCGCCGCTGCATTCGCTCGGTGGCGAGCAATGGACCAAGGCCAAGCGCAAGGCGGCCGAAAAAGTCCGCGACGTGGCCGCCGAACTACTGGAAATCCAGGCCCGCCGCCGCGCGCGCGCCGGCCTGGCACTGCATGTGGACCGCTCGATGTACGAACCGTTCGCGGCCGGCTTCCCGTTCGAGGAAACCCCCGACCAGCTCGCCGCGATCGATGCCACGCTGCGCGATCTTGCCAGCAGCCAGCCGATGGACCGGGTGGTGTGCGGCGATGTCGGCTTCGGCAAGACCGAAGTGGCCGTGCGCGCCGCGTTCGCCGCCGCCAGTGCGGGCAAGCAGGTTGCGGTGCTGGTGCCGACCACGCTGTTGGCCGAGCAGCATTACCGCAACTTCCGCGACCGCTTCGCCGATTGGCCGCTGCGCGTGGAAGTGCTGTCGCGCTTCAAGAGCACCAAGGAAATCAAGGCCGAGCTGGAGAAGGTGGCCGCCGGTACCATCGACGTCATCATCGGTACCCACCGCCTGCTGCAGCCGGACGTGAAGTTCAAGGACCTGGGCCTGGTGGTGGTGGACGAGGAGCAGCGCTTCGGCGTGCGCCAGAAGGAGGCGCTGAAGGCGATGCGTGCCAACGTGCACCTGCTGACCCTCACCGCCACCCCGATCCCGCGCACCTTGAACATGGCCATGGCCGGGCTGCGCGACCTGTCGATCATCGCCACCCCGCCGCCGAACCGGCTGGCAGTGCAGACCTTCATCACCGCCTGGGACAACGCGTTGCTGCGTGAGGCGTTCCAGCGCGAACTGGCCCGTGGCGGCCAGCTGTATTTCCTGCACAACGATGTGGAGAGCATCGGCCGCATGCAGCGTGACCTGGCCGAACTGGTGCCTGAAGCACGCATCGGCATCGCCCACGGGCAGATGCCCGAGCGCGAGCTGGAGCGGGTGATGCTGGACTTCCAGAAGCAGCGTTACAACGTGCTGCTGTCGACCACGATCATCGAATCGGGCATCGACATCCCCAACGCCAATACCATCATCATCAACCGCGCCGACCGCTTCGGCCTGGCCCAGCTGCACCAGCTGCGTGGCCGCGTCGGTCGCTCGCACCACCGCGCTTACGCCTACCTGGTGGTGCCGGACAAGCGGGCGATGACCCCGGACGCGGAAAAGCGCCTGGACGCGATCGCCTCGATGGACGAGCTCGGTGCCGGTTTCACCCTGGCCACCCACGATCTGGAAATCCGCGGCGCCGGCGAACTGCTCGGCGAGGACCAGAGCGGACAGATGGCCGAGGTCGGTTTCAGCCTGTACACCGAGCTGCTCGAACGCGCGGTCCGCAGCATCCGCCTGGGCAAGCTGCCCGACCTGGATGCCGGCGAAGAAGCGCGCGGTGCCGAGGTGGAGCTGCACGTGCCCGCGCTGATCCCGGACGACTACCTGCCCGACGTGCATACCCGCCTGACCCTGTACAAGCGCATCAGCAGCGCGCGCGATACCGATGCACTGCGCGAACTGCAGGTGGAGATGATCGACCGCTTCGGCCTGCTGCCGGATCCGGCCAAGCACCTGTTCGCGATCGCCGAACTCAAGCTGCAGGCCAACACGCTGGGCGTGCGCAAGCTGGAGCTGGGTGAAAACGGCGGTCGCATCGTGTTCGAAGCCAAGCCGACGATCGATCCGATGGCGGTGATCCAGATGATCCAGAAGCAGCCCAAGCTGTACACGATGGACGGCCCGGACAAGCTGCGCATCAAGCACCCGCTGCCGTTGCCCGAAGATCGCTTCAGCGCCGCCAAGGCGTTGCTGCTGACGCTGTCGCCGCGCTGACGCTCTACAACTGATTCCCCTATGACCCTCCGCTTCTGCGGGCCGGAGGGTCTTTCCTGCTCATTGCCCGCGACAAGGAGAGTTGCTTTGAAACGATTCCACACCCTGCTGCTGGCCGCCGGCCTGGCCCTGCTCACCGCCTGCAGCGGCGGCGGCAGCGGCATGACCGCCAGCGAATACCTCACCGAAAACGTCGCCCTGTGGAACGGCACCGCCACCACCGTGCAGCAGTGGACCATCGGCCCGCGCGGCGAAGAACTGCAGAAGGCACTGGGCCAAGGCAAGGGCCTGGCCACGTTCAAGTCCGGCCTGGAAGGTGCACGCGCGGAGATGAAGCAGTACCTGGCCATGATCGACCAGATGCCGCCGGCCGACGATGCCAAGGACGTGCACCAGAAGCTGCGCACCTACGTGCAGAGCTCGGATGAAATGTTCGCCATCCTGCTGGAAATGGCCGCGCTGCCGGAAGGCTACGACAAGGCGCAGATCATGCCGCTGGCCGAGAAGCTGCAGGCCGTGGGCAACCGGATCGACGGTGAAATGCAGGCCCTGGACGCGGCCCAGGACGCGTACGCCAAGAAGCACGGCATCCAGCTGCAACGGCATTGATTCCACCGTCTCCCGGCGGCAGCCGCCGCCGGGAGACGCAGCAAGAAGTTCCCGTGACCGATTTCTCCCCGCTGCACCCCAGCCACGCGCTGGCCTGCTCCATCGATGCGCTGTCGCTGTCACTGCAACTGCGCGATGTCTACACCCGCCGCCACTGCGACCGCGTCGGTCTGCTGGCCACCTCGCTGGCCCGCCACTGCGGACTGGACCCGGCGCACTGCGACCGGATCGGGCTGGCCGCCTGCTTCCACGATATCGGCAAGATCGGCATCCCCGACGACGTGCTGCTCAGCAGCGGCCGCCACGACGATGCCGAGCAGGCGATCATGCGCCAGCACCCCCTGCACGGCGAACGCATTTTCCTGGCTACCGGCCGCAGCGATGCTGCCGACGTGGCGCAACTGATCCGCGCGCACCATGAAGCCTTCGACGGCAGCGGCTATCCCGATGGCCTGCGTGGCGAAGCGATACCGCTCGGCGCACGCATCCTGACCCTCGTCGACGCCTGGGATGCAATGACCAGCGACCGCCCCTACCGCGATGCGATGGACCGCGAGCAGGTGATGCGCATTCTCGAGGAGGCCGCCGGCGGCCTGGTCGATCCGTACCTGTTGGGCGCTTTCCAGGCACTGCTGCGACGCGCGCCGGCGCTGGCCTGAGTGGCGCGTGGGCTTGCATTGGGGGCTGCCGCGCGCGACGCTGTCGGCTCCCCGCTTCAATCGACAAGGACGCATCGCATGCAAGGAAACGCACCCCTTACCACCGCACTGGGCATCCTGCTGCTGGCACTGCCACTGCTGGCCCAGGCCCAGGTGACCCGCCACGACACCACCGGCAACCTGCAGCCGAGCCGGCAACTGCCGTGCACGGCATTGAAGGGCATCACCCCTGCCGACTCTCCCGCCGACCAGATGGCCGCGTTGCCGCGCTGCCTGCAGGCCGGACGCGACCGCGACGCCGCTGACCTGTTCACCATGGCCGGCGTGTTTGCGCACTTTGACAAGCAACGCGTCGCCGACACCAGCGCCCACGACGCCTACAGCGCCTTGAAAGCCGGCGTGGCCGACAGCGTGGATGAAGCGCAGCTGGCGCGTTTCAATGCTGCCCTCGCCCAGCGCATGGCCGATCCGCAGGCTTACGTGGCTGAACTGTGTGGCATCACCAAAACACTGGCGCCGCCGAGCTATACGCCCACTTACATGATGAGCCACGGCATGGCCGCGTTCACCGGCAAGGGCGGCGGGTTGGTGGCGGGTTTCGATCCGGTGGCGGCGTGGAAGAACACGCGCAAGACCTATCTGAAGTGCGCTGACTGAAGCCGTTTGCGTAGCTGGGCACGTGTTCCGGTGGGTCCGATGTCGCTGACAGCCGATCTTGCTGACGCGTTCGATGAAGCCCGGCGACGTACGAGGGCACAAAAAACCCGGCTTGCGCCGGGTTTTTCGTTTCACTCAACCGCGTGCGGTCACCAGATCACGACACGCTTGTCGTCGGCGCGCACCATCGCATCGCCGCTCTTGCACTCGAACGCCTGCGCGTAGGCCGGCATGTTCGACGGTGCGCCGTTGGCGCGGAAGTTGGCCGGGGCGTGCGGGTCGGTGTTCAGACGCACGCGCAGCTCGCCTTCGTTGAAGTTGCGGCGCCACACGGTGGCCCAGTTCATGAAGAAGCGCTGGTCCTGGCTGTGTCCGTCCACGGCCACGTTGGCCTTGGGGTCTTCCTTCAACGCCATCTGCAGCGCGTCGTAGGCCACGGTCAGACCGCCCAGGTCGCCGATGTTCTCGCCCAGGGTCAGCTTGCCCTTCACCTTCACGCCCGGCAGCGACTCGTACCCGTCGAACTGCGCCACCAGCTGGTCGGTGCGGCCGGTGAAGGCCTTGCGGTCGCTGTCGGTCCACCAGTTGTCGAAGTTGCCGTTGGCGGCGAACTGGCTGCCCGAGTCGTCGTAGCCGTGCATCATTTCATGGCCGATCACCGCGCCGATGCCGCCGTAATTCAAGGCCGGATCGGCCTTGGCGTCGAAGAACGGCGCCTGCAGGATCGCCGCCGGGAACACGATCTCGTTCTTGGTCGCGTTGTAGTAGGCGTTGACGGTCTGCGGGGTCATGCCCCACTCGGTCTTGTCCACCGGCTTGCCGATCTTGTTCAACATGTAGCGGTAGTTGAACGCGCGCGCGGCCTGCATGTTGCCCAGGTAGCTGTCGGCATTGGTTTCAAGACCCGACCAGTCACGCCACTTGTCCGGGTAACCGATCTTCGGGGTGAAGCTGGCCCACTTTTCCAGCGCCTTCTTGCGGGTGTCTTCGCCCATCCACTCCAGCTTTTCCAGGCGCGCCTTCAGCGCCACCGAGAGGTTCTCCACCAGGTGCTGCATCTGCACCTTGGCGTCAGCCGGGAACACCGCGTTCACGTACAGCTGGCCGAGGCCTTCGCCGATCGCGCCGTTGACCGATTCCAGCACGCGCTTCCAGCGCGGCTGCATTTCCTTCTGGCCGCGCAGGGTGGTGCTGTAGAAGTCGAAGTTGGCCTTCTCATACGCGCTGCTCAGGTACGGCGAGGCGTCATCGATGGTGTGGAAACGCAGGTAGGCCTGCCAGGTGGCGGCCGGCACGTCGGCCAGCATCTTGTCCACTTCACCGAAGAACGCCGGCTGGGCCAGCGAGAACTTCTGCGCGGCCGGCACCTTCAGGGTGTCAAACAGCGCGGTCCAGCTGAAGTTCGGGGTGAGCTTGTCCGCCTCGGCGGCGCTGACCGGGTTGTAGCGCTTGGCCGGGTCGCGCAGTTCGATGCGCGACAGCGACGCCTTGGCCAGGCGGGTTTCGAAGTCCAGCACGGCCTTGGCCTGGGTCTTGGCCTGCTCGGCATCCACGCCGGACAGGGTCAGCACCTGCGCGATGTAGGCCACGTAGGCATCGCGGATCTTGGCCTGCGACGCGTCGAAGTAATAGCCCTTCTCCGGCAGGCCGAGGCCGCCCTGGCCGACATAGGCGATGACGTTGCCCGAGTCCTTGTAATCGGCATTGGCGAACAGCGAGAACAGCACGCCCTGGCCCTGCGCCTGGCTGTCGCGCAGGTACCGGGTAATGGCGGCGGTGTCGTTCAGTGCGGCGATCTTGTCCAGCTGCGGCTGCAGCGGGGTGATGCCGGCCGCTTCGATCTTCGCCTCGTCCGAACCGGTCTTCCAGATGTCGCCGATCTTGGCTTCCACCGAGCCGGCTTTGGGCGTGCCGGCGGCGGCCTGCTGGACCAGCGCGTGCTGCACTTCCAGCGAGCGCTCGCGCAGGATTTCGAAGCTGCCCCAGGTGGTCTGGTCGTTGGGAACCGGGTTGGCCTTGAGCCACTTGCTGTTGACGAAGCCGTTGAGGTCGGTACAGGCGGCGATGGCCGGGTCCAGGTCGGCGCTGTTGAGCGAGATCAGCGGGGTCTTGATCTGCGACATGTCAAAAGCGGGCTTGGCCGCGTCGGTAGTCGCGGCAGGCGCGGTATCGGTCTTGCCGCACGATGCCAGCGAGGCGGCGATGGCGACGGTCAGGCCCAGCGGGACCAGCTTGGAAAACTTCATTCGACTCTCCGGCTACAGATGGATACATCGCCCGGATGACGGGCAATCAAGCAGCGTAGCGCGGCCGGCGCGGTGGGGGACCGGCCAAAGGTCACACCGGCCGGGTGGGTAACTGGCCGACACCACGGTGGAACCACCACGCGTGGCCGCGCGGCGTCCGGCACCGCGGTAGAGCCACGCCATGCGTGGCTGCGCGGCATCCGGCATCGTGGGCAGCCACCATGGGGTGGCTCTACCAGCAAAAAGGCCGGTTTGCGCCGGCCTTTCGGGGTTACTTCGCTTTGCCCTGGTTCGCCACTGCTTCGGCGGCCTTGCGCGCGGCTTCCGGGTCGCCCAGGTAGCGGAACGACTGCACGCTCAGGTCATCGTTCAACTCGAACAGCAGCGGGATGCCGGTCGGGATGTTGAGCTCCAGGATGGCCTCCTGCGAGACGTGGTTGAGGTACTTGTACAGCGCGCGCAGCGAGTTGCCGTGGGCGGTGACCAGCACGGTCTTGCCGTCCTTGAGCTGCGGGGCGATCGCATCGAACCAGTACGGCAGCACGCGGTCCAGCGTGGTCGCCAGCGATTCGGTGCCCGGCAGCGCGTTGCGGTCCAGGCCGGCGTAGCGGCGGTCGTGGATCGGATGGCCCGGGTCTTCGACGTCCATCGCCGGCGGCGGGATGTCGTAGGAGCGGCGCCAGATCTTGACCTGGTCCTCGCCGTGCTTGGCCGCAGTCTCGGCCTTGTCCAGGCCCTGCAGGCCACCGTAGTGACGCTCGTTCAGGCGCCAGCTCTTGCTGACCGGCAGCCAGTCCTGGTCCAGCTCGGCCAGGGCACCCTGCAGGGTGTGGATGGCGCGCTTGAGCACCGAGGTATGCGCGACATCGAACTGCAGCCCTTCTTCACGCATCAGGCGGCCGGCAGCGGCGGCCTCGCGGCGGCCCTGTTCGGTCAGTTCAACGTCCACCCAACCGGTGAAGCGGTTGTCCAGGTTCCACTGGCTCTGGCCGTGGCGCAACAGTACGAGTTTCCGGGTCACTGCAGTATCTCCGACAGATGGCAAGGCAGACCCGCATTGTAGCGGCAAGCCTGCCCCGCCCCGCACGGCGATGGCCGCAGCGTCGACCGGCGCGCTGGTTCAGGGATGCGGATGGCCGTGATGGCCCTGCGCATCCGGATGCGCGCGGCGGCGGTCGTCCCGCGCGAGGTGGTCATGCCCATCGTCGTGATGGTGGCCGGCATGCGCGTCGGCGGCCTTGGGGCTGCCGACGCTGCAGCTGTCGCCGCAATGATCCGCCTCGATCTGCAGGGTCACATGTTCGATGCCGAACTGGTCGTGCAGCGTAGCGGTCAACGTGCGCCGCAGGCGGTCGGCATCCACCGCGTCGGCCATCACCACATGCGCGGTCAGCGCTGGCGTGCTGGAGGCCAGCGCCCACACATGCAGGTCATGCACGTCGACCACGCCGGGCTGCGCGTCCAGCGCGGTGCGCACGGCGTTGAGGTCGGTGCCCTTGGGCACGCCTTCGAGCAGCACATTGATCGCCTCGCGCATCAGCACCCAGGTGCGCGGCAGCACCCACAGGCCAATCAGCACGGCCAGAATCGGATCGATCGGCTTCCAGCCCGTCCAGCGGATCAGCAGCGCACCGATGATCACCGCGACCGAACCGAGCATGTCGGCCCACACTTCCAGGTAAGCGCCCTTTACGTTGAGGCTTTCGCCACTGCCGGCACGCAGCAGGCGCATGGAGATCAGGTTGATGCCCAAGCCGATCGCGGCGATCACCAGCATGCCGGTGGAGGCGATTTCCTGCGGCTGGCGGAAACGCGCCACCGCCTCCCACAGGATGTAGGCGGCCACCAAGAAGAGCATGCCGCCGTTGATCATCGCGCCGAGCGCCTCCAGCCGTGCGTAGCCGTAGGTGCGCTTGGCATCGGGCGGGCGCCGGCTCAGCCGCACCGCGACCAGCGCGATCATCAGCGCCAGGGTGTCGGTGGCCATGTGCGCGGCATCGGACAACAGCGCCAGGCTGTTGGTCCAGAACGCACCCACCACTTCCACCACCAGGAAGGTAGTGGTGAGGCCGAGTGCCCACCAAAGTGGTTTTTCGTGGCGGATTTCGCTGGGCAGGTGATCGTGGTCGTGACCCATGAAGGTGTCTCCAGAACAATGTGCGCAGGTTAAGCAGGGTACCGCGCGGAGACTATTACACTTGGGCTGGCGTTCAGTCTGTAACTTCATTACAACCGCAGGCGGCCGCTAAGGTTCGACGGCCCCTGTGGCGGGAAGAGCAATCATCGTGGATATCGTTCCAAACCTGGATGAGGCCAGCCGTCCGCTGGCCGATGCCTGGCAGCAGACCCTGCTGGCGACCGGCGCCGACGCTGCCGCACTGCTGGCCGAGCTGGCCGCACAGTCGCCGCCGGACCTGGCCCATCACTTCTATGACGTGCTGCTGGAGGACCCGCGCGCCAGCCGCTTTCTGTCCCACGACCAGGTGCGCCTGCGCCTGAAACCGGCCATGCAGCGTTGGCTGACGCAACTGCTGACCGCCACCATCGACAGCATCCCGTCGCTGGTGGCCGCGCAGCGGGTGATCGGCGATGTGCATGCGCGGGTGGGCATTCCCGTGGACCTGGTCACCCGTGGCGCGCGCGTGCTCAAGCAACGCCTATTCGAGCGCATCGTGGCGCATGCTCCCAGCAGCGCCATCGCCTTCGAGGCGATCAGCTGCCTGAGCGCCTCGGTGGATATCGCGCTGGAAGGCATGACCCTGGCCTATACCCATGCACGCGAGCGTTCTTCGCGCACCGATGCGGCGTACCGGCTGTTCTCGCTGGTGCAGAACGTCAGCACCGAACGCGAACGCCAGCGCGCCTTGCTGCTGGATTGGGAAAACGCGCTGCTGTACGCCATCGCCAGCCAGGCCGCCGATGCCGGTACCGTGGACCTGGCCCATTCCGAATTCGGACTGTGGTTCACCCACAAGGGCATCCCCAGTTTTGGCGAGAGCAGCGAGACGGCGCAGGTAAGCGCGTTGATCGCACGCGTGGACGCGCAGCTGCATGCTGCGCTCGCACGTGCAGACCTGCCGGCGCGTTTCAGCGCGCTGCAGGGCATCCGCGAGCAGCTCGCGCGTATCCGCACCCTGATGAGCATGCTGTTCGAGCGCATCGGCGAGCTCGATGCCGGCAGCGACGCGCTGACCAACCTGCTCAACCGGCGCTTCCTGCCCACGGTGCTGCGTCGCGAGATCGAACTGGCCAACTCGGCGCACACGCCGTTCTCGGTGCTGCTGCTGGATCTGGATCACTTCAAGGCGATCAACGACACCCACGGCCACGACGGCGGCGATCGCGCCCTGCAGCATGTGGCCGCGCTGCTGGGCCAGCTCACCCGCGGCAGCGATTACCTGTTCCGCTATGGCGGCGAAGAGTTCGTGGTGGTGCTGGTGGCCGCCAATGCCGCGCAGGCCGAGGTGATCGCCGAGAACCTGCGCCGGCAGATCGCGCAGACACCGGCGCCGCTGGCCAACGGCAGCACCCTGGCGCTGACCGCCAGCATCGGCGTGGCCGCCCACGATGGCCACCCGGACTACGAGCGGCTGATGGCCCGCGCCGATGCGGCGATGTACCAAGCCAAGAAGCGCGGCCGCAACCGCGTCGTGCTGGCCAGCGACGACCTGCCCGATGCACCGGAGCGACAGGCACTGCAGCGCGGCTGAGTCGGCGCGAGCCGCCTGTTGCGGCACACCGACCGGTACCAACGGCGCATGCCGGGCGCGGCGCGGGCGGCGTAGGATCACGACGCGGGCATTGGCCTGCGTCGTTGCCGCTGCCCAAGGAACCTGTCGATGCCGTCCCGCCCTTCATCGCACCTGCCGTGCGCCCTGCTGTGCTCGACCCTGTTGCTGGGCGCCTCCGCCACGGCCCGCGACGTGCCGCAACCGGCCGAGCACGTGGAGGCCGATGGCCCGTACGTGTTCCGCACCGACACGGGCCTGCAGGCGCAGTGGGTGTGCAACGACCACGTGGTCCGCCGCGATCTGCCAGCGCGCGGCGAGGTCACCGTGGTCGCGCCCGAATGCGGTTACCCGCACGAGGTGAGCGTGCTGCCGCCACGCACCGCCGAGGTCGCGCAGTACCCGGCCACGCCGCGCATCGTCGCGTTGTCGGACATCCATGGCCAGTACGGGCTGCTGGTGACGCTGCTGCGCGCCCACCATGTCATCGATGCGCAGGACCACTGGGCCCTCGGCGATGCCACGCTGGTGGTGGCCGGCGATGTGTTCGACCGTGGGCCGCAGGTGACCGAGGCGTTCTGGCTGCTCTACGGCCTGCAGCAGCAGGCCAGCGCGGCCGGTGGCGCGGTGCACTTCGTGCTCGGCAACCACGAGACGATGGTGTTGTACGACGACCTGCGCTACGTCAACCCGAAGTACCTCAGGAGTGCGCAGCTGCTTGGTCGTTCGTATCCGGCGCTGTACGGCGTCGATTCGGTGATCGGCCAATGGCTGCGCACCCGTCCGGTGCTGCTGAAGATCGGCGACACGCTGTTCCTGCACGGCGGCATCGCCCCGGAGAACCTCGACCTGGTGCGCGCCATGGACACCACCAACGCCAGCTACCAGGCCTCGGTCGGGCTGCCACGTGAGCAGGTCAAGGCCGCGCCGGACAGCGCGCGCCTGTTCGACGGCAAGACCAGCCCGATCTGGTACCGCGGCTACTTCGATGGACGCATGGATACCGCCCAGGTGCAGTCACTGCTCGAACAGTTGCAGCTCAAGCGCATCGTGGTCGGCCATACCTCGATGCGGCACGTGAGCAGCTTCCACGGTGACCGCATCATCGCCATCGACAGCAGCATCAAGAAGGGCGAGAACGGCGAGCTGCTGTTCATCGAGAACGGCACACTCAGCCGCGGCCTGCTGGACGGCACACGCGTGCCCTTGGCCGAAGGCAGGATGGAAGTGGACGACGACTGAGCCGTCGTCCACCGGCTCAGCCCTGCTGTACCTGCGGCCGGGCGCCGGCCGGCAGCGCGCGCACCCGCCCCGGCTTGCTCGGGAAGGCGTGGCGCACGATCCGCCACATCACCTGGCCGAACTGTTTCGGCAGCGAGCCGGTGTTGTAGTGCTGGCCGTAACGCGTGCAGATCGCCTTCACTTCCACGGCGATATCGGCGTAACGGTTGGCCGGGATGTCCGGGAAGAAGTGGTGTTCGATCTGGTGGCTGAGGTTGCCCGACAGGACGTTCATCAGCTTGCCACCGGTCAGGTTGGATGAGCCACGCAGCTGGCGCAGATACCAGTGGCCGCGGCTTTCATCGCGCACGCATTCCTTGGGGAAGGTCTCGGCATCGGCGGTGAAGTGGCCGCAGAAGATGATCACGTAGGTCCACACGTTGCGGATCAGGTTGGCCACCACGTTGCCCAGCAGCACCGGCAGGAAGAACGGGCCGGCCAGCGCGGGGAACAGCAGGTAGTCCTTGAACATCTGCTTGCCCATCTTGCGGCCCACCGGGCGCGCCTGTGCCAGCAGCTGGCGGAAGGTGATCTTGCCGGCGAACCAGCGGCCCACGCGCAGGTCCTGGATGGCGATGCCCCATTCGAACAGCAGCGCGAACACCACCGCCACCACCGGCTGGGTCAGGTAGAACGGGCGCCAGCGCTGTTCGGGGAAAATCCGCAACAGGCCATAGCCGATGTCGTCGTCCAGCCCGCGCACATTGGTGTAGGTGTGGTGGCGGAAATTGTGGGTCTTGCGCCAGTTGTCGGCAGTGCCGACGATGTCCCACTCGTAGGTGCTGCCCTGCAGCTGCGGGTCGCCCATCCAGTCGTACTGGCCGTGGATGACGTTGTGCGCCAGCTCCATGTTTTCCAGGATCTTGGACAGCGCCAGCAGCGCCACGCCGGCGATCCACGCCGGGATCAGCACGCTGTGCACGAAGGCACCGAGGAACAGCAGCGCGCGGCCGGCCACGCCGGTCCAGCGCACGCCGGCCACCACGCGGCGGATGTAACGCGCGTCGGCGGCCCCCAGCGTGGCCAGCTGGCGCGCACGCAGCGCATCGAGTTCATCGCCGAAGGCGTGCAGTTCAGCGGCGGAAAGCGCGCGGTTCTGGACGGAAGACATGGTCAGAGCTCCAGGATCAGGTCGGTGCTGGCGCTGTTGACGCACAGCTTCACTTGCGTGGCCGGTTCATCGGCGTACTCGCCGGTGAGCGTGTGCCGGGTGACGCCGGAGGCCTTGCCGCACGCACAGGTGTTGCAGATGCCCATGCGGCAGCCGCTGGCCGGGCGCAGGCCTTCGGCTTCCAGCGCCTGCAGCAGCGAGGTGCCGCGCGGCAGGGTCAGGGTGCGGCCACTGCGGCGCAGTTCGACCTGCACCGTGCCGGTTTCCGCGTCGGGCAGCAGCGGCGGGGTGAACGCTTCGAACTGCAGCGCGGCCACGGTGCCCTGCAAGCGCGCGCGGGCGGCATCAACGAAGCCACCCGGGCCGCACACCAGCACCTGGGCCGCACGGAGGTCGCCGAGTGCATCGAACGCGTAGGCATCCACGCGCGGCGACGCGGCGTGCGGGTCGCGGGTCAGTGCCAGGTGCACGCGCAGGTTCGGATGGCGCGCGGCCAGTGCCGCCAGTTCGTCGGCAAAACACAGTTCCTCGCGGCGGCGGGCCCAGTACACCAGGTCCACCGTGCCGGGCATACCGGCGGCATCCAGCTGGCGCAGCAGCGCGCGCATCGGGGTGATCCCGCTGCCGGCCGCCAACAGCAGCAGGCGCTGGGCTTGTATGGGATCCACGGTCATCTCGCCGAAGGCCTGGCCCAGTTCGAACGCCTCACCGATCGCCGCGTGATGGGCGAGGTGCTGGCTGACCTTGCCGCCCTCGATCGCCTTGACGGTGATCGCCAGCGTGCCGTCGGCCAGCTGCGTGGGGCTGTAGCTGCGCGACAAGCGGCGGCCATCCACGTCTACCCCGAGGGTGACGTGCTGGCCCGGCTGCATCCCACGGAAATGCCGGTTCGGGCGCAGCACCAGGGTGACCGCATCGGCGCTGGCCTGCTCGCGCGCCACCAGCCGCGCCCGCGCCCGGCGCAGGGTCCACAGCGGGTGCAGACGCCCGGCCCAGAAGTCGAACAGTTCCTCGGACACCCAATGACGGGGCGAGATCGGGTTGCGGCGGCGGATCGGGGGGCGGGGTTGGGCGCTCATGGGGTCACTATACGCACGCACATACATGCGTGTATACACTTGTATATTGATCGGACGAGCTATGATTCAGGGACTTGACCGCCCTGCCCCCGATGACCTCCCCAGACCTGCCCCTGTCCGCTGCCGACGATGCCCATCCGGCGCGCAAAGCCTCGATCTCGCGCGACGACCTGCTGGCCGCCGCGCTGGCCCTGATCGGCCCGCACCGCAGTGTCTCCACGCTGAGCCTGCGCGAAGTGGCCCGCGAGGCCGGCATCGCCCCGAACTCGTTCTACCGCCAGTTCCGCGACATGGACGAACTGACCGTGGCGCTGATCGATCTGTCCGGGCGTTCGCTGCGCACGATCATCGGCGAGGCGCGCCAGCGCGCGGCGTCGTCCGAGCGCAGCGTGATCCGGCTGTCGGTGGAGACCTTCTTCGAACAGCTGCGCGCCGACCACAAGCTGCTGCACGTGCTGCTGCGCGAAGGCAGCGCCGGCTCGGACGCGTTCAAGCAGGCGGTGGACCGCGAACTGAACTACTTCGAAGACGAACTGCGGGTCGACCTGATCCGGCTGGCCGCCGCCGATGGCGGCGCGGTGCTGCACGAGCCGGCACTCGCGTCCAAGGCGATCACCCGGCTGGTGTTCGCCATGGGGGCCACCGCCGTGGACCAGCCGCAGGAAAAGGACGCCGAACTGATCGAGCAGCTGTCGCAGATGCTGCGCATGATCATCACCGGCGCGCGCACCATCGCCGGGAATCCGCCGACCCGTTGAGCGGCCAGGGGCGTACCGACCCACGGTCGGTACCTACCCGGTGTGGGTCGACCCACGGCCAATCCCCGACCCGACCGTGAATGCCCCGGTAGGCGACCGCCGTTGGTGGCCGCAGCATTTCGGCACCTTCCGCGCCGCCCAATCGAGAACGTCCATCCGCATACAAACGGCATCGCCGGCGTCGGACGCACCGACACCGCCAAGGCCCGGTGTGAAGACCCGGGCTTCACGCGGCGCGCACCATACTTTACCGAATGCTTTACATACGGAATGCCCATTCGTGAGCCGGCACACGGCGCTTGCGCGCGTAAAGAAAGGATTTCACTGCACGGCCCTGCTCCTGTGCAGCGGCGCGGCCATGGCCCAGTTGCCCATCGGCGAGGCGGCCGTTCCCGCGCTGGACTGGCAGCAGTCCCAGCAGCGCCTGGAACAGGTGTCCGACGCGCTGGCCGCCGCCGATGCCTCGGTGCGCAACAAGCAGGACCTGCAGGACGCCACCCGCCTGCTGCGCCTGCCGGAGATCACCGGTGAAGTGCGCCGCCTGCAGTTCCAGAAGACGCTGACCCTGCCCTTGGGCTCGCTGGCGCCGGTGGCCGAGGCGTTCGGCATCGACTCGCCGTTGCAGTTCACCGAACGCGACTGGCGCACCCGCCCGGTCGTCACCGCGGTGCTGCCGCTGTACACCGGCGGTTTGATCCCGGCCGCGCAGCAGGCCGCCGCCGGCGCCACCGCGCAGGCCAGCGCCGAACGCGAATCGCAGCGCCAGTCGTTGAGCGTGCAGCTGGCCCAGGCCTACTTCGGGCAGCGCCTGGCCGAGCAGGCCGTGGACGTGCGCCGTGACGTGCGCGACGGGCTGCAGCGCCACCTCGACGATGCACTGAAGCTGGAACGCGAAGGCTTCGCCACCCGGGCCCAGCGCCTGCAGGCCAACGTGGCCCGCGACAAGGCCGAGCGCGACTACCAGAAGTCGCTCAACGACCTGCAGACCCTGAAGGCCGCGCTGGCCACCCTGCTGCGCAGCGGAGGCGAAGTGCGCCCGCTGTCGCCGTTGTTCGTGCATCGCACGCCGATCGGCGCGCTGCCCACCTTCGAACGCGATGCGCAGGCCCGGCAGCCGCGGATCGCGCGGCTGCGCGCACTGGTGGCGCAGGCCGAGCAAGGCGTACGGGTGCAGCAGGCCAAGCTCAAGCCCACCGTGTACCTGTTTGGCCAGTACGACTTCCTGCGCCGCGACGAAATGCTGACCGACCCGGACTGGGCGTTCGGCATCGGCGTGAAGTACACCTTCCTGTCTCCCAGCTCGCGCCCGGCGCAGATCAGCGCCGCACGCGCGCAGCAGGAGCAGGCCGAAGCCGGCCTGCGCGAAGCGGAAAACCAGGTCACCCTGGGCGTGCGCAAGGCCTGGTACGAACTGGATACCGCACGCCAGCAGTTCCTGCTGCTGGACAGCAGCATCGAACAGAACCGCGAGAACCTGCGCCTGCAGGAGTTGGCCTTCCGCGAAGGCCAGGCCACCTCGCTGGACGTGATCGACGCGCGGCTGGGGCTGGGCGGTGCGCAGGTGGAACGCGCACAGGCGGCCTACCAGTACGACGTGGCGCTGGCACAGCTGCTGGAGATCAGTGGACAGATGGACCGTTATGACGAATTCCGCCGCCAGGCCGACGAGGTGATCGCGCATGAATGACACATTGCAGGCGCCTGCCGATGCGCCGCCGCCGAACAAGCGCAAACTCGGTATTGCCCTCGCACTGGTGCTGGCGATCGTGGTGGTGGTCGGCCTGTGGCTGGCTTGGCGCAGCCCGGCCGAACAGCTGCAGGGCATGGCCGACGCCGACACCGTCAACGTGGCCGCCAAGATCACCGCACGCCTGGCCGAACTGAAGGTGCGCGAGGGCGACCGGGTCAAGGCCGGTCAGGTGGTGTTCGTGCTGGACAGCCCGGAAGTGGCCGCCAAGGAAGAACAGGCGCAAGGCGCGCTGGAAGCTGCCAGCGCCGTGGCCGACAAGGCCGATGCCGGCGCGCGCAGCGAAGACATCCGCGCCGCGCAGGCCAACTGGAAACGCGCTGAAGCCGGTGCCACGCTGGCCGATGCCACCTACCAGCGCGTGCAGAACCTGTTCAACGAAGGCGTGATGACCCGGCAGAAGCGCGACGAAGCGCTGGCCCAGGCGCGCAGTTCGCGCGAGCTGTCCAATGCCGCCCGTGCGCAGTACGACCAGGCGCTGGCCGGCGCGCGCGAGCAGGACAAGCGTGCCGCACAGGGCCAGGTCCGCCAGGCACGCGGCGCGGTGGCCGAAGTGGACGCCGCGCGTGAGGAGGTCAACGGCCGCGCGCCGCTGGCCGGCGAGATCAACAAGCGCATGGCCGATGTGGGCGAACTGGTCCCGGCGGGCTACCCGGTGTTCACCCTGGTCGACATCGACCGCATGTGGGTATCGGTGAACCTGCGCGAATCGCAGATGCGCGGCCTGAAGATCGGCAACCGTCTGCGCGGTCAGGTCCCCGCGCTGGATCGCGATGTCGAGTTCGAGGTGTACTTCATCAACCCGGCCGGCGATTACGCTACCTGGCGCGCTACCCGGCAGTCGTCGGGCTACGACGTGCGCAGCTTCGAGATCCGGCTGCGCCCGGTGGCGCGCGTGGAGGGCTTCCGCCCCGGCATGAGCGTTCTGTTCGCGTGGCCGCAGGGATGAACCGGTTGCGGCGGGCGGGCTTCGGCGCCGCCTTCCAGCGCGAGCTGCAGCACCTGCGCAGCGACCGCGCCGACCTGCTGCTGGTGACGCTGTTGCCGCTGCTGATGCTGGCGGTGATGGCCTGGTTGTTCGCCGCATCGGTGATGCGCGACATTCCCATTGCCATTGTCGACCTCGACCACAGTGCCGAGAGCCGTCTGCTCGCCCGCATGCTGGATGCCAGTCCGGGCATCGCCGTGGCCAGCCAACCGGCCAGCCTGGCCGATGCGCAGGCCGAACTGCGGCGGCTGGAGGTCTTTGCCGTGGTGCTGGTCCCTCGCGATGCCACCCGCCAGGCGCTGCGTGGCAGCCAGGGCACCGTGTTCGCCTACTACAACGCCACCTACCTCACCACCGGGCAGTCGGCGGTGCGCGATATCGTGGAAGCGGTCGGTGCGTGGAACGCGCGGCTGCTGACCGGCGGCATCGGCAAACAGGTCGGCCTGGCCAAACTGCGCGCGCCGCCCATCGCGGTGCAGTCGGACATCCTGCACAACCCGGCGCGCAGCTACGAACTGTTCCTGCTGCCGCTGTTGTTTCCGGCGGTGTTGTCGCTGGGCCTGGCGCTGGCGGTGGCCGCCAGCCTGGGCCGCGAGGTGCGCGACGGCCAGCTGCGTGCGTGGCTGGGCAGCGCCCCCTGGGCGGCCATCGCCGGCAAAATCTGCCCCTATGTCGCACTGTTCTCGGCCTATGGCGCGCTCGGCGTGTTGTACCTGGCGCTGCTGCGCGGCGACGGCATCGCCGGCAGCCTGCTGTTGCTGATGCTGGGCCAGCTGCTGTTCTACCTGGCATGCGCGGCGGTGGCGCTGCTGTTTGTGGGACTCACCCGTGACATGGGCACCGCGCTGTCGGCCATCGGCTTGAGCATCGGCACCGCGCTGGCATTCTCCGGGGCCACCTTCCCCGTGGTGGATGCGCCGCTGTTCACCCGCGTCTGGAACCTGCTGCTGCCGCTCACCGCCTACGTCAAGCTGCAGACCCAACAGCAATTTGTCGGCGCGCCGTGGTCGGTCTCGCTATGGCCGTTGGCGACGCTGCTGCTGATGGTGCTGGTGGCCGGCGGCATCGGCGGCTGGCGCCTGATCGTCGCAGCGCGCGCCCTGCCCACGCCCGTGGCCTCCAACGGAGCGGCCGCATGAGCCGCTTCACTAGCAGCCTGCGCCAGACCCTGCGCGCGGTGCTGACCGACCGCTATGCGGTCGTGCTCATGATTGGCGCGGTGGTGCTGTACTCGTTCTTCTACCCGGCCGCGTACCGCCACCAGGTTGCCAGCAACCTGCCCATCGTGGTGGTGGACCACGACCAGAGTGCCACCAGCCGCGAACTGCTGCGCCGCGTGGACGCATTGCGCACCGTGCGCATCGTGGCCCAACCCGCCACCCTCGACCAGGCCCGCCACGCGCTCGAGCGCGGCGAGGCCGAAGGCATCCTGCTGATTCCCGCCCAACTGGAGCGCGACATCCTGCGCGGCGGCGCCGGCCACCTGGTGTTGATGGGCAACGGTGCCTACCTCGGCCGCGCCAGCTGGGTATTGGGCGGCGTGGCCGATGCACTGACCGCGTTCGCGCGCGAAACAGCGGTTTCGCAGGCCGCCTTCATGGGCGCCCCGCAGCCACCGCCGATCACCCTGGTGCAGCGACCGCTGTTCAACACGCTGGAAGGCTACGGCAGCGCCATCGTGCCCGGTGTGGCCGAACTGATCGTGCACCAGACGCTGTTGATGGGCATTGGCGTGCTGCTGGGGACGCGGCGCCTGGCACTCGGCCGGCGCCTGCGCTTCGACCTGCCCACCCTGGCCGGCATGGCGCTTGGGTTCGGCATCATCGGCCTGCTGGGCCTGCTCTACTACGCCGGCTTCACCGCGTGGGTGCAGGACTATCCGCGCGGCGGGAATCCGCTCGGGCAACTGCTCGGCGGTACATTGTTCATTGCTGCCACGGTGGCGTTCGGCCTGTTCGTCGGCAGCTTCTTCGCCACCCGCGAACGCGCCTTCCAGGTAGTCATCGCCTGCTCGATCCCGCTGTTCTTCCTGGCCAATCTGTCCTGGCCGGCGGTCACCTCGCCGCCAGCGCTGGTCGCTTTGGCCCACCTGCTGCCCACCACCGCCGGCATCAACCTGATGGTGCGCCTGAACCAGATGGATGCCCGCCTGGGCGAGGTCAGCCACGAGCTGTGGACGCTGGCCGCGCTGCTGGTGCTCTACGGTGGGCTGGCGGTGTGGCGCCTGGGCGACCGCAGCCGCACGAACTGACCGCTCAGCGCGACGGATCCGGCGCGTACCAGAACGGAATGCGGTACTCGCGCCGGCGTCCGGCACCTTTCGCCTCGCTGTCGGCATTCCAGACCAGCAGCAGATCGTGGCGGCCCGGTGGCAGCGCCGACAGCGGCAGGTAGCCCACCAGCCCGCGCATCTCCAGGTCGCGCCGTTCCATCGGCACGAAACCGTCCAGCGCCACCGGCTTGCCATCCAGCGTGACCGTCCACAACAGCGCCAGACACTGGACCGCCGCTCGCGCGGCGTCCTGCCCGACCCGCGCGTTCTCGCCTCCCGGCAGTGCGGTGCAGCGCTGCCGCGCCTGCGGGTTGTCGCGCTGCGGGCGATGCGGAATGAACAGCCGCAGCATCGCACCCTGGACCACATCGCTGGGGATCATCGGGTAGCGCAGCAACCGGTCATGATCCACCCGCAGGGCTTCGTAGTGGGCGCTCAGCATCCCGTTTTCCACCGCTTCGCTGGTCATCACCTCGTAGCGGTTGAACAATGAAAACTTAGCCGAACTGATCGTCTGCACGCCGCCGATGGTCATCGCCGCCATGATCGCGACGAAGTAGGCCACCATGAAATTGCGGGCATACAGATTGCTCTGCAGGGTGAGCTGTACCGGCAGCAGCAGGCGCATCGGTATGAGCCACTGGCTGACGCCGAGCACCCGATGCACCACCCGCTCAAGCCCCGCGCTGGGCTTCCCTTGTGCCTGCCGTCGGGCAACCTGCTTTTCCATCACCAGCGGCACGGTGCTCACCAGCAGCAGCGCTGCGAAGACCACCGCCACCATGCTCAGCGCAATGCGGTCGGTGTCGCCCAGCAGCGCCCCGACCAAACCAGCCACGCTCAGCAGCAGCACCGAGCCCACGCCGATCAGGGTCATGGTCAGCGCGAACAGCAGCGTGGCCGAGAACAGCGTCGATGCAGCGCGGTCGGCGCTGGCGATCACCTGCTCCAGGCTCACCACGCGCGAGCGGTAGAACGCCCGCGATACCGGCCCCATCAGCGGAATCCGATCCCAGCGGATGCCCTCGGGGAAATGAATCTTCAAGCCGATCAATCCGACCCAGTAGCCACGGATGGCCAGGTGCGCGATCAGCGCGAGGGCCACCACGTAGCACAACCCCACGCTGGTGCTGAAGCCGAACCACAGCGCATAAGCGTAGACGCCCTCGGTGTGCACGGTGCTGCCGGCCCACGCATCGAAGATACGCCCCGGAACGGCCAGCAGTGCGAACGCCAGAAGGCCGGAAATGAAGAGTTCGAGTTCGTCGGTGCGTTCGCGCAACCGGGCGAAGCGGCCGGCGTGATCGGACACCTCGGCAGCGGCGTCGGGGGTGTTGCCGGGTTCAAGCACGTCGCTCACAGGCCGGTCATCCTTGGGTGTCGCCGGAGTATACGGCTGCCCGGACACCATCCACGGAGTGCGCATACAACAACGCCAGCCTCAAGGCCGGCGTTGTTGAACTGCGTCCACCTGTCCCGCAGGGATCAGCGGTAGCGGCGCTCGCAGCGGCGCTCGACCACGCGGTCGCCGTTGTTCTGCTGGCTTCGGCCCTGGATGTTGCGGCCTGCGGCGCCACCGGCGACCGCACCGGCGACCGTGGCCAGTTTCTTGCCGTTGCCACCGCCGACCTGGTTGCCCAGCAGGCCACCCACCACCGCACCGGTAGCGGTACCGGCAATACGGTTCGGGTCGCGACTGTTGCGCTGCACTTCCACGTTCTTGCAGACCACCTTGCTGCCGTCATTGAAACGGCGGCCTTCGTCCTTCGGACCGTAGTGCTGGGCGGCAGCACCGAACGATGCGGCGACAAGCGCGCCCATGCACAACACACGTTGGATATTCTTCACGTCTTCTCCTTACTCGCAGGACATGGGGTGAGTGTCCTCCCCAAGAATGCAATGGGTGGTGAAATCATGTCCACGGCGCGTCAACGTGCGGCGGCGCGTTCAGGCAGCAGCCACGCACCGGCACAGCAGCACAGCGCGCGACCACATCCATTCTCCCTACTTCGGCGTCGCGCGCGGCGCATCGATGAATCCGGTCACCGCCGCGATGGTCGCCGCCGGCGCCTCTTCCATCAGCCAATGCCCTGCCCCGGGGATGACCACCCCGGTGACATCCACCGCTGCGTTGCGCATCACCACCGCCTCGTTGGCGCCGAAGGACTTTTCCCCGCCGATGGCCAGTACCGGCATCGTCAACCGGTCGGCAACCACGCGCGCGTTGTCCTGGCCATCCTGGCGGAACGCATGGAACTGGGCGAAGGCGGACTTCATCGCGCCGGGACGTGCGTACAGTGTGGCGTAGTGCGCGCGCGACGGCTCGTCCATGCGGCTCGGGTCGCCGGCGAACTCGTTCCAGAAGCGGTCCAGATAGATCCGCTCGCGACCGGCGACCAGACGCTCCATGTCCGCACCGCCGAAATCAAAGTGCCATAGCAACGGGTTACGGACGATGTCGTCCCACGGCGGAATGCCGGGCACCGGCGCATCCATCACCACCAGCGCACGGGTCAACTGCGGATAGCGCGCCGCATACGCGAAGGCCACCATGGTGCCGATGTCGTGCCCCACCACCGTGGCCTGCTCGATCCCGAGCGAGGCCAATACCGCGCGTACGTCGCCGGCCTGGGTGCGCTTGTCGTACCCGCCGGCCGGGTGCGAGGACAGCCCCATCCCGCGCAGGTCCGGCACCACCACCGTATGCCGGGCGGCGAGCGCGGCGGCCAGCGGCGCCCACATGTCACCGGTATCGCCGAACCCGTGCAGCAGCACTACGGCCGGCCCCTTGCCACCGACCCGGACATGCAGCGTGGCATCGCCGACCACGACCTCCTGGGTGCGGAATCCTGCGGGGAAGGGTTTGACCTGGGCGAAGGCCGGGGCGCTGAGGACGAGCGCGAAGGCAACGGCAATGAGGTGCCTGAGCATGGTGGGCATCCGGTTGTGGTGCGGAGGGGCCCTGCGGCCCGGGTGGTCACGCTGACAACGCACGAACGGCTTGCAGGCGGACACTACCGCGAAAATGACGGCCGCGCTGCTACCGTCATGCCGGACCTGATCAAGGATGCCCCGGCATGCCCAGCACCCCGCACGCAGCCGCCCCGCTGCGCCCCCCCTGCCTGGTGCTGGAAGGCGGCGCGATCGACGGCATCGCCAGCTTCTACGCCGAGATCAACC
Source organism: Stenotrophomonas sp. Ste86 (assembly GCF_024519465.1). Lineage (GTDB taxonomy): Bacteria > Pseudomonadota > Gammaproteobacteria > Xanthomonadales > Xanthomonadaceae > Stenotrophomonas. The sequence continues at coordinate 37,897 of NZ_JALJRW010000017.1, read as the reverse complement.
GCGTCTTCATGCCCGACGAAGACTGGCAACTCGGGCCGAGCCTGGATGCGCTGGATGACATGCTCTACGGCGCCTATGGCGCGCTGGCCGGTCACACGACCGTCCAGTTGCACTGGAAGGACATCGCACACAGTCGCCAGGCGCTTGGGATAGCGGCAACGCGCACGTGGCTGCAGGCCAAACTGGACCCGGCCGGGCCGTTCAACCCCGCCCATGTCAGCGCACAACTGCAGGCGCTGGAACGCGGCGAGGGCCAGACCTACTTCGATATCGTCATGCAGATCATCGCCGCACATCCCAATGTCACGCTGCTGACCCGTTGAGCCCGGGAGCGGCCCTTCGCCCACCCGGCCCCCTCCCCTACAATGGTCCATCCGGCGGCCTTCCGGCCTGCCCCCGACGTTGATGGACCCCGCGTGACCGATAAGCAGCCCGAACACACCCCGCTCATGAAGCAGTTCTTCGCCGCAAAGTCCGAGTACCCGGACCTGCTGCTGTTCTTCCGGATGGGCGACTTCTACGAGCTGTTCTACGACGACGCACGCAAGGCCGCGCGGCTGCTGGACATCACCCTGACCCAGCGTGGCAGCTCCGGCGGCGCGCCGATCCCGATGGCCGGCGTGCCCGTGCATGCCTACGAAGGCTACCTGGCGCGGCTGGTGGCGCTGGGCGAATCGGTGGCCATCTGCGAGCAGATCGGCGACCCGGCGCTGGCCAAGGGCCTGGTCGAACGCAAGGTGGTGCGCATCGTCACCCCCGGCACGGTCACCGATGAGGCACTGCTGGACGAGCGTCGCGACACCCTGCTGATGGCGCTGTCGCGCGGCAAGCACGGCTTCGGCCTGGCCTGGGCCGACCTGGCCGGCGGTCGCTTTTTGGTCAACGAAGTGGATTCGGAAGACGCGCTGGAAGCCGAACTGGCACGCCTGGAGCCGGCCGAACTGCTGGTGCCCGACGAAGAAAACTGGCCGGAGTTCCTCAAGCACCGCAGCGGCATCCGTCGCCGCGCGCCGTGGCTGTTCGATCCCGACAGCGGCCGCCGCCAGCTGCTGGCCTTCTTCAAGCTGCACGACCTCACCGGTTTCGGCATCGACGACAAGCCGCGCGCGACCGCGGCGGCCGGCGCCCTGCTTGGCTATGTCGAAGAAACCCAGAAACAGCGCCTGCCGCACCTGACCGCGATCGCCACCGAAACGGCCAGCGAGGCGATCGCGATGAACGCCGCCACGCGCCGCCATCTCGAACTGGACACGCGCGTCGACGGCGACACCCGCAACACCCTGCTCGGCGTGCTCGATACCACCGTCACCCCCATGGGCGGTCGCCTGCTACGGCGTTGGCTGCACCGCCCGCTGCGCCTGCGCGAGGTGCTGGTGCATCGCCACGATGCGGTAGCCACGCTGATCGACCGCGGCGCCGATAGCGATGTGCGCGACGCGTTCCGCGCGCTCGGCGATCTGGAACGCATCCTCACCCGCGTCGCGCTGCGCTCGGCACGTCCGCGCGATTTCTCGACCCTGCGCGATGGTCTCGGCCTGCTGCCGGACGTGCGCCGCGTGCTCGCCCCGCTGGACTCTCCGCGCCTGGTGGCGCTGCACGACGCGCTGGGCTCGCATGACGAATGCGCGCACCTGCTGGCCAGCGCGATCGCGCCGACCCCGCCGATGAAGCTCAGCGACGGCGGTGTCATCGGCGAAGGCTTCGATGCCGAACTGGACGAACTGCGCCGCCTGTCCACCCATGCCGATCAGTTCCTGATCGACCTGGAACAGCGCGAACGCATCAGCAGCGGCATTGCCACGCTGAAGGTCGGCTACAACCGCGTGCACGGCTACTACATCGAAATCAGCAAGGGCCAGAGTGAGAAGGCGCCGGTGCACTACACCCGCCGCCAGACCCTGACCAATGCCGAGCGCTACATCACCGAAGAACTGAAATCCTTCGAGGACAAGGTGCTGTCGGCCCGCGAGCGTTCGCTGTCGCGCGAGAAGCTGCTGTACGAACAGCTGCTGGATACGCTGGCCGGCAAGTTGGAGCCGCTCAAGCAGTGCGCCGCCGCGCTCAGCGAACTGGACGTGCTGGCCGGCTTCGCCGAACGCGCACAGGCGCTGGACTGGGCCCGCCCGGAGCTGGAAACAGCGCCGTGCCTGCGCATCGAACGCGGCCGCCACCCGGTGGTGGAAGCGGTGCGCGAGCAGCCGTTCGAGCCCAACGACCTGGACCTGCATCCGGACCGCCGCATGCTGGTCATCACCGGCCCGAACATGGGCGGTAAATCGACCTACATGCGCCAGAACGCGCTGATCGTGCTGCTGGCCCACATCGGCAGCTTCGTGCCGGCCAGCCGCGCGGTGATCGGCCCGATCGACCGCATCCTGACCCGCATCGGCGCCGGCGACGACCTCGCGCGCGGGCAGTCCACCTTCATGGTCGAGATGGCCGAGACCAGCTACATCCTGCACCACGCCAGCGCGCACTCGCTGGTGCTGATGGACGAGATCGGCCGCGGCACCTCCACCTACGACGGCCTGGCCCTGGCCGATGCGGTGGCGCGCCACCTGGCCTACCAGAATCGCTGTTACACGTTGTTTGCCACCCACTACTTCGAGCTGACCGCGCTGGCCGACGAGCAGCACGAAGGCGGCCCCAGCGGCATCGCCAACGTGCACCTGGATGCGGTGGAACACACCGACAAGAACGGCAGCGAAGCGCTGGTGTTCATGCACGCGGTCAAGGACGGCCCGGCCAACCGCAGCTTCGGCCTGCAGGTGGCGGCCCTGGCCGGCCTGCCACGCTCCACCGTCGCGCAGGCACGGCGTCGCCTGGCCGAACTGGAGCAGCGCGGCGGCGAGAGTCATGCCGCCACCGTGGCCCCGCAGGCCCTGGATGCACCGCAGCAGTTCGGCCTGTTCAACGCGCCCAACACCGCCGCGCAGGACGCGCTGGCCGCGATCGATCCGGACGAGCTGACCCCGAAGCAGGCCCTGGAAGCGCTGTACCGGCTGAAAGCACTGATCTGATCCTGCGCGCCCAGCGCGCGTGGTAGTGGCCGGGGTCGTCCAGCGTCGGCATCTGCCTACGCTGGAATGGGCGGCATGACGAACCTGGCTGAACCGCAGGCGCGCCTCGGCCGCGCGCATGCCCCACGCACGTTCCAGTTCGGAGGGTGTGTCGTCATTGCCCCTTGCTGGTGCCGGACACCCTCTTGATGCTGGCCCGTCCCCGTAACGGTCCCCGCCATGTCCCTGCTCCCAACGCGTCACTTCGGCGCCATCGATGGCATGCGTGCCCTGGCGGTGGTTGCCGTCATCGTTTTCCACGCCAACAAGGCGCTCCTGCCCGGCGGGTTCAGTGGCGTGGATCTGTTTTTCGTTGTGTCCGGATTCGTGATCAGCCAGTCCCTGGCAGCGCGGCCCGCCCCCACCCTTGGCCGCTTCCTGCTCGATTTCTACCGGCGGCGGCTGCTGCGGCTGCTGCCCGCGCTGCTGCTGATGCTGCTGGTCACTTTCCTGCTGTCGGCCCTGCTGATGCCACGTGCCTGGCGCAACGAGCAGTTCGACCAGACCGGACTGGGCGCGCTGTTGGGGGTCAGCAACCTGGTGCTGGCCTGGCAGCAGGATGGCTACTTCTCGCCGGGCGCCGACCTCAACCCCTTCCTGCACACCTGGACGCTCGGGGTGGAAGAACAGTTCTACCTGCTGTTTCCGTTCGTGTACTTCGTCTGGCTGCAGCACCGCCGGACCCACGCGGCCGCGCGCTGGCTGTTGCCGGTACTGGCCGCGGCGTCGCTGGCGATCGCCGCCGTGCAGGCGACCACCGCACCAGCATCGGCGTTTTACCTGCTGCCGGCACGGTTGTGGGAGCTGGCCGCAGGCGCATTGTTGTACCAACGCGTGATGACCCACGGCGCACCTGCGCGCTGGCGGCTGTGGGCGCTGCCAGGCCTGCTGATGGTGGCGCTGGGCTTCGGGTTCGCGTCCCGGTTCTCGTTTCCCTTCCCGGGCGCGCTGATCACCGTGGCTGGCACGCTGATGCTGCTGGCCGCCGCCGCCGCCGCCGCCGACGACGACACCGACGACATCGACCGCGCACGGTCATCGGTTCTGAGCGGGTTGCAATGGCGGCCGCTGGTCTACATCGGCGTGTTGTCCTACTCGCTCTATCTCTGGCACTGGCCGTTGCTGGTGCTGCTGCGCTGGACCTACGGCATGCAGGGCATCGCGTTGTGGGCCTACCCGGTCGTACTGATGGCCATCGCCAGCGCCTCCTATCACTGGATCGAAAATCCGGCACGCCGGCGGGGCACACGCCTTCGCACGCGCACGGTACTGGCAATGGGCATTGCCGCCATGGGCCTGTCCGCCACGGGTGCCTACCTGATCGTGCAGCACACCGACGACATCTCGCTCAGCACCACCGGCGACGGCTACCAGTGGCGGCCCTACCTGCATCCCGCCTGGAAACCGGTGCCGCCGGTCGATGGCCCCACCCTCGCAGGTCGGCAGCTGTTCGTCGCCGGCGACTCGCATGCCGCCGCCTACCGGACCATGGTGTCCATCGCCGCGCGGCAGTTGGAGATGGAGTTGCACGTGCTGGAGCGCGGTGGCTGCGGCATCGTCACCTTGCTTGGCACTGCACCGGGCGACTGTAGTGACGCACGCGAACGCGTCCTGGCGCAGATCGAGGCGCAGGCCCGGCCCGGGGATGTGGTGCTGATCGCCTCGCTGCGCATGCCCGAACTGCGCGGCCGCGATTGGCGCCGTGGGCATGCCGTGGTCATGGACGACATCCTGCACGCCCGCGGCGCGGACGACGACCGCGCCGCCAGACAGGACGCCGAAGCGGTGCTGGCGCGCCTGGAGGCGCTGCAGGTGAAGATCGTGATCGACGCGCCATTGCCCATCTTCAAGGCCTCCGCGTATCGATGTTCGGATCCGTTCAACCGGATGAATCCGGCCTGCGCCGACGGCTTGACGATGCCCCGCGCGGACCTCGAGCGGCTGCGCGCGCCGCAGATGGCGCTGCTCGCATCGCTTGCCTTGGCGCATCCTGCGCTGCATGTGTGGGATCCGCTGCCGCTGCTGTGCAAGGACAGTACATGTTCGGCGATGGACGGGCAGGATCCGCTGTTCTTCGATTCAGACCACCTGAGCGGGCATGGCAACCGCGTGCTGCTGCCGGACTTCGTCGCCACGCTGCAGCAGATCGCGGTGACGTCGACGCCGTCCGACCGTACCCACTGACCTGCGCCGCCGGCCGGGGCGTCAAAGCCAGGCCGGCGGCCTGAGGCCTTCGCATTACCGTAGTAAACGCAGCGCTATGCTCGGCGCGTCCCCCTCCCTGCTCCGGAGTCCGCCGTGAACACCGAATCACTCGCCGCTTCCCTCTTCCAGCAGCTGCAGCAGGGCCAAGGCCTGCATCAGGTCTCCCAGCAGCTTGGCATCGACCAGCACCAGGCCAGCGGCGCGGTCGGCGCGGCCCTGCCCCTGCTGCTTGGAGCGATGGGCCGCAACGCACAGCAGCCCCAAGGTGCTGAAGCCCTTCTGGGCGCCCTGCAACGCGATCATGCGCCCGCCGGCGGTGGTGGCTTCGACCTGGGCGGGCTGCTCGGCAGCGTGCTCGGGGGCGGCGGGGGTGGCAATGCCACCAATGGCGCCGGCATCCTGGGCCATGTGTTCGGCGGCAACAGCGACCGCGCCGCGCAGGGCCTGAGCCAGGCCACCGGTCTGGACAGCAGCAAGACCAGCCAGCTGCTGGCCATCCTCGCGCCCATCGTCATGTCCTACCTCGCCCAGCGCTTTGCCAGCGGCGGCAATCCCAGCCAGCTCAGCCAGGCCCTCGGCCAAGAAGCCCAGGCCGCCAGCAGCGGTGGCCTGCTCACCTCGGTGCTCGACCAGGACGGCGACGGCCAGCTCGGCATCGGCGATTTGGTAAAGCTGGGTGGCGGCCTGTTCGGCGGGAAGCGTTGAGGCCGCCACATAAATAGGCCGCAACTATCACATCGGTTGATTCATTCGAATTTACCGATTGAATAACAATGCTTAACGTGTCCCGCATGCCTTCACGGCACGTCCCGGCCCTCACGCCGGGGCTTGGTGGAACCGCACTCCCTGAGGGAGGGTTGGGCCGCCGACATCGCCATAGGCGCCTGCGCGCAGATGAGTCCCCATTCGCTGGTACACAGGTAGATGCCCATGAAAAGCGAAGCAAAATGCCCCTTCAACCACGCCCTGGTCGGCGACGCCACCACCAACCGCGACTGGTGGCCCAACCAGTTGCGCGTGGACCTGCTCAACCAGCATTCCAACCGCTCCAATCCGCTGGGTGACGGGTTCAATTACGCCAAGGCGTTCAAGCAGCTCGACTACACCGCGCTGAAGGCCGACCTCAAGGCGCTGATGACCGATTCGCAGGACTGGTGGCCGGCCGACTTCGGTCACTACGGCGGCCTGTTCGTCCGCATGGCCTGGCACAGCGCCGGCACCTACCGCATCGGCGATGGACGCGGCGGCGGCGGTCGCGGCCAGCAGCGTTTCGCCCCGCTCAACAGCTGGCCGGACAATGTCAGCCTGGACAAGGCACGCCGGCTGCTGTGGCCGATCAAGCAGAAGTACGGCCAGGCCATCTCCTGGGCCGACCTGCTGATCCTCACCGGCAACGTCGCACTCGAATCGATGGGCTTCAAGACCTTGGGCTTTGCCGGTGGTCGCCTCGATACCTGGGAACCGGACCAGGATGTGTACTGGGGCCGCGAGACCACCTGGCTCGGCGGCGATATGCGCTATGCGCATGGCTCCGAGGGCGTACAAGAAGACCACGGTGTGCTGGTCTCCGATGATGACGCCGATGGCGACATCCACTCGCGCGATCTGGAGAACCCGCTCGCCGCAGTGCAGATGGGCCTGATCTACGTGAACCCCGAAGGCCCGGACGGCAACCCCGATCCGCTCAAGGCCGCCTTCGACATCCGCGATACCTTCGGCCGCATGGCCATGGACGATGAGGAAACCGTCGCCCTGATCGCCGGTGGTCACAGCTTCGGCAAGACCCACGGTGCCGGCCCGGCCGACAACGTCGGGGCGGAACCGGAAGCAGCGGGGCTGGAAAGCCAGGGCCTTGGCTGGTCCAACACATTCGGCAGCGGCAAGGGCGGGGACACCATCACCAGCGGCCTGGAAGTGACCTGGACGCGCACCCCGGCACAGTGGAGCCACGACTTCTTCGAGCTGCTGTTCAAGCACGAGTGGGAGCTGACCAAGAGCCCGGCCGGTGCGCACCAGTGGGTGGCCAAGGACAGCGAGGCCGTCATCCCCGACGCGCACGACCCGTCGAAGAAGCATCGCCCGAGCATGCTCACCACCGACCTGGCGTTGCGCGTGGACCCGGCCTACGAAAAGATCTCGCGCCGCTTCCTTGAGGACCCGCAGGCCTTTGCCGATGCATTCGCGCGTGCATGGTTCAAGTTGACCCACCGCGACATGGGTCCGCGTGCCCGCTATCTGGGCCCGGAGATCCCGGCCGAGGAATTCATCTGGCAGGACCCGGTGCCCGCAACGACCCATGCGTTGATCGACGCCCGCGACATCACCGCGCTCAAGCAGCAGATCGCCGCTGCCGGACTGAGCGTGGCCGAACTGGTGTCCACCGCCTGGGCCTCGGCGTCGACGTTCCGCGGCTCGGACAAGCGCGGCGGTGCCAACGGTGCACGCATCCGTCTTGCCCCGCAGAAGGATTGGGCCGTGAACCAGCCGCAGCAGCTGTCCAAGGTGCTGGCCGCGCTGGAAAAGATCCAGACCGGCTTCAATGGCGGCGGCGGCGGCAAGCAGGTATCGCTGGCCGACCTGATCGTGCTGGCCGGAGGCGTCGGCGTCGAGCAGGCCGCCAAGGCCGGTGGCCACGACATCAGCGTACCGTTCACCCCCGGCCGCACCGATGCCAGCCAGGCACAGACCGACGTCGAATCGTTCGCGGTACTGGAACCCTACGCCGATGGCTTCCGCAATTATCTCAAGGGCCGCTACAGCGTGCCCGCCGAAGTGCTGCTGATCGACAAGGCGCAACTGCTCACCCTGAGCGCGCCGGAGCTGACCGCACTGGTCGGTGGCCTGCGCGTGTTGGGAGCCAATGTCGACGGAAATACCCAAGGGGTGCTGACCGATCGCCCCGGCACGTTGAGCAACGATTTCTTCGTCAACCTGCTGGACATGCGCACGCAGTGGAAACCCGACGGCAATGGCTACGTGAGCAGCGGAGACACGCGCTGGACCGGGAGTCGCGCCGACCTGGTATTCGGATCGAATTCGGTGCTGCGCGCCCTCGCCGAGGTCTACGCCAGTGCGGACGGTGAGAAGAAGCTGGTGCAGGATTTCGTCGCCGCCTGGACGCGGGTGATGGAACTTGACCGCTACGATCTGCACGCGTGAGACAGGGGGAACCGGCCACCGGCCGGTTCCCCCGCAAGGACAGGTGCCAACCGCTGTGTCAGCACCGCTTCAATGCCTGCGCGGACGCGAACGTACGCGCAGGCTCAGATCGCGTCGATGTCGCCCAGGGCCCGGATCAACCGCCGCGCACGCTTGTCCGGTCGATGCTCCGGCGGCTGGTAACCATTCTTCGCCGCCGCGCGCTGCGCACGCAGTTCGGCACGCCGCGCACGCGACGCCTCGCTTTCCGCATACAGCTGCTGCGCCACCGGCGCCGGCCCGCGCATTTCGCTCAGACCACGCACTTGTACGTCGAAAGTTTCATCGCCGCGGCTGATCTGCAGCTGCTCGCCTACCCTCACAGCGCGCGACGACTTCGGGCGCTGCCCCGCCACATCGACCTTGCCGGTTTCCACCGCCTGCTTGGCCAGGCTGCGGGTTCGGAAGAAGCGCGCGGCCCACAGCCACACATCCAGCCGCACGCTGGCGCCCAACGATTCTGCTTCAGTCATGCTGCTTGCCCAGCTCCACGGCGTTGGCCGGTCGTTTGTTCAGGGGTTGGGGCGCGTCCGGGTTGCCCCGGCATCCAGTGCCACCGATCAGTACCGGCACGCCGGCATCCAGATCGCGGCGCTGGCTGCCCACCTGGCATTCCGGTCGGTCCATCGGCCGCACCTGGGCATCGCCCAGGCGCTGTGTACTCGAACATGCGGCCAACGCAACGGCAATCAAGAGCGCCGTCAGCGCGGGCATGAACGGGTCAGCCCGATGCAGGGGACACCGGCCAGTGGGGAGCATCCGGCTGGTTCGCATTGCCTGGAGCCGGCCAGCCGCCGGCATTACGGTGCGCATCGCGATATCCCACTGACGGGCTTGGTGCTAGTGTGCCGCTCTCCACGCTTGATCTCCAGAGCACATGGCCAAAGCGCCGCTTGACCTGACCACCGGCCCGATAGGGCGCAACCTGTTCCTGTTCGCCCTGCCGATCCTGGCCGGCAACATCGCCCAGTCGCTGAACGGGTCGGTGAATGCGATCTGGGTGGGCCGCTTCCTCGGCGAGGCGGCCCTGACCGCTACCGCGAACGCCAACAACATCATGTTCTTCCTGATCGGCTCGGTGTTCGGGATCGGCATGGCGGCCACCATCCTGATCGGCCAGGCGATGGGGGCGCGCGACATTTCCCAGGCACGCCGTGTGATGGGCACCAGCGCCACCTTCTTCATCGGCCTGTCGGTGGTGATCGCGATCGCCGGCTGGTGGCTGTCGCATCCGCTGCTGGCGGCCATGGGCACGCCGGCCGAATCGCTGCCGTTGGCCGAGGCCTACCTGCGCATCATCTTCCTGGCGATGCCGACGCTGTATGCGTTCGCGTTCCTGAGCTCGGCGCTGCGCGGCGTCGGCGATTCACGCACGCCGTTCCGCTTCCTGCTGCTGTCGGTGGTGCTGGACATCGGCTTCAACCCGCTGCTGATCTTCGGCATCGGCCCGTTCCCGCAGCTGGGCATCGCCGGTGCCGCCTGGGCCACGCTGATCGCGCAGACGCTGTCGCTGATCGGCCTGCTCTGGTACATGCGCAACAAGCGCCATGTGCTGTGGCTGGGCCGCAAGGACATGGCGCTGTTCAAGATCGACACCACGATCCTGCGCGCGCTGGTGGTCAAGGGCGTGCCGATGGGCCTGCAGATGGTGCTGATCTCGCTGTCGATGATCCTGATGATGAGCATGGTCAACGGCTACGGCACCGACACGGCCGCCGCCTACGGTGCATCGCTGCAGCTGTGGACCTACGTGCAGATGCCGGCGATGGCGATCGGCGCGGCGTGCTCGTCGATGGCCGCGCAGAACGTCGGCGCCGGCAACTGGGACCGCGTGCGCGGCACCGCCCGCAGCGGCGTGCTGTACAACTTCCTGCTCACCGGCGTGCTGATCCTGCCGCTGATCCTGCTGGACCGGTACACCCTTGCGCTGTTCCTGCCCGAAGCCAGCCAGTCGCTGGACGTGGCGCGCCACCTCAACCACATCGCGGTGTGGTCGTTCCTGTTCTTCGGCGTCAACTTCGTCATTTCCGGCGTAGTGCGCTCCACCGGTGCGGTGATCCCGCCGCTGCTGATCCTGGCCGCCTCGCTGTGGGGCATCCGCGTGCCGTTCGCCGAACTGCTGCAGGACAGCTGGGGCGCCGATGCGGTGTGGTGGAGTTTCCCGGTCAGCTCGTTCTGCGCGATGCTGATGTCGCTGGCGTATTACCGCTGGGGCGGCTGGCGCAAGGCGCACATGCTGCCGACCCACCGCGACGAAATGGCCGCACCGGCTGCCGTGCCGTCGATGCCGCCTTCACCGGTGGCCGACCTGGACCCGGACGCACCGGCAACGGCGGCGCCGCAGCCCGCGCCGACGCGCGCGGGTTAACCGGCGTCGGTGTCGCGTACCTCGCGCCACGCCGGCAAGCGATAGCGCTGCTGCTGCCACCGCATCAGCAGTGCCATCGCGCCACCGAACAGCAGGCCGGCCACGCCGGCACCGCCCAGCACGCCCGCCGTCGGCAGCATGGCGCTGCGCGCGAACAGCAGCCACATCAATCCGCCCCATCCCAGCGCGAACATCGCGCCCATCAGCATGGCGTTGGCGACGAAACCGGCCAGCACTGGCGGCGGCACGGCCAGGCCTGTCCGCCACAGCAGCCGGTACAACAGCGGCGCCTGCATCTGCGCGGGGACGCCGGCGGCCTGCATGACCTGCAGCGCGGCACGGATTCGAGCGGGATAAGCCTGCATGTTTTTCCTTCAACGAACGCAGGGCGCGCATGGCTCCCTGACGTGCTTGTGATGTTCAGGACGTCAAACGCAGAACGGCCACCCGAGGGTGGCCGTTCTGGTACCGCGACAACCGAAGTCGTCGGCGGGAATTACTGGGCCTTGGCAGCCAGGCGGGCAGCCTTGGCCTGCGCAGCGGCAGCCAGATCTTCCTTGATGCGGGCAGCCTTGCCTTCCAGGCCACGCAGGTAGTACAGCTTGCCGGAGCGGACCTTGCCACGACGCTTCACTTCGACCGAGTCGATGATGGCGCTGTGGGTCTGGAAGACGCGCTCGACGCCGTAGCCGTGCGAGATCTTGCGCACGGTGAAGGCGGAGTTCAGGCCGGCGTTCTTGGTGCCGATCACGACGCCTTCGTAAGCCTGCACGCGCTCACGGTTGCCTTCCTTGACCTTCACGTTGACGACGACGGTGTCACCCTGGCTGAACTTCGGCAGCTCGCGGGTAATCTGGGCGGATTCGAAGTCCGAAAGGATGGATTTGTTCAGCTTGCTCATGGGTGCACCGATAGTGTTCGGGTGGTCGTGTCGTTCGACAACGTGGGCTCATGCAGTCACCGGACTGTGCTGCACGTTTTTTGTAGGGATTCCTGCCAATCGACCCCCAAAGGGCCGATGGCAATCCAGAATTGTAAACAAGAACCGGCCCCTGCGCTAGGGGTTCGATTCCTTGGGCAGGGCCTGCCGCGCCTGCTCCAGCAGGAGGCGGTCGGCCTTGGACAGCGTGCGCTCGTCCAGCAGGTCCGGGCGCCGCAGCCAGGTCCGCAGCAGCGACTGCTGGCGGCGCCAGCGGGCGATGGCGGCATGGTTGCCCGAGCGCAGCACGTCCGGGACTTCGCCCCATTCATGCTGGGCCGGATGGCTGAAATGCGGGCAGTCCAGCAGCCCCTGCGGGCCTTCGAAACTGTCCTGGACCGCCGATTCGGCATCGCCCAGCGCGCCCTCCTGCAGACGGGTCACCGCATCGACGATGACCGCCGCGCCCAGCTCGCCGCCGGACAGGACGTAATCGCCGAGCGAGATTTCCTCGGTGACCTCGGCCTCGAGGAAGCGCTCATCGATGCCTTCATAGCGGCCGCACAGCAGGATCATCCGTGGCAGTGCCGCCAGTTCGCGCACCCTGGACTGGGTCAGCGGCTTGCCCTGCGGGCTGAGGTAGATCACCGGCGCGGGCGCCGGATCGGCCGCCTTGGCCGCGGCCAGGCAGGCGCGCAACGGCTCGATCAGCATGACCATGCCCGGGCCACCCCCGAAGGGACGGTCGTCCACCCGGCGGTAGTTGCCGGCGGCGTAGTCACGCGGATTCCAGCCATGCAGGTCGAGCAGGCCGCGCTCGGCCGCACGGCCGACCACGCCCAGCGCGGCCGACTGCGCCATGAACTCGGGGAACAAGGTGATGACGTCGATACGCACCCGGTCAGAACTCCGGGTCCCAGTCGACCACGATCAGGTTGGCCTCGAAATCCACCGACACCACGAAGTCCGGCTGCACGAACGGAATCATCCGCTCACGATCGCCCTGCACCACCAGCACGTCGTTGGAGCCGGTCGAGAACAGGTGCGAGGCCCGCCCCAGTTCGACGCCATCGACGGTACGCACCTGCAACCCCTCCAGATCGACCCAGTAATACTCGTCGGGCTTCGGCGGCGGCAGCGCGCTGCGTGCTACATAAACTTCGGTTCCGTACATCGCCTCGACCACATCGCGGTCGGTGATATCGGGAAACACCGCGACCAGATGCTTGCCGGACTGACGTCCGCGCGCGCCGCTGAGGGTGCTCTCCTGGCCGGCGGGTGTACGCAGGATCCAGGGCTGGTATTGGAAAATGGCGGTACGCGGCTCGGTCCAGGACTCGAGCTTGATCTCGCCTCGCACACCAAAAGCGCCGACAATCCTGCCCAGCAGGATGCGGCGCTCGGTATCTTTCATCTGTATAGACCGGTGGACCGCGGCAGGCGCGGCCCTTCAGGATCAGGCCGCGGAGGCCTGGGCCTTGGTCGCTTCCTTGTACAGGTTGCGGACCTTGTCGGTCATCTGGGCGCCGTTGGCAACCCACTTGTCGACCAGCGGCAGGTCCAGCACGATGCGGGATTCCGCACCCTGGGCCACCGGGTTGTAGTAACCGACGCGCTCGATGTTGCGGCCGTCACGGGCGCTGCGCGAGTCGGTCACGATGATGTGGTAGAAGGGACGCTTCTTGGCGCCGCCGCGGGTCAGTCGAATCTTGACCATGGTGTTGTTTCCTCAATTGCCCAGTCGCCAGGATGGCGCGGTAAGCCGGCGATTATAGCGGCGGCCTGCGGTCATTCCAAGTCTGTGAAGACCGCCGAAGCTGAACAGGGCCTACCCGACGCCGCCAATCGCCCCGATCGGCTGCCACGGGGCCGTTTCCAGGATCCCCCGCGCGCGCTGGCAGAAGGCCTCCGACGCGGCGAAGGTGACCGCGTCGATCGCCGAGATCGGCCAGACCCCGGCCGCGTTGCAGGCGATGGCGCCGTCGAAGCCGTCCAGTTCGGCCAGGGCCACCTCGCGCACCTGCTGCACGTCACCTGCGAACCCCGCCTGCAACAGCCGCTCATGCGTACCGCGCAGGGCCGGGGCCTGCGGCCAGACGATCTGCTGGCCACGCTGGAAGGCGATGTTCCAGGTAGTGCCCTCGCCGACCTCCCCGTCCGGGGTGACGAAGAGCGCATCGTCGAAGCCGTCCCGCATCGCGCGCCGGCGCTGCTCGAACAGCGGGAAGGTACCGACATGCTTGAGGTGCGGCAGCTCGCGCTGGTACATCACCGTGCGCACGCGCCGCGCGTCGGCCGGCATGTGGACCGGCGTACCCACCGCCACCAGCACGTCCACCGCGACCGCTTCCAGCGGCTGGCGGAAATCGAACTGGCGCGAGAACACCGTGACCCGCAGCGAGGCATCACGCAGGTCGTCCGACTGCAGCGCGTGCTGCATCCACGACCGGACCTGGCCCAGGTCCAGGACGCTGCCGAACAGCGCTTCGGTGCCCTGCTGCAGCCGTTGCAGGTGCAGGTCCAGGCCCTGCACGGCCCCGCCGCGCACCTGCAACGAAGTGAAGTGCCCGTAGTTGGTCAACCCGCCGGCCAGGTCGTCGGCGCTGGCGCGGTGGCCGTTGCAGTAGACGCTCATCCGAGCAGCGCCCGGGCGTCGGACCACATCTGCTGCAGCACCTGCGCCGCCGGGCGCGCCGGCGCCATCCACGCGGACTGCCCGGCCCACGCCTGCATCGCATCGACGTTGCTGTCACCGGTGGCCTGGGCGCGCATCGGTGCGGTCAGCCCGCGCTGCACCGGGTACGGGCGTGGTGCAGGTGCATCGGCCGCAGCGGCAGCACGCACATACGCGGTGGCCAGGCCACGGCCGAGGCGACCACTGAAGGCCCGCGTGGGCCAGGTATCTTCCGGCTCCGCGTCCGCCAGGGCCTGCGACCAGGCCGGGTTCAAGCTGCACTCGGGCGTGCGCAGGAAGGCGGTGCCCACCTGCACCGCACTGGCACCCAGGGTCAGTGCCGCCGCGATGCCACGTCCATCGGCGATGCCGCCGGCCGCGATCACCGGGACGTCCAGATGATCGGCCAGCCGCGGCAGCAGCGCGAACAACCCGACCAACTGGCGTTCGGCCGCGTCAGGGTCGAAGGCACCGCGATGCCCACCGGCTTCAGCGCCCTGCGCGACCACCGCATCGGCACCGGCGGCCTGTGCGACCCGCGCCTCGGACAAGGTCGTCGCACAGGCGATCCAGGCGATGCCCACGTCCTTCAGGCGCTGCACCTGCGCGGCGGAAAACACGCCCATGATGGTTGAGGCCACCGCCGGTCGCGCGCTGATCAGCGCGTCGAACTGCGCATCGAAATCGGCCGGGCCCGCATCACCGGCAGTGGCCGGCACCTCCGGTCCCCACTGCGCAAGGAAGCGACGGCTGGCCGCTTCTGCATCGGCATCGCGCCGCGGCAGCGGATCGGGTATCCACACATTCACTTGCGCCGGACCGCTGGACTGCGCGCGGAAGTCGGTCATCCACGCCACGATGTCCTGCGGCTGCGACAACACCGCGCCCATCGCGCCCATGCTGCCGGCGTTGGCCAGCGCGGCCGACAACGGCACGGGACAGGCGCCGGCCATCGGCGCGAGCAGGATCGGGCCCTGCAATGCAAAACGCCGACAGAAGCTGTCGGCGCGTTCGAGGATGGATGACTGGCTCACGCGCGGCGCACCTGGAGAAGGAAACGGTGCCAGCATACGCCGCACCGCCCTGCCCCGGCATGCACGCCGGCCGGATTCAGCGTGCCGACACCGCGTAGGTGCGGACCAGCTGGCTGTCCATTTCTTCGTTGAATTTGAAGCTGACATAGCGGGCGTCGTCGGCGGCGAATTCTTCTTCGGCCGCCGCGCGGCCGATTTCGACACCCTCGGCATCCAGTGCGCGCGCCACCAGCTTGCCCTTGAAGGCCTTGTCGGCCACCACGTACACCGCCGCATCCTTGGACCCCATGCCACGGCTCTTGCCCAGGGTCACGGTGAGCCCGCGTGCGGCCAGGCCCGGATCGGCCTGCAGGGTCACGTTCATGCGCTTGTCCACGCCTTCACCCAAGCCAGCGACGAAATCGGCAGCGGTGCCGCTGATCGCACTGCCCGCCTTCTGCGACATCGTCCTGTCGTCCTTGCACGCGGCCAGGGAAAGGGCCAGCGCAATCACCACCATCGACTTGTTCACGAACATTCCTTTGAATTTGCCAAGCCTGTCAGTCAATCACCCAGCGCGCGGGGAACGCCAGAGGCACTACGCCGCCGCGGATGACGCATTTACCTGAAATTGGCGCGACCGGCACGGAGACCAGGCGCTGCCGGATGCCTTAGCGGAATGGCAGGCCGCCGCGACCGCCCATGGCGCCCATCATCCCCTTCATGCTGCGCATCATGCCCTTCATGCCGCCACCGGCCATCTTGCTCATCATCTTTTCCATCTGCTGGTACTGCTTCATGAGCTTGTTGACGTCGGCCGGGGTCAGGCCGGAGCCGCGCGCGATGCGGGCGCGACGCGAGCCGTTGAGCAGGCCCGGGTTGCGACGCTCTTTCTTGGTCATCGAGTTGATGATGGCGATCATGCGCGGCACTTCCTTGCCCTGGCTGACCTGCTGCTTGAGGTGCTCGGGGATCTGGCCCAGGCCCGGCAGCTTGTCCATCAGGCCACCGATGCCGCCCATGTTCTGCATCTGCTCGAGCTGATCGCGCATGTCGTTCAGATCGAACTTCTTGCCCTTGGCGACCTTCTCGGCCAGCTTCTGCGCCTTGTCCTTGTCGACCTGCTGCTCGACCTGTTCCACCAGCGACAGCACGTCGCCCATGTCCAGGATGCGGCTGGCGATACGGTCCGGATGGAACACGTCCAGGCCTTCGGGCTTCTCGCTGACACCGACGAACTTGATCGGCTTGCCGGTGATGTAGCGCACGCTCAGCGCGGCACCGCCACGGGCGTCGCCGTCGGTCTTGGTCAGCACCACGCCGGTCAGCGGCAGTGCTTCGCCGAAGGCCTTGGCGGTGTTGGCCGCGTCCTGGCCGGTCATGGCGTCGACCACGAACAACGTTTCAGCCGGGTTGACCGCAGCGTGCAGCGCCTTGATCTCGGCCATCATCGCTTCGTCGATGGCCAGACGGCCGGCAGTATCGACGATGAGCACGTCGACGAACGACTTGCGGGCATCGTCGATGGCCGCGCGCACGATCGCTTCGGGCTTCTGGTCGGCGCTGGACGGGAAGAACAGCACGCCGACCTGGTCGGCCAGGGTCTTGAGCTGCTCGATCGCCGCCGGACGGTAGACGTCGGCCGACACCACCATCACCTTCTTCTTGCGCTTTTCCTTCAGGTGCTTGGCAAGCTTGCCCACCGTGGTGGTCTTGCCCGCGCCCTGCAGGCCGGCCATCAGGATGATCGCCGGGGCCGGCACGTTGAGGTTGAGGTCCGACGCTGCCGAGCCCATCACCGTGGTCAGCTCGTCGCGCACGATCTTGATCAGCGCCTGGCCGGGGGTGAGCGACTTGAGCACTTCCTGGCCAACCGCGCGCACCTTGATGCGCTCGACCAGCGCCTGCACGACCGGCAGGGCGACGTCGGCTTCGAGCAGCGCGATGCGGACTTCGCGGGTCGCCTCGCGGATGTTTTCCTCGGTGAGGCGACCGCGGCCACGCAGCCGCTCGATGGTGCCGGAGAGGCGCTGGGTCAGGGACTCGAACATGGAGGCAACCTGTTCAGAACGAAAGACAGAGAGACGCACAGTATAGCCGGTCCACCAAGCGCCCCGCCGCGCGCCTGCGGCCTGTGGCCGCAGGCATCGCCAGTGGCTTGGGGGTATGCGAAACTGCAACGATGACAATCGTTCTCATCGCGACCCTGCTGTACCTGACCGCCACCGGCCTGCTGGTGCGCGCGGTCGTCCGCGATGATGCGGTGACCTCCCCGGCCTGGCTGTGGCCGGCGCTGCCGGCGATGCTGCTGCACGGCGGTTACCACGTGCTGGTGGCGATGCGCACCACCGGTGGACCGGACATGCATTTCTTCGCCGCGCTGTCGCTGGTAGGCCTGGGCATGGCCTGGCTGACCTCGCTGGTGGCCGCGCGCGGGCGCATGGCGGCGCTGGGTGTCCTGGTATTTCCGATGGCCGCAGCGGTGTTGTGGGCCTATCACGCCTACGGTCACGAGCCGAGCCGGCCGCTGGGCTGGCAGCTGGCCACCCACGCCTGGATGGCGCTGCTGGCCTATGCCGCCCTGAGCGTGGCCGCGTTGCTGGCGATCATGCTCTGGCTGCAGGAGCGCGCCCTGCGCCGCCGCGATTTCCGGCCGTGGCTGCGCGCCCTGCCGCCGCTGGCCGATCTGGAATCGCTGCTGTTCCGGGTGATCGCGGTCGGCTTTGCGCTGCTCACCCTGACCCTGGTCACCGGCGTGCTGTTTGTCGATGACCTGCTGGCGCAGAAGCTGGTGCACAAAACGGTACTCAGCGTGCTGTCGTGGATCGTGTTCGGCACCCTGCTGATCGGCCGTCGCCGTTACGGCTGGCGTGGTGCGAAGGCCGTGCACTGGACGCTGACCGCGATGGCGCTGCTGCTGCTGGCGTTCTTCGGCAGCCAGTTCGTTATAGAGCTGGTGTTCGGGCGAGCGCGCTAGACGCTACAGCGGTCCGGTCAGCGGATCGCGCAGGCGGCTGCCGCGCTGGGTGCCATGCGCACGAACGCGAACGGTGCATTGATCTCGCCATCCTGGCCATCCAGCAGATCGCCCACACTGGCCTGCTGGAACCGGCGCGCCACCGCCACCGGGTCGTCACACGCCGGCGCGGCCTGTACCACCGGCACGCACAGCGCCATCAGCGCCGTGCCGCGGCAAATCTTCCAACCGGGTCTCCGCATATCCCGTTCCCGCCCCTGTGGATGGGCCGGGCGCGGCAATGGCGCGCCCAGCCTGGCGCTTACAGACCGTAGCGCTCGATCACGTCCACATGACGCTGCTCGTCCTGGCCGCAGGCCTCGGCCAGGCGCAGCCAGCACAGCCGGTGCGGCCAGTGCGCGGTGGCCTCGAGCAGGAACCGGTGCAGGTCCAGCGGCGGCTGTTCCTGGGGCTGAGCCACGGTGAACAGCACGCCTGGCAGCGGCGCATCGTCGCCTTGGGCATCGGTGAGCTGGTAATCGTCCGGGCTGTGCGTCCACAGCTTCCAGCCCCGGGCCTCCACTGCCTCGGAGAACGCGGTCCACGCGTCTTCACCGGGGTGCACGCCATCGACCAGCCAGCTGCCGGCATAGCCACCGCCCTGGAGTAGGTGGACTTCGGCGTAGGTGGGCATGAACCGCTCGCGCTCCTGCTCGTCCTCCGGTGCCGGATGGACCAGTTCGGCGTCGAACACCACCCAGTCGTTCACGCGCTGGCGGCGGTTGGCCGGCGCGTTCTCCACGATGCGCGCGGTGACCGGGCCGGTGCGGCGCGCATAGTATTCGATCGGCTCGCCGCCGTCCGCGCAGCGGATGATGACCCAGCCGAAGGATTCCTCGACCGGGCCATCGGTGCTTTTCAGTTCCATGCCGATGGCCGCTGCCGAACCACGCACGGCGGCCCAGTCGCGGGCGGCGCTGGCGGCGGTCATGTGGTCCCAGTGCGCGCTGCGCGGCTCTTCCAGTACCTCGGTGAGGTGGCGGTACTGCGCCGCCGCGTCCTGGAAACGCTGCATGGCCATCAGGGCCATCGCCAGCAGATTGCGGGCGCCATGCGACTGCGGCGAGAGGGCCAGCAGCGCGCTGCAGGCCTGCTCCAACGCGGGCCAGTCGGAAAGCTTGTGCGCCATCTGCGCCTGGCACCACAGTGCGAACACCGGCACCCGCGCCTGGTAATGCTGCGCCAGGCGATCCAGCCCGGCCTGGTCGCCACGCTGCACCAGCAGGCCCATCAAGGAGTACGCCGGGGGGGCATCCTCATGTCCGTGGCGCTCGACGAACGCCCACAACAACGCAATCGCGTCATTCTCGGCGCCGCAGGCATTCAGCGCCGAGGCGGCGACATCCAGCATCGCCGCGTCGTCGGGACGCTGCTCCACGCCCTGCAGCAACCACTGCGCCTCGCGTTCGGGGTCGCGCCCGTCGCCCTGCTCGCCTTGTTCGACCAGCCAGTCCAGCAAGCCTTCGGCGGGCACCGGCAACGCCGCCGCGCCGGGGGCGGCATCGATGCGCGCCGCCATCGCGGCCACGGCGTCGCTTGCACCGCGGTCCTGGCGCAGGCTGCCCAGGTGCTCCCGGGCCAGCGCCAAGTGGCGCCGTGCGGTCCACACCGCGCCGCGCTGCAGCGCCATGTCCACGCAGAGTCCGGCAATCTCGATCACGAAGCGGTGCGCGCCGACCGCTGCGTAATGCGCCAGGGTCGCGCTGAGCCGGCGGCCCAGGTCCCAGCTGTTGCGCTCGGGTGCGTTGCGCACCAGCAGCGCCACCGTATGCGCCCACATGCGGCGGTAGTTCGGCGACAACTGGTTCCACGGCACCAGCGATTCCAGCGCTTCTTCATCGCGGCCCAGCTGCGCCAGTGCCCATGCGCGCGACAGTTTGCGCGGGATGGTGCAGTTTGCCGGCTCGTAGTCGCCCTCGGCATCCACTTCGGCCTGGCGCGCGTCGATCAATGCCAGCGCCTCGGCCGCGCGGCCGCTGGCGAGGAGGATCTTGATGCGCATTTCCGGGAAGCTGTCGTACACCTTGCCGCCATGCGCCAGCACGGTGCCGGCCTGCACGTCCAGGTAATCCAGGGCCCCCTGGCTGTTGCCGTCGTCCAGCAACGCATCGGCCTTCTCGCAGCTCAGGCACTGGAAGCACGCCCAGCTCGGATCGATCCGCGCCAGCGTTTCCTCGCAGACCTCGATGCGCTCGGGCACCCAGCCGGGGCCGTCGATGTTGCCGTAACAGGCCGCCAGGTCCTGGGTTACGCAGATCGACTGCGGGCACTCCACCGTGTCGGCACGGTGCGCGCGCTCGAACAGCGCCACCGCGTCGCCCAGCGCCGACTCGCCCTCCAGGCGGTTGCCGACGCGATTGCGCATGTCCCAATGGCCGACGAACACCTCCAGCCACGGATTGCCCAGCGTCTTGCCCAATGCACGCGCTTCGGGCAACAGGGCATCCACACGGTCCAGACGCAGTTCGCAGACTTCATCGGTCAAGCGCGTCAGCAGCTGTGCGCTCTGCGCCTGCCCGGCTTCGCCAAGATCGTCCTGAAGTTTTTCCACCCAGTTCCAGATATCCATGCGGTCGTGTCGTCCTGCAGTGCGTAATGTTGAAGAAAGGGAATATCAGCGCGCCTGCAGCATCTGCTGCAGGGCATCGGCGATGTCGCCGAACGCGCGGTTGAGGTCGTTGCTGGCCGCGCCGCCGTCCTGGGCGCGCCCCTGCGCGCTGACGATCACTTTCAGCGAGCGCAGCAGGCGTGCGGCGGACTCGGCCTGCGGGTTGCCGGCGCGCATCGCCGCCAGCAACGCCTGCACGGCGGGGTTGTCCAGGTTGAGGTACAGGCGCGAGGGTGCGCGCGCGACGATGCGGGCAGTGAACTGGCGCGCCAGCCGCAGCGCGGCCATTGACACGCGCTTGTCGTTTTCGTCGTCTTCCAGGCGGCGTTTCAGCTCGGCCTCGCGATCGGGCACCACCACCACTGGCAGCTCGGCCGGGCTGAAATGCGCCGGCAACAATTGCTCACCGTCACCCAGGTGGGTCTGCAGCCAGTCCATTTCCGCCTCGGGCAGCGTATCGGTGCGGAACAGCGCGCGGTTGCCTTGTTCGGTGCCCAGTTCCACCAGGCGCATGCCCTTGGCCTGGGTCCAGCGGCGCAGGAACGGCACCACCGCGTAACGGTTGCCATGCGCCACTGGCACGCCCATCGCGCGGAACAGCATTTCCTCGAAACCGCCGCCGCTGTCCAGGATCACGTGGACCGCGCCGCGCGACGGCAGTTCGCTTGCCTTGATGTCGCCCTGCGAGCTTGGCACGCGCACGTGTTCGAGCAGCAACTGGAACAGGCGCTCATCGCACAGCGAGGCACCCAGCAGCGCTTCGTTGTGCCGCACCAGGATGCGTCGCCAGGCCTCCGGCTGCTGCCGTGCGATCTCCACCAGTCCATCGATGAGCGCCTCGCCCAATGCATGCTGGACTGCGCTGTAGGTTTCATCGCGCTGCAGGTCCTCGCGGCTGGCGGTAGGGGTCAACCGGCTGGATTCGATCACGCCACCGATGAAACCGGCCCAGGGCGGCAGCAGGTCGCGCGCGTCGTCGTCGAGCAGCATGCCCCGCACGAACACCGAGAGGTTGCGGTTGTCGCTGGTGCCGTAGGTGGCGCCGTCCTGAACCCAGAGCAGGCCCACCGCATCGCTGCCGCCATCGGCGCGCAGCGGCATGCAGGCGATCGGCTCGAAGCTGCGCTCGAAGTGCGCGGCGAACTCCAGGCCGCGGCGCTGCGCCTGCAGCGGGTGCATGACCACGCCGGCCTGCGGACGCCACGGCGGCGGCTCGGGGTTGATCGCGCGCGCATCCTGGCCGATGTGGATCGGCTCGCCCAGCAGCGCGCAATAGCGGCCGAGGATGTCGCGCAGGTTCTGCTCCTGCGCCAGGTGCACGTAACTGCCATGCAGTTCCAGCACCACTTCGGTGCCGACCGCGCGCGCCGGCATCGGGGACACCGTGTACTGCTCGGCGTTGCTTGAGACATAGCAGTGGCCCAGCGTCGGCTGCTGGTAGGAGGTGGTGCGCACGGTCACCCGGCGCGCCAGCACGAACGCGGACAGGAAGCCCAGCCCGAACATGCCGATCAGGCCTTCGTCGTCCTCGCCGGCCTGGCGCAGGCCACGGGTATAGCCCACGCCAACGGTGGCCAGGTAATCGTGGATTTCCTGCTGGGTCAGCCCGGCGCCGGTATCGATGATGCGCACGATGCCGTTGACCGCATCGCCGTGCACTTCGATCCGGCCCGGCTCCTGCCAGTCGGCCTGTTCCAGGCGCCGTCGCACCAGCGAATCGTGCGCGTTCTGCACCAGTTCGCGCAGTGCCACCACCGGGGTGGAATACAGATGCTTGCCAAGGACAGTCATCAATCCGTTGAGGTCGACACCGGCGCGACGGATCTCGCTGGCGCCCTGTACATCCAGGGGAGTCTCTTGCATGGAATCGTTTTCTCTGGCGGGCGCACCCCGGCCGGGATACGCGCTGGAACGAGGATTTCAGGGGAGGAAAACTAGCACAGCCCGGCCGCGCATTGCCTGCGCGGCGGGTGCCTCGGAAACACCGCGTTCAGATCGCCTCGATCGCCTCGGACAGCCGCTCCACCGCGATCACCTCCATGCCCTTGACGCTGCCGGTCTTGGGCGCGTTGGCCTTGGGCACGATCGCGCGCTTGAACCCATGGGTGGCCGCTTCGCGCAGACGATCTTCGCCGTTGGGGACCGGGCGGATCTCGCCGGACAGGCCGACCTCGCCGAAGGCGATGGTCTTCTCGGCCAGGGGTCGGTCCTGCAGCGAGGACAGCACCGCCAGCAGCACCGGCAGATCCACCGCGGTTTCCTGCACGCGGATGCCACCGACCACGTTGACGAACACGTCCTGGTCACCGGTCAGGACACCGCCATGCCGGTGAAGCACGGCCAGCAGCATCGCCAGCCGGTTCTGCTCCAGGCCCACCGCAACGCGGCGCGGGTTGGACAGCGGTGAGGTGTCCACCAGCGCCTGCACTTCCACCAGCAGCGGGCGGGTGCCTTCGCGGGTGACCATCACGCAGCTGCCCGGCTGCTGGGTGCTGCCCCCGGAGAGGAAGATCGCCGAGGGATTGGAGACTTCCTTCAGGCCCTTTTCGCCCATCGCGAACACGCCCAGCTCGTTGACCGCGCCGAAACGGTTCTTGAACGCACGCAGCAGGCGGAAGCGGCTGCCGCTCTCGCCCTCGAAGTACAGCACCGCATCCACCATGTGTTCGAGCACGCGCGGGCCGGCGATGCCGCCTTCCTTGGTGACGTGGCCGACCAGGAACACGGCGGTGCCGGTTTCCTTGGCAAAGCGCACCAGCCGCGCGGCACTCTCGCGCACCTGGCTGACCGAACCGGGCGCGGCGGTAAGCGACTCGGTCCACAGCGTCTGCACCGAGTCGGCCACGATCAGCTTCGGCCGGGCCACGCTGGCGTGCTGCAGGATCGCCTCCACCTGGGTTTCGGCCAGCGCGTTGACGTTGTCCAGCGGCAGATCCAGCCGCACCGCGCGACCGGCCACCTGCGACAGCGACTCCTCACCGGTGATGTACAGGACCGGCAGGGTAGCGGCCATCTTGGCCACCGCCTGCAGCAGCAGCGTCGACTTGCCGATGCCCGGATCGCCGCCGACCAGGATCACCGCACCCTCGACCAGACCGCCGCCCAGCACGCGGTCGAACTCGCCGATGCCGGTGCTCACGCGCAGGTGTTCGGTCTGCTGGACATCCTTGAGCGCCATGATCTTGGGCGCATCGACCTTGCCGGCCCAGCCGGAACGGCGCGAGGCCGGCGACTTGGCCGCCGCCGCGCTTTCCAGCGTGATCTCGGTCAGCACGTTCCAGACCCCGCACTCGGTGCACTGGCCCTGCCACTTGCTGTATTCGGCGCCACATTCGCTGCACACGTAGGCGGTAAGTCGCTTGGCCATGTCCACTTCCACTTCATCAACTGTCCGGCAGGATAGCCGAGCCGCGTCGCAACAACCGAGACGCGCTGCCAGCGGCGCTCAAGTTCCCCGCGCCCGTGCCGATACTGCGGCGGGCCATTGCCCTTTCCTACTTCGTCCAGGCTTTTCCCATGACCGGCACCTACAGCCAGAGTCTTGTCGTCTTCTCGCTGCTGGTTGCCATCCTCGCCTCGTACACGGCGCTGGACATGGCCGGCCGGCTGGCCAGCACCCAGGGCCGTGTGGCCCGCTGGTGGCTCGCCGGTGGCGCGGGCGCGATGGGGCTGGGCATCTGGTCGATGCACTTCATCGGCATGCTCGCCTTCCACCTGCCGATTCCGGTGGGCTACGACCTGGGCATCACCCTGTTCTCGCTGGCGGTGTCGGTCGGCGCCTCGGCCTATGCGCTGTGGCTGGTCTCGCGCCCGGCGCTGCCCTGGATGCGGCTGGTCGCCGGCGCGGTGCTGATGGGCCTGGGCATCGCGGCCATGCACTACCTGGGGATGTCCGCGCTGCGCATGCAGCCGGGCATCGACTATGACCCCTTCTGGTTCACCCTGTCGGTGCTGATCGCCATCGGCGCGGCCGGCGCGGCGCTGTGGATCGCCTTCCGGCTGCGGCTGGAGCAGCGCCGCCCGTTCCTGCTGCGCGGCCTGGCCTCGCTGGTGATGGGGCTGGCGATCGTAGGCATGCACTACACCGGCATGGCGGCGGCCAGCTTCCCGGCCGGCAGTATCTGCGGGGCCGCGTATGGGGCCGGCATCGACGCCAAGTGGTTGGCGGTGCTGGTCATCGTCACGACCCTGGCGACGCTGGGCATCGCGCTGCTGTCCTCGGTCTTCGACCGGCAGATGCGCACCCGCACCGGCCTGCTCGCCGATTCGCTGGCACACGCCAACGAAAAGCTGCTGCAGGCCGCGCTGCACGACCCACTGACCCAGCTGCCCAACCGCATGCTGCTGCAGGACCGCATCGAACAGGCGATCGAGAAGGCGCAGCGTCGGCAGTTCAGCTTCGCGGTGATGTTCTGCGACCTGGACGGCTTCAAGGCGATCAACGACGCCTACGGCCACCAGCTCGGCGACAAGCTGCTGATCCAGATGAGCGAGCGCGTCAGCAAGCTGTTGCGCGGCCAGGACACGTTCGCGCGGCTGGGCGGCGATGAGTTCGTCATCGTCTTCCAGGTGGACGATCCGGAAGACGCGGCGGTGGTGGCCGAGCGGATCATCGCCAGCGTGGGCGAGCCGTTCCTCATCGACACGCTGGAGCTGCAGGTGACCGCCAGCCTGGGCATCGCGCTGTACCCGGCCGATGCCACGACAGAGCGCGAGCTGATGGCGCACGCCGATGCGGCGATGTACCACACCAAGGATGCGGGCCGGAACGGGTATACGTTCTTCACCGAGTCGATGCACGTCAGCGCCAACCGCCAGCTCAAGCTGCTGCAGGAACTGCGCCGGGCAATCGGCCGCAACGAGCTGGTGCTGCACTACCAGCCCAAGTTCCCGGCCAGCGGGCAGCCGCTGATCGGTGCCGAGGCGCTGGTGCGCTGGCAGCACCCGGAATTGGGCCTGCTTGGCCCGGATACCTTCATTCCGGTGGCCGAACGCAGCGGGCTGATCCTGCCACTCGGTGACTGGGTGCTGGACCGGGCGTGCGCGCAGCTGCGCCAGTGGCACGATGCGGGGCATGCGGAGTGGTCGATGGCAGTGAACCTGTCGCCGCTGCAGTTCGCGTCGAGCACGCTGCTGGACACGGTCAGGCAGACGCTGGACAAGCATGGCCTCGATCCGCGCCACCTGACGCTGGAGGTGACCGAGACCACCGCGATGAAGGACGTGGAGGCAAGCCTGCTGATCCTGCATGGGCTGACGGCGATGGGGGTCAATATTTCCATCGACGACTTCGGCACCGGCTATTCCAGCCTGCTGCATCTCAAGCGCATGCCGGCCACCGAGCTGAAGATCGACCGCGCGTTCGTGCACGATCTGGAAGACAACGCCGAAGACGCGGCGATCGTGTCGTCGATCATCGCGCTGGGCCGCTCACTGCAGTTGCGGATCGTCGCCGAAGGCGTGGAGACCGCAGGGCAACGGCAGTATCTGAGCGACATGGGCTGCGATCTGCTGCAGGGTTACCACCTGGGGCGGCCGGTCGGGGCTGAGGAGTTTCTGCGGTTGGCGCAGGCGGCGTAGCGATTCAACCGTCGACCTTCAGTGGACCTCGTCGTTGCGCTCAAGCAAGCGCTGGCGTTGGCTCCCGCTTCTTTGGTTGGGCGGGGGCATGTGGGATCGCGGGACACGCCGCACTTGATCCTGCTGCTGCGCCTCGAGACGACTCCGGCGAAACAAACAAAAAGGCCGCCCGAGGGCGGCCTTTCTGCATCCGGCAATGTCGCCAGGACGTTACTGCATCATATGCACGTTCATGTTGTGCATGACCCACAGCGAACCGGCCACGATGATGCCGATCACCACGACCGTGAAGGCCGCAGCGCTCACGTTCCAGCGCTGCGCCGAAGAGCGGTCCAGGTGCAGGAAGAACACCAGGTGCACCAGGATCTGCAGCACCGCGGCGATCACGATGATGACGCCGGTGGTGAAGGTCGGCAGGTTGCCGTGCATCACCAGCCAGAACGGGATGATGGTCAGCACCGCCGCCAGCACGAAGCCGGTCAGGTAGGACTTGACGCTGCCGTGGCTCTCGCCGCCGGCACCGTGGTCGTGTGCGTGATTGTCATGTGCGGACATTACAGCGCTCCCTTCAGGTAGACGACGGAGAACACGCCGATCCAGATCAGGTCCAGGAAGTGCCAGAACAGGCTCAGGCACGCCATACGGGTCTTGTTGGTCGGGGTCAGGCCGTTCTGCTTGATCTGGATGAACATGATCAGCAGCCACAGCAGGCCGGCGCTCACGTGCAGACCGTGGGTACCCACCAGCGCGAAGAACGCCGACAGGAACGCACTGTGGTCCGGACCGTAGCCCTCATGGATGAGGTGGTTGAACTCCCACACTTCCATGATCATGAAGCCGAAGCCCAGCAGCCAGGTCAGCCCCAGCCACAGGTACATCTGCCCGACCTTGTGCTTGTGCAGGGCAATCATGCCCAGCCCGAAGGTCAGCGAGGAGACCAGCAGCAGCGTGGTTTCCCAGGCGACGAAGGACAGGTCGAACAGGTCCTTCGGGCCGGGGCCGCCGTTGGTGCCGCCGGACAACACGATGTAGGTGGCAAACAGACTGGCGAAGATGAGGCAGTCGCTCATCAGGTACACCCAGAAACCGAAGACGGTGTTGCCGCCGGTGTCGTGGTGCTCGTGCTCGTCATGGCCGTGGGCCGCCGCGTGCGCGGCGTGCCCATGGTTCATGCTGTTGGTGGGGATAGTGCTGCTCATGCCTTCAGCTCCGATTTCACCAGGCCCTGCGCCACCAGGTGGCGACGGTGCTCATTTTCGATGCGTTCCACTTCGGCGGCCGGCACGTAGTAATCCGTGTCCTTGTCGAAGGTGCGCCAGATGAAGGTGCCGATCATGCCGACCAGGCCGACGATGGCCAGCCACCAGATGTGCCAGATCATCGCAAAGCCGAACACCAGGCTGAAGGCACCGATCACCACGCCCGTGCCGGTGTTGCGCGGCATGTGGATGTCGCTGTACTTGGCCGGACGTTCCCACGCCTCACCACGCTGCTTGCGCTCCCAGAAGTCGTCCAGTTCGGTGACCTTGGGCAGTGCGCCGAAGTTGTAGAACGACGGCGGCGAAGAGGTTTCCCACTCCAGCGTGCGCGCATCCCACGGGTCGCCGGTCAGGTCGGCGGTCTTCTTGCGGTCGCGGATGGACACGGCGATCTGGATCACCTGGCACAGGATGCCGGCGCCGATGATGAAGGCACCGAACATGGCGATCACCAGCAGCGGCTGGTATTCCAGGTTCGGGTAGCTCTGCATGCGGCGGGTCATGCCCATGAAGCCCAGGATGTACAGCGGCATGAAGGCCACGTAGAAGCCGATGAACCAGCACCAGAACGCGCGCTTGCCCCAGGTTTCGTTGAGGCGGAAGCCGAACATCTTCGGCCACCAGTAGCTGATGCCGGCGAACATGCCGAACACCACGCCGCCGATGATGACGTTATGGAAGTGGGCGATCAGGAACAGGCTGTTATGCAGCACGAAGTCGATGGCCGGGATCGCCAGCATCACGCCGGTCATGCCGCCGATGGTGAAGGTGACCATGAAGCCGATCGTCCACAGCACCGGAGTGGTGAACTGCACGCGACCGCGGAACATCGTGAACAACCAGTTGAAGATCTTCACGCCGGTCGGGATCGAAATGATCATCGTCGTTATGCCGAAGAAGGCATTGACGTTGGCACCCGAGCCCATGGTGAAGAAGTGGTGCAGCCACACGATGAACGACAACACGCCGATGCAGGCGGTGGCGTAGACCATGCCCTTGTAGCCGAACAGCGCCTTGCGCGAGAACGTGGCGATGACCTCGGAGAACACGCCGAAGGCCGGCAGCACCAGGATATAGACTTCCGGGTGACCCCAGATCCAGATCAGGTTGATGTACAGCATGGCGTTGCCGCCACCGTCATTGGTGAAGAAATGCGTGCCGAGGTAACGGTCCAGGGTCAGCAGCACCAGCGTGATGGTCAGCACCGGGAAGGCGGCGATGATCAGCACGTTGGTGACCAGCGCGGTCCAGGTGAAGATCGGCATGTGCATCAGCTTCATGCCGGGGGTGCGCATCTTCAGGATGGTAATGAAGAAGTTGATACCGCTCAGGGTGGTACCCAGGCCAGCGACCTGCAGGCCCCAGATGTAGTAATCCACACCGACGCCTGGACTGTATTCCTTGCCCGACAACGGCGGGAAGGCCAGCCAGCCGGTCTGCGCGAATTCACCCACGCCCAGCGAGATCATCACAAGGCCCGCGCCCGCCACGAACAGCCAGAAGCTGAGCGAGTTGACGAACGGGAAGGCCACGTCGCGCGCGCCGATCTGCAACGGCACCACCACGTTCATCAGGCCGGTGATCAGCGGCATCGCCACGAAGAAGATCATGATCACGCCGTGGGCGGTGAAGACCTGGTCGTAGTGGTGCGGAGGCAGGAAGCCCTCTGCCCCGCCGGCGGCGAGCGCCTGCTGGGCACGCATCATGATCGCGTCGGCAAAGCCGCGCAGCAGCATGACGAAGGCGACGATGAGGTACATCGCGCCGATCTTCTTGTGGTCGACCGAGGTGAACCACTCTTTCCAGAGATAGCCCCACAGCTTGAACTTGGTGATCAGGGCCAGCACCAGCAGGCCACCGATGCCCGCGCCGATCAGCGTGGTGATGATGATCGGGTCATGCGGGATGTCGGCAAATGTCAATTTACCCAGCGGATTCATGCTCATTCTCCCGAGCCAGCGTGACCGGCGTGACCGGCGGCGGCGTGCTCGTCTGCAGTGTGGTCGGCGTGCTCATCGACGGCGCCTGCGGCATGCGCGTGCGTGTCGTCGGCATGCACGTCGGCCGCGTGGCCGGCAGCATCGCGGCCTTCGGCGGTCATCGGCGTGTCGTGGCCGGTGTGGCTTTCGCCCGCGGCACCGTCATGGCCCATCGCCTTGTGGTCGTGCTTCATGCCGTAGTGCTGGTTGTCACCCATGTGGCGGGCGATGACCCAGTCGAACAGGCCGGCTTCGGTGGTGCCGTAGTAGGTCACCGGATGCCAGTCGTGGTTCTTTTCGGCCACCAGCGCGTTGAAGGCGGTCTTGTCCAGGGTTGCCGCGTCGCCGCGGACCTTGGCCAGCCACTGCTGGTACTGCTCCTCGCTGACCGAATGGGCAGTGAAGTGCATCTTGCTGAAGCCCGCGCCGCTGTAGTGCGAGGACATGCCCGGGAACTCACCGGTCTCGTTGGCGATCAGGTGGAGTTTGGTCTCCATGGCCGTCATCGAGTAGATCATGCTGCCCAGGTGCGGGATGAAGAATGCATTCATCACCGAATCGGACGTGATCTTGAAGTTCAGCGGGGTATCGACCGGGAAGGTGATCTCGTTGACCGTGGCGATCTTCTCTTCCGGATAGATGAACAACCACTTCCAGTCCAGCGAAATGGCTTCGATCACCACCGGCTTCTTGTCCGAGTCCAGCGGACGGTACGGATCCAGCGCGTGCGAGGAGCGCCAGGTCAGCACGGCCAGCACCAGCACGATCATGCACGGAATCGACCACACCACCACTTCGATCGCGGTGGAGTGCGACCACTTCGGCTCGTAACGGGCCTTGGTGTTGGTCGCACGGTACTTCCACGCGAAGGTCAGGGTCATGATGATGACCGGCACGACGACCAGCAGCATCAGCACGGTAGCCGTGATCAGCAGCGTCTTCTCATCGTGGCCGATCTGGCCCTTGGGGTTGAGGATGGCCGAGTTGCAGCCCGTGAGGAACACGGACAGTGCAAACAGCAGGCCCGGACGCAAGAAGCGTCCAAGGGGGTTCAACGGAATCATCGGTCGATCCAATTGCGTAGGGAATGCCAGGTCAAGCGCGCCCCGCCCGGCCAAAAGGCCGGATGTGCCGGTCCAAGGGGACAGGCACGAGGGACGATCATGTCAGCCTTCCAATTTTAGGCCGTCATGCATCATTTAAGAAGGCATTGACAATGATTGGACGCAGGAAAGGGCCGGAAAAGGCTGCGACACGTTGTCGCACTGCGCGCGGAAGGCCGGAATCGGCACAGTTGGCCGGTCTTGTATAGACATGAATGGTTCAAGGAGGGGCCCGGTCGGGGCGCAGTCTTGGGAAGCCAAGGTCGGCCATGCGCATTCGATCAGTGCAGCAGCACCGACAACACCACCGTGCACGCGCACACATAGCCCAGCAGGGCCAAACTGATCGCCAACGTCGTGCGCATGATCGCCGACTCCTGGCCGACCAGTTTCACCGCAGCGGCGGCAATGGCGATCGATTGCGGCGACACCAGCTTGGCCATCACCCCGCCGGCGGTATTGGCCGCTACCAGCAGCGCGGGGGAGACGCCGATCCGCGTGGCCGTCACCGCCTGCAGATGGGCAAACAAGGTGTTGCTGTTGACCACCGATCCGGTGATGAAGACTCCCAGCCAGCCGATCACCGGCGCCACCACCGGGAACAAGCCGCCGGCCTGGGCCAGTGCCAAACCGATCGTGGACGAGGCGCCGGAATAGTTGGTGATGTAGGCCACGGCCATCACCAGTGCCACCGTCGCAAGCGGCTTCCACATCTCTCGGCCGGACTGCGCCAGCTCCTCGCTGGCCGAACGCACGCTCAGCTTGGGCGACAGCAAGACGGTAAGCAGCGCCGCGATCAGGATCGCCGTACCGGAGGCGTTGAGCCACCCCACAGTCCAGACTGCCGGCAGTGCGCGTGCACTGGCGACCAGTGGCGGCAGCTCCTGCACGCGCTGGTCGAGCAGGCCGATGGGCAGGTGCAGCACCGTTGTGCCGAGCACGCCATCCGCCGCGAACAGCGCCTTGAACGCGGGCAGACTCCAGACCAGGATCGTGGCGGTGAGGATGTAGAAAGGCGACCACGCCAGCAGTACCTCCCGGAGCGACCAGCGCTGGCTGGAGACCGGCGGCGCGTTGGCTTCGCGGTAGATCCGTTTCGGGCGCCAGACCTGCATGAACGCGGCCAGGCTGCCCATTGCCGCGAGCGGCCCGATGATGTCCACCAGCTCGGGCCCCAACAAATGCAGCACCAGCGTCTGCGTGCCGCTGAAGACCACGCCGACCACCAACAGCACCGGCCAGGTTTCGCGCACACCACGCCAGCCGTCCAGCATCATCACCAGCAGCGCCGGTAGCAGCAGCGCGCAGACCTGTACCAGCGGGATCAGCATGAGCGACATGTCGCCCAGCGCCACCCCGCCCTGCTGCGCACCCACCAGCACCGGGATGCCAATGGCGCCGTAGGCCCCTGCCGCGCCGTTGGCCACCAGACAGAGCATGGCTGCCTTGAGCGGGCGGAAGCCGAGTTCCACCAGTAGCGCGGCGCAGATCGCGATGGGCACACCGAAACCCGCCGCGCCTTCCAGGAAGCCGCCGAAGCAGAACGCGATCAGCAGCACCTGGATGCGCTGGTCGTCGGAGATGGTGGCGATGCTGCCGCGGATCACCTCGAACTTGCCGCTGCGGATGGCCAGCTTGTACAACCACACCGCCATCAGCACGATGAAGCTGATCGGGAACAGGCCGTTGGCGATGCCCAGCAGCGCCGCGCCGCCGATGCTGCCCAGCGGCATGCCGAATACCCAGGCCGATACCACGGCCGACACCAGCACCGCCAGCAACGCGGCGGTGAGTCCCTTCAGCCGCAGCACGGTCAACGCCAGCAGGAATACCAGCACCGGCAGCGCAGCCAGCAGCGCCGAGAGATTCGCGTTACCGAGCGGGTCGTAGTTCTGGGGCCACATGGTCAGTCCCTGCTGGGTGGGTTGACGGGGGAACGGCGGCGAACGGGGTCAGGCGGCGGTAACGAGGTTGGGACAGGTGTTTCCCGAAGCGAAATCCCCCAAGTTGCGCAGCGTGATCCCGGAAATCTCCTGCAACGCCTCCATCGTGAAGAATCCCTGGTGCCCGGTGACCAGCACGTTCGGGAACGTCATCAGCCGCTGGAACGTGTCATCGTCGATGATCTCGCCCGACCGGTCCTGGAAGAACAGCACGCTCTCCTGTTCGTACACGTCGATGGCGAGGTGGCCAAGGTGGCGCGATTTCAGCGCACGTATCACTGCCTGGGTATCCACCAGGCCGCCACGCGAGGTGTTCACCAGCATCGCACCGGCCTTCATCCCGGCCAGCGACGCATCATTGATGAGGTGATGGGTTTCCGGGGTAAGCGGGCAATGCAGCGAGACGATGTCCGCGCGAGCCAGCAGTTCATCGATCGGCACGAACGTGCCGATGGATGCGAAGGCGGTCGACGGATACGGATCGTGGCCCAGCACCGTGCACCCCATGCCCTTGAAGATGCGCGCGGTGGCCAGGCCGATCTTGCCGGTGCCAACGATGCCCACGGTCTTGCCGTACAGCGTGCGGCCCAGAAGACCATCGAGCATGAAGTTGCCTTCGCGGACCCGGTTGTAGGCGCGGTGGGTCTGACGGTTGAGCGTCATCACCAGCGCCAGCGCATGTTCGGCAACCGCCTCGGGCGAATAGGCCGGGACGCGCGCTACGAAGAAGCCCAGTTCGGCTGCCGTGGCGAGGTCGACATTGTTGAAGCCGGCGCAGCGCAGCAGGATCGCGCGCACGCCCAGCACGTGCAGCGCATCCAGCACCGCCGCGTCCAGGCGGTCGTTGACGAAGACACAGACGGCCTCGCAGTCCTGCGCCAGCGCGGCCGTGTGGATGTCCAGGGAGGCGTCGAAATAGAGGAATTCAAACGATTGCGCGGCATCGGCATGTTGATTGGCCTCGTCCAGGAAGCGGCGGTCGTAGGGACGGGCGCTGAATACGGCGATCTTCATGAAGCATCCTCTGCGGGAGAAGCGCGCGGCGCGGCCTTCCAGGCACCTTACGCGGTAACGCGTGACAGGATCGCGCGCATCCGGCAGCCATGCAAACCTCCCGCCATCAGCACGCCGCTAGAATGCGGCCAACGACTGGAGCACATGCCTTGCGCCTGATTTCTCGACTACTGCGTTGGTGTGCCACCCCTGCGGGCCGGCGTGTCCTGTTTGCCATCACCACGGCGATCGTCCTGCTGGTGTCGTGTAATCCGTTGCTGTTACCCCTGCTGCCGGTCGTCGATGCTGTTGGTCTGGATGTGCTGGCCTTGCTGGTCGGGGCCCAGGCGCTGGCGGCGCTTCCCTGGCTGGCAGCTCTGGTGCGGCGGGGTATCACGCTTGCACGGCGTGTACTGGCAGGCCTCCTGGCCGGTGCAGTCGGCGGCTATCTGAGGCAGCTTCTGTTCGGCGGATACTGCCGAGGCGTCCGGTTCGGGCAGGGCTAACAGGCACTGTCGGGGGCAAGGCAGCACGCATGCCCAGGCGGCGGTCATGCGCTCGGGCCGCGCATGAACCCCAGCGCCCCCGCGATAGACCCGCCCGCCAACGTGCCCTAGTATTCGCCACTTCAGCAGCGCCATGGGCAGAAGTACGTGGGCAGTTTTGAGAGGTTCAACGGCCGGCGCAGCGGCCAGGGGAAACCGATTGCGGTGCTTTCCCACGGCTTCGGCACCGACCAGACGGCGTGGACGACATTGCGACCGTGGTTCGAGGCGCGCTTCGACGTGATCTCCTTCGACCTCGCCGGCTGCGGCCCCAAGGGCGCCGACACCTACGATTTCGACCGGCACGGTGCGTTGTTCGGCTACGCCGACGACCTGCTCGACCTGCTTGATGAGTGCGACGTCGAACACTGCACGTATGTCGGCCACTCGATGAGCGGCATGATCGGCACGCTCGCCGCCATTGCCAGGCCGGACCTGTTCGAACGGCTTGTGCTCATCGGCGCCTCCCCGCGTTATCTCGACGATGTCGAATACATCGGCGGATTCAAGCCGGAGGACCTGGAGGGCCTGTTCCAGAGCATGAGTGCCAACTACCAGGCCTGGGTGGCCGGATTCGCGCCGATGGTCGTTGGCGTGGACGACAGCGCGGTGATCGCAGATTTCTCCAACACCCTGTTCCAGATGCGCCCGGACATCGCCCTCAACACCTCGCGCACGATCTTCACCTCCGACCTTCGGCGCTCGGCCGCTCAGCTGACCTCGCCTGTCCATGTGATCCAGACCGCCGTGGACGTCGCCGTTCCCGTGCAGGTCGGCCAGTGGCTGGCCAACGCGATCGATGGCGCGACGCTCGACGTGATCGATGCCGCCGGCCACCTGCCGCACATGACCGCCACCTATGCGGTCATCGACATCCTTGAGCAGCGTCTTTGCGGAGCGGCGCATTGACCCCCTCCGACAGCGAAGCACTGGCCGCGCTGTGCCACTTCGCCCAGGTCGCCGCCGGCGCGGATATGGTCATGGCCGTCGACATCGTGTCGGACGGCCGTGCCACGTGGGCCGCCTCTTCGCCCTCGATGACGTTCTCCGGCTTCACCCTGGCCCGTAGCGGCATCTTCGAACATGTCTGGCAGGGCGAGCCGGTGGCGGCCACCGCGTTCCGGCTGCCGTCCGCGATCGTCCAGGCGCTAGGTGGCACGCCGGGCGCGCTGCTCTACGTCCCTGCTCCGTCGCAGGCGGCGCCGCTCAGCGGTCTGCTGCTCTTATGGCGTCACGCGCCGGTACCTGCACTGATGACGCTGCAGATACCCTTGCTGGCAGCAAGCGTGGCACGGCTGCTGGCCGCGAGACGGGAGACCGCGCGCGAGGCGATCGTGCGCAACCAGTTCCTCGACCTGTTCGAGAGCGTGCCGGCCGGCATCGTGCTGATCGACGGCGACGGCATGGGTGCGGCAGTCAACGAACGCGCGGCGGAACTGCTTGGCTGTGCGCCGGGACGCCTGCGCGCTGCGGATATCGCCGGCCCCATGCGTGCCCTGCGGCAACGGTGCGACAACCATGCCGCGCTGGAGCAGGCCTATGCCGCGCAGGTCGGCAACGTCAACTTCGCCGCAACGCTGCACTGGACGCTCGGGGAAAGAACGTTCGAGGTGGACACCCACCCGGTCCGCGGCAACGGCGAGCACGGGCGCATCTGGCTGTTCACCGACGTCACCGCCGACCTGCTGATGGCTGCCGAACTGCGCCGCCTCGCCTCCTCCGACCCACTGACCGGCGTCCCCAACCGACGTCACTTCGAGGAGTGCTCGGCGCAGATCATCGCCGCCCGCGAAGCCCAGGGCCACGCGGTGGCCGTACTCATGGTGGATGTTGATCACTTCAAGAAGATCAATGACACCCACGGCCATCCGGTCGGTGACGAAGTGCTCAAGGTCGTGGCAAGGCGATGCCGCGAGGCGCTGCGTGACCGCGACCTGTTCGCCCGATTCGGCGGGGAGGAGTTCATCGCGCTGCTGTCGGCGCCGGCCATCAACGAAGTGCCTGTCGCGGCCGAGCGCCTGCGCAGTGCGATTGCCGCCGAGCCGATCACGGTGGGCGGCACGCGTATCAATGTCTCGATCAGCGTCGGCGCCGCCATCGGCGAGGCGCTTCCGGGAACGGATCAGCCGCTTCTGGAGGAGCTGGTGGCGCGTGCCGATGAAGCGCTTTATCAGGCCAAGACCGAGGGGCGCAACCGGGTGCGGATGGCGGATCCGGTGACGGCGTAGCCGCTGGACGCGCCGCCCCTGTTGCCTGCCCCGGGACCCCCGCTACACTCAGCCCATCTGGGCCAGCCGGCCCCTACCTCGAAGGACGCAACATGGATGTTGTCTGCCCGCTGGTACGCCGCCTGTGCCTGGCCGCCGCCCTGTTGACCGCTTCGTCGCTGGCCTGCGCAGCCGATGCCCCGACCGACGAAACCCCGTTGCAGCTTCAGCAGCGCCGCCTGGATGCGCTGCGAATGATGGCCGACGCCGCCTCGCCATCCAACGTGCCGGACCGCGAGACGCTGGTGAAGGGCATGATCGTGGTGATGGCGATCGCCGACCCCGCCCTGCTTCCGGACGGATCGGCTGGGATCGCCGCACTGGACGATCTGCGCAGGCTCTGCGCCAACAGCGCGCACGCAGGCGTGCAATTGGTCCGATTGGCGCAGGCCACCGGCGACGCCGAGGGCATGTTGGCCCGCATGTCGGTGGCGGTCGACCGCACCGCGATCATGACCACGGCCTGCTCGGCGAGGCAGTTGGACATACAAGGCCGCGCGATTCTGGCGCGGCCGGGCAAGCAGCCCACCACCACGGAAGTTACGGCGATGCGAGAGGTGGCCGCCACCCTGCCCGGCAGCATCGCCGGCATCATCCTGGGCGCCACCCTGACCGACCTCAACCCGAACTCCCGCGCACGTACCGCAAGCGATGGTCTGCCGGTACTCGTGGAGGCAGCGGCGGCGATGCCGCCCGCAACCAAGGCGGCCACCCTCGAGGCCGTGCGCCAGAAGTTGGCGCAACCGGACAGCGACGGGCATATCGACCACACCGCGCGCGACCCGCTGCTGGCACCGCTGCGGGGCAGCGATTGTGCGGCCAGCTGCACATTGCTTGGCGCCGCTGAAGGTGATGCGCGCTGAGGGTGGCTACCACCGGAAACAGGTACACCACAAGGCAGGTCAATACTCCGCTGGCCTTTCGCACTTCTACGGAGGCTGCATGTCTTCCCGATTCATCCGGGAGATTTCGCCGTCACTTGTCTGCGCTCGATAGCCGGCAAAGAAAACATCGCCGATTCGATGCCCTTGGGGGTAGTGCCGGCCATAGCCTGGCATCCCCCCGAGCGCGCCTCCGCAGCCGGTGCGCAGGCAGCCTTGCCCTCAAACAAAAGGTTCTTCTCCCATCTGAGGGGAGAAGGCGCACGGCCGGCCAGCTAGATTGTGGT
>NZ_JALJRW010000016.1 GCF_024519465.1 Stenotrophomonas sp. Ste86 | reverse complement strand
ACCACAATCTAGCTGGCCGGCCGTGCGCCTTCTCCCCTCAGATGGGAGAAGAACCAAATAAAAAGCCCCGCCGACCAGGGGGAGGTCAGCGGGGCCGGGGAACGGGCGCTTGGGGAGTAGCCCCCGTTCCGAGATCTGCTCCAGGGGATGGGAGAGATCCACAACAGGCGTTGCGCCTGTCGAGGTCTATAAAAGCACCTCGAACATTGATAGTTCGTGAAGGGGCCCAATTAATGAAAGGGGTGTAGGGGAAACATTCATCCGAGAGTCAGTTAATCGGCCAGCAATGAACCGATTCAGCTGTTTTCCCGTGATTCCCGTCTCAGTGGGCCTCATCCCAGTTATCACCCACACCGGCGTCCACCACCAGCGGCACCCGCAACTTGGCCGAAGACGACATCAATTCGATCACCTGGGAACGCAAGGTTTCCAGAAAACTACTTTCGCTTTCGAACACCAGTTCATCGTGCACCTGCATGATCATCCGCGCCTGGTCGCCCTGTCCCTGCAGCCAGTCGTCCACCTTCACCATCGCGCGCTTGATGATGTCCGCTGCGGTGCCCTGCATCGGGGCGTTGATCGCCGCGCGTTCAGCCCCGGCGCGCAGGCCCTGGTTGCGGGCGTGGATGTCGTTCAGGTACAGCCGGCGGCCCTCCAGGGTTTCCACGTAACCCTGGTCGCGGGCCTGCTGGCGCATGCGCTCCATGAAGTCGCGCACGCCGGGATAACGGCTGAAGTACAGCGCCACGTAATCCTGGGCCTGGCCGCGGTCGATGCCCAGGTTGCGGGCCAGCCCGAACGCACTCATGCCGTACATCAGGCCGAAGTTGATCGCCTTGGCGGCACGGCGTTCGTTGGGGGTGACCTCGTCCAGTGCCCGCCCGAAGACCTCGGCGGCGGTGGCGCGGTGCACGTCCACACCCTGTTCGAAGGCGCGTACCAGCCCCGGGTCCTCGGACAGGTGGGCCATGATCCGCAGCTCGATCTGCGAGTAATCGCAGGCCAGGATCTTGCGCCCCGGCGGGGCGACGAAGGCGCGGCGGATGCGGCGCCCGTCCTCGGTGCGGATCGGGATGTTCTGCAGGTTCGGGTCGGAGGAGGAGAGCCGGCCGGTGGCGGCACCGGACTGGTGGTAGCTGGTGTGCACCCGGCCGGTGTCCGGATTGACCATCTCCGGCAGCTTGTCGGTATAGGTGCTGCGCAGCTTGGCCAGCCCGCGGTACTCCAGGATCACCCGCGGCAGCTCGTGCTGCTCGGCGATCGCCTCCAGCGCCTCTTCATTGGTGCTGGGCTGGCCCTTGGGGGTCTTCACCAGCGCCGGCAGCTTCAGTTCGTCGAACAGCACGGCCTGCAGCTGCTTGGGCGAATCCAGGTTGAAGGTGTGCCCGGCCAGTTCGGTGGCCTTCTGCTGGGCCGCCAGCATGCGTACGCCCAGATCCTGGCTCTGCCGACGCAGCTCGGCCATGTCGATGTGCACGCCGTTGGCCTCGATCCGGGCCAGCACCGGCACCAGCGGCATTTCGATGTCGCGGTACACCCGCTGCAGCGACGGCGCTTCCAGCAGCTGCGGCTGCAGTGCCCGGTGCAGGCGCAGGGTGATGTCGGCGTCTTCGGCGGCGTAGCGGCCGGCCTCGTCCAGGCCCACCTGCGAGAACGGGATCTGCTTGGCGCCCTTGCCGGCCACGTCCTCGAACTTGATCGTGGTGTAGCCCAGGTAGCGCATCGCCAGCGAATCCATGTCGTGGCGGGGGGCGGTGGAGTTGAGCACGAAGCTCTCGAGCATGGTGTCGTCGTGGTAGCCCTGCAGGTTCACGCCATGGCGGCGCAGCACGTGCAGGTCGTACTTGCCGTGCTGGCCGAGCTTCTTCTTGTCCGGGTTTTCCAGCACCGGGCGCAGCGCGGCCAGCACCAGCTCGATCGGCAGCTGCACCGGCGCACCGGGATAGTTGTGGCCCACCGGGATGTACGCGGCATGGCCGGGCTCGACCGCAAGGCTGATGCCGACCAGGTTGGCGCGCATCGCATCGAGCGCGTCGGTTTCGGTATCGAAAGCGATCAGCTCGGCCGCCTCGATGCGCTGCACCCAGGCATCGAGCTGGGCGGTGGTCAGCACCGTTTCGTAGTCACCCGGGGCCGACAGCGCCGGGTCGAGCGGCGCTGCCGCGTCGGCCGGGGCGCTGCGGGCGTAGCCGGCCGCAGTGCCACGCAGGCTCACCGCAGCGTCGCTGGCGGCCACTGCGGCCGCGGCCGGGCCACCCAGCTCCTTGAGCGCCTGGGTGAAGCCGTAGCGCAGGTACAGCTCGCCCAGCGTGGGCACGTCCGGATCGCGCAGGGCCAGCGTGCGCGGGCTGGCATCCAACGGCACGCTGGTGCGGATGGTGACCAGCTCGCGGTTGAGCGGCAGGCGCTCCAGCGCGGCGCGCAGGTTTTCGCCGATCTTGCCCTTCATCCCCGGCGCGGCCGCCATCACCCCGTCCAGGTGCTGGTACTCGGCCAGCCACTTGGCGGCGGTCTTGGGACCGCACTTCTCCACGCCCGGCACGTTGTCCACGGCGTCGCCCATCAGCGCCAGCAGGTCGACGATCTGGTCGGCGCGCACGCCGAACTTCTCCATCACCGCCGCGTCCGAATCCATGCGGCTGCCGGTCATGGTGTTGACCAGTTCGATGCCCGGACGCACCAGCTGCGCGAAGTCCTTGTCGCCGGTGGAGATGGTTACGTGCAGGCCGTCCTGGTGGCCCTGCAGCGCCAGCGTGCCGATCACATCGTCGGCTTCCACGCCGGGGATGCGCAGGATGCTCAGGCCGAGCGCTTCGACGATGCGGCACATCGGCTCGATCTGCGGGCGCAGCTCGTCGGGCATCGGCGGACGGTTGGCCTTGTAGTCGGCGTACAGGTCATCGCGGAAGGTCTTGCCGGGCGCATCGACTACGAACGCCACGTATTCCGGGCGCTCCTTCAGCGTGGCGCGCAGCATGTTGACCACGCCGAACAGCGCGCCGGTGGGTTCACCGTGGGCGTTGGTCAGCGGGGGAAGCGCGTGGAACGCGCGATACAGGTAACTGGACCCGTCAATCAGGACTAATCGGCTCATGTGACGATTCTACCCGCCCGGTCGCACGCGGTCCCTGCGCGGGCATCACGACCCATGGGGCATAATCCAGACCTCCCCGTACAAGGATCCTCGGCCCATGAAGACTCTGATGCTGGCTGGCCTGCTGTTGCTGGCCGGGTGCGCCACCACCGGCGGCGCGGGTTCGCCCCCGGTCGATGTCAGCGGTGCCGATGTCTCCAAGCGCACCCTGGACAACGGTGACACCGTCGAGGAATACCGCGTCGGCGGCCAGTTGCGCATGGTCAAGGTGAGCCCGTCGCGTGGCGCGGCGTACTACATGTACGACCGCAACGGCGATGGCCGCATGGACAGCGACAAGGACGGCGTCTCGCCGGTGTACTGGAAGCTCTACAGCTGGTGATGGCATACGCCGCGCTGCGGCCGCGCCCGGTGCTGGTACACCGCTTGCAGGCGCAGAAGTCTCCCCCGCCGTTTCATTTTCCCGCATGAATACGCCCGAACGCCGCCAGTCGCCCGATCCAGTCCAGTTGCGCGCCGGCCTCACCGCCGAGCAACGCAAGGCCGTGGAAACGCTGGAGCATTTCGGCTGGCAGCTGCGGTTCGTGCGCCGCCCGCTGTTCCGTGACCCGATCCCGGTGCTGTTCGACCGCGCGGGCGAGCGCTACGTGGTGCTGCAGCCGGACGGCAGCCTGGACGAATCGCAGACGTTGCAGCTGCGCGATTGATCCAGACGCGCCGCACCCGAGCCAGGTAGTGCCGGCCGCTGGCCGGCTCCTCGGTAAAACGTGACCTCGCCAGATACTGCCGGCCGCTGGCCGGCTCCTCGGGAAATCTGACGTCACCGGAAGCCGGCCAACGGCCGGCACTACCCGGTCGGTTCCTCAGCGGATCACCAGCACCGGCACGGTGCTGCGCGCGAGCACTTCGGCGGTCTGGCTGCCGAGCAGCACGCGGGTGACGCCGCGGCGGCCGTGCGAGGTCATCACGATCAGGTCGCTGCTGCGTTCGGTGGCGGTGTCGATGATGCCGTCGGCGGCGTAGCGGTCCAGCACGTGCACAACGTTGACGCGCAGGCCCTGTGCTTCAGCGGTAGCCTTGGCCGGGTCCAGCACCTTCTGCGCGGCCTCATCGCGGTCGGCCTTGTACTCGGGGCTGTTCATGTACCCCACGCTCCAGCCCATCGCGTCGTACATGCCCACCGCCCACGGCTCGGAAACGGTCACGATATCGACCTCGGCATTGAGGTCGCGGGCCAGCTCCAGGCCTTTGAGCAGCCCCTTTTCGGCCAGCTCCGACCCGTCGGTGGCAATCAGGATTCGCTTGTACATGGCAGGGCTCCGTCCACGGTGACAATGGGGTGGACACCATTGCACACCCGGTGTGGAGGCTGCGCCTTGCGCCAGATCAATCGCGCCGGGGCACGACCCGCGCCGGATTGCCGACTACGGTGGCACCGGCCGGCACGTCGCGGGTGACCACGCTGCCGGCACCGACCACCGCATCGTCGCCGATGCTCACCCCGGGCAGCACGATCGCGCCACCGCCGATCCAGACGTTGCGGCCGATCCGCACCGGCCTGGCCAACTCCAGCCCGTCGGCACGTGCGTGCGGATCGCGTGGGTGGTCGGCGGCATAGATCTGCACCGCCGGCCCGATCTGGGTGCCGGCGCCGATGCTGACCTCGGCCACGTCCAGGATCACGCAGTTGTAGTTGAGGAACACGCCCTCGCCGAGCTGGATGTGGCTGCCGTAGTCGCAATGGAAGGGCGGGCGAATCACGGCGCCCTCGCCCACCGCACCCAACCGCTCCCGCAGCAACGTGCGGCGCACCGCCGGCGATTCGGCCAGGGCGGCGTTGTAGCGGACCATCCAGTGTTTGGCGGCGGCCATCTCGGCCTGCAGTTCAGGGTCGCCCGGCCGGTAGGGTTGGCCGGACAGCATCTTTTCCTTTTCGCTCAGCGCCATGGTTGATTCCTGGTGTGGCTGCTGATGATGCCCCGCCGGCCGTGTTCCGGGTAGACGCGGCGGTGCGGCTGTCAGCGCAGGCTCATGCGCCGGCGGGGCAGGCGCGTGGCGGCAATCGCCGTCAGCCCCAGCACACCGGCAGTGGTCCAGAAGGGCCACGATGCCAGCAACGCGCACAGGCCGCTGGGGCGCGCTTCGCACCGCAGTCGCGCCAGGTCCAGGCCGCCCCCCGTCTGCAGGCAGGTGTAGGCGTGTTCGAACAGGGCCAGCACCGGCGCCGCCCAGCCGGCCGACAGTGTCAGCGCGACCAGAACAGCCAGCAGGTACGGAATTCCCTTGTTCATTTGCGCGCTCCCAGCGGACAGCGCCAGACTCTGGGCGCGGTGCGTGTGCGCCACAAGCGGCAGGCGACGAATCCGGTGAAATCCGGGATGAGTGCCGGACCCGGGCGGACGAGTCGCGGTCGATGAAGGCCGCACGGACCCGCCGTGCGCGCGCCCTGGCACTTCCAGCCGCGCAGCGGCAGGCGCTGGCGCTGGGTGCACTGAAAAGCTGGAGCAGCCACATCTTCCTGGCCAGCCTGTTCTGGGGCCTGTGGCTGCTGCCGTTCGGCGGGCGGGTGTGGCGCACGCGTGCCATCCCGCGCGTGCCCGGCGCGCTGCTGATGGTCGGCGGCGTGGGCGCTGTGCTCAGCGTGTTCGGCGAGCTGCTGATCCGCGGCTATGCAACCACGCTGCTGTCCGACTACGCCACCCTGCCGGCCTCGCTGGGCGAGATCGGCAGCGGTCTGTGACTGGTGCTGTTCGGCCTGGACTGGGAGCAGGTGCGTGGGGCGGCGCGAGCGGCCGATACGGAGTGAGCG
The DNA here is from genome assembly GCF_024519465.1 of Stenotrophomonas sp. Ste86. GTDB lineage: Bacteria > Pseudomonadota > Gammaproteobacteria > Xanthomonadales > Xanthomonadaceae > Stenotrophomonas. The sequence goes on along the minus strand of NZ_JALJRW010000016.1, from coordinate 92,436 downwards.
TTGGGGTGCTTCGAACGGCAGCCGACCAACGGTCGGCTCTACGTGGATCCGGCACACCGTAGAGCCGACCGTTGGTCGGCTACCCGCAAACCCATGGCTTCACGGGGATCAGGCGATCTTCACCACGCGTGCGCCCTGGCACAGCGGATAGGTCGCGACCAGTTCGGCGATGCGCTCGCGCAGCGTCTCGAACGACACGCCGTAGAGGTACAGCGCGGTTTCGGTCGGTCCCTGCCACCAGCTGCAGATCTCGCCCACGCCTTCGATGCGCTCGACGATCTGCTCGAACACATAGTTCGAATCGCACTGCGCGTACACCTCGTCCGGCAGGTCGGTGCCGTTCAAGTACAGGGCCAGGCCTTCGGTGACGCCGAACGCCTGATCCGGCTCACCGGCACGTTGGATCAGCGAGCCCTTCGGCGCGCCCAGCTGTTCCAGCAGTTCGATCACCGCCGGCAGCGAAGCCGGATCGTTGAGCGCGATCTCGATATCCCCGTACTCCACTTCACCCTCATCGGACAACGCCGTGCCGCCGCCGGTGAGCTGGCCCAGGCCGGCATTTTCCAGCAACGCGTCGAGCGGATCCTCGAACAGCTCGTGGCGATGCTCGGGCTGGAGCTTTGCGTTCAACTTGACGGTGATGTGCATCGGCGAATCGGTCATGAAGCGGCCTGGGCTGGAGGAAAGGCCAACATTGTAGAGCCGAGCCATGCCCGGCTACGTAACAGGCAGCGCCGGTTGGACGGGACGATGGCACCGCGCAGAGCAGAGCAGAGCAGCCGAGCATGGCTCGGCTCTACCGCAGCAGCGGCGGTACCTTGCGTTCCAGCAACGCCACCAACGCCGGCTGCATGAAATCGTAGTCGTCGGGAATATCCAGGCAGACGATGCGCTTGCCGCCCAACCATGGCCGGAAACGGCTGGACAGGCGGCTGCGGTGGGCACGCTCCATGACGATGATCAGGTCGGCCCATTGCAGCAGCTCCGGGCTGACCGGCACGTCGGCATCGGGCTTGAGCCCGGCCGATGCGGTCTCCACACCCGGCCAATCGGCGAACACCTGCTCGGCCGTCGGGCTGCGCAGGCGGTTCTGGCTGCAGATGAAGAGGACGTGGCGCGTCATCCGTGGCGCGCCACCCTCAAATCACGGTCAGGTTGGCGTACGCCATCACCAGCCACTTGCTGCCGGCATCGGCGAACTCGACCTGCACGCGGGCATGCTGCCCATTGCCTTCGTAGTCGGTGACCATGCCTTCGCCGAACTTGGGATGGTTGACCATCGCACCCAGCTTGAGCGGCGGCGCTTCCAGCGCGGCGTGCCCCATTACCCGGTTGGCGCCCAGCGAGGCGGTGCGCGAGACCTGCACCTTGGGCCGTACTTCATTGAGCAGCTCGCGCGGGATCTCGCGCAGGAAGCGCGAGGGCACGTTGTAGTTTTCCTGGCCGTGGATGCGGCGCGACTCGGCGTAGCTGAGCACCAGCTTCTGGCGCGCGCGGGTGATGCCCACGTAGGCCAGGCGACGCTCTTCTTCCAGCCGGCCACTCTCTTCCAGCGAGCGTGCGCTCGGGAACAGGCCATCTTCCATGCCGGCCAGGAACACGATCGGGAACTCCAGGCCCTTGGCCGAATGCAGCGTCATCAGCTGCACGCCCTCCTCGCCGGCCTGGGCCTGGCCTTCGCCAGCCTCCAGCGAGGCGTAGGACAGGAACGCGACCAGCTCGCTCATGGTCTCGCCGGTTTCTTCGATGTCGTCTTCGCGGCGCACGAACCGCGAGGCCACCGAGACCAGTTCGTCCAGGTTGTCCGCGCGCGATTCCGAATCCAGCGCGTTGCGGCTTTCCTTGGACCAATGTTCGCGCAGGCCCGAGCGCACCAGTACATGGTCGATGCGTTCGGCCAGGGTCATCTCGCCGGCTTCGCCGTGCAGTTGGTTGACCAGGGTCAGGAACCCGGCCAGCGCATTGCGTGCGCGTGCGGCCAGTTCGTTGCCCTGGGTAGTGAGCATGGTGGCCTCCCACAGCGAGATCGCGTGGGTGCGCGCCAACCGGCGCACTTCATCCAGGGTGCGGTCGCCGATGCCACGGGTGGGCGTGTTGACCGCACGCTCGAAGGCGGCGTCATCGTTGCGGTTGGTCATCAGGCGCAGGTAGGCCAGCGCGTCCTTGATTTCGGCACGCTCGAAGAAGCGCATGCCGCCGTACACGCGGTACGGGACCTGTTCGGAGATCAGGGCTTCTTCGAAGGCACGCGACTGCGCGTTGCTGCGGTAGAGCACTGCGGCATCACCGTAGCTGCCGCCGTCGCGCACCCACTGGCGCGCGCGTTCGACCACGTAACGCGCCTCGTCCATTTCGTTGTAGGCCGCGTACAGGTCGATCGGATCGCCGTCGCCGCTATCGGTCCACAGTTCCTTGCCGATACGGTCCGGGTTGTGCGCGATCACCGCGTTGGCCGCGCCCAGGATGTTGGCGCTGGAGCGGTAGTTCTGCTCCAGCCGCACGGTCTGCGCGCCGGGGAAATCCTTCAGGAAGCGCTGGACGTTCTCGACCTTGGCGCCGCGCCAGCCGTAGATGGCCTGGTCATCGTCGCCGACCACGAACACGTGGCCGCTGTCACCGGCCAGCACGCGCACGAAGGCGTACTGGATGGCGTTGGTGTCCTGGAACTCGTCCACCAGGATCTCGCGGAAACGCGAGCGATAGTGCGCCAGCAGCGCCGGGTTGTCGCGCAGCAGTTCATGCGCGCGCAGCAGCAGTTCGGCGAAGTCGACCAGGCCGGCGCGGTCGCAGCGCTCCTGGTAGGCGATGTAGGCCTGGCGCATGGTTTCCAGCCACGCATCGTGCGGCTCGGGCTGGATGTGCTGCGGGCGACGACCTTCGTCCTTCTGCTCGTTGATCCACCAGGCGATCTGCTTGGGCGGATGCTTGCTGTCGTCGATCTCCAGCTGTTGCACCACGCGTTTGACCAGGCGCAGCTGGTCATCCGAGTCGAGCACCTGGAAGCTGTCGGGCAGCTTGGCGTCCTGGTAATGCAGGCGCAGCAGGCGGTGGGCCAGCCCGTGGAAGGTGCCGATCCACGCGCCGCGGCTGCCTTGGGGCAGCTGCAGGTCGATGCGGTGGCGCATCTCGCCGGCGGCCTTGTTGGTGAAGGTCACCGCGAAAATGCCATGGGTGGGCACGCCGCAGACTTCATTCAGCCAGGCGATGCGGTGGATAAGCACGCGGGTCTTGCCGGAACCGGCACCGGCAAGCACCAGATGGTGGCCGGGCGGGGCGGACACAGCTTCGCGCTGGGCGGGGTTGAGCCCGTCGAGCAAGTGGGAGACATCCATCGGGCTATTTTACGCCCTCCGCGCCCTCCCTGCGTCAGGGCTTGCGGCCGGCAGCCTCGTCCTTCAGGCGCGCGTCCAGCTGGGCGCGTCCGTTCTGCGCGTAACGCCGGCAGGCCCCCGCGTCCATCAATGGCGGCGTGCCATCGCCCGCCAGACGGGCGAACAGATCGCTGCCCAGCGGATGCGGCGTCACGTGGATGTCGCAGGGCAGCGCGGCAAGGGTGTCCAGGCCGCGGCCGAATGCGGCCACCATCTTCGGATGATCCAGGTAGCGGTACTGCGCATCGGAGATGGCACTGACGCTGTCGGTGTAGGCGATGTCCAGGCAGCGTGCGCCCTCGCAGGAACGCCATGTCCAGCTGGTGCCGCCGGGGGTGTGGCCCGGCGTGGCATGCGCGGTCAGCGCCAACGGACCAACACGGACCACCTCGCCGTCGCCGATCACCGCGACGTCGGCCACGGGCGGAAAGGTCCCACCCGGTTCGAGGTACTGCGGGTCGCTGCGGTCGCTCCTGCCCTTGCGCAGCGTGGCAACCGCCGGTGCACGCGCCAGCAGCGGGGCACCGGTGGCCGCCTGCAGGTGGGCCAGGCCGGCGGCATGGTCGGAGTGTTCGTGCGAATTCACCAGGTACTTCACCGCGTGCGGATCGAAGCCCAGTGCACGGATGTTGGCCTCGATCAGGGGACCGGCCGCCACGGTGCCCCCGTCGATCAACACATGCCCCTGGTCGGACGTCACCAGCACCGCCGACAGCCCGCAGGTGCCCACATACCACGTGTTGCCGAAGATGCGCCGTGGCGGGGCGCGATCGTTCCAGCCGTCCATGACGCTGGCACCGGCCGGGCAGGCCGGAATGTCATCGACTGCCCTGGCCACGGGCGGCGCGGCGCTGGCCGGCGCGCCGGTTACGGCGGCATCGGCACTGTCTGCTGGCCGGCAGGCGGACAGCAGCATGCCTGCACCCAGTACGACCAGTAGACGGCGCGTCACCGCCTGGGCACGGAGACCGCGTGGGGCGTTCAGGTCGAAGGTGGACGTCATGCGTACTCCCGGTCTGAAAGGCAGCAGCCTAGATCGGTATGCGCACCGTCACCAATGCGAAGATCGAGACAGAGGCATGAGCCCTTTCAATACCTCGCGTCAGCCGATACCGCGAGGTGTCGCAGCTGGCCCACCTACGCAGGGCATCGGCCCAGCGCGCGCGCGGCGGCCTGCTGCGCCTGCACCCGCAATTCCGGAATGGCCAGACTTTCCCACAGCGTACCGATGCGCAGGCTGCCCACCACCTGCACGTCGGGATGCGGCTGGCCGTTGGCCCCGAGCAGTTCAGCATGCGCCACCGAGGTATCCAGCCCAAGCCCGTGCGGACCCGGGCGCGCGTGGCCATTGGCGAGCAGTTGCTGGACCAGGGGATTGCGCATCGCGATGGCGCGGGTTTCCACGCCGGTAGCGTTGATCAACGCACTCACCTGCAGGGGCGCCAGGCCGCCATCTGCGCCATGCGCGTGCACCTGCAGGGTGCCGTCCAGCACCAGTACCGTGTCCAGCCGCGCGCGATGCCGTTGCAGCTGTCCGGACTGTTCCAGCGCGTCCACCTGCGCCTCTACCTGTTCGGCGATGCGGTGGCGATGCACGTCCCAGTAGCGCACCACATGGCGCAGGAAACGGCGCTGGTCGGCCGCCTCCAGGCTCAACCACAGGGCCTGTCCGAGCGCACGGATCCGGTCCATCACGCTCTGCCACGGCAGGCCCTGTGCGACCGCATCGCGTGCGTGACCGCGCAGCGCGCGCAGCTTCTGCCGCAATGGCATGGCCAGCAACGGCTGCGGATCGAACGTGGCCGCGCCGCCGTGCGCGTGCGCCAACGGCAGCAGCGCGTGACGGGACAGCACGTGGATGCGGCCACGATGCCCGGCGTTGGCCAACGCCACCACGCTGTCGGCCATGCTCAGGCCCGAGCCGATGATGGCCAGGTCGCCATCGCCGGCCAGCAGGCGCACGCCGTCGTAATCCCAGGCATCCACGACCTTGCCCGGCGGCAGCGCCTCGGCGCCGGGCACCGGCAACGGGCGCATGCTGTTGCCGCAGGCCAGCACCACCTGGCGTGCCTGCCACTGCTCGCCATTGGCCAGCGAAAGATGCCGGGTGTTCGACGCCGGCTGCAGACCGATCACCGCCTCGTGCACCACGCTCAGGCGTGCCGGGCTGGCCGCCTGTGCCTGTTCCAGCCGGGCCTGCAGGTACGTCGCATAGAAGCGTCGCGGCACATACTCGGCCGCAAGCGCCTCACGCGACAGCGCGGGGAACGCATCGACCTGCTGCAGGTAATCGATGAAATCCTCGGACGCCTCGGGCAGCCCACTCATCTTGCCGGCCGGCACGTTGAGCAGGTGCTCCGGCCACGGCGTGGCATAGGCGATGCCCTGGGCCAGCACCGAGGCCGGTTCGAACAAGGCGATGTGCACCGCGCGGGTGGCGCTGCGCAGGGCATGCAGCGCGACCAGCGCGCCGGCCGCACCGCCGCCGACGATGGCCAGGTCGCACTGGCGGTGGGAATCGGATGCGCTCATGCGGGTATTGTAGGCGATGCCTGCGCGCACGCTGGCCACACGCTCACATCAACGCATCGGCCAGGCGCGCGATGCCTTCGCGACTGCGCCGCCACGCCGGACGCTGGCGCCAGGTGTCCAGCTCGAGGTGGCGCGATTGCAGCAGGTAGTCGCTTTCGATCTCCAGCAGCTGGGCGACGATGCCGGTGTCGTAACAGAGCATGCCGATCTCGGCGTTGAGCGCGAACGAACGGATGTCCAGGTTGATCGAGCCGACCAGCGCGATGTCCTCGTCCACGGTGAGGTGCTTGGCATGCAGGAAACAGGGCTCGTACAGCGCGATGCGCACGCCACAGCGCAGCAACTCATCGTAATAGGCCTCCTGCGCCCACGCGGTGAGCCGCTGGTTGCTGCTGGCCGACAGGATCAGCTGCACCTGCACGCCGGACAGTGCGGCGATGCGCAACGCGCTGAGCGTGGCTTCATCGGGCACGAAGTACGGGGTGACCAGCACGATCCGCCGCCGCGCCAGATGGATCAGCGCGTTGACCGCATCGCGCGCATTGCTGAAGGGATAGGCCGGGCCGCTGGGCAACAGCTGGGTGGCGACGTCAGCCGAGCACACCGGCACGGCGGTCATCACGTCCAGGCGCTGGCCGGTTTCCATGTACCAGTCGCTGGCGAACACCGCCTCCAGGTGCGCCACGCCGGGGCCGCGCACGCGCGCGACCAGTTCCTTGTTGGGAAAGCCCGGGACGAACTCCGGCTGGGCCAGGTTCTGCGAGCCGATGTAGCCGACGCGGTTGTCGATCACCGCGATCTTGCGGTGGTTGCGCAGGTCCATGCGTCCGCTGCGGCGCCAGCGCAGGCCACCGGGCAGCATCGCGCGCACGTCCACGCCCAGTGCCTGCAGGCGGCGTCGATAATGGCGCAGGCCGCGTTTGGCGCCCACCGCGTCCAGCAGCAGGCGGCAGTGCACGCCGCGCGCGGCGGCACGCTGCAATGCCTGCACGATCGCCTCGCCCACCGCATCGTCGAACATCAGGTAGTACAGCAGGTGGACGCGCTCGCGGGCCTGGTCGATATCCTCGATCAACGCCTGCAGCGAGGCCTGGTAGTCGCTGTGCAGGTCCACGGCGTTGCCGTGGATGGGCATGAAGTCGCCCTGCCGCTCGATCAGCGGCACGATCTCGGCGGTGGCGGTGTTGGGCACGGGCGTCCAGCGCAGCGGGGGCTGCAGCGCCTGCTCTTCGCGGATCACCTGCGAGGCTTCGGCCTGGCGCTGCACGCGCTGGCGCGACAACCACGGGTGGCCGAACAGCAGGTACAGCGGCAAGCCGAGCAGTGGCACGAAGCCGACCAGCAGCAACCAGCTGCGTGCCGCACCGGGCGTGGTGCGGGTGGGTATCCAGAACAGCGCGGCCAGCCGGATCACCCAATCCAGCATCAACAACCAGGAGCCCAGCATCCACTCGAACAGCATCGCGTCGCCCGTCGGGAGGTATCGATCCATTCTGACATGCCCGGTGTATGCACCCGGTAGTGCCGGCCGCTGGCCGGTTGCTCGTCAATTCGGTCGGAGCCCCATCGCGCCTGCCATGAAAAAAGTTCTTCTTCCATTGGAAGGGAGCATCTGGTTCCAAAGGACGTCGCAGATGGCACGCGGCGATATGCGCGTGGCCGGGATTGCAGGTGCGTTTGGATCGGCTGGCGTCTCCGATCGGGTCTGCCGCGCGCGTGAGGGCCCCTTCGCGGCCGGTAGGCCCCTGGTGCAAATGTCCCCCGGCCTGGCGGCCTCCTCCTTTATTTTGCCCAGGAGCCTACCGACCGCGAAGGGGCTCGGCTTGCGGTACGCAGGGGGAAGCCAGGGTTTTCTTGCCTTGGTCGGTGGGTCGGGCGCTGGGCCCCCATGCCCTTGGAGGCGAAATAAAGGAGGAGGCCGCATCGCGGCCGGGGGACATTCGCCGGAAAGGGCATGGGGGCCCAGCGCCCGACCCACCGACCGCCGCGCCAGAAAAAGTTAACAACGCGCGCCGTCCTTGCTACGCGGTTGGAAAAAGAACCAAAAAAAACCCGCCACGAGGGCGGGTCTTTTTCGGGGAAGCTCAAGCATCCTTGCGGATTACTTGATCTTGCCTTCCTTGTACAGGACGTGCTTGCGCACGACCGGATCGTACTTCAGGAATTCCATCTTCCCGGGGGTGTTCTTCTTGTTCTTGTCCGTCGTGTAGAAGTGGCCAGTGTTGGCCGTCGAAATCAGACGGATCTTGTCGCGCTTGCCTGCCATGATTATTTACTCCTCAGACCTTTTCGCCGCGCGCACGCAGCTCAGCCAGAACGGAATCGATACCGTTCTTGTCGATGGTGCGCAGGGCATGCGCGGAAACACGAAGCTTGACCCAGCGGTTTTCGCTGGCAACCCAGAAGCGGCGCTCGTGCAGGTTGGGCAGGAAACGACGACGGGTCTTGTTGTTGGCGTGCGAGACGTTGTTACCCGTCTGCACTCGCTTGCCGGAAACTTGGCATACGCGGGACATTGCGCACCTCGATGAAAGTAATTGTCAGCCCATAGCCCGGGCGACGGCGGCCTCGGCGGTTTCCCGCCACACGTCATGAGAATCAAAGGGTTACGCTGTCGAGGGCGGGCCGGATGACGTGTTCCCGGCCACCGATCCAAAGGTTTCTGGACACAGCGAGCCGCGCATTATGCCGCAGCCCAAGGGCCGGCGCAAGTTGTCCACAGGGCGCGCCCGGCCCGCCTGTTCGCGCCGCCGCTGCACCGGGGCGGCAATACTGGCCCTCCCCCACCCGGACCCCACCCATGCGGCTGCTCGCCCTGACCTATGGCACCGAAGGCGACACCCGCCCCCTGGTGATGCTCTGCCATGGCCTGATCGCCGCCGGCCACGAAGTGCTGCTGCTGGCCGAAGGCGACACCCTCGGCAGCGCGCGCGACCTGGGGGTGCCGCACGCGGCGTTGGAAGGGGACATCCATGACGAGGTGGTGGCGCTGGTATCGCGCGGCAACGACACCCTGGCCGCCTCGCGCGGGCTGGCACGGATGGCCCGCCAGCACGTGCCGGCGTGGATGCGCCAGGCCGACGCGGTGGCCGCCGGCTGCGATGCGGTGCTGACCGGCGGGCTCGCCGCGTTCGTGGGCATGTCCGTGGCCGAACGCCACGGCCTGCCGGTGATCGGCACCGGCATGATCCCGCTCACCCCCACGCGCGCGTTCCTGTCCCCGTTCCTGCCACGGCTACGCCTGCCCGGCGCGCTCAACCGGCTCAGCTACACGCTGGTCAACCAGGCGGTCTGGCGGACGTTCCGCGGGCCGATCAACCGCGCCCGAAACGCGCTGGGCATGCCGCCGCGACGCACGCTCTGGCGCGACCTGCCGATGCTGTACGGCATCTCACCCAGCCTGCTACCGCCGCCCACGGACTGGCCCGCCGACCACCGCATCTGCGGGCAATGGCGCGCCCCGGACCTGGCGTGGCAACCGCCGGCGGACCTGCAGGCCTTCCTCGACGCCGGACCGGCGCCGGTGTACCTCGGCTTTGGCAGCATGACCGGCTTCGACCGCGACCATGTGCTGCCCGCCCTGCTGCAGGCGCTGGCACCGCGCCGGGTGCTGCTGTTTCCCGGCTGGGCCGGAGTGCCCAGCGGCACTCTGCCGCCGCAGGTGTTCGTGGTCGGCCCCACCCCGCACGAGGCGCTGTTCCCGCGCTGTGCGCTGGTGATCCACCACGGCGGCAGCGGCACCACGCACTCGGCCTGCCGCGCCGGCGTGCCCTCGCTGGTGATGCCGTTCGCCGCCGACCAGTCCTTCTGGGCGGCGCGGTTGCAGCAGTTGGGGGTAGCACCGGCAGCGTTGTCGCCGAAGCGGCTGGATCACGACACCCTGGCAAACGCGATTGGTTTCGTCGAACGCGCCGGGACCCGTGAGCGGGCGGCTGCACTTGGCAGGGGGATGGAAAGCGAAAACGGCGTGGCCAACGCAGTCGATCTGATCGACCGGCAGTTGGTGGGAATACCTACTCGACAACAAGGTTGAACCGCCATGAAAGAGTGTGACCCGGTCATTTGACCTCCCCGGCAGGGGCTGCCGTAATGGACGCACGACCCCGCCCTCGCCGTCGTCATTCAGTTGGCTAAACGGCTTGGGACGAAAAAACCGCCGTAAGGCGGTTTTTTCATGCCCGAAGGAACGTGTGCATGATCAACGCAACCGCCGTCTACATGGATGGCTACAACTTCTACTACGGCCGTATCCGGGGAACGCGCTATAAGTGGATCGACAGGGTGGCGCTGTTCCACCGCTTGCTCCACGAACAGGATCCTGAGTCCCAGGTGACGTTGGTCAGGTAGTTCAGCGCGTTCTGCCTGGCCCGGTTCTCGACGCATGGCAATGCATCGACCATCGCCCAGGACTGCTTCCTGCGCGGGCACGAGGCCCGACATGGCGCCCGCTTCCAGAAAACGATGGGGACACACACGCATGATCGCAGCGGAACAAAGATGCCGCGTTATGTCGATGGCGTAGCGTTCGATCGCAACGACCGCGTGAAAGTATGGAAGCTCGAGGAAAAGCAGACCGATGTGAACATTGCACTGGCAATGTATCGGGATGCGGCTTCCGGAGCGTTCTCGCAGTTGGTCGTGTGCTCCAACGACAGCGACGTGGAACCCGTGCTGCGTGCGATCAAAGCAGATTTTCCCCACATCCGGCTCGGAGTGACTACGCCAAGACGTCCTCCAGAGGACGGCGCAGTCTCCCACCGGAACATGATGTCATCGCTATCGGCGAATGCGCACTGGGCGCGGAACCACATTCGCGACGAGGAACTGGCAGCATGCCAGCTGCCAGATCGCATCCGGACCGGGAAAAAGCCCATCGACAAGCCGTCGCATTGGTGACGCCGCCTTTGGCGTCGGCATGGCGGCACGCGGCAAGGCGTGCCGCCGTTCGATTCAGGCCGGTCCAGCCTCTTCCTTCCGATGCAACCACCGGTACAACACCGGCAGCACCAGCAACGTCAGCAACGTGGACGACACGATGCCGCCGATCACCACCGTGGCCAACGGACGCTGCACCTCCGAGCCGGCGCCGACGTTGAAGGCCATCGGCACGAAGCCCAGCGAGGCCACCAGTGCGGTCATCAGCACCGGACGCAGGCGGCCGAGCGCGCCGTCGCGCACCGCGTCGGCCAGCGGCAATCCGCTATCGCGCAGGCTGCGCACGAAGCTGATCATCACCAGGCCATTGAGCACCGCCACGCCGGAGAGCGCGATGAAACCGACGCCCGCGGAGATCGACAGCGGGATCCCGCGTGCGGCCAGTGCAAGCACGCCGCCGGTCAGTGCCAGCGGTACGCCGCTGAACACGATCGCGGCATCCTTGACCGAACCAAAGGCCCAGAACAGCAGCGCGAAGATGATGATCAGGGTCAGCGGCACCACGATCGCCAGGCGCTGGCTGGCCGAGATCAGCTGCTCGAAACTGCCGCCGTATTCGATCCAGTAGCCGTTGGGCACCTGCACGTCGCGGCCGATGGTCTGCTGCAGCTCGGTGACGAAACCGCCCAGGTCTCGGTCGCGCACGTTGGCGGTGACCACGATGCGACGCTTGCCGTTCTCGCGGTTGATCTGGTTCGGCCCTTCGCTGTTGCCCAGCGTGGCCAGCTCGCGCAACGGGACGGTACGCGCACTGCCGCTGCTCCAGCTGCCGCTGCGGCTGGATTCGTCGGCGTCGCCGGCCAGCGCGGTCTCCAGCGATACCGGCAGGTCGGCCAGCGCGGCCGGGTCCTGGCGTAACGCTTCGGGCAGGCGCACGACGATGTCGAAGCGACGGTCGCCTTCGAACAACTGTCCCGCCACTTGGCCACCGACGGCAGTGGCCACGGTCGACTGCACCTGGCCCGGGTTGAGCCCGTAGCCGGCCAGCGCGGCCCGGTTGGGGGTGACGGTGAGCAGCGGCAGGCCGCTGGTTTCCTCCAGCCGCACATCGGCCGCACCGGGCACCTTGCCCGCCACCGCCGCAATGCGCTGGCCCACCGCCAGCAGCGTGTCCAGGTCATCGCCGAACAGCATCACCGCCACGTCCGCCCGCACACCGGAGATCAGCTCGTTGGTACGCATCTGGATGGGCTGGGTGAACTCGTAGTTGTTGCCCGGCAACTGCTCCACGGCTTCTTCCAGTTCGCCCAGCAATGCCGCGCGCGACTTGCGCGGGTCCGGCCAGTCCTTGCGCGGTTTCATCATGATGAAGGTATCGGCCACCGACGGCGGCATCGGGTCGGAGGCTACCTCGGGCGTGCCGATCTTGGAGAACACCTTGTCCACTTCGGCGAACTGCACCAGCCGGTTTTCGATCTGCTTCTGCATCTGGATCGACTGGGTCAGGCTGGTGCCGGGGATGCGCATGGCGTGCATGGCGACATCGCCCTCATCCAGGTTGGGCACGAATTCGCTGCCCAGCCGGGTGGCCAGCAGGCCGCAGCCCACCACCAGCACCAGTGCACCGGCCACCATCCAGCGGCCGCGACGCAGCGAGAACGCCAGCAGCGGTTCATAGCGCCGGCGCACCCAGGCCATCAGGCGGTTTTCCTTCTCCTGCACGTGCCCGCCGAGGAACAGCGCGATCGCCGCCGGGACGAAGGTCAGCGCCAGCACCATCGCACCGGTCAGTGCCAGCACCACGGTGATCGCCATGGGATGGAACATTTTTCCTTCCACGCCGGACAGCGCGAAGATCGGCAGGTACACCGCGGTGATGATGCCCAGGCCGAACAGACTGGGACGGATCACCTCGGCAGTGGCGCTGGCGGTTTCGGCGAAACGTTCGGCGCGGGTCATGTCACGGCCGAGGGCGTGCTGGCGTTCGCCGAAGCGACGCAGGCAGTTCTCGATGATGATCACCGCGCCATCGACGATCAGGCCGAAGTCGAGCGCGCCCAGGCTCATCAGGTTGGCCGACACGCCGCCGCGGGCCATGCCGGTCAGCGTGAACAGCATCGCCAGCGGAATCACCGCCGCGGTGATCAGCGCGGCGCGGAAATTGCCGAGCAGCAGGAACAGCACCACGATCACCAGCAGCGCACCTTCGACCAGGTTCCTGGCCACGGTCTCGATGGTGCGGTCCACCAGCGCGGTACGGTCGTAGCTGGCGGTGACGGTGACGCCCGCGGGCAGGCTCGCCTGCGCCTGCTGCAGCCGCGCCGCCGCGGCCTGGGCGACATCGCGGCTGTTGGCGCCGATCAGCATCACCACCGTGCCCATCACCACCTCGTGGCCGTTCTGGGTGGCCGCACCGCTGCGCAGCTCCGGCCCATCCTTGACCTCGGCCACGTCATGCACGTGGATCGGCACGCCTTCGCGACGGGCCAGCACGATGTTGCCGATCTCCTCCAGGTTGGCCACCTGGCCGGGAATGCGCACCAGGAACTGCTGGCCGTTGCGCTCGATGTAGCCGGCGCCGACGTTCTGGTTGTTGGCTTCCACCGCCTGCGCGACGTCTTCCAGGGTGAAGCCGAGCGCACGCAGCCGCGCCGGGTCCGGGGTGATATGCACCTGGCGCTGGAAGCCGCCAATCGTGTTGACCTCGGTAACACCGGGCACATTGCGCAGCTGCGGCCGGATCACCCAGTCCTGCAGGGTGCGCAGGTCGGTGGCGGTGTAGGGCGTGCCATCGGGCTTGCGTGCCTTGGGATCGGCGTCGATGGTGTACATGAAGATCTCGCCCAGGCCGGTGGAGATCGGGCCGAGCTGCGGGTCCAGGCCGTCGGGAATCTGCGATTTCACCTGCTGCAGGCGTTCGGCCACCTGCTGGCGGGCGAAGTAGATGTCGGTACCGTCCTCGAACACCACGGTGACCTGCGACAGCCCGTAACGCGACAGCGACCGCGCCTGCTCCATGCGCGGCAGCCCGGCCATGACCGTTTCCACCGGGTAGGTGATGCGTTGTTCGGTCTCCAGCGGCGAGTAGCCGGGCGCGGCGGTGTTGATCTGCACCTGGACGTTGGTGATGTCCGGGGTGGCGTCGATGGGCAGCGTGGTGAAGCTCCAGATGCCGACCGCGACCAGCACGGCGGTGAGGGTCATCATCAACCAGCGATGGGCGATGGAGGCGCCGATGATGCGTTCAAGCATGGGAGCGTCCTCCGCGGTGCGACGCGCGCGGCACGCGATCAATGCTCATGCGATGCCCCCGCCTTGCCGATGTCGGCCTTGACCACGTAGCTCTGTTCGACCACGACGTCTTCGCCCGCCTTCAGCCCCCCGGTCACTTCGACCTGGCCGGCATCGCGCGCGCCGAGGCTGACCGCACGCGCGGTGTAGGTATCGCCGGCGCGCACGAACACCACGTCCTTGCCGTCCATGCTCTGCACCGCACCGAGCGGCACCACCAGTGCGGCCGGCTTGGTCGCCACCACGATGCGTGCCTTGACCGCCGCACCGGGCCGCCACAGGCCATCGTCGTTGCGCAGCGTGGCGCGGGCGACGGTGCTCTGGCTGGCGGTGGCGGTGCCGGGCAGCACGCGTTCCAGCGTGGTGGTCTGGCTGACACCGTCGGTCATGCGCGACACGGTGACCGGGACGCCGGCGGTGATGTGCTGGGTATCGTTGCCGAAGATATGCAGGTCCACCCACAGCGTGGACAGGTCGCCGATTTCGAACAACGCCGTGCCCTCGCCCGCCACGCCGCCAACCTGCGCTTGCCGCGCCAGCACCACGCCGGCAATCGGCGCGCTGACGGTGTAGGTGGTCAGGCTGAGGTTGCTCTCGATGCTGGCCAGGACCTGGCCGGCGCGGACGCTGTCGCCGACGTTGGCGCGCAGCGAACGGATCGGGCCGGGGAAGCGCGCCATCACCTGCGCCACGCGGCCATCGACGGGCGTCAGCAGACCCTGCACGTCGTGTTCGTCGGCGATGGTGCCGGCGGCGACCGGGGCCACGCGGATACCCGCCTGTTCGGCCATGGCCGCGGCGATGGTGGTGCGCTCCGGCGCGTCATGGTCGTCTTCGCCATCGCTGTGGCCCGCTTCGGCGTGCCCTGGGTCGATGTCGGCGGGGCCGGCTGCAGGGGCGTCCTTGCCGCAGCCGGTCAGGGCCAGTGCAGCGAGCAGGAACGTGGCGGCCAGCGCGATGCGGTGTGCGGAACGGTTCATCGGCGGTCCTCCGTGGACGCGTGGGGCGTGGGGGTGTCGCTGGCGGCGACCATGCTTTGGCCGGTCAGGCGCTGGATTTCGATCAACGCGGTCTGGGCGGCGATGGCCGCATCGAGCTGGCGTTGGCGCGCGTCGATGCGCATGGCCTGCAGCTGCGCCCATTCCATGTAGCTGATGGCGCCGGCGCGCCAGGCCTTCTCGGCGGCGTTTTCGGCGCGCTTGAGCTGCGGCAGCACATCGCGCGCCATGCGCGTGACTTCCAGCTGCGCGGTCAGGTAGCGCCCGTGCGCCTCGGCCAGCGTGGCGTACAGCTGCAGGGCGCGTGCGTCGCGTTCGACGCTGTTGAGCGCCAGCTCGGCCTCGGCGGCGCGGATCTCCGGCGCGGCACGCGCGACGCTGCCCAGCGGCAGGCTGAAACCGGCCACGAAGGCGCTGTCGCGGCTGTCGCGGTTGTTGCGGACCCCGACCTGCCAGCTGAGATCCGGCCGCGCGGCGGTGCGCGCCAACTGGACCTGCGCCTCGCGGATGCGCCGTTCACCGGCCAGTACCGCCAGTTCCGGGGTGCGCTGCAGTTCCTCGGCCAACACCGCAAAGTCCTGCAGGGCCGGCAGCTGCATGGGGTCGCCGGTGACCACGTCGAAGCCGGGATCGCGTTGCCGCCAGAGCGCGGACAGGGCGGCACGTGCGGACTGGTCGGCCTGGCGGGCCCGATCGCGGTCCAGTTCGGCCTGGGCCAGCATGGCCTGTGCGGTCAGCAGCACCGATTCGGGCGAGGCGCCGGCCTGCAGGCGCAACCGCGCGGCGGCGACCGCGCGCTTGCGCTGCTCGATGTCGGTGGTGGCGATGCCCAGTCGCTGGCGCGCCTCGGTGATGGCGAGGTAGCGGCGGGCGACCTCGGCCAGCAGGTCCAGGCGTGCGGTCTCGCGCTGCGGCGCCAGGCTGTCGATGTTGGCCTGGGCCACTGCACGCCGCGCGTCCAGCTTGCCGCCACGTTCCAGCACGCCGGCCAGGGTGACGGTCAGCTCGGCAGTACGGAAGCCGCTGGCATCGCCGGTGCCGAGCGCGTTCTCAAGCTCGACGCCGACGGTGAGCGGCGGCGTCAGCGCCGCCGCATCGCGGCGGGCTTCCCAGATCGGGCGCTGCGCGTCGGCCAGGCGCAGGTCGGGGTGATAGTGGGCGACGCGCGCGATGGCGGCGTCGAGGGTCAACGGGTCAGGCGTATCCGTACCCTGCGCATACACGCACGGCACGAACGCAACGACAGCCAAGGCTGCCATGCGCATCCACATGGGGGACTCTCCAGATAGCGGTTCAGATGGACAACGGCGGGGCGTGGCCGCAAGGCATCAGGACGCTATCGGGGGGCGCAGCAGGCTCTCGGGCGGCTGGGTGCGCAACTGCGCGGTCAACCCGACCGGCACGCTGTGCGCGGGCGCGGTGGGCAGCAGCCACGGCAGCGAGGCCATCGGCAGGACGCCGCCATGACCATGGCAATGCCCGCAATGGACCAACGCGTGCAACAGGTCACCGTCACTCGCATCGGGATCATTGCTGTCCGGAGTGGCCGCATCGGTGGGCGCAGCATCGGTATGCAGGCTGATGTGGATGTCGGCCAGTGCCGAGGCCGTCGCCGTGCCGAACACGCCCAGGCCGACCGCGACCAGCATCAGCAGGCGCAGCAGCAGGGACGAATGCGGGCGGGCAGAACGGAACATGCCGGCAGGGTAGCCGGCGGCTTGCGCGTTACACAATCGCAGCCGCCGGCATGGGTTCACCTTGGCGGGGTCTGCCGTGGCGCGGCCGACCCCGTTGTACTCAGCCAGCGGCCTTGCGCTGGGCGATGTACGCCTGGATCTGCTGCTCCAGCACCGGCAGCGGCACCGAGCCCTGCTGCAGCACGGCATCGTGGAAGCCCTTCACGTCGAAGCGGTCGCCCAGTTCCTTTTCGGCCTGGGCGCGCAGGCGCACGATCGCGATCTCGCCCAGCTTGTAGCTCAGCGCCTGGCCCGGCCAGGAGATGTAGCGGTCCACTTCGGTGGTCACTTCATGCTCGCTCAGCGCGGTGTGGTCGCGCAGGTAGGCGATGGCCTGCTCGCGGGTCCAGCCCTTGTGGTGCACGCCGGTGTCGATCACCAGGCGCGCGGCGCGCCACATTTCGTAGGTCAGGCGGCCGAAATCCTCGTACGGGGTTTCGTAGATGCCCATCTCCACGCCGAGCTTCTCGCAGTACAGGCCCCAGCCCTCGCCGTAGGCGGAAATGTAGGCGGTGCGGCGGAACTCGGGCTGGTCGCCGTGCTCGGCGGCCAGCGCACCCTGCAGCGCATGGCCCGGGTCGGACTCGTGCAGGGTCAGCGCCGGCAGGTTGTACAGCGGTCGCGCCGGCAGGTTGTAGGTGTTGAGCCAGTAGGTGCCCATGCCACCGCGCCCGGCAGTCCAGAACGGGGCGATGTCCGGCGGCACCGGCACGATGGTGAAGCGCGCGCGCGGCAGGGTCATGTACTTGCCGATCACCCCGTCCACGCGCTTGGAGATCCACGCGGCGCGATACAGCAGCTCGTCCGGGGTCTTGGCGTAGAACTGCGGGTCGGTGCGCAGGAAGGTGAGGAACTGCGCGAAGCTGCCCTTGAACTGGACCTGCTTGATGATCGCGTTCATTTCCTCCTGGATGCGCGCCACTTCCTTCAGGCCGATCTCGTGGATCTGCTGCGGGGTCAGGTCCAGCGTGGTGTATTGGTGGATCTGCTGCTTGTAATACGCCTCGCCACCGGGCATCGCCTCGGCCGCCAGCGTGGTGCGCGCCTGCGGCACGTACTCGCTGACGAAGAACGTGCGCAGCTTGCCGAACGCCGGCACCACGCTGTCGCTGATGGCCTGGCGCGCCTGCGCCTGCAGCTGCGCCTGCTCGGCGGCGGGAATGCTGGCCGGCAGCTTCTTGAACGGTGCATACAGCGGTGAGGCGGTCGGGTCCTTGAGTTCGGACACGGTGGCGATGGAGACCTCGCGGCCGTCCAGCACCGCGCGCGGCACGCTGAAGCCGCGCTTGAGCCCGGCGCGCATGTTCTCGGTCTGCTGGTCGAAGTAACGCGGCACATCGTTGAGGCGCGCGATGTAGTTGCGGTAATCCGTCGCGGTCTTCATCTCGCGGCGGGCCATGAACGACAGGCTCGACCAGAACGAGGAGTCGGCGTTGAACGGCATTTCATAGCCGCCCAGCCGCACCTCGGCGGCCAGGTTGAACACCTGGTCGCGGTAGATGGCGTAGTTGATCTGGTTGTCCGGCGACAGCGCCTTGCGGTCGACCTTGTCCAGCTGGGCCAGCACGTCGTCCCAGACCTTCAGCCGCGCCTGCTGGGCGGCCTCGCCCACGTCGGGCATGCGGGTGGCGTTGGCCGGGCCGTCTTCATCCTCGCTGGCCGCACCACCGCCGTCCTGGCGCCACTTCCATTCCTTCTCGTAGATGGCGCGGAACTGCGCATCGGCGGGGCTTTCAGCAGCCAGGCTGGCCGGGGCGGTGGTCGGTGCGGCCGGCGCAGCGGCCAGGGCGGCGCCGGCAGGAAGGGCCAGGGCGAGCAGCAACGCGGTGACGAGCGGTGATTTCACGATCAGGGGTTCCCGGGAGACGGCAAACCCCGATGATGGCACCCGGCGGCGGCCCTGCGCATGGTTCAAAGGTCCTGCCGGGCCCCATGAACCTGGGGTGGCATTGACGGAACGCGTTCCGTCGCCCCGCCCTAATGCGCCGCCTTGTCCCGCTTCCACCCACGGTGGGCGATATCCAGCTTCAGGCTGTACAGCGCGGTGAACGCCGGGAACAGGTTCTGCAATACACCCACCGAGTCCTGCTTGGCCGAGAACAGGAAGTAGCTCAGGGTCATCAGGCTACCGACCACGCTCATGTACCAGAACAGGCGCGGGATCACCGGCTTGCCGGCGCGTTTGGAGGCCACGAACTGCACCAGCCAGCGGCCGCCGAACATCAGCGCGCCGGTATAGCCGATCAGCTTCCAGCCGGTCACGTGCAGGCCGGTCCAGTACAGCCAGGTCAACGGTTGGTCGAGCCAGTGCAGCTCCATCAGCGTTCTTCCACGGCGGTGCGCTTGCTGCGCGTGATCAGCCAGGCCACCCCACGCAGGTCGCGGATGCCGACCAGCGCCCGGCCCAGGTTGTTGTACTTGGACACCCCGGCGGTGCGGTGGCGGTGGTTGACCGGCACGCTGACGGTCTTCCAGCCGGCACGCTGCATCAGCGCGGGCAGGTAGCGGTGCATGTGGTCGAAGTACGGCAGGTCCAGGAACGCGGCGCGTTCGAACAGCTTGATGCCGCAGCCGGTGTCGGGGGTGTCATCGCGCAGCATGCGCGCGCGGATCGCGTTGGCCCACTTGCTGGCCCAGCGCTTGCTGCCCGAGTCCTGGCGGTTGACCCGCCAACCGGCGAACAGCTTGACCTCCGGGGCGGCGGCCGCACGTGCGGCCAGCAGCTTGGGGATGTCGGCCGGATCGTTCTGCCCGTCGCCGTCCAAGGTGGCGATCCACGGCGCGCGTGCATGCTTCACCCCGGTGCGCACGGCGGTGCTCTGCCCGCTCTGGTTGATGTGGTGCAGCACCCGCAATCCCGGGTTGGCGGCCTTGAGCCCCTGCAGCACGGCCAGGGTGTCATCGCGCGAATGGTCGTCGATGTAGACGATCTCGAAGTCGATCCGTCCGCGCAGGGCGGCGGTGATCTCCTCGATCAGGGGGGTGACGTTGTCGCGTTCATTGAAGACCGGGACGACGACCGACAACTGGGGTTGGCTCATGGTCGGGCTCTGCGAAGGGCCGGGATCGAAAAAGAGCGCGCATTTTCCGCTCCCGAGGTTATCCGAAGATGAATTGGGAGATGTGTGTCAGGCGTGATCGCCGAAATAGTCGCGGCACCAGGCCACCACGGGCGGCAGGCCCTGCTCGATCGGCGTGGCCGGTTCATAGCCGAATGCGTCATGGGCGCGACGGGTGTCGGCCATGGTGCGGACCATGTCGCCGGGCTGCATCGGCTTGTAGACCTTGTGCGCCGGGCGTCCTGCGGCCGCCTCGATGATCCCGATGAAATGCTCCAGCTCGATCGGCGTGTGGTTGCCGAGGTTGAATACACGGTGCGGCACGTCCTCGCCGGACGGATGCGCCAGCGCGCCGAGGATACCGGCCACGATGTCGGAAACATGTGTGAAATCGCGCTGCATTCTTCCGTCGTTGAACACATCGATGGGGCGTCCGGCCAGCACTGCGCGCGAAAACAGCAGCGGCGCCATGTCCGGACGGCCCCACGGACCGTACACGGTGAAGAAGCGCAGGCCGGTGGCATGCAGGCCATACAACTGCGCGTAGGTGTAGGCCATCAGTTCGTTGGCTGCCTTGGTGGCGGCATACAGCGAACGTGGCTTGTCGATGCGCTGGTCTTCGGAGAACGGCGGCGTGGCCGAGTCGCCGTAGACCGAGCTGCTGGAGGCATACACCAGGTGCGCCACGCCGCGATGCCGGCACAGCTCGAGCATGTTGACGAAGCCGACCAGGTTGCTGTCGACGTAGGCGTACGGATTTTCCAGCGAATAGCGCACGCCGGCCTGCGCGGCCAGGTGGATCACGCGGGTCGGCTTGACCTCATCGAACAGCGCGGCCAGGCCGTCCCGGTCGGTGAGGTCGAGCACGCGGATATCGGCATCCGGGCACAGCGCGGCCACGCGGTCGCGCTTGATCTGCGGGTCGTAGTAGTCGTTGTAGTTGTCCAGCCCGACCACCGTTTCACCGGCATCCAGCAGGGCACGCAGGGTGTTGGCGCCGATGAAGCCGGCGGCGCCGGTGACAAGAACGGTCATGGCAGGGTCCTGGAAATTGCTGTGGACAGGATATCGCCGATGCGCCGGGCTCAGAACAACCCGAAGCGCTTCCTGGCCACGTTGACGCGCGCCGGGTCGATGAGATCCTTGATGCCCTTGGCGTCGAAACGGTCCAGCAGTGCATCGCTGCCCTTCTTCAACTTCAGCGCCATCTCTTCCGGATACAGCGGGACCAGCGTCATGAAGACGATGGTCTTGTGTGCATCGATCACCAGGTGGCCGAAGTCTTCCGGAGCGCTCACCGGCGGCAGCACGATCGCGCCGTCGAAGCCCACGCCCGGCGCATAGGGCTCGGCCGGATGGCCGTTGGGCACGGTGTGGCCAAAGCCCAGCCAGGTATCGAACTTGTGCGGCAGCCGCGCCAGGCCCTTGAGCAGGCGGATCGGCCAGTAGTACCGCTCGTCCTCGAAATCGGCGTGCTGGATCGGCCAGTCGGCCGGCAGGGTGACCATCAGCTCCATGTGCTGCGGTGCCTCCACGCCCTCGGGCAGGGTCATCGGCAGGTCGCTCATGCCCGACGTCACCAGCCGCAGGTGCGGGAACGCGTCGGTGGCCGGGACCACGTGTACGTCGATGTGCACCGCATCGGAAATGATCTCGTGGAAGACGCCCGAGATCGGCCCCAGGTGCTGCTCGATATGCGCGCTGATCTGCTCGATGCATTCCTCGCCGTGGGCCGGCGCGAAGTCTTTCTCCTGCGTGTGCAGCAGGATCGGGCTGCCGCCCGGGCTCAGTTCGTCGTGTTCATTGCTCATCAGTGGCTCCTGGTGATGACCACCGTGGCCCAGGTGCTGGCTCACCACAAGGTGAGCGGGGCATCCCTGGCCAGCGTGGCCTTGCGTTCCTTGCTGAAATCCCACCAGGGGCGCGGCGCCTCGCCCTGCATGAAGCGCAGGACCGACAGGAACACGTCGATCACGCAGGGATCGTGCATAACGCCGGTGCGCAGGCACAGTTGCGCATACATGTCATAGGCATCGCGGCCGCGCAGGTGCGCGGGCACGCGGATGCCGATCAGACGCAGATCTTTCTCACAGGCCGGCCCGACATTCGGCAGGTCGGTCAGACGCAACAGATGGTTGCGGTCGACCTTGGTGGGGTTCATTACGGTGGGGTGATCCTCTTGCGCAGGCGGGGGACTCAGCCCTTCTGTACGCGGAGTCGTTCGAGCACGCCATCCAGCGTGTCCAGGTCGGTGTAATGGATGATCAGCTTGCCCTTGCCGCCGCGGCCGTGGTTGATGGCCACGCGCGCACCCAGCGATTCGGACAGCTCGGTCTCCAGCGAGGCGATGTCAGCCTGCGGGGCGCTGGCGGTCGGCTTCTTGCGCATCGCGCCCGGCACCTTGCCGGCGGCGAACTGCTGCGCGCGGTGTTCCACTTCGCGTACCGACCAGCCCTGGTCGGCCGCTTCCTGGGCCAGCTTGCTGGCCAATTCCGGCGCCAGCGTCAGCAGCGCGCGGGCATGACCCATTTCCAGCCGGCGGGTTTCCAGCAGCAGGCGGATGGCGATCGGCAGCTCGAGCAGGCGCAGCAGGTTGGACACCGCCGCGCGCGAGCGGCCGACGGCCTGGGCGGCCTCGGCGTGGGTGAGTGCGAATTCGCTGATCAGGCGCTGCAGCGCCTCGGCTTCTTCAAGCGGGTTGAGGTCTTCGCGCTGGATGTTCTCGATCAGCGCCATCGCGATGACGGTGCGGTCTTCCAGCTCGCGCACCACCACCGGCACGTCGTCCAGGCCGGCCAGCTGCGAGGCGCGCCAGCGCCGTTCGCCGGCGACGATCTCGAAGCTGTCCGGGCCAAGCTGGCGGACCAGGATCGGCTGGATCACGCCCTGCGCCTTGATCGATTCGGCCAGCTCGGCGAGCTTGGTCTCATCCATGTCGCGGCGCGGCTGGTACTTGCCCGGCTGCAGCTGGCCGACCGGCAGCTTGCGCAGCACTTCACCGGGCAGCGGTTCGATCACCGCCGCGGCCTGCACCTGAGTCACCGCGCCCTTGGGCCCCAGCAGCGCATCGAGGCCGCGGCCGAGGCCGCGTTTCTTGCCGAGGGCGGGCTTGGTGCTCATCAGGCGGTCTCCAGGGCCTTGTCGGCCTTATTGCGTTGTTGGTGGCGGCGGATGATTTCCCCGGCCAGGCCGAGGTAGGCGACGCCACCGCGCGAGGCGCGGTCGTAACCGACGATGCTCTGCCCATGGCTGGGCGCTTCGGCCAGGCGGACGTTGCGCGGCACGATGGTGCGGAACACGCGGTCGCCGAAGTGGTCGGTCAATTCGGCCGAGACCGCATTGGCCAGGTTGTTGCGCACATCGAACATGGTGCGCAGCACGCCCTCGATCTCCAGGCTGGGATTGAGGTTGGCGCGCAGCGCTTCGATGGTTTCCACCAGCGCGCTCAGGCCTTCCAGCGCGTAGTACTCGCACTGCATCGGCACGATCACCGAATCGGCGGCGGCCAACGCATTGAGGGTCAGCAGCGACAGCGCCGGCGGGCAGTCGATGAGGATGAAGTCGTATTCGTCGCGGATCGGGGCCAAGGCGCGCTTGAGGCGCTGCTCCCGTTCGCCCTGGTCCATCAGCTGGATCTCGGCGGCGGTCAGGTCGATGTTGCCCGGCAGCAGGTCGAAACCCTCCGGGGTGGTGACCCGGACTTCGACCGCGGTGGCTTCGCCGAGCAGCAGGTCGCAGGTGGACGCGGCCACTTCACGCTTGTCCACGCCACTGCCCATGGTCGCGTTGCCCTGCGAATCCAGGTCGACAAGGAGCACGCGCCTGGGTGCAGCAGCCAGGGAGGCGGCCAGATTGACAGCGGTCGTGGTCTTGCCGACGCCACCTTTCTGGTTGGCGATGGCGATGATGCGGGCCATGCGGGTGAGCCTCATCGGCAGGGAGTGGGACTGGTCATTATGCGTATATGGGGCGTGTCATGCACTGTGAGATGCGCGCCGGTGGGCGCCCACGACCTCGCGCGGCGGCCCCGGATGCGCCCGGTGGACACCGCAGCGGCAGCAACGGCGGGCGCTGCGGCGCTTATGGGAACGCGCGCCGGTCACGACGACGGGCGCACGCCGATGTGCTCAGGGACCGGCCACCACGACCAGATGGCGCTCACCTGTGAGGCCGGGGACATGCAGGGGCAGCACTTGTTCGACCTGCCAGCCGGCCGGCAGCTGGGCGATTTCGTCGTGCGGGTAGACGCCCTTCATGGCCAGCAGGCGGCCGCCGGGGCGCAGCAGATGGCCGCCGACGTCGATGATGCCGGCCAAGGTGTCCATGGCGCGCGCGGTGAGGTGGTCGTAGGCGCCCGGCTCGGCGAGTGCCTCTGCGCGCGATTCGGCCACGCGGGCGTTGCCCAGGCCGAGCTGGCGGACGGCTTCGCGCATGAAGCGGGCTTTCTTGCCATTGCTTTCGACCAGGGTGACCTGCAGCTGCGGGCGGGCGATGGCCAGCGGGATGCCGGGCAGGCCGGGGCCGGTACCGAGGTCGGCCAGGGTGCCGGCCTCCAGGTAGGGCTGCATGGCCAGCGAGTCGAGCAGGTGGCGGGTGACCATCTCCAGCGGGTCGCGGATGGCGGTGAGGTTGTAGGTGCGGTTCCAGCGGTCGAGCAGGGTGAGGTAGGTGAGCAGCGGCGGCGCCAGGGCGGCGTCCAGGTCCATCGCGGCCAGGCCACGCTCGAGCGCTTCGGCCACGCCGGCCGGGAGGGTGTGTTCGGTCATGGGGCGATTATCGCAGGTCGACAGCGGGGCAAGGGCAAGGGCGGCACACGGATTCCGCCACGGAGGACGGGTATGCGTCGGTCCGCGGGTGGCGCCGAGCCCTGCCCGCCAGGCCATACGTAGAGCCGAGCCATGCTCGGCTGGCCGCGCGCAGCGCGGCAATGATCGGCGCCTTCCCCAGCCAACCGCCGCAACCCCGGCTCAGCTCAGACCGCGTGCCAGGCCAACGCGGCGCGGAAGTCGGCGGCGGCCTGCCATTCGTGCAGGTGCCAGCGGCCGGCGTCGCCCAGCTCGGGGTCGCACCAGGCCAGGTGCAGGGCGCCGTCAGGTGTGGGGGCCAGCTGCAGGCGGTGCAGGCCGAAGGAGATGCCCTGCCCCTGCGCCTTGAGGATGGCTTCCTTGGCGCACCACACCCGGAAGAACCACGGGTTGCGGGTGGGTTCGTCCAGGCCGAGCAGCCAGTCGATTTCGGCCGGGTGGAAGAAGCGTTCGATGATCTCGCGCATGCGCGGCCGCGGCCGCAGTGGTTCCAGGTCCACGCCCAGGCGGACGCCCTCGCCCAGCGCAACCAGCAGCAGGCCATGGCTATGGCTCCAGCCGGTGCCCAGGTGCGAGAACGCGTCGTGCAGCTCCGGGCGGCCACGCAGGTCGCGCTGCAGTGGCAGGGTCTGCGGGTCGGCGCCGAGCTGGTCGGCCAGCAACACCCGAGCCTGCGGCTCGCCGCGCGTACCGTTGACGTGCGGCAGGCACCAGACCGTGACCGGACCGAACCGCCACGGGCCGCCAAGGGCGGTAGCCACCCTCATGCCTGCACCCGGTGAGGACGGCTGCACGGTGATTTCACGGCGGCTGACGTCAACTGGCCCGGTCGTTCACACAACCTGGGAGTCAAGACTATGGGCATCATCATCTGGTTGATCGTTGGTGGCATCGTGGGCTGGCTTGCCAGCATCATCATGCGACGCGACGCACAGCAGGGCATCATCCTCAACATCGTGGTCGGCATCGTCGGCGCGCTCATCGCCGGTTTCCTGTTCGGCGGTGGCATCAACGAAGCGATCACGATCCGTACGTTCCTGTTCTCGCTGATTGGTGCGGTGATCCTGCTCGCCCTGGTCAATCTGTTCACGCGCAAAAGCATCCGCTGACCAACGCGCGATGGATCCAGACAAGGCCCGGCATCGCCGGGCCTTGTCGTTTCTGTCAGCCCAGCTGCACCCAGGCCGGGGCGTGGTCGCTGGGACGGTCCCAGGTGCGGGGCTCGCGGTCGATGCCCGAGGCGATGGCGCGCGTCTTGAGCGCGTCGGAGACCAACGTCAGGTCGATGCGCAGGCCCAGGTTGCGGCGGAAACCGGCGGCGCGGTAATCCCACCAGCTGAACACCCCTTCTTCCTCGCTGTGCAGTCGGAACGCGTCATGCAGGCCGAGCTGCAGTAGCTTGTTGAGTGCGCCGCGCTCGGCGGTGGAGGTGAGGATGTGGTTTTCGTTCCACACCAGCGGGTCGTTCACGTCGCGCGCGTCCGGGGCGATGTTGAAATCGCCCATCACCACCAACTCGGGGTACTGCTGCAGTTCGGCAGCCACCCAGGCGTGCACCGCGTCCAGCCAGCGCAGTTTGTATTCGTACTTGTCGGTGCCCACATCCTGACCGTTGACCACGTACAGATTGATGATGCGCACGCCGTTGACGGTGCCGGCGATGGCGCGCTTCTGCTCGTCCTCAAAGCCGGGAATGCCGATCTGCACATCCTGCGCCGGTTCGCGCGAGAGCAGCGCGACCCCGTTGTAGGTCTTCTGCCCGGCAAACACGCTGCGGTAACCCAGCCCGGCCAGGACCGCGTCGGGGAACTTGTGGTCCTCCATCTTGGTTTCCTGGATGCCGACCACGTCCGGCGCGAACGCGGTGAGCCACTGTTCCAGGTGCGGCAGGCGCACGTTGAGCGAATTGACGTTCCAGGAGGCGATTTTCATGGGCGCCATTCTACCGGGTAGTGCCGGCCGTTGGCCGGTGGGCGCGGCAATGCCGGCCGCTGGCTGGCAACCCGGGGATCCAACAGCTGAACTCATCTTGGGACAACGCTCCGCCTGGAAAATGAACGCGGCACTACTGTCAGCTACTATTGCTTTCAAGGATTCCATTTGCCGCCGGGCGCCCTGTATGGACACGCATGTGACTGTCGACAGCAACTTCTCTTTCCTGCAGGAGCACGATCCGGTCTTTTTCAAGCTGGCGTCGATGGCCGAGCAGGTTTTTGCCAGCGACCCCAATACCACGCTGATCAAACTCCGGCAGTTGGGGGAAGCCCTGGCTCAGGATCTTGCAGGGCGCGCGGGAATCAAGCATGACCCGATGACTACGCAAGTTGGCCTGCTCGCTCAGCTGGCCAGGGAGCTTGGTCTGGATCAACGGGTCCAGGAGTTGTTCCGCGTTCTCCGGGTCGAGGGAAACAGGGCGACCCATGGCTTTACCACCCAGTACCGCGAGGCCATGGATGGTTTGAGGGTCGCCCGTGATCTGGCCATCTGGTACCACCGTGCATTCGGTCGCCATGCTGCGGAGTTCAAATCCGGGCCATTCATCGCCCCCAAGGATCCTGCCACGCCCCTGCGTGAGGTGCAGGCCGAGGTCAACCGGCTCAAGGCTGAACTGGATTCCGCACGGCAACAGCACGATCAGAGCCAGGCACTCGTGGCGCTCAAGGAGCAGGAAGCCCGGCTCAATGCACAGCTTGCCGAGGCGATGGATGTTGAAGCCCGTGAGCAGGCCGCGTTGGTCGGGGAGCGCGAACACGAGCTGCAGCGCCTGCGCAGCGACTTCGAGGGACGCATTGCCCAGCTTCAGCAGTCGGCGCAGGCCAGTGATCAGCTCTCCCAACAGGTGGCAGTGACCACGCAACGGGCGAGCACCGCATTCGACCTCAGTGAAGACCTCACCCGCATCCTGATCGACCAGCAGCTGCGCGACGCGGGCTGGGACGCAGACTCGCTCGACTTGACCTACGCCAAGGGCATCCGCCCGGAAAAGGGCCGCAACATCGCCATCGCCGAATGGCCCACTTCAGTACCGCGCGCCAATGCGGACTACGTGCTGTTCATAGGACTCACACCCGTCGCGATCGTGGAGGCCAAACGCAAGCGCATCAATATTGCCGACCGTATCCCGCAGGCCGAGCGATACGCGCGCGATCTGCACACGACGGAAGGCGTGGTTGATGCTTGGGAAGCTGCCGGTCGGCACGCAGGCTGGGAAGATGGTGAAGGTGGCACGTTCCGCGTTCCACTGGCCTTTGCCTGCAACGGCCGCCCTTTCGTCAGGCAACTCGCCGAACAGTCCGGGATCTGGTTCCGGGATCTGCGCGCATCATCCAATCTGCGCCGGCCACTCCAGCGGTTCCATACCCCTGACGGCATCAGTGACCTGCTCACCCGTGACCGGGCCGCGGCCGAGGCTGAGCTGGAGCAGGAAGGGATGAGCTACCTGCGGTTGCGTGACTACCAGCAGCACGCCATCCACGCCGTCGAGGATGCGCTGGCAGCGGGGCACCGCAACTGCCTGTTGGCCATGGCCACCGGTACCGGCAAGACCCGCACCATGATCGGTCTGATCTACCGGCTGCTGAAGACCGAACGTTTCCGTCGCATCCTGTTTCTGGTAGATCGCTCGGCGCTGGGTACCCAGGCCAGCGAAGCCATGGGTGAGATGACGCTGGAGCAGAACCAGACCTTGGCGCAGATCTACAACCTGGACGGCCTGGACGATACCCGCACCGCGGACGAAACCCGCGTACAGGTGGCGACGGTGCAAGCCATGGTCCGCCGCATTTTCCAATCCGACTCGCCGCCGCCTATCGATGCCTTCGACTGCATCGTGGTGGACGAGGCCCACCGGGGCTACACGCTGGACCAGGAGATGACCGAGGGGGAACTGGTCGTACGCGACCATACCCAGTACCTGTCGCAGTACCGCCGCGTACTGGACTACTTCGATGCATGCCGCATCGGCCTGACGGCCACCCCGGCCAAACACACCACCGAGATCTTCGGCAAACCGGTTTACACCTACAGCTACCGCGAGGCAGTCGCCGACGACTGGCTGATCGACCACGAGCCGCCCATCCGCTACGAAACGCTGCTCAGTCGCAGCGGCATCCATTTTGATCGCGGCGAGCAGGTCAGCGTGGTCAATGCGCAGACCGGCGAGATCGACACCGCAGAACTGGAGGACGAGCTTGATTTCAACATCGAGTCCTTCAATCGCCGCGTCATCACACCGGCGTTCGACCGTGTCATCTGCGAACAGCTGGCCATCGACCTGGACCCCGAGGATGAGGCAAAGACGTTGATTTTCTGCGTAAGCCAGACCCATGCCGAGCGTGTCAAGAACCTTCTGGACGATGCGTTCAAGGACGTTCATGGCAATCAGTACAATCAAACGAGTGTGGCGATCATCACCGGACGCACCGACAAGGTCGACCAGCTGATCCGGCGCTACAAGAACGAGCGCCATCCCAACATTGCGATCACGGTCGATCTGCTGAGCACCGGTATCGACGTTCCCCCCATCAGCAACCTGGTGTTCATGCGGCGGGTCCGCTCGCGCATCCTCTACGAGCAGATGAAAGGCCGTGCCACACGCCGCTGCGACGAGATTGGCAAAACGGTGTTCCATATTTTCGACCCAGTGGATCTTTACGCTGCGCTCGAAGAGGTCGACACCATGAAGCCACTGGTGAAGGATCCCAACATCAGTGTGGAACAACTGATCGAAGAGCTCGGCCAGGAGCGCAGCTTCCAGGCGCCGGGGGGCAGCGGTGGCAGCCACGCCGACGACACTCTTGACCAGCTTGGCCAGCGCATCATGCGTGTTCTACGCAAGGCTGAGCATAGGGCCGGGCAACGGCGGGATGTGCGCAGCAAACTGGATGCACTTGAATCGGCATGGGGCGTGCCACCGGCGAAACTGCATACCCACCTGCATTCTCTCGGCGCGCGAGGCGCTGCCGAATTTCTCCAGCAACACCCGCTGCTGGTACAACAGCTGGCGGAAGTAGGCCAGCTGCTTGGATCGGATCGTTATCCCATCCTCTCGGAGCACTCGGACGAATTCCTGAAGCGGGAACAGAGCTACGGCGTCAATGAGGCGCCGGCCGACTACCTGGACAGCTTCAACGACTTCATCCGACACCAGATCAACCAATCCGCTGCACTGAGCGTCATGGTCAACCGTCCCCGTGACCTCACCCGCGCCCACCTTCGCGAGGTTCGCCTGCTGCTGGATCAACATGGCTACAGCGAGGCGAACCTGCATGGCGCCTGGCGGGAAAGCACCCAGCAGGAGATCGCCGCCAGCATCATCGGCCACATCCGCCGCGCAGCCTTGGGCGAAGCACTGGTGCCGTTTGATCGGCGCGTGGACAACGCCATGCAGGCCATTTACGCCCAGCAGGCGTGGACGCCGGTGCAGCGGCGCTGGCTGAAACGGCTTGCTCAACAGTTGGTGCATGAAGTCGTCATGGACCGCGATGCCGTCCAACGGGTCTTCGGCGGTGACGGCGGTGCGCCGCAACTGGATCGCATGCTCGGCGGGCGTCTGGACCAGATTCTGGGCGATCTGGGCGAGCGGGTGTGGAGCCAAGCCAGCTGATACTGGCGCATGAGCCGAATAACGGGGATAATCGGCTCAATATGTGAGCCGAATAATCCAAATAATCGGCTCAACACCCACAGGTAGCCTATGACCGCCCCCGTCTGGATTTGGCAACAGCCCGACTGGCCCAGCTTCCGCTGGCAGCGTGAGGCGCTTGCCCCGCTGCTGCGCGACTGCCAGCAGGCCTATGGCCAACTGGTTGGCATGGTTGGCGCAGTGGCTGGTGATGTCCAGGCCGAAGAAGCCCTGGACACCCTCCTCTCCAATATTGTCACCTCCTCGGCCATCGAGGGCGAGCGGCTGGACGTCGGTTCGGTGCGCTCCTCTCTGGCCCGGCACCTGGGTCTGGCCGAGGCGAATCCGCGCCACCCTTCGCTGCGCAGCGAAGGTCTGGCCGAGTTGATGCTTGATGCCAGTGGCCATGCGGATGCAGTGCTGGACCTGACGCGCCTGTTGCAGTGGCACCACTGGCTGTTCGCCGCCCAGGACGCGCTGCTGCCTACGCGCATCCGCATCGGCGCGTTGCGCGGGGATGAGCCCATGCAGGTCGTTTCCGGCCGCATCGACCGCCCCACCGTCCATTTCGAGGCACCGCCGCGCGAAGGGCTGGAAAGCCAACTTGACGCCTTTCTTGCCTGGTTTGCCAGCTCGCGCGAAGACACCGCGCTGGACCCCTTGCTCCGCGCCGGTCTGGCGCACTTCTGGTTTGTCACCCTGCATCCGTTCGACGACGGCAATGGCCGCCTGACACGCGCCCTGACAGATTTGGCACTGGCCCAGGCACAGCCGCAAGCAATCCGCTTCCACGCGCTGTCGGCCAGCATCCTGGCCGATCGCACCGGCTACTACCGCAGCTTGGAGGCCAGCCAACGCGGGGACCTGGATGTCACCGCCTGGCTGCAGTGGTTCCTGCATACCTTGCACGACAGTCTGTTGCAGGCCCTGCACCGCATCGACCGGGTGCTGGCGAAGGCGCGCTTCTGGCAGGTCCACCGCGATCACGCGCTTTCGGCCGAGCAAATCAAAGTGCTCAATCGCCTGCTCGATGGCGGTGAACGCGGCTTCGCGCAGGGCATCAGCGCCGGCCAGTACCAGGCCACCGCCAAGGTCTCCAAGGCGACAGCCACCCGCCACTTGGCCGATCTTCTTGAAAAAGGTTGCCTGCGCCGTCTCCCCGGCGGCGGTCGCAGCACCCGCTACACAATCAATACGCCGGCCTGTGACCTCCCGCTGCCGGTTCGCGCTACACCGATGGAAGACAGCACCTCATGAACCACAACGATATCGTCCAGAAACTCTGGAACCTCTGCGACGTCCTGCGCGACGACGGCATCAACTACAGCGACTATGTGACCGAGCTGGTGTTGCTACTGTTCGTCAAAATGGAGTACGAGCAGGTACAAAACAACGAGGCCTTCGAGCACAAGCTGCCGAAGGGCTGCCGGTGGCCGGACATCAACAGTAAATCCGGACTCAACCTGCTCAACCACTACCGGCAGATGCTGCTGGATCTGGGCAAGAGCAGCGATCCGATGATCGCAGCCATCTACGCCGATGCACAGACCCGGCTGAAGGAGCCGCGCCATCTGGAAACGCTGGTGAAGGCGCTGGACGGGCTGGACTGGTTCAGCGCCCGCGAGGACGGCTTGGGCGATCTGTATGAAGGCCTGTTGCAGAAGAACGCGAACGAAACCAAGTCGGGGGCTGGCCAGTACTTCACCCCGCGTGCGCTGATCGATTCCATCATCCGCTGCCTGAAGCCGCAGCCGGGCGAGACCATCCAGGACCCGGCGGCAGGCACGGCGGGCTTCCTCATCGCGGCCGATGCCTACATCAAGGCACATACCGATGATCTGTATACGTTGGATGACAAGGCACGCCGCTTCCAACGCCGCAAGGCCTATGTCGGCATGGAACTCGTCCCCGGCACGCGCCGGCTGGCGCTGATGAACTGCCTGCTGCACGGCATCGACGGCGAAGGTGCAGGCGTCGTGCAGCTGGGCAACAGCCTGGGCAACCCTGGAGCAGCGTTGCCGAAGGTTGACATCATCCTGTCGAATCCGCCGTTTGGCACCGCCAAAGGCGGTGGCGGGCCTACGCGTGATGATCTGACCTATCGAACCAGCAACAAGCAACTGGCATTCCTGCAACATATCTACCGCGGCCTCAAGCCTGGTGGTCGTGCCGCAGTGGTACTGCCGGACAACGTGCTGTTTG
Source organism: Stenotrophomonas sp. Ste86 (assembly GCF_024519465.1). Lineage (GTDB taxonomy): Bacteria > Pseudomonadota > Gammaproteobacteria > Xanthomonadales > Xanthomonadaceae > Stenotrophomonas. The sequence goes on along the minus strand of NZ_JALJRW010000016.1, from coordinate 59,944 downwards.
AAGCCGGCATAGGCACCGAGATCCGTCGCGACCTGATGGACAAGTGCAATCTGCATACGCTGCTGCGTCTGCCCACAGGCATCTTCTACGCGCAGGGGGTCAAAACCAATGTGCTTTTCTTCCAGAAGGGCACGGCAGAGAACCCGCGACAGGAGACAGGTTGCACCAAGGCGACATGGGTGTATGACCTGCGCAGCAACATGCCCAGCTTTGGTAAGCGTACGCCGTTTGGACCGGCGCACCTCAAGCCTTTCGAAGATGCCTATGGAGCGGATGTCAATGGGCGCAGTCCGCGAGTGGATGAAGGCGAAGAGGGGCGACTCCGCTGCTTTACCCGTAAGCAGATCACCGAGCGCGGCGATTCACTGGACATCAGCTGGCTGAAGGACTCAGAAAGTGAGGGTCCCAGCAACTTACCCGCGTCAGAGGTACTGGCTGCAGAGGCCATGGCTGAGCTTAGCGAAGCACTGCGTGAGTTGAATGCTCTGATGATGGCGCTAGGAGCAGGTGATGAAGCCTTGGAGCAAAAGCGACTGCTGGCTGAGGTAATGGGGCTGGAAATTGATAACGACGAGGTCGGTAGTGAGTAAGCTGCCTGCGGGGTGGGCGGGAACTACGCTTTCCGAAATATGCGCAATGGGACCAAAGTCTGACTGGGAGGACAGCATTGAGGTGGGTTTCGTACCCATGTCCCATGCACCTACGACTTTCCGCAACGCTGTACGTTACGAAATACGGCCATGGCATGTGGTCAAGAAGGCCTATACGCACTTTGAGAATGGTGACGTCATCTTTGCAAAGGTGACGCCATGTTTTGAAAACGGCAAGGCTGCGCTAGTTTCCGGCTTGCCAAATGGTGCAGGTGCAGGGAGCTCAGAGTTCTATGTTCTTCGCCCACTTGACGCTGGCATCTCGGCAGAATATCTACTCGCCGTCATTAGGAGCGCCCCTTTTCTTCAAGGGGGTGAAGAGAGCATGACCGGGGCAGTCGGCCTTCGTCGCGTGCCACGCGCGTTCGTTGAGAGATTTCGTGTTCTGTTACCCCCGGAGCAGGAGCAGAAGCGCATCGCGCGCGAGCTGAATACCCTGCTGGCGCAGATTGATACCCTCAAGGCCCGTATCGATGCTATACCTGCACTGCTCAAGCGGCTCCGCCGAGCACTGGTTCATGATGCGCTTGCAGGAAAACTGATTACCACATCTCAGGACGTCCAAGACGGGTCAACGTGGTTGCGTCTCCGTGCCGAAGATGTTTGCGACAAAGTACAAAGCGGCGGTACGCCCAAGGAAGGTTTCACCGAGAGTGGAGTTCCGTTTCTCAAGGTTTATAACATCGTTAACGGAGTTATTAATTTTGACTACAGGCCACAACATATCGCGGATGACGTTCACCACGGGTCTTGCCGGAAGTCGATCACTCGGCCTGGTGACGTCTTGATGAATATTGTTGGTCCGCCATTGGGAAAAATTGCCGTTGTCACTTCCGACCACCCGGAATGGAACATCAATCAAGCAATCACTCTTTTTCGCCCTGGCCGACTCATAACCTCGGGTTGGATCCATCTTTCCTTACTCGAAGGGACCAATATTCGTGACGTCTCACATCAGACCAAGGGATCAGCCGGTCAAGTGAACATATCGCTCTCCCAATGCAGAAATTTCATATTTACGGTTCCACCAATCGAAGTCCAAAATGAGGTTGTTCTCCGCGTTGAACAGCTCTTCGCGGTCGCCGACCATTTGGAAGCCAAGGTGGCCACCGCCAAAGAGCGCATCGATGCGCTGACCCAAAGCCTGCTCGCCAAAGCCTTCCGCGGCGAGCTGGTCCCGCAGGATCCAAGCGACGAGCCGGCCAGCGTGCTGCTGGAGCGCATCCGCGCCCAGCGTGCCGCTGTCCCCAAACCCAAGCGTGGCCGCAAGGCCGCATCCAACTGATCAACGACCACCGAAAGGACGCACCGGATGACCACCTTCGACAGCACCAAGCTGCCGCTCAAAGACCTACTCAAGGACATCGTCGACGGCAAGATCCAGCTGCCGGACTTCCAGCGTGGCTGGGTCTGGGATGATGAGCACGTCCGCAGCCTGCTGGTCAGCTTGGGCCGTTCGTTCCCCGTTGGAGCAGTGATGCTGCTGGAGACCGGCGGGGCGGTGCGCTTCCAGGTGCGACCGGTGGAGAACGTACCGCTCGAAGGTCTATCGTCGCCCGAGAAGCTCATCCTCGACGGGCAGCAACGCCTGACCACGCTGACCCAGGTGCTCAAACTCTCCGGCCCGGTCAAGACCACCACCGACAAGGGCAAGCCGGTCGACCGCCATTACTACATCCACATCCCCACCGCGCTGGCCGGTCCGGATCGGCTGGACGACGCGATCATCGCCACCGATGGCAGCCGTCAGCGGCGCAGTGATTTTGGTCGCAAGCTGGAACTGGATCTCTCCACGCGTGAACTGGAGTGCCAGCAGGAATTCTTCCCGTGCTCGGAGATCCTGGAAGGCATGGGATGGCTGCAGGACCTCTACCAGCACAACGCTGCTGCGGTACCGCAGTTCTTCGAGTTCAAGAAGCAGGTGCTGGATGCTTACAACGAGTACCAGATCCCGCTGATCGTGCTGAAGAAGGAGACCAGCAAGGAGGCCGTGTGCCTGGTATTCGAGAAAGTAAACACTGGCGGCGTGCCGCTGTCCGTGTTCGAACTGGTCACCGCCACCTATGCAGCTGACGGTTACAACCTGCGCGATGACTGGTACGGCAGTCCACAGCGCCAAGTCGTATCACGCCACAAGCGGTTGGCGAAAGAGCCGTTGCTGAAGAACGTGGAAAATACGGACTTCCTGCAGGCCGTGACCATGCTCCACACACTCGAGAAGCGCCGCGCCGATCTAGATGCTGGAAAGAGCGGCAAGCAGGTTGCACCCGTGAGCGCCAAGCGCGCCTCGGTGCTGGAGCTGCCGCTGGAGGCGTATCAGCACTGGGCCGACCGCGCGGAACAGGGCTTCATCCGCGCAGCGAAGTTTCTGCGACACGAGTGTTTCACCTCGCCCCGCGACCTGCCTTATCGCACGCAGTTGGCGCCGCTCGCCGCGGTGCTGGCATTGATCGGTGCCGACGAACGTTGGCGCGAGCCGAAGACCCACCAGAAGCTGGCACAATGGTATTGGTGTGGTGTGCTCGGCGAGCTGTACGGCGGTGCGGTCGAGACGCGCATGGCCAATGACGTGGAAGAATTGCTCGGCTGGATCGACGAGGACGGCACGCAACCTCGGACCATCTCTGACGCCGCGTTCCAGATCGATCGTCTGGGTTCGCTTGCCTCACGATTGAGCGCAGCCTACAAAGGCATCAACGTCCTGGTGCTGCGCGAAGGCGCCCAGGACCTGTACTGGAAGGGTCGTATCCGCGATCTGGAAGCGGACGAAATCGCACTGGATATCCATCATATTTTCCCGCGGGACTGGTGCGAGAAGCAGGACATCCCACGCCGCCGCTATGATTCGATCATCAACAAGACACCGATCTCCTACAAGGCTAATCGTATGATCGGCGGATCGGCCCCGTCCGCCTACCTGTCGGCGTTGCAGGCGCATAAGCAGGTGCAGCTTGATACCGCCGGAATGGATACGCTGCTCGCGAGTCACCGGATTCCCGTCGCTGCACTGCGTGCTGATGATTTCGATTCGTTCTGGGATCAACGCCAGCAGGCCCTGCTGCGGCTGATTGAAAGTGCGATGGGCAAGCAGGCAGCGAGCGTGGCCACCGCCGACGGCTGACTACGGATTTCTCGTTGCCTCAGTGTTACAGCGTACCGACCAACGGTCGGTACCTACCGCAGCCGCGTGGCCGCCGACCGATCATCGGCGGCCCTCAGCGCACCAGCGCCTTCAACATCCCGGCGATCTTCGAATACGGCGGCTTGAGCAGGTCGCTGGCGGCCCAGCGCGACTGCCACAGGATCGGCAGCTGCTTGCTGAGCCCGTCGAAGCCGGCGCGGCCGTGATACGCGCCCATGCCGCTCGGGCCGACGCCACCGAACGGCAGGTCGTTGATGGCGAAATGCAGCAGGGTGTCGTTGACGGTGATGCCACCGGCCACCACCTGGCCGAGCACGCGCTCGACGGTGGCGCGTTGGTGGCTGAAGACGTACAGCGCCAGCGGCCGGTCGCGGCCCTGCACCTCGGCCAGCGCCGCGTCCAGGTCCGGATAGGCGCACACCGGCAGGATCGGGCCGAAGATCTCCTCCTGCATCAGGTCCAGGTCGGCAGGCGGGTCGAGCACGATGGTCGGCACGATCAGGCGTTCGCGCGCGGCGCGTTCGGGATCGACAGTGGCCAGTTCGATCACCGGCACGCCGCGTTCGCGGGCCTGGTCGAGGTAGCCACGCAGCCGCTGGTACTGGCCTTCATGGATGATCCGGGTGTAGTCCGACGCATCACTGAAATCGCCGTACCGCGCGCGCACCTGGGTCTGCAGCTGCTGCACCAGCTCGCGTTGGCGGGCGCCATCGATCAGCACGTAATCCGGTGCGATGCAGGTCTGGCCCGCGTTGAACCACTTGCCGGTGGCCAGGCGCGCGGCGGCCTTGTCCAGCGGATAGTCGCTGCAGACGATCGCCGGCGATTTGCCGCCCAGCTCCAGGGTCAACGGGGTGAGGTGCGGCGCGGCGGCGGCCATGACCTTGCGCCCGATCGCGGTGGAGCCGGTGAATACCAGATGGTCCAGGCGTGAGCCGGCCAGCGCACCGGCCAGCGCGCCGTCGCCCTGCACCACCGCCACACGGTCGGCGGGGAACACCTCGGCCAGCAGGGCCTGCAGGAACGCGCTGGTGCGCGGGGTATGTTCGGAGGGCTTGAGGATGACGTGGTTGCCCGCGGCGATCGCGGTGGCCAGCGGTATCAGGGCCAGGTTGACCGGGTAGTTCCACGGCGAGATCACCCCGACCACGCCCAACGGCACCGCGCGGGTCTGCGCGCGCGCCGGCCAGAACCGTACCCCCACGGCGACCCGACGCGGGCGCGCCCAGCGCCGCAGGTGCTTGAGCAGGTGATCGATCTCGCCCAGCACGGTCATGCCGTCGGCGATCAGCGATTCGTGGGGGGAGCGGTGGCCGAAGTCGGCCGAGATGGCCTCGGCCATCTGCGGCAACTGCGCCTTCAACGCGGCGCGCAGTCGCTGCAGGTCGTCGCGGCGCTGGTCCAGCGAGGGGCGGTTGGCCTGCCAGGCGCTACGCAGGGTCTGCAGGATCGCCGGCAGTGCGGTGGGATCGGTGTGGGCATCGCTCATGGGGCGACTATAGCGAGACGCTGCGTGAGCGCGTGTCACGGGGTAGTGCCGGCCGCTGGCCGGCAGCCTCACATGCGCCTCCGAAAGCGCAAGGGTAGTGCCGGCCGCTGGCCGGCAGCCTCACATGCGCCTCCGAAAGCGCATGGAGAGCCGGCCAGCGGCCGGCAGTACGTCGCCTTCGGAAGGGTATGCGTGGTTGCCGGCCAGCGGCCGGCGGTGGTCGCCTTCGGATGGGTGTGCGTGGTTGCCGGCCAGCGGCCGGCACTACCGGGAACGAGAAGGGGCCGCGATCTGCATCGCGGCCCCGTCTTCATTCTGTGCGGCTCACCGCTATTTGGTGATGTCCACCCCGCGGGTTTCCTTCAGGAACAAGCCACCGACCACGACCGTCATCAACGCGATGATGATCGGGTACCACAGGCCGTAGTAGAGGTTGCCGGTGCCGGCCACCAGCGCGAAGGAGATCGCCGGCAGGAAGCCACCGAACCAGCCGTTGCCGATGTGGTACGGCAGCGACATCGAGGTGTAGCGGATGCGGGTCGGGAACAGCTCGACCAGATAGGCGGCGATCGGGCCGTAGACCATGGTCACGTACAGCACCAGCAGCCACAGCATGAAGATCGTGCCGGGGATGTTGATGCGCGCGTTGTCGGCCTTGGCCGGATAGCCGGCGGCGGCCAGCGCGGTCTTCAACTCGGCACCGAACGCATCGGCCTTGGCCTTGCCGTCCTCCTTGGTCAGCCCGGCCGACTCGTAGGAGGCGACGCTGGCGCTGCCCACGTTGACGATCGCCAGGGTACCGGCGGCGGCCGGCTTGACCTCATACGGCACGCCGGCCTTGGTCAGTGCCGCGGTGGCCACGTCGCAGGAGCTGGTGAACTTGCGCATGCCGACCGGATCGAACTGGAACGAGCAGGTGTTCGGATCGGCCACGACCAGGGCCGGCGAATTGGTGCGCGCTTCTTCGATGGCCGGGTTGGCGAAGTGGGTCAGGCCCTTGAAGATCGGGATGTAGGTGATGGCGGCCAACAGGCAGCCGGCCAGGATGATCTTCTTGCGGCCGATGCGATCGGACAGCCAGCCGAAGAAGATGAAGAACGGCACGCCCAGCGCGAGCGCACCGGCGATCAGCAGGTAGGAGGTGGTGGCATCGACCTTGAGCATGCTGCTCAGGAAGAACAGCGCGTAGAACTGACCGCCGTACCAGACCACGGCCTGGCCAGCGGCGGCACCCAGCAGCACCAGCAGCATCAGCTTGAGATTGCCGTCCTTGAGGCTGTCACGGAACGGGGTCTTGGAGCCCTTGCCTTCGGCCTTCATCTGCTGGAACAGCGGCGATTCGCTCAACTGCAGGCGGATCCACACCGACACGCCCAGCAGCACGATGGAGACCAGGAACGGGATGCGCCAGCCCCAGGCTTCGAAGGCCTCGTTGCCGAGGAAGTAGCGGCAGGCCAGGATGATCAGCAGCGACATGAACAGGCCCAGCGTCGCGGTGCACTGGATGAAGCTGGTGTACAGGCCACGCTTGTCGGCCGGCGCATGCTCGGCGACATACGTGGCCGCGCCACCATACTCACCGCCCATCGCCAGGCCCTGGGCCAGGCGCAGGATGATCAGGATCACCGGGGCGGCGAAGCCGATCGACGCATAGTTGGGCAGCACGCCGACCAGGAAGGTCGAGATGCCCATGATCAGGATGGTGACCAGGAAGGTGTACTTGCGGCCGATGCGGTCGCCGAGGCTGCCGAAGAACGCCGCGCCGAACGGACGCACGAAGAAGCCGGCGGCGAAGGCCAGCAGGGCGAAGATCATGCCCGTGGTTTCGTTGACGCCGCTGAAGAACTGCTTGGCGATGATCGCCGCCAGCGAGCCGTACAGGAAGAAGTCGTACCACTCGAAGACAGTGCCCAGGCTGGACGCGAAGATGACCTTCTTGTGTCCCTGGGTAAGTTGCGGTTTTGCGGGTACGGGTGTGGATGACATGGGATGCTTCCCCTCGGTAGTGCCGACCGTAGGTCGGCAATCGCAGTGTTGGTCAGGTGGTTTCTAGTTTTGGAGTGCCGACCGTGGGCCGGCACGCATTCAAAAACTGTATTTGGTGGTGAACTGCAGGCGGTTGATATCGCCCTTGCGACCGTCCTCGATCTCACGCACGCCGTACATGTATTCCGCGCCGATATCGACCTTGGGCATCGGCGTGTAGAAGATGTTGCCGCGGATGCTCTGCACGCTCTTGGTGACCAGCGGGCCAAGGCTGCCATCGTTGTCGTAGTCGCTGCGCGCGTAGATCAGGTTGGTACGCAGTTTGGGGGTGAAGGCGTGGCGCCAGCCGACGTAGCCGGCCAGCACGCCGGTCGGGTTGAGTTCGTCGCGGGCGATGTCGTAGGCGGTATCGGCGGTGACGCCAAGGCCGACGTAACGGGCGATGCCCTCGCCGCCACTGATCTGGTAATGCAGGGTGTCGGTGCTGCCCATCACCCACTTGCCGCCCAGGGTCAGGCCGCCGCCGATCTTGTCCGCATCGGCATTGGTGGTCTGGTTGTCCACCTTGAGCTGGCGCACGACCGCGCCCACGCCAAAGGTGCCCCAGTCGCCCTTCCAGCCATAGCGCAGGGTCAGATCCGGCAGGGCGCCGCGATCGGAGTTGCTGGCCACGTTGGTCCACGCGCCGGTAATCGGGTTGCGGGTGCCGGTGAGCACGGTGGTTTCCGGGTTTTCCAGCGCGACGCTGAAACCGCCCTGGGTGTAGCGGATCTGCGCCTGGCGCACGAACAGCACGCCATCGGTGGGACCGACGAAATCGGCCGCTTCCGGCAGCGAGGCCGCATCCATGAAGTTGGACCAGGTCTGGCCGGCCAGCCAGTTGTTCCAGTACATGTAGGCATGCCGCAGGGTGACGCCATAGGTGTTGGTGGCGGTCTGGTTGCCCAGTGAATTGCCGAAGAAGTCCATTTCGAAGAATGCACCGGCCTTGTTGCCGGCGTCACTGACGTTGTCGATGCCCAGGTTGAAGCGCGAGAACTTGGCGTGGGCGTTGTAGTCCACGTCCGAGCGCTTGCCGCTGCCGCCGGCACCGGCGACCGGGGTCTGACCGGGCAGGTACAGCGCGCGCCCGGTGGCATCGTCGGCAAGCTGGCCGTCGCTGGTCTGGGTGGCCAGGAAGTCGGCCTTGATGAAGCCACCGATCTTGACCGTGGTGCCCGGCGCCGCGCCCGGGGTGATGGTGGTGACCTGGATCGGCTGCTTGCCGGCGGGCACCTGCGCGGCCAGCGGCTGCTGGGCCTGCACGGTCTTCACCGCGGTGACCTCGGTCTGGGTCTGGCTGATCTGGCTCTGTTGCTGCTGGCTGGTGTTGACCAGCATCTGCACCTGGCGCTCCAGTTCGGCGATGCGTGCTTCCAGCGCCTTCTCTTTGGCGGTATCGGCGAATGCGACGCCTGGTGCGATCAATGCGACGAACAGGGCGGCCGCCAACGGCCGGCGTGTCGTCTTCAATAAACGGTGGCTCATGTTGCCCTCTCTCCCGGGTGGCAATGCGAACGCCGCGCTGTGCACGGTCCAGCCGACAGTGGGGCCGCCCCGCCCGCAACGGCTATTGGCCATTAGTCGTACTCGCCCGCCGGGCGGGCACGACCCGGACGCCAACGGCGGACGGCAGGTGCCACAGGCACCTGGGTAGGTACCGACCGTTGGTCGGTACGCTACTCCTCACAGATAGCGCCACGCCCCGTTGCCACGGGCCCAAACGCACCCGGCACCCACCGACAGCCGCCTGCTGCCCACACCGCACGCTCCAACCTGACCCGTTCCCGGCGTTCCTGCCGCGTTCGACCATGGTCTAACCACCCAGCCACCGCGAAGCAGGGTGGATGCGGCAAACTGAGGGGGAGAGGTCGCACCTTATGTTGCGACCGCACAACCCAAGTCCTGTTGCAAGTGAGGGTGCCATGGCTGATCTTTACCCCGTCAAGGCGGATTTTTCCGCCAAGGCGCGCATTGACAAGAACACTTACGAACAGCTCTATCGGGAGTCGTTGGAAAACCCCGATGCGTTCTGGGGCAAGGCCGCCGAGCGCCTGCAGTGGTTCAAGAAACCGACCACGATCAAGAACGTCAGCTACGATCTCGACGATTTCCGCATCCGGTGGTTCGAAGATGGCGAGCTCAACGCCAGCGTCAACTGCCTGGACCGCCAGCTCGATCAGCGTGGCGACAAGGTCGCCCTGCTGTTCGAACCGGACAGCCCCGATGCACCTGCGCAGGGCGTCACCTATCGCGAACTGTATGAGCGCGTGTGCCGGCTCGGCAATGCGCTGCGCAACCTGGGCGTCAAGAAGGGCGACCGGGTCACCATCTACCTGCCGATGATCGTCGATGCGGCCGTGGCCATGCTCGCCTGCGCGCGCATCGGCGCGGTGCACTCGGTGGTGTTCGGCGGCTTCGCGCCCAACTCGATCGCCGACCGGGTGATCGACTGCGCCAGCAAGCTGATCATCACCGCCGACGAAGGCCTGCGTGGCGGCCGTCGGATCCCGCTCAAGGCCAACGTCGACGCCGCGCTGAAGTTGCCGGGCACCACCACCGTGGAAACCGTGCTGGTGGTGCGCCACACCGGCGGCGCGGTGGACATGCAGGCCCCGCGCGACCGTTGGTTCCACGACGTGGTCGATCCGCAGCCGGCGCAGTGCGAGCCGGAACGGATGAACGCCGAGGACCCGCTGTTCATCCTCTACACCTCCGGTTCCACCGGCAAGCCCAAGGGCGTGCTGCATACCACCGGCGGCTATCTGCTGTACGCCGCCTACACCCATGAAGCGGTGTTCGACCTGCGTGAGGATGACATCTACTGGTGCACCGCCGACGTCGGCTGGGTCACCGGCCACAGCTACATCGTGTACGGTCCGCTGGCCAACGGCGCAACCTCGCTGATGTTCGAAGGCGTGCCCAACTTCCCGACCACCTCGCGGTTCTGGGAGGTGATCGACAAGCACAAGGTGAGCATCTTCTACACCGCCCCGACCGCCATCCGCGCGTTGATGCGCGAGGGCGATGCACCGGTCAAGCGTACGTCGCGCGCTTCGCTGCGCCTGCTCGGCAGCGTCGGTGAGCCGATCAATCCCGAGGCCTGGCGCTGGTACTACGAGGTCGTCGGCGACAGCCGCTGCCCGATCGTGGATACCTGGTGGCAGACCGAGACCGGCGGCATCCTGATTTCGCCGCTGCCCGGTGCGGTCGACCTCAAGCCGGGCTCGGCCACGCTGCCCTTCTTCGGCGTGCAGCCGGCGCTGGTCAATGCCGAGGGCGAGATCCAGGACGGCCCCACCGAGGGCAACTTGATCATCCGTGATTCGTGGCCGGGCCAGATGCGCAGCGTCTACGGCGACCACCAGCGTTTCATCGACACCTACTTCCGCACCTACCCGGGCAGCTATTTCACCGGCGATGGCTGCCGTCGCGACGAGGACGGCTACTACTGGATCACCGGCCGCGTGGATGATGTGATCAACGTGTCCGGCCACCGTATCGGCACCGCCGAGGTGGAAAGCGCGCTGGTGTCGCATCCGAAGGTGGCCGAAGCGGCCGTGGTCGGCTTCCCGCACGACATCAAGGGCCAGGGCATCTACGCCTATGTGACCCTGATCGCCGACGAGACGCCCAGCGATGAACTGCACAAGGAACTGATCGCCTGGGTACGCAAGGAGATCGGTCCCATCGCCGCGCCCGACCACCTGCAGTGGGCGCCGGGCCTGCCCAAGACGCGTTCGGGCAAGATCATGCGCCGCATTCTGCGCAAGATCGCCGAGAACGCACCGGACCAGCTTGGCGACACCTCGACCCTGGCCGATCCGTCGGTCGTGGCCTCGCTGGTGGAAGAACGCAAGGTGAGGTAGTTCCGCGGCACCAGGCGCAGGATGGGACCGCGGCATCGCGTGTGCGCTGCCGCTCCCACGATCCGCAAACGGATCGTGGGCCTGGTCTCCCCAGCACCCACGCCCCGCCGCTTCGCGGCCGCCCCCTGACTCAGGGGGGCTGTCATCTCGATACACTTTTCGTTGCGTCGCTGCACGCCTCCGCAACATGGCCCCCACCATGACAACGCTCCTGATTGCCGATGACCACCCGCTGTTCCGCGAAGCCCTTCGCGGTGCCGTGCAACGCGTCATCCCTGGCGTGCAGCTGTTCGAGGCTGACAGCGTGGAAGCGCTGTACCAGCTGGCCGACCAGCACACCGACGCCGACCTGGTCCTGATGGACCTCAACATGCCCGGTGCGCAGGGATTCAACGCGCTGGTGCACATGCGGGCACTGCACCCGCAGCTGCCGGTGGTGGTGGTGTCCGCACGCGAAGAGCCGACGGTGATGCGCCGCGCGCTTGACCACGGCGCGTTCGGGTTCATCCCCAAATCCGCCGACTCGGACACCATCGGCCACGCGCTGGGCACGATCCTGGACGGGGAAACCTGGGCCCCGCCGGAAGCGCACAACGTGCCGCAGACCGGGCGCGAGGAGCGCGAGATCGGCCAGCGCCTGCGCGAGCTCACCCCGCAGCAGTTCCGGGTGCTGCAGATGCTCGGCGCCGGCCGCCTCAACAAGCAGATCGCCTACGACCTCAACGTGTCCGAGGCGACGATCAAGGCGCATGTCACCGCGATCCTGCGCAAGCTCGGCGTCACCAACCGCACCCAGGCGGTGCTGATGGCCGGCAAGCTGGCCATCGATGAAGAACAGATCGTGTTGCCGCCGGAAGAGGAATAGAGCCACGACGTGCGTGGAGGGCGTGGTGCCGGAACGAAGAGCAGCCGAGCATGGCTCGGCTCTACCCCGGCCCGGCTATGACATCTGCGGCGTTGGAGCAGCCGAGCATGGCTCGGCTCTACCCCGGCCCGGCCATGACATCTGCGGCGTTGGAGCAGCCGAGCATGGCTCGGCTCTACCCGCCCCGGCTTATAGCCGGGGCTATGAAATCCAGCGTTACCTGCGCAATTGCCGGTGAACGCTCCAATCCGCAGGCCCGGTGCTAAGCTTCGCGTCCCCTTGGGGAGTAGCCGGTTTCCTGCGATGAGGAAACGCCCGTATCAACATACTCGGCCAGTGCGCCGTGGTGCGGGCAACCATGATGGTTGGCGAGACCAGCGGTCCGCGTGCGCAACGTCAGGTTGGGCGCGAGCGCGGTCCGTTGCCTGACATCGCCCAACCTGCTGTGACCCTCAATGTCGCCCCTTTCGATCCTGCTGATCGGCTTTGCCATGTCCACCGATGCCTTCGCTGCGGCGATCGGCAAAGGCGCGGCCATGCGCAAGCCCCGCTTCCCCGATGCGCTGCGCGCCGGCCTCATCTTCGGCGTCATCGAAGGCATCACCCCGGTGATCGGCTGGCTGCTCGGCCGCGCGGCCCTGCAGTACGTGGAAGCCTTCGACCACTGGATCGCCTTCGGCTTGCTGGGCGCGCTGGGCGTGCACATGATCATCAACGGCATCCGCCCCGATGAGGGTGGCGAGGGCGACGACGAGGACACCCGCAAGCACCACGGCTTCTGGCGGCTGGCCGTCACCGGCTTTGCCACCAGCATCGATGCGATGGCCGTCGGCATCGGCCTGGCCTTCATCGACGTCAACATCGGCGTCATGGCACTGGTCATCGGCCTGTGCACCCTGACCATGGTCACCGCCGGCATCATGCTTGGCCGCGTGCTGGGCAACCTGGTCGGCAAGCGCGCGGAAATCGTCGGTGGCGTGATCCTGATCATCATCGGCGCCACCATCCTGTACGAACACCTCAGCGGCGCCATGGCCTGAGGCAGGACGCCACGCACCGCGCCGCTACATATCGCTGCGCGGTGCGTGGAACGCAGCCAGGAACGCACGCAACGACGCCGGCTTGATCGGCTTGGTCAACAACCGGTAGCCGCGCTCGCGCGCCATCCGCTTCAACTCGTCGCGCCCGTCGGCAGTCAACAGCGCACCGGGAATCGCCCGCCCGGCCTTGTCGCGCAGCGCCACCAGCGTATCCAGTCCATCCAGGCGATCGTGCAGGTGGTAATCCACCAGCATCACGTCCGGCTGCAGGTCCACCTTCTCCAGCGCCTGGTCCACGGTGCTGGCGGTGATCACCTCCACCCCCCAACGTCCCAGCAGCGCGCGCATGCCGTCCAGGATTTCCTGGTCGTTGTCCACGCACAGCACGCGCATGCCCGCCAGCGAATCGGTGCGGGCCGGCGGCGCCGTGGGGGCGCTGGCGGCGGCGAACGGCAGCACCAGGGCCTCCACCCGCGGCAGCATGATCGAAAACATGCTGCCGCTGCCCACCCGGCTGCGCGCGTTGAGGCGGTGGTCGAGCAGGCGCGAGATGCGCTGGCAGATCGACAGGCCAAGCCCCAGCCCCTGCTCGCCCCAGTCGAACGGCTGCTGGTAGCGGTGGAACTCGTCGAAGATCTGCTGCATGTGGTGTTCGGGGATGCCCGGCCCGGTATCCCAGACCTGCAGTTCCACTTCATCGCCACGATGGCGTACCGCCAGCACGATGCGACCTTGCCGGGTATAGCGCAATGCGTTGGCCAGGAAGTTCTGCAGCACCCGGCGCAGCAGCCGGCGGTCGCTGCGGATCCACGCCGGCCGCGCGAACAGATCCATGCGCAGCCCGCGTCCGGCCGCGACCGGCGAGTACTGCGCGGCGAGTTCGCGCATGAGCACGCTCACGTCGAAATCGCCGATGACCGGATGCAACCCACCGGCGTCCAGTCGCGATACATCGAGCAGGCCGTCCAGCAGCTCTTCGGCCGCACGCAGCGAGGCATCCACGCGCTCGGCCAGGTGCCGTTGCTCTTCGTTGTGGTGGTGGCTCTCGCGCAGCGCCGAGGCGAACAGCCGCGCCGCGTTCAACGGCTGCAGCACGTCATGGCTGATCGCAGCCAGGAAGCGGGTCTTGGACTGCTGCGCCACCTCGGCCTCGTGCGAGCGCTCGGCCACGCGCTGCTCCAGGGTTTCGTTGGCCTCCAGAAGTGCGCGTTCGGCGTGCTTGTAGTCGGTGATGTCGTTGTAGCTGGTCACGTAGCCGCCGCCGGGCAAGGCCTGGCCGCGCATTTCGATCACTTTGCCGTCGCTGCGGGTGCGCTCGAAGATGTGCGGTGAGCCGGCGCGCATGTAGCCGATGCGGCGGTTGATCTGCACCTCGATGTCACCCTCGCCCAGCTCGCCACGTTCGGCGTTGTAGCGGATCAGATCCGCCACCGGGCGTCCCACGTACAGCATCCCGTCGGGGTAGCCGAACATCTGCTGGTAGCGACGGTTCCAGGCGGTCAGGCGCATGTCCGGGTCGACCACACTCACCCCGGCGCTGATGTTCTCCAGCGTGGTGGACAGGATCTCGCGGTTGAAGCGCAGCTCCTGCCCGGCCTCATCCAGCACCGCCACCACTTCGCCCAGGTCCATGCCCGAGCCCCGCAGCAGGCTGGTCAGCAGCAGGCGCGCCGACGCTGCGCCGATGGAGGCGGCCAGCAGGCGTTCGGTGAACTGCACCCAGGCGCGGTCGGCCGGTGCGGAGGCCTGCAGCTCCCGGCCCATCGACTGGGCCTGCTCGAAGAACGAGCGCCGCGCATGGCGGTCACCCACCACGCGCGAGGCCAGCGCGAGCAGATCGCCGACATGCACGTTGCCGGGCCACGCACCGGCCACCGACGGCCGTTGCGCATACGGATCCAGGAACGGTGCCGCGCGCAGCCGCTCGTCCACGCCCGGGCGCCAGCGCACCGAGACCAGCACCATCGCCGCCACGTTGACCAGCAACGACCAGAACGTGCCGTGGGTCAGCGGGTCCCAGCCGCTCATGCCGAACAGATGCTGCGGCTGCAGCCAGCCCAGGCCGAACGGACCGCGCACCAGCCAGGCCGCTTCCATCCAGCCGGCATGGGTGAGCGCGGGCAGCAGCAGCGTGTAGACCCACGTACCAAAGCCCAGCAGCATGCCCACTTCCACGCCGCGACGGCTGGCCCCGCGCCAGTACAGGCCGCCGATCAGGCCCGGCGCGAACTGCGCCACCGCCGCGAACGCCATCAGCCCGTACGAGGCCAGCGTGCTGTCATTGCTGCTGCCGCGGTAGTAGCTGTAGGCCACCAGCGCCAGCAGCAGGATCGCGGTGCGGCGGATCCACAGCACGCGCGAGGCGACGTCGGCCGCTTCCTGGTGATCGCCGCTGCGACGCAGCAGCACCGGCATCACCAGGTCGTTGCTGACCATCGTGGCCAGCGCGATCGAGGCCACGATGACCATGCCGGTGGCGGCCGAGAAGCCGCCGACATAGGCCACCAGCGCCAGGAACTTGCGTCCTTCGGCCAGCGGCAGGGCCAGCACCATGCTGTCGTCGGCAACGCTGCCGCCGGTGCCGAACAGGGTCACCCCGGCCGTGGCGATGGGGATCACCATCGCCGAAATCACGATCAAATAGGCGCCAAACATCCAGCGCGCGCGGCGGATGTCGCGCACGTCGCCGCACTCGACCACCGCCACGTGGAACTGGCGCGGCAGGCAGATGATCGCCAGGAAGCTGAGCAGCGTCTGCGAGATGAAGCCGACCGGCGGCAGTCCGGCGAACAGCGTATGCGCCGACTGCAGTACCGCATCGGTGCGGTCGTTGAGCCACAGATAGGCGAACAGCCCCAGTGCGACCATCGCGATCAGCTTGATCAGCGACTCCAGCGCGATGGCCAGCATCATGCCGTGGTGGTGTTCGGTGGCATCCACCTGGCGGGTGCCGAACAGGGTGGCGAACAGCGCCATCAGCAACGCCACGTACAGCGCCGGATCGGTGAAGAAGCCGGTCGGCCCGACGTTACCGGTCAGCACCTGCAGGCTCATCGCCACCGCTTTGTACTGCAGCGCCAGGTACGGCACGATGCCGATCAGCGCGATCACCGCCACCAGCGCGGCCAGCCGCCGCGACCGGCCGAAGCGGGAAGAGATGAAGTCGGCGATGGACACCACGTTCTGGCTGCGGGCGATCAGCGCCAGCCGCTCGATGATGCGCCAGCCGAACAACCACAGCAGCAGCGGGCCCAGGTAGATCGGCAGGTAGCCGATGCCGTTGCGCACCGCCGTGCCGACCGCCCCGTAGAACGTCCACGACGAGCAGTACACCGCCAGTGCCAGGCTGTAGACCACCGGGCGCAGCCACGGCCGGTCCGGGTACATCGGGCGACGGTCGCCCCACCACGCCACGCCGAACAACAGCGCGGCATAGGCCACCGATACCAACAGCAGGATCCAACTGGAGACCACGGGGTGATTCCGTCAGGGCAGGGGCCAGTGTAGCCGGTGGCGCAGGTGCCGCCGGCTACACGGGTTGCTCACGACCGTTGCACCGTCGGGGCAGCGCGCGCCGGCAGGCGGATGTCCACGCAGGTGCCGTGGCCCAGGCGGCTTTGCACGTGGATGCGGCCACCGGCGGCGGCCACCAGGCTGGCACTGACGGCCAGCCCCAGCCCGGTGCCCTGCCCGACCGGCTTGGTGGTGAAGAACGGTTCCAGGCAACGCGCACGGACCTCATCGCTCATGCCCAGGCCGGTGTCGCTTGCCTGTATCGACACCTCGCCGGCGCTGGGCACCCACGCCAGCACCAACGCGAATCGACCGCCGTCGGGCATGGCCTGCCCGGCGTTGACCGCCAGGCTGAGCAGGATCGATTCCAGCTGCGCTGGATCGAAATGGATGCAGCATTGCCCCTGCCCGGTATCGACGTCGCAGTGGATGCCCGCGCCGAAGACTTGCCGCAGCGTCGGCGCCATCGCCTCCAGGGTCGCAGCAACATCGAGCAGCTGTGGCCGGCTCGCCTCCAGCCGGCTGAAATCCAGCAGCCGCCGGCTGACTGCGCTCGCGCGTCGGGCGGCCGAGTCGATACCCTGCAATGCCTCGGCCACCGCCGCCGGATCCTGCCCGCGGCGGGCCTTGCCTACATAGCCGTGCACCAGCGCCAGCAGGTGATTGAAGTCGTGGGCGATGCCGCTGGCCAGTCGGCCCACGTTGTCCATTTTCATGGCATGCACCAGCTGGTCGCGCGAGCGTTCCTTCTCCTGCATTTCCAGCTGCAGCTCATCGCGCTTGCGCGCCAGCGCCACGCCGTGCTGCCGCGCCACCTGCAGGCTTTCGCGCAGGCCGGTGACGCTGTGGTGCAGCAGCCAGGCCACCAGCACGCAGCCGAACACGCAGACGCCCAGGTCGGTGACCACGTGGGCGACGCGGTCGGCGCGGAACAGGATGCCCGCCAGGTCGATCCAGGCGCCCAGCAACATCGCCAGGCACGCCCACAGCGTGGCCCAGCGCAACGCCGCTGCGCCCAGCAGCGCCGCTACGAGCAGCACGGGCACCAGTTGCACCAGTTGCACCCGCGACAACGCGGCCAGGCCCCAATACCCTTCGGTGACCGCCAGCAACAGCAACTGCCCCGCCACGAACAGCGTCGCCGCACGTACCCCATGCCCGCGCCGCTGCTCGACCAGGCAGGCCACGCATACCACCAGGTGTGCGCTGGCCAGGGCCAGCACCAGCGTGTCCACCCCGTCGCCCAGGCGCAGCAGCAACCAGCTGGCGATCAGCAGGTGGAAGGCGGCCACGAGCAGCCACAGGCCGCGCAACATGGCATCGGTGCGTGCGCCCAAGCCGGCGGCGACGGCGTCGGGAGCCATGACGGGGCGGTCAGATACGGGGGGAAGCGGCATGTACGACGGGTCCGAACGGGGCAAAGGCGTCAATTTTTGTCGACAACGCCGGTATATTAGCCTTCTACGATCCGGCACCCCGATTCGCTGCAGCGTCCTCGCAGCCACGCCCGCCCCCGCCGGATCACCGCCAGGATGTTGTGGACCATGAACTGCTTGTCGCTTGTCCGGCGCAGTCTGCCTGCGCTGCTGTGCGTTGCCGTTGCCCTTTCCACCCCGCCTGCGCAGGCACAGCGCGCCGGCGCTGGCATGCCGTTGGTCGCCCAGGTGGAGCAGTGCAACGCGCTGCTGGCCAGCACCCCGGAGACATCGCTGCAGATCGCCAAGGCGTTGCTGGCACGACCGACACTGCCCACCTCGGTGGAGATCGGCGCGATCGCGTGCCTGGGGATGGGGCTGCGTTCGCAGGGCCGCCTGGAGGAGACTGCGGGCCTGCCCGAGCGCCTGCTGGCCGCCGTAAAACACAGCGATGCCACCGCCGAGGACACCCTGCGTGCGCGTTCGATGGCCGCGCACCTGCTGTTGTGGCGCGGCGACCAGGCCCAGGCGCTGGAGCTGACCCGCACCTTCCTTGACGAGTCAGTGCGCACCCGCGATGTGCACGGACAGATCAGTGCGCTGATGCAGATCGCCATGATCCGCGGCGATGCCATGGGCGATGCGCAGGGCGCGTTGACCTACCTGCAGAAGGCCGCCGCGCTGAGCGAGCACCTGCGCCGACCGCCGAACCCGGGCGACATGCTGATCCACTACAACGTCGGCTATGCGCTGCTGTCGATGCAGCGCTACGAGGAGGCGCAGACGGCCTTCGATCGTGCTGCCGCGATCGGCGCGCGCCTCAGTGGCCAGGACCTGCTGATGCACCGCATCACCAGCCACCGGGCCGAGATCCGGCGCGTGCGCGGTGAGCTGGACCAAGCCCAGAAGGGCCTGGACCAGGCCCTGGCCTGGCAGACCACGCAGGATGCACAGGGTCGGATCATCACCCTGCAGCGCCTGGCCCGGTTGGCGCTCGACCGCGACCAGGCAGCCAAGGGCCTGGCCCTCGCCGAACAGGCGCAGACGCTGGCCGACAGCGGCAACTTCACGGATGAGATCCGCCATGGCCTGGACGTGCTCGGCGATGCCCATACCCTGCTTGGCCAGCGTCAGCAGGCATTGCAGGTGGCCCGCCAGGCGCGCGAACTGGATCAGGCGCGCAGCAAGGGCGACACCCTCAACCGCCTGGCCAAGCTGCAGGCCAGCGCGGAGCGCCGGATCGCACCGGCCGAGGTCAATGCCGAACAGGACCTGGGCCGGGTACGGGTGGTCCGCAACAGCGCGGTCGCCGCGCTGCTGGCCGTGCTGGCGATCGCCGCGTTCCTGATCCTGCGCCTGCGCCGGCAGCGACGCGAACTGGCGGCGCTGAGCCGGACCGATGCGGTCACCGACCTGCCCAACCGGCACGAAGCCGAACGCCTGCTGGGCGATGCCCGCGCGTCGGGCCAGCGGCGCAGCGCGCTGCTGCTGCTGGAAATCGACGACTTCAAGGCACTCAACGACCGCCACGGCCAGGCCGGTGGCGATGCCCTGCTGCGTGCGGTGGCGCGCTGCCTGCACAGCGCCGTGGACCGCGGCGACCTGGTGGCCCGCTGGGGCGGCGCCCGGTTCCTGGTGGCACGCCACGATACCTCCGACGCCGCCGCGCAGGCGCTGGCCAACCACCTGCGTACCCGCATCGAGCGCCTGCTGGTGGAGATCCGGCCCGGGCAGCCGATCACCCTCAGCGCCAGCCTTGGCGTGGCCCCGCTGCCGCTGTTCGCCGATCAATCCGGGCAACTGGACGACAGCCTGCGCGCGGCCGACCGCGCCCTGCAGACCGCGCACCGCAGCGGCCACAATGCTTGGGCCAGCCTCTGGGGCGCGGCCATCGGCATGGAGGTCGATCTACACAACCTGCTGCACGACCCGACCGAAGCGCAGGTGCTGGGCTGGGTGACGCTGGCAGGCAGCCGGCCGATGCCGTGGATGCCGCCACGACCCGAGCCCGTGCGGCCCAGCGCGGCCGCCACCGAGGCGACGACCGGGCAGCGCGGCTGAGGCCCTGTGGCGTCAGCGCGTCACGTCCAGACGCACTTCCACCCGGCGATTGGGCAACAGGCATTCCAGTAGCGCCGCGCGCGGGCGCACGCCATCGCACTGCTGCACCTGCTGGGTATCGCCGCGGTACTCGTAGTGGATCAACGCCGGATCGATGCCGCGGCCAACCAGCAGATCGCGCACGGTGCGGGCCCGCCGCTCGGACAACGCCTGGTTGGCATCGAAGCCACGGCCCTGCATGCGGTCAGCGTGCCCGACCAGCGCGATGCCGCGCAGCTGCAGCGCTTCACTGCGTATGCTGGCCAGCGCGCGGTCCACGCTTTCCAGCGAGTAGGTGCGGATGTCGCGGTAGCCGTCGCGGTCGAACTCGAACAGCACGTTGGCCACCAGCGGAATCGGCGCCGACGCAGGCGCCGTGCCCGCGTTGCATTGGCGTGCCGCCGCTTCGGCATCGTTGACCAGCTCCTCGGCGATCTGGATGTACGGCTTGGAATGACGCCACTGCTGCTGGTTGAACTCGTTGCCGGCATGCACCAGCTCGACCTCGCCACAGGCCACCTGTTGCTGCGCGCAACTGAACCCCGGCGCGCCATGCAGCACGCGCAGGCGCTGCCACAGGTCATCGCGCAGGTACTTGGCGCCATTGACCAGCGGGGTGTCGGTGGGCAACGGCGCGGCGCCCTGCTCCATGCCCACGATCAGCTTTTCCGACTCGGTCAGCGCCTGCTGCGGGAAATCGCTGCGGTCATTGCGGCTGTACTCGTGGAAGGACACGTCCAACCAGCACTGCGCCTTGGACAGGTGGTAGTCGCGGATTGGGCGGCCGCCGTCGTTGAGCGCCTGGATGCGGCCCTGGGTAGCCTCGTAGGCCTGGTGATCGGCATGGATGGCCGCGTCGGTGATGCGCTGCTGCTCAGGCAGCAGCCGGGTCTGCTGGGCATCGGCGGTACCGGCCAGCGCGGTGGCGATGGCCGCCACCAGCAGCGCGGGGACAACTCGGGAAATCGGGGAAAGCGTGGTCATCGGGGCATCCTCAGCGTGCCGGGTCGCGGTAGCGGACAGGGTCCGGCCGGAAAAGGTCTTCATCGAACTTGAAGCGAAGGCGCACGAACACGCCCTGCTGGGTGTACTCGTAGCCGTTGAGATCGCGGTCGCCGGTAAAACCGCTCCAGTTGTAACCGGCCGACAGCCACAGGTTCTGGCGCAGCAGGCGCCCCACTTCCATGCCCCAGGCGTACTGGTTGGCACCGGTCTGGCCGCGGAAGGTGGCGCCGAGCACGCCGACGTCCCAGTTCTCGGTGATGTCATACACCACCCGCCCGGACAGCAGCACCGCGTGGAAGCGGCTGTCGACGCGCACGCCATCGCTGTAGGCGAACTGGTCCTGCTGCCACTTGCCGGCGACGCGACCGGTCAGCCACCACGGCCGCGACGGATGCCAGTCGGCGTGGGTGGAGACGATGTGTGCTCGCGTGCGCACGTCCTGGCTGCTGCCATCCACGGCCGCGCCATCGGACAGGGTCAGCCCGCTCTCGTCGCGCTCGAGCTTGTACTCATAGCGGGCCAGCGCGTTGATCCGGTTGCGATCGGTATCGCGGTAGGCCAGGCCGAGCTGGAAGCGATCCTGCAGCACGTCACCACGGGCGTCGTAGCGGGTGCTGAGCAGGTAGTTGCGGGCCAACAGCGTCCAGTCGCGACTGAGCTTGCGGGCCAGCATGGCCTGCAGCAGCGTGGTGTTGAACGCCTCGTTGGTCGCCGTGTCCGGCACGTCTTCGGAGATCCGGTGCTCGGCGCGGATCGCACCGCGCCACAGCGGGTTGGCGCTGTAGTCCAGCGCCAGCGCCAGGCCGGTGGTGTCGCCCGCGCTTCCGTCGATCACCTTGACGTGTTCGGCCGAGCTGCCCAGGCGCAGGCCTTCGGCGATATCCCACGTATTGCGGATGCCCGATGCGGCCTGGACGTCACGGCCACTGATCGAATCCCGCAAGCGGTACTCGCTGAAGGTCTGGGTATCGCGCAGGTAGCTGCTGTCGATGCCGAACACCAGCGCGTCGGCCTCGCGGTCGGTGGTGGTGATGCCGTAGGCGCTGGTCAGTCCGGTCTGCTTTTCATATCGCCCGTAGACGCGGCTGCGTTCGAATACCTGGTAATCCAGGCCAGCCGCCAGGCGCTTGCGGTCTTCGCCGCTGACGCTCTGCTCCACCTCGGCGCCGGCGCTGAGGCGATCGCTGATGCGATACCCCAGGCCAATGCGGGCACTGTCCGATTCCAGCTCGGTGCCTACTGGCAGATCACTGGTGATCGGGCTGCCGCTGCTGTTGCCGTTGATGACCATCAGCCCGGTGAGCGGATCGAGCGCCTGCTGGCCGTAGCCGAGTGCGCCGCCGCCGCTGCCGGTGGCAAACCCACCGGTGAGCCCGCCCGCGTCGCCGAAGGGGACGCCCGACGACCACGGCGAGGTCACGCCGATGGTCTCGCGGATGCTGCGCACGCCCAGGTCCACGGTAAGCCGCTCGCTGGCGCCGATGCGCACGCCGGCACCGCCGGCATCGCGCTTGCCGCCGTCCGGATTGCGGTCTTCGCTGCGCAGGCCTTCGGCGTAGAGTTCCAGCCGCGGACCGACCCGGTAGCCGAGCCTTGCATTGTATTCGCCACGGCCGCCGTACAACGGCGCCGCCGGATTGTTGAAGGCCGGATCGGTGCGGGCGGCGAACAGACGCGCGTCGAAGCGCGCCCCGTCATGCGCGAACTCGACCCGCCACGCATCGCCCTCGACCTCGCCGGTGACGTCCTTGAGCCCCTGCGAGGTGACCTGGTTGATGGTGTTGGTGTTGACCTCGCTGCGGGTCCGCGCGAACTCGGCCACCAGCAGCGTGCTGTCGCCGAAGCGGTAGCTGGCATTGGCGCTGCCCATGCTGAACTCGGCGTACGGGTTGCGATCATCGACCACCGCCGCGCCCACTTCCATGCGCTCGCTTAGTTTCACCTGGGCATCGGCGCCGACCACCCAGAACTTCTCGGTGTCCTGGTCCAGCTCGTAGGTGATGCGTAGCGAAACCGTGTTGAGGTCGCTGTCGAACGCCGGCAGGAACTGGTTGAGCAGGATGCGCCCGGAGAACGGCTCGAAGCTGTAGTCGACCAGCCGCGCCAGCGCGCGCACCGAGACGATGCGGGTGGGCTGGTTGCGGTCGCGCACGATCACTTCCACCCGCTCGCTGCCTTCGAGCACGGCGTTGTTGCGCAGCGCGTACGGGCCGCTGCCCTGGCTGCGGAACTCCTCGATCACCTGGCGCAGCGAGTCCTGCATCGCAAATACGTTGCTGCGCACGCGCTCGCTTTCGAAATGCCAACCCAGTCCGGTGGCGGTGCGGTTATAGGTGCCCAGGCTGCGCTGCGGCAGCACCCCGCTGCCGCCGATGCCGGTGGCCGTGGCCAGCCCGTCGCCGGTCTGGAAATCGCCGTACAGCAGGTAGCTGCGGCGGTTGTCCACGCGCACATACAGGCGCTCGGCCGAGCGCGCATCGAAGCCGCGCAGCGATGCGTCGCCGTAGACCGGATAGAACTCCTCCGGCTGGATGTCACGCAGCAGCCGGCCGCGGGTGTCCTTGTCCGAGTCGTAGGCGGCGGTGAGCAGGTACTCGCCCTTGATCCGGCCTTTGACGAAGAACGCGGTGCGCGCGGCGGCATTGGCCTTGCCGTTGTTGAACTGGCGCTCCCAGCGGCGGATATCGCGGTCGAACGCGTCGTCATGGTCCACCGCCGCGACCAGCCCGGCCGTGTTGCGGCGACGGAAGTTGACCACGCCCTCGATCAGGCCGGTGGCCAGCATCTCGCGCATTTCCGGCAGGAAGGCGATGCTGCCCTGCGCGGTCTCGGCACCGGCGGTGATCCGCAGCAGCACGTCCTGCGGGTCATGCGGGGCCAGCAGGTCGAACTCGGCCAGGCCATCAACCACCTGCAGCTGCACGCCGGGGGTGATCCTGTCGGCATCCAGCGCGCCGGGGCCCAGCTCATCGGTGCGCGAGCCCGGCAGGCGGATGCGACCGCCGCTGTTTTCGATCGTCGCGTAGGTGCTGCCGGTCAGCGCGCGACCCTGTGCATCCAGCAGCTGCACGCGCACGTGCACGGCGCTCTGGCCGTCGGCCGGCACACCGTCGCGGTCCAGCTCGACCACGATGCGGTCCAACGTGCCCGCCGCGGCAACGTCCAGCGCGCGCGGCGCGGCGTCGGTGCTGGTGGCACTGCGCGGGTACAGGCTGGAGGCCTCGCCCAGCACCGGGGTGAAGCGGCCCGGCGTGCCCACGCTCTGCGCCATGGCCGGCACGGCAGCCAGCGCACAGGCCAGCAGGCTCAGCCGCGGCAGGCGGGTCAGCGGATGCAGCCGGCTCATGGCGTGGCCTCCGCGGCGGCGCCTGCGGCAGGCGGGGAGGTTCTGGGATGCACGATCGGTCTCTGGTTGGCCGAGTCGGTCGCCTGCTGCGGCGCCCGCGCGGGTTTGCTGTCGAAGCGCAGCGGCGGCTGCCCGGTTTCGGTTTCCGGCGCGCGCACCTCGCCCTGGGTGCGGCGTGCCTTGACCTGCTCGAGCACCGGGTTGGCGCAGCTGCCCTCGATGAAATCGGCGCGGTGCAGCTCACCGTTCTTGAGGTCCAGGAACAGGCTGTCGGCATCGCCCAGGTTGCGGTTGCTGCTGGTGGTCAGGCGCGCACCCAGCGGCAGCGTGGCAGCGTCCACTTTGAGGGTGTGGCTCTGCGGCGGCAGGCCGCAGTAGCTGTACTTGCCTTCCGAATCGCTGATCACCCAGGTGCCGTCGGAGAAGTACAGGCGCACCCCCGGGATGCCCAGTTCCTCGCGGTCCTGCACGTGGTTGTTGTTGCAGTCCACGAACACCTTGCCGAGCACGCAGGTCTGGTCGGTGAACACGCCGCCGGTGACCCGCACGCGGTATTCGGCGCGGTTGGAGGGCAGCGCGCCCGGCAGCGGGGTGAGGCTGTCGGTGTTGATGCAGCCGCCGTCGAAGGCGCAGCCGAATGCCTGCGCGCGGTTGATGCCATCGCCCTGCTGTGCACCCACGCCGACCCGCACGCGGTAGGTCAACACGATCTGGCCACCGACGCTGATCGGCCCCAGGCGGAAGCCCAGCAGCGGGCCTGGCTTGCCGTTCGGGTCGACCACGGCGCGGCCATCGGCACGCGCCGTGCCGTCGATGTAGGTGAAGCCACGCGGCAGCCGGTCGACCACGTTGACGGTGCGCAGCGCGCTGCCGGCGGTCTGGCGCACGGTGATGGTGTACTGCACGGTGTCGCCGATCTCCGCGGTCTGGCGGTCGCCGCTCTTGCTGATCGCCAGCCCGGTGGCCACCGCCGTGTCCAGCGGCAGGTGGTTATGCACGATCGCAGCGGTGGCCGAGCCGCCGAACAGGCCCAGGTAGTACTGGGTAGCCGTGCCTACCGCGCCGGTAGGCGCTGCGGTGTTGGGCTGGACCACGTGGTTGGCGCCGCCGCCGCCCAGCGGCGACAGCGTGCCGTCCTGCGGCGGGATCAGGCTGGATACGAACGCATAGCCGCCCGGCGGGGTCACGCTGAGCTGGAACTCGCAGCGTGCCGGCGCAGCGGGGCCGAACGCGAACTGGTAGAAGCCCTCGCTGCCCACGGTCATCGAGATCGCGTTGCCTTCGATGCGATAGCCACCCTGGGCCGCGTTGAGCACGGCGGTGCGCGGGTCGTAACCGCTGCACAGGCCGACCGGCGACAGGGTCACGATCGAACCCGGGACCGGATCACGCGACACGGCGTCGTAGACCACGCCGGACGGATCCACCGGCAGGCTCTGCTGCGGCAGGTACTGGCCGGGTGCCAACACCACCTCGAGCACGCTGCTGGCGTTGTCGTTGACCTGGCAGGCGCTGGTACCGGCACGCGCGATGGCGCCGGCGGCGTCGCAGGTGGCCTGCACGCCGGCCACGGTCTCGCGGGTGACCGGGTGCGGCCAGACGATGTTCGAGCGCGGGTCGCGGAAGCGGATGTTCCACTTCACCCCCGGCAGCACATCGTTGAACCGATAGCTGCCGTCGGCCGCGGTGACCTGGCTGGCCACCACCTCCCCCGTGGCCGGGTCGACCAGTTCGACGATCCAGGCCGGCAGGCGCTGGTCGCCGCCATCGAGCAGCTGGTCATCGCCGCCCACGTCGTACCACACCGTGCCGCCCACCGAGGCGCTGAGCTGCACCTTGTTGGGCACGCGGCAGACGTTCTGGGTGATCGCCGGATCGCACTCGGGCAACGCGGTGACATCGCCCTCGAACGCGGCGCGCTCGGCCGGGCTGGGGCCATGCGGTGCATCTTCGCCACCGCCCTGGACCAGCACCGCGTTGTGCACGGTGCTGCCATTGGCCGCGTCGGCGCCGACCTTCACCTTGACCGTGATCGCATCGGGCAGGGTCGCACCGGCAGCGATCAGCGTGCTGCTGCGGCACACGAAGCGCTGTGCACCGACCGCGCCCTCGCACAGCCAGCCGTTGCCGGTCGGCGTGTCGAGCAGGGTCAGGCCGACCGGCAGGCGGTCATGCACTTCGTAGCCGGCCAGGGTCTGGCGTGGGCCGATGTTGCGCACCTGGATCTGGTACTCGGCGGCATGGTTGACGGTGAACACCGCCGTGGTGGCGTGCTTGCTGACCACCAGGTCCGGGGTGTCGGCCACTTCGCCGAAGTTGTTCTGCACCGACTGCATGCCCGCGCCCAGCACGACCTGGTTGATCGCCGACGGTACCGTCGTGCGGTCGGTGGCCACGCCGACCACGCTGCCCTGCACGGTGCCCGGGCTGGTGATGCCGTTGGTGGTGTAGGCCGGCTGGTCCGGTTCGGTCAGCACGTAGCTGCCCGGGCGCAGGTTGGGGAAGCTGTAATTGCCCTGCGCATCGGTGCGGGTGGTGAGGTTGACCGGCTGCCCGGCGTCATCGGTGCCGGTCAGCACGATCCGCACGTCGGCGATGCCGGTTTCGTCGGCGTCGATGCTGCCGTTGTCGTTGTTGTCGTAGTACACGCGGCCGGCGATCGAGGCGATCGGAATCTCGCCGAAGTTGTAGGCCGCGGCCGCCTCGTTGCTGCCCAGCGCGATCGCGTTGATCGCCGACGGCACGGTGTCCGGCGAGGTCGCGGTGCCGCCCTTGTCGCCGGGCACGGTGATGCCGTTGAGGGTGTTGGTCGGCTGGGTCGGTTCAGTCACCACGTAGGTGCCGGGCAGCAGGCCGACGAAGGCGTAACTGCCATCGGCGGCGGTGGTGGTGGTCAACTGCACCGGCTGGCCGTTGCGGTCGGTGCCGGTGAGCACGATCTCCACGCCCCCCAGGCCGGTTTCGGTCGGGTCGATGACGCCGTCGTTGTCCACGTCCAGCCAGACCCGCCCGGCGATCGAGCTGCCGTTGGGGTTCTCGCCGAAGTTGAAATTCTCGCCATCGGCCCCGCGGCCCAGGTCGATCCCGGCGATGCGGTCGGTGTTGGCCGCGTCCGGTCCGCCCGGACTGGCCACGCCGGTGCCCGCCACGCAGGTACCCATGGCGCAGGTCGCGCCACCGATGGTGCCGGCGTTCACGGCGCTGGGACGGTTGGTGTAGGGGCCGTTGGGCAACGGCTCGCGCGCGCTGTACAGCACGTGCGGGTCCAGGTCGTCGAAACGGTAATGGCCATTGGCGTCGGTCTGCACGGTGGCCAGCACCGCGCCGGTGCTGGCGTCCAGCAGCTCCACGCTGGCACCGACGATGGCGCTGTCGGTGCCCACCGTGCGCTGGTTGTTGAAGTCCAGGTCCACATAGACGTAGCCGGACAGGCTCGGGCGACGCACTTCGGGGAAGTTGTAGTGCACCGCCACCGCGCCGACGCTGCCGATCGTGCCACCGGGCACGGCCACGTCGGCGCCCAGCAGCACCACGTAGCGGCTGTCCGGGCTGCCGGCCTGGTAGCTGTCCGGGTTGAAGGTCGCCGCCTGCGCGCCACTGGTGGGCGGGTCGATGCGGCCATTGGCATAGCCGGTCGGCTGCACTTCCAGCACGGTGTAACCGGCCGCGTCGGACGGGGCCAGGTTGTCGAAGCGGTACTGGCCATTGGCGTCGGTGGTGACGGTCAGGTTGACCGCCTGGCCGTAGGCATCGGTGCCGCTCAGGCGGATCGACACACCGGCGATGCCGGCTTCACCGGGTTGCACGGTGCCGCCGTTGCCGGCGGCCTGGTCGCTGTCCACGAACACCTTGCCGGCCAGCGACAGGTTGACCACGTCCAGCGGCACATCGACGCTGTCGTTGGCCGGGTTCTCGTCGACCTGCTCGGTGCTGATCTGCGCATGGTTGCTGGAACTGCCACGCGGTGCGGTGCTGCCGGCCGGCAGCTGCGGCCACATGGCCGGCACCAGGATGCGGACCTGGCCGGGGTTGCCGGTGGCGAAGGTGGTGTCGCCCACTTCGCAGGTCACCACCCGGTCGAGCACGCTGCAGGTGCCGCTGCCATCGGGGGTGGACCCGGCGTAGGCCGGACCCTGCTTCTGCCAGGTGACCGGCCCGGTCACCTGCACACCGGCCGGCAGCGTATCGGTCACCACCGTGCCGGTGCCGCGCAGCTGCGCGGTGGCGCTGCGGTCACGCGAGAGGCTCTGGCCTGGGCCATTGTTGACGCCGGTGATGACGTACCAGAACGGCTGGCGCACGGTGACGCCGGCCACGCTGGCCGGCAGTGCCACGCTCGGGGCGGCCCCCGGCGATACGGTCACCATGGTCTTGCGCACGGTCATGTCCGAGCGCATGAACACGCTGGTGGTTTCGGTGGTGCTGTTGTCGGCGCGGTTGGCATCGCCGGCGGTCAGGTCGGCGCCCTGTCGGGTTTCAGCCGAGTGTGTCAGCGCGGTGTTGCTCAAGGTATCGCCGCCGCCGCCCGGGGCGCTGTCGTAGCGGTAGCGCAGGTACAGCGCGCTCTCCGCGCCGGCGGCCACGGTGCCCTCTTCATTGCTGCCGGCAAAGCCGGCGCCCGGCATCAGGCAGTCCAGCACCATCGCGCTGCTGCCGTTGCCGGTGAACGGGTTGCTGCCTTCCACCACGCTGCAGCCGGCAACGTTGAAGCTGCCACCGGCCGTCGTCGATGCACCGATGAAGGTCACCGTGCGGCCATCCGGCGGCACCAGACTGTCGCGGATGCGGGTATCGCTGGCCAGCGACGGGCCCTGGTTGCCCACCGTCACCCGGTAGGTGAGGTAGTTGTTGGCCGGCACCTGGGGGTCGAAGCCCAGCGGATCGATGCCACCGGCAAAGCCCTGGTCGTTCTTCTGCACCAGCAGGTCGACCCGGCCTTCGCCGAACGTCAGCCGCGCTTGCTTGGTGTCATCGGCCGCGGTGCTGACCAGGTTGTAGTTCCAGCTGCCGTTGGCATCGCTGCCGGTGGCGCCATCGGGGAAGCTGAAACCGGCGACGTTGTCGAACACACGCCCGGTGTTGCTGGCGTTGACGTTCGGGCGGATGCCCAGATTGACCGTGTCCACTGCGCCATTGGCCAGCGCCACGGCCGGGCAGGTCAGGGTCAGCGTGCGCGGGCTCGCGGTATCGGTATTGCGGTAGGAAATGCCGCCGGCGGTGTTGCTGGCGGTAATGCCCGTCTCCATCGCGGTGATGGTGCAGGCCTGGTTGTTGGAGGCAAGACGCGCGTTGACCAGCACGAAGCCGCTGTCGCCGGCCGGCAGGGTGAAGGTATCGGTGAAGGCGACCCGCGGAATCGCCGACGGGCCCTGGTTGCGGTACTGGATGCGATAGTCGGCGACCACGCCGGCGCGGCCGCTGTTGTCGCCGCTGGTGATCACCTTCTCGACAGTCTGCATGTTGGCCACGCGCTCCACGCGCAGCCAGTCGGTGGCGTCGTTGTCGCTCCAGTCCGATTCGCCCACCGAGCCGGTGATGCGGCCATCCACGCCGACGCCGGCGCGATTGCAATGGAAGTGGCCCGACGCCGGCACCGTGCCGGCCGCCACGCAGGCAGCGTTGGCACCGCTGGCGGTGGTCTTGCCCACGCTGTCGAAGAGGATGCCCGGGGTGTTGCCGGCCGTGCGCAGACGCAGGCGGATCACCGCAGTGGCGTTGCGTGCCAGCACCGCGTTGCCCGATTCGCAGATCAGGCTGCCGTTGTTGATGCGGCAGTTGGCCGCCGGCCAACCGGCCGGCGCGGTGATGTCCACCACGGTGCGGTTGTTGTCCAGGAAGCCCGGCAGCGGGTCGTTGACCACCACGCCGGCGGTATCGGCACCGCTGTTGCGCACGGTCAGCAGGTACTCGGCCCAGGTTTCGGTGACGCCCACCACCTTGTCGCCGCCGGCTTCGGTGCTGGCGACCTTGGTGATCGACAGGTTGGCCGCATCGTCGGTGGCGCGGATGCCGCTGCCGGCGCAGTCGTTGCTGGTGATCTTGTCCAGGTTGACGCCGCTGTCGGTGGTCGGCTCCAGCGCGGCCGGGCCACCGCCGGGTGCCGAACCGCCGGTGCAGGCATTGTTGGTCAACAGACCAGCCGCGCGCGCACGGGTGGTCATCACCAGCGTGGCAAATGCATTGCCGTTGCCGGTACCGGTAGCGACGGCCACCGGATAGGGGCCGGTGAAATCGCAGGTCACCACCTGACGCGTGCCCGGGGTGTACGCGGCCGGCACCGCCGAACAGGTGAACGGCCCGGTGGTGGCGATGAATTCCTCGCCATCGGCCAGCACGTCCACGATCTGCGCACCGGCGGTGATACGGGCCGGACCGTTGTTCCACAGGCGCAGGGTGGAGGTCATGTTGCTGGCCGAGGTGGTACCGACCGGCACCACTTCGCCGTTTTCGTTGCTGCCCAGCTTGCTCTTGGCCAGGCGCAGGTCGGCGCCATCGGCGAGCACGGTCAGCGCGGTGGTGGCGATGTTGTTATTGGTGCCGTGGGTGGCATCGTTCGGGTCAGGAGTGAGCGCCGACTGGATCTGCACGGTGGCGGTGACATTGCCGGGCGTGGCCGGGGCCGTCGCCTGGATCTGCAGGATGTCCTTGCTGCCGGCCGGCATCGCACCCGTGCGCGAACAGGAGAAGGTGGTCGGGGTCGGGCTGGTGCAGGTCCAGTTGGACGGCAGTGAACCGGTGCCGGTGAAGCTGAAGCCGGCCGGCAGCTGGCCCGTCACGCTCACGCCGCTGGAGGCTTCCGGGCCAAGGTTCTCTGCGGTAACGGTGAACACCACCGGCCCGTCGGTGGCGGCCGGAGCCGGTGAGGCGACCATTGCCACGGTCACGTCGGCACCGGTGGTCACCACGGTGTTGGCAGTGGCCACGTCGTTGTCCGGACGCGGGTCCGGGGTGCCGATGGCGGCCACGCGCGCGGAATTGGTGACCGCACCGCTGGACACGTTGGCCTTGGCGCGGAAGGTGAACGTCCGGGTCATCCCGTTGGCGAGGCTGCCGGCGTGGGTGGCCGTGGTGGTGCCGTAATTGAAGGTCCAGCCGGTGCCGCTGAAGCTGCCCGGGACCACCGCGAAGCCGGCCGGCAGCGTGTCGATCACCTGGAAGTTGGTGGACGGGCTGGGGCCGGCGTTGCGCACGGTGAGGGTGTAGGTCACCTCGCCACCGGCGATCACCGAAGCCGGGCTGCCGCTTTTGGTCAGCGCCAGGTCGGCGCCGGCGGTCAGCGTGGTGTTCTGTTCGAGGCGGTTGTTGGCCGGGTTGCTGTCACCGGCGAAGAACGGATCGGCGTTGGTCAGGCTGGCGACCGGCGTGGTCGGGGCCGGCAGGGCGGACGCGTTGCCGATCGCCGCCACCACCTTGGTGGTGCCCGGCTGCGCGTTCTGGGTATCGACCTTGAGCTGGAAACTGATGCCACCGGCGGCCTGGCCGGGGAAACTGGCGTAGCGGCAGACGATGCGGGTATCGGTCTGCGCAGTACAGGCGGCAGGCAACTGGTAGGCGCGGGTATCGGCCGGCAGATCGAAGATCGCCGCCACGCCGCTGGCGGCGGCGGTATCGCTGTTGGACAGGGTGACGTCGTACACCACGATCGCCCCGACCGGGGCCGGATCGCTGCTCGCCGTGCCCGACGCGGTACCGTCGCCGCGCAGCCAGCCGCTGGTCGAGTCCGACAGCTGCGACACGCTGAGGTTGGCCGCCCACGCGGCCGGTACCAGCAGTCCGCCCAGCAGGCATGCGCACAGCAGCTGCCAGCCACGTACGCGCCACGACGAACCCCACGACGATGCGATGCCTGCGACGGCATCCGTCCGAACCTGCTGCTTGTGCACGACTGTTCCCCTGCTGGCGACAAAGCCAGGGCCGCAGCCGCGATTGCAGACCGGCCTCCCTGGCATTCATGGCGCGCCGTCGACGACGGACGCGCGGCCTCGGCCGGTTGGCCGGAGGCGGCAGGGATTCTGGTGAGGACGGCGTGCAAAAGCAGTGCCAGCACCTCACGGTTGCTCTCACTTGCTCACACGCACCCATGCGTCGGGCTCAGGACACCTCGTCGGTCCACAGGTAGCCGGCCCCGCGCAACGCGCGCACCGGCAGGGTCAGGCCGATGCCGCCGCGCACCCGCGCACGCAGTCGATGCACCAGCACCTCAAGCCGATGTGGATCGAAGTCCCAAGGCTCATCGGTGACCGCTGCGATCAGGGCTTCGCGTTCGATCGGGCGACCCGGCTCGGCCATCAGTGCGCGCAGGAAGCCACGCTCGGCCCGGGTGATGGCCAATACCGCGCCGTTGGGCGCCCGCAGGTCCCAGCCGTCGGCCTGCATTCGCCAGCTACCGGCGGCAGGTGCGGCATGGGCGATCGGTGCCGCCGTGGGCAAGCGGCGACGCAGGCTGGTGAGTGCGGCGGCCAGCAGGTCGCCATCCAGCGGTTTGACCAGGTAGACATCGGCACCGAGCGAGAGGCCGTGCGCCATCTCATGGGTGCTGCCACGCCCGGTGAGCATCACGATGCCGATATCGGCGATCCGGCGCAGATGCCGGGCCACCGCATAGCCGTCTTCGCCGGGCAGGCCGACGTCGAGCACCACGATGTCGCAGCGGCTCACCGCCAAGGCCCGGTACAGCGCCTCGGCACTGTCCAGTCCCGTCACCTCGGCGCCACGCCAGCGCAGGTCGTCCACGCTGAGCGCCAGCAGCTCCGGATCATCCTCGACCACCCAGACCCGGAGCCCGTGCAGATCTCCCCGTGTCGCCGCCGGCGTCGTGCCGTCGTCCTCGTCCTGCATTGCCACCACGTGTGTGTCCGCTCCCCAGCGCCAGCACCCAGTGTAGGCCACGACCAGCGGTCGTGGCCTACCTGCGGCTCATTCGGCCGGAACGCCCATTTCCTTCAGCAGGTCGGGCGCCGGGTAGACCTTGGCCAGCAGCCAGCGCAGATAGCGCATGTCCACGTGCACGGCACGCTTGTAGCGCGGGTCGAACCACCAGCTGGCGCTGACCGACTCCCAGTTGCTGTCGAAGTTCAGCCCGATCAGCTCGCCCTTGGCATTGAGCACCGGCGAGCCGGAGTTGCCGCCGGTGGTGTCCAGGTTGGTCAGGAAGTTGACCGTCTGGGTCTTCAGCACCGGGTCGGCGGTGGAGCCGAAATCGCCCTTGGCGATAGCCGCCAGCAGCGGCTTGGGGGCATCGAACGGGTAGGCGTTGGTGTTCTTCTCGACGATCCCGGCCACGGTGGTGACCGGGTCGAAATGCACCGCATCGCGCGGCGACAGCGCCTCGACCTTGCCGTAGCTGATGCGCAGGGTGCGGTTGGCATCGGGGTACACCGCGCGGCCCTGCTTGGCCCGCCACGCGAACAGCGCCTGCATGTAGGCCGGGCGCAGGCGCAGCTGCTCGCCGGCGCGGGTCTTGCTCTCATCGTCCAGGCGCAACTGCGCGGCCACCAGCGGCCCGGCCAGGTCGATCAGCGGATCGCGGGCCAACGGCTTGCCGTCCCGTGCCGCGGCCAGGCGCGACAGACGCTCGGACTCATCGCCCAGGCGGGTGCCGGCGTACAGGCTGTCCAGCGCCTTGGCCAGCGTGGCCGGGGTACGGCCAAAGGCGGCGTCGTACTCGGGCACGCGCTGCGCGTCGGGCAGCTGCTGGTAGCGGGTCAGCAGGGTGGTCAGCAACGCCTTCTCCACTGCCGGCGCGTAGCGGCGCTGGACCTGCTTCAAGGTGCCTTCAATCAGCGCCAGATCGCGCTGCTGGTAGCCGCTCTCGCGCTCGGCGTCGGGCTTGGCCGACTCGATGCGCAGCCGCTCAAGCATGAGCGCCGAACGCAGCAGCTGGCTCTGCGCCGACAGCAGGTCCAGCAGCAGGTCGCGTTCGCCCACCGATGCGCCCTGCGACAACGACCCCAGCAGGGCCTGGATGTCGCCTTGGTACCTGGCATCGGTGGCCTTGAGCATCGCCGCTTCGTCGCTGTCGCGCTGGGCCTTGGCTTCGCTGCGCAGCAGGCCCTCCAGCTCGCCGGCGGCACGCTTGCGGTTGTTCTTCAGTGACTGCAGTTGCGAGGCATAACGCGTGCGCGCCTGTGCATCCTTGGCGCTGGCCGCCTCGATGGTGTCGATCATCTGCTGGAACACCGCCACCCGCCGCGGCAGCACCGCATCGATCTGCCCGGCGAATTCGGCGGCGGTGCGATGGCGGTAGGTGATGCCGGGGTAGCCGGCCAGCATCGCGTAGTCACCGGTCCTGGGCCCATCGATGGCCATCTTCAGGTGTGCCGGCGGCTGGTACGGCACGTTGTCCGGGCTGTACGGCGCCGGCTTGCCGTCCTTGCCGACATACGCGCGCAGCAGGGTGAAATCGCCGGTGTGGCGCGGCCACATGAAGTTGTCGATCTCATCGCCGTAGTTGCCGATCGCGCGCGGCGGCGCGTACACCAGCCGCACATCGCTCAGTTCCAGCTGGCGGATGCGGTAGAAATCGGTGCCGTAGTACATGTCGGCCACGCTGCAGCGCACGTTGCCCTCCTTCTCGCACTCGGCCACCAGCTGCTTGCTGGCGCGGTCGACCGCATCGAAATAGGCACGGCCGGTCTTGCCGCGCGCACCGGCCAGCACTTGATCGGTGACCTTGTCAAAGCCGGTGGTGACCAGCACGCGGAAGTCCGGGTTGGCCGCGCGCTCATCGCTGCGGCCCTGGGCGATGAAGCCGTCGTTGATCAGGTCGTGCTCGGGCGAGCTGTTGTACTGGATCACACCCATCGCGACATGGTGGTTGGTCAGCAGCAGCCCGTCGCCGGACACGAACGAGCCGGTACCGCCACCAGCCCGTACCACCGCGCTCAGCGGCGGCGCGGTGACGTTGGCCAGGTCGGCCGGGTCGCCCTTGAAGCCGGCCGCCTTGAGCGGTTTGGCCAGTTCCGGCAGCTGGGTCGGCATCCACATGCCTTCATCGGCGTGGGCGCCGGCGGCGAGGGTGAGGCCGAGGGCCAGGGCGGTGGGCAGGGCTTTACGTGGCGACATGGGCACATCCGGTACGTCAGAACAGTCGGGAACCTTAGCCTCGGGGACGCTGTGGGGCAACGCCCGATGGTCAGGGGTGCGCGACGCTCCTACAATCGCGTTTTTCTGCACAACGGACGTCCGCAGATGATCGTCGGTATCGACCTGGGCACCACCCATTCCCTCATCGGTGTCCATTCCACGGAAGGCCCCCGGCTGTTCCCCAACGCGCATGGCGAACTGCTCACCCCTTCGGTGGTCAGCCTGGCCGACGACGCGGTGCTGGTCGGGCAGCCGGCCCGCGACCGCCTGGTCAGCCACCCGCAGCACAGCGTGGCCAACTTCAAGCGCTGGATGGGCAGCGATCGCGAAGTGCGCCTCGGCAGCCGCACGTTCCGTCCCGAAGAACTGTCCGCGCTGGTGCTGCGCTCGCTGCTGGCCGATGCCGAGGCCGCGCTCGGGCACCCGGTGGAAGAGGCGGTGATCAGCGTGCCGGCCTACTTCTCCGATGCCCAGCGCAAGGCCACGCGCGCGGCCGGCGAGCTGGCCGGCATCCGCGTGGAACGGCTGATCAACGAGCCCACTGCCGCAGCGCTGGCCTACGGCCTGCAGCAGCGTGACGAGGAAGGCCGGGTGCTGGTGTTGGACCTGGGCGGCGGCACCTTCGACGTATCGATCCTGGAGCTGTTCGACGGGGTGATCGAGGTCCACGCCAGCGCCGGCGACAACTTCCTCGGCGGCGAGGATTTCCTGCAGGTGCTGGCCCAGGCCTTCCACGCCGAGAACGGTCTGGATCCGGCCAGCCTGTCCAGCGCCGAGCAGGCGCAGCTGCTGCGCCGGCTGGAGCTGTTCAAGCGCGAACTGAGCCAGCAGGGCGACGGTCGCCTGGAGATCGCGCTGGGCAGCCGGCAGCTGTCCTGGCAGCTCGACGAAGCCCGCTACGCCCAACTGTGCGAGCCGCTGCTGCAACGCATGCGTGCGCCGATCGAGCGCGCCATCCGCGACGCCCGGCTCAAGCCTGAAGCGCTGGATGACATCGTGCTGGTCGGTGGCGCGGTGCGCATGCCGATGATCAGCCGCCTGGTCACGCGCATGTTCGGCCGCCTGCCGTTGCGCCACATCCACCCCGACCAGGCCATCGCGCTGGGCGCCACGGTGGCCGCCGGCCTCAAGAGTCGCGACCAGAGCCTGCAGGAGATCGTGCTCACCGATGTGTGCCCGTACACGCTGGGCACCCAGGTCTCGCGACGTGGGCCCGATGGCAGCGAACGCAGCGGCTATTTCCACCCGATCATCCAGCGCAACAGCGTGGTGCCGGTCAGCCGCGAGGACCGCTTCTTCCCGGTCCGCGACGACCAGCGCGAAGTGGTGATCGACATCTACCAGGGCGAGAGCCCCACGGTGGACAAGAACATCAAACTGGGTGAGTTGCGGGTGCCGTTGCCGCGGCTGGGCACGGCCGCCGAAAAAGCCGTCACCACCCGCTTCACCTACGACGTCAATGGCCTGCTGCAGGTGGAAGTCACCCAGGACGCGACCGGCACCCGCCACGAGCTGATCCTGGAACAGAACCCGGGTCTGCTCTCCGCGCAGGACATCCGTGACCGCCTGCTGGCCCTGCAGGACCTGAAGATCCATCCGCGCGACCAGCAGCAGAACCTGGCAACCGTGGCGCGCGCCGAGCGCCTGTACGAGGAATACCTCGACCAGCGCGACCTGCTGCAGTCGTGGCTGGAGCAGTTCCGGCATGCGCTGGACAGCCAGGACATCAAGCGCATCGACCAGCACCGCGGTGAGCTGTCTGCGGCCATGGACGCACTGGAACGCGACGCATGAGCTGGGGCCACGCGGCCCTCGACCTGGCCGAGGACGCCGACGAGCGCGCGGTGAAACGCGCCTACGCCAAGCGTCTGCGCACCACGCGGCCGGATGACGACCCGGTGGGCTTCCAGCAGTTGCACGAGGCCTACCAGGCCGCGCTGAGCTGGGCGCAGTACCGTGCGCAGTGGCAGGATCAGGAAGACGACGAAGGCGGGCACGACCTGTCGCCGGTGCCGGTCGCCGACATCGCGCAGGGGCTGCAGCGGGACCAGGCGATGGCGAGCGCCGCCGAACCCGAGACCACGCCGGCGCCGGTCGAGGAAGTCATGGCCGCGGCTGACGCACCGGGAGCACACGACCCGGTGCTCACCCTGGACGATGGTGACACCACCTACCTTCCTGCCGCCCATGCGGATCCTTCCGCACCGGAGCGGGTACCGGTTCCGCTCCCACAGCCAGCGGCCCCGCCGGTTAATCCCGACGTCGTCGCGCGGCGGATCATCAACGAGGCCCAACAGTCCGAGCCACCCGCGTTCGAGCGCTGGCTGCAGCTGCGTCCGGAACTGTGGTCGCTGCGCGACAAGCCGCTGATCGGCGACGCCGTGCTGGCCGCGCTGCTGTCCAGGGAAGTGCCGATCCACATCGGCAATTTCGAGCTGCTCTCGCAGTGTTTCTGCTGGAACGAGGTGGGCAGCGGACTGGACCCCTACGATGCAGACGCGTGTCGGCTGCGCCTGCATCGTCTGTGGGTATTGCAGCCGCGCAACCACGCTGCGCTGGGGCGGTTCCTGCATCGCGATGGCGTACCGCTGGACCCGGAAAAAGCCCGCATCCGCCTGGATCGCCTGACGCGTCCGTGGGCGCGGTGGCAGTCGCTGTGGAGCGCCTGCTGGCCGGAACGGGTGAGCGCAATGCGTGACACCCTCGCCCGCCTGGACATCCACGATGCCAGCGACGCGCCGCCGCCGCTAAGGCGCGAGCAGGTCGCCTTCTGGCTGGCCCTTGCCGATCGCAGCACGCTGGGGTGGGTCCGCATGCAGGTCGCACTCCTGCGCAGTGCCCTGTTGGCCGTGATCGTCATGGCCGTCGTGCCGCTGCTGGGCATGCTCGTCAACCTGACCCCTACCCGTCGCAGCGGCGGCTTCATCCCGCCGTTGGGCATGGCCGAGTTCGTGCAGATCGGCTTGGTCGCCGCGGCCGCGGTGCTGGCGTTGGGTGCGGTGTTGCCGGCGCTGCGCGCCATCGCGCAGTGGCAGATTGCCGACGAGGACCCCGCCGTGCGCTGGCCGCACCTGAAGCTGTGGCTGATCCCGCTGCTGGCGATTACGGCGCTGCTGGTGATCCACGTCGCCGACGCCCGCGTTGCCGGCAGTGCGCTGGCGTGGCTGACGCTGGGCCTGTCGATCCGGCGCTGGTGGCATCGCGCCGGCTACGTCTTCCAGTTCAACGGCTGGCTGCTGCTCGGGATCTGGCCGTTCCTGAAACTGGGTGGACTGGCGCTGATGTTCGGCGAGATCGCCGTGGCCGGCGCACTGCTGGCCTGGACGGTGGATGCGATGACCAAGGTCGTGCATCGATGAGGCGCCGCGCAGCTCGCCCCGGGCCGGCGCGTCCGGGCGCCGCGCGCGCGCTGAACCAGGGCCGGCCCTGGGAGGGTCGATGATGTCGGACATGCAGAAGGATTCCGCTGCCGTCGCGCAATGGATCGTCGACGAAGGCAGCCGGGCTGAACCGGACTGCTTCGAGCGGTGGCTGCAGCAATGTCCGGAACTGCGCTCGATGCACGACACATGCACGATCGGCGTGGCGGTATGGGCGCACCTGATGACACCGTATACACCGTTCCGCGGAGAGAACTTCGAGCTGCTTGCCGACCACTTCGCCTGGTTCGACATGGACAACATCCGCGAGGCCTACGACAGGGATGCCTATCGCCGAGATTTCCATAGGCTGTGGCTGGTGCAACCCCACAACGAGGTGGCACTGACCCATTTCCTGCATCGCCAGGAGGCGCCGGTGACGCTGCCTGAAGCGCGCGCGCGCATTAGGCGGCTGACCGGCCCCTCGCGGCCATTGCGGTCGCTGTGGGATGCGCTGCTCCCCCGACGCGTAGCCGACATGCGCGACACCCTGCACATGCTTGAGCTCACTTCAGCCCTCAGTCGATTACCGCCGCTTGACCCGGCGCAGATTTCCCTGTGGCGGGCATTGACCGATCGCCGCCACGTGAACCGGCCGCGGATTCATCTGGCAATGCTGCGCGGTCTGCTGTCCGCACTGACCGTGCTGGCCGTTGCGGCGCTGGTGGCCATGGCGTTTGACCTGGACACGATGGGTCATGCTACCGGCCCAGCCGCGTTCTCGTCGCAAGTGTTCAGTAGCGGCGGATACGCGGCGGTCCGTCGATGACTCAGGGCGCATGCGCTGGGGCGTGACGTGGCTGGGCCTGGACGACAGCACGCCGATCAATGTGCAGAAGATCTGCAGCGGCATCAAGGTTATCTGCGCTGGTCCAACCGGGAAACGCACCACAGATAGCGCCGGCCGCCGGCCGGCGCCTCGACCGTGGCATCAGGGGGCGGCCATCGGCCACCACCCAGGTCGCGTTACTTCTCCCGCCGCCAGTTCAACGACCCACGGTTTTCCACCGTGCTCGATTCCACTTCCAGATCGAAGCCGCGACGCAGCAGGTACTTCAGCGTCAGCACCGAGCCGCTGCCCACCAGCGACACGCCGTAGCCGACGTACAGCTTGGGCGAGATGTACTTGCCCACGCCGATCACCGACCCGCCCAGCGCGCGCGACTGGCTCACCCCTGCATCGTCCAGGCCAAGCTTGGCGCCCAGCTGCGCGGCCAGCAGGCCGCTGCCGGCCGACAGCGCCGCCGAGGCGGCGTTGACCTGCTGGGCCTGGTCGCTGCTGGCACCGGTCAGGCTGCGTCCCAGCACGAGGAAGGCCAGCGCTTCGGACTGCGACATCGCCGGGTCCGACCACACATCCACGCGCGGCGACTGCGCGCGGCCGGTGACGTCGATACCGGCGGTGACATCGCCGATCTTGCGCTCGGCGCGGATGTTGATGCGCGGGTCGGAGACCGCGTTGTAGTTCCAGTTGAGGTTGCCGCGGGTGATGGTCAGGTCCTGCCCGTAGGCCTTGTAGCGGCCACTGACTTCCAGCCCGCCATTGGCGGTCATCTCGCGGCCCGGCCGCGCCCACACCTGCATCTTGCCGCCGAGCGCACCCTTCAGGCCGAAGCCGCTCATCTTGACCTTGTCGCCCAGGCTCACGGTCAGGTCCATATCCAGCGGCGAGGTCGGGGTTTCTTCCGGATCGACCGGATCGAGCACCATCACGTCCTCGGACACCGACGTGCCGCGATCCAGGCGCTCCAGGTCGAGGTCGGCCTCGGGCACGTGCACGGTGCCGCGCAGCTCCATGGTCTTGCCGGCCAGGCCGAAGTCCAGGTCCGGATTGGCGATCACACGCAGTTCGCTGGTGTTGGCCAGCAGCACGTTTTCGCCATGGATGTGCAGCTTGAGCGGCTGCGCATCGCCAAACCACGACAGCCCGCCATCCACATACAGCGTGCCCTTGCCCGAATTGGCCTGCGCGCTGATCTTGGCCGAGCCATCAGGCTGTGCGGTGAAGCTGCCCTTGCCTTCATCGAAGGTCAGGCCCAGCGCCGGGAACTCACCCTTGAACTTGCTCAACGTGGCCTCGCCGCCCAGCGACGGCGTGCCCCGCGTGCCCCGCAGGCTCACGTGGCCTTCGATCAGCCCGGTGGGGCGCACGATGTCCGGCGAGAACAGTTCCAGCCAGTACAGCCGCGCGATGTTCATGTACAGCTCGCCATTGAGCGGCGCGCTGGCATCCCAACCGGTCTGCACCTTGGCATCGACGAAGCCATCGCCCTGGAAACCGACGCCGAGCTTGCCGTTGATCTGCGCCTGGGTCATTTCCACGTCCACCGAGAAGTGGTCGTAACGCACCAGTTCGCCGCGTGCGTTGTCGCCCAGGCGGATGCCGCCTTCGGCCGAGGCGATCTTGGCGCTGCCTTCCCACGCGTTGCCACGCGGACGGATGCGACCATCCAGGGTGAGCTCGCCACGCAGGTACATGCGGCGACCGGATTGCGGCGGCAGCCACGGCTGCACCAGTGCCAGCGGCAACGCATCGCCGCGCACCACCACGCCGTCGCGCGGCCAGTTCGCACTGGCGCACAGCGCACCGCCGGTGGCCGCGCCCAGGCAGGCATCGCTGAGGGTGAAGGTGCTGCCCTGCACGCTGAAGGTGGCCGGCGTGCGCAGGCTCCACGCATCGCCCTTGACCGGTGCGATGCGCAGCGCGCCCAGCTCGCCACGCCATGCCTGGCCCTGCTGGCGCACGCTGCCGCTGAGCGCGACCGCGCCCAGTTCGTTCCGGGTCTGCGCATCCAGGCGCAGGTTGGACACGCTGCCGCGCGCGTCCACGTTGAGCGTGTCCAGCAGCATCCCGACCTGCACCTTGCTGCCCTGCACCGCCAGCGTGCCGCTGTCACCCTGCCATGGCAGGCGGCCCTTGATGCTGATCGCCTCGGCGCTCCAGTCATCCCAGCGCAACCCGCTGCCGACCAGGTCGGCGGTGATGTCCGGCGCGCTGCGCGGTCCCTTCACCAGCACGTGGCCACGCAGGCTGCCGCTGCTGCCGGGCAGCAGGTCGTCCAGCTGCACCGGTTGCAGCTGTGCGTCGATATCCAGGCGGTCGCCGACCGACCCCTTCGCGGTCAGGCGGCTGTTGCCCAGTGCCAGGCTGAGGTTGCCCTCGCCCTGTTCGCCGCGCAGCGCGAACTTGCCCTGCGCATCCAGCGTGCGCTTGCGCAGCATGCCCTTGATCCCGGGCACGTCGACGGTGGCTTCATAGCTGCCGGCGGTGCCGGCCGGGCTGCCCGTCGGCGGCGGCAGCTGGCGGCCCTTGGAGGCCAGCGCGCCGGACAGCTTGCCGTCCCAACCCGGGGCGAAATAGCCCGGATCGAATCCGGCCAGCTTGATCGCCACGTCCCAGTCCAGCTGCGGCGCCCAGGCCACCTGGCCGGTCACATCCAGCGACCCGCCCGGGGTACTGGCCTGCAACTGTTTGATCGAGGCGGCCTGGTCGTTGCCGCGCACATCGAACTGCAGGTCGGCGGTCTGCTTCTCGCGCTCCACCGACGCATTGCCCACGGCCGCCCAGTTCTTCAGCGTCCCGGCCAGGCCCAGCCGTGCTTCCTTCAACGTCACCGGTACCGGCGCGGCCGCACCGGCGGTGGTGGTGTCGGCCGCAGGCACGAAGGTCAGGTCGTTGGCGACGATGGAGAAGCGCAGGCTGGCGTTTTCCTTGTCGGTGAAATCCGCCTTGCCCTGCAGCCGCGCCTGACCACCAAAGGCCTTGATCTGCAGCGGCGCCACGGTCAGCACCTGGTCGGCCAGGCCAACCTTGGAGGGCGCCAGTTCCACCGCGATGTCGCCCTGCTTGAAGCTGCCCTGCAGGTTGGCCTGACCGCCCTTGCCATCGGCCTGCACGTCCAGCGCCATTGGCGTGCTGGTGGTCGCGTCCATGCCCGGCACCAGCAGCGCCAGGTCCAGCTCCTTGCTGCGGGCACTGGCCTTCCACACCGGATCGGTGCGGCCATCGAACACCAGGCTGGCCTGCAGCGGTGCCGGCGCATTGCCGGCCAGCGCGACTTCCATATGCCCCAGGTCGCCGCGCGCCACCAGCCCCAACCGCGCCGGGGTGCGCCCGCGCGGGGCCGGCAGCAGCGCGCCGATGGTGATGTCGGTGTCGTAATCGCTGCGCGGCAGGTAACGCCCGTCCACGCGGAAATCGCCCATGTCACTGTCGATCTTCAGCTGGGTCGCGCGGAATTCGCCGTTGGCGATTTCCACGCCACCACGCACCTTGGTGATGTCGATCAGCGGCTGCTGCGCCTGGGTAATGCGGAACCCGTCGATCGTGATCGTGTCGGCCTGGATCGCCAGCGGCATCTCGATCTGCGGCAGCGAATCGGGCCAGGACGGCAGCTCGAACGGCTCATCGCTCTTGGCCAGGTTCAACGTGGCGTTCTTGAGCTGCAACGCATCCAGTTGCAGCTTGCGCCCGAGCAGCGGACGGATGTCCGGATCGAGGTAGGCGCGCTCGGCGGTGAAGTGGATATCGTCGTAGCGGAAATCCACGTCGTGCAGCACCAGCGGACCGGCGACGGGGCCCTCGACCTTGCTCCAGGTCAACGTGGCGCCCACCGGCAACCGCGCCACGACCTGGGCCAGCAGCACATCGCGACCGGCCACCGTCTGCAGCAGCCAGTACAGCAACAGCAGGGCCAGCAGCACCAGGCCAAGCACGGTGAACCCGGACCACGCCCAGAAGCGCCGTTTGCGGTAGAAGCGCACGCGATGCGGCGGGGGGGCGGCAGGCGGCGTTGGCGTCGGCGTGCTCACAGGTCCGCTCCGATGTTCAGGTACAGCTGGAACTGCGAATCGGGGTCGTTCAAGCCGTGCGCGATATCCACGCGGACCGGACCCACCGGCGATTTCCAGCGCACGCCGAAGCCCACGCCGGTATGCAGGTCGATGGTGTTGTCGAACGCGCTGCCGGTGTCGACGAACACCGCCGCGCCCCACGGCCCGCCCTTGAAGTAATGCTCGTATTCGGCCGAGCCGATCACCAGGTTCTTCGCGCCCAGCGCGTACTTGTCCGGTGCCGGTGTGCGTGGGCCCACTTCACGGTAGGCATAACCGCGGATGCTGCGATCGCCACCGGCGAAGAAGCGCAGGCTTGGCGGCATCGCCACCAGGTCGCTGGTCCAGGTGGTGCCGCCTTCACCGCGCAGGATCAGGCGGTCGGTATCGCCGATGGGCACGTACCAGCGCAACACCATGTTGGCCTGCACGAAGCTGGTGTCCGAGCCCACCCCTTCCACGCCGCCGCGCAGCGTCGCGCTGCCGCTGATGCCTTTGCGCGGGAACAGGTCATCGTCGACATTGACGTAGTCGGCCACCAGCTGCGGGTACACCAGCGTGGACGTGTTGTAGACCGCATCGGTGAACTCGGTGCCCGAGGCGTAGCGCCAGCGCTCACGCAGCGCGTTGATCGAGGCGATCGCGGTCCAGTGTTCGTTGATCTCGCCACTGCGGCTGGCCGACAGCTTGAAGTTGCGCAGGTCGATGTAATCGGTCTGCTCGTCGTAGG
Organism: Stenotrophomonas sp. Ste86; assembly: GCF_024519465.1. GTDB lineage: Bacteria > Pseudomonadota > Gammaproteobacteria > Xanthomonadales > Xanthomonadaceae > Stenotrophomonas. Next base: position 15,418 of record NZ_JALJRW010000016.1, on the reverse strand, counting down.
CGCTGGCGGTGAACGCATACCAGCCATCGAGCCAGGCGAAGGCCGGGATGCGGTAGCTGGTGACCAGACTCTTGCGCTTCTGCGCGTAGTCCAGCTGGGTGTTCATCTTGTGGCCGCGGCTGTTGAGGAACCGCCGCTCCAGCCCGCCGCGCACACCGGCGCCGCTCTCGCTGCCGTAGCTCAGGCCGGCGGTGTAGATCGAGCGCTTGGCGCGGGTCAGGTTGACGTCCACCGGCACGTCGCCGTTCGCATCGGCCTGGTCCGGACGCGGCTGGATGTCGATCACGCTGAAGTAGTCCAGCTTGGTCAGCGATTCACGCAGGCGGTCCAGCTTGCCTTCGTGGAAGTAGCTGCCCTTGTCCCAGTACACCAGCGGGTCGAACAGCGTGTCGACGAAGTAATCCTGGTGGAAGCGGATGTCGCCCATGTTGTAACGGCGGCCGCTGTCCCAGGTCAGGTCGATGTCGGCGGCGTTCTCGGCACGGGTGATCTGCACCTGGCGCTGGGTGTAGTCGGCATCGAAGTAACCGCGCTCGGCCAGCCGCCGGGTCACGGTGATTTTGCTGGCTTCGTAGGTGGTGTGCTCGAAACGCTGGCCCTTGCGCGGCTTGAACTTCTCCAGGTCTTCCTGCAGGTACTGGTCCAGCTGCGCCGGCCCGGTGATGTCGATGTGCTCGCGGCGCACCAGCGTCGGCGGGCCCTTGTCGACATGGATCACCACGCGCAGGTTTTCGCCCTCGCGCGGGCTCTCGACCTTGATCACCGGATTGTAGTAACCGAACGGCTCCAGCGCCTCGCGGGTCTGGCGTTCGGCCTGGGACAACAGATACTCCAGCCGCGACTCGCCCTGCGGCTTGCCGATGGTGTCGTACAGCGACAGCGAGACCTCGATGTTCTCGATCATCTCGGCGTCGTCGCCCTTGTCCAGTCCTTTGATTTCCACCTTGTCGATCGTTCCGCGGGCGTGTGCCACCGAAGCGGTGACCAGCGACAGGAACATCAGGGGAAGGGCGTAATTCTTTGGCTGCATGGACACAGCATAACGGGCCATCGCGAGCATGCGAAATCGGCGTGGCTGTTTCAGAACGGTAGTGAAGGACCCGTTAAAATCGGGCAGCAGGTGGCTTCTGACGTTAACTGCCTCATCGATGGCAGCAGGTTGTCGGACAGAACCGTCCGCAACCCGGCCGCGGCACATCACAGCGCGCGCGCCACGCGAGGCTGGAAATGCAGAAGGCGCGACGGCAGTGACCGTTCGCGCCTTCGGTGTTGTCAGCGGGGCCACGCGGCCCCCGCCACCTCAGTTGGACAGGTGCTCGATCGCCGCCACGCTGCCCAGGCGGTCGCCCAGGCGCTTGAGCAGGGCCAGGCGGTTGCCGCGCAGCGCCGGATCCTCGGCGTTGACCATCACCCCGTCGAAGAACGCATCCACCTGCGGACGCAGCCGCGCCAGACGCGCCAGCACGCTGACGTAATCCTTCTGGTGCAGGCTGGCATTGCTATCGTCGATGGCCGCTTCCACCGCTTCGGCCAGCTCGCTTTCCGCCGGCTCGGCCAACAGCGCCGGATCGACCATGCCCGGGATGTCGCCCTCGGCCTTGCGCAGGATGTTGCGGATGCGCTTGTTGGCCGCAGCCAGCGCCTCCGCTTCGGGCAGCGCGGCGAAGATGCCGATCGCATCGACACGGCGGTCGAAGTCATACAACGAGGCCGGCTTCAGCTCGGCCACCGCGTTGAAGTGCGTGGCGGGCACGCCCTTGTCGGCGTAATAGCCACGCAGGCGGTCGAGGATGAAGTCGTACAGTTCCTGCGGCAACGCCTCGGTCTTGCGCTCGGCGCTGGGCTGCACGCCCGCCGGCAGGCCGGCGATGGCCGTGCCGATCAGCGCGCGCAGGTCCAGGTCGAACCCGCTCTCGATGATCGTGCGCGCCAGCCCCAACGCATTGCGGCGCAGCGCGAACGGGTCCTTGTTGCCGGTCGGCTTGAGGCCGGCGGCAAAGCCACCGACCAGCGTATCCAGGCGCTCGGCGATGGCCAGTACCTTGCCCAGCGGCGAGAGCGCGATGTCATCGCCGCCGAAGCGCGGCTGGTAAGCCTCGTCGATGGCCAGCGCCACCTCCGGCGATTCGCCACCGGTCAGCGCGTAATGACGGCCGGCGATGCCCTGCAGCTCCGGGAACTCGTTGACCATGCGCGACTGCAGGTCGTTCTTGGCCAGCACCGCGGCGCGCCTGGCCAGCACCGGATCGGCGCCCACCTGCGGCGCGATCACCTCGGCCAGCGCGACCACGCGGGCGACCTTGTCGGCCACCGAGCCCAGCTTGGCCTGGTAGGTGACGGTCTTGAGGCCGTCGCCCATCGCGTCCAGACCCTGCTTGAGGTCTTCGTCGAAGAAGAACTTGGCATCGGAGAAACGCGGACGGATCACCCGCTCGTAGCCCTTGGCCACCTCGGCCACGTCCTTGGATTCGATGTTGGCAATGCCGATGAACTTCTCGGTCAGCTTGCCGCCGGCATCCAGCACCGGGAAGAACTTCTGGTTGATCTCCATCGTCTCGATCAGCGCTTCCTGCGGCACGGCCAGGAACTCGCGTTCGAAACTGCACAGCACTGGCGCCGGCCATTCCACCAGGTTGACCACCTGCTCCAGGTTGTCATCGGTGATCCGCGCCTGGCCACCGGCCCGGGCGGCCTCGGCATTGACCTGCTCGACGATGCGCGCGCGGCGCACGTCGGCATCCACCAGCACGAAGGCGGCCTGCAGCGAGCTGACGTAGTCCTCCGGCGAAGACAGCCACACGGTCTTGTCGTGCATGAAGCGATGGCCGCGGCTCATGCGGTCGGCTTTCAGGCCCAGCAGCTCGGCCTCGATGATCTCGGTGCCGTGCAGCAGCACCAGCCAATGCACCGGGCGGGCGAAGCCATAGGCGTGGCTGCCCCAGCGCATCGGCTTGGGGATCGGCATCGCCGCGATCGCCTCGCGCAGGATCTCAGGCAGCAGTGACGCGGTGCGCGCGCCCGGCGTGGTGGAGCGGTGCACGAAGCGTTCGCCCTTGGCATCGCTGGTGCGCTCCAGCGCGGTCCAGTCGATCCCGGCCTTGGCCGCGAAACCCTGCAGCGCCTTGGTCGGCTGGCCGTCGGCATCCAGTGCGATGTTCAGGTACGGACCGAGCACTTCGCTGTGCTGTTCGGGCTGTTCCACGGCCACGCCGGGCAGCAGCACGGCCAGACGGCGCGGGGTCGACAACGGCTTGGCATGGCCACGATCGATGGTCACGCCGCGCTTGCTCAGGCCATCCACGACGCCATCGAAGAAGGCCTGGGCAAGGCCCGGCAGCGCCTTCACCGGCAATTCTTCGGTGCCCAGTTCGATCAGCAGCGGCAGCATCGTGCTCATGCCTGCACCTCCTTGGCGGCGACGGCTTCGAGGCGCTTGGCCTCGTACAGCTTGGCCACCGCCTGGGCCAGCGCGCGCACGCGCAGGATGTAGCGCTGGCGCTCGGTCACGCTGATCGCACGGCGCGCATCCAGCAGGTTGAACGCATGGCTGGCCTTGCAGACCTGCTCATACGCCGGCAGCGGCAGGCCGACATCGACCAGCTTCTGTGCTTCCTTTTCGCAGGCATCGAAGCGGTGGAACATCTCGTCCACGTCGGCATATTCGAAGTTGTAGGTGCTCTGCTCGATCTCGTTCTGCAGGTACACATCGCCATAGGTGACCGGGGTGCCGTCCGGACCATAGGTCCAGACCAGGTCATAGACGTTGTCGCAGTTCTGCAGGTACATGCACAGGCGCTCCAGACCATAGGTGATCTCGCCGAGCACCGGCTTGCACTCCAGGCCGCCGGCCTGCTGGAAATAGGTGAACTGGGTGACTTCCATCCCGTTCAACCACACTTCCCAGCCCAGGCCCCAAGCACCAAGGGTCGGCGATTCCCAGTTGTCCTCGACAAAGCGCAGGTCGTGCACCAGCGGATCGATGCCCAGCGCCTTGAGCGAATCCAGGTACAGCTGCTGGATATTGTCCGGGCTCGGCTTCATCGCCACCTGGTACTGGTAGTAGCGCTGCAGGCGGTTGGGGTTTTCGCCGTAGCGGCCATCGGTGGGGCGGCGCGAAGGCTGCACGTACGCGGCATTCCAGCTTTCCGGACCGATCGAGCGCAGGAACGTGGCCGGGTGGAAGGTACCGGCACCCACCTCCAGGTCCAGCGGCTGGATCAGCACGCAGCCCTGCTGCGCCCAATACTGGTTGAGGGTCTGGATCAGGCCCTGGAAAGTGATCGGAACGCTCTTGGTGACGGACATGCGGCGGATTCTTGCCTGCAGAAGGGGTGCGCTAGTATAGCGAGCGACCGCGTTGCCGCCTTCTGGACGGCCCACCCCATTACCGCGCGCCTGGCGCGCTTCGAGGAAATTGGCGGATGGAACAGCGCCCTCCCGTAGTTTTCGCCGCCCCCGCCGATCCCGGTGCCGGGATGGCGGTGCCGTTGCCGCCGGGCCGGCTCGGCTTCGAACAGGTGGTCGCCGCGCTGGTCGCCGATGGCCAGGTCGCCGCCTCCGACCTGGAGCGCATCCGCTTCTCCGCCCAAGGCGCGCGCAACGCCAGCGAAGTGCATCCGCTGGTGCTGCTGGCCAACCTGAAGCTGGCCGCCACCGGTGGCGGCGAACTCGGTCTGGAACGGCTGACCGAATGGCTGGCCGCGCGCACCGGCACCCGCTACCTGCGCATCGACCCGACCCGGGTCGACGTGGCCTCGGTCACCGCCGTGGTCTCCCACGCCTATGCGCGCCGCCACCGCTTCCTGCCACTGGCGGTGGATGGTGAACGGCTGCTGGTGGCCACCAGCGAGCCACTGGTACAGGAATGGCTGCGCGACCTGCAGCACCTGACCCGGCGCCGGATCGAACTGGCGATGGTCAACCCGCTGGACCTGCACCGCTACACCATGGAGTTCTTCGGGGTCACCCGCTCGGTGCGCGGTGCGCGCGGCGACGTGCGCGGCGAGGCCAACGCCACCCTGCCCAGCTTCGAGCAGCTGGTCGAACTGGGCCGCGCCGGCGACGTCAACGCCGACGACCAGCACATCGTGCACATCGTCGACTGGCTGCTGCAGTACGCCTACGAGCAGCGCGCCTCGGACATCCACCTGGAGCCGCGCCGCGACATGGGCCGCATGCGCTTCCGCATTGATGGGGTGCTGCACAAGGTGTTCGAAGTGCCGCCGGCGGTGATGACCGCCGTGGTCAGCCGCATCAAGGTGCTCGGGCGCATGGACTTGGCCGAGCGCCGGCGCCCGCAGGACGGCCGCATCAAGACCCGGTCGCCGGGCGGGCGTGAGGTGGAAATGCGCCTGTCGACCATGCCCACCGCGTTCGGCGAGAAGTGCGTGATGCGCATCTTCGACCCGGATGCGGCCTTCAAGAGCATCGACCAGCTCGGTTTCAGCCCGCAGGAAGCGGCCGGCTGGACCGCCCTGGTCGAACGTCCGCACGGCATCGTGCTGGTCACCGGCCCGACCGGCTCGGGCAAGACCACCACCCTGTATTCCACGCTGAAACGGCTGGCCACCCCGGACGTCAATGTCTGCACCGTGGAAGACCCGATCGAGATGATCGCCCCGGAATTCAACCAGATGCAGGTGCAGACCAACATCGACCTGGACTTCGCCAGCGGCGTGCGCACCCTGCTGCGGCAGGACCCGGACATCATCATGATCGGCGAAATCCGCGACCTGGAAACCGCGCAGATGGCGGTGCAGGCCTCGCTCACCGGGCACCTGGTGTTGTCCACCCTGCACACCAACGACGCGCCCTCGGCGATCACCCGCCTGCTCGACCTGGGCGTGCCGCACTACCTGCTGGCCTCCACCCTCAACGGCATCCTGGCCCAGCGCCTGGTCCGCACCCTGTGCCCGAACTGCAAGGTGCCGCGCCCGCTCAGTGCGGCCCAATGGGCGGTGCTGGCTGATGGCGAAGAGGCATTACCTCAGGCGCCCACGCCATATGCGCCGGCCGGCTGCATCGACTGCCGGCGCACCGGTTTCCTCGGCCGGGTCGGGCTGTATGAGCTGCTGCCATTGGGTTCGCGGCTGCGCGCCCTGATCCGCGCGGACATGGATCTGGCCGCCTTCAACCGCGCCGCACGTGCTGAAGGGGTGCGAACCCTGCGCCGCGCGGGACTTGAAAAGGTGGCCGCAGGGCTGACTACAATCGAGGAAGTCCTGTCAGTGCTACCGCCCCCGGATGAATTCCGCCCCGTTCCTGATTCTTGAAACCGGCCAACCCGTCGCCTCGCTGCGTCGCTACGGGCGGTTTCCGCATTGGATCCGCGTCGCCGCCGGCCTGGATGCCGACGAAACGGTTGTGGTCGATGTCGAACACGGCGGGGCCCTGCCCGACCACCGCAACTTCGCCGGGGTGATCGTCACCGGCTCGGCCGCCTACGTTACCGACCGCGCCGACTGGAGCGAACGCAGCGCGCAGTGGCTGCGCGGCGCCGTCCACGACGACCGGCCGGTGTTCGGCATCTGCTACGGCCACCAGTTGCTGGCGCATGCCCTCGGTGGCGAGGTGGCCTACAACCCGGCCGGGCGTGAGTCGGGCACCATCGAACTGGCGCTGGATCCGTCGGCCAGCACAGACCCGTTGTTCGCCGGGCTGCCCGAGCGCTTCCCGGCCCACGCCACGCACCTGCAGACGGTGCTGCGCGCCCCCGACGGTGCGGCGATCCTGGCGCGTTCGGCACAGGACAACTGCCATGCCTTCCGCTTCGGCCGCCAGGCCTGGGGCGTGCAGTTCCATCCCGAGTTCGCCACCCACCACATGCGCGGCTACGTCCGCGCCCGCGCCGAGTGCATCCGCAGCCATGGCGGCTGCGCGCGCAGCGTCGCCCGCGGGGTCAGTGCCGCGCCGCTGGCACGCCAGCTGCTGCGCCGTTTCGTACGCCAGGCACGCAACGCCTGAGCGCCCCGCCGGGCCGCGCGATGCAGTGTCCCGGGCAACGCGTCCGGCCTTCAGGTGACGCGCACGGAAAACAGGGATAATCGATCGGATTCGGGGCGCGCATGCCCCTCCCCTGTTCCGGAATGGTATGAGCGAGATTCGCAAGCTGCCCGCCTCGGCGGGCGCCCAATGGCTGCTGGACGCTTTCTCCCTGTATGGCCGCGCGCCGCTGCAACTGGCGGTGCTGGGCGTGATCGGCATGATCGTCAGCTCGCTGATCCTGGTGCTGGCGCAGCTGTTGCCCGGCTGGCTCGGGCTGCTGGTGCAGCTGTTGTCGCTGGCGGTGGGCCCGCTGGTGTTCGGCGGCATGCTGTGGGCGGTCAGCGAGATCGACCAGGGCCACCGGGCGCTGCCCACCCACCTGCTGCAACCCATCCGCGACCGTCGCGTCACCCACCTGCTGGTGCCGCTGGCCATCCAGCTCATCGCGGTGATCGCACTGGGCACCCTGCTGTTCGCCCTGATCGGTAGCGACGGCCTGACCGCCTCCAGCGACATGCTGCACAAGATGCAGCAGCTGCAGCAGTCCGGCACCCAGCCCAGCAACGAGCAGATCCTGGCGCTGATGGCCGACGCGCCGGTCAAGCGCATCCTGCTGTGGATCCTGATCACCTTCGCCACCTTCGTGGCGCTGAGCATGGCCATGTTCACCCAGCCGGCGCTGGTGGTGTTCGACCGCCAAAGCGGCATGCATGCGCTGCGCATGAGCCTGCAGGGTTGCCTGGAGAACTTCGGCGCGATGGCAGTGTTCATGGTGCTCGGCCTGATCGCGGCGCTGTGCATTTATTTCCTGGTGTTTATCCTGATGCAGCTGGCGCTGTTGTTCGGCGGCATGGGCGCGGCGGCATTCGTGGTGCAGTTGTCGATGAGCACGGTGATCATGCCGCTGTATGTCGGCGCGGTGTATGCGGCCTGGAAGCAGATGTTCGCCCACCGTGGCCGTACCCCGCCGCCGCCGGTTCCCGGCCCAAGCAACGTGTTCGCGGCCTGATCGACAAACAAAAACCCCGGCAGATGCCGGGGTTTTTATTTGCGCCCTCGCCGTAGAGCCGACCGTTGGTCGGCTGCCTTTGATCGACTGCCTTCAATCGGCCACAGCGACGATCAGCTGCCGTAACCCGACGCCCCATTACCCATCACCCGGCCGGCTTCACCACCGACGAGGGCACCAGCCACTTGGCCGCATGTATCCCCAGCTCGTAAAGCACGCACATGGGAATGGCCAGCAGCAGCTGCGACACCACGTCCGGCGGGGTCAGCACCGCGGCCACGATGAAAATGCCCACCACCGCATAGCCGCGGCTTTCCTTGAACTGCTGCGGCGACACCCAGCCCAGCAGCACCAGGATCACCATCGCCACCGGCAACTCGAAACTGGTGCCGAAGGCGAAGAAGATCGCCAGCACGAAGTCCAGGTAGGCATTCGCGTCGGGAGTGATCGCAATCACTTCCGGGCGGAAGGTGGTCAGGAAGTGGAATACCGCCGGCAGCACCAGGAAGTAGGCAAACGCGCAGCCCAGATAAAACAGCAACACCGACGAGGCCAGCAGCGGCACGGCCAGGCGCTTTTCGCGCGCGTACAGCCCCGGCGCCACGAACGCCCACAGCTGGTACAGCAGCCAGGGCACCGCCACGAACACGGCCACGAAGAAGGTCAGCTTGAGCGGTGCGAAAAACGCGCCAGCCGGATTGGTCGCAATCATCGTCTGCCCGTTGGGCAGCTGCGAAATCAGCGGCTCGGCCAGCCAGGTGTAGATCGTGCGCGAGAAAGGCAGCAACAGCAGCAGCACCGCGAGCAGGCCGATGATCGCGCGCACCAGACGCGCGCGCAGCTCGATCAGATGCTCCACCAGCGAGCTTTCCGGATACTCGTGTTCGCTCATCGCGGCGCCTCGTTGCCCGGCAGTGGGGCCGTGCCTGGTGCGCCCTCGACGTGCGGCAGCGGGGCAGGGTCTGGGGCTACCGGTGACGGGGCCGTGGCCGTGGCCATCGCGCGCGGCGAGGTGCCATCGATACCCGGCGGGGCCATCGCATCGCGCGGCGCCTCGACCGAAACCGCATCCGGCGCCACCACGTGCTGGGCGACGCTGGCCGGCGAACCCGGTGCCGGACCGGTCATGACCGGCTCATCGCCGGCCGCGGCCGCTACCGCATCGCCATGGCGTGCCACGTCCTGGCGCATCATCTCCGCTTCGCGGCGGACGGCTTCACCGCTGGCACGCAGCTGCGCTTCGGTGTCCTGCACCGAGGACTGCACATCGCGGAACTGGCGCTTGATCTCGTCGGCATGCAGCTCGCGCTCAAGCTCCTGCTTCACCGAGTCCCACTGGTTGCGCGCGCGGCGCACCCACAGCCCGGCAAAGCGGGCGGCCTTGGGCAGGCGCTCGGGACCGAGCACGACCAGGGCCACCACCGCGATGACCAGCAGTTCACTGAAACCGATATCGAACACGCTCGAACGTCCCGATCAGCGCGGGTCGCGGTCGTGCTCGGTCTGCGACGTCGTCGTCGAGTCCTGCGGACGCGAGTTGTCGCTGAGCTGCGCGTTCGGCTTGTCCTCGTCGTGCATGCCCTTCTTGAATTCCTTGACGGCGCTGCCAAGGTCCTTGGCGCCGCTGGTCAGTTTCTTGGTGCCGAACACCAGCAGAACGATGACCAGCACGACCAACCAATGCCAGATGCTGAAACTGCCCATGAGCTGCTCGTTACGTAGTGATCAGACAGTTGAGCATAGCGCACCGGCCACAGGCCGGCGCGCGTGACGAAAGTCAGTTGCCGTCCAGCGATTCAGTTCGGACTTCCCCTTCACCGACGGACTGGAAACCCTGCTGGGGCGCCGGCTGGGCCGGGGTGGGCTGCAGTGGCGCGGTGGTCGCGCCTGCCGCCGGTGCCTGTTCAGTTACCGGCGCCGCCGATGGCGCGGCAACCGGCGCGGTCGGGCGTGCGGTCGGGGCCGGCGCGCTGCCGGCGGTGCCGCGCTTCTCACGAGCGGAATAGGTGGCTTCTTCCAGGCGATCGCGGAAGGCCACCACGTCGATCGACGGTGGCTCGCCCATGCGGCCCTCGAACACCATGCGCGGCGTGGTGTTGCTGCCGTAGGCGTCCAGGTTGGCGGCATCGTCGATCTGCAGCACGGCACCGTCCAGGGCGACACCGGCAAACAGGCCACGGGCACGCGACCACGACCAGATTTCGGCCTTCAGCTGGCCATCGGTGGCGGCGGCGGCATTGCGCCCGACCGGACCGGCGGCCACGCCTGCATCGGCGCCCAGCGTGAACTTGCCGTTGACCAGGTTGTCCAGGCTGCGGTCATTGCGGAACACCAGCACCACGTCCGAGGACTGCACGCCGGCCTGGAAGCCGATGCTGCCGCCGGTCAGCTTGACGAAGACCGGGTTGGACCAGCTGCCGTCGGCATTCTTGACCGACATCAGGCCGTGGCCACGCCGCCCGCCAATCACCAGACCCGCCTTGATCGTGTCAGGAATGACCACGATCGCGCGGCCTTCATCCAGCAACTTGTCCGGAATGCCCTGCTCGGGCATTTCCTGGATCTCGTTCAATACACGCACCGCATTGCGGGCGCGCTGGTCTTCCTGTGGCCCGGCCATCGCCTGGGTGGACAACAGCAGGCTGGCGGAGATCAGCAGTACAAGGCTGAGGCGGCGCATGGTGGGCTCCAGAAGTCGATGCAGACGAAGATAAAGCAAGATCCTGAACTTAGAAGGCTGGCGATGAATCCGCAATGAGTGATGCCGTCTATTGATATGCCGCATCCCGCATCGTGATTCATCGATTCCATCCCGCAATCGCGAAGACCTGCGAGAATGCCCCCTATGCTCGACGCACCCGACACCGCCGTGCTGGCGGTCAATCTAGGCACCCCCGAGACGCCCACTGCCCCGGCGGTGCGTCGTTATCTGGCTGAATTCCTCACCGATCCACGCGTGGTCGCGATCCCGCCACTGCTGTGGAAACCCTTGCTGTACGGGCTTATCCTGCCGCTGCGCAGTGGCCGCTCGGCCGCAAAGTATGCCCAGGTGTGGCTGCCGGACGGCTCGCCGCTGATGGTCTACACACGGCGACTGGCCGAGGCCATGCAGGCGTTGATGCCCAACGTGCGGGTGCGCCACGCCATGCGCTACGGCGCCCCGGCACTGACCGCCGAGCTGGACCGGCTGGCGGCCGAGGGCATGCGCCGGATCGTGGTGCTGCCGCTGTATCCGCAGTATTCGACCACCACCACCGCCTCCATCGAGGACCAGGTGCGCGACTGGCAGCCACGGCATCCCGGCGTCACCGTCACCCTGGTGCGCGATTACGCGGTCGATCCGGACTGGGTCGAGGCGGTGGCCACCCGCATCCGCCAGTGGTGGGCCGAGCACGGTCGCGGCGAGCAGCTGGTGTTTTCCTTCCATGGCATCCCGCAGCGCCTGGCCGATGCCGGCGATCCGTATCCGCAGCGCTGCGAGGCCAGTGCCAAGGCGATCGCGCAGGCGCTGGATCTTCCCGATGACGCCTGGCGGCTCACCTACCAGTCGCGCTTCGGTCGCGAGAAATGGCTGCAGCCCTACGCCGAACCGACCCTGTGGGCGATGGCCGAAGGCGGCGTCCGCACCATCGACGTGGTCTGCCCGGGCTTTGCCACCGACTGCCTGGAAACCCTGGAAGAAGTCGCCCTGGGCTTCACCGAGACCGTGGCCGAGCGCGGCGCGCGGATGTGCTATATCCCCTGCCTCAACGATGCCCCCGAACACGCGCTGGCGTTGTCGCGGCTGAGCATCGCGGCCCTGGGATGAGCCTGCAGCCATTTTCCCTGGCCGTCGGCGGCTTCATCGCCGCCGGTCTGCGCGCGGCGCAGCCGGGTGGTCAGCGCGTACTGGCGCTGCACGGCTGGCTCGACAACGCGGCCAGTTTCGTCCCACTGGCCGCGCAGCTGCCCGACCTGGACATGGTCTGCCTCGACCTGCCCGGGCATGGCCACAGCGCGCACCTGCCGGCCGGCACCCAATACAACACGCCCGGCGCGATCTGCCACGTACTCGATGTCGCCGATGCACTGGGTTGGGATCGCTTCACCCTGATCGGCCATTCGATGGGCGCCGGCATCGCCAGCCTGACCGCAGCGGCCGCACCCGAGCGCGTGGAGCGGCTGGTGGCGATCGAAGCCCTCGGCGGCCTGCGCGGCCCCGAGGATGAAACCGCCCAGCGCCTGCGCGACCACGTACGCGCCGCACGTGCGCTGCCCGGGAAAAACCTGCGCGTATTCCCCGACCTGTCCGCCCCGATCCGCGCACGCATGATGACCAACCAGCTCAGCGAGCCGTGCGCACGCCTGCTGGTCGAACGCGGCGTCAAACCGGTCGACGGTGGCTACAGCTGGTGCAGCGATCCACGCCTGATGCTGCCCACCGCGATGCGTCTGAGCGAAGCGCAGATCGACGACCTGCTCGCCGCGATCGAATGCCCTACCCAGGTGATCTACGCCACGCCGGCGCAGTCGTACTATCCCGAACCCCTCCGCAGCGAGCGCATCAAGCTGTTGCGCAACGGATGCCTGGCGGTGTTCCCCGGCACCCATCACCTGCATATGGAACACCCGCAGGTAGTCGGTGACGTGGTCCGCCGGTTCCTGGCCGGCTGAGGCGCACACCCGGTAATCGCGTGCGGCACCTGTATCCGCATGGGTAGGGCAATCGCAATCAGCACCTATGTCCGTATGGATAGGGCAATCGCATGCAGCCCCCGTTTCCGCATGCGTCGGACAATCGTATGCAGCACGGCGTCTGCACGCATGCGGTGATGCTGCCCGGGTAGGGTCGGTTCCCGAACGAGCACCGACCTCAACTGCGATCTCATTGACGCACGGACCGGTGATGACGCGTCTGTGCAGCGGCAAGCGCCGCCGCAGCCAGCGCACCGCAGCCCCACCGGTGGCTGCGACAACCTGACGCACTCAACTTCCACGCAATTGGACCGATACCGATAAAGCAGGACGATGTCTTCGGCCTGCGCCGTCGCTTGCTCCGCCGTCGCGAAGCCGCGCACCACCCCAAGGCTTCAGGGAACGTCGTCGCAATGCCGTGTTGGCTGTGCCATCGCCCACAAGGACCGGGCCATGCCGGCGGTGCCCCGCACCGTCGCCGCGGTTGCCTTGCCTGTCATCGCCTGCCGTCCGCCCCGACGCTCACCTCTTTCGCAGCGCCCACCGCAACCACGGTGTTCGGCGCGCCTTTCGCCTGTCCGCCTCCGCGCGCGTCGGGCCATCCCGCCTGCTTCTGATCCTGGAGTTGCCATGTCTGCCCATCCGCTCGCCCCGTCCCGCCCGCCCGACCGCACTCATCCGCTCCACCCGTCCGCACTGACGGGCAGAACCAACACCCTCTACCTGCTGTCGGTCGCGGTACTTGTCGCCGCCGCGCTGGGCACCGCGCTCTGGCAGCGGCACTGGTGGCTGCTGCTCACGCTGGCCCTGGTCGCCACGTTGCTGTTCGTGCTGGCCGCGCGCGTACGTCGGCAGGCGCACCTCGTCCAACGCGACACACAGCAGTCCCACGCCACCGCGCTCGCGCTGGCCAGCGACCGTGAACGCGACGACGCCGGGCACCGGCACGATGCGCAGATCCGCCAGGCCTTGGATGTTTCGCGAACCGCGATGATGATCGCCGACAACGACCACGTGATCCGCTACATCAACCACGCGGTCATCCGCCTGCTGCGCAACCAGCAGGACAGCCTGCGCGAAGCGTTCCCGGATTTCGATGTCGACGGCTTGGTCGGCAGCAGCATCCACCGCTTCCATGTCAATCCGGATCGCATTCGCGCCATCCTCAACACGCTGCAGCAGGTTCACCACGGCCGTATCCGCATCGGCCCGGTGCATTTCGCGCAGGTGGTGACGCCCGTATTCGACGCACAGGGCAAGCGCCTGGGCTTTGCGGTGGAGTGGCATGACCGCACCCAGGAACTGCAGCTGGAGAACGCCGTGGCCGACATCGTCGCCGCCGCCGCCAAGGGCGACCTTGATCGCCGGCTACCCGTCGGTAATGCCGGCACCAGCTTCCTCGATGGGCTGACCGGCGGCATCAATCAGTTGCTGGAAAGCGTCGGCGGCACCGTGGGCGAGATCCGCCGGGTGCTGTCCGCACTCGCCCGCGGCGACCTGGACCAACGCATGCAGGGCGACTTCGACGGCGCCTTCGCCGCCATGCAGCGCGACGCCAACGCCACCGCTGCGCAGCTGACCGCCATGGTCGAACGCATCAAACAGTGCACCGGCTCGATTTCGCTGGCGGCCAGCGAAATCGCCACCGGCAACAACGATCTTTCCGAGCGCACCGAGCGCCAGGCGGCACATCTGGAGGAGACGGCCGCGTCGATGGAAGAGCTCACCTCCACCGTGCGCCAGAACGCCGAGCACGCGCGCCAGGCCAGCGCGCTTGCCCAAGGCGCGCAGGATGTCGCCGGCCGCGGCAGCCAAGTGGTGGGCCGCGTGGTCACGACCATGGAGGCCATCCAGGTGGCCTCCAGACGCATCGGTGACATCACCGGGGTAATCGACGGCATCGCCTTCCAGACCAACATCCTCGCGCTGAACGCGGCGGTCGAAGCCGCGCGTGCCGGCGACCAGGGCCGTGGTTTCGCCGTGGTGGCCAGCGAAGTACGTACGCTGGCCCATCGCTCCGCCGACGCCGCCAAGGAGATCAAGGGCCTGATCGAGGACTCCGTGCTGCAGGTCGCCGACGGCGCCCGTCTGGTGCAGGATGCCGGCAGGACCATGGCCGAGATCGTCGGCAGCGTGGCCGGGGTCAGCGGCATCATGGCCGAGATCTCCTCGGCCTCCCAGGAACAGGCCAGCGGCATCGACCAGGTCAACCAGACCGTTGCGCAGATGGACGACGCCACCCAACAGAACGCCGCCTTGGTGGAAGAAGCCAGCGCGGCCGCGCGCCTGCTCGAGGAGCAGGCGGCCGAGTTGACCGAAGCGGTGGCGGTGTTCCGGCATGGGCAGCGCGTGCAGCCACCGAGGACGTTGGCGCGTGAAGCGGAGGCCATGGAGGTCTGAGCCAGCGTTCGACAGCGACCCGCGCCATGCACCGATGTTGCGGCGGGCGCATCAGCCAGAAAGACAAACGGCGCCCGCGAGGGCGCCGTTTTTATTTATCGGGCTGCGCAGCAGGGTTGCATCATGCTGGACCGCCGGTGCGATGTCCTCGCCGACGATGGCCTGGCGAGGATGGGCATGGCCCTGTGTAGGGGGCCTCCGCATCACAGGGCCATGCGTCGATGCGGCCGCAGCATGAAACGTGGTCGATGGGGAAATGACCGGGCCAGGCCAGGTAAGTGCATTCCCCGCGGCCGGGTAGTGCCGAGCCATGCTCGGCACCGCGCCGGTCGAGATCATGCACAGGTGTTG
>NZ_JALJRW010000015.1:71087-102626 GCF_024519465.1 Stenotrophomonas sp. Ste86 | reverse complement strand
CGGCGTCGGCCTGCGGCCGCCACCTCCCCCTTTATTTCGCCTCCAAGGGCATGGGCGCCCAGCGCCCGACCCACCGACCCGCACCAGAAAAGCCTGGCTTCCGCCTGCGCACCGCAAGCCGAGCCCCGTCGCGGGCGGTAGGCCCCTGGGCAAAATCAAGGAGGAGGCCGCTCCGCGGCCGGGGGACACTACGCGAGGGGCCTACCGGCCGCGACGGGGCCCTCACGCGCGCGACAGACCCGATCGAAGACGCCGCTCGGATCCACACGGTGCCGGACTATCCAGCCACGGTGCATGTAGCCGTTCCCCATCTTGCTGCAGCCCTTGGAACATGACGCTCCCCGGCATTGGGAGAAGAAAAAAACCCCGGCATTGCCGGGGTTTTCTTCATGCAAGTGCGGAAGAATCAGGCCGCCTTTTCCAGCGTGGCCATGTCGATCACGAAGCGGTAGCGCACGTCGTTCTTCGCCATGCGCTCCCAGGCCTCGTTGACGGTCTTGATGTCGATCACTTCCACGTCGCTGACGATGTTGTGCTCGGCACAGAAGTCCATCATCTCCTGCGTTTCGGCCATGCCACCAATCGCCGAACCGGTGATGTGCTTGCGACCGAACATCATCGCAGCGCCCATCAGCGGCGGATCCAGCTCGGTCAACACGCCGACCAGGCACATCGTCGCATCGCGCTTGAGCAGGCCCATGTACGGGTTGGTGTCGTGGCTGACCGGAATGGTGTTGAGCAGGAAATCGAAACTGCCGGCGTGCGCCTGCATCTGCGCCGGATCGCGCGAGACCAGCACCTCATCGGCACCCAGGCGCTTGGCATCGGCACCCTTCTCCGGGGTGGTGGTGATCATCACCACGGTGGCGCCCATCGCCTTGGCGAACTTCACGCCCATGTGGCCCAGGCCACCCAGACCGATGATGCCGACCTTCTGGCCGGGGCCCACCTTCCAGTGGCGCAGCGGCGAGTAGGTGGTGATGCCGGCGCACAGCAGCGGCGCGGCGGCCTTCAGGTCCAGCTTCTCGGACACCTTCACCACGAAGCGCTGCTCCACCACGATGTGGTCGGAGTAACCGCCGAAGGTCGGCTGGCCGTCGCGCTCGGTGCTGTTGTAGGTGTAACTGGCCCCCTTCTCGCAGTACTGCTCCAGGTCTTCATCGCAGGCCGCGCAATGGCGGCAGGAATCGACCATGCAGCCGACGCCGGCGAAATCGCCGACCTTGAAGTCGGTGACGCCGGCGCCGACCTCGGTCACCCGGCCGATGATCTCGTGGCCGGGCACCATCGGGAACTTGGAATTGCCCCAGTCGTCGCGGGCCTGGTGCAGGTCGGAGTGGCAGATGCCGCTGTACAGGATCTGGATGCGGACATCGCCGGCAGCGACCGGGCGGCGCTCGAAGGAGAACGGTACCAGCGGTGCGGTCTGGTCGTGGACGGCATAACCGTGGGCGAGGGACATAGGGAATCCTTGGCAGGTTTTGTAGAAAGGCGCTTTACAATACGCCCGCACCCTGTGCGTATACAGTCAATATATCGGCATGATTCATCAAGGCAGACTGCACAATCGTGGCCACTGACAACCTGACCCACCTGGCCGCGTTCGCCGCCGTGGCCCGCCACCGCAACTTCCGCCGCGCCGGTGCCGAGCTGGCGCTGTCGACCTCGGCGGTGAGCTATGCGATCCGCGCGCTGGAAGAGCGGCTCGGGGTGGGCCTGTTCCACCGTACTACCCGCAGCGTGGCCCTGACCGAGGCCGGCCAGCGCCTGCTCGAGCGCCTGCAGCCGGCGCTGGAGCAGGTGCACGACGCGTTGGAAGAGATGAACCACTTCCGCGCGGCGCCGGCCGGCCTGCTGCGCATCAATGCCACCCGCGCCGCCGTGCAGACCCAGTTGGGCCCACGCCTGGCGCGCTTCCTGCAGGCGCACCCGGACGTGCGCATCGAGCTGGCCCAGGACGACGGTCTGGTGGATATCGTCGCCAGCGGCTTCGATGCCGGCGTGCGCCTGCACGAGTCCGTGCCCGAAGACATGGTGGCCGTGCCGCTGGGGCCGCCGCTGCGCGGTCTGATCGTGGGGTCGCCGTCCTACCTGCAACGCCGGCCGGCACCGCGTCATCCGCGCGAGCTGGCCCAGCACGAGTGCGTGCGCTTCCGCTTCGCCAGCGGTCACCTCTACAAGTGGCAGTTCGAGCGCGATGGCCAGGAGTTGGAGGTGGACGTGCCGGGCCGGCTCACGTTGGGCGACCAGCACACCATCCTGCAGGCGGTGATCGACGGCCTTGGCCTGGCGTACGTGCTGGAGGATTCGGCGCGCCCGTATCTTGATGACGGACGCCTGGTGGCGGTGCTGGAAGACTGGGCCGAACCCTTCCCCGGCTTCGTGCTGTATTACCCGCGCCAGCGGCAGATGTCTTCTGCGCTGCGCGCATTCGTGGATATGGTGCGGGCGACGGCGTGATGTGCGTGGCGGTTGCCGAGGTGACGCTGCCGATGGCACGCTTGCCCGCCCCACCGGATGCACCGTGACAATGACCGTACAGACGCCCGCCGACATCCAACAGCAGCTCGGGCAGGCGTTTCCCGCGCTGTACCACCAGCTGCATCGCGACCGCATGCTGGACTGGGGCACGTTCTGCCACGGCTGGATCACCAGCGTGTATCCGACCCTGCGTGCGCGCCCGCCGTTGCTGTTGTATGCGCGCGAGTTCGAACTGATCGCGCCGGCCGATATCGTGGGCCACGCCGAACAGTTCACCGATGCAGACAGCCACGTGCGCCTGCGCGAGGGCCTGCAGCTGTTGCCCTTCGGCAGCACCGGCGCGGGCGACTACTACTGCTTCTGGCACGATCCGGGTGCACCGGGCGAGCCGCGCGTGGTGCTGCTCTGGCACGACGATGACCGCGTGGACCTGCTGGCATCCAACCTCCAGGATTTCATCTTCCGGATGATGGCCGATGCGGTAGCCGACCTCGATGGCAGCCTGCTGGAAGAAGGCGATATCGCCGACAACCTGCAGCGCTGGCTGGACTCGCATCGCGCCTATCTGCACGCCACGCAGGTGCAGGCGCTGGAGGCGCTGTATGCCGATCCTGCGATCCAGGCCGGTGGTGTGGGCGAGGATGCCGCCACCGCGTTGATCGATCGCGTCATCGGCTTCGAGGGCATCGATACCCGCTTCAGCTATGCGCCTGCATGACGGTTACTCATGCCCGCGTCTGACGCACTGAGTGACGCCGACTTCCGCGCGCTGGCCGACCAGCTGCTGGCGCTGGATGCCGGGCGGTTGCCGCCGCCATTGCCGCCGCACCTGCGCGCGCACCCGGTGGCTGGCCTGGCCGCCATCGGGCAGCTGGACCAGGCCGTGGTGGCGCTGATGGGCGATGTGCCCAACCCGTGGCGGGGCCTGCTGTTGCGATGACCTGCCAGGGGTAGAGCCACCCCACGGGTGGCTGCACGCAGCAATCGAACCGGCAACGCCGACCGACGGCGTTCCCCCGGCCCGTGCCGGCTCCCCCGGATCAGCTGGCGACCGGGTAGTCGGTATATCCCTCCGCCCCGCCGCCGTAATACGTGGCTCGATCCGGCACCGCCAGCGCCACGTCGTTTTCCAGCCGCGCCACCAGGTCCGGGTTGGCGATGAACGGCTGGCCGAACGCGGCCAGGTCGATGACGCCGTCGTCCACCAGCTGCAGCGCCCGCGCGCGGGTGAGGCTGCCGGCCAGGATCAGGGTGCCGCCGTAGCGTTGCTTGAACGCGTGCAGGAATGCGTCGCTCAGGACGGACACGCCGCGTGCATGGTTGTCGTTGAGGTGCACGTAGGCCAGGCCGCGCGTGCCCAGCGCCTGCGCCAGGTACAGGTACGCCGCTTCGTTGCCGACGTACTCGGGCATGTCGAACTGCAGGTTGTTCGGGGCCAGTCGCACGCCCACCCGGTGCGCCCCGATCCGCGCGGCCATCGCATCGACGGTCTCCAGGATCAGGCGCGCGCGGTTCTGCAGCGTGCCGCCGTAGCCGTCGGTGCGGTCATTGGTGACCGGGTTGAGGAACTGTTCGAACAGGTAGCCGTTGGCGGCATGAAGTTCGATGCCGTCGAAACCGGCGGCGATGGCGTTGTCGGCCGCGCGCGCGAAGTCGTCGACGATGCCGGGCAGCTCGTCGGTGCGCAGGGCACGCGGCGGGGTCGGATCGGCCTGCCCACGGGTACCGTCCTCGCGGTACACGAACGCGCTGCTCTTCGGGTTGCTCGCCACCGGACGAGTGCCCGCGCTGACCGGCTGTCCGCCGTCGGGCTGCAAGGATGCGTGCGACATGCGGCCCACGTGCCAGAGCTGGGCGAAAATGACGCCTCGTTCGGCATGCACGGCCGTGGTGACCTGCTTCCAGCCGTCCACCTGTTCGGCCGACCACATGCCCGGCACGTCGATGTAGCCCTGGCCCTGCGCCGACACCGGGGTGCCTTCGCTGATGATCAGCCCGGCACTGGCGCGTTGCCGGTAGTACGCCGCGGTGAGGGCGTTGGCCACGCTGCCGGGGTTGCGGGCGCGGGTCATCGGGGCCATGGCGATGCGGTTGCGCAGGGGGGTACCGGCGAGGTCATAGGGCTGGAAAAGCAGGGCGGTCATAAATCGGAACTCGTGGGGAAGGGGGCGCCAACGGCGCGACCCCTTCAAGATAAGGTTGACCTGCAGGCACATAAAGGCCTTAAATTTCCCGGCAACGGGGACATTTTGTCCCCAATGGAGCGCGGCGATGCTGCCAGTGGAATCGTTGAACGGGCTGGCCACCTTCGTCACCACCGCCCGCTCGGGGACGTTCACCGAAGCGGCCGAGACCCTGGGGATTTCGCGCTCGGCGGTCGGCAAGGCGATCGCGCGGCTGGAAGAGCGGCTGGGCGTGCGGCTGTTCCATCGCACCACGCGGCGCATTTCGCTCACCGCCGATGGCCAGGCCTATTTCGCCTCCTGCGCGAGCGCGCTGGAAGACATTGCCTCGGCCGAGGCGTGCCTGGGCTCGGCCTCGCACCTGCCCGCGGGCCGCCTGCGCATCGACATGCCGTCCTCGTTCGGGCGGCTGATGATCCTGCCGGTGCTGCTGCGCATCTGTGCCGAACACCCCGAACTGCAGCTCACCCTGACCTTCACCGACCACTTCGTGGACCCGGTGGAGGAAGGGATCGACCTGCTGATCCGCTTCGGTGGGCTGGACCAGGCCCAGCACCTCGTCGCGCGGCGGCTGGGCACGCAGCAGCTGATCACGTGTGCGTCGCCGGACTACCTGGACAGGCACGGCACGCCCGGCACCGTGGACGCCCTGCATGCCCATCGCAGCATTGTCGGCTATCGGTATGGCCAGCCGGTGGCGTGGCGGATCGGCGAGGACGCTGCGCAGGCGCGCTTCATCCCCAGCGGCACCCACCAGCTCAATGATGGCGATGCGGTGATCGAGGCCGCCATCGCCGGCCTGGGCATCTGCCAGATGCCGCATTTCCTGGTCAAACGTCACCTGCAGGCGGGGGCATTGCAGCAGGTGCTGGGCCATTGCATGCAGCACCATGTCGAGATCCACGCCCTATGGCCGCAGACCCGGCACCTGCGGCCGAAGGTGCGGTTTGTGGTGGATGCGCTGGCGACACTGGCCGATGCCGGTGCGTTTGACTGAGCCAGGCGGGCCACCGGGCCTGGCTGCAGCAGCACGCCGACGGCGGCCGATCCTTCGCCTTGGCGGTCGTCGAAAAGCCCGGTCCCGTCGGTCCGCCACGCACGGCCGGGGGCGGCATCCAGATCTGCCCGGGCTTCCGCTGCAACCCCTGCACCGGCATGCGGCCTGGTGCAGTAGCCAGTTGCTGGTCTGGGGATTTTCCAACGGCGCGCATGTGGCGCGCCGTTGGCCGCCTGCTACCAGCGGGCCTTGAGCCCCATCTGCGCCGAGACGCTGCGGTAGGCGTTGTCGCCGCGCTGCAGGCCCAGGTCAGCCCATGCCGACCAGCGCGTGCCCAGTTGCAACATCGCGCCGCCGCGCAGTTCGTAGCGGTTCTTCGGCACGGCGCCCTCGATCCGGGTGTCGTCCATCCAGACGCTGTTGCGGCTCGAGTCGCGCAGCCAGTGGGCGGACACGAATGGCTGCACGCGCCGATCTTCATTGCGCACATCGCCCATCACCCGCACGCCCAGCCGCGATGACAGCCCGCCCGCCGCCCCCGTCGCGACCTGCGTGCCATTGTGTTCAACCAGGCGCTCGGCACGGTAGTCGGCATAGGTCAGCTGCAGTTGCGGCTGCACCAGCAGCATGGCCGAATCGCGCAGGCGAAGCTTCCAGGCGTAGCCGGCCTCCAGCGATGCGGCGTGCGTGCGTGCATCCTGGCGTTCCTTGCCCAGGCCGATGCCCTGCACGGTGGTGCGGTAGCGGCCGTGTTGCAGCCAGCTGTCGAGATAAGCACCCTCCTCGACGTCCGGGCGCTGCATCCAGGTGGCATAGATGCCCAGCGCCGCGCCCTTGACGGTGCCGGTAGCGCTGTAGCCGCTCAGGTGCGAGCGGACATCGGTGGAGGCCTGGCCGGCAGCCAGCAGCACGCCGGCGCGGCCCTGGCGGGTACCGCCCCAGTGCAGCATGTCCAGGCCGCTCATCACGGTGGACGCGCGGCCCTTCAGCGCGAGCTGACCGGCCATGTCCTGCCGGGTCTGGGTGCTGGTCACCCGCAGCCAGCCGGCGTCGCGCGCATCGCCCGGGGCATACGCACCCTCGCGGTCATGCAGGCGGTGCTGGAACATCGACACGGCAGCGGCCTGATTGGCAAGATAGGCGCCGGCTTCGGGACGCAGGATCTGCGGCGGGCGAGGGCGGTCGCAGCTGTCCTCGTTGTCCACCTCGCACGGATCCGGCGGCAGCACACAGCCCGGGCCGTCGCGATCGGTCGCGCACGGGTCCGGCGGGACGACCCCGCAGCCGGGGCCGGTGGGGTCGCTGTCGCACGGGTCTGGCGGGGCCACGCAACCGGGGCCATCGGGATCGGCGTCGCACGGATCCGGTGGCGTCGGCGCCAGTTCCGAGCGCAGGTACCAGCCGCCGTCGCCGGGGGTGTTCACCCCGCCCTTGTGCAGGAAGTAGTCGTACTGCCCGGCCACCGCGCGACCGTTCAACCGGTACACGGCATCGGAGGCGCCATCGACCTGGATCAGCTGGATGCCGTTGACCGTCTGCCCGCCGAGCCCGCGCACGTTGTTGACCTGGACGCTGGCCGTGCCGCGGGTATCGCCGCGCACGTGCAGTGTGTCGGTCAGCGAATCATCAGCGCCCAAGGCGCCATTGAAGACCAGCAGCGCGTTGTCTGCGATGAAATCGCCCTCCACGGTGAGCCGGTTGAAGCGCGTGGCGCCGGCGGTGGACAGGGCCAGGGTGCTGTCGCGCAGATCCAGCTGGCGCACGCTGGAATCGCCCGTGAGGGTCCAGCGGCTGTCGTTGGACAAGGAGACCTGGTTGACCACGCTGCTGGCGCCCTGCCAATGCGAGCGCCCGTTGAGTTTCACGCGGATGTCGGCCACCACCGGCACGCCGGCGGCGATGTCGTCCGGGGTGATCACGATGTCGCCCCGTGCGTAGACATCCTGGTCCAGGGTGACGTCGAAGGGACCGGCGAACGCAGCATCCACGTGCATCAGTGTGCCGCTGCCGCCGATCAGCCGGGCGCCGTTGCGTGCCGCCACATGGCGCGCCGCACGCACCCAGAACGTGGCGGCCTGCGCGCTGGTCAGCGAGCCGCCATCGATGTCCAGGCTGCCATTGGCATTGACCACCGCCGCCGCCGCGTCCAGCCCGGTAGTGCTGACGTGCGTATTGGAAAGGGTCATCTCCCCGGCGCCACCGCTCAGCACGCCGTAACCTTTGTCGCCGGTAGTGGCGATGACGCTGTCACGCAGGCCGATGGTGCCGCCCAGCCGCGCCACGGCACCGATACCGCCAAACCCGGTGGTACGCACATCGACGCGTTCGGCCTGGAACGTCGGTCGTGCGCCGCCCGTATCCATCGAGGCATACAGACCATGCGCCGACGCGCCCGCCGTGCTCACCCGCACTCCCTCCAGGGTCACCGCACCGGCGCGGTTGTCGATGGCCACACCCTGGTCGGTCTCGGTGATGATGCTGCCGCCCCGCATGCTCAACGAGGAGGCACCGGGCAGCCAGATGCCGGTGCCGACGTAGTCGGTGGTGTGGATATCGACATCGGTCAGGCGCACCTCGTTGCCGCGGCCGTTGATGTTCAGCCCATAGTGTCCTACATCGATCTGCGTACCGATGATGTCCACCTGGTTGTCATTCCACAGGAACACGCCGCTGCCGCGCTCGTCGTCGGCTTGCAGCACGCCGCCTTCGATCCGCAGCGTGCCGCTACTCAGTTCCACTGCCCCGGACGCGTTGCCCGCGACCCGGATATGGGTGTCGATCAGGGTCACCGTGCCACCGCCCGTCACGCCCTTTGCGAAGTCGGCGCCGGTCTCGATGGTGCTGTTGGACAGTGTCAACGTGGCCCCGGTGTATACCGTCGCGCCGGTACTGCCGTTGCCGTAGGTGGTGATGGCAAGTCCGTCGCCGTCGATGCGTCCGCCGTTCTCCGCGAACAGGCCATGGGCGTTGTGGCTGGTGGTGCCGATGACGGTGTCGCGCAGGGTCACGGTGGCATTGGATGCCGACACCGCGTGCGACTGGTCGCCGGTGGTATGGATGCTGCCGCCGCTTACCTCGGCGACCGCGCCGTTGCTGGCGGCGATGCCGTTGGCGACACGGCCGCTGGTATCGAGCATCGCATCGCGCAGCAGCAACGTGCCGCCGTCTACTTGCGCGGCATGGCTGCGTACACCGCCGGTGGAGAGAGTCACGCCTTGGCCGGTGGCGTCGCTGAGCAGTTCGATGCGGCCGCCAGTGGCGATCGACAGGCCGGCGCTGTAATCGCCACCGGTGGTGAGGGTGCCGCCGGTGAGCGTCACCGTGCCGTCGCTTTCGGCGCGCAGGCCGGCGGTGTTGCTGCCCGTGGCGCTGATGGTCACCGGGCCGTCGGCACGGATACTGCCAGCGTTGAGCGCATGGAAGACGTAGCCGGCCGCCGCATCGTCGGTAGTCGCATAGGCGCCCGGCGCGGCCACTTGCTGGGTGCCGTCGGCGATGATCGGACCGGCGCTCTGGGCCCAGGCGGCCGAGGCGCTGCACGCCAGCGACGCGGAAATGGCAAGAGCGAGCAGGTGCAGGCGCTGTGGGGCGCGTGAAACGGCAGAAGTCATCGGAGGGCCATCAGTGCAGGAGGCCGCGACTGTAGGGGGATGCCTACGAGCGATATATGCAATTAATTGCAAATTCGGCTAACGCTAGCTGGCGCCTATTTGCGACACACCTTGTCGCGTCCCGCCCCCCCCCTCATCGGCCCCTGTTGCGCCCGGCGCGGCTACCACGTGGACCGGAGGCCCATCTGCACCGAAACGCTGCGATAGGCACCGTCGCCGCGTTGCACGCCCAGATCGCCCCACGCCGACCAGCGCATGCCCAGCTGCAGCATCGCGCCACCGCGTAGCTCGTAGCGGTTTTTCGGCACCGCACCGTCGATCCGGGTGTGGTCCATCCAGATGCTGTTGCTGCCTGACGCGCGCAGCCAATGCGCCGAAACGAAGGGCTGTACGACGTGATCCACGCTGCGAACATCGCCCGTCATCCGCAGGCCCAGGCGCGAGGACACCCGGCCGCCGGCGCCCGGGGCCACCTGCGTGCCGTTGTGTTCGACAAGGTCATCGGCACGGTAGTCGGTATAGGTCAGCTGCAGCTGCGGCTGCACCAGCAGCGTGGCCGAATCGCGCACGCGGCGTTTCCAGGCGTAGCCGGCTTCCAGCGTGGCCGCATCCGTGCGCGCCTGTTGGCGTTCCCTGGCCAGGGCGATGCCCTGCACGCTGCTGCGGTAGCGCCCGTGCTGCACGCCGCCATCAAGGTAGGCGCCGTCGCCGGCACCGGGGTGGTGCATCCAGGTGGCGTAGACGCCCACCGCCGTACCCTTGACGATGCCGGTGGCGGCATAGCCGCTGCGCTGCGAGCGGACATCGGTGGCGGCCCGTCCTGTACCCAGCAGCACACCCGCACGGCCCTGGCCGCCCGCGCCCCAGTGCAGCAGGTCCACGCCGCTGGTCACCGTGGTGGCGCGGGCGCTCAGCGCCAGCTGGCCGTCGACCGCTTGGCGGCGCTGGGTGCTGCCCACGCGCAGCCAACTGGCCTCGCGTGCCGCGTTCGAGGCGTACGCACCATCGCGGTCATGCAGGCGGTGCTGGAACATCGACACGGCAGCGGCCTGGTTGGCCAGGTAGGCGCCGGCTTCCGGGCGCAGCACCTGCGGCGGGCGCGGGCGGTGGCAGGGGGCGGTGTTGCCCGCCTCGCAGGGCGTGGGCGGCAGTGCGCAGCCGGGGCCGCTGGGGTTGAGCACGCACGGATCTGGCGGGGGAACAACACAGCCGAGGCCGCCGGGATCGGCCTCGCAGGGGTCCGGCGGGATGACGATGCAGCCGGGGCCTGTCGGATCGCTGTCGCAGGGATCCGGCGGCGTCACGCAGCCGGGGCCATCGGGATCGGCGTCGCACGGGTCCGGTGTGGTCGGCAGCGTCGCGCGCAGATACCAGCCGCCGTCGCCGGGCGTGGTCACGCCGCCCTTGTGCAGGAAGTAGTCGTATTGGCCCGCCACGGCGCGACCGCGCAACGCGTACGTCGCATCGGACGCACCCTCGACCTGGATCAACGCGATGCCGTCGACGGTCTGTGCGCCAAGGCCATGCACATTGTTGACCTGGATGGCCGCCGTGCCACGGGTGTCGCCGCGCACGCGCAGGGTATCGATGGGCGAGTCATCGCCGGCCAACGCGCCGTTGAAGATCAACAGCGCGTTGTGCGTGTCGAGATCGCCGTCCACGGTGAGGCGGTTGAAGTTGCCTGCACCCACGGCGGACAGGGCCAGGGTGCTGTCGTGCAGCGCCAGCTGGCCCACGCTGGCATCGCCGGTCAGGGTCCAGCGGCTGCCATCGCGCAGCGAGACCTGGTTGACCACGCCGCTGGCGCCCCGCCAATGCGAACGCCCATTGAGGTGTACGTGGATATCGGCCACCACCGGGACGCCCGCACCGATGTCGTCCGGGGTGATCACGATGTCGCCTTGGGCGTAGACGTCCTGGTCCAGGCTGAGATCCAGCGGACCTGCGAAGGCCGCATCGACCTTCATCAACGTGCCGTTGCCGCCAAACAGCCGGGCGCCATTGTGTGCGGCCACGTGGCGCGCGGCGCGCACCCACAGGGCGGCATCGCGCGCGCTGGTCAGCGACCCACCGTCGATGTCCAGGCTGCCGTTTGCATTGACCACAGCGGCCGCCGCGCCGAGTCCTTCGGTACCGACATGGGTGTCGTGCAACGTCATCACGCCCGTGCCTCCACTCAACACGCCGTAACTGTTGGCACCGGCCGTGGTAATCGTGCTGCGGCGCAAGTGGGCGGTTCCGCCGGAATGGGACAGGGCGCCGATGGCACCGTCACCGCCGGTGTCCACCGCGATCCGGTCTGCCTCCAGCATCAGGTCTCCGGAGAAGATGTCCCATTCGGCGTTGAGCCCATGTGCCGACGCGCCGACCGTGCTCACCTGCACGCCCTCCAGCGTGACCCCGCCGCCGAGATTGTCGACGCCCCTGCTGTTGTCGCCGAGGGTGATGATGCTGCCGCCGAGCATCGAAAGGCGCGGACCCGAGCTCAGCCAGATGCCGGCGCCGTTTGCGCTGGAGATACGTATGTCCACATCGACCAGACGCGCCTCTCCGCTGCGGCCGCCGTTGCTGAGCCCGATGAATCCGGCCCCCATCTGCGTGCCGATGATGTCCACCTGGCTGCCGGCCGCCAGGCGCACTGCGGTGCTCTGCGGATGATCGGCCTGCATCGCGCCGTTCTCGATCCACAGCGTGCCGCCCTGGAAGTCGACGGCGATCGACGCGCGGCCCGCGACCCGGATGTCGGTGTCGCGCAGGGTGATGGCCTTGCTGCCGATCACGCCGTGGGCCGCACCCCCCAAGGTTTCGATGGAACCGTTGGACAGCGTAAATGTGCCGCCGGCGGTAGCGACCGCACCGGCGCTCCCCGCTTCGTGGGTGGTGATGGTCAGCCCGTCGCCCTCGATATGGCCGCTGTAGTAAGCGGCCATGCCATGGGACTGGTAGCCGGTTGTGTCGATGATCGCGTCGCGCACCCGCAACGTACCGCCGTTCACCTCCACCGCGGGGCTACGGTAGCCGCTGGTGGAAAAGACCATGCCTTGTCCGGCGGCATCGGGCAGCAGGTCGACCTGGCCACCGGACAGGATCGACAGCCCGATGGCGTAATCCCCGTGCGTGGTGATGCTGCCGCCGTTGAAGATCATGCTGCCGTCTCTCTCGGCACGCACCGCTGCGGTGTTCTGGCCGCTTGTCGTCACCGTCACCGGTTCGCTGGCTCGGATGCTGCCGCCATTCAATGCATGCAGGACATGGCCCGCGGCCCCATCTGCGGTGCTGCGATACTCACCGGGAGCGGCTTCTTCCCGGGTGCCGTCGGCGATGATCGGGGCAGCGTGTTGGGCGAGGGCCGCCGAGGCGTTGCCGGCCAGTGCGGCGGCGATGGCCAGGGCAAGCAGGTGCTGCGAGGACGAGGCGGGGGCAATCATCGGGCGGCCACGGTGCGGTATGCCGCGAACTCTAGGGAGGTGGCCGCCCGCGCGATATGCAAATCCTGGGAAAACCGCCCTGCGCCTTGGCGGGGGGCGCGGCGAGAGCCCGTCATTTGGGTGCGGGCCAGGCCGCATGTATACTATCCCCCAGTATAGTTCTATGGCCGCGCTGTCCATGCCGCATTCCCCTGAAGAAAAGAAGAAGGTCCTGGCCCGCGTGCGCCGCATCCGCGGTCAGTGCGATGCGCTCGACCGGGCGCTGGAGGGCGGGGCCGAGTGCGCGCCGGTGCTGCAGCAGATCGCCGCGATCCGCGGCGCGGTCAACGGGCTGATGTCCGAAGTGATGGAAGCCCACCTGCGCGAAGAATTCGGCCAGCCGGCGCAGTCCGATGCGCAGCGCGCCGAGCGCGTGCGCGACATGAGCGCGCTGATCCGTTCCTACCTGAAATGAGCGTGCGGGCGACCGCGCGCTGTTCTGTCTTGTCTACTACTCTGGAGTGTTGCCGATGAAATCCCGTGCCGCTGTTGCGTTTGGTCCCGGCCAGCCGTTGAAGATCGTCGAGATCGATGTCGCCCCGCCGAAGAAGGGCGAGGTGCTGGTCAAGATCACCCACACCGGTGTCTGCCACACCGATGCGTTCACCCTGTCCGGCGATGATCCGGAAGGCCTGTTCCCGGCGGTGCTGGGCCATGAAGGCGCGGGCATCGTGGTGGAAGTGGGCGAGGGCGTCACCAGCGTGGCGCCGGGCGACCACGTCATTCCGCTGTACACCGCCGAGTGCGGTGAATGCCTGTTCTGTACCTCGGGCAAGACCAACCTGTGCGTGGCCGTGCGCGCCACCCAGGGCAAGGGCGTGATGCCCGATGGCACCACCCGCTTCAGCTACAACGGCGAGCCGATCTATCACTACATGGGCTGCTCGACCTTCAGCGAGTACACGGTGGTGGCCGAAGTCTCGCTGGCCAAGATCAACCCCGAAGCGAACCCGGAGCACGTGTGCCTGCTCGGCTGCGGCGTCACCACCGGCATCGGCGCGGTGCACAACACCGCCAAGGTGCAGGAAGGTGATTCGGTGGCCGTGTTCGGGCTGGGCGGCATCGGCCTGGCGGTGATCCAGGGCGCGCGTCAGGCCAAGGCCGGGCGCATCTTCGCCATCGACACCAACCCGTCCAAGTTCGACCTGGCCAGGCAGTTCGGTGCCACCGACTGCGTCAACCCGAAGGACTTCGACACGCCGATCCAGCAGGTCATCGTGGAGATGACCACCTGGGGCGTGGACCACACCTTCGAGTGCATCGGCAACGTCAACGTGATGCGTGCCGCGCTGGAATGCGCGCACCGTGGCTGGGGCCAGTCGGTGATCATCGGCGTGGCCGGCTCGGGCCAGGAGATCTCCACCCGTCCGTTCCAGCTGGTCACGGGCCGTTCGTGGAAGGGCACCGCCTTCGGCGGCGTCAAGGGCCGCAGCCAGCTGCCGGGCATGGTCGAAGATGCGATGAAGGGCGAGATCGAACTGGCGCCGTTCGTCACCCACACCATGGACCTGGAGCAGATCAACGATGCCTTCGAGCTGATGCACGAGGGGAAGTCGATCCGCTCGGTGGTGCATTACTGAGCCGGCGGCATGGGCCTGACCGGCTTCTGGAAACGACGCACGGCACCGGCAGTAACGGTGCGGGATGCGCTGGTGGACCGCATCGAGCAGGCCCTGCGCGAGCTTGGCTGGCTGCACGGCGAGGTGGGTGAGCCGGCGGCGGTCACCTCGGCGTTTGGTGGCGAGGAGATGCCGTTCGAGCAGTGGCTGACGCAGGTGTTCCTGCCACGCCTGCATGAGGCAAAACGCAGTGGCCAATGGCCACCACGCAGCCAGGTGGCCGTGGCCGCCATGCGCAACCTTGATGGCGTGCCGCAGACCGGAACACTGCTGCGGCTGCTGGCCGAGCTGGACAATGACATCAACGCCGGGACATCGCGCTGACACGCGCCCGGCTCACGGAGAGACCATGGAACGCATCGAACATCGCGCCGCCTCCGGCGGCTGGCAGGACGTGTACCAGCACCGCTCGCAGGTGCTCGGCTGCGAGATGAACGTCGCCGTCTATCTGCCGCCACAGGCCGCCACGCAGAAGCTGCCGGTGCTGTACTGGCTGAGCGGGCTGACCTGCACCGAGCAGAACTTCATCACCAAGGCCGGTGCGCAGCGCTATGCCGCCGAACACGGGGTGATCCTGGTGGCGCCGGACACCAGTCCGCGCGGGGATGACGTCGCCGATGCCGACGGCTACGACCTGGGCAAGGGCGCCGGCTTCTATCTCAACGCCAGCGAGCAACCGTGGGCGGCGCACTACCGCATGTACGACTACGTGGTGGACGAGTTGCCGGCGCTGATCGAGGCGCATCTGCCGGCGACCGATGCGCGCAGCATCAGCGGGCATTCGATGGGGGGCCATGGCGCGCTGGTGATCGCGCTGAAGAATCCCGGCCGCTACCGCAGCGTGTCGGCGTTCTCACCGATCGTCGCGCCGACCCGCGTGCCGTGGGGCCAGAAGGCCTTCGCCGCCTACCTCGGCGAGGACCGCAGCACCTGGTCGGCCTGGGATGCCAGCGAACTGGTCGCCCGTGCCGAAGAGCGCCTGCCGTTGCTGGTCGACCAGGGCGGCGGCGATGAATTCCTCGACACGCAACTGCAACCGCAATGGTTGCAGGCCGCCTGCACCGCTGCCGGCCATCCGCTGCAGTTGCGCCTGCAGCCGGGCTACGACCACAGCTACTACTTCATCAGCAGCTTCATCGGCGAGCACATCGCCCACCACGCCAAGGCGCTGTACGCCTGATCGGCACCCCTCGCCAACGCGCTGCACGCCTCATCGTAGAGCCGACCGTTGGTCGGCTGCACGCGATGCCGAAACGGTAGAGCCGACCGTTGGTCGGCTGCACGCGGTGCCGGAACGGTAGAGCCGACCGTTGGTCGGCTGCACACGGTGCCGAAACGGAGAGCAGCCACCCATGGGGTGGCTCTACCGCCGCTTCAATCCTCGTCTTCTTCCGCGGCCTCGCGACCCTGCTGGCGGATCAGCGCTTCTTCGCGCGCATCGTTGATCGCGTGGCGCACGCTGTCCAGGTCGATGGTGGTTTCGTCATGCACGAAGGTGCCGGTGAGCGGGCTGTCGGGCAGCAGGTCACCGGCTTCGAACAACGCCCACATCTCTTCGCCGTACCAGCTGTCCAGCAGCTCCGGCGCGAACCGGCCCAGGTAGGCGGTGAGGTTGTTGACGTCACGCAGCAGCATGCTGCGCGCGGCGTTGTTGCCGCCGGCGCTGACCACCTGCGGGAAGTCGATCACCACCGGGCCGTCCGGGCCCACCAGCACGTTGTACGGCGACAGATCGCCGTGGATCAGGCCGCAGCACAGCATGCGCACCACCTGGCGGACCAGGGTCTGGTGGAACTCGCGCGCCTGGTCCGGCTCCAGCTCCACTTCGCCCAGCCGGGCGGCGGAGAAACCGTCCGCGTCGGTGACCAGTTCCATCACCAGCACGCCGTGGTAGTAGCCGTGCGGCTCAGGCACACGCACGCCGGCGTCGCGCAGCTGGTACAGCGCGTCCACCTCGGTGTTCTTCCAGGCGGTTTCCTGCTGCTTGCGTCCGTATTTGCTGGCCTTGCCAACCGCACGCGCCTCGCGGCTGCCACGCACCTTGCGGCCTTCCTGGTACTGCACGCGCTGCTGGAAGCTGCGCTGGGCCATGTCTTTGTAGACCTTGGCGCAGCGCACATCGTCGCCGCTGCGTACCACGTACACCGCTGCTTCCTTGCCGCTCTTGAGCGGGCGCAGCACTTCATCGATCACGCCGTCGTCGATCAGCGCCTGCAGGCCTTGGGGGGTCTTCACGGAATCTCGGGATTGTGGCCGGCGCCAATGCGCCCGCCGGAAAGGGGGAGGGATTTTCGCATCTTCGGGGCGGCCCGGCCATCGGCGCTCCGTGCCAGCCGTTCAGCCCGGACGCCAAGGGGGCTCACGGCAGCCCCTGTTCCCCTCGCAGAACCGGGTACGGGTTGAGCGATTCGCCCTTCCACCACTGCTTTTCCGGACCCAGCGCATGGATCTCGAAGTGCAGGTGCGGCGCCTCCGGGCTGGCATTGCCGGTGCTGCCGACATAGCCGATCACCTGACCGCGCTTGACCTGCTGCTTCTCGGCCAGGCCATCGGCGTAGCGCTGCAGGTGGGCGTAGTAGTAGCAATAACGGCCACCGGGCTCGAACTGGTACAGGGTCAGCCCGCCACGCGCGCTGTCGAACAGCTTCTCCACGGTGCCATCGGCCACGGCCAGCACGGGCGTGCCAGCCGGGGCCAGGATGTCGATCGCATCGTGGACGCGGCCCTCGCTGCGCGCGTCGGTGAAGGTGTCCTGCAGTTGGGCGGCGGTGATGCCCTGGACCGGCAGCAGCAGGCCGGTGCCATCGGCCGGAGCAGGCGCCGCTACGGCGTCAGAGGCCGCGGCCGCGGCCGCAGTGCCCGGCGTCGCAGCGGGAGCCGCCGTCGCCGCGGCGGTCGCGGTGCTGGCGACGGCCGCCGGAACGGCGCGTCCCGGCGTCGCCAGCACCGCTGGCGATGCGACCGCGGCGGCGGGCGCCTGTTCCGCGCGCGGCCCCAGCCACCACCAGCCCGCCACGCCGATCACCAGTCCCAGTGCGAGCAGTTTGGGCAGTGTCATCGCATCACTCCTGCATCACCACAGGCACCGAGGCGTCCACCGCATCGGCCACCTGCAGGGCATCCCAGTTGGTCATGCGCACGCAGCCGTGCGATTCGGTCTTGCCCACATGGCCCGGCTCGGGCGTGCCGTGCAGGCCGTAGTGCGGCTTGGAGATATCGATCCAGACCCGGCCGACCGGGTTGTTCGGGCCGGCCGGCAGTAGTGCCTTGCTCTCCTTTTTGCTGGCATCCCAGAACAGCTTGGGGTTGTAGTGGAAGGTCGGCTCGCGCGAGATGCCCAGGATCTTCCAGGTCCCGATCGGCAGCGGATCGTGCTTGCTGCCCGAGGACACCGGGAACTGCGCGTACACCTTGCCCTGTGCGTCATACAGGCGCAGCGTGGAATCGGACTTGTCGATCACCAGCTTGGCCGCCTTGGGCAGCGCCGCCGGGGCGATGTTGGGTACCTGGATCTCGCTGCCGGCCTTGGCCAGGTCCACGCCGGGGTTGAGCGTGCGCAGCAGCTCGGGCGAGGCATGGAAGCGTTCGCCCAGCGACTCCTGCACCGTGGTGAAGCCCAGCGCCTTGAGCTTGGCCTGCTCGGCCGGCTTCTTCGGGATCGGCTGGAACGGGCCGGCCACGTCCTCGGCGGTCAGGGTGTAACGGGCCAGCACGGGCGTGCTGTCCGGCTGCAGCGCCTGCCAGGTGGCATCGTCGAGTTCACCGGTAACCTTGAGGCCGCGGGCGGCCTGGAAACCGGCCACCGCACGCTTCTGGTTCGAGCCGGGCAGGCCATCGATTTCGCCCGGCGAGAAGTGCGCACGGTCCAGCAGCACTTGTGCGTGCAGGTCAGAGCGCACACCGGTGGCCGGCGCGCTGTTCCCGGCGGTGGCGTTTTCGGCAATGGGCGCCGGCAGCGCAGCCGGCGTTTGCGCCCAGGCCGGTGCTGCGCAGGCCAGGGCGAAGGCGAGAAGCGGGGCGGTGGCGCGCGGGCGCAGGATCATCGAGAACGTCCGGTAGGGGGTATGGATTTACCTTGCCGGAGCGATGTGCACGTGTGCCGTGAAAACGCTGACGGGCAGCTGAGTGCGACGCGGTCCCTGGCAGCGTGCACGGCCTGTGAAGCGCCTTGCCTCGTTTGATCGGCGCCGCAGGGCATTCGCGCTATCGTGGGCGCACGTCACTCCGGACAGGGGGTTGCATGGCAGCAGCATGGTGGGCGGCGTTGTACCTGCTGTGCCACGGATTGGCCCTGGCATTGCTGCCGGGCCATGCACAGGCGTTGTCATTTTCGTTCCTGATCGGTGCGCCGCTGCTGGCCGCGCTTGCCTGCCTGTGGCGCATGCGGCTGAGCCAGGCGCGCGTGGGCTGGCTGGCGCTTGCGGTGGGCATGCTGCTGTGGGCCGGCGGCATGGCGTTGAACATGTACCAGGAAATCGGACGCGGCAATCCCGATGCGACGCCGGGCGCCAGCATGCTGCTCTACGTGTTGTACGGGGTGCCGCTGACATTTGCGATGGCGCACCCGCGGCATGAGCCTTGGTACCTGATCCTTATCGACGGCGCGTTGGCGCTGCTGCTGGGCTACCTGTTCTTCGTGCACACCTTTTCCTTCGCCACGGTGAGCGATGCCCCGGCGCAGGGGATAAACAGCCTGCGGGTGATGTTCGACATCGAGAACCTGTTCATCGCGGTGTTCGCGCTGGTGCGCTACCTCGCCAGCGAAGACGGCTCGCGCCGGGTGTTCTTCCGTGCGTTGAGCCTGTTCGCCTGGCTCTATCTGGGGATGGCCGCCTACATCAACCACTTCGCCACCGAGGCAAGCTACGGCGGGGTGACCGATGTGCTGATCGACCTGCCGTTCCTGCTGCTTGCGGTACTGGCACTGCGCGGCGGCGCCGAGGCGGAGGACACCACACCGCGCCGCCTGGCATTGGCGGTGCGCGCTGGCAGCCCGTTGATCCTGCCGGCCGCGCTGCTGGTGGTGTCGGGATTGATGGTGGACAAGCACCCGCACCTGGCCGTGGTCGGCTTCGCGCTGGCCACGCTGGGGTCGGGCCTGCGCGGGGTGGTGTTGCAGGTACGTGCGATGGAGCGCCAGGACCAGCTGGACGTTCTGTCGCGGGTGGACGCATTGACCGGGGTGGCCAACCGCCGCCAGTTCGACCACGTGCTGCAGGCCGAATGGGGCCGCGCGCGCCGCAGCGGGCAGGGCATGGCCTTGCTGATGGTGGACATCGATCACTTCAAACAGTTCAACGACCGCTTCGGCCATCCGCTGGGCGATGTGTGCCTGCGCGAGGTCGCTACCACGCTGGCCGGCTGTGCCACGCGCGGGTCGGACGTGGTGGCGCGCTATGGCGGCGAGGAATTCGCGGTGGTGGTTCCCGCGACGACGCGCGAGGGTGCGCTGGCGCTGGCCGAGACCATGCGCCAGGCGGTGGAACGGGTGCGTCTGGCCTCGCCCGGTGCGGTCAACCTGATCGGTGTGACCGTCAGCATCGGCGTGGCGCATGTCGCGCAGATCGCTTCGTCCGATCCCAGTGGCCTGTTGGCAGCCACCGATGCCGCGTTGTACGAGGCCAAGCGGCATGGCCGCAACCGGGTGGTGGAGGCGGACGTTGGCGTGTCATCCGTCGCCGTCGCGACGCCGCGATGAGCCGGTCGCCGCGGCGTGGCGCCCGGCGGTGACAGTGGACGCTGCGATCGATGCTTACGCCAGCGAGCAGCAGCGCAGCGATCCCCCAGCGCATCGCCCTGGACAACCAGGCAGCGCTGGCCACCCGCGAGGGCCAGTGCGGCAATGCCGCGGGTGGAGCTGTACCGGGCGTTGGGGGGCTGGCAGGGTGGCGAAGCGGTCGCAACGACGGGGACGTCAGGCGCCGGGGCCGCGCATCCCTGATCCGCTGTCGACCGGCCGTCGGGGTGAACCCCGCCGGCCCAGCAGTCGGTAGGGCAGGTAGCCGATCATCAGCACCGGAATCACCGTCAGCGCCGCCCGGAGCACGGTGCCGCCCTCGGGCAGGGCGCTCCAGATGACCTCCAGCAGCATCATGCCGATCAGCATGATCGGACCGCCGGCGGCGATCAGGATGACGCGGCGCACGCCGCGGTTGGGAACGAGGTACACGACGTCGTCGGCCGGCACCGCCGGAGGCGCCGATGCAGTCGGGCCAGGGCGCGGCGCGGGCACGCGCACCGGATCCACCACGTCGCGAAACGGCGCCTGCGGCGGCGACAGCAACGCGTCAAGGTCGGTGCGGTCGATGAGATTGCGGAGTTTCGGGTCCACGTGGCATTCCATGCGTAAAGGCCGCCATGATGGCGGCCCGGTTCCAGTGTCGGGCGGCATGCGCAGCCCGCTCTGGAGAGCGGCGAGGGCAACATGCGGTCGGCACGTTACCATCGCATCGCGCTTCAACGCACGTCGCGCAGTTCCCAGTGATGCCCGGCCAGCATGCGCAGGCGCTGCTTGAACACATCGCTGTCGATGCGGGTGGTGGCCACCAGGTTGATGCGCAGGTCGTCCTGCGAGCCGGTGACGGTGGCCGACGGATCGGCGGCCCCCCACTGCGCTTCGACCGCGTCCGGGTCGGGCTGCTTGGCACGCCACTTGTCGAACAGGACAGTGCTGCGCAGGGCATCCTGCAGCTCCTCGGCGAAGCCGGCGGCGCCCTGCGAGCGGAAGGAAAGGTCTGGATCGTTGCCGCGGGCCTTGGACGGGTCCGGCAGGCTGATGTGGTACTGCGTTGACATGGTTACCTCCAGTGAATGCGGCAAGGCTGGCAGAGCCGAAGTGCAATCGGCGTGCAGATCGGCGGCTCAGCCGCTGAAGGTATGCGGTTCGTCGGCAAATCCAATGGTGACCGCGCCCTTGCCGACGTTGACCATGCCGGTCAGGCTCATCACCGACTCGAACAGCTCCACCCCGTGCGCCTGGCAGGTCTGCTGCAGCGTGGCGTAGCCGGGCAGGGCCTGCAGGTCGGCCAGCTCGCCGCCGTAGCTGACGCATACGGTGGGCGTCAGCAGCCCGGCCTTGACCCGCTGCCCGACGAAATCGAACAGCTTCTGCACCGCGTTGTCGAAGCCCTTGATCTTGGCCACCGGCCCGGTCTGCCCGCGGTAGCCATGCAGTACCGGCTTGATGTCCAGCGCGCTGCCCAGCGCCGCGCTGAGCAGGCCAACGCTGCGGTCGCCCTTGTGCCGGGCGCGGGCGCGCATGTAGTACAGGTCGCGCGTGACCATGTAGCCGTGCACGTTCTGCGCCAGCATTTCCAGCCGTTCGCGGATCTGCTGCACGCTCACGCCACTGGCGCGCAGGCGCACCGCTTCCACCGCGGTCACGCCCTGCGCGGCGAACAGGTTCTGGGTATCGAGCACGCGCAGGGCAAACGGCGTATTGAAGCCAGCTGCCTGGCGCACCGGCTTGTAGTCGTTGAGGATCGCGAAGCTGGCCTGCATCGCGTTGTCATGGATGGGGCTGCGGGTCTTGGTGATCGTCATGCAGAACACATGGTCGTAATCGATCACCAGCTTGCCCAGGAACAGGTCGCGGATCTGGGTGACGCTGAACGGAATGGTCTCCGCTTCGGCGCCGTGTTCGGCCACGTGGGCATGCAGGAAGCTGAGCGTGGCCTGCTCGTCGCGATGGTCGGCGAGCACCGCTTCGCCGATCCGCACCGTGATCGGCAGCAGCACGATGTTGTGTTGTTCGATGAAGTCCTGCGGCAAATCGCAGGCAGAGTCGACGACGATTCCGATGCGCATCCTGAGCCCCCCTCAAGGCCGGTTGTAAGTTCGGAAGTGTGAAAGCTATCTCAAAATCGTCGACGCTGCCTGAGCGGCCAGTCAGCTTGCCGGTCGGCTGCGCTCCACCGCCACCGGCAGGTTATCGATCCGTGCCCATTCGCCGCGCTGCAGCATGGTCGGGTCGGCCAGTACGGCCTGCATCAGGCCGTGCGCCTCGTTGCCCCAGAACAGTTCGCCATCGATGGCCAGGGTCGGTACCCCGAACACCCCGGCGCTGATCGCCGCCTCGGTGTTCTGCCGCAGCTGCTCCTTCACCGACGGCGCCGATACCGCTGCGGCCACGTTGGCCACGTCCAGCATCGCGCCCGGCAGGGCCAGCGCGGCGGGGGTATCGGCGGCGTGGCCATCGCGCCAGATCCAGTTGAACAGGATGTCCACGGCCTGGTGGCTGGCTTCGGCGGCCAGGCACAGCCGCAGCGCGGCCAGGGGATTGAACGGGTGCCTGGGCGGGAAGCGCAATGTCACCCCCTGCTGCTGCGCCTGCCACAGCACTTGCCGGTAGGTGAAGCGGCGCTTGGCCGGGATCTCGGCCGGGCCCAGGTTGCCCAGGTGGTGCAGCACGGCACCGAAGGCGATCGGCACCGGCGTGATCCGCTCGAACTGCGGCAGCTGCTTGAGCTGCTGCCAGTGCAGGTAGGCGAACGGCGAGACGAAATCAAAGTACCAGCGCAGCGCCATCGGGAATTCCTTGCAGGTGGATGCGGCGGGGGGCGGTCCCGCCGCGGAAGGCGGCTCAGCGCGAGTATGCGCGTGGTTCGGCCGAAGCCGGGGCCAGGTAGCGATCGCGCAGTTCGGTCTGCCGCGAGCGCATCGGCATCGGCCGGCCGCCCAGCCACACCTGCTCGGCGTAGTGGCCCACGTCCAGCGGGTCGCCTTCCCACAGCACCAGGTCGGCCAGCTTGCCGACCTCGATCGTGCCGATCCGCTCGCCCACGCCCAGCACCTGTGCCGGCACCCGGGTCAGCCCGGCCAGGCCGTCCTGCCAGGGCAGGCCATTGGCCACCGCATTGC
This sequence comes from Stenotrophomonas sp. Ste86, assembly GCF_024519465.1. Lineage (GTDB taxonomy): Bacteria > Pseudomonadota > Gammaproteobacteria > Xanthomonadales > Xanthomonadaceae > Stenotrophomonas. The sequence goes on along the minus strand of NZ_JALJRW010000015.1, from coordinate 79,409 downwards.
CGGCCAGCTGGCGCATCTTGCGGGCGTTGTGCGAGGCATCCTCGCGCTGGGCGAAGCTGACCTGCACGCCAGCGGCACGCAGGCGCGCGGCGTTCTCCAGAGTGGCACCGATCTGGTCGAAGCTGGCCGGCAGGTTGCCCAGCGCGTCAACGAACACCGGTACGTTGGCCTGCGCCAACTGCGGTGCCACCCGCCACGCTTCGGCACCCCCGGCGATGGCGATCTTCACGTTTTCGCGGGCCGCCCAGCGCAGCAGCTGGCGGATGTCGGCGGCGCGGTCGACCTGCACTACCAGCCGCCCGTGGCCGCCGAGGTAGCGGGCCAGCGTGGCGCGGCCGGCAGGGGTCAGCAATGCGTGCGGCGAATCGGCAGGCACGCGGCCGCGCGCTTCGCTGACCATCTGTTCGAGCAGCATCCATTGCGCCGCGCGCGAGCTGCCGGTCAACTCGGCGCCCGACGCACCCAGACGGAGGTACAACGCCAGCGGCCCTATCGGATCGGTGCTGCCATCCAACCGCACCACGCCGCCCTGGCCGGCGATGAAACCACCGCCGCTGTTGGCCCCCAACGCGGTGAACCCGATCCCGTCCAGTCGGGCCACCGGGATCAGCACCGAGTCGGGGTTATAGGCCAGGCTCACATCGAATTCCGGCCGCAATGGCTGGTCGTCCAGCTTCAGCGTGCTGTCCACCGTGGCCGACTCGCCGGACACTTCCTCGATGCCGATGTCGGTGATGCCACCGAACAACGCCGGGGTCAGCGGCTTGCCCGCGGCTTCGACCACCACGGTGCCAGCCGGTGCCGACAGACCTGCGCCGACCGCGCGGATGATGCCGCCCTGGACCAGCACGTCGGCGTGCTCCAGGCTGCCGCGCGCGCTGGCGGTGTGCACCGTGGCATTGCGCACCAGCAGGTCCTGCGCCTGCGCCGGCAGGGCGGCCAAGACCAGCAAGGTAGTGCCGAGCCACGCTCGGCAACGCGCCGAACTACTCCAAGCGCGCCTCATGGCCGGACCTCCTGGCCAAGCATGAAGTCCGACAGCGGCTGCCGCCGCGCATCGTGGCGGTCGTAGACCTGATGTCCGTCGATATAGACCTGTTCGGCCTGCGCGTAGGAACTGAAGGGACTCCCGTTCCACACCACCACATCGCCCATCTTGCCCGCCTCCAGGCTGCCCGTCTGCTTCTCCACGCCCAAGGAGCGTGCCGCGTTGAGCGTCAGCCACATCATCGCGCGCTCCGGCGCGATCGTGAGACCGGCGCGGCGCGCGTTGGCGATCGCCTTGGCTGCTTCCTGGTTGAGCCGCTGGATGCCTTCGGGCGAATCGGAATGCACGATCGCACAGCTGTTGGCCGGGCGGTCGACCAGCGCGATGTTGTCCTGGATGCCGTCGAAGGCCTCCATCTTGAAGCCCCACCAATCGGCCCACAGCGCACCACACACGCCCTCGGCGGCGAGCCGGTCGGCCAGCTTGTAGGCCTCCACGGCATGGTGGAAGGCGGCGATCTTGAAGCCGAATTCCTTGGAAAGATCCAGCATGGTCGCCATCTCGTCGGCGCGGTAGCAGTGGATGTGCACGCGGATGTCGCCCTGGATCGCGCCGGCCAGGGTGTCCAGCTTGAGGTCGCGCTTGCCACCGGCATCGCCAGCACTGTCGCCCTTGTCCTCGCCACCGAACCACCGCTTCTTCTTCTGCGGCTTCTTCGGCGTGTTCTTGGCGAGATACTCGCTGGCATCGATGAAGGCGGCGCGGTAGCCGGCCACGTTGCCCATCCGCGTTGACGGCGCCACGCCCTTGCCGCCGCCGTAGACGCGCTTGGGGTTTTCGCCGCAGGCCATCTTCAACCCCCACGGCGCGCCGGGGAATTTCATGGCCTGGTAGGTGGTGGCCGGCACGTTCTTCAGGGTAACGCCGCGGCCACCGACCAGGTTGGCCGAGCCCGGCAGCACCTGCATCGCGGTCACGCCGCCGGCGAGCGCTGCGGCGAAGCCCGGATCCTGGGGCCATACCGAATGCTCGGCCCATACGTTGGCGGTGACCGGCGCGGTCATCTCGTTACCATCGCTGTGCGCACTCACCCCGGGGCTGGGGTACACGCCCAGGTGCGAATGCACGTCGATGATGCCGGGAGTGACCCACTTGCCCCGCGCATCCACTTCGCGCGCATCGGCCGGTGCGGCCAGCGCCGTGCCGACGGCGGCGATGCGGCCATCGCGCAGCAGCACGTCGGCCTGTTCCAGGCGCACGCCCGTACCGGTCAGCACGGTGGCATTGCGGATCAGTACCGGCGCCGAGGCGATCGGCGCGTAGGTGCTGGGATAGGGGTCCTGTACGAATCGCGAGGCGGCCGGCGCCGACGGCGCGGCAAGTGAAAACAGCGCCAGGGCCACCCCGGCGGTCAATCGTGTGCGCATGTTTCCCCGATGCGGCATGGACGGATCGGCCGACGCTAGCGGTTGCCAGCGGGATTGCCAAGTGACGTAGCTCATGGAGGTGGAATCGGGCATCCGCCGACGTAGCCAATCGCTGTGGGGGTTTTCCTGATACCCATCTGCCACGTCAATGGTTAGCGTGATCTTGTCCAGAATTCTGGATGACGCCTGGTTGTGTGCTACGCGTCGCACCGTCGAAGGCCTCCGCCTGCGATGGTGCAAAGGACCTTGCAGGGTCGCCCCGCAGGACGACCAACACGGAGGTTGACCGGCGGCGTTTCCGCCGCATCGGCTTATGCCCATAAATTGTAAAAATTCTGTAAAAAATCGCTTAGGATCAGTCAGCATGTCGTATGGAATGGCATGCATTTTCTGGTGCGGCTGCCGATATCCCTGCGATGTCCCGGCCCGAATCACTTCAAGGAAGTAGAGTTCAAATGACCTACGTATCGCGCTCCAACGCACATCGCCGTCCCTCGCCGAGCCTGCTGGCATCGGCCATCACCGGCACCCTGCTGGCCGCCCTCGCGGTACCCGCGCTGGCCAGTTCCTCTGCCGACTCCCTGACCACCTACCAGCAGCAGCGCGCGCTGCAGCGGGCGGCTTTCAGCCTCGACCTGCCGGCGGCCAATGTCGCCAATGTCGGCGGCGTCCGCATCACTGCCGAGCCGACCCCCGGCCCGATCAACGGCACCCCCGGCAATGCCGAGAGCTGGCGCAGCACCGAGTTCGACGCCGACTGGGGCCTGGGCGCGATCAACGCCGACGCCGCCTATGCGCGCGGCCTGACCGGCAAGGGCATCCGCCTGGGCGTGTTCGACAGCGGCACCGGCCTGCAGCATGACGAGTTCGCCGGCAAGGACCATCGCAGCATCCATCTGGCCGATGTGCTGCCCGATGGCAGCCTGTGCGCCCGTGAAGTGCTGGACGGCCCGGATGCCTGTTTCGTCAGTGATGGCGATCAGGTGGCGGTGACCTACAACTTCCTGGATCCGGTCGAAGAGGCGCTGCTGAATCGCAACGGCATCTACGAAGGGGCGAGCTACGAGATTCACGGCACCCACGTGTCCGGCACCATCGCGGCCAACCGGGACGGCAAGGGCACGCATGGCGTGGCCTTCGGCTCGGACCTGAGCGTGGCACGCCTGTTTGCCAACAGCGCCGCCTACCTGAGCGTGGTCCGCACCCCGCAGGGCGCGTATGTATCCTCGCAGACCGTGGCCTCGATCGGCGCGTCCGATTCGGTGTTCCCGCAGCTGTATGCGCAGCTCAACGCGCAGGGCGCACGCGCGGTCAACCACAGCTGGGGCCTGAGCAGCGAGCCGGACACCCTGGACGACCTGGACATGTACCTGGCGCATCCGGTGTTTGAGAACCAGCTGGCCGCAATGGCCGACGGCTCGCGCAGCAGCGGACTGATCCAGGTGTGGGCTGCCGGCAACACCGACGCGGTCAACCCGTCGCCGGAAGAAGCCCCGATCGCCGGCATGTATGCCTCTCTGCCGCGCGCGGTCGCCGACATCGAGCCGTACTGGCTGTCGGTGGTCAACGTCAACGAAAACCTCGAGCTGAGCAACCGTTCCATGCGGTGCGGACAGACGGCCAACTGGTGCCTGGCGGCACCGGGTTCCAACATCACCTCCACCGTCTACGGTGCCGACTCGCAGATCGACGCCGACTTCTACGATGACAACGGCAACCTGGTCATCGAAATCAACGGCCAGACACCGACCTATGGCTACGAAGACCTGAGCGGCACCTCCATGGCCGCCCCGCATGTCACCGGCGCGCTGGGCCTGCTGTTCGAACGCTTCCCGTACCTGGACAACGCGCAGGTGCGCGATGTGCTGCTGACCACCGCCACCGACCTCGGTGCAGCCGGCGTGGACGACGTCTACGGCTGGGGCCTGGTGAACCTGGCCAAGGCCATCGAAGGCTACGGTCAGCTGCGCGTGGACACCAACGTGGTGATGAACCAGAAGGCCGGCGGCCTGAAGGTGTGGGAAGGCGATGCGTGGGACGACTGGACCAATGACATCGGCGGCCCGGGCAAGCTGACCAAGTCCGGCATCGGCTGGTTGCGCCTGAGCGGTGACAACAGCTTCAACGGTGCGATCGTGCGTGAAGGCATCCTGGAGCTCAACGGCGTCAACGCGCTGACCGCTTCGCTGGATGTCACCGGCGGCCAGCTGCTGCTCAACGGCACCCTGCGCGACATGACCTTCAACAGCATCGGTGGCAGCAGCCGCGTGACCGCCACCGGCGTGCTGGACAACACCGACCTGAACATCAGCGGCGGCGTGGTGTCCTTCAATGGCGTGCAGACCGGCGGTGCCACCGTCGTCGGCGCCAAGGGCGCGCTGCAGGGCATCGGCCGTCTGGGCGATACCCGCGTGGAAGGCATCATCGCGCCGGGTAATTCGATCGGCACGCTGACCGTCGACGGCGATTACGTGCAGACCGCCACCGGCGTATACCTGGCCGAACTGGCCCCGGGCAGCCGCAGCGACCAGCTGCATGTGACCGGCACCGCTACCCTGGACGGCACCCTGAAGGCGCTGCCGGAAGCGGGCACCTACTACCTCGGCGAGCAGTTCAACTTCCTGCAGGCCGACGGCGGCGTCAACGGACGCTTTGCGACCGTGGACTTCAGTTCGTTCTCGCCGTTCCTGCAGTTCAACCTCGGCTACGGCACGGACGGTGTGCAGATCAACGTCGCCCGCGGCAACGCGCTGGCCAGCGCCGCGGTGACCGCCAACCAACTCGCCGTGGCACGCAGCGCCGACGGCCTGGCGCTGAACCAGGGCCTGCCCAAGCCGCTGACCCAGCTGTTCCCGGCCCAGGTCGGCGCGGCGCTGGACGGCCTGAGTGGTGAACTGCATGCCGCCGCGCCGATGGCGCTGGTGGAAAGCAGCCGTTACCTGCGCGATGCCGCACTCAGCCGCAGCCTCGGTGCACGTGCACCGGGCGCCAGCGAAGAAGCGGTGACCGGTGTGTGGGTGCAGGCCATCGGCGGCAGCGGCAAGCTTGACGGCGATGCCAACGCCGCCCGGACCGAAAGCAACAGCAACGGGTTGCTGGTCGGTGCGGACCACCAGTTCGGTGGTGGCTGGCAGGTGGGCGGGCTGATCGGTACCGGTCGTACCGACAGCAAGCAGGGCCAGGGCCGTCGTGCCCGCGCTGAAATCGACAACACCCACTTCGGTGCCTACGTCGGCAATCAGTGGGGCGGTTTCGGCCTGCGCGCCGGCCTGGGTTACAGCCGTCACGAGGTGGACAGCAAGCGCGAACTGGCCTTCGCCGGTTACCAGGACACGCTGACGGCCCGTTACGACGCCAAGACCCGCCAGCTCTTCGTCGAAGGTGCCTACCGCATCGGCGACGCCGAAGCCGGCCTGGAGCCATACCTGCAGGTGGCCCGCGTCGAGGTGGACGTGGACGGCATCAACGAGCAGGGCGGTGCCGCGGCGTTGCACGGCAACGTGGGCGACACCCGTAGCAACATCGGCACTGCCGGTGTGCGCTTCGACCGTGGCCTGAAGGCCTCCTGGCAGCAGGAAAGCTGGCTGCACGTGCGCGGTGGCGTCGGCTACCGTCGCGCTTGGGGCGACCGCAGCCAGGTCGCCGATCTGGCCCTGGCCGGTGGCAGCAGCTTCACCGTGAGCGGTGCGGCCATCGCCGACCACGCCGTGGTCGCCGAGCTGGGCCTGTCGGCCTGGCTGAGCCCGCGCAACCAGCTGGAACTGGGCTACAACGGCCAGTTCGGCAGCGAGTCGCGCGATCACGGCGTGACCGCACGTTGGTCCGTGCAGTTCTGATCGGGCACAACCGGTAACGGGAAAAAGGCGGCCAATGGCCGCCTTTTTCTTATCCGTCTCCCCGCCACGTTGCAAACGCAGCGCGTTCTGAAACTCTTCAGACGCGGCCGTCGGTGGGTCGGGCGATGGGGCCCCCAGACCCTTTCCGGCGAATGTCCCCCGGCCGCGGGGCGGCCTCCTCCTTTATTTCGCCTCCAAGGGCATGGGGGCCCCATCGCCCGACCCACCGACCAAGGCTAAAAACGCCTGGCTTCGGCCTGAGCACCGCAAGCCGAGCCCCTTAGCGGCCGGTAGGCGCCTGGGCAAAATAAAGGAGGAGGCCGCTCGCGGCCGGGGGACATTTGCGCCAGGGGCCTACCGGCCGCTAAGGGGCCCTGACGCGCGCGACAGACCCGATCGGACACGCCACGCGATCCCCACGCTCCATGGTCTGCATGACGCGCACGCGCACCGCCGTGCACCGTCCGCGAAGGCTCTTGGAACCAGACGCTCCCCACCTTGGGAAGAAAAGCCTTTCGCTTGCTTGTTGCTGCTCCATCCCCAGAATAGGCGCACTGAACCAAATGCCGGACGGACATCGCGGGATGAAGAACAAGCAGGAAATCGTTGAAAACTGGCTGCCGCGTTACACCGGCGTGCCCTTGGACCAGTTCGGCCAGCACATCCTGCTGACCAACTTTGCCGGCTATCTGCATACCTTTTCGCACCTTACCGGCGCACCGGTGCAGGGCATGGACCGGCCGATGGCCAGCGTCACCAGCGATGACATTACCCTGATCAACTTCGGCATGGGCAGCCCCAACGCGGCCATCGTGATGGACCTGCTGTCGGCGGTGATGCCCAAGGCGGTGCTGTTCCTGGGCAAATGCGGTGGGCTCAAGCGCAAGAACCAGCTGGGCGACCTGGTCCTGCCGATCGCCGCGATCCGCGGCGAGGGCACTTCCAGCGACTACCTGCCGCCGGAAGTGCCGGCGCTGCCGGCCTTCGCCCTGCAGCGTGCGGTGTCCACGACCATCCGCGATCTGGGCCACGATTACTGGACCGGCACGGTCTACACGACCAACCGTCGGGTCTGGGAGCATGATGAGGCCTTCAAGGAAAAGCTGCGGCTGATGCGCTGCATGGCCATCGATATGGAGACGGCCACCCTGTTCGCAGCCGGCTTTGCCAACCACATTCCCATCGGTGCATTGCTGTTGGTGTCCGATCAGCCGATGATCCCCGACGGGGTCAAGACCGAGGCGTCCGATGCCAAGGTCAGCTCGCAGTTCGTCGAAAACCATATCCAGATCGGTATCGAGGCGCTTAAGCTTATACGGCGCAACGGCAAGTCGGTCCGCCACCTGCGCTTTGACGAGTGATGGATATCGCACCGGCGGGCGTCTTGGGGACGCGCCGCCATCAGGGGTAGTAAATGGACGTGGCGGCACAAGTCGTGGAGTTCTGGCGCAATGCCGGCCCACAGCAATGGTTCACGCGCGATGACGCGTTCGATGCGCGGTTCCGCGAGGCGTTCCTGGAGGAACACTTCGCCGCTGCCCGTCGTGCACGCGAGCATTGGCTGGGCAGTGCCGATGGCGCGCTGGCGCTGATGATCCTGCTCGACCAGTTTCCGCGTAACTGTTTCCGCGATACCGCCCATTCCTACGCCACCGATGGGCTGGCCCGGCACTACGCGATGCGCGCGGTGGAAGAGGGGCTGGACCTGCAGTTGGTGCCCAAGCTGCGCGCTTTCATCTATCTGCCGTTCGAGCATTCGGAAGACCCGCAGGACCAGGAGCGTTCGGTGGCGATGTTCGATGTGCTGGGCGACAAGGAATACCTGCAGTACGCCGAGCTGCACCGCGACATCATCCGCCGGTTCGGTCGCTTCCCGCACCGCAATGCGGTGCTGGGGCGGATGCCGACGCCGGAAGAACTGGATTACCTGGCCGAAGGCGGGTTTGCGGGTTGAGGTGTTGAGAGCGGCGTAGAAGCAAAAAGCGTAGAAGCAACGGCAACAGCAACGGCAACAGCAACGGCAACGGCGGCGAGTGCGTGCCGTTGCTGGCTTGGCGGGTACGGGTGGGTT
>NZ_JALJRW010000015.1:0-71077 GCF_024519465.1 Stenotrophomonas sp. Ste86 | reverse complement strand
GTTCGCGGGACCGTCGTGTGCCATGGATGGCACACGCGAGCCTCCAGGGACGGATTTACGGCGTGTCCCGCGAACCCACACACCTCCGCCCAGCCAGCAGGATCGCGAGACAACGTGTCTGGCTGTTGAAAGAACAAAAAAAACGCCGGCAATGCCGGCGTTTTTTTCCAACACATCGCAACCGACGATCAGTACTTCGGCACGCTGTTGTCCACCTCATTCGACCAGGCGTCGATGCCGCCGGTGATGTTGTGGACCTTGCTGAAACCCAGGGCGCGGAACTGCTCGGCGGCCTGGGCGCTGCGGCCACCGTGGTGGCACAGGAAAGCCAGCGCGGTGTCCTTGGGCAGCGCTTCCAGGCGCGCACGGTTGTCGCCGTCGAAGGTCTCGAACGGGGCGTTGATCGCGGCGATGGCGCGCTCGTCGGCCGGGCGCACGTCCACCACGATCAGGCTGCCGGCACGCAGCTGGTCGTCGGCGTCGCGCACCGCCAGCTCCTGCACCGCCTTGGGCGCGTTCGGGTTATCGATCGCCAGGCCCTTGCCACGGATATCGTCCACCCAGTCGATGGTGATGCCGTCGGCGCGACGCGCGCTGGCCAGATCGAACTGCACGCGCAGGCCGTTGGACTCGGCGGCGATCGCGTTGTCATCGTGCGGAGCCAGCTGGAAGTTCGGCTGGAAGCGCGCATCGATGCCCAGCTGCAGCGAGGCACCGGGTGAATCGGCCAGCGCACCGCGCAGCATTTCCACTGCGGCCGGGGTCACGGTGATCGACGGCGGGGTGCGGTCCGGGGCGGCCAGACCGAGCACGCTGCTCAGCTCCCCGCTGCCGGCCATCTGCAGAATGATGTCGCTGCCGCCGACCAGTTCGCCGTCGATGTACAGCTGCGGGATGGTCGGCCAGTCGCCGTAGGCCTTGATGCCTTCGCGGATCTCGGCGTCGGCCAGCACGTTGACGTGGTCGAACGCCACGCCCAGGTCCTGCAGCGCCCCGACCGCCTTGGCCGAGAAACCGCACTGCGGCATGCTCGGCTGGCCCTTCATGAACAGCACGACGCGGTTGGCGTTGAGGATGGATTCGATGCGCGAGCGCAGGGCGGAATCAAGGGACATGGCAGTCGGGTCCGGCATTTGGAACCGGACATTCTACGCGGCATGGCATCATGGGGCATGACCGTACCGGAAACGTTGCATCGCATTCCCCTGCGCCCCTGGCGCTGGCTGCCGTGGCTGCTGCTGTCGCAGGTGCTGGTGGTCCTGGCGTGGGTCCAGCTGGGCTGGGCGGTCGGGCTGGCGCTGATGGTGGCCTCGCACGCGCTGTTCCTGGTGCCGGTGTTCCTGCCCAACAGCCGTTTTTACGCGCCGGTGCTCAGCCGCTTGCCGGGCCAGGCGCCGCGGGTGTGGCTGACCATCGACGACGGCCCCTCGGCCGAGACCCCGGCCGTGCTGGACCTGCTCGACCGCTACCAGGCCAAGGCGACCTTCTTCCTGGTCGGCGAGCGGGCCCAGGCCCAGCCCGAGCTGGTGCGGCAGATGCTTGCCCGCGGGCACACCCTGGGCAACCACAGCCATCGCCACCCGCAGACACGGTTCTGGCGGCTGGGGCGGGCGGCGATGGCCGCTGAGATCGGCCAGTGCCAGCAGACGCTGACCGCCATCGCCGGACAGCCGCCGCGCTGGTACCGCTCGGTGGTGGGCATGACCAACCCGTTCGTGGCTCCCGCGCTACAGCAGTGGCAGCTGACCCGTGTGGGCTGGAGTGCGCGCGGTTACGACGGCGTGGACTGCCAGCCGCAGGCGGTGGTGGAGCGCATCGTCGGCCAGCTCGGCCCCGGGGCGATCGTGCTCCTGCACGAAGGCGCCGCGCACGGGCACAACCTGGTCATCATCGAGTCGGTGCTGCAGGCCTTGCAGGATCGTGGGTTGACGGCGGCGTTGCCCGACGCGGCGTAACGGTCGGCGCTGCACTCATCCGATCGCACCCAGCACCATCAGCCCGGCGGTACCCAGCAGGGTGCCCACGGCGCACACCAGCCCCAGGATGGCGAACAGCGTGCGCCGGTCGCGTTGCAGCAGCCCGGCGATACCCAGCGCTACCGCCACGACCTCCAGCACGCCCGCGCCAAGGATGCCCAGCCCGAGCAGCATCGTGGTCGGCGCGCTTTCATCCAGCCCGCCGGGCGTGCTCATCTCGGCGTAGCCGGCCACCACGATCAGCAGGAACAACAGCCCCCCGCCGCCCAGCGACAGGATGAACGAGGCGATGCCGAGACCGGAATGACGGTGTTGCATGGGAACTCCTGATCAGGAACGTGTCGAGGCGGGCTCAGGCCCGTTGGGTCAGGCTGCCGGGACTGCCGGCCAGCGGGTGCGAGTGCTGCCACTGCTGGCGCATCCAGCTGCCCAGCGACAGCTGCGCCAGCAGCAGGGTGACCGCCAGGCCCAGCGCCAGTACGCCGGTAACCCGGCGTCGGCGATGCTGCAGCAGGCTGCCGATCCCCATCAGCGTGGCCAAGACCGCCAGGCCGATGCTGATGCACAGCACCACCAGCAGCAGCACCGGCAGCTCGCGCATCTCGGCATGCGCGGGGGTGTGGGCGACGTGCGCGCTGATCGCGAACATCACCAGCCCGCACAGGCTGATCACCAGTGCGGCGATGCCCAGGGCGGAATGGCGGGATGAGGGCGGGGTCATGCGGGCTCCATGCCGGTATCGGGGCGCGAGTATGCGCGTGCAGCGCGCAGGGCGCGACTGTCAGCCCCGGATCGGCCGCTCGGCGCAGACCAGCCAGTTGTTGAACGGGGTGTTGCCGTACAGCGGGGTCATCTGCAGGCGCAGGCCAGCCGCTTCCAGCGGCGCGCGCACGCTGGCGGCATCGGGATAATGCCGCGGTCGCGTGCCCATCCAGCCCACCAGGTGGGCCAGCATGTCGGTGATGCGGGTGGCGCGGTCGCGGCCGCTGTTGTCGGCCAGGGTGGTGCGGATCACCAGCCGTCCGCCCGGGGCCACGCGCGTGGCGGCAGCATGCAGGAGACCCGCCTGCGCATCGGCCGGCAGATACTGCAGCACATCCAGCAGGGTCACGCTGCCGTGGTGGTCGGGCAGGGTGGCGCTGGCGTCCAGGCAGTCGAAACGCGCATCGGTCAGCGCCGCCTGTGCACCGGCACGCTGCGCACGCGCGATCTTGTCCGCGTCGATGTCCACGCCCAGGTACGGCTGCTGCTGACCGGCCTGGCGCAGCACGTGGGCCAGCAGGCCCAGCCCGCAGCCGATGTCCAGCAGCCCGCCCTGCGCCGGTACCAGCGCGGCCAGCACGCCCGGGTACAGCGGATCGCTGCCGAGCTTGCCGCGGCTGTAGTAATAATCGCGTCGGTTGCCGAAGCGCCGGGCCGGCATGAAGGCAGCGGCGATGCGGCGGGCCTGTTCCTTGGCCAGTGGCAGCGCGTCCGTGCTCAGCGCGCCACCTCGTCGGCCAGTTGCACCCGTGCGACCGGGAAGACGCGCTGGTTCCACAGCGTGTACATCGTCGCCGACGGATGCAGCCCGTCTTCGACCAGCATCGGCGCTTCCCCGCCCAGCTCGCGGCTGACCTCGGTGATGTCGATGAAGGCGACGTCGTGCGTGGCGCAGATCGCGGCGGCCGCCGCGTTGTAGGCGTCCAGTGCATGCCCGATCTGGGCCCGGTCGCGGCCGGACGCGATCCCGTACGCGGTCACTCCCCAATCGGGAATGGACAGCACCAGCACGCGCGACGCGCGACCGCCGGCAAAGCCGAGCGCGCGCTGCAGCAGGGCGGTGAAACGGGGCCGGTAGTCGTCCACGCTGCGCCCGCGGTACTGGTCATTCACCCCGATCAGCAGGCTGACCAGGTCGAAGGGTCCCTGCGGGGCGGCGGCATCGATGCCCGCATCGAGTTCGTCGGTGGTCCAGCCGGTGGTGGCGATGATCTGCGGGTCGTCCACCGCGATGCCGATGTCGCGCAGGCCGGCGGCCAGCTGCGAGGGCCAGCGCCCTGACGGCTGCACGCCTTCGCCGATGGTGTACGAATCGCCCAGTGCCAGGTAGGACAGCGCCACCTCAGGCCACCGCGCTGCGTGGCTTCAACGGCACCACCTTGGTGTTGGCTTCTGCACGGCGCGCCAGCGCACGGTCGATGCGCGCGAAGACATCGCGCATGACGTCCGGCTCGGGCAGCAGGGTCACCCGGAAATGGTGGCGGTAGGGCACGTTGAAGCTGGAGCCCGGCACGACCAGCACGCCTTCCTCGTTCATCAGTTCCAAGGCGAAATCATGGTCGTCGAAGCTGCGCGCGGCCGGGCCGACCACCGCCGGGAACGCGTACAGCGCGCCGGCCGGGGCAACCAGCGACAGGTGCTCGCTGGCGTTGCAGGCCTCGATCACCGCGCGCCGGGTTTCATACAGGCGGCCACCGGGGGCGCACAGCGGGGAGATGGTGTCCGGGCCGTTGACCGCGGCATCGATGGCGTACTGGCCGGGCACGTTGGCGCACAGCCGCAGTGCGCTGAGCAGGTCCATCGCCGCGCGGAATTCGCCCAGCCGCTCGGCCGCGCCGGACAGCATCGCCCAGCCCACCCGCCAGCCGCAGGCGCGATGCACCTTGCTCAGCCCGCTGAAGGTGATGCACGGGTGTTCGCCGGCCAGTGGCGCCACCGCATGGAACGCGGCACCGTCGTAGAGGATCTGGTCGTAGATCTCATCGACCATCAGCAGCAGGTTGTGCTTGACCGCGATCGCCACGATCTTCTCCAGCAGTTCGCGCGAGTAGCTGGCGCCGCTGGGGTTGTTCGGGTTGATCAGCACGATGGCGCGGGTGCGCGAGGACACCAGTGTTTCGATTTCGACCGGATCCGGCTGGAAGCCGTTCTCCGGTGCGCAGCGGTAATACACCGGCCGGCCGTCGTTGAGGATGGTCGCCGCCGACCACAGCGGATAGTCGGGAGAGGGCACCAGCACTTCATCGCCGGGGTTGAGCAGGGCGCGCAGCGACAGGTCGATCAGCTCGCTGACGCCGTTGCCGATAAACACCCGGTCAGGATGCGCGTCGGGGGCACCGCGCCGGGCGTAGGCGGCGGCAATCGCTTCGCGGGCCTCGGGCAGGCCCTGCTGGTGGGTGTAGGGATCGGTGCGGCCCATGTCATCGGCGATCGCGCGCTGCAGGTGCTCCGGCGCGCGGAACCCGAAGTTGCCCGGGTTGCCGATGTTCAGCTTGATCAGCTTGCGGCCCTGCGCCTCCAGCTCCCGCGCTCGTCGCGCCAGTTCGCCCCGGATCTCGTAGCGGACTTCGGACAGGCGCTCGCGGGTGGCAAGCGGCTTCAGCGGGGGCGTGGACATGAACGGGCCGTCATCGTCGGGCATGGAAATGGCATGGTAGCGGAAATGTTGCGTTGCAGGGCAAGGCTTTCGGGCCAAATTCCGAGCACTGCCAAGCAGTTGCGCAGACTCGGGCGGGACTGGGCCTTCGTCACTGGGCGAGCACCGCGGCGACGCCCGGTCGCCACACCCTCTAGAATGGGCACGATGAGCGAACCCACTGATTATCTTGCCCTGCAGACCATTGGCTGGCCCTGGCCGGGCGGCCCCGAACTCCCGGCCTGGCAGGCCTTGTTCGAGCAGTTCCCGCAGGCGCGCCCGGGTCGTGTGATCGAGCAGCATCGCACCGGCTACATCGTCTCGGACATGCCCGATGCAGCGATCAAGACCGAATCCCCGCCGGAATGGCAGCGCCCGCGCTTTCCCAGCCACGAACGCGCGGCCGTGGGCGACTGGGTGCTGATGGAGGGCATCAAGATCGTGGCGCTGCTGCCGCGGCGTACCGCGATCAAGCGCGGCGCGGCCGGCGAGCATTACCACCAGCAGGTGATCGCGGCCAACATCGATACCGTGTTCATCGTCTGCGGCCTGGATGCCGACTTCAACCCGCGCCGCATCGAGCGCTACCTGCTGCTGGTCGGCGGTGGCGGCGCGCAGCCGGTGGTGGTGCTGACCAAGGCCGACCAGACCGAGTACAGCCAGGATGCCCTGGACGTGCTGGAAGAACTGGCCGCGCAGGACATCCCGCTGCTGGCGGTCAACGGCAAGGACCCGGCCAGCGCGTCGGCCCTGCTGCCGTGGCTGGGCGCGGGCCGGACCGTGGTGCTGGTGGGCTCGTCGGGTGCCGGCAAGTCCACCCTGACCAATACGCTGCTGGGCGAGGAGCGGATGAAGACCGCCGACGTGCGCAGCAACGATTCGCGCGGCCGCCACACCACCACGCACCGCGCGCTGATCCCGCTGCCGGCCGGTGCCTGCCTGATCGACACCCCGGGCATGCGCGAACTCAAGCCGACCGGTGAGGAAGCCCTGAGCGAAGGCGGCTTTTCCGACGTGGAAGCGCTGTCGGCGCAATGCCGGTTCCGCGACTGCGCACACCAGCGCGAGCCGGGCTGTGCGATCCGTGCGGCCATCGATGACGGCACGCTGGATGAAGAGCGGTTGTTGAACTACTTCAAGCTGAAGGAAGAAGTGGCCGCCGCCGCGGCCAAGCTGGCCGTGCGCCAGGCCCAGCAGGCGATCGAGCGCAAGCACGTGGGCAAGGGCGCGCAGTGGCGCCCGGGCGGCAAGGGCGGCCGCCGATAGCCGGGTAGAGCCACCCCATGGGTGGCTGCACCAACTCCCCGCGTGGCTGCTATTGTCCGCCCCATGGACACACCAATGACCGTGGATCGTGAGGTGGCCCACCACACCGCGCTCGATGCGCAGCTGGTGGAGGCAGTGGGTGGCATCAAGCTGCTGGGCCTGACGAGCTGGCCCGCTGCCCTGCAGGCCCCGTTCCTGGCTAGTGTCGCCCGCGGCCAGCCGGTGCTGCCGCAGGTGGCCTATCCCCGGCTCGACTTCGGCGACACCCGCCGCGCGCTCGCCGCCATCAGCGCCCAATGCGATCCGGACCATCCCATCGGCCTGTACGTGCAGCGCTCGGCGCACAGCTGGGACCTGGCCGCCGGTCTGCTCGAATCGCTGGGCACGACCGAGGTCGACCGCTATTCGGTCGAACTGTTCGGCGCGCCCGAGCACCCGCTGCCTGGCAACGGCCCCAGCACCCGCGATGCGGCCCGTCACTTCATCCAGATCGCGCAGGAACTGGACCACGAACTGCTCGCGCCCGAGGAACAGGTGCCGGTCTCGGCTACCGCCTTGCAACTGCAGTTGCAGAGCGACCTCGATGCGTTCTTTGAATCGCGCATCATCAGCGTCCAGCTCGACCCGGACCTGATCTCCAAGGCGGCCGCCGGCCCCACCCGCATCCGCCTGCGCACCAGCGCCCGCTTCAGTGCGTACGACCGTGCCCAGCTGTTCCACCACGAAGCACTGGTGCATTCGCTGACCGCACTCAATGGACGCGAGCAGCCGCACCTGCCCAGCCTGGCGTTGTCCTCCCCGCGTGTGACCGCCACCCAGGAGGGCCTGGCCACCTTCGCCGAGCAGATCACCGGCAGCATCGACATCGAGCGCCTCAAGCGCATCAGCCTGCGGACCGAAGCGATCGCGATGGCGCGCGAGGGCGCCGATTTCATCCAGGTATTCCGCTACTTCTGCGCCGAAGGGCAGAACAACGAGGAGAGCTTCGCCTCGGCCCAGCGCGTCTTCCGCGGCGTGCCACCGACTGGCGGCGCGGCGTTCACCAAGGACACCGTGTACCTGCGCGGGCTGGTGTCTGTACATACCTTCTTCCGCCACATGCTTGCCGAAGACCGCCTGCAGGTGTGCCGCTGGTTGTTCGCCGGCAAGATGTCGCTGACCGATGCGATCGCCTTCGCACCGCTGTTCGAAGAAGGCATCCTGCGCCCGCCCCGCTGGCTGCCGCACTGGGTCAGCCGCGCCAACGGGCTGGCCGGCATGCTGGCGTTCTCGCTGTTCGCCAACCGCATCCGCATGGACCAGCTGGTCGCCGAATGATGCGTTGCATCCGGGCACGCTGCGTCGCGCGACGGGTCGCGTTTCATCTGGAGCGCGCCATAACGTAAGAATGCTTTCATCTTCCGCTCGCATGATGGTCATGCACCTGCAGTGCGCAGGTCACCACCCCACATGCAACGGACGACCATGCTTACCCGACCCCTGACGATCGCGGTTGCGATCGCGCTGTGCGCCGCCAACGCCCACGCCGCCGATGTAGCCGCCACCACCGGTGCGACCACCGATGCGAGCGCCGCGCTCAGCGCGCAGACCCTGGACACCGTGTCGGTGATCGGCCAGGGTGAAACCCGCCAGGTCCAGCGCATCACGGCGGTGGACAAGCAGGTGCTGCCGCCGGGCACCAGCGGCCAGAAGATCCTCGACCGCCTGCCCGGCGTGTCGGTGCAGTCCAACGATGCGTTCGGGGCCAACGAAGAATCGCAGAGCATCACCCTGCGCGGCTTCGACAAGAGCCGCCTGGGCTACACGCTCGATGGCATTCCGCTGGGCGACAACAGCTACGGCAACTACAACGGCCTGAGCATCGCCCGCGCGCTGATCGCAGAAAACCTGGCCGGTGCCGAACTGTCGCAGGGCATCGGTTCGCTGGGCGTGGCCTCCACCAGCAACCTGGGCGGCACCGTCCAGTACTTCTCGCAGGACCCGTCCACCGAATTTGGCGGTCGTGCCAGCGTCACCGTCGGCGATGACAACCAGCGTCGCGGTTACCTGCGCGTGGACACCGGCGACATCAACGGCTTCTCGGCCTACGTCTCCGGCGTGCACCAGGAGGCGGACATGTGGGCCGAGCCGAACCAGAACCAGACCACCCGCCAGTTCAACGCCAAGGCGGTATGGAACGTGGGCGACAACCGCTTCGGCGCGTTCGCCGCGACCTCGCGCGTGAGCCAGGCCAACTATGCCTACCTGTCCAAGAGCATGCTGGCGCGCGGGCTGGGCTACGACTGGAACATCTACGCCCCGGACTGGGATCGCGCGGTGGCTGCGGCCTACTGCGCGCCGGGCACCTACAACGCACAGAAGTGCGCCTTCAGCGGTGGCGTCAACAGCATCGACGATGCGTACTACCAGAGCCGCGCGCTGCGCGACGACAATCTGTACTCGCTGGATGCCGATCTGGCGCTGGGCGAGACCTCGCGCCTGAAGCTGCTGGCCTACCACCATGAGAACCGCGGCCAGGGCCACTGGTGGGCGCCAGGCCAGCCGTCCAACCCGGGTACCGCGCAGGCGCTGCCGATCTCCATCCGCAGCACCAACTACACCATCAACCGCCAGGGCATCACCGCGGCGCTGAGCTGGCAGTGGGGCATCCACGCGCTGGAAGCGGGGCTGTGGTACGAGCGCAACGACCACAACGTCGAGCGCAACTTCTACTACATCACCGGCCCCTTCCTGGATGACGGCTACCTCAACCACCCCGACCGTCGCCTGTTCGACCAGGACTTCGACATCCGCACGCGCCAGTTCTACGTGCAGGACCGCATGCGTTTCCTCGATGACCGCCTCACTGTCGATGTGGGCATCAAGAGCCCGAACACGCGCATGACCGCCAACGCCAGGCCGGGCACCGAGGCCAGCTACGCCTCCGGGACGCTGACCGCGAAGGAGTCGGTGCTGCCGCAGGCGGGCATCGGTTTCAAGCTCAGCCAGAACCAGGAGCTGTTTGCCTCTTACTCGGAGAACATCGCCGCCTTCGTCGGTGGCGGCAGCGGTGGCCCGTTGCAGGTATCCCCGGAATCGTTCGCCGCCAGTGCGGGGCTGGAGCCGGAGAAGTCGAAGACGCTGGAAGCCGGTTTCCGTACCTTCGGCGAGAAGTACCAGGCCTCGATCGCGGCCTACCGCGTGATGTTCGACAACCGCCTGCTGTCGCTCAATCCCTGCACGAGCATCGAGGTGGGCACGCGTCCGGAGTGCATCACCCGCTTCATCAACGTAGGCTCGGTGAAGAGCCAGGGCGCGGAGTTGACCTTCATCCTCAAGCCGGTCGAGGGCCTGCAGTGGTACAACGCGCTGTCGTGGAACAAGTCCACCTACGAGGATGACTACACCTCCGGCGGTGCGATCGTGCCGGTGGCCGGCAAGATCACGGTGGATACGCCGCAGCGGATGGCCTCCAGCGAGATCAGCTGGAACCGCGACGGGTTCTTCGCCAGCCTGCGCGCCAAATACACGGGCAAACGTTACTACACCTACACCAACGACCAGTCGGTGGCCGGGGTGACGACGTTCGATGCGGGTGCGGGGTATTCATTTGGTCCGGGTCTGGGCCTGCGCGACATCAAGGTGTCGCTCAACGCGACCAACCTGACCAACAAGCGCTACGCCGGCCAGCTCAGTTCGTTCGCCCCGACCGATCCGACCGGCACCCGCTACGCGATCCACGCCAGTGCGCCGCGCCAGGTGTTCATGACGGTGGCCGCTGAATTCTGAAGCATCTCGCGTGCCGGGCCGCTGGTTTGGTCGGGTACGGGTGGGGTGTCGGGACACGCCGCAAGTACGTCCCTGTAGGCGCGCATGCGCCATCCATGGCGCATGACGGTCCCGCCACCCCACCCGTACCCGTCCTTGACAGTTTGCGGGTGCTCAACAAGAAAGCGGGATGCAGTGCGGCGCGTTGCGCGCCGCTAGTTGCTCTGCGCGGCTGTGTTCCAGCCAAGGCCACCGGCCAACTGTCCAGGGCGGGGGGGGGCAGCGTCGCGGGACCGTCGTGTGCCATGGATGGCACACGCGAGCTTACAGGGATGTACTTGCAGCGTGTCCCGCGACGCTGCACACCCCCGCCCAGGCCCAGGCCCAGGCAGGCATTCGCTCTACACTGACACAAAAAAAAGCCGCGACGCCTCTCAGCGCCGCGGCTCACCTCGTGGGGGAGGCAACGCGTCCAACCGGACGCGCCAAGGTCAAAACATGTGCAACCCACCGTTCACCGCGTAATCGGCACCGGTCACGTAGGCCGCATCATCCGACGCCAGCCACGCACACAGGCTCGCCACTTCCTCCGGCTTGCCCAGCCGGCGGATCGGCACCGACCCGGCCAGCCGGTCCAGCACGTCCGGCGGAAAACTGCTGATCGACTGGCTGGCGATATACCCCGGTGAAATCGTATTCACCGTCACCCCGCGTGCGGCCACCTCATTGGCCAGCGCACGGCTGAAGCCATGCATGGCCGCCTTGGCCGTAGCGAAATTGACCTGCCCGATCTGGCCCTTGTGCGCGCTCACCGAACCGATGTTCACGATCCGGCCCCAGCCACGCGCGGTCATCCCGTCGATCACCTGTTTGGTGATGTTGAACAACGCATGCAGATTCGAGCCCATCACCGCGTTCCAGTCGTCCGGACTCATCTGCCGGAACAGCACGTCGCGGCTGCCGCCGGCATTGTTGACCAGCACGTCGATCTCACCGACCTCCGCCTTGACCTTGGCAAACGCCGCTACCGTCGACGACCAGTCCGCGGCATTGCCCTCCGAAGCAATGAAGTCGAAGCCCAGCTCGCGCTGCTCGCGCAGCCAGCCGGCCTTGCGTGGCGAGTTCGGTGCGCAACCAGCGACCACCGTGTGGCCGTTGCGCGCCAGTTTCTGGCAGATGGCCGTGCCAACACTGCCCATGCCGCTGGTGACGTAAGCGATGCGAAGCGTCATTGCTGAAGACTCCTTGGTAACCGGATCAGGGCGCGGCCCATCAGGCCGCGATGGGATACAGACCGAACAGCAGGCCACCGACCATCAACAGCAGCGAGATGGCGATCGCCCACTTCAGGGTGAATTTCTGGTGGTCGGCAAACTCCACCTTGGCCAGGCCCACCAGCAGGTAAGTCGAGGGCACCAGCGGGCTGAGCAGATGAACCGGCTGCCCGGCCAGCGATGCACGCGCCATCTCCACCGGGGTGATGCCGTAGGTGCCGGCAGCCTCGGACAGGATCGGCAGCACGCCGAAGTAGAAGGCGTCGTTGGACATGAAGAAGGTAAACGGCATGGATGCGATCGCGGTGATCACCGCCAGATACGGACCCCAGCTGTCGGGGATGATCGCCAGGAAGCTGTGCGACATCGCCTCCACCATGCCGGTGTTGTTGAGGATGCCGGTGAAGATGCCTGCGGCGAAGATCAGCGCCACCACCGACAGCACGTTGCCGGCATGGTTGACCACGCGGCGGCGCTGCTCGGCCAGGTTGGGGTAGTTGATCACCAGCGCGATCGCAAAGCCCACCATGAACAGCACCGGCATCGGCAGCACGCCCAGGATCAGCGCCGTCATCAGCGCGATGGTCAGGGCCAGGTTCACCCACAGCAGCTTCGGGCGCTTGACGTCTTCGGCGTCTTCGACGGTCGGCAGCGCATTGCCATCGTCGGACACGCTGTTGTCCATCCAGCTGCCGCCCTGCGGCAGGCTCACCACGCCCAGGCGGCGGCGCTCCTTCAGGCCCAGATACCAGGCCAGCAGCAGCACGCCGGCGCAGGCGATCACCATCGAGGGGATCAGCGGCACGAAGACATCGGCCGGGTCCACGTGCAGCGCGGTGGCCGCGCGCGCGGTCGGCCCGCCCCACGGGGTCAGGTTCATCACGCCACCAGCCAGGATGGTTACGCAGGTCATGTTGAGCGCGTTCATGCCCAGCCGTTGGTACAGCGGCAGCATCGCCGACACGGTGATCATGTAGGTGGTCGAACCGTCGCCGTCGAGCGAGATCAGCATCGCCAGGATCGCGGTGCCGAGCACGATCTTCATCGGGTCGCCCTTGACGAAGCGCAGGATGATCCGCACCAGCGGATCGAACAGCCCCGCATCGATCATTACCCCGAAGTAGAGGATGGCGAACATCAGCATCACGCCGGTGGGCGCGATCTTCTTGATGCCCTCCAGCATCATCTCGTCGATGCCGGCGCCGAAGCCGCCGATCAGCGCGAAGACGATCGGGATGGTGATGAGGGCGACCAGCGGCGACAGCCGCTTGCTCATGATCAAGTACATGAATGTAATGACCATGCCAAAGCCGAGGATGCTCAGCATCATCTGCAGACTCCAGGAGGGGTAGGGCGGAAGAAAAGGATCAGAAATCGAACTGCAGACGGCCGGTCACCGCGCGGGTGCGGTCCAGCGTGGCGCTGGCCAGGCGGTCGCGGTTGCGGCTTTCGATCAGGTTGAGCATGAAGCGCAGGTTTTCGCGCATGTACCAGTTGCCGCCCAGCGTCCATGCCTCGGTCTGTGCATCGCGCAGGTCCGGCTGGCCGATCAGGTGCTGGTCGCCGCGCATCTGGTCGTAGCGCAGGGCCAGCTCGAACGCGCCGGCAGTGTGCTGGAAATCCTTGACCCGTCCGAAGCGGCCGGTCTTGCGGTCGTACACCCGCGACTCGCCGGTGACGAACCAGCTCACCAGCCCGTAGCCGGCCAGCACCTTGCCGCGCTGGCTGCCGTCGTCGAAGGTGGCACCGCTGAACTCGCCCTGCCAGGACAGCGGGCCGCGCACCTGCGCATATTCCAGCGACCACTTGTTGACGTCGGTGTCGCGCCCGGCCGAGAAATCGACCAGGGTCAGCCGGCTGTTGTCGGAGAGGTGGCCAGCCGGGCGCGGGCGGATCTTCAGCCCGGGCACACCGTTGGCGCCGGGAGTGTCATAGCGCTCGTGGGCCAGCGACAGGCCCAGGTGCAGCACATCGCCGGCGGTGGCGCCCGGCGCCCAGGTCGCGCGGCCACCGGCGGCACGGCCCTTCACTTGCCACGCGTCGATGCTTTCCAGGCTGTAAGCGCTGGCGGCCCAGGTCATGTCGCCACGGGCGGCCTGCCAGGAGGCGCCGAGGCGGTACAACGGCGCCAGCGTGGTGCCGGCGTTGCCGCGCTCCAGGAAGGTACCGTAGTTGGAACTGGTGCGGTCATCGAGCGAGAAGAACTGCTTGAACTGGCCGACGGTGAGCTTGCCTGCGTCGCCGAAGCTGCGGCTGACGAACACGTCCTTGGCCTCGACCCGGTCGCCCGAAAAATCGGCTTCCAGCTTGTAGTCGACCACGAAGAACTTGCCCGACACGTCCACCCAGGCGCGGCGGATCTCCGTGTCGTCCTTGTTCGGGGTGCCACGGCCGTCATTGTCGAAATCGGCGAAATCCAGATGCAGGCGACCGCCGAGCGTGGCGGTGACCGGGCGGTCTTCCTCGCTGGCTTCGGCGGCCCAGAGCGGTGCGGCCAGCATCAGCAGGGTACAGGCGGCCGGCGTGCGCCAGCGCAGTGCGTTCAGTTCCACGGACCCTCCCAGGTACTCGTTCGTGCAGGTGTGTCGCCAATGGCATCGGCACGGGGTGCGATGCGATGGCGCAGCCTAGAGCCGGGAAGCTGTCATCCACCTGTCAGGGGTTTGTGCGTTGCAGCGAAGCCCACGGGAGTGGCCGCTCGCGCTAGGATTCGTGCTCCTGAGAGATTTCCCGACCGATGCGCCTGCTGCTGGTGGAAGACAACCCGGACCTGGCCGATGCCATCGTCCGCCGCATGCGCCGCAGTGGCCACGCGGTGGACTGGCAGCGCGACGGGCTGGCCGCGGCCAGCGTGCTGCGCTACCAGAGCTTCGACCTGGTGGTGCTGGATATCGGCCTGCCCAAGCTGGACGGCCTGCGCGTGCTGGCCGGCATGCGCGAGCGCGGCGACAGCACCCCGGTGCTGATGCTGACCGCGCGCGATGGCATCGAAGACCGCGTGCAGGCGCTGGATGTCGGCGCCGATGATTACCTGGGCAAACCGTTCGACTTCCGCGAGTTCGAAGCACGCTGCCGGGTGCTGCTGCGGCGTACCCGTGGCCAGGCCAGCGAAGTGGTGCAGATCGGCACGTTCCAGTTCGACAATGCCTCGCACCGGGTCAGCCTGGACGGCCAGCCGATCGAGCTGCCCAACCGCGAGTACCGCCTCCTGGAAATTCTGATGGGGCGACTGGGCCAGGTGGTGGGCAAGGACGAGATCGGCAACGGCCTGTTCGGCTTCGATGACGAAGCCGGTCCGAATGCGATCGAACTGTACGTCGGTCGCCTGCGCCGCAAGCTCGCCGACGCGCCCCTGCGGATCGTCACCGTGCGCGGTAGTGGTTATCTGCTAGAAGCGCTGGGCGAGGATGCCGGCAGTGCGGGCGGCGATGACGACTGACCCGCGCACCTCCGGGTCGATCCGGCACACGCTGTGGCTGTACCTGGGCGCGTTCCTGGCGCTGTTCGCGGTGGCGTTGCTGTTCGGCGCGCGCGCCTACGGACAACGTGCCGCCAACCGCTCCTACGACCACCTGCTGGTGTCCTCGGCGCTGTCGATCATCGATTCGGTGGCGCTGGTGGAGGCGCAATGGCAGGTCGATCTGCCGTATGCCGCGCTGGACCTGCTGGCCATGGCGCCGGAAGATCGCGTGTTCTACCGCGTGTCCGACGCACGCGACCAGACGGTGACCGGGTATGCGGACCTGCCGCTGCCGCCGCACGCGCCCAGCGACCGCCCACAGCTGTTTGATGCGCTCTACAGCGGCGAGCAGGTGCGCTTCGTGGTGGTGTCGCGGCGGGTGTCCTCGCCGTCGGCGCAGGGCGAAGTGCGGGTGCAGGTGGGCCAGACCCGGCGCGCGCGCGAAGCGCTGGCGCAGGACATGGTGACCCGTGCGTTGCTGGCCATCGCCGTGTTGTCGCTGCTGTCGCTGGCCCTGGTGGGTCTGGGCGTGCACCGCGCGCTACGCCCGCTGGTGCGGATGGAGCGCGAGCTGGCGCGGCGTGAACCGTCCGACCTGAAGCCGCTCGATGCCAGCGTGCCGCGCGAGATGGACAAGATGGTGGGCGCGCTGAACCACTTCATGGGCCGCCTGCAGGGCAGCAATGAAACCCTGCGCGCGTTCATGGCCGAGGCGGCGCACCAGATGCGCACGCCGCTGGCCGCGCTGCGCGCGCAGGCGCAGCTGGCACTGGACGAGGAAGACCCCGAGGACATGCGGCGCAGCCTGCACGCCATCGAACGCAACGCCACCCACATGAGCCGCCTGCTCAACCAGCTGCTCAGCGACGCCAGCGTGATCCACCGTGCCAACCTGCAGCGCTTCGCCCCGGTGGACCTGACCGAAACCGTGCACCAGGCGTTGCACGAAGCACTGCCGCAGGCACTGCCGGCCCCACGCGTGCAGCTGGCGGTGAGCGCACAGGCAGCCTGGATACACGGCGACGCGCTGCTGCTGCGCGAGGCCATCAAGAATCTCATCGACAACGCCCTCAAATACGGCGGCGACGGCACGCTGCAGGTGGCGCTGACCGAAGAGGCGCAGCACTGGGTGCTGACCATCGCCGACCACGGCCCGGGCATTGCCGCGGCCGATGCCGAGCGCGTGTTCGAGCGTTTCGCGCGCGGCGAAGGGGCCGCAGCCGGCGGCGCCGGGCTGGGCCTGGCGATCGTCAAGCGCGTGGTGGACAGCCATGGGGGCCAGATCGACCTGAGCAACCGCGTGGGAGGGGGCCTGGTGGCCACCATCCGCCTGCCGAGGATGCATGCATGAAGTGCGCGTGGCTGGTGCTGTTGTTGTTGGTGGCAGGCCCGGCGCTGGCGGCACCGGGCGATGTGCAGCGCTTCCCGGCAAAGGGGCCGGCGGTGGCGCAGCTGCGCATCCATGGCTCGACCGACATCGAAGTGTTCGCCACGGTGATCGCCGACTACCAGCGCCTGCACCCGGGCACCGAGATCCTCTACGAGGATGTCATCACCCAGGACATCTACGCGCGCTACCTGCGCGACCGCGGCGGTCCGCAGGCGCCGGACATGCTGATCAGCAGCGGCATGGACCTACAGACAAAACTGGTCAACGACGGCCATGCGCTGCCGCACCGCTCGGTGCAGACCGACGCCCTGCCGGCGTGGGCGCAATGGCGGCACGAAGCGTTCGGGATCAGCTACGAGCCGGTGGCCATCGTCTACAACACCCGCACCCTGCCAGCCTCACGGGTACCGCACACGCGCCGGCAACTTCTGGAACTGCTGCGCGCCCCGGACGCGCCGCTGCAGGGCAGGGTGGGCACCTACGACGTGGAGCGCAGCAGCGTGGGCTACCTGCTGGCCACCCAGGACGGCCAGCGCGGCAGCATTGCCGGCGCGCTGCTGGGCGCGCTGGGCGACAACGGCGTGCACCTGGAAGAACGCACCGGCGTGCTGCTCGACCAGGTCAGCAGCGGCAAGCTGTCGCTGGTCTATAACGTGCTGGGCTCCTACGCGCAGGCGCGGATCGAGGCCGGTGCACCGCTGGGCATCGTGGAACCGGAGGACTACACGCTGGTGGTGCTGCGCACCGCGGTGATTCCTCGCAGCAGCCCGCATCCGGACGAGGCGCGGCGTTTCCTCGACTACCTGCTGTCACCCCGCGGCCAGCAGGTCCTCTCGCGCGAAGCCCGCCTGATGCCGATCCTGCCCGCACAGGGCCAGCAACGTGGCCGCTCGCCCGCGCGCAGCTACCGCCCCATCCAGCTGGGCCCGGGCCTGCTCGTGTACCTGGACGGCCTCAAGCGCCGCCAGTTCCTCGAAGCCTGGCGCGGCAGCATGCGGCAGCGCGACGACCGGTAACGACGGCCACCGGCCGTCAACCTTCACCCGCGTAACAACGATCCACCCCGGTAGTGACGGCCGCTGGCCGTCAACCTCATTGCAACGATCCACCCCGGTAGTGACGGCCGCTGGCCGTCAACCGCATTGCAACGATCCACCCCGGTAGTGACGGCCGCTGGCCGTCAACCTCATTGCAACGATCCACACCGGTAGTGACGGCCGCTGGCCGTCAACCGCATTGCAACGATCCAACCCGGTAATGACGGCCGCTGGCCCTCAACCTCAACACAACGATCCACCCCGGTAATGACGGCCGCTGGCCGTCAACCGCACTGCAACGATTCACCTCTGTAGTGACGGCCGCTGGCCGTCAACCGCATTGCAACGATCCACCCGGTAATGACGGCCGCTGGCCGTCAACCTCATTGCAACGAACCGCCCCGGTAGTGACGGCCGCTGGCCGTCAACCGCATTGCAACGATCCACCCGTGTAGCGCCGGGCTCTGCCCGGCAACCGCATTACAATGGACCGCATGAGCGAACTCACCGTCCTGATTGCCGACGACCACCCGTTGCTGCGCGCGGCGGTGGTGCACTCGCTGCGCCAGTCGCTGCCACAGGCGCAGGTGCTCGAAGTGGCCAGCGCCTCCACACTGGAAGCCGCGCTGGACCAGCACCCGGAGATCGAGCTGGTGCTGCTGGACCTGACCATGCCCGGTGCCCGCGGGTTCTCCTCGCTGCTGCACGTACGCGGCGCGCACCCGGACATCCCGGTGGTCATCGTCTCCTCCAACGACCATCCGCGCGTCATCCGCCGCGCGCAGCAGTTCGGCGCAGCCGGCTTCATCCCCAAGTCCGCGCCGGCCGAGACCATCGGCCAGGCGGTGGCGGCGGTGCTCGATGGCGGGGTGTGGTTCCCGGCCATGGCGCCAGAGCGCTCCGAGTCCGACGCGCTGCTCGCCGCACGCTTGGCCCAGCTCACCCCGCAGCAGTTCCGCGTGCTGCTGTGCCTGGCCGACGGCCTGCTCAACAAGCAAATCGCCTACGAGCTGGGCCTGGCCGAGAACACGGTGAAGGTGCATGTCACCGCGATCCTGAAAAAGCTGGAATGCCACAGCCGCACGCAGGCCGCGGTACTGGTGAAGGCGCTGGAGCCGGAAGGCGATGCCGGCGCGGGGCTGGACGGCTGAGGCCGCGGGGCGGGGACACATCGTCACCTCCGGAGGGTGTCAGCCGAGCATGGCTCGGCTCTACCAGAGCGTGGCACCCTGGCCCCCCAACCCACCCGGTAGAGCCGAGCCATGCTCGGCTGCTCCCCAACCCACCCGGCAGAGCCGAGCCATGCTCGGCTGCTCCCAATCCACCCGGCAGAGCCGAGCCACGCTCGGCGGCCCCCCAACCAACCCGGTAGAGCCGAGCCATGCTCGGCTGCTTCTGAATCACCGATCATCCCCGATGCCGTACCAGCAACTGCGTCATCAACGCGCGCAACGCCGGCGGCCGCACCGGCTTGGACAGGAACCCCCACCCGTTCTCCGCCGCCTGCGCCTTCAACACATCATCGCGCTCGGCGGTCACCAGGATCACCGGTGGCCGCGCCTGCCACAGTCCACACAACTGCTCATACAGATCCGGGCCGTGCCACTGGCCCATGCGCACATCCAGCAGCAGCAACTGCGGCACGTTGAGCGCCGAGGCGATTTCCAGGGCGGCCTGCGGGCCGTCGGCCAGCTCCACCGCGCAGCCCCAGCGCTCCAGCAGCGCGCGGGTGGCGGCGCATACGCGCGGGTCGTCATCGATGCTCCAGACCCGGCAATGTCGCAGCGGGCTGTCATCGCCGGCGTCAGCCGCTACGGCCGGCACCGGCGTCGGCGCCGGAATGGCCGCCGCGTCGCCGAGCGGCACGCTCACCGTGAACACGCTGCCGCGTCCCAGCGTGGAGCGCAGGCCGATGGCATGTCCGAGCAGGCGGCCGATGCGTTCGACGATGGCCAGGCCGAGACCGGCACCGCGTTCCTGTTCGACACCGTCATCCAGCCGGCGGAACTCCTCGAAAATCTCGCCCTGCAGGCTCTCCGGAATGCCCGGGCCCTGGTCGTGCACCTCGATGCGCAACTGGTCGCCCACGCGTCGGCAGCCCAGCAACACGCGCCCGCGCGGGGTATAACGCAGCGCATTGGACAGGAAGTTCTGCAGGATCCGGCGCAGCAATGCCTCATCGCTGACCACCACCGCCCGCGTATCCACCCAACGCAGCTGCAGCCCGCGACTGTCGGCGGCGATGCCGAACTCACGTGCCAGTGTCTCCAGCAGCGGCGATAGCGCGAACGCGCGCACGTGGGTCTGCAGCGCGCCCGATTCCAGCCGTGAAATATCCAGCAGGCTGGTCAGAATCGCATCCTGCGCGGCCAGCGCCGCATCCACGTGTTCGCTCAACGCGCGTGCATCGCCGGCCAGCTTGCCGCGCAGCACCGACACGAACATGCGCGCGGCGTTCAGCGGCTGCAACAGGTCGTGCACCGCCGAGGCCACGAAGCGGCTCTTGTAGCGGTTGGCCCGCTCGGCCTCGCGGCGCGCCTCGTCCAGGTCGCGGGTGCGCTCGGCCACGCGGTGTTCCAGCGCATCGGCCAGCGAGCGCAGTTCACGCGCGGTGTTCTTGTAGGCGGTGATATCGGCGTAGCTGGTGACAAAGCCGCCATCGGGCAGCGGATTGCCGCGAATCTCCAGCACGGTGCCGTCGTCTTTCTCGCTCTCGCGCATGTGCGGGCGGCCGCTGCGCAGGTGGTTCAAGCGGCGCTCGATGGCCTCGTCGATCGGCCCTGGCCCCAGCAACCCACGGCGCGCGTTGTAGCGGAAGATCTCCTCGATGGGACGCCCCTCGCGGATCAGGCCGGCGGGGAACTTGAACAGCTCCAGGTAGCGCGCATTCCATGCCACCAGGTTCTGTTCGTTGTCGATCACCACCACGCCCTGCGGCAGGTGCGCCAGGCTGCGGCTGAGCCCGCTGTCGGCCTGCTGGGCGGCCTGCAGCACGCCATCCTGCGCGGTGCGCAGCTCCTCGGCATGCTGGGCCAGCACGCTTTCCAGCTCGCGTCGGCTGCGCTGGCGGTGCGCGTCCAGCCGCCGCCGCTGCTGCACGAACAGCACCAGGAAGCCCAGCGCCAGCCATGCCGCGCCGCCGCCGATGGCCGCGCTGCGCCCGGCGCTGGTGGCCGCGCCGGCATCGTGCAGCAGGTGCAGGTTCCAGTGTTCCTCGGGCAGGGCCAGGCTTTGCCAGAGCATGCGTCCGGGCAGCGCCGGATCGAGCAGGCGCACCATGCGCCCGCCGTTCTCAAGCACATCTTCGGTGCGGACCCGCAGCGGTTGCAGCGAGCGGTCGGCGTACTGCCGCGCTTCCAGCATCTCGCGGCGCTCGCCCGGCCCCAGCTGGCGCAGCAGGCGGTAGCGCCAAACATCGCGGTTGGCCAGGAACACCACGTCATGCTCATCGCTGGCCAGCACCACGTCCGGGCTGGGCAACCATTCCTGTTCCAATGCCGACAGTTCGATCTTGATCACCACCACGCCCATGCGGCGGCCGTCTTCTTCGATCGCCTGAGACAGGAAATACCCGGGCACGCCGGTGGTCATGCCGATGCCGTAGAAACGGCCGCGGCCGGTGGCCAGTGCCTGCCGGTAATAGGGACGGTAGCTGTAGTCCTCGCCGACGTTGCTGCTGGGTTGGTCCCAGTTGCTGGCGGCCACGGCCACGCCGTCGTGGCCGACCAGGGTCAGGGTGGAGGCGCGGGTCACCTGGTTGGCGCGCTGCAGCTTGAGGTTGAGCC
The DNA here is from genome assembly GCF_024519465.1 of Stenotrophomonas sp. Ste86. Classification (GTDB taxonomy): domain Bacteria; phylum Pseudomonadota; class Gammaproteobacteria; order Xanthomonadales; family Xanthomonadaceae; genus Stenotrophomonas. Next base: position 49,745 of record NZ_JALJRW010000015.1, on the reverse strand, counting down.
GCTGCCGCGCGGCGGCATCGGGCACCTGCAGCAGCGCGCGGCGCAGGTCCGGGTCCAGTGCCAGCACCTGCGGCAAGGTGCCGAAGCGGTCGATGCGTTGTTGCAGTCCCTGACCGTACAGCTCCAGCTGGCGTTGCACCTGGGCACTTTCGGCGGCCAGCGCACGCCGCCAGGCATAGTGCCCGGCGGCGGCCGCGCACAGCAGCGTGCCGCCGATCATCAGCAGCAGGGTCAACAGCAGGGTGCGATGGCGGCCGAGCCAGTACATGGCGGCAGTCTACGGTCGTGCGGCGGGCGCGATGTACACGCCCGCCGCGATGGGCCTGATCAGAAGTGCATCTGCGCGCGCAGTTCGAAGATCTCCGGCTGGGTATGCACGCCGCGACGGCTGGCGTCGGCCTTCACGTAGTTGGCCTGGAACTTGAAGTGGCTGGTGAGGTACCAGTTGGCGCCCAAGGTCCAGTCGTGCTGGCGGCCACCGAAAACATCGGCGTCGTCCAGGTCCAGGCGGCTGTAACGGGCCACCAGTTCCACCGCGCCGTAGTCATGGGCCGGCTTGATGTTGGCCACCGCGCCGGCGTTGTACGGACGCGATTCCCCGGTGAGCACCCAACTGGCCATGGCGTACTGACCGTCGCCGGTGTAGTCCGGCTTGCCTTGGCGGGTGACGGTGGTCTGCAGGGCTTCGGCCTGCAGCGAGAACGGGCCACGGATCCAGATGCCTTCCAGGCCGGTGCGGCGGATCTGGTCGGCAGTGGCCAGTGCGCCGGAGTCGACCAGGCGGATGTCGGTCAGGCCGGCTTCCGGACGAGCGCGCAGGCGCGCGCTGGCTTCATGGTGCACGTCGCGGCCATCGCGGTAGCCGCGCGGGTTTTCCTGCGAGTAGGCCAGGCCCAGGTGCAGCACGTCGCCGGCGGCCTTGACCGGGGTCCACACTGCTCGCACGGCCTGGGTGGTGCCGGGGTTGTCGCCCTGGAGGTCCTTGCCGCCGTAGGCGCCGGCCTGCAGCAGGTACTGCGGGCGTTCCAGCACCCATTCGGCGCCGGTGCGGCGACCTGCGTAGAAGGCCTGCACGGGCAGCGCGGTTTCCAGGAAGCTGCCGGCGCGCGAGGAAGTGTTGGCGTCCAGGCCGACCGGGGTCTTCATGTAGCCGAAGCGGAAGCGGCCGATGTCGCTGCCGAAGAAGGCCTTGCTTTCAACGCGCACGAACACGTCCAGCCAGGTGTCGGCCTGGAAGTCGTAGTACACCATCGCGTCGTACACCCCCTTCTTCTTCAGGGTGGCGCCGAATTCCTTGCGGCGCACCGCGTCATCGTCTTCGATGCCGCTGGCCGAGGAAAAGTCGTTGTAGTCGTAGGCGATGTTGGCGGTGGCGGCCAGTTCGGTGCCATCGCTGAAGGCGACCTTGGTCGGCCAGTTGTCGAAATCGGCCGCCGAGGCCAGGGCGGGGGTGGCAGCCAGGCACAGGGCCAGCAGGGTCGGGGTCGGGCGCATGGAGGAGCAGCTCTCTGGGTTCATTGAAGCGGACAGGACAACAACGGCCGCAGCGCCGGAAACTGTTGCCCTTCAGGGCTGCGCGCGGTCACCAGCCGCCGTGGGGGAGGGCGGGATGGGGGCAGTGTAGGCACCCATCGCTGCCTGAACCGGGGGGCTAGTACCAATAGGTTATCTGCGTGGCGGTGACTCGCGCGTACAAATGCGTCCATCCCCCGCCGCCCTGCCTGTTCCGGCGCCGCGACGGGGTTTCCTTGGAACTGGCCTGCTGCTGCCGTGCGGGCCGGACGCAACAACACCGCTTTCCCGGAGTCCGCCATGCACGTACCCACCGCCGCCGCGCTGCCGGCCAAGCCGCTGCCCTTCTACCGCCAGCTGTATTTCCAGGTGGTCGTGGCGATCGTCCTGGGCGCCGTCCTCGGCCACTTCGAGCCGGCCTTCGCCGAATCGCTCAAGCCGCTCGGTGATGCCTTCATCAAGCTGGTGAAGATGATCATCGCCCCGGTGATCTTCCTCACCATCGTCACCGGTATCGCCGGCATGACCCACCTGCGCACCGTGGGCCGGGTGTTCGCCAAGTCGATGGCCTACTTCCTGTTCTTCTCCACCCTGGCCCTGATCGTGGGCATGATCGTGGCGCACGTGGTGCAGCCCGGTGCCGGCATGAACATCAACCCGGCCGACCTGGACCAGACCGCGGTCCACAGCTACGTGGAGAAATCCCACGAGCTGACCCTGACCGGCTTTGCGATGGACATCATTCCGGCCACCCTGGTCAGCGCCTTCGTAGACGGCAACATCCTGCAGGTGCTGTTCGTGGCGGTGCTGTTCGGCATTGCGCTGGCCCTGACCGGTGCGAAGGGCCGCCCGGTGCTGACCTTCCTGGAGGCGCTGACCGCCCCGGTGTTCCGCCTGGTGCACATCCTGATGAAGGCCGCCCCGATCGGCGCCTTCGGTGCCATCGCCTTCACCATCGGCAAATACGGGGTGGGGTCGCTGATCAACCTGGCCTGGCTGGTCGGCTCGTTCTACCTGACCGCGTTCCTGTTCGTGGCCGTCATCCTGGGCGTGGTCTGCCGCCTGTGCGGGTTCTCGGTGTTCAAGCTGGCCCGCTACCTCAAGGCCGAGCTGCTGCTGGTGCTGGGCACCTCCTCGTCCGAATCGGCGCTGCCCTCGCTGATGGAGAAGATGGAGCGCGCCGGTTGCGCCAAGTCGGTGGTGGGCCTGGTGGTCCCGACCGGCTACTCGTTCAACCTGGATGGCACCAACATCTACATGACCCTGGCCGCGCTGTTCATCGCCCAGGCCACCAACACCGAGCTGACCCTGGGCCACCAGATCGCGCTGCTGCTGGTGGCGATGCTCAGCTCCAAGGGCGCCGCCGGCGTCACCGGTGCCGGTTTCATCACCCTGGCCGCCACCCTGGCGGTGGTGCCGGAAGTGCCGGTGGCCGGCATGGCGCTGATCCTCGGCGTGGACCGCTTCATGAGCGAATGTCGCTCGCTGACCAACTTCATCGGCAATGCCGTGGCCACCGTGGTGGTGTCGCGCTGGGAAGGCGCGTTGGACCGCGATCGCCTGGCGATGGCGCTGGATGGCCGCGAGGCCGAACTGCCGACATTGACCACCGACGACCTGCCGTCGCCGCTGACCGCGTCGGCGCACTGAACCCGCTTGCGTTTGTGTGTGTTGCAGGGCCTGCCCACTCCCCCTGGATGGCGGGCCCTGCTTTTTTATCGCTACCACAGCAGTGATGCGATCTGTCATCGGCGTGCGCCACGCTGCCTGCATACGCTGCCGAACGGCCGGAAATATGTGCAGTTGCAGCATGGCCGCGACAGCGTAGCGACAGGTCCATCCACGCCAACGGGGGTATGATCCCCTGTTCCTCTCGCCCATTCATCTGCAGAAAGCGATGTCCAACGAAGATTTCAAACAGGCAGCCCTCGACTATCATCGGCTCTCGCCGCCCGGCAAGATCAAGGTCACCGCGACCAAGCCGATGTTGACCCAGCGCGATCTGTCGTTGGCCTATTCGCCGGGCGTGGCACACGCCTGCGAAGCGATCATGGCCGACCCGCAGCAGGCCAGCGAGCTGACCGCGCGCGGCAACCTCGTCGCCGTCATTTCCAACGGCACCGCCGTGCTGGGCCTGGGCAACATCGGCCCGCTGGCCGGCAAGCCGGTGATGGAAGGCAAGGGCGTGCTGTTCCAGAAGTTCGCCGGCATCGATGTGTTCGACATCGAGATCGACGAGAACGACCCGGACAAGCTGGTCGACATCATCGCCTCGCTGGAGCCGACCTTCGGCGGCATCAACCTGGAAGACATCAAGGCGCCGGAATGCTTCATCGTCGAGCGCAAGCTGCGCGAGCGGATGAACATCCCGGTGTTCCATGACGACCAGCACGGCACCGCGATCATCGTCGGTGCGGCCGTGCTCAACGCCATGGTCGTGACCGGCAAGAAGATCGAAGACATCAAGCTGGCCACCACCGGCATGGGCGCGGCGGGCATCTCCTGCGTCAACATGCTGGTTTCGCTGGGCCTGAAGCCGGAGAACATCCTGGCCTTCGATCGCGACGGCGTGATCCACACCGGCCGCACCGACCTGGACCCGGAAAAGGCGCGTTACGCACGCGACACCGACAAGCGCACGCTGGCCGAGATCGTCGACGGCGCGGATATCTTCCTCGGCCTGTCGGCCCCGGGCATCCTCACGGCGGACATGGTCAAGACCATGGCCAAGGATCCGGTGATCTTCGCCCTGGCCAACCCGACCCCGGAAATCATGCCGGAAGTGGCCCGTTCGGTACGTCCGGATGCGCTCATCGGCACCGGTCGTTCGGACTACCCGAACCAGATCAACAACGTGCTGTGCTTCCCGTACCTGTTCCGCGGGGCGCTGGACGTGGGCGCCACGGCGATCAACGAAGAAATGAAGATCGCCTGCGTGCACGCCATTGCCGCGATGGCGCGCCGCGAGGCCAGCGACCTGGGCTCGGCCTATGGCGATGAAACCCCGAGCTTCGGCCGCGATTACCTGATCCCGCGTCCGTTCGACCGCCGCCTGCTGGTGGAACTGTCGGCCGCCGTGGCGCAGGCTGCGATGGATTCGGGCGTAGCTACCCGTCCGGTCGCCGACATGGGCGCCTACCGCGAGAAGCTGGCCCAGTTCGTCTACCGCACCAGCCTGATGATGAAGCCGGTCTACGACCGTGCGCGCGCCGACAAGCAGCGCGTGGTGTATGCCGAAGGCGAAGAAGAAGTGGTGCTGCGCGCGGTGCAGAACGTGGTCGACGAAGGCCTGGCGTTCCCGATTCTGATCGGCCGCCCGGACGTGATCGAATCGCGCATCGAGCGCTTGGGTCTGCGGATGAAGGCCGAGGTCGATTTCGGCATCACCAACATCAACGACGACCCGCGTTTCAACGAGTACTGGCAGTACTACCACAACCTCACCGGCCGTCGCGGCGTGACCGTGGCTGCGGCCAAGAACCTGATGCGCTCGCGCCCGACACTGATCGCGGCGGTGATGGTGGCCCGTGGCGAAGCCGATGCGATGCTCACCGGCGTGGTCGGGCGCTTCCACAAGAAACTGGGTTATGTGCGCAGCGTGCTGCCGCTGGAATCCAAGGTGACCTCCACCTCGGCCATGACCGGCGTGATCAACCAGCACGGCGTGTTCTTCTTCGTGGACACCCACGTGCAGGAAGACCCGACCGCCGAGCAGATCTGCGAAGCGACGCTGCAGGCGGCCTACCGCATGAAGCTGTTCGGGATCGAGCCGAAGGTGGCGTTGCTGTCGCACTCCAACTTCGGCAGCCACGATTCCAAGGACGCGTTGAAGATGCGCGCCGTGCGTGGCCTGCTGCTCAAGCGCAACCCGCGCTTGAACGTGGACGGCGAAATGCAGGGCGACACCGCATGGGACGAAGCGCTGCGCCAGAAGTTGCTGCCCAACAGCACGCTGAAGGGCCGCGCCAACCTGTTCGTGCTGCCCAACCTGGAAGCGGCCAACATCGCCTACAACCTGGTGCGCGTGTTCACCGATGGCGTGGCGATCGGCCCGATTCTGATGGGCGTGGCCAAGCCGGTGCACATCCTGACCACCAGCGCCACCTCGCGCCGCGTGCTCAACATGACCGCGATCGCCGCAGTCGATGCGCAGATCCGCAAGCAGCTGGAGGCCGAAAAGAACGGGGCGTAACGCGCCGCTCTTTGGGCTCCCAGATTCCAAAGCGCGCCCTTCGGGGCGCGTTTTGGTTTCGCGCGGCGAAACAGGTAGCGCCACGCCATGCGTGGATGCACTAAGCCCGGCACCCTGCACGCCATAAGGCGGCTTCGGCGTGCGTTCAACGCCGGCCAGAACCCCCACGCGTGGATGCTGCGGGCCTGGACACCTGGACCGCGCTGCGCGCGGTATCCACCCATGGCGTGAATCTACGCCGATGGCTACGTCGCCGATCGATATGCCGATGGCTACCCCGACGGCGACGTTGCCGATCAATAGTCCCGTAGCCCGGCCGTCACCGCCCTGCAACCTCCGCAAGGCCCAATACCCCCACGCGGCCCGGCCGCGGCGGAGGGCCACCGGCTCCCGCCGCCCTGGGCCCGACCAGACCCCCAATGGCCAGCCCGGAGTAGTCCCATGCGCAGTCGAACGACGAAACGCTATTTCCAGCAGCTTTTCGCGCTGTACGCCGGCCTGGTCGGCGCGCGCTGAGTCCCATCAGTGCCGCCCGCTGGCCGCCGCCGGCACTGAGCCCCGGTAGTGCCGGCCGCTGGCCGGCTCCTCCAAATGCGCGATCGGCAAGACAAGCACCCCTCTACGATAGGTGCCCAGCACCACATCAACGCGCCTTCACGTATGCCGCCCAAAGCGCCGGCAACGCCATCCCGGTGCGCTGCGTCCACAAGGCCGGCGCATAGCGCCCCTCGCGCAACGCCGCATCCAGCGCCTTTACCAGCCCGGGATGCTGGTCCTCGCTCCACTTCAGAAACGCACCGGTGACCCGGTAACCGGTATCGAAATGCTGCCCGTCCTTCACCGCCGTCGGCAGCGCCCAGCCGGCCGCCGCGTTGTGCCGACCATAGCGGTCGCGCGCGTAATCGGCGATGCCTTCCACCAGCCAGCCGGGCACGCGTTCGTTGGCGTACTCGGGGTAGCCCTGCACGATGTGCATCGCCTCATGGGTGACCAGGTCCACGTCGTCTGGATGTGTGGCCAACCAGCCCGGGTTGATGGTGATGGTGGCGGCCCCGTCGCCTTCGCCGACAAAGGCGACGCCGTCGTACCCCGGGTCGATCACGATGCGCGCCTGCGCCGGTGCGCCCGGATGGAAATCGGCGCGTTCGCGCAGATAGGCCGCGAAGAACGTCTCGATGATCCGGCCGCGCAGCGTCGCCTCCAGCGCATCGCCCGGATCGCGGTAGGTCAGCGTCACCCCCTCGCGCTGCTGGCTGCCCTCGAACGCCGCGGCATCGAACGCCACCAACGCCAGCATCAGCACCCCGGTAGTGCCGGCCGCTGGCCGGCTCCCCATGACCCCATCGGCCATCGACCTGCAGAACGCCATCGCGCCCATCCTCAACGTTCCCCAACCGGCGCCAGCAATTCCACCTCGGCCAGCTGCATCCGCCCAGGCCCGGCGATGCGCAACCGGTACTCGGCGTAACGGCCCGGCGTGGCGATGCCGAACGGACGGGTCTGCTGCGCCCAGGCGAAGTCCTCGCCACGGCGCTGGTCCAGCACGGTCCAGCGGCCGCCGCTGCGGCGTGCTTCCAGCGTCCACTCGCCGCCGCGGATCGGGGCGTTGCCACTGGTCAGCGTGTACATCGATGGCACGCCGTCGCTGACCCCGGTGAATGACACCGTGCCGGCACCCAGCGGCACCACGGTGCCGGCATCGTCATCGACCAGCGCCTGCAGCGCCCGTCCATCGGCACCCTGCGCACGCGGACCGCTGCCGAGCAGGTCATGCAGCAGGGCAGGGCGCTGGCCGCGCGCGGTGAGCGAGCGCGGCGCATCGTCCGGGCCGCTGCCCCACGGGGAGGGCTTGGGCCCCATCACGAAGTCCAGCGTGGCGCCCTTGGCGATCACCTCGTGCGGCACCCAGGTCTTGCTCCACGGCTTGCCGTTGATTTTCAACGACTGCACGTACACGTTCTCGCGCGAGTTGTCCGGCGCATTGACGGTCAGCACCGCGCCGCCCTGCAGTTCGACCCGGGCATGGCGGAACGCCGGCGAGCCGATCGCGTACTCGGGCGAGCCCATGCGCAGCGGATACAGACCCAGCGAGGCCAGCACGTACCACGCCGACGTTTCGCCGTTGTCCTCATCGCCGGGGTAGCCCTGGCCGATCTCGCTGCCCACGTACAGCCGCGACAGGATCTCGCGCACGTGGTGCTGGGTCTTCCATGGCTGCCCGGCATACAGGTACATCCACGGGATGTGGTGCGCCGGCTGGTTGCTGTGCGCGTACATGCCCATGCGCACATCGCGCGCTTCGGTCATCTCATGGATGGTGCCGCCATAGGAGCCGGCGAACGCCGGGTCGGCGGTTTCCGGGGTGGCGAAGAATTCGTCCAGCTTGGCCGCAAGTTTGTCGCGGCCGCCGTACAGCCCGGCCAGGCCTTCGCCGTCGTGCGCGGCAGTAAAGGCGAACGTCCACCCGTTGGATTCGGTGTAGTCATGGCCCCACACGCGCGGGTCGTAGTCCTTGGCGGCCAGCCGCCATTGGCCGTCGGCAGTGCGGCCCTGGAAGAAGCCGGCTGTCGGATCGAACAGCGTGGCGTAGGTGCCCGCACGGTGGCTGAAGTAGTCGGCCTCGGTGGTATAGCGCTCGCGCGCGGCGGCCGTGGTTGCGCGTTTGGCCAGCGCCTGGGCCATGTTGGCGATGCCGAAGTCGTTGAGCGCCCCCTCCATCGTCCACGACATCCCTTCATGCACCTCGGCGCTGGCGTAGCCGCGGAAGGTGGAACGGTCCATGCCCTTGCGCCCTACGTGGCGGTCCGGCGGCACCACGGTGGCGTTCTTCAACGCCGCCGCATAGGCCTCCTCTGGATCGAAGCCGCCGATGCCCTTCAGCCATGCGTCGGCGAAGGCCACATCCGAACTGGTGCCCACCATCAGGTCGGCATAGCCCGGCGAGGACCAGCGCGCGACCCAGCCACCGGCGCGGTACTGCTCCAGGAAGCCCTGCACCAGCGCGCCGGCATCGTCTTTGGTGAACAACGCATACGCCGGCCAGGTAGTGCGGAAGGTATCCCAGAAGCCGTTGTTGACGTACACCTTGCCGTCGCGGATCGGGGCGAAGCTGCGCGTGGCGCTGCCGTCGCTGTTGTCGTCGGCGGCACTGGCCTGGCTGGCGTAGCGCCAGTCGGGGGCGGCTGCGGTGCCGGCGTTTTCATGGCCGGAGTTGGGGTACAGATACAACCGGTACAGGCTGGAATACAGCGTGGTCTTCTGGTCGTCGCTGGCATCGCCGATGTCGAACGGCACCAGGCGCGCATCCCAGGCGTCCTGCGCGCGTGCGGCCACGCGCTCCAGGTCGTCGGTGGCGGCCAGTTCCAGTGCCAGGTTGTGGCGCGCCTGCTCGAGGGAGATCAGCGACGTGGCGATGCGCATGTTCACCCGGCGGTCGCTGCCGGCATCGAACTTGATGTAGCCGGTGGCACGGCCGGTGTCGATCTGCCCGCTGCTGCGCCAGGGTTTGTCGAAGCTGGCCACCACGTACATGCGGGTGGCGCCGTTGGACAGGCCGCTGCGGGTATCGGTGTAGCCGGACAAGGTCTGCGTGGCCGCGTCCAGGGTCAGCCCGCCGCGCGCATCGACGTTGTCGAACAGCAGGTTGGCGTCGCCTTTTTCCGGGAACTCGAAGCGGAACAACGCGGCGTGGTCGGTCGGGGCGATCGCCGCAGCGATGCCATTGTCGAAGCGCACGTCGTAACGGTAGGGACGCGCACGCTCATTGTCGTGCGAGAAGGCCAGCGCACGCTTGCCGCGGTCGGCCTCGGGCACGCCACGGCTGGCCGAGGGCATCACCTGGAAGGTCTGGCGGTCGCCCATCCACGGGCTGGGCTGGTGGCTGAGCGCCAGCGCCTGCAGGCGCGGACGGTTGCTGGCATCGTTCTGTTCGTTCCAGCGGTACAGCCAGGTCAGCGCGCCGGCATCGGTGACCGGGGTCCAGAAGTTGAACCCGTGCGGCACCGCCGTGGCCGGGAAGTTGTTGCCGCGCGAGAACGTGCCGTTGGCCTGCGTGCCGCGCGTGGTCAGTACCCAGTCCGACGGCCGCTGCGGCGCGCTGCGCGCCTGCGCGTCCAGGCGCACGTCGTCGATCCAGCCCGACACCGGCGCGCCGGCGGCGCTGGCCACCTGCAGTTCGACGCCCACCACGCGGCGCCCACGCAGCGCGGCGACGTCGCCCAGGCGCACCGATTTGCGGGCCCACTGCTGGGGGTACAGCGTTTTCGAATCGCCCTGCGCGGTCGCGCCCAGCGCCACGCCGTGCTGGTCGCGCGCGTCGCTGGCCGAGACCCGGCTGCCGTCGTCCAGCACCAGGTCCAGCGAGACGTAGGTGGACGCCACGGTGTCCTTGCCGACGATCTCCGGCAGTACCAGCCAGCTCAGCGCGGTGTCGGCCTCGATGCGCACGTCGGTATCGAACAGGCGCCGCTGCAGGGGGCCGCCGGTGCTGGCGTAGTGCAGCGCGCGCAGGCCGGTGTAGCCGACGCCGGCCTTGGCCGCATACGGCGCGCGCGGACCGTTGCCGATCTCGACCTGCAGCGCCTGCTTGCCGACCGAGGGGGTCGGCTGGCCCGGCTCGAAGGAGGTCTGCAGGCCCTGGCCGAACGCGGGCAGGGCGAGTGAGGCGCAGGCCATGGCGAGGGCAAGCGGCAGCAGGGCGTGGCGGGCGGGGCGCGGAGCGGGCAGGGACATGCAGGGAACTCCCGGGTAGGGCAGGCGGCAGGCAGAGCCCGCATCGGCGACCACGGCAGACCGCATCACCCCGGCCGCCAGCGGCGGACAGGAGGGCGATGCAGGTCCGGCGGGGGACGGGCCATGCGATCGGGGCAGGAATCGAACCGGTCCGATGCTGCAACAGGCATGGGGACGCTGGCAAGTACTATTTAGTTCGATCCAAACACTGAAAAACCACCCGATCCTGACGTGGTTGACAGTGTGTTTGGATCGATTTAAAAAGAACGGTGTTGTCTCCCGGCAATACGCATCGCCCCGGCATGCCGCCGTCGGCCGCAGCGGCGATGCCGCAGCGCCGGGTGCTAGAATCGACACCTTCGCAATTCCTTTGTGTGTCCACGCCATGAGCCATACCGCCACTGCGCCCGCCAACGCCGAGAAGCGCTACACCGTGCACCGCGTCGACCTGCCGCTGAGCTGCCCGACTCCGGAAATGGCGCTGTGGAACTCCCACCCGCGCGTGTACCTGCCGATCGAAGACGAGCCCAACTGCGAGGCCAAGTGCCCGTACTGCGGCGCCGTGTTCGTGCTGGCCGACTGAGCCACGGCTGCGTCCGTGCGCCGACTGACCGTGGTGCAGCTGCTGCCGGCGCTGCACTCCGGCGGGGTTGAACGCTCCACCCTTGAAATCGCCTCCGTCCTGGTTGCCGCCGGCCACCGGGCCATCGTCGTGTCTGCCGGTGGGCGGTTGGTCGAACCGCTGCTGGCCAGCGGCGCCGAACACCTCACCCTGGACATCGGCCGCAAATCACTGCTCACCCTGAGCCACGTGCTGAGCCTGCGCCGGCTGTTCGCCGAGGTCGGCGCGGACATCGTGCATGCGCGCTCGCGGCTGCCGGCCTGGCTGGGCCTGTACGCGCTGCGCAACCTGCCGCCGGGGCAGCGCCCGCACTGGGTCACCACCGTGCACGGGCTGAACTCGCCGGGCCGCTACAGCGCGGTGATGACCAGCGGTGAGCGCGTCATCTGCGTGTCCAACAGCGTGCGCGAGTTCGTCCAGACCCACTATCCAAGCGTACCGGCCGAGCGCCTGCAGGTGATTCCGCGCGGCGTGGACGTGGCCCAGTTCCCACGCGCGGCACGCAACGACCGCCGCGCGCGCTTGGCCGTGGCCGAACAGCACCCACTGCTGGGCACCGATGCGCCACTGCTGCTGTTGCCTGGTCGCGGAACCCGCCTGAAGGGCCACCGGCATGCGTTGCAGGTGGTCGCCGGCCTGCATGCGGCGGGCGTGCCGGCCAGGCTGTGGATGCCCGGCACCCGCGAGCCTGGCCGTGAGGCGTACGTGGCCGAGTTGGAGGCGCAGGCGCGCACGCTCGGCATTGCCGATGCAGTGCTGATGACCGCGCCCACCACGCGCATTGCCCAGGCGTATGCGGCCAGCGATCTGGTGCTGCAGGTGTCGGACAAGGCCGAAGCCTTTGGCCGCACCGTGCTCGAAGCGCTGTCGGTGGGCCGCCCGGTGCTGGGCTGGAACCACGGCGGCGTCGGTGAGTTGTTGACGCAACTGCAACCGTCCGGTGCGGTAGCCTTGCACGACAGTGCCGCCCTGCTGGCGCGCGCGCAGCAGCTGCTGCGGCAACCGCCCAGCCTGCCCACGCGGATTCCTTTCACTTTGCAGGCGATGCAGCGTGACACGCTCCAGCTCTACACCTCGCTCGCCGGCTGAACCGGCCCTCGCGCCTGACTCACCCGGCTCCCGTGCGGGCCGTTGGGCGCCGTGGTGGGTGCTCGCCTTCGTGGCGCTGTGGCCATTGCCGGGCATCGCCGAGACCGTGCTGGTGTTGGGAGCCCTGTATGCGGCCGTGCGCATGGTGCAGCTGCGCATGCAGGGCAAACAGCGCCTGTTGAGCGCACCGGCGTGGGCGCTGACCAGCATCCTGTTCCTGGGCTACTGGCTGCCACAGGCATTTTCCGCCTTCGATGCCATCGACCCGGCCACCGCATGGCGCAAGACCGCCGCCGGGCTGCGCTATCTGCCCTTCATGTGGCTGGTGGCGATCGCCGTGGCCACGCCGCAGCGGCGTGGACTGACGCTTGGCGGCATCGCGCTGATCGCCGCGATATGGACACTGGACGCACTGGCGCAGGCGGCGTTCGGTACCAGCCCGTTGTTCTGGTCGATGGACCAGCTCAAGTGGGTGGTCAGCGACCATGGCCTGTGCAGCGCGCAGGAAGTGGCGGCGGCCGACCGGCTCAGCGGCGTGCTCGGCCCGTGCAACCTCAAGTTCGGCCAGGTGCTGGCCAGTCTCTCGCCGTTCCTGCTGTTCGCTGCGGCGCGGCGTGGCGGGCTGTGGGGCTGGGGCCTGGCCACCGCGGCAGTGGGCGTGGTGCTGGTGCTGGCCGGCTCGCGCGCAGCGTGGCTGACCTATGCGCTGGTGGTGGTGTACTCCGGGTGGCGCCTGCTCGGCGCACGTGCGTTGATGGTCTGCCTCGCTGTCGGTCTGGTTGCTGCCGTTGCGGTCGGGTTTGGCTCTGCGCAGGTTCGCGAGCGCGTGGCACGCACGGCGATGGCGTGGGAGGGCGACGGTGACGGTGTCAACCAGGCGCTGTCCGGGCGCGCGCAGATATGGGACGCGGCCGGCTGCATGATCAGCGCACACCCGATCAACGGTGTGGGCGCGCGCGGCTTCCGCGACGCCTATCCGGCCTGCAATCCGGCGCCGCAGGCGCAGGAAGTGTGGGGCGACGGCCCGGCGCTGCACGCGCACCAGATCGTGCTGGAAATCCTCGCCGAAACCGGCGTGCTTGGCCTGCTGCTGTGGCTGGCCGCCGTCGCCCAGGCGTGGCGCGCCTGGCGCTTCGCCCCGCTGGCGGCGCGCGAACGCGCACGCCCGGCGATGCTGGCGCTGGCGGTGACCGTGTTCCCGCTCAACACCCACTTGGCGTTCTATTCCACTTTCTGGGGTGGACTGACCCTGCTGCTGGCCGCGTTGTATGCGGGCAGCCTGCTGGCCAAAGACGCGGGGTAGCGCCACGCCCTGCGTGGCTGTGCTTCGATCCGGCATCGCGTGCAGCCCCCCATGGGGTGGCTCTACCGCAGCACACCGCCGGTAGAGCCACCCCATGGGTGGCTGTTCGCAGACCGTGCATCGGAACATGCTGACGAAAGGCGCAGCCATCCACCTATAGCCGCCACGCCTGGCCCGACGCACCCTCATGCGATGTCCAGTCCACGCCTCCAGCGCGGTCGCTACTCGCATCCTGGCTACTGCTACGCGCTTACCACTACAACGCACAACCGGTGCAGGTGGTTTGAGGATGCCGCAAATGCCGAGGTGATCATCGACTCGCTGCGCTATATGGAACGGTGCGGGATCACCCGCACGCTGGCCTGGGTGATCATGCCGGACCACCTGCATTGGTTGATCCAGCTGCGACGAGGCACGCTGGCCAGTTGCATGGTGATGTTCAAATCACGCAGCAGCCGGTTGTTGAATCAACGCCTGGGGCGAAAGGGAAAGGTCTGGCAGCACGGGTACTTCGATCACGCCGTAAGGACCGAGGAATCCCTGCGCAGGCAGGCGCTCTACATCCTTGCCAATCCGCTCCGCGCGGGCCTGGCCGAAGCGCTGGGTGACTATCCCTACGCTTGGTCGCGCTGGGCGGTGCAGGGGTAGAGTCACCCCATGGGTGGCTGATCTCCGATCCCGTGTCACGCGCAGCCACCCATGGGGTGGCTCTACCTGGGGCCTTGCGCAGGCACCCGTGGGGTGGCTCTGCCGGAGGCGTCCGGGTTACCGGTAATAATCGCTGCGGCCGCCCGGCTGGCGCTTGAAGCGGCGGTGGATCCACAGGTACTGGTCTGGGGCTTCGCGCACCATCGCTTCGATGGCCTGGTTGACGCGGGCGGTGTCGGCTTCCACATCTTCGCTGGGGAAGTTCTCCAGCGGCGCGCCGATCTTCAGGAAATACCTGCCGCCTTCGCGACGGTGGAAATACGGCACCACCGCGCAGCCGGTCATCCGCGCCAGCTGATGGGTGGCGGTGATGGTGGCGGCGGTATGGCCGAAGAACGGCACGAATACGGTGTCCTTGCCGCGCATGTCCTGGTCCGGCGCATACCACAGGAAACCACCCTTCTTGAGGTGGCGCACGGTGGCGCGGATGTCCTCGTTGGCGTACATCGCCTTGGCATAGCGCAGCCGGCCGAACTTCACCGCCCACTCGTACACCGGGTTGCGGTGCTTGCGGTACATGCCCGACAGGTCGACGTGGTCGCACAGCAGACGCCCGCACATCTCCAGGGTCATGAAGTGGCCCGAGACCAGCAGCACGCCGCGGCCTTCGGCCTGCATGCGCTGCAGGTGTTCCAGGCCCTCAACCTGCACGTGCGGGCGGATGCTGTCGATGCTGCCCCACCAGGCACGGGCGAACTCGAAGATGCCCACGCCCAGCGCGTCGAAGCTGTCGCGCAGCAGGCGCTGGCGCCAGGCCTCGTCCTTTTCCGGGAAGCACAGCCGCAGGTTGACCTCGGCCGCGCGCCGGCGGCTGCCGGCCAGGCGGTAGGCGACGGTGCCCACGCCGCGGCCCAATGCGCGCTGCAGCATCCACGGCAGCCGGGCGATGCCGAAGGCCGCGAACATGACGGCGAACATCGGCCAGTTGCGCGGATCGCGCAGGGACGGGCGGGTAGCGGTGGAAGCGTTATCTGACATGCCCTCGATTCTAATGGATGCATCCCGGCAGGCCCATCACGGCGGCACGGGATGCCTTCCCCGCGCCGCTCCCGTATCCTCTGCGCATGCGCAAAAGCCCTGTCGAATGGATCCTGCGCGGCCTGTACTCGGCCGTGCTGTACCTGTTGCTGCCGATCACCGTGTACCACCTGGTCTGGCGCGGGTTCCGGGTGCGTGAGTACTTCCGCCGCTGGGACGAGCGCTACGCCTCCTATCCGCATCCCAGCGGGCAGCCGCGGGTGTGGCTGCATGCGGTGTCGGTGGGCGAGGTCAACGCGGCGGCGCCGCTGGTCAACGCGCTGCGCACGCTGCGCCCGGACATCCGCTGGGTCATCACCACCATCACCCCGACCGGCTCCGAGCGCGTGCGCGCGTTGTGGGGCGATGCGCTGGACCATGTCTACCTGCCCTATGACGTACCGGGCAGCGTCGGCCGCTTCCTCGGCCACTTCAAGCCGAGCCTGGCGCTCATCCTGGAAACCGAGTTGTGGCCGAACCTGCTGTTCGGGTGCCGCGACCGGGGCATTCCCGTGTACATCCTCAATGCGCGTTTGTCGGCACGTTCGCTGCGTGGCTATCGGCTGCTGAGCGCGTTGATCGGCCGCGCACTGCGCACGGTGACCTGCGTGGCCGCACAGTCGCAGGACGATGCCGAACGCTTCATCCACCTGGGCGCGTTGCCCGAACAGGTGCAGGCGCTGGGCAACCTCAAGTTCGATATCGCCGCGCCCAATGTGCAGGACTTCGTGGCGCAGTTCCATCGGCTGGTGCCGGCCGACCGCCCGGTGTGGATCGCCGCCAGCACCCACGAAGGCGAAGAGCAGGCCACCCTCGATCTGCACCGGCGCCTGCGCGAGGCGCTGCCGGGTCTGCTGCTATTGTGGGCGCCACGCCACCCCGAGCGTTTCCTCCGCGTGGAAGCGCTGGCCCGCGAACAGGGCTGGAAGGTCGCCACGCGTCGCCAGCAGCAGTGGCCGCAGGCCGACACCGATGTGTTCGTGATCGATACGCTGGGTGAGCTGATGTCCTTCTACGGCTGCGCGCAGGTCGCCTTCGTCGGTGGCAGCCTGCAGGCCATCGGCGGGCACAACCTGCTGGAGCCGGCGGCGATGGGCACCGCGGCAGTCACCGGGCCGCACCTGCACAACTTCGCCGAGATCTCCCGGCGCATGCGCGAAGCCGGCGCGGTGGTGATCGCCGAGGATGCGCAGGGCGTGGGCGATGCACTGCTGAGCCTGCTGCGCGATCCGCAGGCGCGCGAAGACATGGCGCGCGCCGGCTGCATGCTGGTGAGCAATGGCCGCGGCGCGCTGGAACGCACCGTGGCCCTGATCGCCCCGCACCTGCCGCCGGCGGTGGAATGAACGGCCGATCGCCGGTTCACGCCGCCCCTGCAGCCAGCAGATCCCCCAGGAACAGGTAAGCGAAGCCGAAGTAGATGAGCACTCCGATCAGGTCCATGATCGAGGTGATCATCGGCGAGGACAGCGTGGCCGGGTCGGTGCCGATGCGACGTGCGGCGAAGGGCAGCAGCGCGCCGATGACGCCGCCGAGCGCGGTGCACACCAGCATGCTGGAGCCCACCACCAGCAGCACATCCATGCCCACGCCCTTGCTGAAGTACGCCAGGATCGCTTCAAGCAACGCGATGGTGACACCCAGCGCGGCCGCCACCGGCAGTTCGCGTTTGATCACGAACCACACATCGGCCCAGCTCAGTTTCAGATCGCCCAGTGCCATGCTGCGGATCACCAGCGTGGCCGACTGGCTGCCGGTGTTGCCGCCCATGTCCACGATCGGGGCGATGAAGGCGGCCAGCACGATGACCTGGGTCAACAGTTCTTCCTGCGCAGCCACGAAGGTACTGGTGGCGATGCCGAAGCAGGTCAGGATCGCCAGCCAGAACACGCGGACGCGGAACATCTGCTTCAGCGGCGTGTTGCGCACGTCCAGGTCGGTGCCATGCGCACTCACCGTGCCGCCGAAGCGCGCCAGCTGCGAGGCGTCCTGCTCTTTCTCGATGTCCATCGCATCATCGACGGTGACGATGCCGATCATGCGCCCGCCGTCGTGGATTACCGGCAGCGCCAGCAGGTCGTAGCGGCGGATCAGTTCGGCGGCCTGCAGGCGCGGCCAGTGCGCCTGGGCGAACACCGGATCGGCGTGCATGATCGTGCTGATCAAGGTGTCCGCATCGGCCAGCACCAGATCGCGCAGCGAGACGCTGCCACGCAGCCGCAAGGTGTCGTCCAGCACGAAGACGATGTTGACGGTTTCCTTGTCCAGCGCGGTGGCGCGCAGGTGCGCCATCGCCTCGGCGACCGTCATCTGTGGCGCTACCCAGGCGTAGTCCGAGGTGGTCGCCGAACCGACGGTATCTTCCGGATAGGCGGCCATCTTCAGGATGTCGTCGCGCTCGACCCTGGTCAATGCAGGCAGCAAAGCCTGCCTGGCATCGTCGCCGAGACGGTTGAAGAGGTCGGCGCGATCATCGGACGGCATGTGCTCGAACAGCTGCACCTTGGCCGCCGGTGACATCGCAGCCAGCAGCAGGTCCTGGGTGGGCATCGCAACGTGTG
Source organism: Stenotrophomonas sp. Ste86 (assembly GCF_024519465.1). GTDB lineage: Bacteria > Pseudomonadota > Gammaproteobacteria > Xanthomonadales > Xanthomonadaceae > Stenotrophomonas. The sequence goes on along the minus strand of NZ_JALJRW010000015.1, from coordinate 32,010 downwards.
CGAACAGGCCGGCGCGTGCCGGTGGGTCGAGCAGCATCAGCAGACCCAGGCACGCATCGGTGTCGAGCATGCCGAGCGCATCCACCAGATCCGAGGCGTGCGTGGTGGCGGTGATGCCGGCGAACCCGGCCGCATCGCAGGAACGGGACAGGGTACGGAGGGAGAACACGAGGTCGTCGCGGTTCATGGGGGGCTCCAGTCGGTAGAAAGGGGGTGACCGCCACGGTCCAGGCAGGCACATGGGCGGGGGATCGATCGCGGTGCGTGGCTGCGGCGAGCAGCCGCAGGGGGTGTTGAAGAGCGCGGTACGGGGGGATGTGGCGAAGCGGGCGCGCGACGCTCAGGGCAGTGCCGCGAGGTTGAAGCCGAGCGTGATCCAGCGGCCGTCGCGTGGGTGATGCATGCGTCCGGCGAGCAGGTCGAGGCTGGCGCCGGGCCACAGCACGCGTCGCAGACCCAGTTGGCTGCCGCGCTCGCGGGCAGCATCGTGTGCGGTCTCGGCCAGCAGCGACCAGTCGCGCGTCAGTCCGATTTCCATGCCGATGCCGTCGGTGCGACCGCGTGCGGCGCCCTGTGCCGCCCAGCCCAGGTTGAGGTGCACCTGCACGCGGTCCTGCACACCCGGTGCAATCGTCAGCGGTACGTTGAGCGCCCAGTCATCGGCGCGCGGACGCTGCGTGTTGCCACCGACGCTGGCGCCGAGTGCCAGACCCCAGTGTCGCGCCGCACCCTCGACCAGGACGCGCTTGGCACCGAACGCGTACTGGCGGCGGGCATCGCCGGGTGCCCGCGTCAGCCCGAGCGACCATTCGATGTTGGCCAACGTGCAGGCAGGCACGGTGGTCCATTCCTGGCCGGCATCGGTGTGTCGCACCCAGCTTTCCAACTGGCAGTGCCCGGCATCGGTGATGCCGGCATCGTCGACCAGCAGGCTGGCGGCGGCGCGGGTGTTGAACGGAAGCAGGACCACGCTCAACAGCAGCGGGGCGAGTACGCGGAAAGCGTGCATGGGCAATCTCCAGGCGAACGGAAACGCCAGCGGCACCCTCGTCGGGGTCGGTGGAACAGCGATGCGGATGAAGCGGGGCAGGCGCATGTGGCATGCGCCGGAAGGCCCCGTCCTGTGCGGACGGAACCGACCTTGGGGTCAGTGGATCCGTCGGCTCAGGAACAGCAGCGCGATCGACTATGACTGTCCAAGGAGGGGGTCTCTGGGGGAGGGAAGAGGTGGTGCGGGGCGCAAGGTAGACAGCGCAGATGGCGTGGTCAAGCGGTTTTTGCGGCGAAATACCAACGTATAGAAACCGTATGCCCGCGCCTGCCCTGAAACCGTGGACGCGTGTATCTGTCGGGGACATCGAACGCGCGCGCAGACACGGCGCAATGTCGCGAACGACCGACGCAGCGCGGGAAAATGTTGCCAACCCGGTAGAGCCACGCCATGCGTGGCTGTCTTCGATCGGGCGGCGTGTGCAGCCACCCATGGGGTGGCTCTACCCCCGGAGAGGCGCGCAGGAAGACCCGCGTTGCGATGGGGATGGCGCGCAGAAGGGTGCACGCGGGGTGGGGCGGGCGGCGCGCGCGAGGCCCTGCCGACGAGGGGCGCGCAAAAAAAAACCACCCGCGTGCGGGTGGTTTTTTCGTTCCAGCGAGGCTGCCGGACTCAGTTGACCTGGGTGCTTGGCGTCGCCGCAGCCTGGGTCAGCAGGCGGTTGATGTCCTGCAGTTCGGCGATGTCCAGCGTGCCCACGGCCTGGCCCAGCTGCAGGCGGTTCTGCAGGAAGGTGTAGCGCGCGTTGGCGTAGTCCAGCTGCGCCGAGAACAGGATGCGCTGGTTCTGGATGACATCCAGCACGGTGCGGGTACCCACTTCCAGACCGACCTGCGAAGCGTCGTAGGCGCTCTGTGCCGAGACCACCGCCAGGCGACGGGCTTCCACTTCGCTGATGCCGGCGACCAGGGTCTGGTAGGCATTGCGGGTGTTGCGGTCCAGGGCGCGCTTCTGCTGCTCGTAGCCGTCCTGGGCGATGTCGCGCTGGGCCAGGGCCTGGCGCACGCCGGACTGGGTGGCGCCGCCGGAGAAGATCGGCACGCTCAGGGTCAGGCCGACGCTGTTGCTGCGGCGGTCCGGGCTGAAGCTGTCACCGGCGCCGACCACATCGCCCCAGCTGGCCGACTTGCCGGCGGTAGCGCCGAGCGACAGGGTCGGGTAGTGACCGCCGCGCGCGGCCGACACGCCGGTTTCAGCGGCGCTGACCTTCAATTCCTGCGCCTTCAGCGCCGGGTTCTGGGCAACCGCTTCGTTGACCAGCTGGTCGATACTGGCGTACTTGGCCGGCAGTTCCGGGCGGAAGTCGACCGGCAGGGCGCGCAGGTCGGCCACCGGCTGGCCAGTCAGTTCGGTCAGTGCCTGGTAGGCATCGGCCAGGGTGTTCTGCGCGACGATGGTGTTCGCGCGGGCCTGGTCGTACTGGGCGCGCGCTTCGTGCACGTCGGTGATCGGGGCCAGGCCCACTTCCAGGCGCTTGTCGGCGAAGTCGAACTGCTTCTTGGCCGCCGCTTCGTTGGTCTGCGCGGCGGTCAGCGATTCGATCGCCACCAGCACGTTGAAGTACGCCGCCGAGGTGCGCACGATCAGGTCGTCGTTGGCCGAATCCAGGGTGAAGTCCGCCGCCTTGCTCAGATCGCGCTGCGAACGCAGGTTGGCGAACTGGGTGAAGTTGAACAGCGTCTGGCTGCCGTTGACCGTGTAGTTGCGGCTCTTGGTGGTGATCGAGCTGGAACTCAGGTCGTGGTTCGGGTTGGTGCGGGTGCGGTTGAGCGACGCCTCACCATTGAGCTGCGGCAGCAACGCGGCACGCGCCTGCACGGCGCCTTCCTTGTCGTACAGACGGGTCGATTCGGCGGCGGACAGCTGCGGATCGCCATTGCGCGCCATTTCGTAGACCTGCAGCAGGTCGGCGGCGGAGGCGGTCATCGGCAGCAGGGCGGCGGCCAGCGCAATAGCGAGGGATCGGCGGATCATTGCGGCTTCCTTGGACTCAGAGTTGGAACTGGGGCGCCGGAGCGGCACCGCGCAGGTAGTCGATATCGGTTTCAAACAGCGACTCGTTGGTGCCGTCGGCCTTGACCAGCACCGCTTCCATGACCGGCGACTGGCCGCGGATCACGAACAGACGGCCACCGGGACGCAGCCACTGGGTGAAACGTGACGGAATGGTGTCCACGGCAGCGGTCACGCAGATCGCGTCGAAGCGGCGCTCGGTTTCCCAGTGCAGTGCATCGGCGGTTTCGATCCGCACGTTGTTGCCCAGGCCGGCGGCATCCAGGCGCGCACGCGCGCCGGCAGCCAGTTCCGGCTGGATTTCCAAACTCAGCACTTCGCGGGCCAGCTCGCCCATGCAGGCGCTCAGGTAGCCGCTGCCGGTGCCGATTTCCAGCACTTCCTCGCCCGGCTGCAGATCCAGCGCCTGCAGGGTGCGGCCTTCGATGACCGGCTTCATCATCTTCTGCCCGAAGCCCAGCGGCAGTTCGATGTCGGCGTAGGCCAGGGCCTTGTGCGATTCAGCGACGAACGCCTCGCGCGGCAGGCGTGCCAGTACATCGAGCACGCGGATCTCCAGCACGTCCCAGGGACGGATCTGTTGTTCGACCATCAGTTCGCGGGCGTGGGAGTAATCGATCGTCATGAGGTTCTAGTTCCAGCGCAGTGGGCCGGCCATTTTACCGGTGCCGGGAGCCGGCGGCGCGCTGAGAGCATCGCTGCCGTCGCGCCGGGGTCGCAGTGCCGGAAGTCACCGCGACCTCCGGTCCATTCATCTTGATGTCACGCCGGTGGGCGCGGCGCGTACGCCCTCAGGAAGAAGTCGACGCTGGCGCTCACGTGGGCGTTCGCATCGCAGTCGGCCGGGGTCGGTCGCAGCCCGCACATCATATGCGTATGCAGCTCGCCTTTGAGCAGCGTCATCAGCTGCAGCGCGGCGGTCTGGCAGTCCTCGATCTCCAGCTCGCCACGGGCCACCCGGGCACGCAGGAACTCGGCCAGGGCATCGGTGGTGCGCTGCGGACCGGCTACCCAGAACATCTCGCGCAGGCGGTCGTCGGTTTCCGGGGCCATCATCACCCGCTGCACGGCGACCGCCTCGGCCGAGGTGATCATGCTGAAGAACGCGTGGCTGATGCCCTGCAGCTGGTCGCGCAACGGCCCTTCGGCGTCGGTGACGAACAGCGCATCGGGCAGCATGGCGACACAGGTGGACTTCACAGCTTCGGTGAAAAGGGTCTCTTTGTCGCCAAAATGGCTGTAAACGGTCAGCTTCGACACACCCGCCTGTGCGGCGATGCTGTCCATGCTGACGCCGTTGTAGCCCTGCTCCACGAACAGCGACTTGGCCGCCTCCAGGATCGCGGCGCGCTTGCCCAGGTCCTTCGGACGGCCCGGCCCGGAAGCCTTGGCGGCCGGCTTGGCGGGCGCAACGGAAGAGGTCGAATCAGTCATCCAAACAATACTAGACCAATCGGTTCGATATTTATACTATACCGGCTGGTTCACTATTGGCCGTGCTGCAACAGTATGTTGCCCGTGCGTTCTTCCGGATTTCTTTTCAGGTCCTGTACCTCATGAAAAACATGCGATGGGTGGGCGGCGCTGCGCTGCTGGTGATGCTGGCGGCGTGTGGCAAGCAGGACGCCGAGCCGGCGGCGGCGATCCCGGTGCTGGTGGTGCATCCGGGCACTGTGACCGGGCAGGAAGCGGCCGCCTATCCGGGTGAGGTGCACGCCCGCCAGGAAAGCCCGCTGTCGTTCCGCGTGGGCGGCAATATGGTCAAGCGCCACGTCGATGCCGGCCAGCGCGTGACCAAGGGCCAGCTGCTGGCCGAACTGGACGCCGCCGACTACGCCTCCCAGGCCGCCGCCTCGCAGGCGCAGCTGGCCGCGGCCGAAGCCGATCTGGTGCGTGCCCGTGACGACCAGAAGCGCTACGCCACGCTCGCCGAAGGCCAACTGGTGAGTCGCTCGGCGCTGGACCAGCAGACCGCTGCGTTCAAGGCCGCCCAGGGCCAGGCCAACGCCGCCCGCGCCAACCTGGCCGTGGCCCGCAACCAGGCCGAGTATGCGCAGCTGCGCGCGCCGGCCGATGGCGTGATCGCCAGCCGCCAGGCCGAGGCCGGGCAGGTGGTCAGCGCCGGGCAGACCGTGTTCACCCTGGCCGCCGATGGTGGCCGCGAGGTGCTGATCGCGCTGCCGGAAAGCAACATCCGCGATTACCAGGTGGGCCAGCCGGTGCAGATCGAGCTGTGGAACCGGCCGGGCCAGCTGCTGCCGGGCACGATCCGCGAGATCGCCCCCGCCGCCGATGCGCAGGCGCGTACCTATGCCACCCGCGTCAGCTTGGCGCCCGAAGCGGTGGGCGAGGTGGAACTGGGCCAGAGTGCGCGCGTGTTCGCCGCGGCCGGGCGCAGCGGCACTTTGCAGCTGCCGCTGGCGGCGGTGTTGCGTGGCGCCGATGGCAAGGCCAGCGTGTGGGTGGTGAACCCGGCCAACGGTGCGCTCAAGGCCACCCCGGTGACGGTCGGTGCCTACGGCGCCGAGGCCGTGCCGGTGTTGTCCGGGGTGACCGCTGGCGACTGGGTGGTCGCCGCCGGCGGGCATCTGCTGCGCGACGGCCAGGTGGTGACGCCGGTGGATCGGCAGAACCGTCCGGTGCTCGCTCCCGCCGTAACGCCGGCGACTGCGCCGGCCGCCGTCGGCAAGGGGCACTGATCCGTGCGCCGCTTCAATCTCTCCGAATGGGCGCTGGGCAACCGGCCGCTGGTGCTGTTTGCGATGCTTGCCTTCGCGGTCATCGGCGCGTGGTCCTACAAGCACCTGGGCCAGTCCGAGGATCCGCCGTTCACCTTCAAGGCGATGGTGGTGCGCACGATGTGGCCCGGTGCCACTGCCGAGCAGGTCTCGCGCCAGGTCACCGAGCCGATCGAAAAAGCGCTGATGAACACCGGCGAGTACGAGTTCATCCGCTCCTACTCGCGCCCGGGCGAATCGCAGGTGATCTTCATGGCGCGCGACAGCCTGCGCTCCAAGCAGATCCCGGACCTGTGGTACCAGGTACGCAAGCGCGTGGGCGACATCCGCGCCACGCTGCCGCGTGAGATCGTCGGGCCGTTCTACAACGATGAGTTCGGCGACACCTTCGGCAATATCTACGCGTTGACCGGCAAGGGCTTCGATTACGCGGTGATGCGTGACTACGCCGACCGCATCCAGCTGGAACTGCAGCGCGTGCCCGACGTGGGCAAGATCGATCTGGTCGGGCTGCAGGACGAAAAGGTCTGGATCGAGCTGTCCAACACCAAGCTGGCCACGCTGGGCGTGTCGCTGCAGCAGGTGCAGCAGGCACTCGCCGACCAGAACGCGGTGACCGCCACCAGCTTCTTCGAAACCCCGAGCGACCGCGTGCAGCTGCGCGTCACCGGCCAGTTCGATTCGGTCGAGGACATCCGCAAGTTCCCGATCCAGGCCGGCGAGCGCACCGTGCACCTGGGCGACATCGCCGAGGTCAAGCGCGGTTTCGCCGACCCGGCCTCGCCGAAGATGCGGTTCATGGGCGAGGACGCCATTGGCCTGGCCGTGGCGATGAAGGATGGCGGTGACATCCTCAAGCTCGGCGCCACCCTGGATGCCGAGTTCGAACGCCTGCAGAAGACTCTGCCGGCCGGCATGCAGCTGCGCAAGGTGTCCGACCAGCCGCACGCGGTGGAGGAGTCGGTGGGTGAGTTCGTGCAGGTGCTGACCGAGGCGGTGGTGATCGTGCTGCTGGTCAGCTTCTTCTCGTTGGGCCTGCGCACCGGACTGGTGGTGGGCGTGACCATTCCGCTGGTGCTGGCGATGACGTTCTTCGTCATGCATTACTTCGGCATCGGCCTGCACAAGATTTCGCTCGGCGCGCTGGTACTGGCGCTGGGCCTGCTGGTGGACGATGCAATCATCGCGGTGGAGATGATGGCCACCAAGATGGAACAGGGTTACGACCGCCTGCGCGCGGCCAGTTTCGCCTGGGAATCCACTGCCTTCCCGATGCTGACCGGGACGCTGATCACCGCCGCCGGCTTCCTGCCCATCGCCACGGCCGCCTCCAGTACCGGTGAGTACACCCGCTCGCTGTTCCAGGTGGTGACCATCGCGCTGGTGGTGTCCTGGATCGCCGCAGTGCTGTTCATCCCGTACCTGGGCGACAAGATGCTGCCGGATCTGTTCAACCCGCAGCTGCCCAAGCCGACCAGCCTGGCCGGGCGCTGGCGCGCCACGCGCCTGCAGTGGGCCGACCGTCATCCGGCGTTCGCGCGCTGGATCGCGCCGAAGGAACATGCGCACGACCACGATCCCTACCAGCGCCCGTTCTACACCCGTTTCCGTGGCTTCCTGGATACCTGCCTGCGCCATCGCTGGTGGGTGATCGGCGCGACCGCGGCGCTGTTCGTGTTCTCGCTGGTGATCTTCCGCTTCGTGCCGCAGCAGTTCTTCCCCGATTCGACCCGGCCCGAACTGATGGTGGACATCGAACTGGCCGAAGGCGCGTCGCTGGCGGCCACCCAGGCCCAGGCCAGCAAGCTGGAGACGCTGCTGAAGGGCCGCGAGGGCATCAGCAATTACGTGGCCTACGTCGGCACCGGCTCGCCGCGCTTCTACCTGCCGTTGGACCAGCAGCTGCCGGCCACCAACTTCTCGCAGTTCGTGGTGCTCACCGCCGATGCCAAGGCACGTGAAGCCACGCGCGACTGGTTGATCAAGGACGTGATCAAGCAGTTCCCGGACGTGCAGATGCGCGTGACCCGGCTGGAGAACGGGCCGCCGGTGGGCTACCCGGTGCAGATGCGCATCTCCGGCGAGCACGTGGCGCAGGTGCAGGCCATCGCGCGCCAGGTCGAGGCCAAGGTCCGCGAGAACCCGCACGTCATCAACGTCAACCTGGACTGGAGCGAGCCGAGCAAGGTGGTGCGGCTGGTGATCGACCAGGACCGCGCACGCGCGCTGGGCGTGAGCAGCGCACAGGTCAGCCAGTTCCTGAGCAGCTCGCTGTCGGGCATGAGCGTGAGCACCTATCGCGAAGGCAACCGCCAGATCGAGATGCTGCTGCGCGGGCCGGACAACGAGCGCGCGCAACTTGGGCTGCTTGGCAGCCTGGCCATTCCCACCGCCAGCGGTACGTCGGTGACGCTGTCGCAGGTAGCGCGGCTGGAGTACGCCTTCGAAGACGGCATCATCTGGCACCGCAACCGCCTGCCCACGGTGACCGTGCGCGCCGACATCGGCGATGGCATGCAGCCGCTGGACGTGGTGCAGCAGATCCTGCCCACCCTGGATGGCATCCGCGCGCAACTGCCGTCGGGCTACCTGTTGGAGACCGGCGGCACCGTCGAGGATTCGGCGCGCGGTCAGAACTCGATCAAGGCCGGCATGCCGCTGTTCCTGATCGTGGTGGCCACGCTGCTGATGCTGCAGCTGCGCAGCTTCTCGCGTGCGGCGATGGTGCTGGTCACCGCACCGCTGGGCATCATCGGTGCGACCCTGTTCCTGCTGCTGTTCCGCGCGCCGTTCGGCTTCGTGGCGCTGTTGGGCACCATCGCGCTGGCCGGCATGATCATGCGTAACTCGGTGATCCTGATCGACCAGATCCAGCAGGACATCGACGCCGGGCATGATCGCTGGCACGCCATCATCGATGCGACCGTACGCCGCTTCCGTCCGATCGTGCTGACCGCGCTGGCGGCGGTGCTGGCGATGATCCCGCTGTCGCGCAGTGCGTTCTACGGTTCGATGGCGATCTCGATCATGGGCGGCTTGATCGTCGGCACCGTGCTGACCCTGGTGTTCCTGCCGGCGCTGTACGCGGCGTGGTTCCGGGTGAAGCCGGATGAGGGGAAGACCGCCGAGGGGTGATCAATGGCGGGGTAGCCGACCGTTCGTCGGCTACCCCGATGCATCCCGTAGAGCCGACCGTTGGTCGGCTGCCCGATGCGTCCCGTAGAGCCGACCGTTGGTCGGCTGCCCCGATGAATCCCGTAGAGCCGACCGTTGGTCGGCTGCACCCGATCCAGGAACGGAGCGCAGCCGACCAACGGTCGGCTCTACATGCGTGGCTGCTCTTCAGCCGCGCAGGCGCGCCAGCATCGCGTCGGTGGCCTGCGTGGTGCTTACCGCCGCACCCTTGGCCGCCAGGTCTGCAGTGAACACACCGGCATCCAGCGCCGCATGCACGGCCGCTTCCACCGCAGCCGCTTCTTCCTCCAACCCCAGCGAATGCCGCAGCAGCATTGCCGCGCTGAAGATCGTGGCGTAGGGATTGGCGATGCCCTTGCCGGCGATGTCCGGGGCCGAGCCGTGGATGGGCTCGTAGATGCCCACCGCGCCGGGTTCGCCCAGCGACGCCGACGGCAACAGGCCCAAGGAGCCTGCCAGCATCGAGGCCTCGTCGGTGAGGATGTCGCCGAACATGTTCTCGGTGACGATCACGTCATACTCGCGCGGCTTGGCCAGCAGATGCATCGCCATCGAATCGACCAGCTGGTGTTCCAGCGCGATCTCCGGGAACTCCTCGCGGCCGATCCGCGCGGCCACGTCACGCCACAGGCGCGAGGTCTCCAGCACGTTGGCCTTGTCCACCGAGGTGACCTTGCCGCGCCGGGTCTGCGCCAGGCGGAAGGCGGTGCGCAGCACGCGCTCGATCTCGCCCACGCTGTAGCTGCACAGATCGCTGGCGGTGTCGGCGGTGCGGGTCTTTTCGCCGAAGTAGATGCCGCCGGTCAGTTCGCGCACCACCACGAAGTCCACGCCTTCCAGCAGCTCGGCCTTGATCGGCGAGGCGCCCAGCGCGGCCGGGTGGGTACGCACCGGGCGCAGGTTGGCGTACAGGCCGAGCGCCTTGCGGATCGCCAGCAGGCCCTGTTCGGGGCGCACCTTGGCGTTGGGGTCGGACCACTTCGGCCCGCCCACCGCGCCGAGCAGGATCGCGTCGGCCTTGCGGCAGGCGTCCAGGGTGCTGGCCGGCAACGGTTCGCCGTGGCGGTCGATGGCGATGCCCCCGATGTCGTGCTCCTGGAAACCGAAGGTGTGGCCAAAGCGCTCGGCCACCACGTCCAGCACCGTCACGGCCGCTGCGGCGACTTCCGGACCAATCCCGTCACCGGGCAAGACCACAATTTCAGCGTGCATGTTCACTCTCGTAACGTTCGATGTCAGGGGTACGGCCCAACAGATACCCCAATTGGTCCACGCCTTCCAGCAGGCAGGTCTGCGAGAAGCCGTCCAGCGGGAAGGCGTAGACGCGCCCGTCGGGCGTGCGCAGTTCACGCGCGGCCACGTCGATGGTCAGTACGTCGTCCGGCCGCTGCATGAGGGTATGCACGTCGGCTTCGTCCAGCACGATCGGCAGCAGGCCGTTCTTCAGTGAATTGCCGCGGAAGATATCGGCGATCTCGCTGCTGACGATGGCGCGCAGGCCCAGGTCGGTCAGCGCCCACGGCGCGTGTTCGCGCGAGGAACCGCAGCCGAAGTTGCGGCCCGCCAGCAGGATGCTGCGCCCGGCGTTGTGCGGCTGGTTGAAGGCAAAGCCCGGATTGGGCGTGCCGTCGGCCTGCCAGCGCCAGTCGTTGAAGGCGTGCTTGCCGAGCCCGGCGCGTTCGGTGGTGGACAGGAACCGCGCCGGAATGATCTGGTCGGTGTCGATGTTGGTCTCGGCCAGCACAACGCTGGTGGAGCTCAGGGTGCGGAAGCCGCTCATCAGGCCACCTCCCGGGCGGCATACAGTTCACGTGGATCGGCCACGCGGCCGTTCACCGCCGCCCACGCCGCCGTCATCGGCGAGGCCAGCAGCGTGCGCGAGCCGGGGCCCTGGCGGCCTTCGAAGTTGCGGTTGCTGGTGCTCACCGCCAGTTGCCCGGGGGCGACCAGGTCACCGTTCATGGCGATGCACATCGAGCAGCCCGGCTCGCGCCACTCCGCGCCCGCCGCACGCACGATGGCGTGGATGCCTTCGGCCTCGGCCTGCCGCTTGACGATCTCCGAGCCCGGCACCACCAGCATGCGCACGCCGTCGGCGACGCGCCGGCCCTGCAGCACCTGCGCCACTTCACGCATGTCGCTCAGGCGGCCGTTGGTGCACGAGCCGACGAACACCACGTCCACCGGCGTGCCGGCCAGGGTCTGCCCGGCGTGGAAGTGCATGTAATCCAGGCCTTTCTGCGCGGCAGCATCGTTGGCGGCCGGGATCGGCTGGTCCACGGCGATGGCCGTGCCGGGGTGGGTGCCCCAGGTGAGCGTGGGGCGGATGTCGGCCGCCTCGATGTGTACTTCCACGTCGAAACGCGCACCGGCATCGCTGCGCAGCTGCGACCACGCGGCGACAGCGGCGTCGAAGTCGGCGCCCTTCGGCCCGCGCGGGGTGTTGGCCACCCAGTCGTAGGTGGTCTGGTCGGGGGCGACCATGCCGGCGCGCGCACCGGCCTCGATGGACATGTTGCACAAGGTCATGCGCTGCTCCATGTCCATCGCCTCGATCGCGCTGCCGCGGAACTCCAGCACGTGGCCGGTGCCGCCGTTGACGCCGATCACGCCGATGATGTGCAGCACCACGTCCTTGGCGCCCACGCCCAGCGGCAGGGCGCCGTCGACGGTGATCGCCATCGTCTTGGCCTTGCGCTGCAACAGGCACTGGGTGGCCAACACGTGGCCGACTTCACTGGTGCCGATGCCGAAGGCCAGGGCGCCAAACGCCCCATGCGTGGAGGTGTGGCTGTCGCCGCAGACGATGGTCATGCCCGGCTGGGTGAAGCCCTGCTCGGGAGCGATCACGTGCACGATGCCGCGGCTGGCCGACTGCAGGTCGAACAGTTCCACGCCGTACGCGGCGCAGTTGCGCGCGAGCATGTCCACCTGCGCTTCGGAGGCCGCGCTGGCGTACGGCAGCTTACCGTCGGCGCCGGCCGGCAGGGTCGGGGTGGAGTGGTCCATGGTGGCCTTGGTCCGGTCCGGGCGTCGCGGCGACAGGCCGCGCTCGCGCAGTTCGGTGAAGGCCTGCGGCGAGGTCACTTCGTGGATCAGGTGCAGGTCGATGTACAGCACGGCGGGCGCGCTGTCCGATTCGGGCACGACGACGTGGGCATCCCACAGTTTGTCGTACAGCGTGCGGGGAGCTGGGGTCATGGACTGGCCTTGCTGCGGTTCGGGATGCGTCATGGGGGGGGCTCAGGCTGCGGCGGTCGCAGCGGGCTGCTCGGCCGTCGCGTTGCGCTGGCGCAGCAGTCGGTTGGCCACGTCCAGCCAGGCCAGCGCGGAGGCTTCGATGATGTCGCGGCTGGTACCGGTGCCTTCGTACTCCACGCCGTCGTGGCGCACGCTCAGGTTGGCCTCGCCGCGCGCATCGGCGCCGATGCCCACGCTGTGCACGTGGTAGCTGTCCAGCATCAGCTGTACGCCGGTGGCGGCCGACAATGCGCCGAACAGCGCATCCACCGGGCCATCGCCCTGCGCGGTTTCGGCCACGCGGTTGCCGTCCGGATCGGACAGTTCCACCAGCGCGTTGGCGCGGCTGCCGACGTCGCTGATCGTCATCGAGGCCAGGCGGTAGCCGTTCTGGGTGGCGCTGCCCTGCATCAGGGTCTGCAGGTCGGCGTCGGTGACCACGCGCTGCTGTTCGCACAGCGCCTTGAACTGTTCAAAGACATGCTTCAGTTCTTCTTCGTACAGGCAGAAGCCCAGCGCACGCAGGCGCTGTTCGACTGCCGCGCGGCCGCTGTGGCGGCCCAGCACCATCTGCGAGGACTCCCAGCCCACGTCTTCGGGGCGCATGATTTCGTAGGTGCCGCGGTGGCGCAGCATGCCGTGCTGGTGGATGCCCGACTCATGCGCGAACGCGTTGGCGCCGACGATCGCCTTGTTGCGCTGGACCGGCATGCCGACCAGGCGCTGCAGCAGCTGCGAGGTGGCGACGATGCGCGGGGTGTTGATGCGGGTGTCTTCCTCGTAGAAGGCATTGCGGACCTTCAGCACCATCGCGATCTCTTCCAGCGAGCAGTTGCCGGCACGCTCGCCGATGCCGTTGATGGTGCACTCCACCTGCCGCGCACCGCCTTCGATGGCCGCCAGCGAGTTGGCCACGGCCAGGCCCAGGTCGTTGTGGCAGTGCGCGCTGAAGATGATGCGGTCGCTGTCGGGAACCCCGGCGATCACGCGCTGGAACATGCCGCGGATTTCCTCGGGCGTGGTGAAGCCCACGGTATCGGGCAGGTTGATGGTGGTGGCACCGGCGGCCACGGCCACGCGGGCGACCTCGATCAGGAAGTCTTCTTCGGTACGCGTGGCGTCTTCGGCGGAGAATTCCACGTCATCCACGTAGCCACGTGCCAGGCTCACGTGCTTGTGCACCGATTCCAGCACCTGCTCGCGGCTCATCCGCAGTTTGTGTTCGCGATGCAGCGGACTGGTGGACAGGAACAGGTGCAGGCGCGGGTTGGCGGCCGCCTCCAGCGCCTTGGCCGAAGTCTCGATATCGGTGGCCAGGCAGCGCGACAGCACCGCCAGGGTGGTCTGGCGCAGCTCGCGGCCGATCAGCGTCATCGCTTCGCGGTCGGACTGCGAGCTGGCCGGGAAGCCGGTCTCGATGATGTCCACGCCCAGCTCGGCCAGCGCACGGGCCATCACCAGCTTCTGCGGCGGGGTCATGCTGCAGCCGGGCGATTGCTCGCCGTCGCGCAGGGTGGTGTCGAAAATTCTGATTCGGGGGGAGTTGGGCATGGTCACCAGGAGGTCTCCTCGACGGCAATGTCGGATGGGATGGCGGAGGTAGGATTCGGAGCGGTATTCGGGAGGGTCGCGAGCACGGTCGGTAGCGGTGGTCGCATGCGCTCGCTGGCGCGGCGGCGGGGTTTGCGCGGGGGGCGCGGGCGGATGTCGGCCAGCAGCTGGGCCAGCACCATCGCGTCGATGTTGCCGCCGGACACCACCGCGCACTTGCGCTTGCCGGCGACGCGACGACCGGCGGCCAGGGCCAATGCGCCGGCGCCTTCGGCGATGACGTGTTCTTCCAGTGCCAGTCGCACCAGGGTCTCGCGCAGCTCGGCTTCGCGCACGATCACCACATCGTCCAGCAGTGCGCTGCACAGCTTGCGGGTCAGGAAGCCGGGAATCTTGACCTTCACGCCGTCGGCCAGGGTGGCCACCGGCGTAATCTCGCGCAGGTCGCCGCGGATCGCGCGTGCCATCGAATCGACACCTTCGACCTGTGCGCCGACGATACGCACGCCCTGCGATTTCAGCGCCAGCGCGACGCCCGATGCCAGGCCGCCGCCGCCGATCGGCACGATCACCACGTCCGGTGCGTGCGGGGCCAGTTCGATGCCCAGGGTACCTTGCCCGGCGATCACGTCCGGATCGTCGAATGCCGACAGGAAGCGATAGCCGTGCTGGTCGGCCAGGGCGCGGGCGAACGCGTAGGCCTCGTCGTAGCTGCTGCCGTGCTGGCGCACGGTGGCGCCCCAGTGGGCGACGCCGGCGATCTTGGTGGCGGGTGCGCCATGCGGCATCACCGTGATCGCCGGGATGTTCAACCGGTAGGCGGCCCATGCCACGCCCTGGGCGTGGTTGCCGGCCGAGGCACAGATCACCGGCCGGTCATCGCCGCGTTCGCGCCCGGCCAGCAGCGCGTTCAGTGCGCCGCGCACCTTGTAGGAACCGGTGCGCTGCAGGTTTTCCAGTTTCAGCCACACCCCGAACCGCTCGGCGTAATGCAGGGGCGTGGGCGGCAGGAAGCGACGCAGCCGCGCCTGCGCGGCCAGCACGTCGGCGACGCTTACGTCGCCTACCTCCGGTTCCTGCGGGGTACGGCTAGCCGGCATCGCGCACCCGGCCAGGGTGATCGTCGCAGTGCGGTGCGCGCTGCGGCGGCGTCCCTTGATGGTGCCACCTCGTGCGCCCTGCACGCCCAAGAAGGCACCTCCGTACCGGCACCGATGCAACGGTGCGGGCGTTCATGCCGATACTCCAGGTTCCAGCGCGCTGATGCGCACCGACACACAGTCGTAGATTTTCTCGATCTGCCGGCACAGCGTTTCCGGCGGACGGGTGCTGTCCACCACCATCTGCAGGTGCCAGCGGCCGTTGTCGGCGGCATTGGGCGCGCCGGCGATCGCGCGCGGCGTGAAGCCGCGGCGTTCGGCCATGCCGATCACGCGCAGCAGCGCGCCCTCGGCGGGGACCAGCACCAGGTCAAGCCGGTATTGCATTGGGGAACTCCTGGGGCTGATGGGCAGGGTTGGCGTCCAGCATGGTGCTGTTGGCATTGTTGGGGGGCACCAGCGGCCACACGTTGGCCCGTGCATCGATGGCCACGTGCAGCAGCGCCGGACCCGGCTGGGCCAGCAGCGCGGCCAGGCCGCCTTCAACGTCATCACGCGCCTCGATGCGGGTAGCGGGAATGCCGAACACCTGCGCCAGTGCGGCGAAATCCGGGTTGTCGGACAGGTCGATCTCGCTGTAACGCTCGGCGAAGAACAGCTCCTGCCACTGGCGCACCATGCCCAGCGAACTGTTGTCCAGCAGCACGATCTTCACCGGCAGGCGGCACCGCGCGATGGTTGCCAGCTCCTGCACGTTCATCATGAAACTGCCATCGCCGGAGACCAGCACCACGGTGCGGTCGGGGCAGGCGAACTGCGCGCCCATCGCCGCCGGCAGGCCGAAGCCCATGGTGCCCAGTGCGCCGCTGGTCAGGTGGTTGCGCGGGTGGTTGAAGCGGCAGTGCTGGGCCACCCACATCTGATGCTGGCCCACGTCACAGGCGATGATCGCATCGCGCGGGGCCAGCTCGCTCAGGCGCTTCAGCAGCGCCGGGGCGTAGATGTGCGTGCCGGGCGCGTCGTAGCGCGCGGCGAAACGTTCGCGATGGCCGGCGCAGCGCTTGCGCCACGCGTCCTGGCTGGCCGGGATGGACGCCGCGGCGGTCAGGGCGCGCAGGGCGCT
The DNA here is from genome assembly GCF_024519465.1 of Stenotrophomonas sp. Ste86. Classification (GTDB taxonomy): domain Bacteria; phylum Pseudomonadota; class Gammaproteobacteria; order Xanthomonadales; family Xanthomonadaceae; genus Stenotrophomonas. Next base: position 15,999 of record NZ_JALJRW010000015.1, on the reverse strand, counting down.
GCCGACGTTGCCGGGCACGGCGATGTCGGCACTGCGCAGCTTGGAGATCTCATACGCATCGGCATCGATGTGGATGACCCGCGCGAACGGGGCGAACTCGTTCAACTTGCCGGTGGCGCGGTCGTCGAAACGCGCGCCGATCACCACCAGCAGGTCGCTCTCCTGCACCGCCATGTTGGCCGCGCGGGTGCCGTGCATGCCCAGCATGCCCAGGTAGTGCGCATGCTGCGGCGGCAGCGCGCCCAGGCCGCGCAGGGTCAGCACGGTGGGGATGGCACTGGCCTCGACGAAGGCGCGGAAATCGTCGACCGCATCGCCCAGGGCAACACCACCACCGGCGTAGATCACCGGCTTTTCAGCGTTGGCAATCGCCGCAATGGCCTGTGCGATCGCGTCGTCCTGCGGCGCGGACGGGGGATTTACCGCTGCCGGCACATGCACGGGCAGGTGCGAGGCATCGGCGATCTGCACGTCCTTGGGCAGGTCGATCAGCACCGGCCCGGGACGACCTTCGCGCGCAATGCGAAAGGCCTCGCGGACCACGCGCGGCAGGTCATCGACGCTGCGCACCAGCCAGCTGTGCTTGACGATCGGCATGGTCAGCCCGAACACGTCCAGTTCCTGGAACGCGTCGGTGCCCAGCAGTGGGGTGGCGACCTGGCCGGTGATGCAGACCATCGGCACCGAATCGAGCATCGCATCGGCGATGCCGGTAACCAGGTTGGATGCCCCCGGGCCGGAGGTGGCGACACAGACGCCAACCTGGCCGCTGGCGCGGGCATAGCCATTGGCGGCCAGCGCCGCGCCCTGTTCGTGGCGCACCAGGATGTGTTTCAGCCCCGAATCCACCAGGGCGTCGTAGAACGGCATGATGGTGCCGCCGGGGTAGCCGAACAGCGTATGCACGCCCTCGGCTTCCAGGGCCTGCGTCAACCAGCGGGCGCCGTTGCAGGGCGCGGTGCTGTGTGCGGAGGTGTTCATGCGGTGACCTTTACGAAAGCGGGTGGGGAAGCCGCGCGGGTTACGCGGCTTGACTTTGCAACCAGACCATCTTGGCGCGCAGTTCCTTGCCTACCTTTTCGATCGGATGCTCCAGGTCGGCCTGCTTGAACTTGTTGTAGTTCGGCAGGCCCGCTTCGTACTCGGCCACCCAGTTCTTGGTGAAGGTGCCGTTCTGGATGTCGGTCAGCACGTCTTTCATGCGCGCCTTGGTGCCGGCATCGATCACCCGCGGGCCGCTGACGTAGTCGCCGTACTGCGCGGTTTCGGAGATGAATTCCAGCATGCGGGTGATGCCGCCTTCGTAGAACAGGTCCACGATCAGCTTCAGTTCGTGCAGCACTTCGTAGTAGGCGATTTCCGGCTGGTACCCGGCTTCCACCAGCGTTTCGAAACCGGCCTGCACCAGCGCCGACGCACCACCGCACAGCACCGCCTGCTCGCCGAACAGATCGGTTTCGGTCTCTTCCTTGAAGGTGGTCTGGATCAGGTTGGCGCGTGCGCCGCCCAGGCCGGCGGCGTAGGCCAGCGCGTACTCGGCCGCCTTGCCGCTCCTGTCCTGGTAGACCGCCCAGATGCACGGCACGCCCCGGCCGATCTCGTACTCACGGCGCACCAGCGCACCCGGACCCTTCGGCGCGACCAGCACCACGTCCAGGTCGTCGCGCGGGGTGATCATGTCGAAGTGCACGTTCAACCCGTGCGCGAACAACAGCACCGCGCCCTGTTTCATGTTGGGGGCAAGCACGTCTTCGTAGAGCTTCTTCTGCACCATGTCCGGGGTCAGCACGGCGACCAGGTCGGCGTCCTTGACCGCCTCGGCCGGTGCCTTGACGGTGAAGCCGTCGGCCTGTGCCTTCACCTCGGTGGGACCGCCCGGGCGCAGCCCGACGACGACATCGAAACCGGATTCACGCAGATTCAGCGCGTGCGCGCGGCCCTGGCTGCCGTAGCCGACAACAGCGATCTTGATCTGGGGCAGGTCGTTGGTGCTCATGGGGGAAGTCCTTTGGCGAAAAGAAAAAAGGCCGACGGTCTCAGCGACGCGTCGGCCAGTCAGGGGAAGGGGTGGCGCGCGCAGCGCCACGGCCGAACGCCGCCGTGGGGGCGGTGGGTGTGGCGGCGGGGGCGGGCTGGCGCGTCATGGCAGAAGGCAACTCGGAAAGGGGGGAGGCGGAATCGAGGGGCTCTGAAACGAAAAAACCCGCACCTGGGTGGGTGCGGGTTTCGATGGATACCTGGCAGTCTTGCTTACACGCCGGTCCGTCCCGCACCTGTTGGTTGGGTAATAAGTACGAGGACAAGAAGCGAACGGATCGACGCCCCGCCGGTGTCGGCGTGTTCGATGGATTCGCGGATGGCTGTGCGCTGCAACATGAGATCGAGAAAACCACAGCGGTTTTGAGGCTGTCAACCTTTGCGCGCAGATTTCCAACGGTTTCGCCTGCATCCAGCGTAGAGGCCCGCCACGCAAGGATGGTTTCCGCTGAAATCGATCCGGTGAACCCGAATTCACTATTTTGCAGCTGGGTTCTGCGCGGAATCCGGCGTCGATCGGCGGCTGCCCATGACCATTGTGGGATGTCGTCGCGGGCATTTCGCCGCCACTATCGCAGGGCTACCACCTTCAGGAACCACCCCGTGTCCTCACGTCTTGCCCGCGGCCTGCTGGCCGCTGCCGTCCTGTGTGCTCTCCCGGTTGTCTCGATGGCCGCCGACCGGATCACCGGCCACACCTTCGCCACCCGCTCGGAGGTGATCGCCCCGCACGCGATGGCCGCCACCTCGCAGCCGTTGGCCACCCAGATCGCGCTGGATGTGATGAAGGGCGGCGGCTCGGCGGTGGATGCGGCGATCGCGGCCAATGCCGCGCTCGGCCTGATGGAGCCGACCGGCAATGGCGTCGGCGGCGATCTGTTCGCGATCGTGTGGGACCCAAAGACCCAGAAGCTCTACGGCTACAACGGCTCGGGCCGCTCGCCGAAGTCGCTGACCCTGGCCGAGTTCCAGCGACGCGGGCTGAAGGAGATCCCGGCCACCGGCCCGCTGCCGGTGTCGGTACCGGGCGCGGTGGATGGCTGGTTCGCGCTGCACGAGCGGTTCGGCCGCAAACCGATGGCCGACAACCTGGCCCCGGCGATCCGCTACGCGCGTGAGGGCCACCCGGTGGCCGAAGTGATCGCCTATTACTGGGACCGCTCGGTGCCCAAGCTGTCCCGGTACCCCGGCTTCACCGAGCAGTTCACCGTCAATGGACATGCCCCGCGCAAGGGCGAGCTCTGGAAGAACCCGAACCTGGCCAACACCCTGGAGCAGATCGCGCGCGGTGGCCGCGATGCGTTCTACAAGGGCGATATCGCGCAGACCATCGGCAGCTACTTCAAGGCCAATGGCGGCTACCTGAGCTATGAGGACATGGCCAGCCACCACGGCGAGTGGGTCGAGCCGGTGAGCAGCAACTACCGGGGCTACGACGTGTGGGAACTGCCGCCCAACAGCCAGGGCATCGCCGCGCTGCAGATCCTCAACGTGCTGGAAGGCTACGACTTCTCGAAAATCGCCTTCGGCTCACCCGAGCATGTCCATCTGTTCGTGGAGGCCAAAAAGCTGGCCTTCGCCGATCGCGCGCGGTTCTACACCGACCCGGCATTCCAGCCGGCGCCGGTGGCGAAGCTGGTGTCCAAGGCATATGCCGCCGAGCGTCGCACGCTGATCTCGATGGACAAGGCCTTGAACGAGGTGCAGCCGGGCACGCCGAAGCAGCTGGAAGAAGGCGACACGATTTACATGACCGTCGCCGATGCGGACGGGATGATGGTGTCGCTGATCCAGTCCAACTACCGCGGCATGGGCAGCGGCATGGCGCCCCCGGGATTGGGCTTCATCCTGCAGGATCGCGGCGAGATGTTCGTACTGCGCAAGGACCATCCCAACGGCTATGCGCCGGGCAAGCGTCCGTTCCAGACCATCATCCCGGGCTTTGTCACCAAGGACGGCAAGCCGTGGATGAGCTTCGGGGTCATGGGCGGGGCAATGCAGCCGCAGGGTCACGCGCAGATCGTGATGAACATGGTCGACTTCGGGATGAACCTGCAGGAGGCCGGCGACGCACCGCGCATCCAGCACGAAGGCTCGACCGAGCCGACCGGCCAGGCTACGGCGATGAGCGATGGGGGCGAGGTGAACCTGGAAACCGGCTTCGCGTACGAGACGGTGCGCGCGCTGATGCGCAAGGGCCACCGGGTAGTGTTTGCCGACGGCCCCTACGGTGGCTATCAGGCGATCCTGCGCGATCCGGACACCGGCGTGTATTACGGCGCATCGGAAAGCCGCAAGGACGGGCAGGCCGCGGGGTATTGAGGTAGAGCCGACCGTTGCTCGGCTGCCCGGTAACGCGCAGCTGATCATCTGCGAAGTGGAGCCGCGCCATGCGTGGCTGCGCTTCGGCGATGATTGTCATGGGCGCTGATGGCTGAGGAATGTTGCTGCCGAGCATGGCTCGGCACTACCGATGCAAACGACGCCTTCAACACTCGCGACCCACCCAAGGTAGAGCCGAGCCACGCTCGGCTGCTCTCCCAAACCACCGACCCACGCGCAACACAAGGCTAAGGCGCCCGCGCGGCCTCATCACGCGTTTCTTCCTGCGCGGCGATCTCACGCTCGATCCACGCATCCATCATCCGTCGCGCCCGCTGCGCGCGGCGCCGCTGCAGCGCGTACTCCATGTCCAGCACCCGGTACAGCGACCACATCACCGCCAACATCAGCAACGCAAACGGCAATGCCGCGATCGTGATCATGCCCTGCAGCGCGTTCAGGCCGCCGGCCAGCAACAGCACCCCGGCGATCAGCGCGATCGCCACGCCCCACACCATGCGCCGCGCCAGCGGCGGATCGCCGGCTTCCTCGGTGGACATCGTGGCCAGTACCAGTACCGCCGAATCGGCCGAGGTCACGAAGAAGATCATCAGCAGCACCAGCGCGATCACCGACAACACCAGCGGCATCGGCAGGCTGTCGAACATCGTGAACAGCACCGTCTCATAGCCATTGCCCAGCGCCTGCGCCAGATCCACATGGCCGAAGATCTGCGACCACAACGCCGTCCCGCCAAACACCGAGAACCACAGGAAGCCCAACACGCTCGGCGCGATCACCACGCCCAGCACGAACTCGCGGATGCTGCGCCCACGCGAGACGCGCGCGATGAACGAGCCCACGAACGGGGCCCAGGCAATCCACCACGCCCAGTAGAAGATCGTCCAGTCCGCCACCCAGGTGCTGCCCGAGAACGGCGACATGCGCAGGCTCATCGTCACCAGCGAGTTGAGGTACGACCCGATCGTGGTGGTGAACGTATCGAAGATGAAACCGGTCGGCCCCAGTACCAGCACCAGCGCCAACAGCACAGCGGCCAGACCCAGGTTGAAGTTGGACAACCACTTGATGCCGCGATTCACCCCGCTGGTGGTGGAGGCCATGTACAGCACGAACGCCACCGCGATGATGGTCAACTGCACCGGAATCGAATCCTGGATGCCGAATACCCGGTGCAGGCCCGCCGCGATCTGGATCGTGCCGAAGCCCAACGTGGTGGCCACCCCGATCGCGGTGGCCACCACCGCCGCGACGTTCACCACCGTGCCCATCCAGCCACGATGATGCGCACCGATGATCGGCTGCAGCAGATCGCTGATCAGTCCACGGCCGTTGCGGTTGAACTGGAACCACGCCATCGCCAGGCCGATCAGCGCATAGATCGCCCACGGATGCAGGCCCCAATGGAAGAACGCATAGCGCATCGACGCGCGCGCGGCGTCCATGCTCTGCGGCGCCAAGCCTTCGGGCGGCTTGACGAAATGCGAGATCGGCTCGGCGGCGCCCCAGAACACCAGGCCGATGCCCATGCCCGCGGCGAACAGCATCGACATCCAGCTGGCGTTGGAGAAATCCGGCTCGGCGTCTTCACCCCCGATGCGCAGCGAACCGAGCCGACCGAACGCCAGATACAGCAGGAACGACAGCGTCATGAACACCACCAGCAGGTACAGCCAGCCGGTGCTGCGGACGATGGTCGTCAACCCGCTCTGGACGATGTCGTTGAAGGGGCCCGGCGCAAGGCCGGCGGCCAGCACCAGCAGGGCAATCAATGCGATGGAAATGCGAAACACCATGCAGGAGTTTCTCCGTACGAAAGGGGCAGGGCGAGCCACCGGGGCGACTCAGGGCGGTCGCTGCCGGTCAATGCGGAGCGCCGCCGCGGCGTGCGTTTGTGTCACACCGCGCTGCAGCATTCTAGGCCATGGATCGTCATTGCCTTGTTCACGTTCAAGCCGATGCCCGCCGGGTGTCGCCGACGGCTGCGCCGATTGCGTCGCGTTGTGGTCTAATTCGCCCCGAAGCGGGGGTACCGCGGCCGAACGGCCACGGTTGAGACAGTCCCTTCGAACCTGATCCGGTTGATACCGGCGTAGGGATGCTTCGCAACTGCAACCGCATTGCGCCGTAGGGCTGCCCCGCCCGAAGACCGCCCGCGATCGATCTGCCGTGCGCCGCCGCTTCGTCCGTTCCGCCTATTCCAGTGCGGAACTCGATCCAGGACGAAGTCATGAACGCAGCGCTTTCCTCCCTGCAGCAGCAGGCCCGGCAACTCTCCGAATCGGTCACCCGTCCGATCCCCGGTTCGCGCAAAATCCACGTGCAGGGCTCGCGCAGCGACCTGCAGGTGCCGATGCGCGAGATAGTGCTGACCCGCACCCCGACCCTGTTCGGCGGTGAGGAAAATGCACCCGTCACCGTGTATGACACTTCCGGCCCCTATACCGACCCACAGGCACGCATCGATCTGTCTGTCGGCCTGCCGGCGCTGCGCGCGGCCTGGATCGCCGAGCGCGGCGATACCGAAGCGCTGCCCGGCCTGAGCTCCGCCTTCGGGCGTTCGCGCGAAGCCGACGTGCGGCTGGACGCGGTGCGCTTCCCTTCGCGGCTGCAGCCCCGTCGCGCGGTTGCCGGCGGCAACGTCACCCAGATGCACTACGCTCGGCGCGGCATCATCACCCCGGAAATGGAATTCGTCGCCCTCCGCGAGAACCAGCGCCTGGAGGCGCTCCGCGACGCCGCACTGCTCAAGCAGCACCCGGGCGAATCTTTCGGCGCGTCGATCCCGACGATCATCACCCCCGCGTTCGTCCGCGACGAGATCGCCCGTGGGCGTGCCGTGCTGCCCAACAACATCAACCATCCTGAAAGCGAGCCGATGATCATCGGTCGCAACTTCCTGACCAAGATCAACGCCAACATCGGCAACAGCGCGGTGTCGTCGGGCATTGCCGAAGAAGTCGAGAAGCTGGTGTGGGCGATCCGCTGGGGCGGTGACACGGTGATGGACCTGTCCACCGGCAAGCACATCCACGAAACCCGCGAGTGGATCCTGCGCAACTCCCCGGTCGCCATCGGCACCGTGCCGATCTACCAGGCGCTGGAGAAGGTCGATGGCCGCGCCGAGGAACTCACCTGGGAAATATTCCGCGACACCCTGATCGAACAGGCCGAGCAAGGGGTGGATTACTTCACCATCCACGCCGGCGTGCTGCTGCGCTACGTACCGCTCACCGCCAAACGCGTCACCGGCATCGTGTCGCGTGGCGGCAGCATCCTGGCCAAGTGGTGCCTGGCCCACCACAGGGAGAACTTCCTCTACACGCACTTCGACGACATCTGCGAGATCATGAAGGCCTACGATGTGACCTTCTCGCTCGGCGACGGCCTGCGCCCGGGCTGCATCGCCGATGCCAACGACGCCGCGCAGTTCGGTGAACTGGAAACGCTGGGCGAATTGACGAAGATCGCCTGGAAGCACGATGTGCAGACCATGATCGAAGGCCCCGGCCATGTGCCGATGCAGCTGATCAAGGAGAACATGGACAAGCAGCTGCGCGAGTGCGGTGAGGCGCCGTTCTACACGCTGGGCCCGCTGACCACCGACATCGCCCCGGGTTACGACCACATCACCAGCGCGATCGGTGCGGCGATGATCGGCTGGTACGGCACGGCGATGCTCTGCTATGTCACCCCGAAGGAACACCTGGGGTTGCCCAACCGCCAGGACGTGCGTGACGGGATCATGGCCTACCGCATCGCCGCGCACGCCGCGGACCTGGCCAAAGGCCACCCCGGTGCACAGGTGCGCGACAACGCGCTGAGCAAGGCGCGCTTCGAGTTCCGCTGGGAAGACCAGTTCCACCTCGGCCTGGATCCGGAGAAGGCCAAGGAGTTCCATGACCAGACGCTGCCCAAGGACGCGCACAAGCTGGCCCACTTCTGCTCGATGTGTGGGCCGCACTTCTGCTCGATGAAGATCACCCAGGACGTGCGCGACTATGCCGCCGAACACGGACTGTCCGAACAGGAGGCGCTGCAGGAGGGCATGGCCGACAAGTCGGTGCAGTTCCGCGACCTCGGTGCGGAGGTCTATCGGCCGCAATGACGCGGCGGCCCGGGGCGCTGAGCCAGCGCCCCGGCCTGCTCATCTCGCCTGCGCGGCTTCCGCGTTAAGCTCGGCGCCACACGGCCAGGGCGAGGGAAGACGATGGCGATAGCACGCACCACCAAATGGCTGGCCATCGCGCGCAGGCATCCTTCTGCATGGCTGCTGGCCGTGCAACTGCTGGGCGTGCTGCTGTACCCGGCCATGGACGAGGCCGGTGCCAGCCGCGCGCTGTTCGGCGCGTTCGGCATCGCCGTGCTTGGCCTGTCGTTGTGGGTGGTGCGGCGCAGCCCGCTGGGGATGTGGCTGGCGCTGGTGCTGGCGATCCCGGCGGTGGTCTTCTCCATCGCCGGTGCGCTGCTGGGCAAGCCCGCCTTGACCATCACCGCGCAGCTGCTCGAATGCCTCCTGTATTTCTACACGGCTGGCAGCCTGACCGCCTACATGCTGCAGGATCACAAAGTCACCCGCGACGAGCTGTTCGCCGCCGGTGCGACATTCACCTTGCTGGCATGGGCCTTCGCGTTCGCATTCTCGGTCTGCCAGCAGTGGTATCCGGGCAGTTTCATGGCCACCAGCGAGAGCGAACTGCGCACCTGGATGGAGCTGCTTTATCTCAGCTTCAGCTTGCTGTCCGGGGTGGGGTTGAGTGATGTGGTGCCGGTGCATCCGCAGGCACGCGCATTGGTCATGCTGGAGCAGTTTGCAGGCGTGATGTACGTAGCTTTGGTGGTGTCCAGGCTGGTCGGACTGACCATGCTGCGCCGTGGACGAAACTGAATCGCAGATAAAAAATTCGCGCCCGGAGGCGCGAATACTGAAGCGATTTATGTGAATTCGTCGGCGAGAGAGGGCCTGATGTTGTCCACGCGCACAGGCGCAGTTAACCGCCATAGGCTAGTATTCGCGCGCTTCAGTTTTTTTGCGGTTTGCGCTGATGGCATGTGCGGAATCTGGCGGTTCGTTCGATCGGTGTTCGGTTGCGATGGATGCTGCGTTCCTGTTGTCCTGCATTCACTCGTACCACCGGAATGATCAGCCCCTTTAGTGAGCCAACTTCAGCCGATGTGATCAGGATCGGCGAGTGCACCGTCACGTTGTCCTCCCGCGAGGTCACGGTGCCCGGTGCGCGTCGTCCGCGCCGGCTGACGCCGAAGGCATTGGGTGTGTTGAAGGCGCTGATGCGTGCACCGGGTGCGGTGGTCACCCGTGATGAACTGTTCGCCGAGGTATGGCCGGACACGCTGCCCACCAATGACGTGCTGACCCAGGCAGTGACACAGCTGCGCAAGGCGTTCAGCAACGACGATGTCACGGGCACGCCTTACATCGAAACCATTGCCAAGACCGGCTATCGCCTGCTCGTGCCGGTGAGTGCGGTCGATAAGGCGCCGGCTGCCGAGGCGGTGACGTCCACCGAACGCGAAGACACCGCAGCGATGGGTGTGCCTGCCGACGTGGCCGCGCCCGCCACGGGATCCGTCCGCAGCCGGTGGCGGCGGATGCGCCGCTACGTCCTGCTCGCGCTCGGCGTTGGCATGATGATCGCGCTGCTGGTGCTGACCGCATTGCTGCTGCAACGTCCTGCACCATCGGCCGCGTCCAGCGGCGTGCTGGAAGACGGCAGCCGCGTGATCGGCAGCCCGCAGCGACCGTACCGGCTGATTACCGCCACGGCGGGCTTTGAAACCTATCCCACGTTGTCCCCGGACGGTTCGCAGGTGGCCTATGAGGCCGACAGCAGTGCCCGCCAGGGCAGCAGCATCAAAGTGCAGACCTCCGGCAACGCCCCGGCGCGGTTGCTGGCCGAGACGCCGCAGGGGTACTCCGACCGCTTCCCCAACTGGTCGCCGAACGGTCGCGACATCGCCTTCGCCCGCTTTGGTCCCGATGCCGGCTGCGAAGTGCTGATCGCCAGTGCCACCGGCGGCGCGGTGCGCCACGTCACCCGCTGCGATGGCACCGAGCTGCTCAGCTTCGACTGGACCCCGGACGGGCGCGGCCTGCTGTTCGGCTCGCTGGCCGGGCGCTACGCGCACCGTGGCATCCGCATCCTGGACATCGCCAGCGGGCGCTGGACGCCACTGGACTACGAGGTGGCCGAAGACAGTTTCGACTACGCCCCGCGCTACTCGCCGGACGGGCGCTGGATCGTGTTCGTGCGCAATCCGCAGATCGGTGATCTGTGGCGGCTGCCGGCGGCCGGCGGCGTGCCGGAGCAGTTGACCGACGATTCGGCCGAGATCCGCGGGTGGGCCTGGCGCAGCGACAGCCGGCACATCGTGTTCGGGCGCCGCGTGGACAGCGAATCGCGGCTGTACGAGCTGGATATCCCGACCCGCACGCTGCGCGATGTGGGCATCGACGATGCGCAGTCGCCGGCGGTGTCGCGCAGCAGCGAAATGCTGGCCTTCGTGCACCGCAAGGCGCAGTTCGGTCTGTTCCGCGTGCCGCTCAAGGAGGGCCGGCCCGGCCAGCCCGAGCGCCTGTTCGCCTCCAACGGCCGTGACGGTCAGCCGATGCTGGCCCCGGATGGCCGGCAACTGGTGTTCACCTCCGACCGCTCCGGGAACTACGGATTGTGGTGGGCCGACTTGACCCGGCCCGAATCGCTGCGCCCGGTCGATGGGTTGCGTCCGGAGACGCGCCAGGCCGCGGACTGGTCACCGGACAGCACGCATCTGCTGGTGTCCGGGCGCGATGCGCAGGCCAATCCGGTGATCTACGAGGTTTCCCCGCGCGACGAGCAGGTGGTGGCGCTGCCGGTACCCGTCGCCCAGCCACTGCAGGCTTTGTATGCGGGCGATGCCGACCACCTGCTGGTAGTCGATCGCGACCCGCACGAACGCATGCGACTGTTGTTGTTCGATCGGCGCGCCTCGCCGTGGACGGTGCTCGGCAGCATCGACGGGGTCTCGCAGGCCCGCTTCGACCCGGCCACCCAGCGCGTGTTGTTCACGCGGTTGTCGGCCGGCGGCTTGTGGTCGGCCGATGCGCGGCTCAGTGCCGACAGCATCCAGCAGCTCAGCGACGACCGGCCGACGCGCTGGCGCTATCGGACCTGGGCCGTCGCCCGCAACGGCAGCGTCGACTACCTGTCCAATCGCGCCGATTGCGCCACCCTGTTTTCGCGCATCGACGTCGGCGCGCCCAGCGTCGAGCACTGCCTGGATGCCGATCGCCTCAGTGCCGGCAACGGCTTCAGTGCGCAGGCCGATGGCAGCGCGCTCTATGTGGCGCTTGCGGTGGCCGACGGCGCCGATATCGGCGTGATGGAACTGCCCGAGGCTCCGGCACCTGTCTTCTCCACGATCTCCAACGCCTTGTTTACAAAAGGGAAATGACCTTCGTGATTCCTTCGTATCGGCCTCGTGTCGAATTCGGATGAATCTCGTGGGACTTTCCTGACCGGGTCGACCTGATTTGGCAAAACGGTTGCCCAGTTACGGCAAACACGGTGTAGTCATGCGTCAGCTTTCCCTCGCCGATCGCGGTCAATCGCTTTCCCTGGACAAGATCGTCGACGACGGCCCGCTGCCCACCTGCCTGGGCGTGGCTCGGCTCGGCAGCCTGCAGACCGCCGGCGCCACCTTCACCGTATGGATGCAGCTGCGTGGCAGCGCGTGGGTGGAATCCAAGGAAGGCCGTTTCCGTCTGCGCCAGCGCGAGTGGATCGCCTTCGAGAAGGAATCGCGCCCGATGATCCAGGCCGGCCGCGATGGCCTGTGCATCGGGCTGAGCCTGACCCCGGATGCGCTGCGTGCGCTCGGCGAACTGGAAGACTGCAGCCTGTATGCCGGTCGCGGCAGCATGAGCCGCGGTGAAGTCCGCGTGGCCCTGCGGCTGTGGCGCGATGCCCTGGCCAGTGGCCAGCCGGCGCAGGCGTTGCGCCCGGTGCTGCTGCACCTGGCCTCACTGCAGCGCGCGCTGGCCACCGGAGTGCAGCGTTGCCCCGGCCGCTCGCGCCTGCGCAAGCGCCAGGTGTTCGGGCGCATGCAGCGCGCGCGCCTGTACCTGGAAGGCAACAGCCACCGCGTGGTGCGCATTGGTGAACTCGCCGAGCTGACCAACTTCTCCAGCTGGTACCTGTCCAAGACGTTCCAGAGCCTCTACGAGGAAAGCCCGCAATCGCTGTCGGCGCGCCTGCGCCTGGAGCGCGCGGCCGACCTGCTGCGTGATACCGACATGATGATCGGCGAAGTGGCCGCAGCAAGCGGATTTGACAACTGTTGCAGCTTCGCACGGGCCTTCCGGGCACGTTATGGGCAGTCTGCGTCAGGCTTCCGCGAGACCGTCGGAATGCTCCCGCCAAAGTCGGCAAAGCCTCCGGTTGCTTCGCGCAAATAATTAACTGCAACGCAATCGTAACTTTCCGAGGCGTTTTAACACGCTACTAACGTACCTCGGAGAGATAAATGAATTTTCGTACTCCCGCAGTGCGGCTGGGCCTTCTGCCCGCCGGCATTGCGCTGGCGCTGGCGCCGAGCTTTGCCTCGGCGCAGGAAGCTGCCTCCGGCACCACTGACCTCGACCGCATCTCGGTTACCGGCTCGCGCATCCGCGGCGCCAACATGGAGACGCAGCAGCCGATCCTGACGATGACCCGCGAATCCCTGGAAAAGCAGGGCTTCTCGAGCGTCGCGGACGTGCTGAACAACCTGACCTCGGCCGGCTCCCCGGCCATCTCGCGTTCGGAGTCGCTGGCTTCGGGCGAGAACGTGGGCGGCTACTACGTCGACATCCGCAACCTGGGCGCAGAGCGCACCCTGGTGCTGATGAACGGCAAGCGCCTGGGCGCCTCCACCGCCGGCCTGCAGGATCTGAGCCAGATCCCGATGTCCGCGGTTGAGCGCATCGAGATCCTGAAGGACGGTGCGTCGGCCATCTACGGTTCCGACGCCATCGCCGGCGTGGTCAACGTGATCACCCGCAAGAACGTGGAAGGCGGCGAAGCCAGCGTCTACGTTGGCCAGTACGGCAACGGCGACGGTGAAAGCCAGCAGTACTCGATGACCCTGGGTGCCAAGGGCGAGCGCGGCAGCGTGACCCTGTCTGCCGAATACTCCAAGCAGGATCCGGTGTGGGCCAAGGACCGCTGGTACAGCCGTGACGGCTCGCTGGGTCCGAACTCCACCAGCGAAGACTGGAGCCCGATCAGCCAGAACGGCAGCTGGTGCAACCCGCTGCTGTTTGATTGCTCGCGCACCTCCAAGACCGCGGTGTGGCAGACCCTGAACCAGGGCGGCAACCCGAAGAACCCGAACGACTACCACGAGCTGACCGCCGACGAGTACGCCAACTCCAACCAGCAGATGACCCTGCTGACCGGTGTCGAGCGCAAGTCGGTCTACATCAACGGCACGTACGACTTCACTGATTCGATCAGCCTGAACACCGATCTGCTCTACAACGAACGCAACACGTTCCAGCAGATCGCCGGCTACCCGTACCAGTCCAGCTCGTTCAGCACCCCGCTGTCGGCGGCCAGCGCCTTCAACCCGGTTGGCCAGAACGTCGACTTCCGTCGTCGCCTGTGGGAGGTGCCGCGCACCACCGACAGCCAGCTGAAGACCCTGCGCTTCGCACCGACCATCAGCGGCTTCTTCGAAGTGGCTGACAAGAGCTTCGATTGGGACGTGGGCGCGCTGTGGAACCGCAACGAGTCGATCAAGACCAACCGCGGTGACATGAGCCTGATCGCTGCCCGTCAGGCGCTGGGCCCGTCGTTCATCGACGGCGCCGGCGCTGCCCGTTGCGGCACCGCAGCCAACCCGATCCTGGGTGACTGCCGTCCGTGGAACCCGCTGCTGCCGTACGGCGTCGCAGGTCAGGGTTCGCTGGCCGACCAGGAGCTGCAGGACTTCCTGTTCCCGACCTTCACCACCCGCGGCATCACCAAGACCACCAGCTTCACCGCCAACCTGTCGGGCTCCATCGTGACCCTGCCGGCCGGTGACCTGGGCTTTGCCATGGGCGTGGAACACCGCAAGGAAGAAGGCAGTTACACGCCGGACGCCTTCGCACAGTCGGGCCAGTCCACCGGCCTGGGCCAGAAGCCGACCCGTGGTGAGTACGATCTGAACGAGGTCTACCTCGAACTGAACGTGCCGATCCTGGCGGACATGGCGTTCGCCAAGGAGCTGACCCTGAACATGGCCAGCCGCTACTCGGACTACAGCAACTTCGGCGGCACCACCAACAGCAAGTTCGGCCTGACCTGGCGTCCGATGGACGAGCTGCTGGTCCGCGCCACCTATGCTGAAGGCTTCCGCGCTCCGACCATCGCCGATCTGTACGGTGGCCTGAGCTCGAGCTTCGAGTCGTACATCGATCCGTGCGGCACCACCGCTCCGGGCAGCGTCGCCGGCAACGGCCCGTGCTCGGCCGCAGGTGTTCCGGCCGACTACGTGCAGCTGGGCCAGGGCAACAAGGCCTGCTCCACCCTGCCGTGCCAGTCCGGTGACCAGTTCGTCTCCGGTGCAAACCCGAACCTGAAGCCGGAAACCTCCAAGAGCACGACCGCCGGTCTGGTCTGGAGCCCGCGCTGGGTGCAGGGCCTGGACATCTCGCTGGATTGGTACAAGTACGAAATCAGCGACATGATCATCGCTGACAGCGTCGACCGCATCCTGCGCGACTGCTACGTGCTGGGCAACTCGGCACGCTGCGAAGGCGTGGTCCGTGCCGATGACGGTCACGTCAGCGCGATCACCTACGGCACCGCCAACCTCGGCAAGATGGAAACCGAAGGTTACGACCTGGGCATCAAGTACCGCCTGCCGGAACTGGCCATCGGTCAGTTCTCGATCGATTGGCAGACCAGCTACCTGTCCAAGTACGACGAGCAGGGCCAGAATGCCGCCGGTCAGAACATCATGATCGGTCGCGTCGGCGAAGCCGGCCTGTTCCGCGTGCGTTCCAACGTGGGCATCAACTGGGCGATGGGCGACTTCGGTGTCAACTACACCGCGCGCTACTACTCGGGCATGAAGGAAGACTGCATCGACACCGGCGAGTTCTGGTGCAATGCGCCCAACCACATGGCCAATGGCGAATCCGAGCCGCTGCGCAAGACCGGCTCCAACACCTTCCACGACCTGCAGGTCAGCTGGAAGGCGCCGTGGGATGCCACCATCGCCCTGGGCGCGAACAACGTGTTCGACCACAAGGGTCCGCTGATGTACTCGGCGCCGAACTCGAGCTTCGCCTACTACGGCGGTTTCGATATCGGTCGCTTCCTGTACATGAAGTACACCCAGCGCTTCTGATCCATCGAAGCTCTGTAGCAGTAAAAAAGGGAGGGCGGACCGCAAGGTCCGCCCTTTTCTTTTGTCCTTTTCCCATCGAAGGGACCATCTCGTCGAGTTCCACGGGCCTAGTGGGGGGCGCATGGCGATACGCGTGCGGCCGGGCAGTCCGGTTGCCGGTTGGATCGGCCGGCGTCTCCGATCAGGTCTGTTGCGCGCGTGAGGGCCCCGTAGCGGCCGGTAGGCCCCTGGCGCAAATGTCCC
>NZ_JALJRW010000014.1 GCF_024519465.1 Stenotrophomonas sp. Ste86 | reverse complement strand
ACTCGCGACCTCAACCTTGGCAAGGTTGCGCTCTACCAACTGAGCTATTCCCGCAGACTTTCGCTTGCCCCGACTGCACCGCACCGTTAGGCGCTGGAGGCTGTCGGCCCACCGACCTGCGTCGAAGGAGCGCTATTGTGTCGGGATTCCTTCACGCCGTCAACAGCCTCGTTCAGCAGAAGGGGGGTCGGATGCTTCATCCGCTACGCGCCCACCCGCATGCCACGCCGATGGAAGTAAACCTCCTCCGCCGTCCGTCGCATGGCGCCGGACTGCAGCAGCAGGTTGAGCGGCCAGTCCATCTGCAGGTGATCCATCGCCCAGCGCATCAGGCGCTTGCGACGGAACGTGGGGGCGGCCTGCTGGGCGACGGCTTCGGCCGCCGGCCCCTTGCCTCGCAGGTGCAACCCCGCTGCATCGCCGACGGCCCAGCCATGGCGCCACGAGGAATGAATGCCGCCGGCCGACAGCGGCGAAACAATTCCCGCCGCATCGCCAGTGAGGATCACCCCGGGCGCGGTGATCGGCCCATCCGGCAGCCCGCACGGCACCAAGCCGGCACGCGTGGCGCTGGGCCGGGCGGAGGTCGGCAGGCCAACCACGCTGCGCACGTGCTGCAGGAAACCGTCCAGATCCGGCTGCCGTGCGTTGGCCGGATCGTGGCGCAGTGCCAGGCCCACCTGCACGCCGGTGGGATTCTGCGCGACCCAGCCGATGTAGCCCGGCGCGAAGCGCTTGCTGGCAAAACAGTGCAGCGCGCCGGCCTCGGCGAGCTGCACGCCGGCAAATTCCTGTTCGACACCGTAGAGATTGTCCTGCACCCGCCCAAGGCCCGTGCGCTGGGCCACGCGCGAGGCCGCGCCGTCGGCGCCGATCAGGTAGCGCGTCCGCCCTGCCCCGTTTACCCGCCAGCCGTCACCGTCGCGCTGCGCCTGCGTGAACGCCTGCCCCAGACGCAGTTCCACGCCGTTGCCGCGCAATTCGGCAGACAACCAGCGCAACAGGTTGGCGGTGTCGGTGGTCATGAAGTAGTACCCGGGCGCGGCCAGCAGCACGCTGCGCAGGTTTGGCGCGTACAGACGCACGCGTTCCACACGCTGCAGCAGTTCTGCGGGTGCCCGGCCGAGCCAGGTCTGTTCGATCGCCTCCTTCACGATGATGCCGGTGGTATGCAGCCGCGCGCCGGGGTCGGTCTTGCGCTCCAGCACGCACACGCGCAGCCCGTATTGCGCGGCGGCCAGCGCACAGGCGGCGCCGGCGAAGCTGGCGCCAATCACGACAAGGTCCCAGTCGTAGGCCGAAGAAGAAATGTCCATGCGTATGACGTCCTGCGGAAGCGAGGGGCACAGGATCCGTGGGGCCGGCGGGGAGGCCATGAAGTGCTGGTGAAGTGGGTATGAAGCGTGCCGCCGACACGATGCGCGGCCATGTGAGAATCCGGGGCATGACGCCTCGCCTGTCCACAATCGCCCCTTACCTCCTTGCTGCGCTGTTCGCCGGCGTGGTCATCGGTTGTGTGGCGACGAACCTGGCGTCCAACGCGATGATGCTGCTGCTTGACCGGAGCAACGTCATTCCCCAGGAATCGTCGATCTTCACCTTCGAGCCCTATGTCATCAACCAGGGTTCCTCGAACTATTGGCTGTATGGCAAGGACCGCCACTACTACTACCACTTCACCTACCGTGACGCGGCGCCGTACGTGTATATCCGCGTGGGCAATCCCTGCCGCGGATTCGATCGCGAGGACGTGCGCACCTGGTGCAACGCGCGCGCAGCAGGAGGTCGATGAAGACCACCGTGCGGGCTGCCCTCATGGCCACCGGGCTGTTCCTGGGCGCGGCCGCATCGGCAGCGCCCGCGATGACCACGCGGTGCTGCTGGATCCGTTGCTGCTACAGAGTCGACTGGACGCACTTGAATCCAGCGGTGAACTGGACGCCATAGGGTGGCGCTGGGCGACAGGCGTGGGTTCGCAGCGGAGACGATACAACCGCGCTGCGTGCGCGTTGATCAGGACAGGTTTGGCGTGGACGACGACTGCAACCGCATGGACGCCAGCCAGAGACCGTAAGCGCGAACAGCAGAAACGAAAAAAGCGACCCGAAGGTCGCTTTTTTCGTTGCACCACACGGCGATCGATTGCCGGTGGAGACCGTATCTGGAGCGGGAAACGAGACTCGAACTCGCGACCTCAACCTTGGCAAGGTTGCGCTCTACCAACTGAGCTATTCCCGCTTGGGAGGCGAAATTCTACAACCAAATGCGCAGGTGTCAACAGTCCTCAGCCATTCTTTTTCGCACGCGCGTTTTCGCGCGCCGCGCGCTCGTCCTCACGCAGGCTCGGCCATGCAGCATGCAGGTACTGCAGGCCGGAGAACAGGGTGAGGATCGAGGCGATCGCCAGGGTCCAGTCGCCGATGTGGAACACCGGAATGCCCATCCAGATTTCGTTCATTGGCGTGTGCGGGGCCACCGAATACAGCAGGCACAGCAGCGCCACCATCTGCGCGGTGGTCTTGACCTTGCCGATCAGCGCCACGCGCACTTTGGCGCGCTGGCCGATCTCGGCCATCCATTCGCGCAGTGCCGAGACCGCGATTTCACGGCCGACGATCACCGCCGCCCACACCGCCATCCACGCAGTGGGATGCCCCTGCACGATCAGGAACAGCGCCACGGCCACCATCAGCTTGTCGGCGACCGGGTCCAGGAACGCGCCGAAAGCCGAGGCCAGGTCGTAGCGCCGTGCGATCCAGCCGTCCAGCCAGTCGGTGATCGCGGCCAGGCCGAAGATCGCCGCGGAGGCGAAATTGGTCCATTTGTAGGGGAGGTAGAACACCAGTACCAGCACCGGGATCATCAGGATCCGCAGCAGGGTGAGCCAGGTGGGGAGGGTCAACTTCATCGCATCTCTCTACTCGCCCGCCGCGTCGGGCGTGGGCAGTCCATGAAGGTTAGCGTAGATGCGCGCAGCGAGGGCGTCATTGATGCCCTCCACTTTCGCGATTTCGGCTTCGCCGGCGGCCTTGAGCCCGACCAGACCGCCAAAATGCTTGAGCAGGCTGGCGCGTCGGCGTGGGCCGATGCCGGCGATGTCTTCCAGCTTGCTGGTCATGCGCGCCTTCTGGCGGCGCCCCCGGTGGCCGGTGATGGCGAAGCGGTGGGCTTCGTCGCGGACCTGCTGGATGAACTGCAGGGCCGGTGAAGCCGCGCCCGGCCGCAGTTCGCGGCCATCGGGCAGCACCAGCGCCTCGTGCCCTGCCCTGCGCTCCACGCCCTTGGCCACGCCGACCAGCATCACCCCTTCCACGCCCAGGTCGGCCAGCGCCGCCTGTGCCTGGCCGAGCTGGCCCGCACCACCGTCGATCAGCAGCAGGTCCGGCAGCACGCCGTCTTCTTCCACCGCGCGGCGGAAGCGGCGTTCGATGGCCTGGCGCATCGCCGCGTAGTCGTCGCCCGGCTCGATGCCGCTGATGTTGAAACGGCGGTATTGGCTGCGCACCGGGCCGCTGGCGTCGAAGACCACGCACGAGGCCACCGTGGCTTCGCCCATGGTGTGGCTGATGTCGAAGCACTCCACGCGCTTGACCTGCTCGGCCAAGCCGAGCATCTGCCGCAGGTCTTCGCTGCGCGCGTGCTGGGCGCTGCGGCTGGTCAGTTCGCTGACCAGGGTGATCTGCGCGTTGCGGCTGGCCAGCTCGACATAGCCGGCGCGCTCGCCGCGCACGTTCCACTTCAACTGCACCTTGTATTCGGCCGAGGCCGACAGCGCCGACTCGATCAGGCTGGCATCGGGGATCTCGCGGTCGAGCAGGATTTCGCGCGGCGGCGAGTGCTCCACGTAGTACTGCGAGACGAACGCGGCCAGCACTTCCTCGGCGCTTTCTTCGCCATTGGTGCGCGGGTAGAACGGGCGCGTGCCGAGATTGCGGCCATCACGGAAGGCCAGCAGCATCACGCACGCATTGGCGCCCTGCGTGGCGCAGGCCAGCACGTCCAGGTCGGCGGCGCGGCCATCCACGTATTGACGCGTCTGCATGCTGCGCAACGCGGTGACCAGGTCGCGCAGGCGCGCGGCCTGTTCGAACTCCAGCGCTTCGCTGGCGGCCTGCATCTGCGTGCCCAGTTCGCGCGCCAACTGGTCGCTCTTGCCCTCCAGGAACATCGACGCGCGGCGCACCGATTCGGCGTAGTCCTCGGCGCTGACCAGGTCCACGCAGGGCGCGCTGCAGCGGCCGATCTGGTACTGCAGGCACGGCCGCGAGCGGTTGCGGAACACGCTGTCCTCGCAGCTGCGCAGCTTGAACAGCTTGTGCATCAGGTTGAGCGTGTCGCGCACGGCGGTCACGCCCGGATACGGGCCGTAGTAGCGCCCCGGTACCGCACGCGGGCCGCGATGCAGCGCGATACGCGGCCAGTCTTCGCGGGTGAGCAGCACCTGTGGATAGGTCTTGTCGTCGCGCAGGGATACGTTGTAGCGCGGCGACAGCGACTTGATCAGCTGGTTTTCCAGCAGCAGCGCTTCGGCCTCCGAACGGGTCACGGTCACGTCCATGCGCGCGACCTGCGACAGCATCGACATGATCCGGGTGGTTTTGGGCGTGCCGTTGAAGTAGCTGCCAACGCGATTGCGCAGCGCACGCGCCTTGCCGACGTACAGCAGGCTGTCGTCGGCGGCGTACATGCGGTAGACGCCGGGCGCGGTACTCAGGTGGGCCGCGAATGCCTTGCCATCGAAGGCCGGAGCGGAGGACGCAGTCATTCGGTGATCGGCACGTCGCTCAGTACGCCGCTGACCGGGTCGAAACGCAGCACGGCATGCGCGTCGGTCTCGGCGATCCAGACCGCGCCACCGCCCAGCGCCAGACCGGCCGGGCCATGCAGGCGACGCGGCAGTTCCAGCGTACTCAGTTCACCGCCGCCCAGGCGCAGCGTGCGCAGGCGGCCGTTGCCGGCATCGGCGATCCACAGCAGCGGCGCATCCGGGCTCAAGGCGATGGCCTGCGGATACTGCAGCTGCGCCAGCGTGCGCGGGCCATCCTGTTCGCCGAACGACCACATGCCCTGGCCAACCAGGGTCTGCACCAGATCGCCCCGCAGCTGCATCGCGCGGATCGACGAACCGAGCGCGTCGCAGACGTACAACACCTGCTGCACCGCCGCCAGCGAGGTCGGCTGGGCGAAGGCGGCGACATGGCCGCTGCCATCACGCTCGTCGATGGCACCGGAGCCGGCGCGCCACTTCAGACTGCGCTGGCCAAGGTGGTAGCTCCAGATGCGGTTGTCGCCCGCCATGGCGATGTGGATCTGGTTGTCGGCCACCGCCAGCCCCTGCGGGTGGTTCAGGGCGGTCTGGCGCGGCTGCTCGACCACGCCCTCGGTCGGCTCGCCGGGACGGCCGGTGCCGCACAAGGTATCGACCTGGCCGCTGAGCAGATGGATGCGGCGCAGGGCGTGGTTGCCGGTGTCGGCCACGTACAGCCACTCGCGCTCCAGGGCCAGGCCCTGCGGACGGTGGAACGCCGCTTCACCGGGGCCGCCGTCCATGAAATCGGCGGTACCCAGGCCGAACTGGCGCAGCACGCGACCGCCGTGGCTGCACTCGAGCACGCGATGATGGCCGCTGTCGGCGATGTACAGGCGCTCGGTGGTCACCACCAGCGCGGTCGGGAACAGCAGCGGCAGCCGCGGCTCCGGGTGGAGTTCACGGGCCAGCGACAGATCGTTGTCGGCCACGCGCGCACCGTCTTCGCACAGCGCATTGAGCGCACGCTCGAGTTCCCCGCCGACGCCGACCAGGCGGTCGCGTTCGCGGCCCTGCGCATCGAGCAGTACGAGCGTGGGCCACGCGGTCACGTTGAAGCGGCGCCAGCCATCCCAGTCCGAATCCAGCAGCGCCGGGGCGGTGACACCCTGGCGGCGCAGCAGCTTCAACGCCTGTCCCGGGTCGCGCTCGCAGTCGAACCGCGGCACCTGCACGATCAGCAGCTGTAGCTTGCCGGGGTTGCGCGACTGCCACTGGGCCAGATCGGCCAGACGCTGGGCGCACCACACCGACGCAGAATTGACGAAGGCCAGCACCACCGGCCGGCCGCGCAGCTCGGTCAGCGTGGTGGGTGGCGCATTGAGCCACGTGGCAAATTCGGGCAGGTCCTGGACAGGCTGTACGTTCATGCCCCGATTATGCCGGAGTCGGCGTCATGCAATCGTCGTGCCGCGCCAGAAATGCGGCGGCAGGCGCCCCGGCCCCGCCGTCCGCTTAGGGGTTCGCGGCCAGCCAGGCCTCGGCGCGGGCCAGGTCCTCGGGGGTATCGATGCCCGGCGGGAACGCGGCCGGGCTCAGCGCTACGCTGATCCGGTGACCGGCTTCCAGCGCGCGCAGCTGCTCGAGCGACTCCAGCTGTTCCAGCGTGCCCGGCGGCAGCGCGGCGAACTGGCGCAGGAAGCCGGCACGATAGCCGTAGATGCCGATGTGACGCAGCCAGTGCGCGCCAGACAGGCTGTCGCGCGAGCGCGCGAAGGCATCACGGTGCCACGGGATCGGCGCGCGGCTGAAGTACAGCGCATCCAGGTTCTGTTTGCGCACCACCTTGACCACGTTCGGGTCAAACAGCGTTTCGGCGTCCTCCACCGGCGTTGCCAGGGTCGACATCTCCGCCCCGCTGCAGACCAGTGCTTCGGCCACGGCGAGGATGCCCTCGGCCGGCGCGAACGGTTCATCGCCCTGCAGGTTGACCACCACCGTGTCGTCGCTCCAGCCGGCCTGGGCCGCGCATTCGGCGAGACGGTCGGTACCGGAGGCGTGGTCGGCCGAGGTCATCGCCACGCGCACGCTGGACAGGCCCTGCAGGGCATCGGCGATGCGCACGTCATCGGTGGCCACCCACACCTCGCGCGCGCCGGCCAGCAGCGCGCGCTGCGCAACACGCAGCACCAGCGGCTGGCCGCCGAGCAGGCGCAGTGGCTTGCCGGGCAGGCGCGAGGCGGCGAAACGGGCCGGAATGGCGACGACGAAATCGACGGATTGGCTCATGCGGAAACTCTCGGCAGTGACGCGGATTACGGGGAGGCAGGCGCGGCCGTCAACGCTTGCCGAGTTTGTCCAGACGGTCCAGCAGACTCACCCAGAACGCGGCCGGCAGATCAGCCGCCAGTGGCACGGCGAAGTGCCATTCGTTGGCGAAGACCTTGCACTTGACTGCGTCTTTCTCGGTCATCAGCACCGGCAGCTCGCTGCCAAAGCGCAGGTCCGATACCTGATAGGCGTGGTGGTCGGGGAAGGCGTGCGGCACCACGCCGATGCCATGCGCACGCAGCATGTCGAAGAAGCGCTGCGGGTGGGCGATGCCGGCCACGGCATGCACGCGCTGGCCGCGGAAATGCACCAGGTTGCGGGCGCGACCGCCGCTGAGCGGCTGGGCGCTGTCGATGTGCAGCTGCATCGGCCATTCGCCGAAGCCGCAGGCCGGCTGCGCGGCGATACCGTCGCTGGCCTGGCCCATGTTGACCACGCGGAAATCGCAGTCCTGGGCGCGGCTGGCCGGTTCGCGCAACGGCCCGGCCGGGATCAGGCGGCCATTGCCGTAGCGGCGCTGGGCGTCGACCACTTCGATTTCGATATCCCGCGCCAGCCGGTAATGCTGCAGGCCGTCGTCGCAGACGATGACGTCGCAGCCGGCCTCGATCAGCGCCCTGCCGGCCGCCACGCGGTCGGCATCCACGCGCACCGGCACGCCGGTTTTCCACGCGATCAGGACCGGCTCGTCGCCGCCCACGGCGGTCGCGGTGCCGGCATCGACCCAGCGCGCCACGCCGGGTTCTTCACGGCCATAGCCGCGACT
Organism: Stenotrophomonas sp. Ste86; assembly: GCF_024519465.1. GTDB lineage: Bacteria > Pseudomonadota > Gammaproteobacteria > Xanthomonadales > Xanthomonadaceae > Stenotrophomonas. The sequence continues at coordinate 98,010 of NZ_JALJRW010000014.1, read as the reverse complement.
GGCCACGCCGGGTTTCCAGCCGGCCTCGCGCAGGCGGTTGACCAGCGCGATGGTCAGCGGGGTCTTGCCGGTACCGCCGGCGGTGACGTTGCCGACCACGATCACCGGCACCGGCAATGCCTGCCGCTTCAGCCAGCGCCGCCGATACGCCAGGCGGCGCAGCGCGATCACGGCGCCATACACCGGTGCCAGCAGGCGTGCCGGGAACGGGATGGTGCTGCCGTCGTACCAGTACGACGGCGTGCGCGTGCCCTTGGCCGCCATCAAGGCTGCCTTTCGCGGAACTGCATCTTGTGCAGGTGCTCGTACAGGCCACCCAGTGCCAGCAGTTCTTCATGGGTGCCGCGCTCGACGATGCGGCCATGGTCCATCACCAGCACCTGGTCGGCATGCTCGATGGTGGACAGGCGGTGGGCGATGACCAGCGTGGTGCGTTCGGGCATGAGGCGCTGCAGCGCGTCCTGGACCAGTCGCTCGGACTCGTTGTCGAGTGCGGCGGTGGCTTCGTCCAGGATCAGGATCGGCGCGTCGCGCAGGATCGCGCGTGCGATCGCCAGGCGCTGGCGCTGGCCGCCGGACAGCAGCGCACCGTTCTCGCCGACCGGGGTCTGCAGCTGCTGCGGCATGCGTTCGATGAACTCCCACGCATTGGCCGCTTCGGCCGCCGCGCGAATCTGTTCCTCGCTGGCATCCATGCCGTAGGCAATGTTGGCGCCCACCGAGTCGTCAAACAGGATGACCTTCTGCCCCACCATGGCCACCTGCCGACGCAGGTCGGCCAGCGGGTAGTCGTCCAGGGCCACGCCGTCCAGGGTGATGCGACCGCCGCTGGGTTCGTAGAAGCGCGGCACCAGCCGGATCAGACTGGTCTTGCCGCTGCCGGAACGGCCGACGATGGCGGTGACCGTGCCGGGCCTGGCGACGAAACTGATGTCGTCCAGGGCCACGCCAGTGTCTTCTCGATACCGCAGCATCACGTGTTCGAAGCAGAGTTCGCCACGCGCGCGGCCGATCTTCTTCTGCCCTTGGTCGCGCTCGACCGGCATGTCCAGGATCGAGAAAAGGCGCTCGGCAGCGGAGACACCGCGCGCGATCGACGACTGCACGCTGGTGAGGCGGCGCAACGATGGAATGATCGCGGTCATCGAGATCATCAGGCCCATGAACTGGCCGGCGTTCAGACGACCGGCCAGCGCCTCGCGGGTGGACACCCACACGATGACCGCCAACGCCAGCGCAGCCAGGAACTGGACCACGCTGGAAGCCGCCGCGCGGGTGGTTTCCACCTTCATGTTGAGGCCAAGCATGCGGTTGGCCAGGCGCGAATAGCGCGAGATTTCATGCGCCTGGGTGCCATGCACCTTCACTTCCTGCTGCGCGGCCAGCGACTGCTCGGCGGTCTGCGCCATGCTGCCCATGCCGTCCTGGATGCCACGACTGATACGGCGGTAGCGCTTGCCCACGAAGGAGACGATCACGCCGATCAGCGGCACCACCACCAGCATCGCCACGGTCACCTTGACACTCATCTGCAGCATCACCACGAGCATGGCGATGATGGTCAGGGTATCGGCGACGAGGGTCTTGAGCGCGTCCGCGCTGGCCTGGGTGACCTGTTCGGTATCGAAATTCAGCCGGCTGACCATCACCGGGGTGGACTCGCTGTCGAAATGCGAGGACGGCAGATGCAGGTACTTTTCCAGCACCTGCTCGCGCAGGTCGCGCACGACGCTGCGCCCGGTCCGGGCCAGTGCGTAATCGCTGACAAAGGTCGCCGCACTGCGCGCCACGAACAGGCCGAGGATGGTCAACGGCAGGATCACCGCCATGCGCGGCTCGGGGTTGACGAAGCCCCGGTTGACCAGCGGCTCCATCAGCTTGCTGAAGTGGTACCCGGCCAGGGCTTCGACCACCATGCCGATGACCGCGGCCACCATGAAGGTCCAGTAGGCGTGGGTATAGCCGAGCAGGCGCTTGTAGATGGGCCAGACCGGGGCATGTTTCTTGTTCATGGACGCACCTCCGGCGCGGTAGCGATGGCGATGCGGCGGAAGCCGAGCTGACCCAGGGCATCCTGGGCGGTCACAACGGCCTGGTACGGGGTGCGTGCGTCGGCGCGCAGCAGCACGGTCTGGGTCCGATCGCTGCCGGCCACGGCGGCGATGGTCTGTTTGACCGATTCGACATCGGTGCGCAGCACTTCCTGGTCGTTGATGAAATAACGGCCTTCGGCGTTGACCAGCACGCTCAGCGAGCGCGGTGGCTCGGCCGTGTTCTGCTGGCTGGCGGTCGGCAGCTGCAGCTGCAGCGTGGAGCGCGCGTCGAAGGTAGTGGTGACCACGAAGAAGATGATCAGGACGAGGATCACGTCGATCAGGGGGACCAGATCGATATGCGGCTCGTCCTGGGCCCGGTCATTGCCGATACGCATCCGTCAGCCCTTGGCCGTGACGGGTGCCGCCGGGGCGGCAACAGGGGCACGGGCGCCGGTGTTCATCACCCCGGGGCGGCCATCGAGCGCGTCCAGCAATGCGCTCGCCTCCTGCTCCATCTCGATGACGTAACCCCCGATGCGGCCCTTGAAATAGCGATGGAACATGAGTGCCGGGATCGCCACGATCATGCCGGTGGCCGTGCACACCAGCGCCTTGCCGATGCCGCCGGCCAGCTGGTTCACATCGCCCACGCCGTGGTCGAGGATGCCCAGGAACATCTGGATCATGCCGACCACCGTGCCGAGCAGGCCCAGCAACGGGCCGGCCGAGGCGATCGTGCCCAGGGCGTTCAGGAAACGCTCCATGCGGTGCACCAGGTGCCGACCGGCATCCTCGATGCGCTCGCGGATCTGGTCGCGCGGACGGTTGCGCGCTTCCAGCGCGACGGCCAGCAGTGCACCCAGCGGCGAGTTCGCCCGCAGCGACTGGATGTGGCTCGGGTCGAGCTTGCCGCGTGCGGCCCAGTTGCGCACTTCCTGTCCCAGCCCGGGGGGCAGGACTTCGTTACGCCGCAAGGTCCAGAAACGCTCCAGGACGATCGCCAAAGCCAGTACGCCCAACAGCAGCAGCGGCACCATCGGCCAGCCACCGGCCTTGACCAGTTCCCACACGTTTCAACCCTCCGGCCCATCGGCCGCCTGTTTGACCGCCGATAGAATAGCAGCCGCCCGCCTCCGCTCCGCGGCATCCCACCAACGCGGCTGAAAAACCCGCTGTTCACGCACCTGCAGGCCTTCACGACCGAGCCATGCGCGCACCGCGCCGCTATCGGCGGTGTTCAGCACTTCGGCGCCAGCGCCGCGCCAGCGCGCCACCACCTCGGCGCGCGGGTGGCCGAAGCGGTTGCCGTGACCGGCCGACACGATCGCCAGCCTGGGCGACACCGCTGCCACCCAAGCCGCACTGGAAGAACCGGCACTGCCATGGTGCGGTACCACCACCAGCGCGGCACGCAGGGCACCTGGCTCGGTATCCAGAAGCTGCGCCTCGCTGGACGCGCCGATGTCGCCGGGCAAAAGGATCGCCCCATGGGCCGTGCCGATGCGCAGCACGCAGCTGCTTTCATTGCGCAGGTACCGGGCGCCGGGCGACGGGTGCAGGAAGCGGAACTCGACCCCGTCCCACCGCCAGCCCTGCCCTGCGGCGCACGGCACGCTGATCCCTGGCCGCGCGCCTTGCGGAGCCAGCAGCGGCGGCTGACCGAAGGCCCGCTGCACCGCCGCCGCGCCACCGGCATGGTCGCGATCACCGTGGCTGAGCATCAGCCGGTCCAACCGGCCTTCCCCGAGCGCGTGCAGGGTGGGCACGACCACCCGCTCACCTGCGTCGAAGCCGCCGACGCTGGCCGGCCCGGCGTCGTACAGCAGCCGGTGGTGGCGGGTGCGTATCCACACCGCCAGGCCCTGCCCCACATCCATCACCAGCAGCTCCACCTCCCCCTCTCCGGGCCGCTGCGCCGACGGCCACAGCAGTGGCAGGCACAGCAGCCCGGCGGGCAGCCGTCCACCGCAGCCGCGCGGCAGCAGTAGCCAACCCACGCCCAGCAACGCTGCCAGCAACGCCCAGCGGTCGGCCTGTGGCACCCACCACAGGGCCATGCCACTGCGCGCGACATGGCCGAACAGCCACCAGCTGGCGTCGAAGCACCAGGCTGAGAGCTGCCACGGCCAATGGCCCGCGCCGTCTAGCATGGCCTCCAGCGCGGTGCCGATCAGCGCCAGCGGCACCACCACCAGGCTCCACCACGGGATTGCCAGCAGATTCACCAGCGGACCCGCCCGCGACGCCTGGCCGAACAAGGCCACGGTCAGCGGCAACAGCGCCAGCGTGACCACGCCCTGCGCGCCCAGGAACGTGCGCAGCCAGTGGTGATCGCGTCGCGGCAGGCACCAGACCAGCCAGAGCACACCGGCAAAGCTGAGCCAGAAGCCCGGCGACAGCACCGCCAGCGGGTCCACCAGCAGCACCGCCAGGGCAGCCAACGCCAGCGCCTGGCCCACCGTTGCCCGTCGCCGTGCGCAGCGTGCGGCAGCAACCACGGCGATCATCAACACCGTGCGCACCGTGGGCAGCGCGAATCCGGCCACTGCCGCATACAGCGCCGCCCCCAGCACGGCGGCGAGGACTGCCGCCACCGGTCGCGGCAGTCGCCGGCCCAACGCTGGCCACAGGCGCCAGCCGAGCGTGGCCAGCCATGCGGCGAAGCCGGCCACCAGGCCGACGTGAAAGCCGGAGATTGCCACCAGATGGGTCAGCCCGAGCGCGCGCAGATCGTCCCAATCGCTCTGGGTGAGTCCACGTGTATCGCCGAGCGCCAGCGCCTGCACGAAGCGCGCGCCCTCACCGCGCACCTGTGAGGCGATCGCCACCGCCATCCGCTCGCGCCACGCCGGCAGCCCGGTGGGCGGGCCGAGTGGGCGGGCGCCGGCGGGTGCATGCACGTTGCCGCTGCCTGCCAGGCGCTGCAGCACGGCGTGCCGTTCGGCATCGAAGCCGCCGGGATTGAGCAGCCCACGTGGGGGGCGCAGACGCGCCTGCAGCGTCCAGCGCGCGCCCGCCTGGAGCTGCAGGCGTGGATCGGCACCGCTGCCGGGCCGATCGTGCCAGCTCAAGGCAAACGCACGGCCGCGTACCCGCACGGGCAACGCCGGATCATCGTCCACGCGGAACACGAAGCGGGTGCCGATCGCACCGTGCGTGGGCAGGTCGATCACCCGACCGCGCAGCAGGTACTCGGTCTTCCCCGCATCGGCAGGCAGCTGCGCGGCCAGGGCCAGGTGCGCGTGCAGCGTCGCCCAGCCCAGACCGAACACGACAGCGCCCAGGCCGCGCCACCGCCCCGGCCAGCACCACAGCACCAGCCCCGCTCCCGCCATCACTGCGGCGGCCCAGTGGGGCAGCAGTACCGGCGCGAACACGGTCGCGCAGGCGCCCAGCATCAGCGCCGTGGCACACAGCTTGCCGAACACCGGCAGCGGCTGCGTTGGCGGGCGTCGAGAGGAAACGCTGGCAAGCTGCATCGATCCGCACGTGGTCATGCCGCCATGCTTGGCTGCATGGCGCACTCAAACCATCAGTCAGCCGGCGAATGCGGCGTCGGTGGAGTCCGCGATCAGCAGCAGAAATTGTGATCTCCATCAAATCCGACTTTCACGCGCTTCAGACCGCAGAACGTATTGCCGACTGTTTTCACAGCCACGTCGTTGCATCGAAGCGGTTTCGTCGATAGTGTCCGTTCAGCCCCGGCATCCCGTGCCGGCGACGCGGCACCCACGTGAACGGAGGTCTCCGTGCAGTTGAGCTGGTTGAAAAAGGAGTTTCACCTCAATCTGCGCATCCATCCGGCAGGCGTGTTGCTGGCAGTGCTTTACGCGTTCGCCTATGGCGTGGCCCGCGCATCATCGGTAGACCAGATGTATCTCCCGGCCGGCATCCGCGTGGCGGCCCTTCTGCTTTGCCCGCCCCGCTGGTGGCCCTACCTCATCCTGGGCGAATACGCTTTCTTCGCCCAGGCGCGCTACCCGATGATCGGACAGTACGGCCTGGCGTGGGTCGTCATTGCGTCCATGGTGCTGATGCCCACCGTGGCTCTGATCGTGCACTGGCACCAGCGCAGGCTGGCCTCGCAGAGTGAGGCCTGGCTGCTGTCGATCGCGGCACTGTCGGCGATCGCGGTGTCCTCGCTCAACCAAGGACTGGCCTACCTGCTGATGCCCACGCTGCACGAGGCGGTCTCCTGGACCGGCATGCTGCGTTACATGGTCGGCGATTACCTGGGCATCCTCCTGTTTGCGCCACTGGCGCTGCTGTGGCGCCACCGCCACGTGTCGTTTGCCGCGACCTCCCGATGGCCTACTGCCGCCATAGCCGCGCTGTCGGTGATCGTCGCCCTTGGCCTGTCCGCAGCACACCTGCCTGGCGGCGAGGACATGGTGCTGGCCAAGAACAGCCTGCGCATCGCCATGATGCTGCCCGCCGTTGGCCTGACCTGTCTGTACGGCTGGCGCGGCGCTGCGGTGAGCTTTGCGGCGATCAACCTGACCCTGGCACTGACCATGGAAATGACCGGACGTCCGGGTTCGTTCGACGCCACCGCATTCGTCGCGCAGCAGATCCTGGCGGTGACCGGCACGGCGTTGCTGCTGTTGGGCTCCACCATCTCCCACCATTACCACCGCTTTGCCGCGAGGGAAAAACTGCGCGGCCAGGCCGAGACCTTTGCCAGAACCGGGCATCTGGCCAGTGAACAGGAACGACGCGTACGCGCCCAGCAGATGCGTGTGATCGGCGAGGATATCGACCAGTCCTTCCTCCGGGCTGCTGCGCTGCTCAAGCAACGTGGCGCGCATGCATCGGCCCTGGACATGCTCAGTGCAAGCCAACTGCAATCGCGCTTGTTCCGCGAGCAGATCAGCATGGTCTATCCGACTGAAATCGAGTACTCCGGGCTATTCGTGGCGTTGCGCTCAGGCGGCCTGGCCGGACTCTGGGACATGACCGACCGGATTGCACGCCCGCGCCTGCACGGCGACCCGTGCCGCCTGAGCCTGGGGCTGCAATTGGCCGCGTACCGGAGTTTGGCCGATGCGGTGAGCTTGCTGCTGGATCATGAGACCGGCTACCTGCAGGTAAGGGTCCGGTGTGGCCGCCGCGGCGGGGTCTCCGGGATTGTCATGACCGTGGCGTTGCTGGACCACAAACGCCGCTTGGGGGCCGCTGTCATCCAGCGCGCGCAGCACGTGCTGGCCGGGCGGACGCTGGCTTACGGCGGCAGCGCGGGCTGCCGCCGTAACCGTATCCGCCTGCTGCTGGTGGATGTGCCGCAGACTTATCGCGAACCGTCGGGACCTTCGATGGACCAGATCACGCCACCTGCCGTGTTGTAGGCAACCAGCAACATCTGCGGCTTGCGGTACACCACTTCACGCACGGCACCGGCCGGAATCGCCAGGTTGTTGCCGGGCAGCGACACGCGATCGGCGTCCACGCCTCCGGGCAGGGTCCAGAACGTGTCACCGATATTGCCGATGATCGCGCGCACGCTGCCGCCCTGATCGTTGACCTGCAGATACCAGACACCATCGCGCTTGAACTCGTATGCCCGCCAGGTCGAATCCTGGCTGATGTTGAGCGCCAAGGGGGCGGTTTCGCCCAGACCCCTCGCCGCGATCTGGCTGCCATGCGGATCGGTCGAGCAGCAGGGCGCCGCCAGCGCCGACGGGATCAGACCACTTCCGGGGACGGCCGCCACCCCTGCAACGACCATTATCAACGTCAGACCTTTGAGCATTGCCATTTCGTCTCCTTCCTACGGGTCAGGTTTCTATCCATTTCCGACGGCAAAACGTTCGATCCATCGGCGTGCAGACGCTATCACAACGTATATCGATGGGCCTCTGTCGGCACGGGCGCGGCGCCATGCCCTCATGTCGGCGCGCCTGCGCGGGCACGGCGCCTGACCCTTCCCGCTGCAGCTACCCGGTAGCGAACGCCTGTGGCGGTTCGATCCAAAAAGTCCAATCACGACACTATGCGCGCGTCGGTCACTCCCCGGTCGGAGCGGCGTATGGCCTCGCCTCTCATCATCGGCCCAGGCGCTCCGGTGCCGGAAAAACAAAAAGGCCAGCACGATGGCTGGCCTTCTTCGTTTCCACCCGCACCTCTGTGAGGTCGGAGTGGTGGGCGGTACAGGGTTCGAACCTGTGACCCCTACCATGTCAAGGTAGTGCTCTACCGCTGAGCTAACCGCCCGTTTCTTCCTTCTGCGTCGCCGCGAATGCGTCGGTGCAGGCCGCGTATATTACGGACGTCTCCCGGGAAGCGCAACACTTTTGTGAAGATATTTCACCATCGGTTGTTCAGCCGAGGCTGGCTTCCTTCAGCTGCCGGATCTGGTCACGGACATGGGCCGCCGCCTCGAACTCCAGGTCGCGCGCGTGCTGGTACATCTTCTGCTCCAGCGCCTGCAGGCGCTTGGCGATCTGCGCCGGTTCGAGGGTGCGGTAGTCCACCGACTCCTCGGCAACACGGCCGCCACGCCCCTTGCCGCCCTTGCCGCGTGCCTCCTTCTCGGCCGCCTCCGACCGCGCGCCTTCGAGCACGTCGGTGATCGGGCGCAGCACCGACTTGGGCGTGATCCCGTGCAGTTCGTTGTATTCCACCTGCTTGGCACGGCGTCGGTCGGTCTCGTCGATCGCCGCCTGCATCGAGCGCGTCATCTTGTCGGCGTACAGGATCGCCTTGCCGCGCAGGTTGCGGGCGGCGCGGCCAATGGTCTGGATCAGCGAGCCGGTCGACCGCAGGAAGCCTTCCTTGTCCGCATCCAGGATCGCCACCAATGACACCTCGGGCATGTCCAGGCCTTCGCGCAGCAGGTTGATGCCGACCAGCACATCGAACTTGCCCAGGCGCAGGTCGCGGATGATCTCCACGCGCTCGACCGTGTCGATGTCCGAGTGCAGGTAGCGCACGCGGATGCCGTGCTCGGTCAGGTATTCGGTGAGGTTCTCGGCCATGCGCTTGGTCAGCGTGGTGACCAGCACGCGGTCGCCCAGCTTGATGCGTTCGTTGACCTCGCTCATCAGATCGTCGACCTGCGTGCCGACCGGACGGATCTCCACCACCGGATCGATCAGACCGGTCGGACGCACCACCAGCTCGGTGATTTCATCACCGGCCTCGCGCAGCTCGTACGGACCCGGCGTTGCCGAGACATAGATGCTGCGCGGGCAGCGCGCCTCCCATTCCTCGAAACGCAGCGGGCGGTTGTCCAGCGCCGACGGCAGCCGGAAGCCGAACTCGACCAGGGTTTCCTTGCGCGACCGGTCGCCCTTGAACATCGCGCCGATCTGCGGAATGGTCACGTGCGATTCGTCGATCACCAGCAGCGCGTCCGGCGGCAGGTAATCGAACAGGGTCGGCGGCGGCTCGCCCGGCGCCTTGCCGGTGAGGTGGCGCGAGTAATTCTCGATGCCGTTGCAGAAACCGACCTCGGCCATCATCTCCAGGTCGAACTGGGTGCGCTGCGCCAGGCGCTGCGCTTCGACCAGCTTGTTCTGTTCGTACAACTGCTCCAGCCGCGGAGTGAGCTCGGCCTTGATCGTCTCCACCGCAGCCAGCACGCGCTCGCGGGTGGTGGCGTAATGGGTCTTGGGATACACGGTGTAACGCATCAGCTTGCGCAGGCTCTCGCCGGTGAGCGGGTCAAACATGCTGATCTGCTCGATCTCGCCGTCGAACAGCTCGATGCGCACTGCCTCGCTGTCCGACTCGGCCGGGAACACATCGATCACCTCGCCGCGCACCCGGAAGGTGCCGCGCTGCAACTCGTATTCGTTGCGGGTGAACTGCAGCTGGGTCAGGTGGTTGATCAGGTCGCGCTGGTCGATGCGCTCGCCGGTGGACAGGATCAGCCGCAGCGACAGGTAGTCTTCCGGCGCGCCCAGGCCGTAGATGGCCGACACCGTGGCCACCACGATCGCATCCGGGCGCGACAGCAGGGTCTTGGTGGCGGCCAGGCGCATCTGCTCGATGTGCTCGTTGATCGAACTGTCCTTCTCGATGAAGGTGTCCGACGAGGGCACGTACGCCTCGGGCTGGTAGTAGTCGTAGTAACTGACGAAGTATTCGACCGCGTTGTGCGGAAAGAACGATTTGAACTCGCCGTACAGCTGGGCGGCCAGGGTCTTGTTCGGCGCCATGATCAGCGTCGGCTTCTGCACCTGCTGGATCACGTTGGCGATGGTGTAGGTCTTGCCCGAGCCGGTCACGCCGAGCAGGGTCTGCTTGGCCACGCCGGCCTCGAAATTGGCCGTCAGCTTCTCGATCGCCGCCGGCTGGTCGCCTGCCGGTGAATACGGGGATACAAGTTCGAACCGATCGCTCATGGTGCCGCCAAATCCCGGGCCCTCCAGTATAACGGGGGGGATGGTGACGGCCGGCTGAGGGGATTTCGGGCAAGACATCAGGGGGCGTACGGACAGCGCGCACGGGGCCTCGGGTGGCACGCTGCTCCTCCGTGCCACTGCCTGGATGCATCAATGCCTCACTCCTGCATGCCGCAACGGCCGGCCGGCGCCGGACTGTTGCAGATGCTGCTGATCATCCTGATCGCGGCAGTACTGAGCGCGATGGCGCTACCTTCGCTCCAGGATATGCTGGGACGGATCCGCGCCGAAGCGCTGCGCGGCCAACTGGTATCGCTGCTATCCACCGCCCGAAGTACCGCCATCACCCGGCGGCAACCCATCGAAGCCTGCCCGAGTAGCGATGGCAGCTCCTGTGGCAGCGATTGGAGCCATGGCTGGCTGCTCTACCCCGCCCTACCGCCCTCAACCCTGGATGCCGCGCCTCTTCCACCCTTGCTGGTGGAAAGACGACCGCGGGCTGGTCTGCAGGCGGTTTCGAACCGGGCCCGCGTCCAGTTCCGCGCAGACGGTCGCACTGGTGGAAACAACCTGAGCATCCGCGTCTGCGTGAAAGATACCCTGCATAGCAAGGTAGTGGTCAGCGTGCCGGGAAGGATTCGCACCCAGCGACCACGCAGGCCTACCCTGTGTCAGGCCCCATAAAAAAGCAGAGGCCGCGATTTCTCGCGGCCTCTGCACGATTCTGGCGCCCGAAGTTGGATTCGAACCAACGACCCCCTGATTAACAGTCAAGTGCTCTAACCGGCTGAGCTATTCGGGCGGGGTGCGAATTCTATCGAGTTTCCAGCTGGCAATGCAAGCGCTTCCGCAACTTTGCTGCGACTACCAGCACCCTGCCACCGTACTGTCTGTCGGGGTCTTACGCCCAGCCTGGTCCAGCGTCAGCGTGCCGCATTTGTCCGTTGCCTGCGGGCCACCGTCCACGGGCGCGGCCTGCAGCGAGAACGCCGACGCACTGGTGGTGCCGGTGAGACTCAACGTGTACTGCGCAGCACCCTGCCGCGGCGACTGGGTGAACGGCAAAGTGGCACCGACGTAGGTGTTCTGCACCGTGTGATTGCGCTCCAGGATCTGCGCCAGCTCCACCAGATCCGCCTTGGCCTGGGCACGACGCGACTTGCGCACGTGATCCTGATAGGACGGAATCGCGACAGCGGCAAGAATGGCCACCACTGCTACCGTGATCATCAGTTCGATCAAGGTGAAACCGAAGGAGCGCTGGCGGAAAGACGGGGTCTGCATGGAATACCTCGATGGGAAAGGGGTCACCGGACCTGGCGCCAGGACTGACGACCGCAAGGCCGTGGCATGAACAGGCCATCGGCGCCAGGCGCGCGAAGCACGAAGGTGCATTGCTCAGCCTGGATCAGCTTATCGACGGTGCAGCTCGAATCAGTGGCCGGGTCGCATGCTTTCAGCTTGGGCACGAAGATACTGGTGTCCTTGACCGGCGGCCCCTGGCTGAGGTCACCGCCCTTGGTAAGTGCCACGGCGCCGCAGTTGCCGGTGCACAAGGGATCACCGCCGATTACCGGACTCAACCCCGTCATGGCGCCACCGCCGTTGAGCAGGCTCAAACCATACATCCAGTTGACGCCGCCGCCGGTGCCGCAAATCGCGGTACCTGGAATGTAGGTGGTGAAGAACACCGTGCCGTTCTGGATGTTCGGATTGCCGACGAAGCGCTCCCCTTCCACAGTGTTGCCAACTACCAGGTCCACATACCAGCCGCGTTTGCTGGCATATCCCACCGTGTTGCGGCTCACGTTGCGGATCTCGTAACCACTGCTTGAGGTTGCCGTACTCACAGTCTGGGCGACCAGATTGTCGCGACCACCCGCAGTCGTGGTCAGGTTGTCCCACACGCTGTACAAGCTCTGCACCGGCGAGCTGCTACTGACCTGGTTGTCATCGGCCGCGAAATACTGACCGGTACCGAAGAACAAGCTCACACCGCCGCCTGGGCCGGCAGCCACTTCAATGCCGCTCATGATCGGCTGCACGGCGTTGTCGCGCACTGCAGTGAACAGCGGCGCGCCGTCAAGCGCGACGTGCCAGTTGTCCGGATTGCTGTCGGACAAATCGAACTTCCATAGGTTGCCCTGCATGTCACCGCCGTACACCGTATCGGTGATGCCATCGCTGTTCTTCACAGCCACCGGCGCGATATTGATCAGGCCGTTGCGGTTGGCATAGGCGGCACCGCTAGGCGAGAGACGCTTGAGCACCTTGCCGGTGTGGATATCGACCACGAACAGCGCCGCCTTGCCGCTGGTGGAATTCACCCCGTTGCCGAACAGCGCCACAAACCGGGGCGCAGCGTTGGCCGCCGCCCCCGTCACAGGGACGATGGTCGGCTTGCCCAGCACGAAGCCTAGGTCGGACTCGGTCTTGCCCGACACCTCCCACAACACCTTCCTGGCGTCGAAACGGGTGGGATCACCGACGTCCAGCGCAAACACCGAACCGTTGCCGATCGCATCGGCATTAGGCGCCTTGCTGGCGCCACCGGCACCGGTGGTGCCCACCAAAACGGTATGCCAGTTGTCGGCGTAGTACACATCGGAAGACGTCAGCGGACCGTCCACGTAGTAGCGGTGGCCGTACTTGGGATTGGCCAGCTCAGCGATGTGCTGCAGCGCTGCTGACGGAATGAACGCCAATTCCTCGTTGCCGGACGATGTCGAGCTGGACCCGTTGAAGCCATGGAGCATGCCGTCGTTCGCGCCTACGTAGACCATGGTCGGCGGTCCATTGGTGGCCCGCTTGTTGGTCAGGAACGTTTCGTAGGCTTTGCCCAAAGTCACCTTCCAGGTCGTAGAGAAGGTCGCCCAGGTGGCATAGCCGTAGTTGTCCCGGTTGGAAACTATCTCCGTGGTCGAGTTGACGATGTCGCCCAGCGGCGTCGATCGTGCGCGCAGACCACTGACCGCCGTGCCCCGCAGGTAGGTGACCAGATTAGCCAGCGACTTGCCCGTGAACCACGCAGGCGTTGAGTCACTGAACCCCAGCGATCGCAGCTTGGCCGCATCATTGGCCCCGACCAGGTTGGCGGCTTGGAACTCGGCTGCACCAACTGCAGTCACGGTTCCGTTAGCCGCGGTCGAGGTCGGAGTGGTCGCCATGTAGATGCGACGGGTGGAGCTGGCAATGCGGCTGGATGCACGCCACAACTCGGCCCCATCGGTGCCGTCGTCCTTCACCTGGGTCGCGATGACATCGCCGGTCCAGTCATAGGAGCCCTGTGGGACGGAGAAGTGCGAGGAAACCGTGAAAGAGCCGGTACTGATACGTGCACCGGAGCCGCTGCCACCCACCGGTGCCTCGCCCTCGGCGGCGCTGTTGAAGATCGCTTCCAGCGCCTCCTTCAGCTTGGTCGGATTGCGGGCGAGGAAATAATTGTCAGGTACGCCGGTCTTCTTGCTGTCCCACTTCTTACCACTGGTCACACCGTACTTGGCGGCATACCACAAAGGGCTTTCCAGCTGGCCGGCGGCGCCGGTGGAGGCCTTGTACTTGATTACAACCGGCGCCTGCCAGCTTGTCGGCGCCGTGTTGGTGGAACTCAGCACCGAACCATCCTGGTTGCCCGGTCGCAAGGCCAAGCGTTGCACGGTGGTGGCCGCGTTGGCGCCGGAGATTGTGTAGCCGGTCAACATTGCGTTGCCCGCGTAGGCCGACAGGTTCTCGATACGGATCATCACCTCGTCGTCAGCCACGGTGCCGCTGATGGCACCGCCGGTAGTGCACACCCGGGTGGTGCCATTGGACGCTGCAACGCTCTTGGTTGCGTCTGCGCGCCAGCAGATGTTGTTGAAGCCGCCGGTTTCGGTGCAGCTTGCGCCCACGCAGTAGCTGAGCATGGCCACGACGTCGTTGTCATGGTCGTTACCCCACAGCGAATCCTCCCAGACGAGCGAGAAACTGCCAGCCGTGCCATCGGCCTTGTACGGCCGACCATAGACATTGCGCTGGCTCGTCGTGGAAGTCTTGATGCCAATGCCCACAGAACCAAGGAAACAACTACGCCAGCCGGTAGACGCAGCGGTCGCCGAACCGGAGTTGTTGGCCTGGCACAACGGTGCAATGCCGATCTTCGCACCGCCAACGCCGATCTCGAACTTGGGCAGGTTTTCGGCCATTGCAACGGTGTAGGTCGTGGCCGCGATCTTATGCGCTGCCGGCTTATTCTGAACGCCAGGCCGCAGATCGGTTTCAGCGGCGGCCTTGGCCAGGCCGGCCATGATGAAGCTACCCTCCATCGACGGAATATCTGGACAGATACCCCGCACCAAACTCAGGTTATTGACCGTCCGGCCCTGGCAGATATCTTCGTGTGTGTTGAGGCTGGTGCCTTGCGGCGTGGCACCGATGCGCCCTGCCATGAAACTCTTTCCGACCATGCCCTCGGCAGTCCCGATGGCGTCGGTCGCCGTGGTGGGCGAGCCGATGTGGGCCACATTGCCAATGTTGTCGCTGTCGAAGGACGGCAGGCCGGAGGACATCACCAGGATGTTGCAACTGGCGCAGTAAGAGTTGCCACCGTCCACCGGCAACCGGTACGGATCCTTCCATGTCACGTTGGTGGGCAATCCGGAAAGATCTCCGGTGTCGCCGTATTTCTTGGACTCGGCCCCCACGTAGCGGAGCGCTTCGGCGTACATCTCTGCTAGCGGATTACCCCACGCGCTGCACTTCTGCCCTCCAGTACCCGGATCGGTCAGGTTGCCGTTTCCGCCCTGCCCCTGGCGATTGAGAATGCCGTAGGTATTGCAGTCGTTCCAGTTGTTGTTCCAGTTCCACTGGTCGATTTTGAAGGCAGAAATCGTGTTGATAACCCCTTCGGCATTGGCCGTGGCCCCTGCTTTCAGATAACAGAACTGACCAGTGGACAGGTCGATCTCATCGCCAGTACCGCAGAAGGTGGTGCCATTGCCTGCGATCTTGCCGATGTTGCGACGAAGCACACCACCGTCGCGCGGGTTGGCATACGTACCAGTAATCAGGCCGAAGCGCAGTCGGCCACTCTCGCCGTAGTTCTGCAACACGCCCACCGGCTTGTAGCGATCGGTGGTGCCGTCGTTGTATTTGCGGCAATAGCCTTCGCGAAGCGCGGTGCCGGGTGCACAGACTTCCAAGCGCACGGTATAGGTGGTCGCGCTTCCCGGCACATCGCCGCCGGACCGGTTGACGCCACATTGGTTGAGCGAAGTGGATGCCCATTCGGACCACGCACCGCTCGCCACCAGCATCTGCGGAACACCGTTGGCAGCCGTGGTCGCATTACAGAAGGACTGCGTTCCCGACAGCGGAGTGAAGTTGCCGATGTCGTTGCCGCTGTAGACCTTCACCCAAGCGTGCAGGTCATTGGGGATCTGCGCCCGCTCGATCACGGTCTTGGTCAAGCTGTCAGTCGAACGCTGGCCACCGTAAAGCACGCTACGCATTACATCCAGGCGACTCATCGTCACCCAGTTCAGGAAGTTGCCCGACCACTGGCTGCTGCAGGAATGCTCATTTGTCCCGGTGGCCTTCGAGGCCGCCTTGAAGACACCATTGGCGCCCGAGCCGCTACTGGTGTAGCAGAGCTTCGGATCGAAGTAACCGCCGTACTCGAAGGTATCCAGGTAGGTGGTATCGAGGATTCCGTCCTCGTCCAGATCGCTGTAGTCGCTGTATGCCTTGTTGAACAACTGCTCGTCGCGCGACATCACCATCATCATCAGCGGGGGCTGGCTCTGCTTGGTGTACAGCGGCTCCTGGGCGATGTCGTAATCGCCAAGCGCGGCACGCAGCGGCACCACCCAGGCGACAATGGCCGCCAGGACCACGATAGCGGCACTGGCGCGTAGCCAGATGGATGGAGCCATGCGGAGGAAACGACGCTGGGTGCTCATGGGATGAAAACCGTGTCGATGACGGCGCTGGCCGAGGCGTTGGTTGGATCGTCACTGGACAGAGCCGTGACCTGGTAGATGTTTCCGGTTTCTTCGTTCTGACGTACGCCGACGCGCAGGCTGGACGCGGCGAAGCACTTGTCAACGCGGCGTGTGTAACTGGCCTTTGCATCCGTCATGGAATCAGCCCAGGTCAACGGATCGTAGGTGGGGCTGCAGACTTCCTGGTTGGCGACAAAGACACCGCCGTCGGCCAACTTGGTTTCGATCGCGCCCTCGACCCCGCGCGCATCGGACTCGGCATTCTGGAATGCCAGGTTGGTACGCAGGTAATTGGCTGCCATGCGTTCCTGCATCCCGGTCACCTGCATGCCGGCAATACCGATCAGTGCAAGCAGGATGAGCATGATCAACGCGACATATAGCACCGCGCCGCGCTGCGCGTTTGGGTAGGAATGCCTGGGCATCGGAATGGCCATGAAATACCTCAGTTGCCGAACAGGCGGTTACGGATCGCCACAGTGCTTTGATAAACGGCGCGCAAGCGGCCATCGCTGGGCGCGGTGAAGGTAACGCCCATGGTCGTCAATGCTGCGTCGCCAGTGGCCTGCTTGGCCGAGGACGGGTCCGGACTGGAGACAACCATGCCTAGCTGCACGGCGCCCACGCGACGCCATGCGGCGACTGGATCGCTCATCGATTCCTGGACGTCCTTGGCGGTCCCCTGTCGATCGATGTAGCCGGTCGGGGACACCGAAGTGAGCTGTCGATCCTGCCCATACAGCAACTGCAGGTTTTCCACGCCTTCCACGAGGGCTTCTGGGGTGCCGACGATCAGGTTTCCGTTGGGGCCTGCGCTGAATCGCACTCGATAGAGCGACGACTGGGCAGTGTCAGCGTCATAGCCCACATAGAGCACGATGCTCTCGGCGCGGTATAGCATTGCCTGGCCGGTGGTGTACAGGCTGGTGAATACCCCGGCATTATTGGGCGCGTCGCCGAAAGTCACGCTCGCCGCCCCCGTGTCCACTGCGCGCGCCTGGAACACGGTGGCCGACAGGCAGTCGGCCACACCGAACAAGCCTGCGTTGGTAACTCCGCTCTGCAGCACGGCCAGACGAGACGCATCAAAGTTGAATACCGGGCGCTGCGCGTCACCGGCGATGGAGGTGACCGGCACACCATCAGGCATGAGAAAGCGCAGTGCTACGATGTCGCTGCCGTCAACCCGGTTGGTCAGCGCCGCGGCCACGTCGCTCGGCAATGCCGGGCTGTACGCGGTACCGCCCGTGGTGGGCGTCGTCGAGAGCGCGACCGCTTTCCCAGGCTCCGTATCGTTCGCCTCATAGCCCTGGATGGAATGGGTAAAATCGAGCGACGGATTGGCGCTGATGTTCAGCGTCGAGTAGAGCGAACCAGGATTTTGCAGGGTATGCGCCTGGTCGTTGATGCAGCCGAAATGGCCGGCCATGCGCAGATCGCGCTGTAGGCTATCCATCGCAAAGCGGCTGTTTTCCTGCACGCGGGCCAAGCCCTCGGACAGGCGATAGGCCTCACGGGAAGCGGAAAAAACCTGAACCACGCCGAGCATGACGATCAGACCGATCACCATGGCAATCATCAGTTCGACCAGAGACATACCGGTCATTCCGCCATGTGTACGCAGGGAGCGGCTCACAGGCGGGTACTCGCGGTGAAGGTGGTGTCGGTGGCATCCGGCCGCCAGCGCTCGTCACCCCAACTGATGTTCACAGTGACCACATCGCCATTGCGGGCGACCGAAGCACTGGCATTCTCGCCGAGCGCCTTGCCCAAGCGGCACCGCCAGTCTTTCATCACCTTGTCCTTGGTGATGGCGGCGCCTGTGGGAGACTGGCAGTCAGCTGATGCCGTGGTGGCCTGATAGTTGCCCACGTAGAGCGACGCGGCGACCCGGTTGATGCGGATCTGGTCGAGCAACTCGTAGCTGAGGTTGGTTGCCTGGGTCCGGTAGTTGGAACTCTGCACGAAACGCACGCTCATGGTCTGCAGCAGGGCAAAACCAAGCAGGCCAAAGCCCAGGATGACGATGGCGATCAGCACTTCGATCAGGCTGAACCCCCCTTGTTGTGACGCCAGAGAAAAAGTACGACGCCGCATCATGCGCAGGCCTCCTTGTGCAGACGGACCTGTCCGGTGGGCGAAATGGTGAAGCGGCGCTGCAGAAGTTGCGACCCGCATTCATCTGGACGCAGCGTGATGTCCTCTGCGGCACCGGCGCGGCTTCGGCCACGCGCATCGAAGGATATCGATAACGCCTGGTCCGCCACCCCCAGCATGCTCTTGCGGCCTGCAGAGAAACGCAGGGGGGTATCGCCCTTGTCGAAGCTGCCGCTGCCGTTGACGTCCGCCCAGACCAGCCAACCGTCCGTCCACGCTGCGCCATCACAGGAAGTACCGTCTACGGACGCACATACGCCGCCACCGTGCGTGTTCTTCACGGCTTCTGAACGGGCCAGCGCCAAGGCTGCGATGAGCTCATTGGAAGTGGTCGCCATGCGGTTGGACCGCAAGGTCGACTGGAAACTCGGGTAGGCGATCGCCGACATAATGGCAACCACCGCGATGGTGATCATCAACTCGACCAGCGTGAAGCCCTTGGAACGGCGTACAGACATGGAACGCTCCCCAGCGTGATGACACAGAAGATGAACGACCTGATGCCTGACGGCAAGTAGCTTCAGGACGAACGGTCGCCCCGAGGCGACGGGCGTCAATCAGTTGACGGGCACCCGGCGTCTCCAGGGCAGCGGAGCTCCCCGCCCCGCCCTCGCCCCGCCCTCGCCCGGCCCTCGCCCGGCCCGGTCAGCCGGGCCGGTGCAGCCCGCCTGCGATCAGGCCAGGACCTTGTAGCAGGGCTGGTATTCGCCGGAGATCTTCATCCGGCGCTGCTCCACGAAGCCGCGCAGCAACTCGTCCAGCGCCTGCATCATATCGGCGTCGCCATGGATCTCGAACGGCCCGAACTGCTCGATGCGGCGCATCCCGTCTTCCTTGACATTGCCGGCCACGATGCCGGAGAACGCCCGACGCAGGTCGGCAGCCAGGGCATGCGGCGGACGGCCGTGGTGCAGGTCGAGCGCGGCCATGGCTTCATGGGTGGGCATGAACGGCTGCTGGTACTCCCACGGAATCTCGATGGACCAGTTGAAGAAGAAGGAGTCCTTCTGCTCCAGGCGATGCTCGCGCACGCGCTTGATGCCGGCGGACATGCGCCGTGCCACCGCGACCGGGTCGCCGATGATGATCTCGTACCGCGCCGCCGCGGCCTCGCCCAGGGTGAGGCGGATGAAGCGGTCGATCTGCTCGAAGTACGGCGCCGCCACGGTCGGGCCGGTGAGGATCAGCGGGAACGGCAGGTCCTTGTTTTCCTCGCGCAGCAGGATGCCGAGCAGGTACAGGATCTCTTCCGCGGTGCCCACGCCACCGGCGAACACGATGATGCCGTGTCCGATCCGCACGAACGCTTCGAGACGCTTCTCGATGTCCGGCATGATCACCAGATGATTGACGATCGGGTTCGGCGACTCGGCGGCGATGATGCCCGGCTCGGTCAGGCCGATGTAGCGGGTGACGTGCTTGCGCTGCTTGGCATGGGCGATGGTGGCGCCCTTCATCGGGCCCTTCATCGCGCCTGGGCCGCAGCCGGTGCAGATATCCAGCCCGCGCAGGCCCAGCTCGTAACCGACCTGCTTGGTGTAGAGGTACTCATCGCGACCGATCGAATGGCCGCCCCAGCAGACCACCAGGTTCGGGTCGCCCGGGTTGAGGATGCGCGCGTTGCGCAGCAGCCCGAATACCGCGTTGGTGATGCCCTCGGACGATTCCAGTTCGGCCGCATACTGCGGGCCCATCTCGATGGCCATGTAGGCCAGGTCGCGGACCACGGCGAACAGCAGCTCGGCCACGCCGCGGATGATCTCGCCGTCCACGAAGGCCATCGCCGGGGCGTTGACGAGGTCGATGCGGACGCCGCGATCCTGCTGCGCCACCTGGATGTCGAAATCCGGGTACAGATCGCGCGCCGCGCGCGGATCGTCCGAGGCACTGCCACTGGTCAGCACGGCCAGCGCGCAGCGGCGCAGCAGCTCGTGCATGCCGCCGCCGGAAGCGTCGCGCAGGCGCGCAACCTCGGCCCGGGACAGCACATCCAGCCCACCGCGCGGGTAGATCCGCGCGTCCTGCACCGGCAGCGTCCGCGCCGGGGTTTCGGTGATCTTCATTTCCATTCTTTTCGCTTCCTCAAGGTAGACGACTGTACTGCTGCCCCCTTAAAAAGCAAAACGGCCGGGAAACCCGACCGTTGGATGCGTTTTTACGCCGGCAGGCCGTTTCAGGCCGCAGCGGTGCGCTTTTGATTGCGCAACCTTTGAAATATACATGTTTCACATATGTAGAGCAAGGCCTTGACCTCGCCGCCCGGTCGACAATCGTTCCGACCGGGCCGACACGAGGCCGGCCCGGTCGGGACGCACCACTACAACGCCGCGATCTGGATGTGGAGCTGTGCCGAGTGAATCGACGGATGCAGATACGACACCGGCGGTGCTGCCCCGGAGGCATGGGCCAGACTCTGCACCAACAACGCGGCTTCGCTACCGGGCACCGGGGTGCCGGATGCGAAGCTTTCGATGTCGTCGGCGCTCCACTGATTGCCGTCACGGTCCGTGATCCAGTCCACGCGGTTGCTGCTGTCGGTGTACCAGTCCTTGACGGTGACACTACCAGCGCCGTCCGACGTGGCTGCTACCAGATCGTCGCCCGAACGGCTGATCTGAAGGTCGGCGAGCAATACGTCATGGAACATGAGCGTGTCATCTCCCCAAGTATCCGCGTTGAGGATGAGATCGTGACCTTCTCCTGCGCGCCATTCGTAAGTGTCATAGCCATCGCCACCGATCAGCGTGTCATTGCCAAGACTTCCATTCAGGCGGTCATCGCCATCGCCGCCGTCAAGCAGGTCGTCGCCGGCAGCACCGAACATGTCGTCGTAGCCGCCAAGGCCGTAAAGCTCGTTGTCCAGAGTGCTGCCGACCAGGGCGTTGTCGGCTTCGTTCCCGGTTCCGACCCGCGCGTTCCCATTGAGAACGAGGACCTCGATGCCGTCGCCCAATGCGTAATCAATGCTCGCGACCACGGTGTCATCGGTCCTGTCAGGATGAACGCCCACCTCCGGCACAAGCGCCGGATCGATCGGACCGGACCAATCCGTCACCGCTGCCGCTGCCGCTGCCCGGGCAGCACTCCGGGATAGAGCGCCACCGTCACCGTCAGTATCCACCACCGTATCGCCGATGCTGTCGACGTAGTAGAGATCGGCGCCGCCTCCGCCCTCCATGTAGTCATCGCCCGTGCCGCCGATCAGCGTGTCGTTACCCCAGCCGCCGATCAGTGTGTCGTTCCCGGCACCGCCGTCAAGCCAGTCATTGAGCGACGACCAGACATCCTGCGCCGTACCGCGGAGGATGTTCGCCCCGGAGTTGCCCACCAGCACATTCAGAGAATCCCCGCCGGTCACGCTGAGATCTGCCGTTCCCTGCAGGAACACACGTTCGATATTCTGATGCGTGGTGTAATCGATGCTCACCAACGCCGTGTCGATACTGTCCTCGTAGAACCCTTCATACCTGTCAGCCGGTTCGATCGCCTCGTCACCGACATCATCGATTACATAGGTATCGTCGCCGGCCCCGCCGATCATTCGATCGGCGCCGAGACCGCCATCCAGCATGTCGTCGCCATCACCCCCGCTAAGAGTGTCGTCACCGGCCTTGCCATACAGAGTGTCATTGCCGACTCCGCCTTGAAGCAGGTCACTACCATCACTGCCCGTCAGCACCTTGTCCACCAGCACGGCATGCGCCTGCAGCCAAGCTGGATCCCATTGAGTCCCATCGCTGAAGACCACTGACTCCACGCCCGACGCACTGTTGAAATGGTCGTGCACTCGGACGAGATCACCACTGTCCAACCGCAGCAGAAGGTCATTCCCGATCCGCTCGATGTTGACCTCGCTCGCCTTCACGTCTGGGTTGAAACGGATCTGGTCGAGCCCGCCTGCGTCCTGAATGTGCTGCACACCATAGCCTTCCCCAAATACATAGATATCGTCTGCCACGCCTCCATTCAGCCGCCGACCAAATATGTGGAACTGATCAAACGTATACAACGGACCTGAATCAAACCATGTACTGGCATTGCGGGCGCCATCGACCTGGACCGCTCCATCCTGGATTCCAAGCACATAGCCACCGTGCTCGCCAGGAACCCCCGACAGCACGCGTCCGTCGATATGGACGTAGAGGATCGGCAACTCATCGCCAAGGCGATCGAGCAACTGGGACGCCGTCCAAGTTGTGCCGTCGGCAAATCGCAGTGCATCCACGGATCCACCCGCATACCAATCGGTCTGTGCCCTGAAATGATCGATTACAACGATACGATCACTTGTGCCGACAACATCGATTACCAGTGCATCTCCGGAACGCGCGAGCCGAACATCCTGCGCAGCCACGTCGGCGCCAAACTCGATGACGTCGTAGTCGCCCGCTTCGCTTTCCCAATTGTTGATGAAGTCAACACCGGACCCACGACTGAATCGGTAAACGTCGTTGCCGGCATCGCCGTGCAGGTAGTCACTTCCAGTGCCGCCCTCCAGAACATCACTGCCCGCGCCACCACTCAGTTCGTCGTTGCCCTCGCCCCCAAGGAGCGTGTCATCATGATCCAGCGCAAGCAGGTAGTCGTTGCCGCCCAGCCCTTGGTACAAGTCTCCGTCGGCGTGAAGCCCGTATTGGTAGTCGTGATACTGCGTTCCCTGCATGGACATTGCAGCCAGCGTTGAGGCTGACCAGAACGTCCCATCGGCAAAGCGAACGCCTTCAAGGGACCCGGGCCATCCAAAGAAATCAGCGATAGTCACAGCGTCATCGGTACCCACTACCTCCAGGATCAGGTTGTTCTGATACTCATCCCCGCCGTTGTTCTTCTCACGCCGAACACGAATCTGGCCTGCTTCAATCGTGGCATCGAACTGTAAAATGTCGATGTCTCCCGAGTTCCCGCCGTAGTCTGTAACCCTGTCGCGCCCATCGCCCCGCCCGAAGCGGTACGTGTCGGATCCGTCTCCTCCGTAGAGGTAATCCCCATCCTTCCCTCCGATCAGGATGTCGTCGCCCGCCTCGCCGTATAGCGTGTCAATTCCATCACCGCCCAGCAGTGTGTCGCGCTCTCCCCCACCAACCAGCTTGTCATTGCCGGTTCCGCCATCCATGTAATCCGTGCCACCACTCGGGTCGTACGGGAAACGATACTCCCCATCCCCATACAGTTGATCGTCACCGTCACCGCCATACAGGCGATCATCGCCACTACCTGCACTCAGCAGATCGTCGCCGATGCCTCCATAGAGCCGGTCATGTCCGTTGCCGGAGTAAAGACGGTCGTTACCGCCGTAGCCGTTGAGTACGACGCCCTCGGTGTCGTAGTTCTCGATTCTGTTGTCGCCGGCCCACAGGTCGGACTCCTGCAGCGGGGTACCGTCACTGAAGGTAAGGAGCACAGCGGCGAGAGCGGGGTCGTAGTACCCCAGCACCGTCAACGTCTCGCCCGTCTCGACAAGTCGCAATTGGAGATCGACACCATTGCGCCCGAACTCCACGTCCACACCCGAGCCGATGCCCTGGAGGTGCACACGCCGTTTCGCCTGCGCATCGCCGGCGGCAATGATGTCATTGCCCTTGCCCTGCCCCCAGCGGAACGTGTCGCTGCCAGTGCCGCCGTCGAGCGTGTCATCTCCTGCACCACCGTCCAGATCATCGTCGCCGGCGCCACCGTACAATTGGTCATTGCCTGCGCCTCCCAGCAGACGGTCGTTGCCCTCGGCACCGCTCACCACATCATTGCCAGCGCCGCCATCGATCTGATCGTTTCCTGCGCCGCCATCCAGCACGTCATTGCCCGCACCGCCCAGCATCACATCGTCGCCGTCGGTGGCGCCTTCGGAAGGCTTGCCCGGCAGGCCCATCACCGGGCCGCCGCCGAAGTCACTGGCGCGAAGCACCGTCCCATCGGCGAATTCGACGATGTGGGTGCCATTGGTGGAGGAAAGGAATCCTTCAAGCACCAGGGTGTCTATGCCGTACGGACCAGAGAAGGAGATGCTGATGGACTGGCTGTCGAATTGAATACTGGCGGCTGCGCGTGTGTACCCGGACCCGGCCAGGAAGCGGATCGTGTCACTTCCGGCACCGGATTGATCCAGCTGGACAATGCGATCGTTTCCGAACCCGATACCAAATTCATAGACGTCGTTGCCTGCGCCGCCATCCAGTTCGTCGCTGCCCAGGCTGCCCACCAGACGGTCGTTGCCGGCCAGGCCGAGCAGACGATCGTCACCGGACCCGCCGAGGAGCGTGTCATTCCCCTGCGTACCCGTCAGCGTCTCACCGTCGTTGCCGCCAGTGATCGGCTCGCCCATCCCAACGCCGCCGCCACCGTTGCCTTCGGCCATTTCCGCGACCTGGTCGCCCGTCAACAGCAGTGAGCCAAACTGGAAGCGGTCAGTTCCCTGCGCGCGGAAGAAGTTCTGTATCAGCAGGCTGTCGGTGGAACCATCGATCTGTATCCGCAGATCGAAGCCGCCAGTGCGAATGAACCGGAACGAGCTCGGCGCGAGTTCCGCGGCAAACGCGTAGACATGCGCCGCGCCTTCCGCCGCCTTGGACTGCACGACGTCCTGGCCGAAGCCGGCAGCGAACTCGAAGCGATTCTCGCCCAGCCCGCCATCCATCACGTCATTGCCCGTACCGCCGACGAAGATGTCATCGCCGGCCCCGCCAAACAGGGTGTCGTCGCCATCACCGCCATCGAGACGGTCATTGCCAGCGCCACCGCTAAGGCCGTCATTGCCGGCGCCGCCGTTGAGCACGTCGTTGCCCGCGACTTCGCTGTTCGGCACATCACCGAACAACTGGTCATCGCCGTCGTCGCCATTCAGAAGATCGTCGCCACCACCGCCGACGAGAATGTCGTTGCCACGCCCGCCTTCCAGCAGATCGTTGCCCTGCCCGGCCCCCTCTTCAAAGCCGTCACCGGCCAGATAGTCATTGCCATCGCTGCCGAACAGCTTGTCCGCGCCAGCACCGCCGAACAGGGTGTCGTCGCCTTCACCACCATCCAGGAAGTCGGCTCCCTCGCCGCCCTGCAGCTCATCCTTGCCATCTCCGCCGCGAACGCTGTCGTTGCCTTCCTCGCCCTTGAGGATGTCGTTGCCCGCACCACCCTCCAGCACGTCGTTGCCCGCACCGGCCCACAAGTGGTCATCGCCGGCTCCACCGTCCATCGTATCGTTTCCTTCATCCCCGACCAGCTGATCGTTCCCCTTGCCGCCGATAAGGACATCGTTGCCGTCTCCACCCCAGAGGGTATCGTCGTCATCGCCGCCATCGAGCAGGTCGTTGCCACCGTTGCCCGACAGCGAATCCTTGCCGGCGCCGCCGAACAGGCGATCGTCGCCTTGATAAACGGTCGACACGTACGCTTCGGCCCCATCGCCGACCAGGATGTCGTCGCCGTCGCCACCACGCAGCTCGTCGCTGCCGCCGAACCCAAACAGGATGTCATTGCCTTCGCCGCCATCCAGCGTGTCATTCCCGTGGTCGAACCCACCGCCGACGGAGGAATCGCCCTCCAGGCGATCATTGCCGGCGCCGCCGATCAGCGTATCGCTCCCGCCGTCCCCGTACAGCTGGTCGTCGCCTGCACCGCCGTCGAGGTAGTCGTTGCCGGCGATCGTGTTGAGCTCAAAGCTGAATGCCGTGGCGAAATCCAATCGGTCCCCCTGCAGGATGTCGTCGCCATCGCCGCCGACGAGGGTGTCCGCCCCACCAAGGCCGAACAACTTGTCGTTGCCATTTCCACCATAGATGACGTCATTCCCATCTCGTTTGGCGGCGCTGGAAAGCAGCCTCGACAGGATCTTGAAGGCTTCCGTGCCGACGGTAAACTCGTCTCCCAGAATCAGATCATCGCCATCGTCGCCGTAGAGAGTGTCATCATCGGCACCGCCCACCAACAGGTCATTGCCGGTGCCGCCATTCAGCAGGTCGTCGCCCTCGCCGCCGTAGAGGATGTCGTGACCGTCGCCGCCCAGCAGTTCGTCGGCCTGCCCCGGATAGATTTCCGGATCCAGGTATTGCTCCCAGTGATTCGACCCGCCCGCTACGTCGTTCTTGAAGACCGCGTACACATTGAAATCGAGCAGCAACGACGAAGGATCCTCGAAACGGGAGTTGGCTGCGCCCTGGATAGCCCAATTGGCCCCATGGGTAAGGAAGAAGGGACTCGACTCCCAAAACTCGTGATATTTCTCGCCGTCCTTATCCCAGCCTGCCAGGATGGGCGCGGAAAGCAGAACATCATTTCCGCTTCCTCCGCGCAAGCGGTTGACCCCCGGCCCTCCCAATACCAGATCATCGCCTGTACCGCCGTCGATCCAGTCGTCGCCATAACCGCCATCGATGCCGTCATTGCCCCCCATTCCATTGAAGAAGTCGTTGCCACTAACTGGATTGTCCTTGGGCTTTCCATCGAAGCCAGCGACGTCGTCGCCATTGGTGAAGTTGACCGGATTCTCCGGCGTGCCCGGCTGCCCAAGATCAGGCAACGTTATGCCAAGGTCACCGTTCTTCCACTGATTCACGATGATGCGTGCCCCAGTCGCGGCATGCCGGATGATCAGAGCCCCAGCGGCGTAGCTGATCCTGAGGGTACCGTCGGCGTTATCCCAGGCAGCCGGACCGAGCGCGCGATGAAGCGATGCCGTGTCAATTGCGTAGCCGTCGATCTGAATGACGCCGACGCCATCGCTGTCGATGATGACGTCCTCGCCGCCCTTGATCATCTCTTCGCTCTTGAAGGCGTAGGTATCCATACCCTCGCCACCCTCCAGGGTGTCCCTGCCCAGACCGCCTTCGAGGTGGTCTTCTCCCGCACCGCCCCTCAACCGGTCATCGCCGCCCTCGCCTCGCAGGATGTCATTACCGCTGCCACCGCTGATGTAGTCCCCGAGCTGGCCACCATACAAGGTGTCATCACTGCCTCCCCCGGTCATCGAGTTCTGCTTGTCCTGGGCGCCTATCAGGTAGTCATCTTCGTCACTGCCCAAATGCAGTGTATAGCCCAGATTTGGAGCATCGGCTCCGCCGTTTTTGAGGATTGCTGCGCGTAGCGCTGTCTGTACATCCTGCGGAGACTCACCAAAAAGAGTCTCGAACAATTGATCGACCATCTCATCACCGCCCAGCCCGATCACTGCAACGGCGGCGGCAAGCGCGCCGATCACGAGCAGCGGTGATCCGGCTAGCGCAGCAGCTCCCATGAGTGCCGTTGCGGCTTGGCCGATAAGCACACCTACTGCAAGCTTGACCGTGATTTCAGCCAATTCACGACCATCATTCTCCGTTGCCGCCTTGAATACGTCGGCCACGGTAATAACCTTGCCAACATTGCCGAATATCTTGCTTAGGCCTGCAGCCCCTTTTACGCCGAGTTCGTCACCAATATCGACAATCTCAGCACCATAGCTAATAACGGTTTTGCCCAGATCAATATCGTCGCCAAGCGCGATTGCGTCTGCCATACGCTCCAATCGAGCACGGTCATCTGCGGCCCATTGTGCAGCCAGCGCTGCCTCGGCCATCTTGCCTTGGGCTCGGAACCGCTCGGCAAACGTTTCCGCCAAGTCCGCATTCTGTTCAGCGATATCGGCGTAGATTCTTGCCGTCGCAAGCTGGTCCAAGGTGCCTGCATCCCGCATCTCCTCGATGCGTTCGACCTGGCGCATCAAATTGCCGGAAAGCGCACCCGCCAACTCCGCCATCTGTAGGCCCATATCGGGCGTGCTGCCGTACCACATCTCTGCCATGTCGCTTCACTCCATGAGGCTGCATTGAGGGATTTGCCGCGCGCGATAGCGCCACAGCGTCGCTTGGATACTGCAAGAACCTACTCATTTACGAAGCAGCGGCCGCGCCAGCGCGGCCCATCAACGCTCGCGCAGTGACTCATCCACGTGCTGCTGCAGCGGGCTCAGCAGGTAATCGAGCACCCGCCGCTTGCCAGTCTTGATCTCGGCGCTCAACGTCATGCCTGCCGACAGGTTCACTTTCACCCCGTCGATCTGCAGCGTGCTGCGTTCCAGATGGATGCGGGCCGGGAATACCAACCCGAGCTGTTCGTCCTGCGCCGCGTCATGCGAAATGCTGGTTACCTTGCCGGTCAGGTAGCCGTAGCGCGTATAGGGAAAGCTCTCGACCTTCACCGTGACCGCCTGCCCCGGCCGAACGAAGCCGATGTCCTTGTTCAGTACGTTGGCTTCAATCTCCAGCGCTTCCTCGCTGGGAACCACGGCGAGCAGCACCTGCGCAGGCGTAACCACGCCCCCTACACTATGCACGGCCAACTGCTGCACGGTGCCAGCAACCGGGGCGCGCAGGGTCATCAACCGATCGCGCTGCCCGGCCTTGGCCAGATCGGGCGCTGCCTGGCCAATCTGCTCCTCGGCGGTGCGCAGACCATCGAGCGTCTGTTGGCGGAAGTCGGCGACCAGCACGCGAAGTTCCTCGCGCGCAGCGACCAACGACGAGCGTATCTCTGCCGCGCGATTGCGCTGCACCGCAAGATCGCGGTCGGCGGCAATACGCTCCTGCTCACGCAGCAGATAGTCATGTCGCCCGACATAGTTACCCTCTACCAACCGCCCATAGTCTTCCGCACGCAGGCGGGTAATCCGCGCCGACTCGGCCATCGGTGCAATCGCCGCCTCGGTCGTGTGCAGCTCTGCCTGGCGCTGTTCGATCACCGCCAGCAGGTTCTGCCGGCGCGCCTGCAACGCGTCATATTGGCTACGCGCCAGGGCCAACTCTGCGTCGACCCGTGCGGGTGGCAGCCCTTCCGTCGCGCCAAAGGTCGGCGCATGCCCATCCTGCACTGCCAGAGAAAGCGCGCGCAGACGCAACGCGGCCAGCTGCGCATTGAACAGCGTCTCCCCCGCTTTGTCGTGATCGGCAGCGGTGCCGGTCGTATCCAGCTCGACCAGCGGCTCACCCGCCGCGACGACCTGCCCATCGCGAACCAGGATGCGGCGCACCACGGCAGTCTCACTCGGCTGCACCACCTTGGTCCGCGAGTCGACCACCGTGCGGCCCGATGCCACCGCGACAATATCGACGTACCCCAGGAAGGACCACAGCAGCGCGATGCAGAAGAAGGCAATCAGCACCGCCATCGTCCACCGCGCGGTCGGTGAGACGGGGCGTTCGACCAGCTCCAGGTGCGCGGGCAGAAACTCGCGGGCCTGTTGCTCCCGCGCCGGCTGCTCAAGCCGATGCCGCTCCTTCCAGGCATGGCGGATGACGACCGCATAGCGACGTGCAAACGCGCCCACTGCCTCGATGACGTGCTTCATGGCGTGCCCTGCTGCAGGCGGTTGAGGCGTGCGTAATGGCCATCCACGCGGTCGACCAGCTCGGCATGGGTGCCGCTCTCGACGATGCGTCCCTGGTCCATGACCACGATGCGGTTCGCATTGCGAACGGTCGACAGCCGATGGGCGATGATGAGTACGGTACGGCCGGCGCAGATGCTGCGCATGTTCGCCATGACTGCGTGCTCGGACTCGTAGTCCAGCGCACTGGTGGCCTCATCAAAAATGAGGATGCGTGGGTCGCCGACCAGCGCGCGCGCGATGGCCACGCGCTGCCGTTGGCCGCCGGATAGACCGGCACCCTGCTCGCCAACGCGGGTGTCGTAGCCCTCAGGCAGAGCCGAAATGAATTCATGGGCCCCGGCCAACGTAGCGGCTTGGATCACCCGCTCAAGGGGCATGCCAGGATCGCCCAGCGCGATATTGTCGCGGACCGAACGGTTGAACAGGAAGTTCTCCTGCAGCACCACACCTAATTGCCGGCGCAGCCATGCCGGGTCGGCAAGCGCGAGGTCCTGTCCATCGATCAGCACCCGGCCACGCTCCGGCACATACAAGCGCTGGACCAGCTTGGTCAGCGTGCTCTTGCCAGACCCCGAGCGCCCGACGATGCCGATGACCTCGCCTGCCTGGATATCCAGGTCGATGCCGGCCAGTACCTCCGGAGCGTCCGGACGGTAGCGGAATACGGTTTTCTCGAACCGCACCGCGCCCCGGATAGGGGGGAGTGCCATCCGGCTGCCCGGCAGCTCGGTTCGGGTATTGAGAATGTCGCCAAGACGGTCGACGGAGATGCCCACCTGCTGGAAGTCCTGCCACAATTGCGCCAGGCGGATGATCGGTGCGGCCACCTGCCCCGACAGCATGTTGAATGCGATCAACTGGCCCAGGCTGAGCTTGCCATCGATGACCAGCCGCGCTCCGAAAAACAGAATGGCAATCGCCACCAGCTTCTGGACCAGTTGCACGCCCTGCTGACCCAGCGTGGCGATGCGGGTCACCGAGAAGCCGGCATCGACATAGCCCGCGAGCTGGTTGTCCCACGTACGGGTGACGCGAGGATCCACCGCCATCGCCTTGACGGTACCGATGCCGGTGACCGTCTCCACCAGGAACGCCTGGTTGTCGGCGCTACGCGCGAATTTGTCGTTGAGCCGGCGCCGCAATACCGGGGTAATGCCCGCAGAAATCAACGCATACAGCGGCAGTGAGATGACCACGATCAGGGTCAACCAGCCGCTGTAATGGAACATCACGGCAAGGAAAACCACGGTAAACAACAGGTCAAGCAGCGACGTGAGCGCCTGTCCGGTAAGGAACGTGCGAATGTTCTCCAGCTCGCGGACACGAGCAATGGTGTCGCCTACCCGACGCGATTCAAAATAGGCCAGCGGAAGCGCCAGTACATGGCGGAACAGGCGGGCGCCGAGCTCCACGTCAATCTTGCTGGTGGTATGCGACAACACGTAGGTGCGTAGGCCGCTGAGCACCACCTCGAATACCGCCATGCATACCAAGCCGATGGCGATGACATCGAGTGTGGTCCACCCCCGATGCACCAGCACCTTGTCCATTACCACCTGGTAGAACAGCGGTGTAACCAGCGCGAACAGCTGGATAAAGAAGGAGACGATCAGCACCTCGACCAGCAGCCGACGGTACTTGATGACGGCAGGAATGAACCAGCTGAAGTCGAATCGCGCCAAGTCGCCCAGCACCGACGCCCTCGATGCCACCAGCAGCACGCGCCCTGAGTAGCGTGAGGCCAGCGCTTCCTGTGTGATCGTCTTCGGTCGGCGCTCAAGCAAGTCGTGGATCATGGCTTTTCCATCGCCTACGCGAGCGATGATGAAGGCATCACCATCCTCGCCGATCGCCATGGCCGGTAACGCAAGTTGACCCAGACGTTCCAGAGGTACCGTGGCCGTCTTCGCCTTCAAACCCAGTCCGCGCGCGGCCAACACCAGCGCCGCATCGTCGACCTCTCCGGCCACCTGCCCGGTCTGGTGCAGCAATTGCGCGGCATCCGCTGCGATGCCATGAAATTGTGCGAGCAACACCAATCCACGCAGCCGTAGATCGTCGCCCGCCGCTCGACTTGCGTCATCCAACCGGGATGACACCACATTCCCTTGAAGCATCTTCGTCCTTAAGCGCGCCCCATCTTGTGGGCGCGCATCCCCTTGGCGCGGATTGTGAAATCTCTCAGAAAGACTGTCAACAGATTGCCGATCAAAGCCAGAGCCATCAGTACGGGTAACGCACCAGATCAGCGATTTTCACGGCTGGAGCAGCTGAATTTCCGCACCTTCGACACGAAGGATGGGCGCTATCGACCTATCGGTATCGACCCATTGCTGCACGCCGTGTCGCATTGTCACCGTGTCGCCCCCGATGTCGCGGTCGTCGTCGCATCGGGTCATTGAATCGCAGGAAATGCCAAAACTATAGGTTGTCCCGTAACCAGCGTATCGATACATGCACAGGCCCACCACGCCATTAAACGGAAACGGCCGGGTTGCCCCGGCCGTTCCGTATGCAGCAGATGCTATGTCAGTTCATCAGAACTGGTAACGGAAGCCCAGCTGCAGCGACCACTGCGACACACCGACGTCGAAGCCATCGGCGTCGGCGTTGGCGACGGTCGGGGTGTCGGCGCCGCGGTAGTTGTACACGTACTTGCCCTGGTACATGCCCTGCAGGGTGGCAACGCGGCTGTCGGCGAAGAAGCCGTAGTCGTAGATGTTGCCCCAGTCCTTGTTGATCATGTTGCCGATGTTCTGGATATCCAGCCAGATCTCCGACTTGTGACCTTTCATGAAGCCCGGCAGCTGCTGGCTGATGCGCACGTCGAAGGTGTTGATCCAGCCACTGCGGAAGCCGTTCGCACCCGGCGTGCTGCCCGCGTACTTGGCCAGGTCCGGGTTGGCGGCAAGCCAATCGAAGAAGCTCTTCTCCATCGCGGCATCGGCGGTGAACGCACCGGCGTTGGTCAGCGTACCGAACAGCACGTCGCCCGGGCCCTTCGGCACGTAGAACAGGTCGTTGGCGGTACGGCCGTCGCCGTTGGCGTCATTGGCGAACACGTAGCTGTACGGACGGCCGCTGCGACCTTCGTACACCAGGCCGATCTTGGTCTCGTAGTCACCGAAGAACTTGTGCTTCCAGTTCAGCGCGCCCGACAGGCGGTCGCGGATCTGGTAACGCGAGGTGTTCTCGACCGGGGTGTTGGCGTCGAAGGCGTACTGATAGCCCCAGCCCGAGCTGGCGGTGGAGCTGGTCAGCGAGCCGACTTCGGTGGCATCGGTGTAGGTGTAACCCAGGTTCCAGGACCAGTCGCTGGCATCGGACCACGGCTTGGACAACGACACGGTGAACTGCGAGGTACGACCCTCGTCGGTGTTGTTGATCAGGTAGACGTTGTTGTAACGGCCGTCCTTGCCGACACGCGAGTCAGCGGTCTGCCACGCGCCGACCTTGCGGGCGCTGTAGAACATGTCACGACCGTCCGGTCCCTGGTACTGCACCGGGCCCAGATTCAGGCTCTGGTAGAACAGGCCGTCCTTGACCTTGGTAACCAGCAGCTCGGCCGAAGCCACGATGCCGTACCACGGGGTTTCATGGTCCAGGGCCAGGTTGGCCTTGTAGATCGACGGCAGCTTGAAGTCGTTGCCGACGAAGTTGACGTTCTGGATGGCCGAACCCGGAGCGGTCGGCACCGGCTGGCTGTCCTTGTTCGGATTGAACTTCAGCGAATCGGCATACTGGTTGTTGCGGAGGCTGTAGACGTTGGTGTTGAAACCGGTCGCCGAGTAGCTGTTGCTGATCCACACCTGCGGCGAATCACCCTGGAACAGGCCCACGCCACCACGCAGCTGGGTCGGGCGATCGGTGTCGAAGGTGTAGTTGAAGCCGAAGCGCGGCTGGATCAGGAACTTGCTTTCGAAGACCTTGCTGTTGTTGTAGCCGAAGAAGTTCGACGCGGCCGCGTTGTAGGCCGGCTCCGGACTGGTGTCCGGACGGTCGGCGCGCAGGCCCAGGGTCAGGGTCAGGTTGTTGTTGACGTACCAGGTGTCCTGCACGAACAGCGCCAGGTTGCTGTAGGTGTAGTCAGCGGCGATCGAACCCGGGGTGCGTTCCGGTGCGTAGTCGTAAGTGTTCCAGCGGCCGGCGGCGAAGTTGTCCAGGCCGTAGAACGTGTACGTGCCCCACGAGTTGGCGCCGTAATAGTTGTAGATGTCGTTGGTGTCGTACGACGCACCGAACTTGACGTCATGGTTGCCCAGCGTCAGCGTGCCGGCGGCGTAATAGTTCCACGCCTTGGTCGTCAGGACGTTGTCCTGCGAATTGACTTCGGTACCCAGGTACAGCGAGTCACCCGACGGCGCGGTCGGGGTGCCGCCGAAGTAGATGCGCACGCTCGGGGCATCGGTGGACACCGCACGGATGGCCGAGTACTCGCGGTACGAGGCCTTCAGTTCGGTCGAGAAGTTGTCGGTCCAGTCACTGAACAGCTGGGCGACGTAGCTCTCGTTGGTCTTGTTGTGCTGGTACCAGTACGAGTTCAGCGAGGCCGAGCTCGTGGTCATGCCGTTGATGCGCAGCTTGCTCTGGTCGATCTTGCTGTAACGGATGTTGGCACGGTGGTTGTCGCTGATGTTCCAGTCCAGCTTCAGCGCGTACTCTTCCATCGAGGTGTCGCCGTTGCTTTCCAGGCCACCGGCTTCGATGCCGTAACCCTGCGCGATCTGCTGCGCGCGGGTCACGTCGGCCAAGGTGAACTGGCCGTTGGCCTTGCCGAGCGGGGTGGTGCTGAGGTCGGCGCCCGGGGCGGCCTGCTCGAACTTTTCGTAGTTGGCGAAGAAGAACAGCTTGTCCTTGAGGATCGGACCACCCACGGTCATGCCGTAGGTCTTTTCCTTGGTGAAGCCGTTGAACTTCTGGCCTTCCGGGTTGTCGCCGAACCAGTCGCCGTCACGGTAGGTGCCGTAGACCGAGCCGTGGAATTCGTTGGTACCGGACTTGGTCACCGCGTTGACGGTGGCACCGGCGGCGGCAGCGATGCTGACGTCGTAGTTGGACAGGTTGATGTCCAGCGCTTCGATGGCTTCCATCGCGACGGGCTGGCGACGGGTCGGCATGTTGTTGCCTTCCAGGCCGAAGGTGTCGCTGGCCGAGACGCCGTCGATGCTGATCGAGTTGAAGCGCGGGTTCTGGCCGCCGGCGGAGATCGAACCCGAGGCGCGGTCGATGAAGGTCACGCGCGGATCCAGACGCATCAGGTCCTGGATGTTGCCGCCGATGGACGGGGCAACTTCGATCTGCTGCTGGCTGAGGTTGGTGCCCGAACCCATCTTGGTCGCGCTGAACACTTCCGAGCCCGCAGCCACGGCGACGACCTGGACGGCATCCAGGTTGGTCGCGGCGAGGTCGCCGGTCAGTGCCGCGTTGACGGTACCGGTCTGGTTGACGCCCAGGTACAGGCCGTCTTCGGTCTTGGTGCCTTCACCGGACTTGGTGATGGTGATGGTGTACGGACCACCCACGCGCAGGCCGCGCGCGTTGTAACGACCCGCTGCATCGGTGGTCGCACGGCTGACCGTGCCCGACTCGGTATGCGTGATGGTGACTTCGGCACCGGCAACAGGCGCACCTGAGGCGGACGTGACCTGACCGCCGACACCGGCAGAGGTGCTCTGGGCGAAGGCGGGAGCGGCAGCAAGTGCGGCCACGAGACCAAGGGTGAGCTTGGACATCCGGAGACAGCGTGAGTGGGTCATTGGGGAGTAGCCTCGATGCGAGATTGGCGATGGCGGAGAAAAAAACGCGCCCAAGCAGCCTTGCTGGCGGCTGACTGGACTTTTATCTGGGTTCCCTAGCCGAGGGCTGGTTTCAGCCGCAACGGTTAACACTAGATTAACACGGTAGCGCCGGATTGTGACGGTTTGGCGACAAAACACACGCCATCACAACGGTATCGTGACGCGATCTTCACAACTGACCCTGGTTCGCTGAATGGCTGCTGCGGCCGCCCGTGCAAGGGTAACCAGGGAACGCTGCGGGTGGGTTACCGGTGGGTTGGCTGGGGAGCCGGCCAGCGGCCGGCACTACCGGAGCGGCCCTTGGTAGACCGCGAGGCGGACAGGCCCTGCCCCTTCAGGCGTCCAGGATCTGGCCGCGGTGGGCGGCGCCGGCGGCAGATAACAGAAGTACCGCCGTGGCGGCACAGTCGACCGGGTCGCGGGCGCCGCGGTCTTCGTCCAGGGAGAACGCCCGCGCCCGCAGGGCGGTGCGCATCGGGCCGGGCTGGAGGCCACTGACCCGCACCGGGCTGCGCCCGAGTTCGTCATGCAGGCTGGCGATCAACCCGCGCAGCCCGTGCTGGGCGGCACCGTAGCCGCCCCAATAGGCCTTCCCTACCCGCGCCGGATCGTCCACGGTGAACACCAGCGCGGCATCATCGCGCTGGCGCAGCAGCGGCAGGCAGGCCTGGGCCAGCCAAGCTGGCGCAGTCAGGTTGACGTGCACCGCGCGCGCAAAGGCGCCCGGATCGGCCAGCTCGAACGGGGTCAGCCCGGCGAAATCGGCGGCGCAGTACAGCAGGC
Organism: Stenotrophomonas sp. Ste86; assembly: GCF_024519465.1. GTDB lineage: Bacteria > Pseudomonadota > Gammaproteobacteria > Xanthomonadales > Xanthomonadaceae > Stenotrophomonas. The sequence goes on along the minus strand of NZ_JALJRW010000014.1, from coordinate 61,560 downwards.
CATCCAGCCGCCCAAGCTCGGACTGCAGGCGTTCGGCCAGAACCGCGTAGTCGTCGGGTGTGGCTCCTTCCAGATCGAGCGGGTACAGCAGTGGCTCCGGGCCAACGGCCTGGACGGCGGCGTAGACCCGGTCCAGCCGGCGCGGCTTGCGCCCGAGCAGGACCACGGTGGCGCCGGCCTCGGCACAGGCGATGGCGACGGCACTGCCGAAGCCGCCACCGGCCCCGGCGATGAGAATGACGCGATCGGCAAGCGATGCGGTCCCGGCCACGACGGTCGGGACGGCACTCATGCCTGCGAGGCCTCTTCGACGATGCGTTTGAGCTCGCCGGATTCGAACAACTCCAGCACGATGTCGCAGCCGCCGATCAGCTCGCCATGGATGAACAGCTGCGGGAAGCTGGGCAGGTTGGAGAAACGCGGCAGGTTGGCGCGGATCTCGGGTTCCTCGAGCACATTGACCGTGCGCAGCGCGACCGCGCCGGCGGCCATCAGCGCCTGGATGGCGCGACTGGAGAAACCGCACATGGGGTACTGCGGGGTGCCCTTCATGAACAACACGAGGGGGTAACGCTCCACTTCGGACTGGATCTGCTGCATCACCGCCACAACGCCTCTCCTGCAGGTGGGACAACCCGACCTGGCCGGTCGGATAGACTTCCCTCATCGCCATTGTAAGCCTTCCGGCGTCCCTCTCCTCAATCCATCGCGAGCCATGCCCCTCGAACTGCCCCGCCTGCCCTACGATCGCACCGCCCTGCAGCCCCACCTGTCGGCCGAGACGCTGGACCTGCACCACGGCCGTCACCACCGCGCCTATATCGAGGCGGTCAACGCGCGCATCGACGGTACCGAGCTGGCCGAGCTGCCACTGGAAGACATCGTGCGGCAGAGCCAGGGCAGCCTGTTCGACGCTGCAGCCCAGGCCTGGAACCACGGCTTCTACTTCCACTGCCTGCATCCGCGCGGTGGCGGCGACCCCAAGGACCGGCTGGGCGAACTGGTCACCCGCCACTTCGGCGACATCCGCCGGCTGCGCGAGGAATTCGACCGCGCCGCGCTGGGCCTGTTCGGCTCGGGCTGGGTGTGGCTGGTGCAACACCCGTCGGGCGCGCTGGCGATCCAGACCACCCGCAACGCCGGCACCCCGCTGACCGGGCAAAGCACCCCGCTGCTGGCCTGCGATGTGTGGGAACACGCGTACTACACCGACTACCAGAATGAGCGCGCACGCTATCTGGAGGCGTTCTGGAAACTGGTCAACTGGGACTTCGTGGCCGCGCAGTTGCGGGATTGAGGGCGCGCGCCGTCATAGCAGCGACAACCGGGTAGTGCCGGCCGCTGGCCGGCTCGCACTTGGCCACCCGCCCGGTAGTGCCCGCCACTGGCCGGCTCGCACGCTTGGCCACCGCCGGTAGTGCCGGCCGCTGGCCGGCTCGCACGCTGCCGGGTTGGTCGGGTGGGTGAGGAGCCGGCCAACGGCCGGCACTCCCCGTTTGTCGCCGTCGGCTGGGGCGCGGGCCGCGCGCCCGTTTCAGCGGCGTAGCGCAGCCGCCACCGGGGCGACCTGGGCGGTACGGTCAAGCTGCCCGCCCACCGCGTCCAGCGCGTCGGCCAAGGCCTGCGCATCATCGTCGCGCAGCGTGGCATGACCGACCTTGCGGCCGTCGCGCGGCTGCTTGCCGTAATCATGCCAATGCCCGCTCGGCTGGCCGAGGACAGCGGCCGCTTCGGGCATCGCACCAAGCCAGTTGAGCATGCAGGCGTGGCCGAGCATGCGCGTATCGCCCAGCGGCAAACCGAGCACGGCGCGCAGGTGGTTCTCGAACTGCGAGGTCTCGCTGCCTTCGATGGTCCAGTGGCCGGAGTTGTGCACGCGCGGCGCCATCTCGTTGACCAGCAGCTCGTCCCCGCGGCAGAACAGCTCCAGCGCGAACACCCCCACGTAATCCAGGCGCTCGGCCAGCGCGCGGGCATGGCCGATGGCGGCCTCGTGCTGGGCAGGACTCAACGTCGCCGGCGCCAGGCTGGCCGACAGCACGCCGTCGACATGCCAGTTGCCGGTCACCGGCCACGCGCGGAATTCACCGTCGCGGCCGCGCACGGCCACCACGCTGACTTCGCGATCGAAGGCGACGAAGCCTTCCAGGATCAGCCCGGTCCGCTCGACGTAATCGCCCAGTGTGGCCCAGGCCGTGTCGATGTCGGCGTCGCTGCGGATGCGGAACTGGCCCTTGCCGTCGTAACCCAGGCGGCGGGTCTTGACGATGCAGGGCATGCCGAACTCGGCCACCCTGGCGGCGAGCTCGTCGCGGCTGCGGATATCGGCGAACGGCGGCAGCGGGATGCCCAACTGCTGGAACAGGGTCTTTTCGCTGAGCCGGTCCTGGGCCACCGCCAGCGCATCGGGATTGGGATACACCGGCACGCGTTCGGCCAGGAAACGGGCACTGCGGGCGGGCACGTTCTCGAAATCGAAGGTCACCACATCCACCCGCGCGGCGAAGGCGGCCAGCGCGGCCTCATCCTCGAATGCGGCCACCTGCAGCGGCGCCACCTGGGCACCGCAGGCGTCAGCGGCCGGGTCGAACAGCTCGAAGCGCAGACCCAGCGGCGCGCCAGCCAGCACCATCATGCGGGCAAGCTGCCCGCCGCCCAGGATGCCAACGGTCTTCGTGCTCATTGACGCGGATCGTCGTGGGCCATGACGTCTTCGGTCTGGCGGGCGCGGAAGGCCTCCAGCGCCTCGCCGATGGCCGGCTGGTCGGAGGCCAGCATGGCCGCGGCGAACAGCGCCGCGTTGGACGCGCCGGCATTGCCGATGGCAAAGGTGGCGACCGGAATGCCGGCCGGCATCTGCACGATGGACAGCAGCGAATCCATGCCGTTGAGGGCCTTGGACTGCACCGGAACGCCCAGCACCGGCACGGCGGTCTTGGCCGCGATCATGCCCGGCAGGTGGGCCGCGCCCCCGGCACCGGCGATGATCGCGCGCAGGCCACGGCCGCCCGCCTGTTCGGCATAGGTGAACAGCACGTCCGGCGTACGGTGCGCCGAGACCACTTTCACTTCGTAGGGAACGCCGAGCGCATCGAGCTTCTGGGCGGCGTGCTGCATGGTTTCCCAGTCGGAGCGGGAACCCATGACGATGCCGACGAGCGGCGCGGATTGGTTGGGGGTCATTGGCCGTCACCTGCCTTAAAGACGTATTCTAGCCATCTTCCACGCAAGACGAAGAATCCATGGATCGCAAGCTGCTCGACCTGCTGTGCTCGCCCGACACCCGCCAGCCCCTGTCCCTGCTCGATGCCAAGGGCCTGGACGCACTCAACCGCGCGATCGGCGCCGGTGCCGTGGTCAAGGCCGACGGCAGCGCGCAGGCCCTGGCCCTGCGCGAGGCGCTGCTGACCCGCGACCGCAAGCAGGTGTTCCGCGTCGACGACGGCATTCCGGTGCTGCTGGCCGAAGAGGCCATCGCGACCGCGCAGATCGCCGATTTTCCGGAAAAATGAGTCCGGCCGTCCTTGAGGCACCCGATGCGGCGGTCGTCGCCGCCGATGTGGCGCGCGCACTGGCCGAAGACATCGGCAGCGGGGATGTCACCGCCGCCCTGCTGCCCGACCGTCCCGACAGCGCCTACCTGCTATGCAAGCAGGACGCGGTCATCGCCGGTCGGCCGTGGTTCGACGCCACCCATCGCGCACTGGATCCCGAAGTCACCATCAACTGGCGGGTGGCCGAGGGCGACGCTGTCACCGCCGGCACCGTGCTGGCGATCCTGCACGGGCGCAACCGCAGCCTGGTCAGCGCCGAGCGCACCTCGCTGAATTTCCTGCAGACCCTGTCCGGCACCGCCACCACCACCGCACGCCATGTGGCGGCCGTGGCCGGCACCGGCGCGCGCATCCTGGACACCCGCAAGACCCTGCCGGGGCTGCGCCTGGCACAGAAGTACGCGGTGCGCTGCGGCGGTGGCGACAACCACCGGATGGGGTTGTTCGACACGGTGATGCTGAAGGAAAACCACATCCGCGCGGCCGGTTCCCTGACCGCTGCGGTGCAGGCGGCGCGCGCGCAATGGCCGCAGTTGCCGCTGGTGGTGGAGGTCGAGGACCTCGATCAGTTGCGCCAGGCACTGGCGGTGGGCTGCGAACGCATCCTGATCGATGACTTCGATGCGGGGATGCGCCGTGAAGCGGTGCGGATCGCGGCGGGTCGGATTCCGCTGGAAGTCTCCGGCAGCGTCGGCCTGGAGGGATTGCGTGCGATCGCCGAGGACGGCGTGGACTGCATCTCCATTGGCGGGCTGACCAAGCACGTGCAGGCGATCGATCTGTCGTTGAAATTGGGCCCGCCGCCGGCTTGAGCGGCCTGCACCGGTTGTGCCGGCCGTTGGTCTGCTTCGCGCATGGGTCGAGAGCCGGCCAACGGCCGGCACTACCGGTGCGCGACGCGGCGGTCACGCAGGCATGCCGCCAGGGTTCGGCGCTCGACGACGCAGCGGACGCGCGCATCTGTCTGGCTGTTTTCACGGCCCCGGCAGACCGGGTCTGCGAGGCTTGCCCTGCCCCCACCCCGGAGAGCGCGCATGCGCCCCTTGCTCCTGCTTGCATGCCTGTCGCCGCTGGTGACGTTGCTGCCGGCCACCGCGTCCGCCGCCGAGGTCTGCGATATCCCGCCGCGATTCGGATTGAGCCCGTTGGCGGTGAGCATCGTCAACACCGCCTGCAACGAGCATCGCCTGTGGTATCGGCCGTTCATCGATCGCGATGGCCGTGCGGCGAGCCTGAGCGTGACCGAAGCCGAGGACGTCCACCTGGCCGACAATGGTCTGGTTGCCTGGCAGCGGGTGGTCGGCTACTGGCGGCAGAGCGGCACGTTGTCGCCGATGGGCAGCCAGCCGGGCGCGTCGAGCTGCATGGCCCCGCCGGGGACGCGCTACACCGACAGCGACTGCCGGGCGTTTCTGGTCGACAACCCGTGGTCGGCCGCCTTCATTTCCTGGGTCATGACCCGCGCCAGCGTGCCCGGCTTCACCCGCTCGCCGCGCCACATCGACTACATCCGTGCGGCCTACCAGAACAGCGGACCGTATCGGATGGCCGATCCGACGCAGGAAAAACCGGCGCCCGGTGACCTGCTGTGCTACCTCCGCGATCGGCGCGAAACCTTGAGCTACAGCGGCCTGGTGCAGTCGCTGGGCAGCGGCGCGGTGACGCATTGGAAATCGCATTGCGAGGTGGTGATCGCTGCCAACATGGGCGGTGATCGCACCCTGTACCTGATCGGCGGCAATGTGATGAACACGGTGGCGATGCGCAAGCTTGACCTGGACCGCAGCGGCCGGATCGACCTGCCGCCGGCCAAGGCGAGCACCAGCGACGGGGTGGACCCGGGCTGCACGCCCGGCCGCGAGGAAGAATGCAGCTTCAACCGCCAGGACTGGGCTGCCCTGCTGAAGCTGGTGGCCACCGCGCCGGCGATGGCGCCGATGCCGCCACCGGACCCGGCAGGCACGTCGGCACCGCCATGGGTTCCGCAGGGAACACCAACGCCGCCGCCGGCGTCGCCCCACCCCGGCGCGCGCGCGCTGCCACCGGCGCCGACGCCGCCAGCACCGGCAACGACGCCCCCGGTGCAGTCGCCGCAGACCTCCTAGCGCGTACCACGCGCAAGGCTTGATCCGCGCCGCGTTCGTCGCCATCTTGGAGGTTCGACCTCCCTGACCGCACCGAGTCACCGATGCCCAGTTTGATCCTGTTGATGATTGCCGGTGCGTTCGCCTACGCGTTCTGGAACGCCTCGCGTGCGGCCGCCGAGCGTGCCGGCGAGCTGGGCCGCAATGCCTGCCGTGCCGCCGATGTGCAATGGCTGGACCAGAGCGTGCACGGCACCGGCCTGCGCGTATGCCGCAAGCCCAACGGCTGGCTGGGCTGGGAGCGCACCTTCAAGTTCGAGTACTCGCACGATGGCGTGGACCGCCACACGGGACGCATGGTGCTGCGTGGCGATGAGCTGGTGGCGTTCGTGGGACCGTCGGCGGCGCGGATCAGCGAGATCCGGCGCGGCGTGGATACCGGCGGCGCCGAGGACGTCTGAGCAGCCGACACTCCGTAGGCGCCCCCAACAAAAATGGCCGCCTTGCGGCGGCCACGGGTGATTTATTTGACTACGCGCAGATGCGGGCGGCCGCTCGGCTTGGGCGGCGCGTCGTCCGGCGGGGTCGGGCTGTCGTCGGGCGGCAGCTCGTCCTCCGGGCCGGGATCGTGGCCGGGGATGTCATCGGGCAGGGCCATGCCCTGCCCCGTCTCGCGGGCATACACCGCCAGCACGGCCGAAATCGGCACCTGCACCGGATAACTGGTCCCGGAGAAGCGGGCCGAGAAGCTCACGCTGTCATTGTCAATATGCAGGCGTACGACGGCACGTTCGGCGATGTTCAACACCACCCTGCCGTCCTTGACCGCGCTCTGCGGCACCTGCACGCCGGGCATGCCGGCGTCCACCAGGATGTGCGGCGTCAGGTCGTTGTCGTTGATCCATTCCACCAGTGCCCGCAACAGGTACGGACGGTGGCTGGTCATGCGGAAAGTGTCTTCTGTCATGGGGGTAGAGCCGAGCCGTGCTCGGCTGCAGGGATCCGATTGCGCAGTGGCAAGTGTACGCGCCCGCACCGGCGCCGGTCAGCACCCGCGCGCCGAACGTAAAGCGCCGATGCAGTCAGCTGCACCGGCGGGCCGGGCTCAGCTGGGCAGATCGCGCAGCTTCTTTTCCTGGTCGGTCAGGCTGCGGATGAAGCCCGGGTGGCGGAAGATCCGGTTGCCGTAATCCTCGATCGACTTGCCATCCTTGGGCAGCGGCACGTCCAGCGACTGCAGCCGCCACACGATCGGTGCCATCGCGCAATCGGCCAGGCTCATTTCTGGATTGAGGAAGAACTTGCTGGCCTTGAACAGCGGCACCGCGCTGGTCAGCAGTTCCTTCAGGCGCTTGCGCCCGGCCTCTGCCTGGGTCTTGTTGCCGAGCTGGATGGCCTGCACCTGCGGTACCCAGTCGTGTTCGATGCGCAGCATCGCCAGACGGATGCGCGCGCGCGACAGCGGATCGACCGGCATCAGCGGCGGGTGCGGGTAACGTTCGTCCAGGTATTCGCTGACCACCGAGGCCGCGTACAGCACAAGCTCGCGCTCCACCAGGGTGGGCACGGAATGGTACGGGTTGAGGTCGATCAGATCCTCGGGCGGATTCTGCGGGTCGACCGGGACGAAGTCGTAGCTCACGCCCTTGGCCGCCAATACCAGGCGCACGCGATGGCACAGGACATCGTCGTTCGAGGAAAACAGCGTCAGGGTGTTCCGCATGCGTACGCTCGCCGCCATCAAAGGCTCTCCAACGTCCGGTAACCGCCGGTCGTATCGGCGCCGCCAGCCCATTGCCAGCGGTCGTCACAGTACCCGAGTGTGCAACTGCCCATCACAAAAGCCAATAGGCCGATCGACCCCTGATCGGATCGATCGATGCTCGGCGGCGGGATGGCGCTCAGTGCACGTCCTTCCAGTATTCCTTCTTGAGCAGGTACGCCAGGAAGGTGAGCAGCGCAAGGAACAGGATCACCCACACGCCGAGCTTCTGGCGCTTGAGCGCGGCCGGTTCGCCGGCGTACTCCAGGAAGTTGGTGATATCGCGCACCGTCTGGTCGTACTCGGCAGCGCTCACGTTGCCCGGCTGTTCGATCTTCAGCCCGACCACCGGCGCGTCTGCCCCCGGGCTTTCCGGCTTGCCGTGTATCGCGTGCTGCAGGCCCTGCATCTCCCATAGCGGGTTGGGCATGGAGGCATTGGGGAACAGGCGGTTGTTCCAGCCCAGCGGCCGGGACGGATCGAGGTAGAACGACTTGAGGTAGGTATAGACCCAGTCGCTGCCTCGCACCCGGGCGATCAGGCTGAGGTCCGGCGGCATCTTGCCGAACCATTTCTCGGCCTGGGCCTTGGGCATGCTTACCGGGATCTGCTCGCCGATCGGGGTGCCGGTGAAGTTGAGGTTGGTCATGACCTCTTCTTCGCTCAGGCCCAGGTCGGCCGCCATCCGCGAGTAGCGCAGGTACTTCAGCGCATGGCAGCCGGAGCAGTAGTTCATGTACAGCTGCGCGCCGCGCTGCAGCGAGGCGCGGTCGCCGAGGTCGTTGCCGGCCTGCAGGGTGGTGCCGCCTTCGGCGGCGCCGGCCAGGCTGCTGGCCAGCATCAAGGCGGCCGCGCAGGCCAGCCGGACAATCCAGTGGTCAGTCATGCGTGGTCACCCGATCCGGTACCGGTTTGGTCCTGTCCAGCCTGGTCCATAGCGGCATGGTGATGAAGAAGGCGAAGTACAGGAAGGTCAATACGCGGCCCACGTAGGTTTCATGTGCGTCGGTGCCGGGGCCGGAGCCGATCACACCGAGCCAGACGAAGCACACCGCGAACACGCCGAGCAGGCCGCGCGAGAGCCAGCCGCGGTAGCGGTAGGACTTGACCCGCGCGCGGTCCAGCCACGGCACCAGGAACAGGATCGCGATGGCCGAGAACATCACCAGCACGCCACCGAGCTTATTGGGCACCACCCGCAACATCGCGTAGTACGGGGTGTAGTACCAGACCGGCTTGATGTGTTCGGGCGTCACCAGGCGATTGGCCTCGGTGAAGTTGTCGTGTTCCAGGAACAGGCCGCCGAAGGCCGGGGCGAAGAAGATGATGAAGGCGGCGATGATCAGCAGGAACCCGGCGCCCACCCCGTCCTTGAGCGTGTAGTACGGATGGAACGGGATGCCGTCGGTGGGCGCGGTGGCCGACCAGCGATTGCCCTTGGGACCCTTCTTGATTTCCACGCCGTCGGGGTTGTTCGAGCCGACTTCGTGCAGCGCGCCCAGATGCAGTACCACCAGCAGCAACAGCACCAGCGGCAGGGCGATCACGTGCAGGGCGAAGAAGCGGTTGAGGGTGGCGTCGCTGGGCAGGTAATCCCCCATGATCCATTCGGTCAGCCCGGTACCGATCACCGGAATCGCGCCGAACAGCGAGATGATCACCTTCGCGCCCCAGAACGACATCTGGCCCCACGGCAGCACATAGCCCATGAAGGCTTCGGCCATCAGCACCAGGTAGATCAGCATGCCCAGGATCCACACCAGCTCGCGCGGTTTCTGGTAGCTGCCATACAACAGCCCGCGGAACATGTGCAGGTAGACCACGATGAAGAACAGCGAGGCCCCGGTGGAGTGCATGTAGCGGATCAGCCAGCCCCACTCCACGTCACGCATGATGTACTCGACGGAGGCGAACGCTTCGGCCGCATCGGTCTTGTAGTGCATCGTGAGGAAAATGCCGGTCACGATCTGGTTGACCAGGATCAGCAGCGCCAACGAACCGAAGTAGTACCAGATGTTGAAGTTCTTCGGCGCGTAGTACTCGGTCACGTGCTTGCGGTAGACCGGCATCAGGCCGGGGGCGCGCGTGTTGACCCAGTCGGCGACGCCGGTGGCGGTGCGGGAAAGGATGTTGGCCATGGTCAAGCCGCCCCCTGCGGGTCAACGCCGATGATGATGGTGTTGTCGTCCTGGTAATGGTGCGGCGGCACCAGCAGGTTGATCGGCGCCGGGACATCCTTGAACACGCGACCGGACATGTCGAAGCGCGACTTGTGGCAGGGGCAGAAGTACCCTCCCTTCCACTGGGGGTCGTACGGCTCGGGGCGGATCTCGGCGACCATCTCCGGCGAACAGCCCAGGTGGGTGCACAGTCCGACCAGGACCGAGACCTCGGACTTGATCGCGCGGAATTCGGGATTCTGCTTGAGCACGTAGGCCGGCTGCTGGTCCTTGACCCCGGATTCGGGATCCTTGAGCCGATCATCCAGGCCGTGCAGCGCGTCCAGGATCGCCTTGGAGCGCTTGACGATCCAGATCGGCTGTCCACGCCATTCCATGACCAGTCGCTGGCCTTCCTGGAGTGCGCTGATATCGGCAATCACCGGAGCACCGGCCAGCTTGGCGCGGGCGCTGGGATTCCAGGACTTGATGAACGGCACTGCTGCAAATCCGACGCCGACCGCTCCGACCACCGCAGTGGTTGCTGAAAGGAATCGTCGACGTCCAGTATCGACTGGATCGTTTACCCCATCGTTGGCCATCCGGCACTCCGATATTGATTTAGGTAGCTTGAGGCTGCCAGCAGACCGGTGGGGGCCAGTCCACATTGAATCAGCCGCGAGTGTAGCTGAACCGAAGTCGGCCACACAACGCGGTACTACGGAACGACATTACGACACGACATTACGGCATGGAGGCCAGCCAGCGCCATGGGCGCGTCGGCTCACTGGGTGGTGGCCTGCGCACCACGGTAGCGTTCGGCCAGCTGCGCCACCCGCTTCACGTAGTACTGGGTCTCACTGTAAGGCGGTACGCCGCCATGGCGATCCACGGCACCCTCGCCTGCGTTGTAACCGGCAGCGGCCAGGGTGAGGTTGCCGTTGAAGCGCTTGAGCAGCCAGGACAGGTACTGCACGCCGCCGCGGATGTTCTGCGCGGCGTCGTAGGAGTCGGTGACGCCGAAGCGGCGCGCGGTGGGCGGCATCAGCTGCATCAAGCCCTGGGCGCCGGCGCGGCTGAGCGCGGTCGGGTTGTAGGCCGATTCGGCGTGGATGATCGCGCGGACCACGGCTTCCTCGACCCCGAACTCGCGCGCGGCGGCGGTGATCTCGCTCTGGAACGCGGTGGTGTTGAGCCTTACCGAGCCGAAGTTCACGCCGGGGTTGGCCCCGCAGGCGTAACAGCGCTCGATGAAGGTGTAGTGGATGGTGCGCACCGGGCCGAGGCTGGCCAACTGCGCCGGGCGGGCGCTGGTGTAGTGGCGCACCCCTTCCTTCATGTAGGAGTAGACCTGCCCGCTCACCACGCGGCCGGCTTTGTTGGCCCGCGCGGCCGGGGCCGACGGCGCGCTGAGCACCGTGGCCGATGGCGCCGGGCCACTGGCGGTCAGGGCGGTGCCGGTGTTGGCGCGATCGGCCTGGACCGGACTGGCGGGCGCGCTGGCGGTCGCTGTCGGGACCAGTGCAGGCGCTGGCGCGGCGACCGGTGCCGGCGGCGGGGTGTAGCGGCGCGGCGCGCTGCGGTCGGGCCGGTAGCTGCTGACCACGCTGCAGGACGCCCCGGATACCCGCTTGCTGACATAACTGGGCACGCCGTCGGCACCGAGGCACTTGTACAGCGTGCCCGCACTGGCCGGCATAGCGGTCAGCGCAGCCAAGGCCAACGCAGCGATCCCCAAGATCCCCTTCATTGCCGGGAGTGTCCCAACTTCGGCGGTGGTTGCCAAGGGGTTGACGCCGGTCGCCAGCGCGGATCGGCCCTGAACCCGTCCGGGGAGTGCTTCCGGCATACAATGCACGGCTCATCGCAGCCAACCGGCTGCCTGCCCGCCCACCCGACTGGAATAAGCGCCATGACCGGGACGCCAGCTTCGACCGCGCCGACTTCGGCCGGCTCCGCCTTGCCTGCCGCCACACCTGATTCGCCCGCCCCCCGCCCCGACCTGATCGCCCTGCCCGGCTCCCGGCCACAGGTGACCGGACCGGTGCGCGGCAAGCTGTACATCAAGACCCACGGTTGCCAGATGAACGAGTACGACTCGTCCAAGATGGCCGACGTGCTGGCCGCCGCCGAAGGCCTGGAGTTGACCGACGACCCGGCCGAGGCCGACGTGCTGCTGATGAACACCTGTTCGATCCGCGAGAAGGCGCAGGAGAAGGTGTTCAGCCAGCTGGGCTACTGGAAGGCGCTGAAGAACAACGGCCGCGGCGTGATCATCGGCGTGGGCGGCTGCGTGGCCTCGCAGGAAGGCGAGGCGATCATCAAGCGCGCCCCGCACGTGGACCTGGTGTTCGGCCCGCAGACCCTGCATCGGCTGCCGGAGCTGATCCGCCAGCGGCGCGAATCGGGCAAGTCGCAGGTGGACATCAGCTTCCCCGAGATCGAGAAGTTCGACCGTTTGCCTGAGCCGCGCGCCGAGGGCGGTTCGGCGTTCGTGTCGATCATGGAAGGCTGCTCGAAGTACTGCTCCTTCTGCGTGGTGCCCTACACCCGCGGCACCGAGGTCAGCCGTCCCTTCGAGGACGTGGTGGTGGAAGTTGCACAGCTGGCCGCGCAGGGTGTGCGCGAAATCAACCTGCTGGGCCAGAACGTCAATGCCTACCGCGGTCCGTATGGGGACGGTGAGTTCGCCGACCTGGGCCTGCTGATCCGCACCATCGCCGAGATCGACGGTGTTGGCCGGATCCGGTTCACCACCTCGCACCCGCTGGAATTCAGCGACTCGCTGGTGGATGCCTACCGCGATGTGCCGCAGCTGGCCAATTTCCTGCACCTGCCGGTGCAGGCCGGCAGCGACAAGGTGTTGTCGGCGATGAAACGCGGTTACACGGCCCTGGAGTTCAAGGCCAAGATCCGCAAGCTGCGCGCCGTGCGGCCGGACATCTCGATCAGCTCGGACTTCATCGTCGGCTTCCCCGGCGAGACCGAGGCCGACTTCGAAAAGACCATGAAGCTTATCGAAGACATCGGCTTCGACCACAGCTTCTCCTTTATCTACTCGCGTCGCCCGGGTACCCCCGCGGCCGATCTGGAAGACACGATCAGCGATGCCGAAAAGCACGCGCGCCTGTCGCGCCTGCAGGCGCGCATCAACGAACAGGCTGCGGCGATCTCGGCCAAGATGGTCGGCACCGTGCAGACCGTGCTGGTGGAAGGGCCCTCGCGACGCGATCCGAACGAGTTGACCGGCAAGAGCGAGAACATGCGCTCGGTGAATTTCCCCGGGCACCCGCGCCTGATCGGGCAGTTCGTCGATGTGGTGATCACCGAGGCGTACAGCAATTCGCTGCGCGCGCGGATGGTGACGAGCTGAGGGCGCGCCGGCCAGCGGCGGCGGCACCTCGGGCCGCCGTTCCCACCAGCGCGCGCGACTGCGCCTGCACCGCTGGCAGTGGGCGGCGGTGCGGGTCTGTTCAAGCTGCAGCAGCGAGGTTCCGGCGCGGACCAGCCGACCCGTCGCAGCCAACGGCACCCATCGGCCGGACACAGACACGACCAGTGACATCGGACGCCGTTCTGCAGAAGGAGATGCGCCGTCGCCTTGCGCACACCTCCGTGAAGAAGAGGTCAGTCAACGCCGCGCTGGTCATGAAATGATCACCTGGCGCAAACCCTTGCCGCCATGGGCGCCACGGTGCTTATCCACATGTTTCTCCAACATCCACCCACAACCGCTGTGGATGAACGCGCGCGGCGTGACGCTTTTTTTACCACGACCGCGGATCGCCTGCCGCACTAAGGCCCACGCCGGCTATCCACAGGTTGCTGCACCGTCCTTGCACAGACGCTGTGGAGAACCGCGCCTTCGCTGGCGGCCAACGTGGCTGCGCGCTACCCTGTGTTTCCCATCCCAACGCTGCGGCCGGGTCGCTACGACCGATGGCTGCCTGACGCAATGACGGCACTTGCACAACGCGACTTCACCCTGGTCCCGGAAGACAACGAACGCCTGGCCAATCTGGCTGGCCCGTTCGACGAGCACCTGCGCCAGATCGAACTCAAGCTCGGCGTGGAGATCGCCAACCGCGGCCCCGTGTTCCGCGTGACCGGCCCCAAGCGGGTGATCGAAGAAGCCAAGACGCTGATCGAGGCCCTCTACGCCGAAGCGGCCGAGGTCACCTTCGACAGCCACGCCATCCACCTGCGGCTGAACCAGGCCAACGTCGAACACGTCGTCGACGGGGCCTATGAGGCGCAGGACGTGACCATCAAGGTCAAGCGCGGCACCGTGCGCGGGCGCGGCGCCAACCAGGCGCGCTACCTGCACCAGATCACCACCCACGACATCAATTTCGGGATCGGCCCGGCCGGTACCGGCAAGACCTTCCTGGCGGTGGCCAGCGCGGTGGACGCGTTGAACGAGTCGCGCGTGCAGCGGCTGATCCTGGTGCGCCCGGCGGTGGAAGCCGGCGAGAAGCTGGGCTTCCTGCCCGGCGACCTGAGCCAGAAAGTGGACCCGTACCTGCGCCCGTTGTATGACGCGCTGTACGAAATGCTGGGCGTGGAAAAAGTGCTCAAGCTGCTGGAAAAAAACATCATCGAGATCGCGCCGCTGGCCTACATGCGCGGGCGCACGCTCAACGATGCGTACGTGATCCTGGACGAAGCGCAGAACACCACCGTCGAGCAGATGAAGATGTTCCTGACCCGTCTCGGCTTCGGCTCGACCGCCGTGGTCACCGGCGACCTGACCCAGACCGACCTGCCCAAGCACGTCAAATCCGGCCTGCGCGATGCGATCGAGGTGCTGCGCGATGTCGAGGGCGTCAGCTTCACCTTCTTCGAAGCCCGCGACGTGGTCCGCCACCCGCTGGTGGCACGCATCGTCAGCGCGTACGACCGCCGCGACCTGCAGCAGGTAAAACCCGGCGCGGAGTAGACGTACACTGTCCACTTCCGATTGATCTGAACTACCGGTATCGCCATGACCAAGGGCCCCGTCCGCCTCGATGTAGCCGTCAGCTACGCCCTGCCCCGTGCCGGGCTGCCCTCGGCGGTGAGCTTCCGCAAGTGGGTTGCCGCCGCGCTCAAGGGCCGCATCCGCGAGGCCGACCTGGCCATCCGCATGGTCGATGCCAAGGAAGGCCAGTCGCTGAACCGGCATTACCGGGGCAAGGACTACGCCACCAACGTGCTGAGCTTCCCGGCCGAGGTGCCCGAGGGCCTGCCCAAGGGCGTGAAATTCCCGCTGCTCGGTGACCTGGTGATCTGCGCCCCGGTGGTCGCGCGCGAGGCCGAAGAGCAGGACAAGCGACTCAATGCCCACTATGCGCACCTGACCGTGCATGGCGTGCTGCACCTGCTGGGCTGGGATCACGAGGACGACAAGGAAGCCGAGGCCATGGAGCAGCTGGAACGCGACATCCTGGCCGAACTGGGCATCGACGACCCCTACGCCAACGAGAACTGAGCCGCCCGCCGGTGACCCACGGATTTTCGATGATCGCCTTCAAGACCGCCTGCCTGGGCCTGCTGGCCCTGCTGCCCGCCACCAGCGTCGCCGCCCCGCTGGACCTGGCCGCCCTGATCGAATGCCGGCAGGGGCTGGCCGACTACAACGCGGTGGCGCCGGTCGTGGCCGACCCGCTCAAGGCGGTAGCCAACGGCCTGCAGCCGCTGCCGCAGTCCAATCAATTCATGAGCGAATTCCGCCTGGCCATGCCCGTGACCGTATTCGGCCAGCAGACCGAGTACATCGCCGTGGCCGGGGCCAGCATCATGGCCATCCTCGACCTGGCCGACCCGCGCCCGATGGCCAAACGGCTGGCGCTGGAGGATGGCGTGGACAACCCGGACAAGTTCATGGCCGGGCGCGAGCTGGTCAGCCGCGACGTCACCGACCCGACGACCGGCGAGCCGATGATCGAATCGGTGATCCTGAGCCTGTCCACCGTCAAGACCCACCCCGGCAAGACCCTGGCCGGCTGCACCTACAGCCTGGACCTGCCGCCGGAGGAGGAGCCGGCCCCGGACGCCACGCCGGGCGCCGCCTCCCCGGACTCCCCGCCCCCGGCCGGCCCGTGAAGGCCGCGCCCGCCGGCGGACGCTGACAGCGGCGCTCATCCTGCTAGACTGAATCCAACGCCCGGCTCGCCGGGTGCCTTTTTTTCCAGAGATGTCTGAAGACGACAGTAGTGGCTCCAATGTGGAGCAAAACGAAAAGAAGCGCAGCTGGCTCGAACGCCTGACCTCTGCCTTCTCCGGCGAACCCCACACCCGCGACGAGCTGGTGGCGGTCCTGCACACCGCGCAGGAAGATGGGCTGATCGCCGCCGACACCCTACGCATGATGGAAGGCGCGATTTCGGTCGCCGAGCTGACCGTGGGCGACGTGATGATCTCGCGTTCGCAGATGGTCTCGCTGCCGGTGGAAGCGCCCTTCCTGGAACTGATGAAGCAGGTGGTCGAATCGGGCCATTCGCGCTTCCCGGTGCACGGCGACAACAAGGACGACATCCTTGGCGTGCTGCTGGCCAAGGACCTGCTGCGCGGCGTGGTCGCCGACCACGGTCCGGCCAACGTGCGCGAACTGCTGCGCCCGGCGGTGCTGATCCCCGAAGCCAAGAAGCTCAACGTGCTGCTCAAGGAGTTCCGGCTCTCGCGCAACCACATGGCCATCGTGGTCGATGAGTACGGCGGCGTCGCCGGGCTGGTCACCATCGAAGACGTGCTGGAGCAGATCGTCGGCGAGATCGACGACGAGCACGACGAGGCCGAGGACCACACCGCGCAGATCGCCATCCAGGCCGACGGCCAGTACGTGGTCGATGCACTGACCGCGATCGAGGATTTCAACGAGCGTTTCGGCGCCGACTTCCCCGACGACGACTACGACACCATCGGTGGCCTGGTCACCGAGGCGATCGGCCACCTGCCCGAAACCGGCGACGAGCTCAGCCTGGACCGCTTCGTGTTCCGGGTGGCGCGTGCCGATGCCCGCCGCGTGCAGGCGTTCCATGTGACCGTGCTGTCGGCGGACACCGACACCGAGGATTGATCAACGCCATGCGGCCCCTGCTGAAGCGGTGGCCGTCGTGCCGCCTGTTGTTCCTGTCGTGGTTGCTCCTCCTGGCCAGTGTCCCGTTCGCGGCGCTGGCGCAGGAGGCTGCCGCCACGTCCTCCGATACGCCGGTCGCAAGCGATGAAGCACCCGCGCCCGGTGTCGCTGCGGACATGTCCCCTGCGCCACGCATTGGCGTGGTGACCATGCAGCCCGGCGAGATCTTCTTCGAGCGCTTCGGCCACGATGCGCTGGTCGTCCTGGACCCGCGCAATGGCCAGGCCATCTCCTACAACTTCGGCTATTTCGATCCGGGCGAGCCGGACTTCATCGGCCGCTTCGTGCGCGGCGACATGATGTACTACCTGGTGGCGCTGCCGCTGGACGAAGACATGTCGTACTACCGCGAGAGCGGCCGCGGCGCCAGCATCCAGTGGCTGGACCTGGACCCGCAGCAGGCCCGCACGCTGGCCGCAGGCCTGGCCGAACGCGCCAAGCCCGAGAACGCGCGCTACCGCTACGACTACTACACCGCCAACTGCGCCACGATGGTGCGCGACACCATCGACCAGGCGCTGGGCGGCGGCCTGCATTCGCAGCTGTCCGGTCGCTCGCGTGGCAACACCTACCGCAGCGAATCGGTGCGGCTGGCCTCGCCCTCGCCATGGATGTGGCTGGGCTTCGACATCGGCCTGGGGCCGTTCGCCGACCAGCCACTGTCGCGCTGGCAGGAAGCCTTCGTGCCGATGCGATTGGCCGACGCGCTGCGCCAGGCCCGCAACAGCGAAGGCCGTCCGCTGGTGCAGGCCGAGCAGGAACTGCTGCCGCACAGCATCGCGCCCGAACCCAAGGAATCTCCGCGCCACTGGTGGCCGTGGCTGCTGTGTGGCCTGCTGGCCGCCGCGGGCGTAATCGCCCTGCGCACGCGTCGGCGCGTGCTGGGCGGTATCGCGCTGCCGCTGTGGCTGTTCTGCGGCATCGCCGGAGCACTGCTGACTTACCTGTGGGGCTTCAGCGCGCACCAGGCGGCGTGGGCCAACCGCAACCTGCTGGTGCTGTCACCGCTGTGCCTGCTGCTGCTGCCCGGCGCGGTCACCCTGCTGCGCGGGCGCGTGCCGCGTGCGTGGTTCCGCATCGTGCTGTGGGCGGTGGCGCTGCTGGCCGCACTGGGCCTGGTACTGCATTGGCTGAGCCTGCAGGCGCAGGTCAACCTGCAATGGATCGTGCTGCTGCTGCCGGTGCACTTAGCGCTGGCGTGGGCGCTGGGTCGTCGTGACCTGCCCGTCACGGGCCGCTGACGCACGATGCCGCCCATGGAAAGTACCGCACCCGTCAATCCGCCCTGCGTCATCAACTGTGTCCATTACGATGATCAGGGCAAGCGCCACGACATCAGCCTGGACGCGATCAGCGATGTGATCGAAAGCGGCAACGGCTTCGTCTGGGTCGGTCTCTACGAGCCGGCTGACAGCGTGCTGCTGAAGCTGCAGGAAGAATTCTGCCTGCACTCGCTGGCCATCGAAGACGCACGCAACGCGCATCAGCGCCCCAAGGTGGAGTCGTACGGCAACTCGCTGTTCGTGGTGGTCACCACCGCGCAGATGGTGGACGAGCGCATCCAGTACGGTGAAACCCACGCCTTCCTCGGGCCGCGCTTCCTGGTCACCGTGCGCCACGGCGCGTCGCTGTCCTACGCCGCGCCGCGCGCGCGGGTGGAGCGCGAGCCCGAGCTGCTGCGCACCATGGGCCCGTCGTACTGCCTGTATGCGGTGCTGGATTTCGTGGTCGACAACTACCTGCCGATCACCCAGCGCTACCGCGACACGCTGGAGCTGCTGGAGAAGGACATCTTCTCCGACAGCTACAAGCGCCAGACCGTCGTGCGCCTGTACGAGTTGAAGCGCGAGCTCAACAAGATGCGCATGGCCGTGGCGCCGCTGCAGGACATGCTGGCGCAGATCAAACGCTACCAGGGCGAGCTGGTGCCCGATGAGGTGAAGCTGTACCTGCGCGACGTGCACGACCACGCGGTGCGGATCAGCGATGTGATCGATACCCTGCGCGAGATGCTGGGCACCGCGCTGAGCGTGAATCTGTCGCTGGTGACGCTGGCGCAGGGCGAGACGGTCAAGCGCCTCGGTGCCTGGGCCGCGCTGCTGGCCGCGCCGACCTTGATCACCAGCTGGTACGGCATGAACTTCACCCACATGCCCGAGCTGGACAAGCCGTGGGCGTACCCGGCGATGATCATCGGCGTCGGCGCGATCTGCGTGGGGCTGTACCGCCTGTTCAAGCGCGTCCGCTGGCTCTGAGGTCGGCCGGTGGTGCGACGCCAAGCGGCGATACGCAGGTAGTGCCGGCCGCTGGCCGGCTCCAGAAAAACCCGGATTCACGCCGGGTGTTTGGAGATTTCGAGCAGCCGACCAACGGCCGGCACTACCGGTTCCAGCGGCCCTGCCGGGCCGCTCCGATCAGGCCACGTAAACGGTCTTGATGTTCATGAACTCATGGATGCCATGGTCGGCCAGCTCGCGGCCGAAGCCGGAGCGCTTGGTGCCGCCGAACGGCAGGCGCGGGTCGCTCTTGACGATGGCGTTGACGAACGCCGCGCCGCATTCCAGGCGCTTGGCGATCGCTTCGCCGCGCTGCGCGTCGCCGCTCCAGACACTGCCGCCCAGGCCGAAGCTGGTGTCGTTGGCCACACGCAGCGCGTCTGCGTCATCGCGCACGCGCACGATGGCCGCCGCCGGGCCGAACAGTTCTTCGTCGTAGGCAGGCATGCCGGGGCCAACATTGTCCAGAATGGTGGCCGGGTATCCGGCATGGCTGCCGGCTACCGGCTCGCCGCCGAGCAGGACCTTGGCGCCCTTGGCCACGCTGGTCTGTACCTGCTTGTGCAGCTCATCGCGCAGGTCGGCACGGGCCATCGGCGCCAGCGTGGTCTTCTCGTCCTGCGGATCGCCGTACACGCGCGCGGCCGCGGCAGCGACGAACTTCTCCACGAACGCGTCGGCGATCGCGTCGACCACGATGAACCGCTTGGCGGCAATGCAGGTCTGGCCGCTGTTGTCGAAGCGCGACTTCACCGCGGCGGCCACCGTCTTGTCGAGGTCGGCATCGTCAAGCACGACGAAGGCATCGCTGCCGCCCAGTTCCATGACGCACTTCTTGAGCTGGTCGCCAGCGGTGGCGGCGATCGAGCGTCCGGCACGTTCACTGCCCGTCAGCGTGACCGCCTTGACCCGCTTGTCGCGCAGGACGTCGGCGGCCTGGTCGTTGTCGATATGCAGCACGTCGAACACGCCCTCGGGCAGGCCGCCATCGCGGCAGACGGCGAGGATCAGGTCGGCGCACTGCGGGACGTTGCTGGCATGCTTGAGCAGCGCGACGTTGCCGGCCATGAACGCCGGCGCGAGGAAGCGGAACACCTGCCAGATGGGGAAGTTCCACGGCATGACCGCGAAGACGCAACCGATGGGCTCGTAGCGCACGTAGCTGCGCTGGGCTTCGGTGTCGATCAGCTGCGGCTTGAGGTAGTCGGCGGCGTGGTCGGCGTAGAACTCGCAAGCCTGGGCGCACTTTTCGATTTCAGCGAGCGCTTCGGCCTTGAGCTTGCCCATTTCGCTGGTCATCGCCTGCTGGATATCGTTCTTGCGCTGGCACAGTTGCGCGGCGATGCCACGCAGGATGGCGCCCCGTCCCTGCAGGGACTGCCCCGACCACAGCGGGAAGGCCTTGGCGGCGGCGGCCAGGCGCTGTTCGATCTGCGCGGCATCGAGCAGTTCGTGGCGGTAGGTGACCTGGCCGGTGGCGGGGTTGATGATTTCAACGGTCATCGCGGTGCTCCGAAAGACAGGCGGTGATTGTGCGCTGCGGGCTGTGAGCCGGATGTTGCCGGATGGGTCGGGAAGGCTGTTCTGGTTGCGACATGGGGTCGCAGATGTGGGTGGGCTGCAGAAAGCACCGTTTCATGGGCGGGTGGTTGGCACGGTGCGGGTGAGATGCCGAAAGCAGCGTTTCACTGGCGTGTGGTTGGCGCGGTGCGGGTGGGATGCCGGGACACGCCGTGAATCCGTCCGTGGAGGCTCGCGGGCGCCATCCATGGCGCCCGACGGTCCCGGCATCCCACCCGCACCGTGCCCAGACAGTTGGCCGGGGCCGGATTGAGAGCAAGAGCCGGCCGCTCGTTTTTTTGGAGGGGGAGAGAAGAGCAGCCGGGCATGGCCCGGCTCTACCGGTTGGTCGTGGTTCGGACGCTGCGTGCAGCCGGGCATGGGCCGGCTCTACCGGGTGGTCATGGTTTGAAGGCTGCGTGCAGCCGGGCATGGCCCGGCTCTGCCGGTTGGTCGTGGTTCGGACGCTGCGTGCAGCCGGGCATGGCCCGGCTCTACCGGTTGGTCGTGGTTCGGACGCTGCGTGCAGCCGGGCATGGCCCGGCTCTACCGGTTGGTCGTGGTTCGGACGCTGCGTGCAGCCGGGCATGGCCCGGCTCTACCGGTTGGTCGTGGTTCGGACGCTGCGTGCAGCCGGGCATGGCCCGGCTCTGCCGGTTGGTCGTGGTTCGGAGGCTGCGTGCAGCCGGGCATGGCCCGGCTCTGCTGGTTGGTCGTGGTTCGGAGGCTGCGTGCAGCCGGGCATGGCCCGGCTCTACCGCGGGATCAGCGTACCGATGAACGGGTAGAGCCGGGCCATGCCCGGCTGCTCTTGAACCCTTCCCTCGCGGCAAAGTGCGCTCGCGCTCGCGCTCGCCTGCTCCACCCAACAAAGGGGCAAACAATCCGTCAGGCGTTGGCGTGGGCGGGTGGATTGGCGGGACCCTCAAGCCGCATGGATGCGGCTTGGGAGCCTACACGGGTGAAGGCGCATTGCTCGCGAGGCACTGCCTCGCATGCGACTGAACGCGCGGCCGCCAGCGGCTGGGCCGGGCCGCGGAGCGGGACTTGCGGCGTGTCCCGCCAACCCACCCACGCCAACGCCAACTCAGATTTCAGTCCCGCTGTTGCCGTTGCTGTCGCTCTAAAAAGAACAGCCGCACCCACCCTACCCCTTGTCCTGCAGCGCCATCTGCATGTCGCGCTGACGCCGCTTCTCACCGCGTGCGGTAACGAACCAGCCCACCACCGCCGCGATCGACACCGCCAGCACCATCAGCGTGGCCAGCGCGTTGATCTCCGGCTTGATCCCCATCCGCACCGATGCGAACACCTTCATCGGCAGCGTCGTCGAATTCGGGCCCGCCACGAAACTGGCGATCACCACATCGTCCAGCGACAACGTAAAGGCCAACAACCAGCCGGCCACCAACGCCGGGGCGATGATCGGCAACGTGATCTGGAAGAACACCTTCAACCGGCCCGCCCCCAGGTCCATCGCCGCCTCTTCCAGCGAACGGTCCAGCTCCTGCAACCGCGAGGACACCACCACCATCACGAACGACAGCGTGAACGTTACATGCGCGATCCAGATGCTGGTCACCCCGCGTGCCGGGAAGCCCGGAATGCCGCCCATCGCCACCAGCAGTGTCATCAGCGAAAAGCCCAGGATCACCTCGGGCATCACCAACGGCGCGGTGATCAGCGCGCCGAACATGGTCTTGCCCGGGAACCGCTTGAACCGCGTCATCACCATCGCCGCCATCGTGCCCAGCACCGTCGACGCGCACGCCGTCCAGAACGCCACCTCCAGGCTGATCCACAACGCATCCAGGATCTGCCGGTTGTTGAACAGTTCCCCGTACCAGCGCGTGGAGAAGCCCGACCAGACCGTGGCCAGCTTGGAGGCATTGAACGAGTACACCATCAGCAACAGGATCGGCAGGTACAGGAACGCAAACCCCAGCCCCAACACCGACCACCCCAACCACCGGCTGCCGCGCACCATGCTCATAGCAGCTTCCCTTCCAGCTCACGCTGCTGGACCCGGTTGAACAGCAGGATCGGCACCAGCAGCAACAGCAGCATCACGATCGCCACCGCCGAGGCCGTGGGCCAGTCGCGGTTGTTGAAGAACTCACCCCACAGCACGCGCCCGATCATCAGCGTGTCCGGGCCACCCAGCATCTCCGGAATCACGAACTCGCCCACCGCCGGGATCATCACCAGCATGCAGCCGGCGATGATGCCGGTGCGCGACAACGGCAGCGTGATCCGCAGGAAGGCCTGCCACGGCTTGGCCCCGAGATCGTAGGCGGCTTCGAGCAAACGGTTGTCCAGCTTGACCAGGTTGGCGTACAGCGGCAGCACCATGAACGGCAGGTAGCAGTAAACGATGCCGATATAGGCCGCGGTCGGCGTGTACAGGATCTGCAGCGGCGCATCGATCAACCCCAGCTTCAGGAGCAGCTGGTTGAGCAGCCCGTTGCGGTCCAGGATGCCGATCCACGCATACACCCGGATCAGGAACGAGGTCCACGACGGCAGCACCACCAACATCATCGCCACGTTGCGCGCGGCCGGCGACATCCGCGAAATCACGTACGCCATCGGGTAGCCGATCAGCAGCGTCAGCAGCGTGGCGATCACCGCGATCTTGATCGAACTCAGGTAGGCCAGCACGTACTGGTTGTCCTTCACCAGCGCTGCGTAATTGCCCAGGTTGAGCTTGAGCGAGAACGCGCCATCCACATATTCCAGCAGCCAGGTATACGGCGGCGAGCCGACCTGCGTGCGCGAGAACGAGATCATCAGGATGATCACGAACGGCACCGCGAAGAACAGCAGCAGCCACAGGTACGGCGCGGCGATCACGCTACCGCGGGTACCGGGGAGCCAACGCTTCCAGCCGGCGGCGTTCATGCGGTGAGCACCACGCCGTCGTTGTCACGCCAGCACACCCACACGCTGTCGCCCCAGGTCAGCCCGTCGCTGGCCCAGCGCTGCGAATTGGCGAAATTGGACAGCACCTTGGCCCCGCTCGGCAGGCGCACGTGATAGACCGAATGGCTGCCGAAGTAGGCGATTTCCTCGATCACGCCCTGTGCCTTGTTGGTGTCCCCGGCCGGCTCGTCCTTGCCGATCATCACCTTCTCCGGGCGCAGCGCGAACGCCACCGGCTGGCCTTCGTAGCCGGTGATGCCGTGGGCCACGTAGATCGGCGCCGGAAACAGCGGCGTGCGCACGGTGACGTACTCGGGCAGGTCCTCGTCGATCACCCCGTCGAACAGGTTCACCGAGCCGATGAACTCGGCCACGAAGCGGTTGGCCGGCTGCTCGTAGATTTCGTCCGGCTTGCCCACCTGCTGGATCCAGCCGGCATCCATCACCGCGATACGGGTGGCCATGGTCATGGCCTCTTCCTGGTCGTGGGTGACCATCACGCAGGTCACCCCGGAGGTCTCGATGATGTTGACCAGCTCCAGCTGCATCTGCGAACGCAGCTTCTTGTCCAGCGCGCCCATCGGCTCGTCCAGCAGCAGCAGCTTGGGCCCCTTGGCCAGCGACCGCGCCAGCGCCACGCGCTGCTGCTGGCCACCGGACAACTGGTGCGGCTTGCGCTTGGCCAACTTCCCCAGCTGCACCAGCTCCAGCATCTCGCCCACGCGTGTGCGGATCGCATCGCGGGCCAGGCCGTCCTGCTTGAGCCCGAAGGCGATGTTCTGCTCCACCGTCATATGCGGGAACAGCGCGTAGGACTGGAACATCATGTTGATCGGCCGCTGGTACGGCGGCAGATCGTTGATGCGCTGGCCGTCCAGCTCGATGCTGCCCTTGGTAGGCGTCTCGAAGCCGCCCAGGCAGCGCAGCAGGGTCGATTTGCCGCTGCCCGAGCCGCCGAGCAGGGCGAAGATCTCGCCCTTGCGCACGTCCAGGCTGACATCGTCGAGGGCGACGAAGCCGTCGAATTCCTTGCGCAGCGCGCGGATGGACAGATAGCCCGGTTCGAGGACCGGCACGACCTCGCCTTCCGGCTTGGCATCAAATGGCATGGGGAGCGGCTCCGGGAGCGGCGGCGGGACGGGGGGAGCATCCCATTTTACCGGTGGTGGCAGCGTCATGCGCTACCGGATCGGGCGGCCTGCCCCCCACACCTGCGGGATGAATCCCCTGAAACGACGACGCCGGCACGGGGCCGGCGTCGCAGGGGCGGTCAGCGACCGGTCTTCACCTCGGTCCACAACCGGGTGTAGAGCTTGTCCACCTCCGGGGTGTTGATCGAGTAGGTGAACATCTTGGCGGCCACGTCGGCCGGCGGGTAGATGGTCGGGTCGGTGCGGATCGCCTCGTCCACCAGGGCGGTGGCCTTGGTCACCGGGTTGGCGTAATGGATGAAGTTGGTGTTGGCCGCGGCCACCTTCGGTTCCAGCAGGTAGTTGATGAAGGCATACGCGGCCTCCGGGTGCTTGGCATCCTTGGGGATGGCCAGCATGTCGAACCACTGCGGCGCGCCTTCGCGCGGGATCGAGTAGGCCACGGTGACGCCGTTGTTGGCCTCGGCCGCGCGGTCACGGGCCTGGATGATGTCGCCCGACCAGCCCACCACCAGACAGGTGCCGCCGTTGGCCAGCGAGCCCACGTACTGGGAGGAGTGGAAGTTCTGCACGTAGGGGCGGATGCCCTTGAGCAGCGCGGCGGCCTTTTCCAGCGTGGCCGGGTCCTGGCTGTGCGGATCTTCGCCCAGGTAGTGCAGCGCGATCGGGATCATGTCCGAGGGCGTGTCCAGGATGGTGATCCCGCAGTCCTTCATCTTGGCGATGTTTTCAGGCTTGAAGATCAGGTCCCAGCTGTTGGCGATGTCGGTGCTGCCGCCGAAACGCTGCTTGAGCAGTTCCACGTTGTAGCCGATGCCGGTGGTGCCGATCATGTACGGCACGCCGTACTGGTTGCCCGGGTCCTGCTGGGCGATGCGCTTCATCACATCCGGGTCGAGGTTGGCCAGGTTCGGGATCTTGCTCTTGTCCAGCGGCAGGAACACCCCGGCCTTGATCTGGCGGCCGAAGAAATTCAGCGTCGGCACCACCACGTCGTAGCCGCTGTTGCCGGCCAGGAGCTTGGTTTCCACCATCTCATCGCTGTCGAACACGTCGTAGGTCACCTTGGTGCCGGTGGCCTTCTCGAAGTTGGGGATGGTGTCTTCGGCGATGTAATCGCTGTAGTTGTAGACGTTCAGCACCTTGCTGTCGTCGTCGGACTTGCCGCCGCCACAGGCGCTGAGTACGGATACGGCAATGCCGAGGGTGAGGATTCGCAGCTTCATCGGACTCTCCACAGGTCAGGTGCGAGATGGGGGAACCGGCCAGACCGGTACGACGGGTGCCAGCCTAACGGGCATGCCCGTATTTTCCCAGCACATGGCCCTCACGGCCATGCCGGATCTGGCGACGCGGCGCCGTTCAGACGTTGAGCAGCAGGAATTCACGCTCCCACGAGCTGATCACGCGGAAGAAGGTCTCGTATTCCTTGCGCTTGACCGACACATAGGCCCGGCAGAAGCGCTCGCCCAGCATCTCGCGCAGTTCCGGGCAGCCTTCCAGCCCGTCCAGTGCCTCGCCCAGCGAGCGTGGCAGGTCGTAGCCCAGTTCCTTGGCGCTGCCGCTGATCGGCGCGGTGGGGGAGCCCTGCTCGCGGATGCCGAGCAGGCCAGCGGCCAGGGTGGCGGCGATCGCCAGGTAGGGGTTGGCATCCGAGCCGGCAAACCGGCTTTCCACCCGCATGTTCTCCGGGGTATCCAGCGGCACGCGCAGCCCGCAGGTGCGGTTGTCGAAGCCCCAGTGCACATTGCTCGGGGAGACCTCGCCGAACATCAGCCGGCGGTAGGAATTCACGTTCGGCGCGAAGAACGCCATCGCCATCGGCACGTATTTCTGCAGACCGGCCAGGTAGTGCCCGAACAACGGGCTGAAATCCTCACCGCCATGCTCGCCGGTGAACACGTTGCTGCCGTCGCTGATCCGCAGCAGGCTCTGGTGGATGTGCATCGCACTGCCCGGCTCGTTCTCCATCGGCTTGGCCAGGAAGGTGGCGTAAATGCCGTGGCGCATCGCCGACTCACGCATGGTGCGCTTGAACAGAAACACCTGGTCGGCCAGATCCATCGCATTGGCGTGGGTGAAGTTGACCTCCAGCTGCGCCGCGCCGGATTCGTGGATCAGCGTATCCACGTCCAGCTTCATCGCATCGCAGTAGTCGTACATCAGATCGAGGATCGGATCGAACTCGTTGACCGCATCGATGGAGTAAGACTGGCGCGCCGTCTCCGGGCGACCGGAGCGGCCAGCCGGCGGCAGCAGCGGGAAGTCCGGGTCGGTGTTCTTCTGGACCAGGAAGAACTCCAGCTCCGGTGCCACCACCGGGCGCAGGCCGAGTTCGGCATAGGCATTGAGGACGCGCCGCAGCACGTTGCGCGGGGCCAGCTCATGCGGCTCGCCGGTCTTGGTGAAACAGTCGTGGATGACCTGGGCGGTGGGATCGGTGGCCCACGGCACCATGCGCACGGTGTCGGCATCCGGGCGCAGGATCATGTCCGAATCCGACGGTGAGGTCAGCTCGTAGTAGTCGTCCGGGAACTCGCCGGTAACCGTGGTGGCGAAGATGCCCTCCGGCAGGCGCGTGCCGTAATCGTGCGAGAACTTGTCGGCTGGAATGATCTTGCCGCGCGCGTTGCCGGTGATGTCCGGTACCAGGCACTCCACCTCGGTGATGCGCCGGTCCTTGAGCCAGCGCAGCAGCGTGCTCTCCTCGGGCACCGCCGCTGCGGCGGCCTTGCGCGAAGAAGAGGCCGCTTTGCGCGGGGCTGTGGCTTTACGCGAACGCGTTCGGGTGGTCATGACCGGTCTGCTTTGCAGGAGTAGCGGCGACAAGCATCGCCGAAGGCTTGGAAAATACGGTGATGGAACGGGTTTTCAGTGACACGCCATTCCGGATGCCACTGTACTCCGAGCACGAAGGCGTGCGCGGGGTTGCGCGCGGCCTCGATGAGGCCGTCATCGGCGCGTGCCTCTACCCACAGCCCCGGCGCGAGGCGATCAATGCCCTGCCCGTGCACCGAATTGACCGCGATCGCCTCGGCGCCGGACCAGTCGGCCAGCCACCCGCCCTGGGCCAGCCGCACCGGGTGCGCCGGACCGTACTGTTGTTCGACTGCCGCGTCCGGATCCTCGCGATGGTCCATCAGGCCAGGCACCTCGTGCACGCGCTGATGCAGGGTGCCGCCGAGCGCCACGTTGAGTTCCTGGAAGCCGCGGCAGATGGCCAGCACCGGCAGGTCGCGGGCAAGTGCAGCCTGCAGCAGCGACAGCGCCGTGGCATCGCGCGCAGGATCGTGCAGATTGCCGGGCCAGCTGGGCGCGCCGCCGTAGTGCTGCGGCTCTATGTTGCTCACCGCGCCGGTCAACAGCAGGCCATCGAGACGGTCCAGCCAGTCGTCGGCCGGCAGCGCAGGCTGCAGACTGGGCAGCAGTACCGGGGTGACCGCGGCAGCCGCGCGCAGCGCGCGGATGTACTTTTCGCCGGCGACCGCGAACCGGTGATGACCCAGCATCGTGCTGTCGGTGGGCAGGCCGACCCAGGGGGGCGAAACCATGCGTCATGCTCGGATGACCTGCCTGCACGTTACCGCTGGGCTACGACCGGGCGCAACCGGCGTCGGTCCGTCACATGCCTGCGCGCCGGCCTGCGACAGACTGGCCGCTGTTCCGGGGCCGGGTTGCTGGCATGCTGTCGCCATGAGTTCCGATTTTTCGCGCCATTCCGGCCAGGACCACGTTGCCAGCTGGTACGCCGACAGCGTGCCGGCCCAGCCCTTGCGTGCGCCGCTGGCGGGCAATCTGGACACCGACGTGTGCGTGCTCGGCGCCGGCTACACCGGCCTGTCGGCGGCGTTGTCGCTGGCCGAGCGCGGCTTCCGCGTGGTGGTGCTGGAGGCGCAGCGGATCGGCTGGGGGGCGTCCGGGCGCAACGGCGGCCAGGCCATCGTCGGCTATGGCTGCGAGGTGGACACGCTCGAACGCCTGGTGGGTGCGGACGATGCCCGCCACCTGTTCGATTTCTCGCGTGAAGGCATGGCGCTGCTGCGGCATCGCCTGCAGCGCTACCAGATCGACTGCGACTGGCGCGATGGCCATGCCAGCGTCCCGATCCGCCCGCGGCAGGAGCGCATGCTGCGCGCGGGCATGATCGAACTGGCCGAGCGCTACGGCTATCCCCTGCAGTGGTGGGACCGCCAGCAACTGCGCGAGCAGCTGGACAGCCCGCGCTACAGCGGGGCGATGTTCGATGCTGCCAGCGGGCACCTGCATCCGCTGGCCTATGCGCAGGGCCTGGCACGCGCGGCCGAAACCCTGGGGGTGACGATCCTGGAACAGTCGCCGGTGCTGCAGCTGGTCCGCGGCGCACGCCCCCAACTGCGTACCGCACGGGGGACGGTGAGCGCCGATCACGTAGTGATCGCCGGCAACGCGCTGCTGCAGGGCATCGCACCGGAACTGGAAGCGCGGATCATGCCGGTGGGCACCTACATCGGGGCCACGCCGACGCTGGGCGCCGAACGCGCACGCGCATTGATCCGCAACGACATGGCCGTGGCCGATGTCAGCTGGGCCCTGGATTACTTCCGACTCAGCGCCGACCACCGACTGTTGTTCGGCGGGCGCGCCAGCTATTCGGCGTTGCCGCCGCCGGGCCTGCGCGGGGTGATGACCCGGCGCATGCACCAGGTGTTTCCGCAATTGGCCGATGTGGCCATGGAGCAGGTCTGGGGTGGTTACGTGGACATCACCCGCAACCGCGCACCGGACTGGGGTCGGCTCACCCCCAACGTTTATTTCGCCCAGGGGTTCTCCGGGCACGGCGTGGCCGCCACCGGCCTGGCTGGCGCGGTGTTGGCCGAGGCCATTGCCGGACAGGCCCAGCGGCTGGATGTGTTCGCGCGGATTCCGCACGCGCGTTTTCCGGGCGGGCGACTGCTGCGTACCCCGCTGCTGGTGGCGGCGATGTCGTGGTACAAGCTGCGCGATGTGCTGTGGTGAGCGCTAGATCCTTCGGAGCCCCATCTGTTATGTAGTAGACCGTCCTTCGGACAGCCGTTCGCAGCAAGCGTCCAAGTTGCCAACTAAAGGCTTGCATTTGATCACGCCAGGCTCGGCGACCTGACGAAACGCATCTTTTCGCTCTATTCCTATAATCTTTCTGCGCAATTGCATAATCCGCCGCGTGTCGATACCGTCCAAACCGAACGCCATAGTGTTTCGCATGGATGTTGATCTGGCACGGGCAGGAGGAAATACGTGCGACGAGATTGGTGGAAAGATGGGCTTCAACTGAGTTTGCGTATTCGCCCGGTCGGGCTTGTCCTCGCTGTTGTGTATGCTTTTGCATGCTGGGGTACACGCAAACTTTCTCTCGACCAGTTTTACCTGCCTGCAGGTGTGCGTGTCGCCGCGCTGCTGCTCTGCCCGCCACGACTGTGGCCTTACCTGTTCCTGGGCGAGTACGCATATTTCGCCCAGATGCGCTACCCGATGGTAGAAAAGTATGGCTTGGCGTGGGTCATCCTCGCGTCGGGCTCTTTGATGCCTACGGTGGCATCGATCGTGCGGCTGCACCGTAGAATGATGACCACTACGTCCCAGGCTTGGCTGCTCTCGGTTGGGGCGGCGTCGGCCATAGCCGTCACCTCGTTGAACCTGATCCTGATGCACTTGCTTTGGCCGACCCCGGACGTACCAATACTCACCGGCGCGGCGCGTTATATCGTGGGTGACTTCATCGGAATTCTGACGGTTGCCCCACTTGCCCTGCTTTGGGCGAAGAGGCACACCGAACCGGCATGGACACGCCGGTTCCTGGCGCCAAGCGTCGCTGGATTGGCGCTGATGATCCTGATTGGCGTATCTACGACGCTGATTCCTGCAGAATCTGCCACGGCCAAGACCAGCCTTCAGTTATTGATGGCGCTACCGGCGATTGCACTTACTTGTCTGCTGGGGTGGCGTGGGGCCGCGGTGGCCGTGCCATCGCTCAATCTGATCATTGGCCTTACGACGCCAAAGCCGTATCCATTGGCATTTGATCCCACAACGTTTACGACCCAGATGGTCATGGCCATTGCGGGTGTCGCGCTACTTCTATTCGGATCGCGTATCACCCACTACTATCACCGCTACCGAATGCGGGACGATGGCGAAAGAAATGCCATAAAGCTGGCCCGGAATTCGCATATCGCCAGCGAGAAGGGTCTTCGCGAGCGTGCGCTTCACCTCAGGAAGCTCGGAGACGGCATGGACGTCTATCTCAAAGAAGTGGTGAGCTGGCTGAAATTACAGGGCCACCACGAGATAGCAAACGTGCTGTTGAACACTGCAACTGTGCATTCCCGGTTGTTCCGCGCGCAGGCAAGCATGGTGTATCCCACCGCGTTGGATCAACTCGGCCTGTACGTGGCACTGCAGACTGGCGGCGTGCGTGAATGCTGGGAACTGAGCAACCGGGTGAACCGGCCTCGACTCGAAGGCGACCCATGCACGCTGAGCAAGGGGCTGCAACTGGCTGCCTATCGAGCTCTCAATGAAGCAGTATCCCTGCTTCTGGAAAATGAGCCTGGGCAGCTGATGGTCCGCGCGCGATGCAGGGGTTTCGGTTCGCAGCGAGGAATTCTCGTCGTGGTGGCACTGCTTGACTCGACACGCCCACTGTCCGCAACAACCGCCGCAATGGTCGATGAGCACTTGGCCGGATTGCCTCTCGCTTACGGAGGCCTCGTACAGTGTCGGCGCAATCGGGTCCGGATGGTGCTGACGGAAACCGCGGAGCGCTCATCCAATGGATCTGCGCCCCACCACAGCCCCGACCGCGGGAAGGCTGCTGACTTGGACAACAGCCAGGCGCTTGGTTGATCACACGGCCTATCCGGCTACTGCCTGCACTGCACGTGATGAATTGCCCGCCTATTGTCCACTCACACACGTGGAACCGGGCGCTGCCGCCCAGGAGCGGCAGCACCTCGACCCTGACTGTTCGTCCACGCGCTAACGCTGCTGGTCGGCGACCTCGACAGACCACACCGCCTCGGCGCCGTGTCCGTAGAGAACCAGCGAGAAGCCCGCATCTCGATAAACCTCGGCCCGCGCTGCGTTCGTGGCGGGGTGTACACGTTGCGACGGCAACGACACCCTCGCACGGCTTTCGCCAGCGGGCAGGACCCAGAACGCATCATCGGCATTGCCGATAATCACCTGCACACGTCCGGCAAGATCATTCACCTGGAAGTACGAGATGCCGTCGCGCTGGAATCCATACAGGCGCCACTGCGGATCCAGACTCAGGTTGGCCGCAATTGGCTGGGCCTGGCCCAGTCCGCTTCTTGCCAGATGGACCCCGTGGCCATCGGACTGGGCCATCGCCAGCATGGGAACAGCAGCCAGAATCACACTGGCCACGCCACTACCAATACGTGAAAAATGCACGTCCACCTCCTGATCATGGCCATTGAAGGACTCTCTTCGGATAGTACCTGCTGGCCCTCCCTACATCGAACGGAGAAGCCGCAATCGGCCCGTTTCACCCAAATCGCCGACCAGCTGACAACAATCAGGGCCTATGCGACGCTCAGCTGCTCACGCCGGGCCTAAAGTTGCAGATGGAGCGGCCGCTATCCCTGCCGACCCACTCGAAATCGAGCGTACGCCAGATGCCGGCTTTGTTGCAGGGCGCTTTCGACAGCGACCCCGGTGATGCCTTGCCCCAGCGGATCCTGCTGGTGGAAAACTCGCGCACGTTCACCAGCATGCTGCGCGAGGCGATCGAGCAGCGCCTGGAGCTGCCGGTGTCCGTGGCCACCAGCCTGGCCGAAGCCGGCCGCCTGCTCGACCAGGAACAGGGCTGGTTCCTGGTCCTGACCGGGCTGGTGCTGGCCGATGGCGACCGCGACAACGTGGTGGAGTTCTTCCTGTCGCGCGGGTTGCCCACGGTGGTGGTCAGCGGCGTCTACGACGAAGACCTGCGCAAGCGCGTGCTGCAACAGCAGATCATCGACTACGTGCTGAAGAACACCCCCGGCAGCATCGACTACCTGGTATGGCTGGTGCAGCGCCTGGAACGCAACCGGCGCATCGCCGCGCTGGTGGTGGACGATTCGATGTCGGCGCGGATGTACGCCGCCTCGCTGCTGCGCATGTACGGCCACGAGGTCTACGAAGCGGCCGATGGTGCCGAGGGGCTGAGGGCAATCGAGGCGCATCCGGCGATCCGGCTGGCGGTGGTCGACCAGGAAATGCCCGGCATGGAAGGCGTGGAGTTCACCCGTCGGCTGCGCACGCTGCGTTCGCGCGACAAGGTGGCGGTGATCGGCATTTCCGGCAATACCGATCCGTCGCTGATCCCGCGCTTCCTCAAGAACGGCGCCAACGACTTCCTGCGCAAGCCCTTCTCGCGCGAGGAGTTCTTCTGCCGCGTCTCGCAGAACGTGGACCAGCTGGAGTTGATCGGCACGCTGCAGGACCTGGCCACGCGCGACTTCCTGACCGGGCTGCCCAACCGGCGCAGCTTCCTGGAGCAGAGCCAACGACAGTTGCCGCAGCTTCACCACAACGATGCGTTGGTGGCGGTGGCGATGATCGATATCGATCATTTCAAGCACATCAACGATACCCACGGCCACGAAGCCGGCGACG
Organism: Stenotrophomonas sp. Ste86; assembly: GCF_024519465.1. Taxonomy (GTDB): domain Bacteria; phylum Pseudomonadota; class Gammaproteobacteria; order Xanthomonadales; family Xanthomonadaceae; genus Stenotrophomonas. The sequence continues at coordinate 28,338 of NZ_JALJRW010000014.1, read as the reverse complement.
ATGCACTGCGCGCAGTGGCTGGCGCCGTCGCCGCGCATGCACGCGAGGAGGACCTGATCGCGCGCTTCGGCGGCGAGGAGTTCTGCCTGCTCGTGCCGGGCCTTGAGGAAGACGAAGCCCGCGGCTATTTCGAGCTGCTGCGCCAGCGCATCGCCGCGCTGGAAGTGAAGGTGGGCGAGACCACCCTGCGCATGACCGTGAGCATCGGCCTGTGCTGCCTGCGCCCGCAACACGACTCGCTGCACCGGCTGATCTCTGAAGCCGACCGGCAGCTTTACCTGGCCAAGGCCGGTGGCCGCAACCAGGTCAGCTGCACCAGCGTGGCCAGCGCCGCCCGGGAAGCGGCGCTGACGCCTTGATCGAGATCAACGCGGTGCCGCAGCCCCGCACCTAGAGTCGTTCCCAGTTGAACATCACGGGGAACGCACCATGGCACTTCTGGTCTGGCAGGACGACCTGAACATCGGCATCGACGTCATCGACCACCAGCACATGCGGATCGTGGAGATGCTCAACCACCTGCACGTGGCGCAGAGCAGTCTGCAGCGGTTGGCGGTGGCCGAGGTGATCGACGAACTGGTGGACTACACCATGTCGCACTTCGCCTTCGAAGAAGAGCTGATGGAAGAAGCCGGCTACCCGTTCTGCGCCGCGCACAAGCGCGTGCACGAAATCTTCGGCAAGCGCGTGTCCGAGTACCGGCTGCGCTTCCAGTCCGGCGAGGACGTCACCGACGAACTGCGCACCATGCTGTCGCGCTGGCTGTTCAACCACATCCGTGGCGATGACAAGGCCTATGCGCCGCAGGTCAAGCAGCACCTGAACCAGTTCGCCCGCGAGCACCAGCAGGGCAGCTGGCTGGGGCGTACGCTCAAGCGCTTCTTCCGCTGAGCGCGGCGCGTCGGCCCATCGCCAGCAGGGCCAGGATGGTGACCAGGGCGGTCAGGCAGAGGTAGTAGCCCACCGCGAGCAGGCCGAAGCGTTCGGCCAGCCAGGTGGCCACATACGGTGCCGGCGCCGCACCAAGAATGCCGGCCAGGTTGAACGACAGCGACGCGCCGGTGTAGCGGACCTGCACCGGATAGATCTCGGCCAGGAAAGTGCCGCACGGGCCGTAGGTCAGCCCCATCAGGAACATGCCCAGCGACAGGAAGCCCAGCACCAGCCACGGGCTGCCGGCCAGGAACAACGGCGCGAACAGCACGCCGAAGGCCAGGATAAGACCACTGGCCACGATCATGGTGCGGCGGGTGCCCCAACGGTCACCGTACAACGCCGACAGCGGGATGCCGGCGGCGAAGAACAGCATGCTGGTCATCTGCAGCAGCAGGAAATCCGAGCGCGTGTAGTGCAGCACCGTGGTGCCATAGCCCAGGGTGAACACGGTCATCAGGTAGAACAACACGAAGGTGGCAAACGCGCCCAGCGTGCCCAGGACCAGCGCCAAGGGGTGCTCGCGGATGACCGTCCACATCGGCAGCTTGACCCGCTCGTTGCGGTCCAGCGCCGCCTGGAACTGCGGGGTCTCGTGGATGTTCAGCCGTACCCACAGGCCCACGGCCACCAGCAGCGAGCTGGCCAGGAACGGGATGCGCCAACCCCACTGCAGGAAGTCGGCATCGCTCATCAGGCGGCCAAGCAGCAGGAAGATGCCGGCCGAAAGCAGGAAGCCCAACGGCGCGCCGAGCTGCGGGAACATGCCGTACCAGGCGCGCTTGCCGGGCGGCGCGTTCTCGGTGGCCAACAGCACCGCCCCACCCCACTCACCGCCCAGCCCCAGCCCCTGGCCGAACCGGCACAAGGCAAGCAACGCCGGCGCCAGGATGCCGATGCTGGCATGCGTGGGCAGCAGGCCGATGGCCACGGTGGACACGCCCATCGTCAGCAGCGCCGCCACCAGCGTGGCCTTGCGCCCGATCCGGTCGCCGTAATGGCCGAACACCGCCGAGCCCACCGGACGCGCCACGAAGGCGACCGCGAAGGTCGCCAGCGACTGCAGCAGGGCGGCGCCATCGCTGCTCTGGGGGAAGAACAGGTGCGGGAATACCAGCACCGCCGCCGTGGCGTAGATGTAGAAATCAAAGAACTCGATGGTGGTGCCGATCAGGCTGGCCAGCAGGATGCGGCGCGGGGAGTTGACGGCAGGTGCGGCAGGAGTCGACATCGGGCACACGAAAAAGGGCAGCTGCCGGATTCTGCCACGCCCCCGCCCCGGCGCGGGCGATGGTTGCAGACGTGACCGTCAGCCTGCGACCGCGCACGCAGCCCGTGCGACGCAGTGGAACTCCAGGCGCAGGCAGCGCTCAGAGCCGGTCGATGCCGTCAGGATGGACAGGGAATGTCGTCGTCGAGGAAGTCTTCGCCGGGCCTGCGCGGGTGCCACGCGTGCGCGATCGGGGTGGTGAGCGCTTCCGCATGACGCGCGGCCTCACCCCCGAACAGATCGTGCAGGGCATCGCCCAGTCACTGCGGATGTGGCCGCCGGGCTACGTCGTCGATCCGTGCCGGTCGAGTACCGCACAGGTCGACTATTTCCAGAACGCGCTCAACGAACGCGACCGCGACCTGCTGCGCGAGGCGCTGATCCACCAGCGCCAGGATTGCTGACCCGGCTCACTCCCCCAGGTGGATCCAGGTTGCCTTGATCTCGGTGTACTTGTCGAAGGCATGCAGCGATTTGTCGCGGCCGATGCCGGACTGCTTGTAGCCGCCGAACGGCGCGGTCATGTCGCCGCCATCCCACTGGTTGACCCACACGCTGCCCGCGCGCAGCTGGCGGGCCACGCGGTGGGCGCGGCCCAGATCGCCGGTCCACAGCCCCGCAGCCAGCCCGTAGCTGGAATCGTTGGCCAGGCGCAACGCATCGGCCTCATGGTCGAAACCAAGCACGGACAACACCGGCCCGAAGATCTCCTCGCGCGCGATGGTGTGGCTGGCGTCCACCTCATCGAACACGGTGGGCTGCACGTAGCTGCCGCCGGCCACCACCTCCACCCGCTTGCCACCGAGCAACAGGCGTGCGCCTTCGGCCTGGCCACGGTTGATGTAGTCCAGCACATGCTCGGCGTGTGCGTTGTCCACCAGCGCGCCCATCGGCGCGTCGGGATCGAAGGGATGCCCCGGCTGCATGCGTCGCGCGTGGGCCAGCACCCGGGTGACGAATTCGTCCTGGATGGAGCGCTGTACCAGCAGCCGCGAGGCCGCCGTGCACACCTCGCCCTGGTTGTAGAAGATGCCGGTGGCCGCGGCCTGCGCCGCCTTGTCCAGATCCGGTGCGTCGGCGAACACCAGGTTGGGACTCTTGCCGCCGCATTCCAGCCAGGTGCGTTTGAGGTTGGAGCGTCCGGCGCACTGCAGCAGGCGCTTGCCCACGGCGGTGGAACCGGTGAAGGCCAGTGCGTCCACGTCCATGTGCAGGGCCAGCGGTTCGCCGGTGGGCTGGCCATGGCCGGGCAGCACGTTGAACACGCCCTCGGGCACGCCGGCCTCGGCAACCAGCGCAGCAAACCGGATCGCGCTCAACGGCGAGCGCTCGGACGGCTTGAGGATCAGCGAGTTGCCCGCCGCCAGTGCCGGGGCAATCTTCCAGCAAGCCATCAGCAGCGGGAAATTCCACGGCACGATCGCCGCCACGACGCCGATCGGCTCGCGACTGACCAGGCCCAACGTATCCAGCGCGGTCGGGGCGATCTCGCCGTACACCTTGTCGATGGCCTCGGCGGTCCAGCGCAGGCAGCGCACCGCGCCGGGCAGATCGCCCTGGCGTGCGTCGCGCACCGGCTTGCCCATGTCCAGGCTCTCCAGCAATGCCAGTTCGTCGGCGTGCTGTTCGACCAGGTCGGCCAGGCGCAGCAGCACCTGCTTGCGGTGCACCGGTGCCGCACGCGACCAGTGCCCGGCATCGAAGCTGCGCCGGGCGACGGCGACCGCACGCTCCACGTCCGCCGCCGCGCAGTCGGCGACCTGGGCCAGCACCCGACCGTCGATCGGGCTGATGCAGGCGAACCGCGCGCCGTCGGCGGCGTCCACGTAGCGGCCATCGATGAAGGCCTGGCCGTGCACGACCAGTGCATCGGCCTGGCGCTGCCAGTCGTCGCGGGTGGGGTGGGCACGCATGCGGGGCTCCAAGGGGGTGTTCGGGCTCCTTTTTATACCCGCCGTCCTCGCTGCGCATCGTGATGCATCTGCGATAAAGTCGTGATCAACCGGTTCCTGCGGAGATGCCGATGCGCCGTGCCGACACCCCGTTGTCGTCCTTGTCCCAGCAGCGCCCCGAGTCGCTGGAGGCGTTCTGGATGCCGTTCAGCGCCAACCGCCAGTTCAAGTCGGCGCCGCGCCTGCTGGTGCGCGCCGAGGGCATGTACTACCACGATGTCGACGACCGCCCGGTGCTGGACGCGGCAGCCGGGCTGTGGTGCTGCAACGCCGGCCATGCACGCCCGCGGATCGTGCAGGCGATCCAGCAGCAGGCGGCCATACTGGACTTCGCCCCGCCGTTCCAGATGGGTACGCCGCTGCCGTTCGTGCTGGCACAGCGACTGGCTGCCCTCGCCCCGGCCCCGCTCAACCATGTGTTCTTCAGCAATTCCGGTTCCGAAGCGGTGGATACCGCGATGAAGATCGTGCTGGCCTACCACCGGCTGCGCGGCGAGGGTCAACGGACCCGCTTCATCGGCCGCGAGAAGGCTTACCACGGGGTCGGTTTCGGCGGTATGTCGATCGGCGGGCTGCCGAACAACCGAAAAACGTTCGGGCCACTGCTGGCCGGCAGCGATTTCCTGCGCCACACCCTGGACCTGTCACGCAACGCGTTCAGTCCCGGCCTGCCCCGGCATGGCGCCGAGCTGGCCGAAGACCTGGAGCGGCTGATCGCGCTGCACGATGCTTCGACGATTGCCGCGGTGTTCGTCGAACCGATCGCCGGCTCGGCCGGGGTGATCCTGCCGGCGCCGGGCTACCTGCAGCGGCTGCGCGAAATCTGCGACCAGCACGGCATCCTGCTGGTGTTCGATGAGGTCATCACCGGTTTCGGCCGGGTCGGCAACGCTTTCGCCGCACAGCGCTTCGGGGTCACCCCGGACCTGATGACGCTGGCCAAGGGGCTCACCAACGGCGCGGTGCCGATGGGCGCCACGCTGGTCTCGGACACGGTGCATGCGGCCTTCATGCAGGGCCCGCCGGCGGCGATCGAGTTGTTCCATGGCTATACCTATTCGGCCCATCCGCTGGCCTGCGCCGCCGCGCTGGCCACGCTGGACACGTATGCCGAAGACCACCTGTTCGAGCGCGCCATCGAGCTGGGCGAGTACTGGCAGTCGGCGCTGCACAGCCTGCGCGGGCTGCCGCACGTGATCGACATCCGCAACTTCGGGTTGATCGGCGCGGTGGAACTGATGCCACGCAAGGATGCCCCGGGCGCGCGCGGCTACGAGGTGTTCGAACGCTGCTTCCGCGATGGCGGCCTGCTGGTGCGCTGCACCGGCGATGTGATCGCGCTGTCGCCGCCGCTGATCATCGACAAGGCGCAGATCGACCGTATCGTGGAAATCCTGGGCGACATGATCAGCGCCACCGGCTGAGCCTGAATCGGGCGGCGACGACGGCGACCGCCGCGATCCTTACAATGGTCGGTCACGTTTCGCTCGCGTACCGGATTGCATGGACATTGTCGTCAAAGAAGAACTCAAGGCCTACATCGATCCCCTGACCCCGGACGAGCACGACGCGCTGGAGCGCAGCATCCTGGCCGAAGGCTGCCGCGATGCACTGGTGCTGTGGGGTGATGTGCTGGTGGACGGGCACAACCGGTTCGGCATCTGCCAGAAGCACGGATTGCCGTTCCAGACCGTGCAGAACACCCGCTTCCAGTCGATGGATGATGTGCACCTGTGGATGATCGAGCAGCACCTGGGCCGTCGCAGCGTGTCCGACTTCCAGCGCGGCGTGCTGGCGCTGCGCAAGCGCGACATCCTGGCCGAGCGCCGCCGCATCGAGCAGGCCCAGCTGCAGAAGGAAAGCGACGGCGAGATCGCCGACGCCGGCCCCGAGAGCGATGAGGACAGCCCGCCGTGGGCCGCTGCGCCGAAGGTCAGCCGTGCCGACATGGCGCGCGAGGCGCGGCTGAGCAGCAGCCAAGTGACGATGATCGAGCGCATCCACAAGCAGGCCGCCCCGGAGCTGGTGGAAGCGGTCAAGACCGGCGTCATCTCGATCAGCGCGGCAGCGGCCGTGGCTGACCTGCCCGAAGCGGAGCAGCGCGCGGCGGCGGTCGGCGGCAAGGACGAGCTGAAGCAGGCCGCCAAGCGCGTGCGCGAGGCCAAGCGCAAACCGCGCAAGCCGGTGCAGGAGGTGCTGCACAGCGCCGATGACGGCATGGAGATCGACCCCAGCCGCGAGGCGGAAATCGCTGACGCGCTCAGTGCGCTGGGCGAGGGCCCGGCCGAGCTGCGCCAGCGCGTGATCGCGCTGACGCTGGAGAACGATGCACTGCGCCAGCAGCTGGCCGCGCTGCGCAAGCAGTTGGCCGAGGCCTGAGGTAGTGCCGGCCGTTGGCCGGCAAGTTCATGAACCTTCGGTGGGGGGTGCGTGGTTGCCGGCCAGCGGCCGGCACTACCTCTCTTCGGTGGGTGGGCGTGGTTGCCGGCAAGCGGCCGGCACTACCGCTCTTCGGTGGGGTGTGCGTGGTTGCCGGCCAGCGGCCGGCACTACCGGGCGATCATGCGGGGGTGGTTAGACTGTTGGCATGACGACCATTTCGCCGCCCGACCCGCGCCGCGCCCAGCTGCGCCGCCTCAAACTGATCGCGCTGGCCATGCTGGTGGCGATGCTGGCCGGTTTCGTGGTCAGCCACTGGCAGGGCGAACGCGGCATCTGGGCCTGGGTCTCGGCGTTCTGCGAGGCGGCCGCAGTGGGCGCGCTGGCCGACTGGTTCGCGGTGGTGGCCTTGTTCCGCCGCCCGCTCGGCCTGCCGATCCCGCACACGGCGATCATTCCGCACAGCAAGGAGCGCATCGCCGACAGCCTGGCGGTGTTCGTGCGCGACCAGTTCCTGGAACCGAAAGCGCTGCTGGCGCGGCTGCAGGTGTTCGACCCGGCCAGCCGGCTCGGCAGTTGGCTGGCCGATCCGGCACGCTCGAAACTGCTCGCCGACATGGCGCGCGGCTGGGCATTGCAGGCGCTGGACTTCCTCGACGAGGCCGCCGTCCGGCGCAGCATCCAGGGCTTTGTGATCCAGCAGTTGCGGCAATGGAACGCCGCGGCCACCGCCGGCGAACTGCTCGGCCTGCTCACCGCCGACAACCGCCACCAGCGCGTGCTGGACGAGGGCCTCACCCGCGTCAGCGAATGGCTGGACAACCCGTCGGTCAAGCAACGCGCCTCCGAACTGATCGTGCGCTACCTGCAGCGCGAATGGCCCAAGCTCGCCAGCACGGTCAACTGGGTCAAACCGATCGATGAGATCGGCGACAGCCTCGCCGAACGCATGGCCCATGCGGTGCTGGAGGAGCTGCAGCAGATTCTGGCCCAGCCCGAGCACCCGCTGCGCCGGGACTATGAGGCCTGGCTGGCCGACTACATCCAGCGCCTGCGAAGCGACCCGGCGCTGGCCGACAAGATCGACCAGATCAAGCAGCAGGTGATCGACCACCCGGCCGTGCAGGACTACGTGCAGGGGCTGTGGGAACGCATCCACGCCAGCCTGCGCGCGGACCTGTCCAGCGAAGACTCGGCGCTGGCCGGTCACCTGCGCCGCAGCCTGGCCTCGGTCGGCCAGGCGTTGCAGGACGATCCCTCGCTGCGCGACGCCCTCAACCAGCACCTGATGGACGGCGCCGAACGCCTCACCAGCCGGTTGCGCGAGGGCGTCACCCAGCACATCGCGCAGACCGTCAAGGGCTGGGACGAGCGCCACCTGGTCGAACAGCTGGAACTGAGCGTCGGCCGGGACCTGCAGTTCATCCGCTTCAACGGCACCCTGGTCGGTGGCCTGATCGGCCTGCTGCTGCACGCGGTGACGGTGTGGATGCACTGGTAGCAGCGGCACCCCGGTTGACGATTTGACCGGGTGTTTTTGTGAAGTAGTTCGCGTATTCTGCCGCGCATTCCGGGCTGGAGTGGCCCACAGGGGGAATGATGCGACGGATCATCGTGACGCTGGCGCTGTGCGCGCTGGCCAGCAGCGCCCATGCCGGGCGCGTGTACAAATGCGCGGCCGGCGGCCAGACCATCTACCAGACCGTGCCCTGCCCGCCCGAGCAGGACACCGGCGTGACCCGGCCGATCACCAAGGACCCCAACCTGAGCTGGGAAGAGCGCACCCGCGCCCAGCGCGAGTTGTATGACGCGCGCCGCCGCATGCAGGCCGATGCCGGCCGCGGCCCGCCGGCGGTGCGTGGCACGGTGATCGACGGCTCGGTCGATCCGGAGCAGTGCCAGGACCTGCGCCTGCGCCGCGAGATGGGCGAGGCCTTCGGCCGGCCCGCCCCGCCCCGCATCGAGGACGAGATCAAGAGGGCGTGCGCGAAGCGATGAGGGAGCGCACGACACCGTCAGCCTTGACGGTTGCACTTTGTATCCATATGGATACACTTTACCCCTATGGTATTGGTGCAGGCAACCGAGGCGTTAGACAGGTGGCTGCGCCGATTGCGCGACACCCGCGCCCGCGCGGTCATCGCAGAACGGATCCAGCGGCTGGCCAACGGCCTTGCCGGTGACGTCAAGACCGTCGGCGGGGGTGTCAGCGAACTTCGTGTTCACCATGGCCCGGACTACCGCGTGTATTTCACGCGGCGTGGCAGGCAGTTGATCATCCTGTTGTGCGCCGGCGACAAGGACAGCCAAGGATCGGACATACAGAAGGCGCAACGGATTGCCGACCAGCTCTAGCGCGGAATGCCACGCTGCTCTCTCCAGGACCTACCCCATGCGCAAGCCCACACTCCTCGCTTTCGACCCTGCCGATCATCTGGTCGACGACGCCGCCATTGCGGTGTACCTGACCGAAGCGCTGGCGGCCGATGATGCCGTGCATTTCCAGGACGCGCTACAGGCGGTGACCCGCGCGCGCGGCATGTCGCAGGTTGCCGAGGCTGCTGGCCTGGGCCGCGAAAGCCTCTACAAGGCGCTGAAGCCAGGCGCACACCCGCGTTTTGACACGGTCCAGCGCGTGCTCGGCGCGTTGGGGGTGCGGCTGACCATCGAACCGCTGGAACCACCTAGCGTTATCTGATGCTGCTCAGTCCAGTGCCGCCCGCACCGCCCCGACCAACGCGTCCATCTGCGCCGGGGTGCTGAAAATACCCGGGGTCACGCGCAGGCACGCGCCCGACGCCAGACCCTCGCGCGGAAGCACGAACACGCTGGACTGGCGGACCATGCGTTCGGCGATGGCGGTGTTGTCGGCCATCGTGGTCTGGCCGTGCAGCCGGAACGAGGCAATGGCGCTGGACAGGCGCGGATCGGCCGACGCCAGCAATTGCACCCGGTCGTCATCGCGCAGCGCATCCAGCCAGCGGTTGCGCAGGTGCAGCAGCCGCGCACGCTTGTTGGCCACACCTATCCGCTGGTGTAGCTCGAGCGCGACCGGCAAGGCCATGTAGGCGGCGAAGTTGACCGTGCCGGTATGGATGCGGGTGCCGATATCGTCGTGGTCGGCCTCGCCCATGTAGGGATCGAGATCGCGCACCCGTCCGCGACGCACGTAGATCGCGCCGACACCGACCGGGGCGCCGATCCACTTGTGCAGGTTGATACCGACGAAATCCACGCCCAGCGCGCGCAGCGGCGTGTCGACCTGGCCGATCCCATGGGCGGCATCGAGTACCACCTCCGCCCCGGCCGCACGCGCCAGCGCGGCGATCTCGGCCACCGGCAGCAGCATGCCGTTGCGGTGGTTGACCTGGGTGAGCAGCAACAGGCGCGTACGCGGGTGGCGGGCCAGCGCCTGCCGGTAGGCATCCACGATGCCGTCGTGGTCGAATGGCTCGGGCAGCACGATGCGCTGCACGTCCACGCCACGCCGTGCGTGCAGCCACTGCATCGCGCTGATCATGCTGTCGTAGTCGGTGTCGGCATACAGCACGCCATCGCCCGGGCCGAGCCGGTTGTAGCCACCGATCAAGGCCTGCATCGCCTCGGTCGCACCCCGGGTCAGCGCGATTTCGTCAGTGTCCACGCCCAGCGCCTGCGCCAGCTGCACCCGCGCCTGTTCAAACAGCGGTGGGAACGCCAGTCGACCGAACCAGGCGTTGCCGGCGTTCACTGTCGCGGTGGCCTGCTGGTAGGCCTGCAGCACCGGCCGCGCCATCGCGCCCCAGTAGCCGTTGTCGAGCATCACCACCTCGTCGGTGAGGTCGTACAGCGCGCGCACCTGCGCCCACCAGGCCTCGTCGCCGGCCAGTTGCGCAGGCGTGCGCCCGTCGATTGCAGGCAGCACCACCGGATCGCTCATCGATTTTCCTGCTGTGTGTGGGGACGCCAGTATGGCCACGCCGACGTGTCGAACCCATGCAGGATGCTTGCCGAACGAAATGATAATGACTATCATTCAAGCACTGGGTGTACGCCCAGCTTATCGGCCCCGAGGCCGCATGCCGTGCCTCGCCGCCTGCGCCCCACGTACATCCCCTGCTTCGATTCCGTTTCTGCCGGTGTTGCCGCCGGCAACGTGGCGTCGCGCCCAGCGCGGCCCGCAATGGATTGCATGACGCCACTTCACCCCTTTGGAATGCCTGCCATGTCTGTTGCACTTGCCTCGCCGCTGTCCCGACCGTCGCTGCTCGCCCTTGCCCTGCTCGCCGCGCTTGCCGGGCATGCGCCCAAGGCGCTGGCGGATGCCGCGCCGGCCGACGCCACCACGCTGGACACGGTCAAGGTCACTGCCGACGGCGATATCCCCACCTCGTACACGGTCAAGCAGGCGCGCACCGCGACCAAGCTGGACCTGTCGCTGCGCCACACGCCGCAGTCGGTCACGGTGGTCACCCGCCAGCGCCTGGATGACATGGGCCTGTACGCGCTGTCGGACGTGATGGGCCAGGTCACCGGCGTGCATGTCTCGGTCACCGACAGCGAGCGCATCAGCTACATCTCGCGTGGCTATGCCATCAACAACTTCCAGATCGACGGCATGCTCAACACGTTCGGCGGCTCGCTCAAGACCAACACCGACAGCGTGATCTACGACCGCATCGAGGTGGTGCGCGGCGCCACCGGCCTGACCACCGGCGCCGGCGACCCGTCGGGCACGATCAACATGGTGCGCAAGCGCCCGACCAAAGACGTGGCGATGAGCGCCGGGCTCACCGTGGGCCGCTGGGGCAACCAGCGCCTGGAAGCGGACATCGGTGGCCCCATCGCGCTGGATGGGCGCGTACGTGCGCGTTTTGTCGCTGCCAAGCAGCAGAGCGATTCGTTCCGTGATGTCTACGCGCTGGACAAGGACGTGTTCTACGGCATCGTCCAGGCAGACCTCGGCGACAGCACCCTGCTGGAAGTGGGCTATGACTACCAGTCGCCCAGGACCACCGGCGTCACCTGGGGCGTGGTGCCGTACTGGGGCGCCGATGGCACACCGGCCAACCTGCCGCGCTCGACCAACCTGTCGGCCACATGGAGCAGCTGGCCGATCGTGGAGAAAACCACCTTCGCGCGGCTGGAACAGCAGCTGGGCAACGGCTGGTCGCTCAAGGCGGCCGCCACCCAGGCCAAACGCGATACCGACGGCGATGTCTGGTACGGCGCCTCGGGCTATCCGCGCGCGGACGGCACCGGCGTGTCCGGCTTCATCTCCCACTTCGCCGAGCGCAGCCGGATGAACGTGTTCGACCTCAACGCCAGCGGCCCGTTCCAGTTGTTCGGCCGCGAGCATGAGCTGGTGGTCGGCATCGGCCAGTCGGTGCGCAAGGGCGAAGTGCCCGCCGCCGACTACGACTACAGCGGTGCCTACGGCCAGGTCCCGGACTGGCGCCACTGGACCGGCGATGTCGCCCCGCTGCCGGTGACCCGTTACGACTGGCTGTCCTCGGAAAACGAGCTCAAGCAGAAAGCCGCCTACCTGGCCGCGCGCCTGCAGCTGGCCGACCCGCTGCTGGCGGTGGTCGGTGCGCGTTACGGCAGCTGGGAAACCCGTACCTGGGCCTACACCCATGACGCGGCCGGCACGCTCACCGGCACCGCGCGCGGCGGCTACAAGCCGGACGATTCGCTCACCCCCTACCTGGGCGTGATCTACGACGTCAGCGGCGATGTCAGCGCGTATGTCAGCTACACCGACATCTTCCAGCCGCAGAACTACCGCGACCGCAACAACACCTACCTCGAGCCGGTGGTCGGCGACATGTGGGAAGCCGGCCTGAAGGGCGCGTTCTTCGGCGGTCGCCTCAACGCCTCGGCCGCGATCTTCAAGGGCGAGAAGGACAACGTGGCCGAGGTGGACGATACGGTACCGCCGGGCGCGTTGCCCGATGGCACCGATGCCTACCGCTCCACCGGCAAGGGCAACAAGGTCAAGGGCTGGGAGCTGGAAACCCAGGGCAGCATCACCGAGACCTGGAACATCTCCGGTGGCTTTGCCCATACCACCGTGCGCAACCAGGCCGGCGTGGCGCAGAACACCACCAACCCGGTCGATACCTTCCGCCTCAACACCAGCTGGCGTCCGGGCGGCGCAGACAACCGGCTGTCGCTGGGCGGCGGGGTGACCTGGCAGAGCAGGATCTACCGCAACAGCACCAAGCCCCGCGCCGATTACCTGACCAGTGGCCGCACCGAATCGGCGCTGATCACCCAGGACGCGTTCTACCTGGTCAACGTGTTCGCCGGCTATCGCTTCAACCCGAATTTCTCTGCGCAGCTCAACATCAACAACCTGCTCGACAAGAAGTACTACAGCAACGTCGGTTTCTACAACGGCGTGTACTGGGGCGAGCCGCGCAACGTGATTGTGACCCTGCGCTGGACGCTGTAACCGCTCTCCAAGGGAACGTTGCCCTGTGCAGCGACACGGCCACGGACGGCCTCCATTCCATGCATCACCGGCCGCGGCCGGTGATGTCCGTTGATCGACCCTACATTGCAGGTTCCCGTGGACAGCACGCCTGACGCCAGCTGGTTCAGCCGTTTCGGAAGTTACTTCGCCCGCCCCTGGTTGGGGGTGCTGTCGCGATCGTTGGCCGCCATCTTCGGGGGCTATGCGCTGGCGGCAACCTGTTCGATGTTCTTCGCCGTGGCCCTGCCCATCGCGCGCGGGCAGGCGGTCCTGACCGGCATGATGGTGGCCATCGTGCTGTGCGCCTGCGCGGCACTGTGGGCCTTTGCCACCCGCACCGCGCTGCGCGCCTGGGTGGGCATCGCCCTGCCCACCGCCGCGTTCTGGATCGGCACCGCCCTGCTGAGGACCAGCGCATGAAGAACGGATTCCGCCAATCGATGGCCTGGCTGCACACCTGGACCGGCCTGCTGGTCGGCTGGCTGCTGCTGTTGATCTTCATGGCCGGCACCGCCAGCTACTACCGCGAGGAAATCAGCCGCTGGATGCGCCCGGAACTGCCGCGCAGCACGGTGACGGCCGAGGTCGCCGCCGCGCGCGCGATCACCTTCCTGCAGCACAAGGCGCCACAGGCCGAGAGCTGGAACGTCACCCTGCCCGACCCGCGCAACCCGGCGATGCGGATGTTCTGGCGCAATCCCGAATCGATGGTCAAGCCACCGGCGGAGGGCGAGAAACGTCGCCGCCGGGGCGGCGGCCGCTTCGGCGATGCCACCGTCGACCCGGGCACCGGCGAGGAAGTGGCCGCGCGCGAAACCCGGGGCGGCGATTTCTTCTACCGCCTGCACTTCGACCTGCATTACATCCCGGTGCTGTGGGCGCGCTATCTCGTCGGGTTCTGCGCAATGTTCATGCTGGTGGCGATCATCACCGGGGTGATCACGCACAAGAAAATCTTCAAGGACTTCTTCACCTTCCGCAAGGACAAGGGCCTGCGGTCGTGGCTGGATTTCCACAACGTCAGCGCGGTGATGGCCCTGCCCTACCACGCGATGATCACCTACACCGGCATCGTCACGCTGATGTTCATGTACCTGCCGTGGGGCGTGAACGTGGCTTACCCCAAGGATGAGGATGCGTTCTTCAGCGAGGCCTTCGCGCGCCTGGCCGACATCGACACCCCGACCGAAGGCACCGCCACCGCGCTGCCGATCCAGCAGTTGTTGGACGCCGCGCGCGCCGAATGGAAGGGCGCGCAGGTCAGCGGGTTCACCCTGTACCACCCCGGTGGCGCCAACGCGGTGATCGATGTGTACCAGCGCGACGGCAAGCGCCTGTCGGTGGATACCCCGTCGCTGCGCTATGACGCGGTGAGCGGCGAACTGATCGAGGCCAGCCCGCTGTCCGGTGGCGCCACCCAGACCCGCGGGGTGATGTACGGCCTGCACCTGGCGCGCTTCGCCGATTGGGGGCTGCGCGCGCTGTTCTTCGTGTCCGGGCTGATCGGCTGCCTGATGGTGGCCAGCGGCGTGGTGCTGTGGGCGGTGAAGGAACGTCCCAAGCATGCCAAGTCCGGGAAGATCGGCTTTGGCCTGCGCTTGGTCGATGCGCTCAACATCGGCGCGGTGGCCGGCCTGCCGATCGCGTTTGCCGCCTATTTCTGGGGCAACCGGCTGCTGCCGGTACAGATGGCCGAGCGTTCCGACGCCGAAGCGAACGTGTTTTTCTACGCGTGGGGCGCGGCGCTGCTGGCCGCCTTCATCTGGCCCAAGCGGTTGATGTGGGCGTGGCAGCTGTACTTGGGCGCGGCGCTGTTCGCGCTGATTCCGGTGCTCAATGCGCTCACCACGCAGGCGCATCTGGGCGTGACCCTGCGCAACGGTGATTGGGTGCTGGCCGGGTTCGACCTGATGATGCTGGCCTTCGGTGCGATGCTGGCGTACTGCGGCCTGCGCATGCAGCGCTGGCAGCCGGCGTTGAGCGCGGCCGAGAAGAAGAAGCGCCAGGCCGCGGCGGCGGCGGCGGCCAAGGCCCGGGAAAGCGCGGGCGCGGAGGTCAACGCATGATGCTGCTGGCCATCACCGTGAGTTTCTCCGCGTTCACCGCGCTGTCGCTGGCGATGGACAAGCACCAGCTCGACCTGCACGGCAAGGCGGCGGCCACGCCGGCACGCATGCGCCTGTGGCGATGGCTGGGCTGGGCATTGCTGACGCTGGCGTTCGCGCTGTGCGTGTGGGACCACGGCTGGGCCGCCGGCCCGGTGGTGTGGCTGGGCGCGATGACGGTCAGCGGCATGCTGATCGCCTTTGGGCTGTACCCGTTCCGGCCGCGCTGGATCGCGCCGCTGGCGTGGGTGTTGCCGGTGGTGGGGCTGGCGGTGGCGGTGGTCGCGCGCTGACGCATAGTGACGGGCTGTGCCCGGTGATCGGTGTTGCGGGGACAGCAGCCGACCAACGGTCGGCTCTACGGGGTCACCCGCCGCCGGGCAGGCGTGACGGATCAGGGATCTTCACGCCGTGCCGGGCTGTGCCCGGTGATCGGTGTTGCGCGGACAGCAGCCGACCAACGGTCGGCTCTACGGGGTCACCCAGCCGCCGGGCAGGCGTGACGGATCAGGGATCTTCACGCCGTGCCGGGCTGTGGCCGGCGCAACGGGGTTACCCGGTCAGGGCACCAGGGAGAACACGTGCGCCGGTGCGGGGCGGTCATCGATGACCAGCCGGTTGCGGGCCACGCCTTCGCGCAGCGCACCGGATTTCACCGCCACCCGTTCGCTGGCCAGGTTGCCCACCGCCACGACGATTTCCACCCGCTGCAGCTGCAGCGGCCCGAACGCCTGGGCCGCCAGTGCCTGCACGACGCGCGTGGCGATGCCCTCGCCCTGCCGTGACTGCCGTACCCAGTAGCCCAGGTTGCAGAAGCGATGATCGTGCCGGATCGCGTTCAATCCGGCGCCGCCCACGAATGCGGCCGTCCGCTGGTCGAAGACGCCGTACTCGTACGCCGTCGCCGCCAGCATGCCCTCGCGGCAGGCCTGGAACCATTGCCGCGCCTGGTCGGCGCTGTAATCGACCGAGCACCACGGCATCCAACGCTGCATGCCGGCGGCCGACTCGCGCACCGCCGCAGCGAAACCGACGGCATCGACCTCCTCGAAAGGACGCAGGACGAGTCCGTCGGCGTGGAGGGCGCTGTCGTCCATGGCAGCCCCGTCCATCATGCGCCGTAGCGGCGCAGTTCCCAGGCGCGATGGATGCGCGGGTTGCGTTCGAAATCCTCGCCGATGGTGTCGGCGGAGATCTCCTTGCACTCGGCGAATTCCTTGATCGCTTCTTCGTCCAGCTTGAAGCGGCGGAAGTTGTTGGAGAAGTACAGCACGCCCTCCGGACTCAACCGCGCCACGGCCGCACGCAGCAGGCGCACGTGCTCGCGCTGCACGTCGAAATCTTCGGCACGCGCGGAATTGGAGAAGGTCGGCGGATCGCAGAAAATCACGTCGAAGCGATGGCGCTCGGCTTCCAGCCAGGCCAGTGCATCGGCCTGGATCAGCTGGTGCGCGCTGCCGCCCTTGCCATTGAGTGCCAGGTTGTCGGCACACCACTGCAGGTAGGTGCCGGACAGGTCCACGCTGGTGGTCGAGGCGGCACCGGCCACCGCGGCCTGCACGCTGGCCACGCCGGTGTAGCAGAACAGGTTGAGGAAGCGCTTGCCGATCGCCTCCTGGGCCATGTGCCAGCGCAGCGGGCGATGGTCCAGGAACAGGCCGGTGTCGAGGTAGTCGAACAGGTTCACGCGCAGCAGCGCATCGTTCTCACGGACCAGCACGAACTCGCCGCGCTGTTCGAAACGACCGTACTTGCTGCCGCCCTTGCCGCGTTCGCGCGACTTCAGCGCGACCTGCTCGGCCGGCACCTGGAACACCTCGCGCGCGGCCGACAGCAGCTCGTTGCGACGGCGGCGCACGTCCACGTCGGGGATGGTCGCCGGGGCGGCGTATTCCTGCACGTGCAGGAAGGTGCGGCCCGCGCCGGCATCTTCTTGATACACGTCGATGGCGGCCGCGTACTCGGGCAGGTCGGCGTCGTAGACGCGGTAGCAGGTGATGGCCTCGCGGGCGCGCCAGTTCTTGAACTTCTTGATGTTCTTGCGCAGGCGGTTGGCCACCATCTGCGCGCCTTCGCTGAGCTCACGCGGCTGGCCGGCGTTCTCGCGCTGCGGCACGGCGATCGGGTCGCAGACGATCAGCGCGCACTCGATGGCGCCATTGAACAGCTGGTATTTCTTGCTGGCGCGCAGGCCGGTGGCGAAGGCCAGGTCGGCACTGCCGCACAGCAGGCTGGCACGCCACTGCGGCACCGCGCGCTTGAGCGCATTGCCCAGCCGGCGGTACAGCACCGCATCGGCGGCCAGGCGCTCGTCGTAGGGCGGGTTGCAGACCACGCAGCCGGTTTCCTGCGGCGGCACCTGCACGTCGGTGATGTCACGCACGCCGAACCAGATCGCATGGGCAACGCCGGCGGTTTCCGCGTTTTCCTTGGCGGCGCGGATCGCATGCGGGTCGATGTCACTGCCGTGGATGACCTGCTTGAGCGCGGTGCGGCCGGCGGTTTCGCGCTCGCGCGCCTCGGCCATCAGGGTGTTCCAGGCATCGCGGTCGAAGCCCAGCCAGCGGCTCGGCGGAATGCTGCCGTGGCGCTGCAGGCCCGGGGCGACGTCGGCGGCCATCAGCGCGCCTTCGATCAGCAGCGTGCCGCTGCCGCACATCGGGTCGAGCAGGCCGCCGCCTTCGCGGTGGATCTTCGGCCAGTTGGCGCGCAGCAGCACGGCCGCGGCCAGGTTTTCCTTCAGCGGCGCTTCGTTCTGCGCCATGCGCCAGCCACGGCGGTGCATCGGGCCGCCGCCCAGGTCGATGGAGATGGTGGCCCGGCCTTTGCGCAGCGACAGGTTGATGCGCACGTCGGGGAACTCGGTGTTCACCGATGGACGCTCCAGGCCCTGCGACCGCAGGCTGTCGACCACGCCGTCCTTGACCCGCTGCGCGGCGAAGCGCGCATGGGTGATCTCGGTACCGGACACGTGCGCGTCCACCGACAGGGTCAGCTCGGGGCTGATGTGCTTTTCCCACGCCATCGCCGCCACGCCCTGGTACAGCGAACCTTCGTCGGGGCAGTCGAACTCGGTCAGCGGCCACAGCACGCGGCTGGCCAGGCGCGACCACAGCACGACCTGCAGCGCCTGCGGCAGCTCGCCCTCGGCATTCACACCGGAAATGGTGGCGGTGGCCTTCTCCAGGCCAAGCGCCAGCAGTTCGTCGGCGAGCAGGTACTCCAGGCCCTTGGCGCAGGAAACAAAGAATTTCACGGAATCGGTATCGCAGGTCAGCGGAAAGGGGGTGCCCACGGGCACGGCAAGCAGTCCGGCGCGAGGGCCGGGATGGGCATTGTACGTGAGGCGGCCGGGAACGCCTTGCCAGGGGAGTGCCGGCCGCTGGCCGGCTCGCCACGATCTCCCAGCACCCCGGCCCTTACGCCCTCAAAGCGACAGCAGCAGTTCCTCGAACGCCTTCGCCGAGGCCGCGACGTGGTTGTTCAACCGGTGCCCGTCATCCACCAGCAGCAGCCGCGCCGAGCGCGCCTGTGCCCAGGCGATGACCTGTGCCGGCGGAATCAGCTCGTCGTGCCAGGCGTGGACCACGCTGGTGGGCACGCGGGCTGCGTCCAGCGGCGGCATCGGGCCCATCGTGGTGGGCGGCACCATCAGGAACAGGCCGGCGGTGGGCACCTGCAACGAGGCGATCGCCGCGATGTAGGCGCCCAGGCTGGAACCGGCCAGCACCACCGGGCCGCGCTCGGCGGCCGTGGCGGCCCGCCCGAGCAGGCGCTGCAGGCGGGCGCGCACGTCACCGACGCTGCTGACCTCGCGCATGGCATCCAGGTCGGTGTAGTCCGGGCGTTCGTGGGTCCAGCCCAGGCGCTGGGCGACCTCGGCCAGCGCGGTCACCTTGGTGGCGTCCGGGCCGCTTTCAAAGCCGTGGGAAAGGATGCAGTGGCCGCGGCTCATGCGCGCACCGGGTGGGATTCGATGTAGGCAGTCATGCCCTGAATGCTAGCATCGGCGCATGCCCCAGCGCGTCCCACCCCTGATCGATCTGCAGCCCCTGCCCTACCAGGATCGCCTGGCCGCGCGTGCGCCGGAACAGGTTGATCTGGTGGTGATCCACTGCACCGAACTGCCGGATCTGGCAATGGCGCGCGACTACGGCGAGCGCGTGCTGTACGCCAGTGGCAGCGGCAACAGCGGCCACTTCTACATCGACCGCGACGGCCGCATCGTGCAGTACGTGGCGCTGGACCGCGTAGCGCACCACGTCAGCGGCTACAACCCGCGCTCGATCGGTATCGAACTGGTCAACCGCGGCCGCTACCCGCACTGGCTGGACTCGCGCCACCAGGCCATGGACGAGCCCTACACCGACGCGCAGATCGCCGCACTGATCGACCTGCTGCATTACCTGTGCGACGCGCTGCCCGGCCTGCGGCACATCGCCGGCCACGAGTGGCTGGATACGCGCGAAGAAGTGGCCAGCGACGACCCGGAACGGCGCGTGCCGCGCAAGCGCGACCCCGGTCCGCTGTTCCCCTGGCCGCGGGTGCTGGCGGCCGCGCCGCTGCGCGAACTGCGCGGCTGAGCGCGGCGGGCCACGCTCCCCTCGGACGGTCCGGAGTGTCAGGCGCCGGTCGCGACCGGACGGGTGGAATCGCTGACCCAGCCGCTCCACGAATCGGCATACAGGCGCGCGCCGGCCAGGCCCGCCACTTCCATCGCCAACAGCAAGTGGCAGGCGGTGACGCCCGAACCACACATCAGCACCACCTGCTCGGGCGGGTGCGTGCCGATCAACGGCTGCAACGCCGCGCGCAGATCCGCGGCGGAGCGCAGGCGTCCGTCATGCACGTTGAGCGCGAACGGACGATTGACCGCGCCCGGCACATGCCCGGCGACCGGGTCCAGCGGTTCCACTTCGCCGCGGAAGCGTTCGCCCGCGCGCGCGTCGAGCAACCAGCCCGGCGCGTGCTTCAGACGCGCGGCGACTTCGCCGACCGAGGCGATCTGGTCGCGATCGAACCGGCCCGGATAGGCCGGCACGGGCGCGACGACGGGAATGTCGGTGGTCACCGCCAGGCCGGCGGTCTGCCACGCGGCCAGGCCGCCGTCGAGCACCGCCACCCGGCGGTGCCCGATCAGGCGCAGCAGCCACCACAGCCGTGCGGCGGCCATGCTGCCGTCAGCGGCGTCGTAGACCACCACCTGGGTATCGGCGGCGATGCCCCAACGGCCCAGCGTGGCGGCGAACACGGCCTCGTCCGGCAGCGGGTGGCGGCCGTGACCGACCTTGCCCATGTCGGCCAGGTCGCGGTTGAGGTCGGCATGCAGCGCACCGGGGATATGTCCCTGCGTGTAGGCCTGCGCGCCGGACTGCGGATCGGCCAGCGCGAACCGCGCGTCGACCACGCGAATCGCGGTGCTGGCGGTGGCGCGTGCGTCGATCACGCGGGTGTGCTCCTGCCCCAGCACGGCGTTGAGGCTGGCCACATCGACCACGGTAGTCCAGGCGGGGATGTCGGCATTCATGGGGTCTGCTCCAGGCGGCGACGCAGGTTGTAGAGGATGGCGGCGGTGGCACCCCAGATGCGCTGCCCTGGCCAGCCATATTCCAGGACGTGGCGGATGCGCCCGCGGTGTTCGATCTCGATCTGGTGCAGGTTGGCCGGCTCCATCAGATAGGCCAGCGGCACTTCGAATACGTCGGCGACCTCCTCCGGTTGCGGCACCGCCACGAAGGCAGGATCGATCACCGCCACCACCGGCATCACCCGGTAACCGGTGATGGTCACGAAAGGATCCAGGTAACCCAGCACCTGTACCTGTTCGGGCGGCAGCGCGATTTCTTCCTGGCTCTCGCGCAGCGCCGCAGCCACTGCATCGCGATCGTCCGGCTCGGTGCGCCCACCGGGAAAACCGACCTGCCCGCCGTGATGGCGCAGGGTTTCGGTGCGGCGGGTGAGGATCACCTGCGCACCGCCGGCCCGCGGCACGATGCCGGCCAGTACCGCCGCCTCGACCGGCGGGCCGGGCGGCAACAGGTCGATCAGTTCGCTGCGGTTCCAGCCATCGCCGGTGGGCGGCTGGTCGAGTGGATGCAGCGCGCGCAGCAGGCGCTCGTGTTCCACCGGCGAGCCACGCAGTGCCTGCCGCAACTGCTCGCGCAGCGGCAGCGTGTGCTGCATGACGTGGTTCTGTTCGTATCGGCTCATGGTTGACCAGCGGGTGATTTCATCCACGCTGCGCAGGCAGCCCTGGCAGTAACCGGCGCGATCCAGTGCGCACAGACCGATGCAGGGCGTGGGTATGGCATGGGTGGAATGTTCGCAGATAGTCACCGGACAACAGTAACGCCATTGGACGCGGATGCGGCGGTACCCGTTTATGCCGGAAACAAAAACGCGCCGGTAGAAACTACCGGCGCGCTGGGGTGTAACGCTGTTCTTACTTGACGCTGATCAGCTTGATTTCGAACTGCACGGCCACGTTCGGCGGGAACGGGGTACGCGGGTCGGCACCGTAGGCCTGTTCCGGCGGCAGGGTGACTTCCCACTTCGAGCCGGCCGGCATCTGCAGCAGCACTTCGCGCATGGCCTTCATTTCGACTTCGCTGACCTTGATCGACGGAATCTGCTGCGCCGGGCGGGCATCGGCCGGACGGGTGCCGTACGGATACGGACCGGCGACTTCCAGCTGCACGGTGCTGGCCTGGGTCGGCTTGGCGCCCTTGCCGGCTTCGATCACGCGGTACTGCACGCCGCTCGGCAGCGCCTGAACGCCGGCCTTGGCCTTGTTGGTGGCCAGGAACTGGGTGCTCTTGGTCTTGTTCTCGGCGGCAGCCTTCTCGTACTCGGCCTTGGCGGCCTGGGCACGGCCCTGCTCGCGCTTCTGGAAGGCTTCGACGGCGGGCTTCAACTGCTCGGCCGTGATCGACGGCTGCTTCTTGGCGTAGGCATCCTGCAGGCCCTTCACCACCGAGTTGATGTCCAGCTGCTCGCCGCGTGCGGTGAGTTCAGCCAGGTTGTTACCGTAGTCGTAACCGAAGTAATAGCTCAGCTTGCCCTTTTCGGACGAGGTGTCCTGGGCGAAGGCATTGCCCGTCAGGGCCAGGGCCGCGACGGCGACCGCGATAGAACGCAACTTCATCAAACTTTTCTCCAGGGGTGGTAACTCAGGACGCGTTGGGCCGCCCTGAGGCGACGGGTTAGGATAGCCGCCGCAACGTTGATTCGCCACTAACGACGCAGGCTCTGACCTGACTTCGTTTCAAGAGTTCAACATCACTTTTTTTTAACGTTTTTCAGGAGCCCCGCCGTGGCCGACACCCCCATCGCCCCCGATCCTGTCCACGTTGCCGATGCCGGCGCCGTCCGCACCGTGACGGTAAACCGGCCGGACAAGCTCAATGCCCTCGATCGGGCCACGCTGCAAGGCCTGGACGCCGCATTCGCCGCTGCCGCCGCCGACCCCGAAGTGCGCGTGGTGGTGCTGACCGGCGCCGGCCCGAAGGCCTTCGTGGCCGGTGCCGACATCGCCGAAATGAACGGACTGAGCCCGGTTCAGGGACGTGACTTCTCCTTGCTGGGCCAACAATTGATGCGCCGCATCGAGCGCATGCCCAAGCCGGTGATCGCCCGGATCAACGGTTTTGCGCTGGGCGGGGGCCTGGAACTGGCCATGGCCTGCCACCTGCGCATCGCCGTCGAAACCGCCAAGGTGGGCCAGCCGGAGATCAATCTGGGGCTGATTCCCGGCTTCGGCGGCAGCCAGCGCCTGCTGCGCCTGTGCGGCCGCGCCGCCGCGCTGGAACTGTGCCTGCTGGGCAGCCCGATCAACGCCGCGCGCGCCCTGCAGTTGGGCATCGTCAATGAAGTGGTCGGCGTGGAGGCACTGGACGCGCGCGTGGACGCAGTGGCGTCGCAATTGGCCACGGCCGCGCCGCTGGCGCTGCGCGGCATTCTTGACGCGATCCACGTCGGCGGCGAATGCGCGCTGGGCGAAGGGCTCGAATACGAGAGCGTGCAGTTTGGTTTGATGTTCGCCACCGAAGACATGCGCGAAGGCACCTCGGCGTTCCTTGCCCGGCGCCCGCCGGTGTTCCAGAACCGCTGAACCATGCCGCACGCCGATCCCACCCTGCCCGCGCGCCTGCTGCAACTGGTGCTCGATGGCGACCTCGACGCCGCGCTCGACGCCGGGCTGATGGACTACGTTCCGCAGCACGGTGACGCCGACCTGCTGCCCGGACACCCCGAGTTGCCTGCGCGCCTGCTGCAGACCCAGCAACAACTGCAACGCGCCTGGGCCGCGCGCGCGCGCTACCGCCATCGCAGCCAGCGGCTGGCGCGTCGCGCCGCCGAACGTGACGCGCGGCGCGCGCCCCCCGCGCCCACCCCCGCATTGAAACCCGCCCTGCCGCCCGCCGCCGCCGCGATTCTGGCGCGCGCCAAAGCCAAGGCCTCCGGAAAAACCGCCTGATGAGTTCCGTGAAAAAACCCGCGCCGGCCAAGCCTGCGCCGCGCAGCGCGCGCATGCCCCGCACCGACGTGACTGAAATGTTCACGCGTCTGCGCGAGCTCAATCCGCACCCGAAGACCGAGCTCGAGTACAGCTCGCCGTTCGAACTGCTGGTCGCAGTGACGCTGTCTGCGCAGGCCACCGACGTGGGCGTCAACAAGGCCACCCGCAAACTGTTCCCGGTGGCCAACACGCCGCAGGCGATTCTCGACCTGGGCGAGGACGGCCTGAAGAAGTACATCGCCACCATCGGCCTGTACAACGCCAAGGCCAAGAACGTGATCGCCGCCTGCGCGCTGCTGGTACAGCAGCATGGCGGCGAGGTACCACGCGACCGCGCCGCGCTCGAAGCGCTGCCCGGCGTCGGCCGCAAGACCGCCAACGTCGTGCTCAATACTGCCTTCGGCGAACCGGTGATGGCGGTGGACACCCACATCTTCCGCGTGTCCAACCGCACCGGGCTGGCCCCGGGCAAGGATGTGCGCGCGGTCGAGGACCTGCTGGTCAAGGTGATACCGACCGAGTTCCTGCGCGATGCACACCATTGGCTGATCCTTCACGGCCGCTACGTGTGCAAGGCGCGCAAACCGGACTGCCCGCAATGCGTGATCCGCGACCTGTGCCGGTTCAAGCAGAAGACCGCCGCCTGAGCCGCGGTCGCGACTGCCATATTCACGCAACCCCGCCGTCATCTGCGTCGGTCATCAATGGCAGGCCCAGACGTGGCCGGGCCCCGGCCGGTCGTCGGTTTGTCCGAAACTGTCATATTTACGCAATCTTCACTAATTAGCCTGCGCAGCATCTTCCCACCTGCCTGCAAGGCTCTCCATGAAACTGCATCGCCAACTCCTGACTGCGGCCGTTGCGGCTGCGCTGTTCGTCCCGGCCGCACACGCCGAAGTGGCCATCGATGTGATCGGCGGCTCGGAGATCACCTTCGAAGGCCTGGTCCAGGCCGACGGCAACTGGTTCGACAACGACCTGACCGACCTCAACGGCGGCGACGCCGGCAACGGCAAGAACAGCGAATTCGAGCTGCGCCGCGCCGAGCTGGTGCTCAAGGGCAAGGGCCCGGGCAACATCGAGTGGGTGGTGGGCTATGACGCCAAGGCCGACAAGTTCCTGGACACCAACCTGAAATACAAGCTGGCCGGCAACGCCAACCACTTCGTTCAGTTCGGCCAGTTCAAGCAGCCCAACAGCCTGGAAGAACTGTCCAGCACCAAGAACAACGACTTCATCTCCAAGGCTGCGGTCACCAACACCTACGCGGTGGCCCGCCGCCTCGGTGGCGCCTACAGCATCGGCGACAACAACTGGTCGGTCACCGCCAGCGCCTTCGGCCGCGAGCTGACCCGCAATCTGGCCCACGGCAGCGGCTACGGCGCGCGTGGCACCTGGGCACCGATCAACGAGAAGGGCCAGGTCCTGCATTTCGGCCTGAGCTACGTCGAGTACGACACCGACGCTGACACCCTGCGCGTGCGCGCCCGTCCCAACGCCGACCTGGCCACCGCGCGCCTGGTCGACAGCGGCAACCTGGTCGACACCGACCGCGTGAGCACGATGGGCGCCGAAGCGATGTACATCGGCGGCCCGTTCAAGGCCCAGGCCGAGTATTACAACAGCAAGGCCAAGCGCTACTCGCACGACAACTACACCAGCGATGGCTATTACGTCAGCGGCTTGTGGAACATCACCGGCGAAAGCTGGGGCTACAAGGGCGGCGTGCCGACCACCGGCCTGCCGGACGAGCCGGCCTCGGGCATGTGGCAGCTGGGCGCGCGCTACGACCACATGGACCTCAATGACGGCAACCTGGCCGCCAACCCGGTTGCCGGTCGCCCGCCGATCGTCGATGGCGTGCTCGGCGGCAAGATGGATATCTGGACCGTGGGCGTGAACTACTACTGGCGCTCCAACACCAAGTTCGCGCTGAACTACGTGATGGTGGACAGCAAGAAGTACAGCTCCGCCACCCGCACGTTCGTCAACGACGACCCGAACATCCTGGAAGCGCGCCTGCAGTTCTTCTGGTAAGCGATTGCGGCAACCGTATGACAAGGAGGGCGCAGCTTGGGCTGCGCCCTTTTTTCGTGCCCGGCACCGGTAGAGCCCCCTCATGGGTGGCTGCGCTCCGCTCAGGCACCGCGCGCAGCCACCCATGGGGTGGCTCTACCCCCCTCAGGGTGCGCGGGTATGCTGGGCGCCCTTTTCCCATGGATGGAACCCGATGCGTATCGCCCTGTCGCTGCTGCTGGCCGCCGTCGGCGGCACCGCCCTGCCCGCCCATGCGCAGGACTGCCACGACGCCCAGGCGGCCGCGGAAGAGGCGTACGTGGTGCGGGCGGACAACGTGCTGCCCGATCGCCCCGGCTACACCCGCGACACCGCCGGCAGCGTCTGCCGTCGCTGGCCGGCACGCCCCGAACTGACCCTGCTGGCCACGCCGGTCTGGCGCGATGGCGGCGACCACGACGCCCGCGAGGGCGACGTGGACATCCTGATGATCGACAGCGACACCCTCGCACCACGCGCGTGGAAGGTGTTGCCCGGTGCGCTGGACAGCGATGCGATCTTCTTCGACGGCATGCAGCTGGATACCGCGCGCTATCAGCTTGCGCCGGGCACGCTCGCCTTCGGCCTGCGCGTGCAGCGGCGCAATGGCTCCGGCCCCAACCCCTTCAGCGAGGAACAGTTGCAGCTGCTGGCAATGCAGGCAGGCACGCTGCGCGCGCTCGGCCCACCAATGGTGCTGCGCCGTTTCCAGGCCGAGTGGGACACCCGCTGCGCCGGTGAATCGACCGAGGTGTCACGCACGGTTGCCGTTGGCCCGAAGGGCAAGCACGGGCTGGCCGACCTGGTCCTGCGCGAACGCCGGGTCACCACGCGCAGCTGGATGGACGGCGAGGAATGCCGCGACCAGGCCACGCCGTTAGAGGGCGAGCGCCATGTGCTGCGCTATGACGGCCGCCAGTACGGGGTTCCGGAGCCGCTGCGCCCCTTGTGACGGGCGTCCCATGAGGCATGTCACGAGGCGGTCATATGACAGTCGCTGGGCTGTCATCGAATGGTTATGGAATGAGCGCCGGGCGGGACACCCCGCACCGTCATCCATCCCAGGAGCCACCCCGTGATCCACGCCTTCAAGTCGCGCGCCGCCGTTGCCGTCCTCGCCGCGTCGTCCGTGTTCGCCGCCAACGCCGCCGATGTGACCGGCGCGGGCGCCTCGTTCATCTACCCGGTCATGTCCAAGTGGTCGGCCGACTACAGTGTCGCCACCGGCAAGAAGGTCAACTACCAGTCGATCGGTTCCGGCGGTGGCATCGCGCAGATCAAGGCGGCCACGGTTGACTTCGGTTCCTCCGACGCCCCGCTGAAGCCGGAAGAACTGGCCGCCGCAGGCCTGGCACAGTTCCCCTCGGTGATCGGCGGCGTGGTGCCGGTGATCAACGTGGCCGGTATCGCCCCGGGCGCACTGAAGCTGGACGGCCCGACGCTGGCCAACATCTTCCTGGGCAAGATCAAGACCTGGAACGACCCGGCCATCGCCGCGCTCAACCCGGGCGTCAAGCTGTCCGACGGCAAGATCACCGTCGTGCACCGCTCGGACGGTTCGGGCACCACCTTCAACTTCGTCAACTACCTCTCCAAGGTCAACCCGGAGTGGAAGAGCAAGGTCGGTGAAGGCACCTCGGTGCAGTGGCCGGTCGGCATCGGTGGCAAGGGCAACGAAGGCGTGGCCGCCTACGTGAAGCAGATCAAGGGCGGCATCGGCTACGTCGAACTGTCCTACGCGCTGCAGAACAAGATGTCCTACGCGGCGATGAAGAACGCCTCGGGCAAGGTCGTGCTGCCGAGCGACACCTCGTTTGCCGCGGCGGCCGCCAGCGCCGACTGGGCCAGTTCGAAGGACTTCTACCTGGTCATGACCAACGCCCCGGGCGCCGAAGCGTGGCCGATCACCGCCACCAACTTCATCCTGGTGCGCAAGCAGCCCAAGAACGTGGCCAACGCCAAGGCCACGCAGGAGTTCTTCCGCTGGATCTACAAGAACGGCGATGCCCAGGCCAAGCAGCTGGACTACGTGCCGCTGCCGGACGCCCTGGTCAAGCAGATCGAGACCTACTGGTCGCAGAACCTGAAGTACTGAGTTTCCCCGCTCAGGTACCGAGTATTGGTCGGTACGCGTCGGAGGCAACAACGGAGCAATGGCGGCGGCAGGACCTCTCTCCCCTGCCGCCGCCGGGCGCGGATCGCAAGATCCGCGCCTTTTCTTTTTGTGTTTGTTTTTTTTGAAGCGGGAAGCGCAGAGCAAGGCAAAGCAGAGCAGAGCAGAGCAGAGCGAAAAGCGCTGTGCTGTGTTGGCTCCGGAGGCTGGGCGGGTGGGGGTGGGTAGCCGGGGCACGCTGCAAGTACGTCCTTGTAAGCTCCACCATCGCATCCATGCGATGGAGGGCCCCGGCTACCCACCCCCACCCGCCCCCGACAGTTTCCCGGCCCTCACCGAGGAGCAAACGCGCTCTCCCATGCGAGTCATGTCTGTAGGAATGCGACCGCTACAGCGTCAGTGATCGGGTTGGTGGTGGTTTTGGTGGTGGTTTTGGTGGTGGTTTTGGTGGTGGGTTTGGTTCTGGTTGGGTTATGCCCATGGCCACCGGCCCACTGTCTGGGGCGGGGGTGTGTGGGTTCGCGGGACCGTCGTACGCCATGGATGGCGTACGCGA
>NZ_JALJRW010000013.1 GCF_024519465.1 Stenotrophomonas sp. Ste86 | reverse complement strand
ACGTCTCGATCGCCACGTCGGTGGCGCCGTCCTTGGTCTGGGTCAGTCGACCCAGTGTGTCGTAGCCGTACTTGGCCAGGACGCTGGTGCCTGTGCCGTTCTTCAGTTCGGTGATCGCACCGACCGGGTCGTAGCCGTAGCTCAGCGAGAGACCGCCCACTGCCGGGTCATGCACGGCCTGCGGACGGTAGTCGAGGTCGAGCGGCCGCTCCAGCTGGCGGCCGTTGCCGTAGGTCCAACCCGTGGCGGGGCCGAACGCAGCGTGCGTAACCTGACTCACAACGAGCTGGCGAGCTTGGCCGTGGCGGGTCAGGCCGATTTGGCTGACACGCCCCTGGGGATCGCGGACGTAGTCGGCGATGCTGCCGTCGGGGTACGTCAGCGCCGCCAGCCGGCCCGCCTTGGTATAGGCGTAGCGCAGGGAGGTGGTCACACCGTTGACGGTCTGCACCTTGCGGGTAACCTGGCCGAAGCGGTCGTGGCAGTACACGGTGCTGCCGCCCGCATGCAGGACCGTCCCCAGGCGCCCCTTGGCGAAACGCTCATCCGCCGCGCACGCGGCCGGTGCGGTGTCGTAGCTGTAGCCGATATCCAGGTTCGGATCGGGATAGGCGATGCCGGTCAGGCGGTTGAGCGGGTCGTAATGGAAGGTCGCCGTGACGCCGCGCGCGTCGGTGCGGGTCGTGCGGTTGCCGGCGGCGTCGACGGTGAAAGCGGTACTGCCACTGTCCGGGCTGGTCTGCGTAGTCAGGTCGCCGAAGCCGTTGTAGGCGTAGCTCGTGTGCAGGCCCTTGGGGTCGGTGACCTGGGTAACCTGATCAAGGGCGTTGTAGGTGGAGCGAATCTCGGCGGCGACGCCGTCCACGTCCTGCAGGGTGCCGGCCAGACGGTTCAACGGATCGTGTTGCTGCGTAATTACCCGCTGCAGCGCATCGGTGATGGCCTGCAGATTGTCGTTGGCGTCGTAGGCGAAGCCGGTGGCGTAGCTGCCTGCATCCTTGAGCGTGGTCAGCTGGCCCAGCGTGTTGTAGACGCGGGCCAGCGTCCGGCGCAGGGCGCCGCCGGTATCGACGGTGTCTTCCTTCAGGCGGTTGCCGGCGTTGTCCAGCGTGTAGTGGACGGTGTTGCCTGCGTTGTCGGCAATATCGGTCAGGCGCTGGGCGGCGTCGTACACATACGTGACCGTGGAACCGTCGGGCTCGGTGATCTCCTGGACCTGGCCGGTCGGCCAGTAGGACAGCTGCGTGCGGTGGTCACTGGCGGCGTCGGCGCCGCGCACGGTGACCGAGGCTGGCCACCCGCGCGGATGGTAGGTGTAGTCGGTGACAACGCCGTTGGCATCCTTGATCGACAGCGGGCGGCCGACCGCATCGTAGGACAGGGTCTCTGCACTGTGGCCGAGCGCGTTGGTCAAGGTGTGCAGGTCGCCTTTGCGGAACTGGCAACTGCCCGCGGCGGGATCGCTGCAACCTGCGTCGTCAGAGGCGTAGTACGCGTACGTGACGGTATCCGCGATGTCCGTGCGCGGACCATCCACGGCCTTGAGCAGACCGAGCACGGGACAACTTCCGCCGGCGGCCACGTCAGCTGCTTCGCAGTACGTCAGTGTGGTGACGCGCACGTCGTTGCTCGCCATATCACGCACGGCCATGCTCGTTGGCTGCAGGCGTGCATTGCGGGTGATGCGGGTTTCGCGGTTGCCCACGCGACTGAGGACCGCCCGATTGCTGGCCGTGTCGGTGTGGGTCTCGCTGATGCGCTGCTCGGGCAGGCCAAGCGCTTCGGTGGTGGTCTGGATGTTGACCGGCTGCCCGCTGACCGGATCATTGGCTGCCGCGTAGGCGTACTTGGTCTGCGTGCCGCGACGGTCGGTCACGGTGTTCAGACGGCGGCGGAAGTCCTGCGCCTCGGTGTAGTACGCGCGGCTTTCGGCGCCTCGAGGATCAGCAACGCCACTGACCTTGCGCGGGAGGCCGCTGCTGCCGGAGGGCGTCAGCGCGAATGTCGACACCTTGCCCAGTGCGTCGGTGACGATGGTGGTGCCGGCGGTGGTGTATTCCAGGCGTACGCCATCGATGCCGACATCGCTCTGGGCACAGTCGCCGGAATGGCGGCTGCAGGTGACCCGGCCCTTGGCGTCATAGCCGTACCAGCTGTAGCGACGCGCGTCTTCAGCGGTGACACCGGTCAGGTAGTTCGGGAACCGGGTGTCTTCGTAGTGGTAGCTGCGGGTGCCGCCGCCGGCATAGGTCACCGAGGCGACCTGCCCGTTAGTTGTGTAGCTGTAGCTGGCGAGGAGCTGGCCGGCCGCGGACAGCGCGCTGATCAGGTCATCGCCGGCCGCGGACTCGTAATGGAACAGCAGGCTGCGGCCACTGGAGTGGGTGACCGAGAGCAGCCTGCCACGGCCGTCATACACGTAGCTCAACGTGGTTCCGTCTTCAAAGGTGCGTGCTTGCAGCAGACCGTTGTCCCCGAAGTCGAGTGCCTCGGTCGCGCGGAACAACCGCCACGCCTGGCCCTGCTTCACCAAACGATCGCCGCTACCGTCATCGGCCTCGTAGTCCGCCCCGATTTTCTGGAACGCTATCTGGCCGCCGTCCGCCTCGATCAGACCAACAAACGGTTCGGCGGGCGGCGGATAAACCGTCGGATCCGTTCCGATCGCCAGCCGTAGGTTGTGCGAGTGCGTCCACCCATGCCCGAACGCACCGCCTGCAGTGGTGGTCATGGAGTGGTAATGACGCGCGAACCGGATCCAGCCCAGATCGAGATCCGGCTCGGGCTGCGATTTGTCACCAGTGGTCGGCTCGCACGGATTGCCGACGGGGCATTGCTGGGTGACCCGGCCTGATGAGTAGCTCATCAACTGCGCACCGGACTGCTCCATTGCCGGAGCCATCGTGCAGGCGTTTTCCGCCACGCTCCATTTCATCACGGTCGTGTTCGGGCACTTGACCGTCCTGGTTCTCTGCACGTACGCACTGGTCTCGAGCGGGGTGCAGGTTGCTGCTGCATTGTCATAGACGTTGAACTCGACCCGATAACTGGCGTCCTCACCAGTGTTGCTGCCGTCGGCGCCCGCGCCCGCCCCACCGCCGGGTATGCCCGTCCAAGGGCCGGGTGTGACCTTCGCCGCAGGACATTGAGGAGCGTTGGACACCGATGATTTGATCGCATTGATCATCGCATCTTCGGTCAGGTATTCCTGCTGGTTGAACTTGTACTTCCACTCCGTGCGGGTCACCGGAGCAGGCTTCACGCGATAGGCGTAAATCGTCTTGTTTTTCGCGACTGCCTGGCTCTTGACGTACCAGCTGAACGGCCCCGCAGCCTGGTAGGATTCGAATGCTTTCTCAATATCGGCCTGGACCGCCTTTTCGGTAGCGCGCGTCTGACCGAAGGACGCCATGCTGGTCCACTTTTTCTCGACCTCCTGCGCGTGCACACCTAGCGGGAGTGCGGCGCAGACAATCAGCAGCCATGACGCGTGGCGGCGACCGGCCATGTTTGAATTCAACATCCTTGTACTCCTTCCTTCCTGGATGGAAACCTGAGCGGTGCGCGGGCACCTTGGGACTTGGTTGAAGCGAACACATTCCAGTAAACGACAGCGCGGATACTGGTGGCCCTACGCTGCGCATTTATGAATCACGGTACGCGATGGGTCAAGCGGTTAATCAGAATGGCGGGCGCATTTCAATGATTCTTACAGGCGGCGCTGTTGATTTTGATAAATGCATCTCAGAAGGTAGGTATTTTCTGACGTTGCTTTTTTATCGCGCGATAGTTGTGCCTGGTGATGGGATACGGGTGTTGAGATGCTGCGAGCTGCCGAGCATGGCTCGGCACTACCAATCCGACGATTCGACCATCCGTCCATCCGCCCATCCGCCCATCCGCCCATCCGCCCATCCGACGATACGCCTCTCCGATGAGCCGGCGATTCGCCGTTCCGCCGATTCGCCGCTCCGCGATTGCCGATCACCGGTCCCCCGATAGCGGCCAGCCAACAGCCCGTCGGCTCCCCCTGCCTCCCTGCCCACTCCCTGCCCACTCCCTGCCCCCTCCCCGCCACCGCCCACCCCGCCTAGAATGTGCCCATGAGCACCCTGACCTTCCGATCGGCCACCGCTGCCGACATCCCCGCCCTGATTGCCCTGGTCACCTCGGCCTATCGCGGCGACGCCAGCCGTGCCGGCTGGACCACCGAAGCCGACCTGCTGGATGGGGCGCGCATCGATGCCGAAAGCCTGCAGGCCGATCTGGCGCGTCCGCGTTCGACCATCCTGTTGGCCGAGCGCGATGGCCAGCTGCTGGCCTGCGCCCATGTGGCCGACGACCACGGCAAGGGGTACTTCGGCATGTTCTCGGTCGATCCGGCCCAGCAGGGCGGCGGCATCGGCAAGGTGATGATCGATGCGGCCGAGGCCCACGCCGCGCGCGAATGGGGCGTGCCGGTGATGCAGATGACGGTGATCGACGTGCGCGAGGAACTGATCGCCTTCTATGAGCGCCGCGGCTACGTGCGCACCGGGATCAAGAAGCCGTTCCCGTACGGCGACGCGCGCTTCGGCACGCCCAAGCGCGACGACCTGCGCTTCGAGATCCTGGAAAAGCCGCTGGCGGCCCAGGCGTGAGCGAGACCTGGACCTTCGTCTGCGCCAGCGCCGAGCTGCTGGCCGGGGAAATGAAGAGCACCTTCGACGAGGTCACCGGCACCCCGATCGTGGTGTTCAACCTGGACGGCGAGCTCTACGCGCTGGAAGACCAGTGCACCCACGATGAGTTCGAGCTGTCCTCGGGCACGTTCGACACCGCCGAGGCCAGCATCGAGTGCGTTCTGCACGGGGCACGCTTCGACATCCGCGACGGCCGCGCCCTGTGCGCCCCGGCCTACTCCCCGGTGGCCAAGTTCCCGGTCAAGCGCGAACACGACGGGGTCTGGACCCGCGACGACCGCGACTGAACGCCCGGCGTTTTGAAAATGCGAATTGCTAGCATTACCATGTGCACCGCGGCCGCCTGGCCGCGCCTGCTTGGTCGCCCGTGTCTCTCACCCGTTCCGCCATCGGTGTTGTCGTCCTGTGGGCCACGTTCTGCGTGGTTCTGCTGGCCGCCGGTTGGCTGAATACGGGCGCCACCCGCGGCCTGCAGGACGGTCCTGGACCGCTTGCACAGCAGGTTGAATCCGGCGCCATGGCCACCGACACCGGCCAGAAAGCGCCTTCGCTGCCCTGCCCTGATGCGCCGGCCAGCGAAAACAGCGCCAAAAGCGACGCGAGTGCCGATGCCGAGCCCGGGAGCGCTGCCGCACTGTTCCCGTTGCGCCGCAACGCGTGGGTAGCGGCGATTCCGCCATGGCCTGCCGATGCACTGCGCTGGCAGCGGATGGAGCCTTCGCTGCGCCTCAACCCCGGCCACGCCCCTCCCACCGCCTGATCCCGGCCGCACGCCCCGCGTGACGGCCCCGCCCTGTCTGCGCCTGCGCAGCCAGCGGCCCCGCCTGTTCGTTTGTTCGCTTTCCCGACCTTCCCACCCGCTCGCCGCCGTGACCGCCCTGCCGGTCCGCCCTTGCCCGTACGTCCAGGACCTCCCATGACCGTTCGCCCGACCCCGTTGTCGTCCGCCCTGCTGCTGGCCATTGCCGCCCCCGCCATCACCCATGCCGAAACCGACGCTGCCGCCGAGCCGCAGCGCGCGACCGAACTGGACGGCGTGGACGTGCACGGCGAGCGCGTGCGCGCGCAGTCGTCCAAGTTCACCGCGCCGCTGCTGGATACGCCCAAGTCGGTCAGCGTGATCTCCCAGCAGGTGATCGAGCAGACCGCGGCCACCACGCTGCTGGACGCGCTGCGCACCGTGCCGGGCATTACCTTCGGTGCCGGCGAAGGCGGCAACCCGACCGGCGACCGTCCCTTCATCCGCGGCTTCGATTCGGCCTCGGACATCTACGTGGACGGCCTGCGCGATGCCGGCAGCCAGACCCGCGAGGTGTTCGCGATCGAGCAGATCGACGTGGTCAAGGGCCCCAGCTCGGCCTACTCCGGTCGCGGTTCGGCCGGCGGCACCATCAGCCTGGTCAGCAAGACCCCGAAGCTGGACAACTTCGTGCAGGGCTCGCTGGCCGCCGGTACCGACAACTACTACCGCGGCACGCTGGACGCCAATCAGGTCATCGGCGACGGCATCGCCGCGCGCGTGAACCTCATGAAGCACGAGGCCGACGTGGCCGGCCGTGATGAAGTCAACAGCAGCCGCTGGGGCATCGCGCCGTCGCTGGCGTTCGGGCTCAACGGTCCGACCCAGGCGGTGATCAGCCACTACCACATGGAAACCGACGACCTGCCCGACGCCGGCGGCTTCCCGTACAGCAACCCGTTCACCAGCGGCGCCAACCTGGCGCTCAACGGCAACGGCAGCCCGATCGTGACCAACCGCGACGCGTTCTACGGCCTGGTCGACCGTGACTTCCAGAAAACCCGCGCCGACATCACCACCGTGAACCTGTCGCATGATTTCGGTGGCATCGTGCTGCGCAACATCACCCGCTACGGTGATACCCGCAACGATTACCTGTGGACCCAGCCCGACGACAGCAAGGGCAACCCGAACCTGTACGGCACGGTCTGGCGCCGCACCAACTCGCGCGCGACCCAGACCGACAGCTTCATCAACCAGACCAGCGTGACCGGCGACATCGAGACCGGCCCGCTGCGCCACAGCTTCAACGCCGGCGTGGAATACAGCAGCGAAAAGACCGTGCGCGGCAACTACCTGATCGGCGAGGTGCGTCGCCCGAACGGACAGACCACCGCCGGCACCAACAACCCGATCACCGGCAACCAGAACTGCCCGACCACCGGCGCGGCCACCGGCTACAACTGCACCGACCTCACCAATCCGAACCCGAACGATCCGTGGGCGTCGCTGCACACCGTGACCCGCAGCAACCCCGCCAATGACGTGCGCCAGACCACGCGCACGAAGTCGGCGTACGTGTTCGACACCATCAGCTTCAGCGAGCAGTGGATGCTCAACCTGGGTGCGCGCTTCGACGACTACAGCACCCACCAGTTCAACCCGACCGCCGCGGCCAACCTGCAGCACCTGCGCAACGACACCTCGTTCTGGAACGGCCAGGCCGGGCTGGTCTTCAAGCCGGTGGAAAACGGCAGCATCTACCTGTCCTGGGGCACCTCCTCCACCCCGGTGGGCACCGACGGCGGTGATGGCGCCGATGGCATCAGCGCCACCATCCAGGATCTCAAGCCGCAGCGCAGCCGCAACATCGAACTGGGCACCAAGTGGGACCTGTTCGATGCGCGCCTGTCGCTGACCGGTGCGATCTTCGAAACCGAGATGACCAACGCGCGCGTCACCAGCGATGCGGGCACCACCCAGAACGCGGGCAGCAAGAAGGTCAAGGGCGCCGAGATCGGCTTCAGCGGCACGATCGTGCAGGGCTGGCAGGTGTTTGGTGGCTATACCTACCTGGACGCGGTAGTCGAGGACAACGGCTTTGCCCTGGTCAACGGGGTGTACGTGCCCTCGCCGTTCAACGGCAACCAGTTCCCCAACACCGCCAAACACAGCGCCAGCCTGTGGACCACCTGGGCGCCGTCGTTCGTCGAAGGCCTCAGCCTCGGCGCCGGCGCGAACTACGTGGACAAGGTCTACGGCAACGTCAACAACACCAAGTGGGTGCCGTCCTACACCCGCTGGGATGCAATGGTGGGCTACGCCTTCAGCGAGCGCTACAGCCTGCAGTTGAACGTGCAGAACCTGACCAACAAAACCTATTTCACCAAGGCGTACGCTTCGCACTACGCTGCCATCGCGCCGGGTCGTTCGGCCACGCTGGCCTTCAACTTCACGTTCTAAGCGATACGCTCCCTCCCGCGCTCCGGTGCGGGAGGGGCTGGAGCCGATCATGCTGCTGCACATCCCCGACGTCCTCAGCGCCGAGCAGGTCACCCTGGCCCGCAAGCAGCTGGCCACCGCCGGCTGGACCGACGGACGGCTGACCGCGGGCTACCAGTCCGCGCAGGCCAAGCACAACCTGCAGCTGCCCGAGTCCGACCCGGCCGCGCGTGCGGTGGGTTCGACCATCCTGGATGCGCTCGGGCGCAACAGCAGCTTCTTTTCGGCCGCCCTGCCGCGACGGATCTTTCCGCCGCTGTTCAACTGCTACCAGCCCGGCCAGACCTTCGGCTTCCACATCGACAACGCGGTGCGCTACGACTACAGCGTGGCCGGGCAACCGCAACCGGTGCGCACCGATGTGTCGGCGACCTTGTTCCTGAGCGATCCGGACGAGTACGAAGGCGGCGAACTGGTCATCGAGGACACCTTCGGCACCCAGCGGGTGAAGCTGCCCGCCGGGCACATGGTGCTGTACCCCGGCACCAGCCTGCACCAGGTCACGCCGGTCACCGCCGGGACGCGACTGGCCTCGTTCTTCTGGATCCAGAGCATGCTGCGCGACGACGGGCAGCGCCGCCTGATGTGGGACATGGACAACGCAATCCGGCGCCTCACCCACGACCACCCCGACCATCCCGCGCTGGTGAACCTTACCGGCGTGTATCACAACCTGCTGCGGCAGTGGGCTGATGTCTGAGCCGACCCCGCCCGCACTGGATGCCACCGCGCTGGCCGCGCAGCTGCAGCACGACCCCACCGCCGCACTTGCCACGCTGATCCCGATCGCCCAACGCGGCGACGTGCAGGCGCAGTTCCTGCTCGGCCAGGCCTGCATGGAAGGCCGCGGCATCCCGCAGGATCCGGCCGCCGCCGTGCTCTGGTTCGAGCGCGCCGCCAACGGCGGGCTGGGCATCGCCATGAACATGCTCGGGCGCTGCCATGAGCTGGGCAGCGGCACCGTGCAGAACCTGGAACTGGCGGCGGTCTGGTACCGCAAGGCCGCCGACAGCGGCCTGGACTGGGGCATGTACAACCTGGCCAACCTGCTGGGCACCGGCCGCGGCGTCACCCGCGATGAACCTGCCGCGTTTGCGCTGTACCTGCAGGCCGCGCGCCTGGGCCATGCCAAATCGATGAACCTGGTCGGCCGCTGCCTGGAAGACGGCGTTGGCGTGGCCGCCGATCCGGCCGCCGCTCCGGCGTGGTACCTGCGCTCGGCTGAGGCGAGCGACTTCCGCGGCCAAGCCAGCCATGCCTCGGTGCTGCTGGCGGCGGGTGAGATCGATGCGGCTGCGGCGTGGCTGGAACGCGCACTGGCCCATGGCAGCCCATCATTCCTTGCCCACCTCCGCACGGCCCTCGCGGCCTCGCCGCATGCCGCATTGCGGGCACTGGTCGATCCGCCTTCGACGCGGTAGATCCAAAATCCCCTATTCGCAAATCATTCCTATTTGCGTCCGCGAACGGATCTCACTACACTCCGCCGCGTCATCGAGGTCCGCTCGTGATCGGGAGCGTCATGTTCCCCACCCAACACGCTTGAGCAGGGATTCCGTCTTGCGCCACCCGCACCGCCTTCGCAACTTCGCCCCCGCCGTGCGCGGGCAGCGTCCGGCGTTGGCGAGCGTGCTGGCGTGGCTGGGCCTGCTGGCGATGCTGTTCACCGCCCTGCCGGTGCTGGACCGGGCGTTGCCGGGCAGTGCCGCGCTGGTACTGCAACTGCCGGCCGAAGAACGTCGCGGTGGCGGTGAAACCACGCCGCAGGAAGAAGTAGCGGCCAAACCGCGTCGGCTCACCAGCGTGCGTCCGGCCAACACCCCGCCACCGTTGCCGCCGGCCTTGCCCGACGCGCTGGACCGGTTGCTGGCGACCTGGGTCGACCTGCCGCCGCAGGTGGCCCCGTCGGTGGATTCGGCGCCTGCCATTCCGCTGCCGGCTGCGCCCGGCCTGCGCGTTCAACGCGGACAAGCCCCACCGCAGGGCTGATTCCGACACGCGCGTCGCGGTAGTGACGCGCCCCCCGTCGATGGCGACACCTGCCTGTTCCCGGGCACTTCCCTGATTCCTGCAGCGCTGCGACCGCCGGTCGTGGCGTCCCGCGTCCGTCTTTCCTTTTCGAGGTTACCCCCATGGCCCAACGCGATCGTCGTCGCATGTCCCTGTCCCGCCACGCCCTGAGCCTGGCCCTGCTCGGCGCGATCAGCGCGCCCGCCTTCGCCAACGGCGACGCCGCCGCACCGACCACGCTGGACAAGGTCGTGGTCACCGCCGCCGGCTTCGAACAGAAAATCACCGACGCCCCGGCCAGCATCAGCGTGGTCAGTCGCCAAGAGCTGAGCAAGCGGCCCTACACCAGCCTGGTCGACGCGCTGCGCGACGTGGAAGGCATCGATGTGGGCATGGAAACCACCGACAAGAACGGCCGCGCCACCCTCTCCATGCGCGGCATGCCGTCGGAGTACACCCTGGTGCTGATCGACGGTCGCCGCCAGAGCAACGTCGGCCAGCTCTATCCGAACAACTTCGGCGGCGGCCAGTTCTCTTACCTGCCGCCGCTGGATGCGATCGAGCGCATCGAAGTGGTGCGTGGCCCGATGTCCACCCTGTACGGATCGGACGCGATGGGCGGGGTGATCAACATCATCACCCGGCGCAACCAGGACAGTTGGCACGGCTCGCTCACCCAGGGCGCCACCGTGCAGCAGGACGACCAGTTCGGCGATGCGCGCACCACCGATGTGTACCTGACCGGGCCGCTCGTCAAAGATCGCCTGGGCCTGGCGGTGCGGGGCAGCTACTACGACGCCAAAGCCTCCAACCCGGAATGGGACGACCTGCCGCTGCCGGACGGCACGCTGTGGGAGCGCAGCATCGGCTTCGGTGGCGGCGGCAAGGCGGTGGCCAATACCAACTGGAACACCGGCGTGCGCGTGAACTGGACGATCAACGACGACCACGACCTGACCCTGGACTACGACGTGTCGCGGCAGAAATACGACAACAGCGAGGGCCAGACCGGCACCCTGGACAGCCTGGCCAGCCTGTGGCGCGTCGGCAACGCCACGGTCCCCCATCCGAACGGCACCGGCACCCTCACCCGCCGCGTAGTTCAGCCGCGCGTGGGTTATACCGCCTACCAGCGCTACGAGCGCGACCAGCTGGCGCTGAGCCATCAGGGCCGCTACACATTCGGCACCTGGCAGACCACGCTGACCCACACCATCAGCAACAACCTCGGCCGTTCGCTGCCATTGACGCTGGACGAACGCGATGACCTGCAGACGCTGTGGAACGACGTCTGCCGCCGTACCGGCGCCGCCGCCAACTGCGCGGCCGGCCGCGGCAACGCGCTGAGTGCGCTCAATGCCAGCGAGCAGGCACGCCTGCAGGCATTCCTGCCGCGCCCGCTGCGCACGATGGAGCTGGAAGGCTACGTGCTGGACACGATGCTGGACATGACCTTCGGCGCGCACAAGCTGACCGTGGGCGGCCAATACAACGACACCGACATGGTCGACGGCGTGTTCGGCATGGACGGCGCCGGCTACCGCGCCAACGTGAAGCAGCAGCATCGGATGTGGTCGGTGTTCGCCGAGGACAACTGGTCGCTGACCGACACGCTGACCGCCACGGTGGGCGTGCGTTATGACGACCACAACATCTTCGGCAGCCACGTCAGTCCGCGCGGATACCTGGTGTGGAACGCCAGCGATGCATGGACGATCAAGGGCGGCGTGAGCACTGGCTACAAGACCCCGCGCCCCGACCAGCTGTTCCCGGGGGTGACCGGCTTCGGCGGCCAGGGCGTGCTGCCGTTGGTGGGTTCGCCGAACCTGAAGCCGGAAACCAGCACCAACTATGAGATCGCGACGTACTACGAGGGCGCGCAGTGGGGCTTCAACGTGACCGGCTTCCTCAACAAGTTCGACGACAAGATCGCCAGCGGCGGCACCTTCCCGAACTGCGAAGTGGCACCGGCCGGCAGTGGCTACTGCGTTGACGTCGGTCCGGGCTGGGCAGCGTTGGGCTACAGCACGTTCGCGCAGAGCGTGAACGTGGACAAGGCCGAGACCAAGGGCATTGAAACGGCCGCTTATGTGGACCTGCTGGACAACCTGCAGCTGCGTGGCAACTACACCTACACGCGCTCCGAGCAGACCAGCGGCGTGGACAAGGGCAAGCCGGTGGGCGGCACCACGACGCCGGCCAGGCACATGGCCAATGCCAGCCTGAACTGGCAGCTCAGCGATGCGGTCAGCCTGTCGTTGATCGGCGAGGGGCGTTACGACCGTTACCGCGACACGCTGCTGAGCAACGTGGGCGGGGTAAGCACGTCGCAGGTGCGCTACTACGAGGACTACACGATCTTCCACCTGGGCGGCAGCTGGAACATCAATCCCTGGCTGACGCTCAACGCGCGGGTGAACAACCTGTTCGACAAGGACTTCGTGTCGCAGTCGTGCGTGCTGATCAGCGACAGCGAGTACAACTGCGTGGACGATTACGCCACCAAGGACCAGCGCCGGAGTTACTGGATCTCGGTGAACGCGAAGTTCTGAGGGCGACGGCAACGGCGGACGGCCTGCGCACTGCGGGGGCGGTGCGGTGGGGGCGGAAGTGGGATCCGGAGCAAGGGCAAGGGCGGGAGCGGGAGCAGGAGCAAGAGCAGGAGCAGGAGCAGGAGCAGCCGAGCATGGCTCGGCTCTACTACCAGGGGCCGTGTACCGGTAGTGCCGAGCCATGCTCGGCAGCCCTCAGTAAACAAACTGCGAGGCACCCGCTTTTACCCACATCCGTCGGCCAGCTACGGATCTGGACGTCCCGCGCTTGCGACGCTCGCCTCCAAGCACAGGAGCCCCGCGAACCCAGAAATTGCGAACCATTCTCATCAATGGTGTAATTCGCCATTCAGTTCCCAGCAGCGTGACCGTGGCCACTCCCTCCTCCAGCGTGCAGCAGCAACAACGTCGTGGCTTCTGGCTGCGCACCCTGCACCAGTGGCACTGGATCAGCTCGGCCGTGTGCCTGATCGGCATGCTCCTGTTTGCCGCCACCGGCATCACCCTCAATCACGCGTCCAGCATCGAAGCCACCCCGAAGGTGGTCAATCGCCAGCTCGAATTGCCCGCCGACCTGCTCGCACAACTTGGCGACCGCACCGACGGCAACGCCCCGATTCCGCGCCCCGCCGCGCGCTGGCTCGATGCGCAGCTGGCCATTTCCGTCGGCGGCCGCCGCGCCGAATGGTCCGAGGGCGAAATCTACCTGTCCATGCCCAGCCCCGGCGGCGACGCCTGGCTCAGCATTGATCGCGACAGCGGCGCGGTCGAATACGAAGCCACCTCGCGCGGCTGGATCTCCTATTTCAACGACCTGCACAAAGGCCGCAACGCCGGACCGGCCTGGGGCTGGTTCCTGGACGTGTTCGCCGTGGCCTGTCTGGTGTTCTGCATCACCGGCCTGTTCCTGCTGCACCTGCATGCCCGCCAGCGCCGCATGACCTGGCCGCTGGTCGGCCTGGGCCTGATGATCCCGCTGCTGATCGCCCTGATCCTGATCCACTGACCCTCCTACCTTGATCGTCCCCCACGGAGCCGCACCATGCGCGTCACCCTGACCATCGCCCTGAGCGGCCTGCTGGCCGCCACCCCGGCCTACGCCGCCACCCTCGACATCAACGTCGAAGTGCCCAAGCTCAACGTCGCCGAATACCATCGCCCGTATGTCGCCGTGTGGCTGGAAGGGGCC
Source organism: Stenotrophomonas sp. Ste86 (assembly GCF_024519465.1). GTDB lineage: Bacteria > Pseudomonadota > Gammaproteobacteria > Xanthomonadales > Xanthomonadaceae > Stenotrophomonas. Next base: position 99,611 of record NZ_JALJRW010000013.1, on the reverse strand, counting down.
GACCAGAAAGTGGCCGCCAATCTCTCGGTCTGGTACCAGCAGACCGGCAACAGCGAAGGCCACGGCACCAAGTGGCTACCCGACCTGCGCCAGTGGTGGCGCAAGAGCGGCCGTACCCTGGACGTGCCCGTGGACGGCGTCACCGGCCCCACCCGCCCGGCCGGCAAGCAGGCGCTGTCGTTCGACGACAAGCAGCCGGCACTGAAAGCCCTCGCCCCGGGCAATTACACTCTGGTGGTCGAAGCGGTGCGCGAAGTCGGCGGCCGCGAACTGCTCAAGATCCCCTTTACCTGGCCGGCCACCACCGTCCAGAACGGCAAAGCCCAAGGCGCCACCGAACTCGGTCTGGTCACCCTCACGGCCAAGCCCTGACTTGTCGCCCGCCCTCACCGGCGGGTTCCCCTCGGGACGTCGCGCAGCGGCGTAGCGTCGGCCTCCGGGCCGATCCCCAGTTCACCGAAGCTGTCCACTACATGGAGTTTTTGATGAAGCGCTCGCTCGTCCTAGCCGCCGCCCTGGCCGCCGCACTTCCGTTCTCCGCCCTGGCCCACAAAGCCTGGCTGCAGCCCTCGCAGACCGTGATTGCCGGTGAGAACCCGTGGATCACCGTCGATGCGGCCGTGTCCAACGACCTGTTCTACTTCAACCACGTGCCGCTGCGGCTGGACAGCCTGGTCATCACCGCGCCGGACGGCAGCACCGTGCAGCCGCAGAACGCGTCCACCGGCAAGTACCGCAGCGTCTTCGACGTGGAACTGACCCAGCAGGGCACCTACCGCCTGGCCTCGGTCAGCAGCGGCCTCTCGGCCAGCTGGGAAGAAGCCGGCAAGCCCAAGCGCTGGCGCGGCACCCCGGCCACCTTCGCCACCGAAGTGCCGAAGAAAGCCAAGAAGCTGCAGGTGTCGCAGTCGGTCAACCGCATCGAGACCTTCGTCACCAACGGCACCCCGAACGCCACCGCGCTGGCCCCCACCAAGCAGGGCATCGAGCTGGTCGCTCTGGGTCACCCCAACGACCTGGCCGCCGGCGAAGCGGCAAGCTTCCGCGTGCTGGTCGATGGCAAGCCGCGCGCCGGCCTGGCGTTCGAGATCACCCGCGGCGGCACGCGTTACCGCAACGCCCAGAATGAGATCAAGGTGAGCACCGACAAGAAGGGCGAGTTCACCGTCACCTGGCCCGAAGCCGGCATGTACTGGCTGGAAACCAGCAGCGAAGACAAGAAGACCTCGCTGAAGCAGGCCAAGACCCGTCGCCTGAACTACGTTGCCACGCTGGAAGTGCTGCCGCAGTAATCGCCCAAGGCGTTCACCGCCGCGCAGGTCACGTCCAGCCTGCGCGGTTGCCACGCCCCCTTCAGCATGGAGGGGGCCTTTCACCAGACCCTTATCGGCAATCGGGCCGACCGTGCCCGCCATGCCCACCTCATGAACAACACGGATTTCGACATTGCCAGCCTCGGTGGCCACACCATGGGCACCACCTGGCAGGTAAAGCTGGTGGTGGCGCGTACGCGCGATCTGCATTCGCTGCACACCGGCATCCAGGCCCAGCTCGACGCCATCGTCGCGCAGATGAGCACCTGGGAAGCCGGCAGCGATATCTCACGCTTCAACCGCGCCGACAGCGGCAGCGTACATCCGCTGCCGCCCTTGTTCGCGCAGGTACTCGACGCCGCGCTGGACATCGCCGCGCGCAGCGGCGGTGCCTTCGATCCCACCGTCGGCCCGCTGGTGGCGCTGTGGGGTTTTGGCGCGCACGCCCACGCCCAGCGCATCCCCGATCCGGCGGTGCTCGCGGCCACCCGCGCGCGTTGTGGCTGGCAACGCCTGCTCTGGCGGGACCGCGCGCTGCAGCAACCCGGCGGCGTCGCGCTGGACCTGTCGGCGATCGCCAAGGGCTTCGGCGTGGACCAGGTGGGCCACTGGCTGCGCGAACAGGGCGTACGCGCGGCGCTGGTCGACGTTGGCGGCGAGCTCTACGGCTACGGTCGCAAGCCCGATGGCCAACCGTGGCGCGTGCTGGTGGAAGCCGGCCCGGAAGAAGAGGCCAGCACCGACCTGCCGCCGCGCGTGCTTGGGTTGGATGACCTGGCCGTGGCCACCTCCGGCGACCGGTGGCACCACTTCGAGCAGGACGGCGCGCAGTTCAGTCATACCCTGGACCCACGCAGCGGCGCACCGGTCACCCGTGCCGCCGCAGCCGTCACCGTGGTGGCACGCGATGCGATGCATGCCGACGGCTGGGCCACCGCGCTCACCGTGATGGGCGTCGAGCAGGGGCTGGCGTTCGCGCGCGCGCACGACCTGGCCGTGCGCTACGTCAGCCGTGGCTCCAATGGCATTGAAGAACACATGAGCCCGGCGTTCGAACGTCTGTTCGATGCGCAGCAGGCGCCGGCCGCATGAGCCGTCCGTCGCGCGCCGTGGTCGGCAACCTGCTGGTGCTCGCCGCGTTGGCGGTGTTGGCGTGGTTGCTGTTGCGCCTGCACCTGCAGAAAGACGGGTGGCAGGGCGCGCCGCTGGCCTCGCACTGGCGCTGGGCAATCGGCAGCGTGCTCGGCTATGCCGCGCTATGCGCGCTGATCTGGTGGCGTGGGCGCCCACGCGACGATGCAGGCAGTGAAGGACAGGCACCGATCCTGCTGGTCTGGGCCAGCCAGACCGGCTTTGCCCAGCAGGTGTGCGCGCGCAGTGCCGAGGCACTGCGCGCGGCCGGCCTGCCGGTACGCATCCGGGGTCTGCACCAGATCGACAGCAACGCGTTGCAGCAGGCGACGCAGGTGTTGTTCGTGGCCAGCACCACCGGTGAAGGCGATGCACCCGATCATGCGCTGCCGTTCCTGCGCACCGTGATGTCGCAGTCGTTGGCGCTGTCCCACCTGCAGTACGGCGTGCTGGCGCTTGGTGACCGCAGTTATGGGCATTTCTGCGCGTTCGGCCATCAGTTGGATACGTGGTTGCGCCGGCAGGGTGCGCACCCGCTGTTCGACACCGTCGAGGTGGACAACGCCGATCCGGCCGCGCTGCGCCACTGGCAGCAGTTGCTAGGCCAACTTGGTGGTACGGCGACCGACCTGCCCGACTGGACTCCGGCCGAGTATCAGCACTGGCAGCTGCGCAGCCGTGCGCTGCAGAATCCCGGGAGCCCTGGCGCGGGCACCTGGGCGGTATCGCTGGTACCGGCCGACGGTGTGCTGCCGGTCTGGCAGGCCGGCGATGTGGTGGAGATCGGTCCACGCCACGCGCCGGCCGCTGTCGAGGCATGGCTGGCCGAGGCCGCATTGGACGGCTCGCAGGTGATCGACGGCGTCGCGTTGCGCGAGCATCTTGCCCGTGCGCACCTGCCGACCGCTGAAGAAACACCGTGCGCCGATGCCGCATCGCTGGTTTCCGCGCTGCGACCGCTGCCCCATCGCGAATACTCCATCGCCAGCATGCCGGTCGAAGGTGACGTGCAGCTGTTGCTGCGCCGCCAGTTGCGTCCCGATGGCACGCCCGGCCTGGGCAGCGGCTGGTTGTGCGATCACGCCGCCCTCGGCGGCCGCATCGACCTGCGCTTCCGCAGCAATCCGAATTTCCACGCGCCTGCTACCGACGCACCGCTGATCCTGATCGGCAACGGCACCGGCATCGCCGGCCTGCGCGCGCACCTGCGTGCACGCAGGGATGCCGGCGCGCGGCGCAACTGGCTGCTGTTCGGCGAACGTACCGCCGCGCATGACTTCTACTTCGGCGATGAACTTCAGGCCTGGCAGCAGGCCGGCTGGATCGAGCGCCTGGATACGGTGTTCAGCCGCGATGGCGGCGAGCATCGTTACGTGCAGGACCGGCTGCAAGCCAACATCGACACGCTGTGGCAGTGGGTCCGCGACGGCGCCACGATCCTGGTCTGCGGCAGTCTGCAGGGCATGGCCCCGGCGGTGGACGACGTGATCGAACGCGCACTGGGACGCGAAGGCAAGGAAGCGTTGATCGTGGCCGGCAGGTACCGCCGCGACGTGTATTGAGCGCACCCGGTGCACCGCAGCCGATAGGGTCGGTTCCCAAACGAACGCCGATGACAGTGATCGGCGCGACACACGCATGACCTCCACCGAAGCCGCCTTCGCAACCGGTCAGGTCGCCACCGAACCGGGCACACGGGTATCGGTGATCGATCGGGATGCGCCCCTAACGCGGACTCAGCCGGATCGCCAGCAACTCGCCGCCACCGCGCAACGCAAATCGCTTGCGCGCGCCAGCGGCCAACCAGGCGGTGTCACCCGCCTCCAACGGTGGCATTCCGGCCTCCTCCTCGAACGTGGCCTGACCGGCCAGCAGGTGAATCGCCCAGGCCACCGCGGGCTCGGTGAAGAAGAACATGCTGCCCACCAGCGGTCGGTGCAGTAGCGCTGCATCGAGCGTGTCGCGCCGCCACATCAGGTTGAAATCGTGGGTGAGGCCATCGACCAGCTCGCCGCTGACCTGCGCCTCGCCGGCAAAACGCAGCCGGTCGTGCGGGGGTGACAGTGTATGCACCACGCCATCCGCGAAACGCAGACGCAGCCCTTCCCCACGCAGCAGCACCAGCTCGCGCTCGATGCCGGGGAACGCGGAAAACGCCGCGTCCTGTTCGATCTCGGCAATCGACAAGCGCACCTGCCAGCCATCGTTGTCCGGCACGCGCAGGATTTCTCGGGTCCAGCCCATGCCGTTGCGCCAACGTTCGCGACGGTATTCGAAACTGGGAATGACGCGCGTGGCCGCGCTCAGGACGGTATCGGTCGACATGCCGCCATTGTGCCCCAGCACGCTCAGCCGGCGCTGCCACCGCAGTCCGGACCGAGCAGCTGAGAGCGCGCCAGCCACTCCTTGTCCGGGTAGTAGGCGAACACCATCGCACCGCCGCGCAGACTGTCGATGAGCGGCTTGGCCACCGTGAGGCGTACTGCCGGGCAGCCCAGGCTGCGGCCGAGGCGGCCCTGCAGGCGCGCCATGGTCGGATTCACGTACGGCGCCCCGTGGATGACGATGGCGCGGTCGCGCGCATGGTCGTTGAAGCCCGGCTCCAGGCCTTCCAGGCGCAGCGAGTAGCCGTTGCCGCCCATGTAGGTTTCCTTGGCGGTGAACGCGCCCAGGCTGGACATGAAACTGCCGTCGCGGTTGGAGAAGTGCTCGGTCTGGTTGCCGCCACTGTTGCGGCCATGCGCCACCCATTCTTCGAACAGCAGCTTCTGCCGGGCCAAGTCGAACACCCACATGCGCTGCTGGGTCGAGGGCCGCGAATAATCGATCACGCTCAGCCGGGTCGGATCGATGCCCAGCTCCGGCCGACGCAGCGCACAGGACATCGCCCTGGCCGCAAGCTGCAGGACCTTGCGGTCCGCGCCGGGCGCGGCGCGGGCGAGCATGTCGGCCAGCTGCGCCGGCGGCAACGTCCCGGCCGCCACTGCCGGGGCAGCCTCTACCGCGGCGGCCGACGCAGTCAGCGCCAGCCCGCACAGGATATTCCAGGAAAAGGTGGACACACGCATCAACGGCATACCCGCAGGACCCATGCCTACAAGGTGGACCCGCCAGCGTCGGATTCCAACACCGGCTGCAGATTCTGTTCATCGGCCTCCGGGCGCACCGCCGGCAGGCTGGTGACCAGCAGGGTGGTACCCGGCACCAGGGCCTTGTAGAGCTGCTCGGCGAATTCCGGTGGCAGCGCCATCGGCAGGCTGGGCGTGGCCAGCAGGTCCGGGCTGGCATTGCCCGCGCTCTGCCCGAGCAGCGGATAGGCGGTCCACTTGTGCAGGCGCTGATGGGCGTCCAGCGGGCTGGGCACATCCGAGTAGCCCTGCTGCATCACGAACAAGGTGGTGCCCTCGAACGCCGGCAGCGCCTTGGCCTGCAGCCGCGATTCGCCGATCAGTACCCCGTCGCGCAGCACGTACAGGCGCTGGTCGTGCAGGCTCACCAGGATGCCGACCTGCCCGCTGGGGGCGGCCGCATCGTTCCAGTAATGCTCCGGCGCAGCGTTGGTTTCCACCAGCGGCTTGCCGGTGCTGTTGACCGGCGCCAGCACCGCCGGATAGGCCAGCGTCATCGGCGCGCTCTTGGCATCGGCCACCACCACGGTGTCGCCGCGCTTGGTTTCGCCGAACAGCTTCTGCGCGAACGCCTGCGGCAGGCGCACGCAGCCATGCGAGGCCGGGTGCCCGGGCAAGCTGCCGCCGTGCAGGGCGATGCCGTCCCAGGTCAGCCGCTGCATGTAGGGCATCGGCGCACTGTTGTAGAGGTTGGACTTGTGGTCCTTGTCCTTCTGCAGAATGGTGAATACGCCAGTCGGCGTTTCATGCCCGGTCTTGCCCGAGCTGATCGTGCTCAGGCCGATGGCGATGCCGTTGCGATACACGTAGGCGCGCTGCTCATCCAGACTGACCACCAGCACGATCGGACCGGCCGGGGAGATTTCCGGATGCCACAGGAACTCGCCGGGTTTGAGATCGGTGGGACCGCGCGGCGCGGCAACGGCCTTCGCGGCGGCGGTGCTGGCGGGCGGCGTGGCGGTCGCGGCAGCAGCCGAGCCCATACCGGCGGCGAACAAGGTGGCCAGGGCCAGGGTAAGCAACGCGCGGCGTGGCGCCATGTGGTTCATTCCATGCAGTGATGCGACGACGCTACACCAACGCGCTGCATGAAACAGGTGTTGGCGTGGGCGTGCACGTCGCCCAAAAGAAATTGCCCGGCCACGCATCCCTGCGCAGACCGGGCAATCGTCACGTCCTTGTCGGCGTCCAGCCTTCCCCCTGTGCATCCTGCCCAGTGTGGGTCCGGCCATGCTCCCTGCACTCGGCCGTAAATCGTTCCGCCATCGCAGCCCTTCCCGGGTCTGGACGCCACCGTCCAGGTGGATCCGCGCCACTCCTTCCGCGCCGCATCCGTGCGCACCGCTTCCCTGCGTGTGTCGGTGTCATCGCGCGTCCTGCGCGGCGACCAGTGACCAGCTCCCTGCCCGTCCCCGACCTGTCCTGTTGGTCATCGCCTTGGTACGGCTGCCGGCAACGCCCTCCTGGGCGGTTCCGCTGCGGGGCTCTTCATGACCCCCGCCGTCATCCGTTGTCGATTCCGTTCGACCGTTACTGTCCCTATCCCCTTCACCCGTGCCAGATCCTCGATCCGGAGGAAAGGTCCGTGTTGTCGCCGGTACGCGACGATCGCGTCGGCCTTGCGTGGCCCCACGTTCGTCAATCCCTGCTGCAGCGTCGACGCATCAGCCGTATTGATGTCGATGCGGTCGGCCGCGTGAGCGGCTCCCATCAACAGCAGTCCCAGCGCAAGCGCCTTCCACGAAAACCAAGGCCCCACCTTGCTACTCCTTGTGGCTCGGAACCGGTGCCTGCCGGCTATCCCGTCGGAGGCTCCAGCATCCCTCGCCACATACACACAGCCTATCGTCCACAACGCCTTCACACAGCCAGCCAAATACCTGACGTGATGTAGGGAAATCCCTACCCCGACCAGCGGCGTAGAATGTGACGACTAGCCAATGCCTCCGGAGTGTCAGATGGACAGCACCAAACTCGGCCAATTCGTCAGTGAGAAGTGGGACAGCGAAATCGTCCCGCAATTGGTCGATTACATCCGTATTCCCAACAAATCGCCGATGTTCGACGCAGATTGGGTGGCCAATGGGTACATGGAGCAGGCCGTCACCCTGATGGAAACCTGGGCCCGGGCCCAGAACCTGCCGGGCCTGAGCGTGGAGGTGGTGCGCCTGGAAGGCCGCACGCCGCTGCTGCTGCTGGAAATCCCCGCCTCCGGCGCCGAGACCGGCGACGACACCATCCTGCTCTACGGCCATCTGGACAAGCAGCCGGAAATGACCGGCTGGGACGACGACCTCGGCCCGTGGGTGCCAGTGCTGCGCGGCGACAAGCTGTACGGCCGCGGTGGCGCCGATGACGGCTATGCGATGTTCGGCTCGCTGGCTGCCGTGCTGGCGCTGCAGGAACAGGGGCTGCCGCACGCGCGTTGCGTGGTGCTGATCGAAGCCTGCGAAGAATCGGGCAGCTACGACCTGCCGGCCTACGTGGACCACCTGGCCGACCGCATCGGCAAGCCGTCGCTGGTTGTGTGCCTGGATTCGGGCTGCGCCAACTACGACCAGCTGTGGTGCACCACCTCGCTGCGTGGCCTGACCGGCGGCAATTTCTCGGTCAAGGTGCTCAACGAAGGCGTGCACTCCGGCGATGCCTCCGGCGTGATTCCGTCCAGCTTCCGTCTGCTGCGCCAGTTGCTGTCGCGGATCGAGGACGAGAACACCGGCCGCATCCTGATCGACGGCATGAACGTGGACATCCCGGCCGAGCGCTTGGAACAGGCCAAGCGCGCCGCGGACGTGGTAGATACGGCCATCTTCGAGAAATTCCCGATGGTCGACGGCCTCAAGCCGATGAACGAGGACCTCACCGAACTGGTGCTCAACCGCACCTGGCGTCCGGCGCTATCGGTCACCGGCGTGGACGGCATGCCGCCGCTGGCCTCGGCCGGCAACGTGCTGCGCCCGCACACCGCGGTGAAGCTTTCGCTGCGCCTGCCTCCGACCGCTGATGGCAAGGCCTGCGGCGAGCTGCTCAAGGAGGCCCTGCTGCGCGATCCGCCGAACGGCGCCGAAGTGAAGCTCGACCTTGAAAAGGCCTCCAGCGGCTGGAACGCACCGGCGATGGCGCCGTGGCTGACCCAGGCGATCGATGCTGCCAGCCAGACCTTCTTCGGCAAGCCGGCGATGTACATGGGCGAAGGCGGCTCGATCCCTTTCATGGGCATGCTCGGCGAGAAGTTCCCCGGCGCGCAGTTCATGATCACCGGCGTGCTCGGTCCGCATTCCAACGCCCATGGCCCGAACGAGTTCCTGCATATCCCGATGGGCAAGAAGGTCACCGCGTGCGTGTCCAAGGTGATCAGCGAGCATTACGCGGCCAGCCTGCGCGGTGAGACCAGCGGTTCGCCGGTGGCGGCCGACAGCGGCACCCGCCACGGCGGCCACGGCTGCTGCTGAGCGCACCTGGCGTGACGGACGCGGCCTGGCCTTGCTAGGCTGCGTCCACCCTCCGAAGGCGCAAATGGCATGAACGGACTGTTCGGCAGCACCAGCTGGCTCTACATCATCCTGGTCGGCTTCGTGGTCGGCCTGCTCGGGCGCTTCTTCATGCCCGGCAACAACCGCATGGGCTGCTTGCTGACCATCGTGCTCGGCATCGTCGGCGCACTGCTGGCCGGCTGGTTCGGCCAGTACATGGGCTGGTATGCCGCCGGTGAGCCGGCCGGCTTCCTCGGCGCGATACTCGGTGCAGTGGCCGTGCTTGCCGTGCTGCGCCTGGTCAGCGGCAACGGCAAACGCTGAGCCCGCCCTCCCCTCTTTTCCCTGGCGCCTGCACGGTGCCGCTTCGACGTACCCGTCCATGAACGATCCCGCTTCCGATCCCCTGCGCGCCGACCTCCGCCGCCAGTGGGCCAGTACCGCGCTCAACGACCCGCACCTGGCGCTGGACCGGGCCTCGGTCGACGCCGGTTTCCGCAGTTACTGGCGCACCACCAGCACGGCCGGGAGCCACATCGTGATGGACTCCCCGCCCGGGCTGGAAGACGTGCGCCCGTGGCTGCGCATGCATGACCTGCTCGAACCCAACGGCGTGCGCGTACCGCGCGTGCTCGAGCGCGATGTCGAGCAGGGCTTCCTGCTGCTGGAAGACCTCGGGGGCCCGACGCTGGCGCGGCATATCGACGACGACAATGCCGACGCATGGTTCGATGCCGCCTTCGCACAGCTGATCCGGCTGCAGCAGATTCCGGTGCCCGAAGGCATGGGGTCGTTCGGCGAGGCGCTGCTGCAGCGTGACGCGGCGCTGTTCGACGAATGGTTCCTGCAGCGCCATCTGGGCCTGCAGCTGGACTGCGGCGAACTGGAACAGCTGCAGTGGGTGCATCGCCGGCTGATGGACAACGCACTGAACCAGCCGCAGGTCCTCACCCACCGCGACTTCATGCCGCGCAACCTGATGCCGGTCGACGCCGGTCCGGCCGTGCTGGATTTCCAGGACCTGGTGCGTGGGCCGATCGCCTACGACCCGGTCAGCCTGTTCAAGGATGCCTTCCTGAGCTGGCCGTTGGAGAAAGTGGATGCCTGGCTGGCGCGGTACCACGCCCAGGCATTGGCCGCAGGCCTCCCGGTGCCCCCATGGCCGCAGTTCCTGCGCGATGCGGACTGGATGGGCGTGCAGCGCCACCTCAAGATTCTCGGCCTGTTCGTGCGCCTGCGCGACCGCGATGGCAAGGGCCATTACTTCGACGACGCGCCGCGTTTCATCCGTTACCTGGACGAAGTGCTGCCGCGCCATCCCGAACTGGCGGCGCTGGATGACTTGCTCCAGCAGCGCATCAAGCCCGCGCTGGCGCAGCTGGCCGGCCCGATCCCGGCACGCCCATGAAGGCACTGATTTTCTCGGCCGGCAAAGGCGAGCGCATGCGCCCGCTGACCCTGCATACACCCAAGCCGCTGCTGGTGGCCGGTGGCAAGCCGTTGATTGCCTGGCATCTGGAAAGACTGGCCGCTGCGGGCATCCGCGAGGTGGTGGTCAACACCTCGTGGCTGGGCGAGCAGTTCGCCCCCGCCTTGGGTGACGGCGCGCGCTGGGGCCTGCGCCTGCACCTCATCGACGAAGGCCCGGTGCCGCTGGAAACCGGCGGCGGCATCCTCAACGCACTACCGGTGCTCGGCGATGCGCCGTTCCTGGTAGTCAACGGCGATGTGTGGACGGACGTGGACTTCGGCACGCTGCCGCGTGATCCCACAGGGGATGCGCACCTGCTGCTGGTGGACAACCCCGCCCAGCATCCGCGCGGCGATTTCATCCTGCGCGGCGATGGCCAGGTCAGCGACGAGGGCGAGGCCGCGCGGCTCACCTATGCCGGCATCGGCGTGTATCGGCCGCGGATTCTCGATGGGTGGCGCGCGGTCATCGGCGATACCCCCGGCGCGGCTGCGCAGCCGCCGCAGTTCGGCCTGGCCCCACTGCTGCGTCACGCCATGGCGCAGGGCCGCGTGAGCGGGCAGCACCACCGCGGTCAATGGACCGATGTGGGTACGCCGGAGCGTCTGGCGCAGCTGGACGCGCACCTGCAATACCCGCACGGGTAACACCGCGGACACCCCCTGGGCGACCCGCTGGTAGAGCCGACCGTTGGTCGGCTGCTGGGCTGGTAGAGCCGACCGTTGGTCGGCTGCTCTCCGCCCCGCTGGTAGAGCCGACCGTTGGTCGGCTGCTCTCCGCCCGAGCCCACCAGAGCAGCCGACCAACGGTCGGCTCTACAACCGGGGCGGGCCATCCTCCAGCACCTGACGCAGGAACGGCACGGTGATGCGCCGCTGCGCGGCCATGGATTCACGGTCCAGCCAGTCCAGCAGGCTTACCAGGCTGCCCAGCTCGCGGCCGGTGCGGGTCAACAGCCATTCGATCGCCGCTTCGTCGATCGCCAGTCCACGCCGCAGCGCGCGCTCGCGCAACACCGCCGCGCGGCCTTCGTCATCCAGCGGCTGCAGCTGCAGGCGCACGCACTGCTGCAGGCGCGAACGCAGGTCCGGCAGCACCAGGCCCAGCTGGTCCGGGCCGTGCTGGGCGGTATACAGCAGGGTAATGCCGGCGCTGCGCGCACGGTTGTGGAAATCGAACAGCGCCACCTCGTCCTCGCGCTGGCCGGCCACCGCATCCAGCCCATCCAGCGCGACCAGGTCGCGGCCTTCCAGCGATTCCAGCGCGGCGCGGGTACGCCCCACCACCGCCTTCAGCGGCAGGTAGGTTGGCTGCCGGCCAGCCTGTTCGGCGAGCGAACACATCGCCAGCGCCTGGTGGGTCTTGCCGGTGCCGGCCGCGCCTTCCAGGTACACCCAGTCGTGCGCGGCGCCCACCGCGATGGCACGCAGCTGCGCCAGCGCACCGTCGGGTGCGCCGATGAAGGTTTCCAGGCGCTCGTCCTGCGGATAGCGCAGGGCGAGCGGCAGCTGCGGGACGACACTCACTGCGGGTCAGGCGCCTTCGGTGAGGTCTCGACAATGATCGTCGGCTTGTCGATGTAGGAATCCAGCACGATCGCCGAGCGCTCGCCGGCGTACAGGTCACTCTGCCGATAACGCTGGTGCGCGTATCGCAGCAGCACGTTGCTGACCGCCGCCACCGGCAGTGCCAGCAGCATGCCGAGGAAACCGAACAGCTGGCCACCGGCCATCACCGCGAAGATCACCGCCACCGGATGCAGGCCGATCTTGTCGCCGACGATGCGCGGGGTCAGCACGTAGCTTTCCAGCAGCTGGCCCACGGTGAACACGACACCGACCAGGATCAGCAGCTTGAGGTCGAAGCCCTGCGCCTGCACCAGCGCGGCGGCAATGGCCATCACGATGCCGGTGGTCGCGCCCAGGTAGGGGATGAAGCTGATCAGGCCGGCCACCAGGCCGATCAACAGGCCCAGCTTCAGGCCCACCAACGACAGGCCGGCGGCGTACACCACGCCCAGCGCGATCATCACCAGGAACTGGCCACGGATGAACGCACCCAGCACTTCGTCCGATTCGCGGGCCAGCTTGGTGATGGTGCCGATGTGATTGCGCGGGATCATCGAGGCCACCCGTTCGACCAGCTTGTCCCAGTCACGCAGGAAGTAGAACGCCAGGATCGGCAGCAGCAGGATGTTGACCACCCAGGTCACCATCGTGAAGCCCGAACGCGAGACGTAGCCGAAGAACGTCTTGGCGAAGCCGCCCGCCTGCTGCCAATGGCTGCGCACCCACTCGATCAGGCGGTCCGGATCCATCCACTGCATGATCTCCAGGCCGGTCTTCTGCTCGAACCAGGGAATGCCGGTCTGCATCAGCCACTGCTGCGCCTGCGGAATGGCCGCCACCAGCGTGGCGATCTGGCGTTCGATCATCGGCACCAGGATCAGCAGCGCGGCGGTGATCATCAGGATCATCGCCACGAACACCAGCACCACGCCGGTATTGCGCGAACGGCCGGTCGCCTCGATCCGGTCGACCAGCGGGTCGCCCAGCCAGGCCAGCGCCAAGGCGAGCACGAACGGGGTCAGGATCGGGCCCAACAACCAGATCACCCAACCGGCCGCCAGCGCCACCAGGACGTACTTGAGGCGGCGCAGGAACTGCGCGATCTCCGCTTCGGGGGTCAGGATCATCGCAGGCGGTACTCGTTGCTGGCCGGGGGCGGCGGGGTGCCGGGCGCTTCATTGGGATCGATCGGTACCGGCAGCGGGGCCAGCGGCACGATCACGCCGTTGTCGCCCAGCATGCGGTTCAGGCCGGCCAGGCCGGTGGTCATGTCCAGCGACAGCTCCAGCCGGTTGCCCGAGGCACGCAGCGGGGTGATGTTGCGCACCACCGGGTTCTCGCGCAGGCCTGCAGCCAGGCGCAGGTAATCCTCGGCGCTGTCCAGCCCGGTCACCGCGATGGTGTAGCTGCCAGCCGCACCCGTGGCGACACCGGCCTTGGCATACCGACGCACCAGCGCATCGGCAGTGCCGTCAGCACCGCCGGCCATGGCCCGGCGGGCATCGCTGTCCTTGGTGGTCCACTTGTTCAGTTCCTTGCCACCGTCCACGAACACCCAGTCGGCCACCCAGCCGCCGTTGGCGCGGTACAGCTTGCCCACCAGCTGCATCGGCGGGGCGTAGCGCGAGGACGCGCGCGCCACCGCAGCGGTGTCCTGGCGCCAGATCGCGCCGACCAGCGCCTGTTCGGCCGCGCTGCCGCCGGGCAGGCCCAGCTTGTAGCCACGCTCGACCGCACGGGCCAGCAGCGGGCGGGCCGCATTGGCCTGCTGCACGCTGACCAGACGCGGGCCGGAGCCGTCGTCGATGGCCAGCCAGACCACCGGCTTGGGCCGCGGCTGCGGCCACAACGGCAGGCCCAGCGCGGAGATCAGGCCGTCCACCTCGTCCTCGCGGAACCGGGCCACCAGCATGGTGCGGAAACTGGGGGCACCGCTGGCCGAGGTGCTCTGGTCCTGGAGGTAGTCATAACTGGCCACGTAGTCCTTGGCCCCGCGCAGGGCCTGGGCCACGCCCGGGCGCGCCATGACGCTGCGGTCGCCGGACAACTTGCCCAGCACCACGCCCAGCGCGCGCGACAGGGCGCCGTTGCGGTCGGCATCGGCCTGGCTGTTGACCGGTACTTCGGCCTCGTAAGCACCGCTGGCAGTGGCCACGTCGCCTTCGGTACGCAGCCCGCTCTGGGCCATCGTGGCCACCGGCAGGCATAGCGTGAGGAGCATCATCAAAAAGAGGCTGCGGCGCATCAGGACTTCCATTGAGCGTATCCGGGGGGAATTGTTGCCCGAATAGGGCCTGCGCGCCAACGTGGCCTGTTAAAATCGCGCTTTCACCCCAGCGCAGCGCCGACGCCCGTGACCAATTCCCCGTCCAATCCCTCTCCCCTGACCTACCGCGACGCCGGCGTCGACATCGACGCGGGCAACGAACTGGTCGAGCGCATCAAGCCGCTGGTCAAGCGCAGCTTCCGCCCTGAAGTGATGGGCGGGCTGGGTGGCTTCGGGGCCCTGTTCGACCTGTCCAACAAGTACCGCGAGCCGGTGCTGGTGTCGGGGACGGACGGCGTTGGCACCAAGCTGAAGCTGGCACAACAGCTGGGCCGCCACGACACGATCGGCATCGATCTGGTCGCCATGTGCGTGAACGACGTGCTGGTGCAGGGCGCCGAACCGCTGTTCTTCCTGGATTATTTCGCGACCGGCAAGCTGGACATCGACACCGCCGCAGCGGTCGTGGGCGGCATCGCCAACGGCTGCACCGAGGCCGGCTGCGCGCTGATCGGTGGCGAAACCGCTGAAATGCCGGACATGTACGCCCCCGGCGAGTACGACCTGGCCGGCTTCACCGTCGCCGGTGTCGAAAAGAGCGAGCTGAAGGACGGGGCCAGCGTGGCCGCCGGCGATGTGCTGATCGGCATCGCCTCCTCCGGCCCGCACTCCAACGGTTATTCGCTGGTGCGCCGCATCTACGACCGCGCCGGCCAGCCGGCCGACCTTGAGCTGGAGGGCGGGGTCAAGCTGGTCGATGCACTGATGGCCCCGACCCGCCTGTACGTCAAGCCGATCCTGGCGCTGCTGAAGAGCCACGGCGCGGCCATCCACGGCATGGCCCACATCACCGGCGGCGGCCTGACCGAGAACATCATCCGTGTGGTGCCTGAAGGCCTTGGCCTGAACATCCAGGCCGATGCCTGGACCCTGCCGCCGGTGTTCCAGTGGCTGCAGAAGGAAGGCGCCGTGGCGGACGCCGAGATGTGGCGCACCTTCAACTGCGGCATCGGCTTCGTGCTGATCGTGGCCGCCGACCAAGTCCAGGCCGTCTCCGCTGCCGTCTCCGCGCAGGGCCTGGATCACTGGACGATCGGTGAAGTCACCACCGCCAGCGGTGCCGAACGCGTGCGGATCGGCTGATCCACGTCGTGGCGCCCCGCCTGGAGGCCGACACGCCACCGACGCTGCCGGCCTCGCCGCCGGCCGTGCCGGCTGCGCGACTGTCGCACAACGACGTGTCGCAGCTGCGCACGCTGTCGATCCTGCATTACGTGCTGGCCGGCTTCGTGGCCTTTTTCTCGCTGTTTCCGCTGATCTACCTGTTCCTCGGCATCGCGCTGCTGAGCGGCTCGATGCCGCTCGATGGCGGTGCGTCGGGCGCGCTGGGTGCCGAAGCGGTCGGGGTGATGTTCGTGGTGATGTCGCTGTTCTTCATCCTCGCCGGGATGACGCTGGCCGGCCTCATGGTGTTCGCCGGGCGTTGCCTGATGCAGCGTCGCCGCCACACGCTGTGCATGGTGGTGGCCGGCCTGAGCTGTCTGTGCATGCCGCTGGGCACGGTGCTGGGGGTGTTCACCCTGATGGTGCTGTCACGCGCCCCGGTACGCGAGAGCTTCCTGGGCACTGCGCCCCCGCTCGCACCGACGCCCTGATCCGCCGCCACCGCCCCCCATGACCCTCCCCCGCCGAATCGTCGCGCCCATGTCCATTGCCAAGAAGACCGCGTTCGCCGGGGTGCTGGCCGTGTTCGCCGCCACCTGGGTGCATCCGCTTTGGCCAGCCGAACAGGCATTGCACGGCTCGCTCGCGGTGATCGGGCTGGCCGCGCTGTGGTGGGTGGATCGCCGCTGGCGGCTGGGCAATGGCGCCTTCATCGCGATCTGCGCCTTCATCGCCATCCACTGCGTGGCCGCGCGCTGGCTCTATTCCAATGTGCCCTACGACGCCTGGCTGCAGGCCGCAACCGGCTGGTCGCCGAACGTGGCGTTCGGCTGGCAGCGCAACCACTTCGACCGGCTGATCCACCTGCTCTACGGCCTGTGCTTCACCCCGCCGCTGGTACAGTTGGTCCGGCATGGCTGGCCGGCCCTGCGCATCGGCCAGGCCTTCACCCTGTCGGTGATGGCGATCATGTGTTCCAGCCTGGCCTACGAATGGCTGGAATGGGGCATCGCGCTGCTGTTGTCGCCCGAAGCGGCCGAGGCCTACAACGGCCAGCAGGGTGACATGTGGGATGCGCACGCGGACATGCTGCTGGCCACGCTGGGCAGCCTGCTGGTGTGGCCGTTGGCGCGCCGGGAGGCGCGGTGATGCGTACGCGCAGCCGCATCGCGGTGCTGGCCTCCGGCCGTGGCAGCAACCTGCAGGCGATCCTCGCCGCAATCGGCGCCGGCCGGCTCGATGCCGAGGTGGTCGCGGTGCTGTCGGACAAGCCTGAGGCGCCTGCGTTGCAGCACGTGGCGGCCGAACAGCGCTGGGCACGCTCGCCCCGGGACTTCGCCGACCGCGACGCGTTCGATGCCGCGCTCGGCGATGCGCTGGCCGGCTTCGCGCCGGACTGGGTGGTCTGCGCCGGTTACATGCGCATCCTCGGCCGGCATTTCGTTGAACGCTTCGACGGTCGGCTGGTCAACATCCATCCCTCGCTGCTGCCGCTCTACAAGGGCCTGCATACGCATGCGCGCGCGCTGGAGGCTGGCGATGCCGAGCACGGCGCCAGCGTGCACTTCGTGGTGCCCGAGCTGGATGCCGGCACCGTACTGGCCCAGGCGCGGGTGCCGGTAGCGCCCGGCGACACCGCCGAAACCCTGGCCCAGCGCGTGCTGGCGGTGGAACATCCGCTGCTGATCGCCAGCCTGCAATGGCTGGTGGCCGGGCGCGTGGCTGAACGTGAGGGGCAGCTGCAGGTCGACGGTCACCCCCTGTTTAGGCCGCTGCGCCTAGATTGCGCCGGCAAGCTGAACGCGTGACCGGCACGCACACGCGCTGCTGATCCGTTCGCTGGCATCCTCTTCCCTCCCTTCTTTCCCTGCCCGCATGAAGACCTCCCCGTCCAAGCCCGTGCTGCTGCTTGCATCCCTGCTGTGCACCGTGGCCATCGCACAGGCGCAGGAGCCGCCGGCCCCGGCCGCGCCCCCGGCGATGCCTGCGATCAGCTGGGAGGCACCCGCGCTGGAACCGTTCACCGCCACCTACCAGGCCCTGTACAAGGGCAAGGAAGCCGGTGACGCCACCATGCGCGTCACCCACACCGGCGGCGCGCAGTGGCGGGTGGACATGCAGGTGGTCGGCCGGCGCGGCTTTGCCAGCGTGCTCGGTTTGAACCTGGAACAGAGCACGGTCTTCGAAAAACAGGGCGACACCTACGTGCCCATCAGCCAGGCCACCGTGCGCAAAGGCCTGTTTCTAGGCAAGAAGGTCAGCGGCACCTATAACTGGCAGGCCGGTACCGCGCAGTGGCTGGGCGACCTGAAGAAGGAACGCACCCAGCCGATCCCGCTGCAGCCCGGCGATCAAAGCGCGCTGCTGATCAACCTGGCGATCATGCGCGACGCCCGTCCGGGCGGGCAGATGCACTACCGCTACGTCGATGTCGGCCGCGTGCGCCAGCACGATTACCAGGCCGCCCCCGACACCGAGAACGTGCAGGTCGGCGAGCTCTCCTACAACGCGCTGCGGGTCCATCGGACCAACGGCGGCAATGACGAAACCATCCTCTGGATCGCCAACGGTGTTCCCACGCCGGTGCGCATCCTGCAACGCGAAGATGGCGAAGATCGGATTGATCTGCGCCTGATCGAATACCAAGGAGTCTGAGCATGAACCTGATGAACCGTCCGCTGACCTGGATCGCCGCTGGCGCCCTGGCCGTGGTCAGCCTGCCGGCCATGGCCCTGCAACCCTTCAAGGCCGACTACCAGGCCAGCTACATGGGCATGCAGGCCAATGGCACCATGACCCTGGCCAGCGAAGGCGCCAACAAGTGGCGCTACAGCCTCAACGTCAAGAACCAGCTGGCCGATCTCAGCCAGAGCACGGTGTTCGAGGAAGCCAACGGTCGCCTGCGCCCGCTGAGCAGCAACGACCGCTCGGTGCTGCTGGTCAAGAAGCGCAATGTGGATGCCACCTACAACTGGTCCAGCAACCAGGCCACCTGGACCGGCGACGTCAAGCCGGACCGCCGTGGCCCGGTGGCGCTGAAGGCCGGTGACATGGACGCATTGCTGATCAATCTGGCGATCGCGCGCGACCTGGCCGCCGGCAAGCCGTTGAACTACCGCATGGTCGACGAAGGCCGGATCAAGCCGATGAGCTACAAGGTGGTCGGCAAGGAGAAGATCACCGTCGCGGGCAAGTCCTACGATGCCACCAAGGTCTCGCGTACCGATGGCAACAAGGAACTGATCGCCTGGATCGTGCCGGAGTTCCCGGTGCCGGCCCGCCTGCTGCAGCGGGAAAGCGGCAAAGATGCGCTGGACCTGACGATCAAGGGCATGAACTAGTAGAGCCGACCGTTGGTCGGCTGCAGGCCAACAACCACCGGCAAAGGTAGAGCCGACCGTTGGTCGGCTGCAGGCACCATCAACCGCAACGGCGAGCCGGCCAACGGCCGGCACTACCGGGACGCGAACGATCAAAAAAAACGCCCGCTTGCGCGGGCGTTTTTTCATTCCTTTTTGGCCTCTTCGCCAAACACCGTCTTGCAGTCCACGCGGATCTGCTCGCCGTTGTTGCGCCAGTAGAAGGTGCGGCAATGCCGGTTGCCTTCCTGCTTGTTGGTCACGCCCACCGCGTAGAACGCCTGCAGCACTTCGGTGCGGCTGACCGTGCCGTCGGCGTTCCAGTCCATGTCCTGCTGCTCGATGCCCTGGGTGATGGCGATGTCGGCATACCAGGCGTAGCCCAGCCATGCCAGCACCACCAGTACCAGCACCAGCAGCGCCTTGCGGCGGCGGGTGAACTTGCCGCGCAGGATCATGCGGCTACGCGACGGATGGTCGCACCCAGCGAGGACAGCTTCTCTTCGATGTTCTCGTAGCCGCGGTCCAGGTGGTAGATGCGGTCGATGGTGGTGTCGCCCTCGGCCATCAGACCGGCCAGGATCAGCGAGGCCGACGCGCGCAGGTCGGTGGCCATGACCGGCGCGCCACTGAGCGTTTCAGCGCCACGGATGATCGCGGTATGTCCTTCGACCTGGATGTCCGCGCCCAGGCGCAGCAGCTCGTTGACGTGCATGAAGCGGTTTTCGAAGATCGTTTCGTTGATCACGCCCACGCCATCGGCCACGCAGTTGAGTGCCATGAACTGCGCCTGCATGTCGGTCGGGAAGGCCGGGTACGGCGCGGTGGTCAGATTGACCGCACGCGGGCGCTTGCCGCCCATGTCCAGGGTGATGCTGTCGTCGGTGGTCTCGATGTGCGCACCGGCTTCGACCAGCTTGGACAGCACCGCGTCCATCGTGTTCGGGCGCGCGCGGTTGACGGTGACCTTGCCGCCGGTCATCGCCGCGGCGACCAGGAAGGTGCCGGTCTCGATGCGGTCGGGCAGCACTTCATGACGGCCGCCGGACAGCTTTTCCACGCCTTCGATCACCAGGCGGGCGGTGCCCAGGCCTTCGATCTTCGCGCCGAGCGCGATCAGGCAGTGCGCCAGGTCGGTGACTTCCGGCTCCATCGCGGCATTGTCGAGCACGGTGGTGCCTTCAGCCAACACGGCGGCCATCAGCACGTTCTCGGTGCCGGTGACGCTGACCATGTCGAAGGTGAAGTGCGCGCCCTTCAGGCGCTTGGCCTGGGCCTTGATGAAGCCGTTCTCGACGGTGATCTCCGCACCGAGGGCCTGCAGGCCCTTGATGTGCTGGTCCACCGGCCGCGAGCCGATCGCGCAGCCGCCGGGCAGCGACACTTCGGCCGCGCCGAAGCGGGCCAGCAGCGGGCCCAGCACCAGGATCGAGGCGCGCATGGTGCGCACCAGTTCGTACGGGGCCACGTGCTGGTTGACCGGGCGCGGATCGACCACGATCGCGCTGCCACGCGACAGCGTGCCCTGGTCGATGGTGACCTTGGCCCCCAGTTCGCCGAGCAGCTTCACCGTGGTGACCACATCGTGCAGGTGCGGCACGTTGGTGATCTCCACCGGCGCATCGGCCAGCAGGGTGGCGCACAGGATGGGGAGGACGGCGTTCTTGGCGCCGGAAATGTTCACTTCACCGTGCAGCGGCTTGCCGCCGGTCACTACGATCTTGGCCATGGAGTCTACTTTGAATGAGGTAGAGCCGACCGTTGGTCGGCTGATCTAATCGGTCCGCGGACTAACCCGCTTCGCCCGGGGTCACGGTCTTCAGCGCCAGCGCGTGGATCGCCCCGCCCATCAGATCGCCCAGGGTGGCATAGACCATGCGGTGGCGCGCCAGCGGCAGTTTGCCGGCAAAAGCGTCGCAGACCACGGTGGCCTCGAAGTGCACGCCATCGTCGCCCTGCACGTCCGCGCGGGCGCCGGGGAGGCCGGTTTCGATCAGATTGCGGATGGTCTCGGCGTCCAACGGGCTTTCCTAATAAAATGAGCGCTCATTCTACTCTTCCGCGTGGCGCCCGCATGGCTGTATCGCCCCTGCTCCCTCATCCGGCCGACCCTGCGGCACTGGTCGCCAGCGGCCGCCGCGTGTTCCAGATCGAGGCCGATGCCCTGGCCGCCGTCGCCGATCGCCTCGGCGATGCCTTCAGCCAGGCCTGCCAGCTGATCCTGCAGGGCAAGGGCCGGGTGGTGGCCACCGGCATGGGCAAATCCGGCCATGTGGCGCGCAAGATCGCCGCTACGCTGGCGTCCACCGGCACCCCGGCGTTCTACGTGCACCCCGGTGAAGCCGGCCACGGCGACCTCGGCATGATCACCGAGGCCGATGTGGTGGTGGCGCTGTCCTACTCGGGCGAGTCCGACGAGCTGCTGATGCTGCTGCCCGTGCTCAAGCGCCAGGGCAACCGGCTGATCGCCATGACCGGCCGGCCGCAGTCCAGCCTGGCCCTGGCGGCCGACGTTCATCTGGATGTCAGCGTGCCAGCCGAGGCCTGCCCGCTGGCACTGGCCCCCACCTCCAGCACCACCGCCTCGCTGGCGATGGGCGATGCGCTGGCGGTGGCCCTGCTGGACGCGCGCGGCTTCACCGCCGACGATTTCGCCCGCTCGCACCCCGCCGGCAGCCTCGGCCGCCGGCTGCTGCTGCACATCACCGATGTGATGCACAGCGGCGAGGAACTGCCGCGCGTGGACGCGGGCGCCACGCTCAGCGAGGCCCTGGTGGAGATGAGCCGCAAGCGGCTGGGCATGACCGCCGTGGTCGATGCCGACGACCGACTGATCGGCCTGTTCACCGACGGCGACCTGCGCCGCGCGCTGGATACCGACCTGGACGTGCGCAGTGCGAAGATCGCCGAGGTGATGACCCGCAATCCGCGCACCATCGGCGCCGACCAGCTCGCCGCCGAGGCCGCCCGGCTGATGGAAACCCACAAGATCACCGGCCTGATGGTGGTCGACGCCGCCGGCCGGCTGGTCGGCGCACTCAACATTCATGACCTGTTGCGGGCGCGGGTGGTTTAAACCACAGTTCCCTTCCTCCATTCAGCCAACCTGCCCCCTGCCGATGCCCTATTCCCCGCTGCCCGGTTTCCCGTCCCACCTGCATGCCATCGCCGGCCGTATCCGGCTGGCCTGCTTCGACGTGGACGGCACGCTCACCGATGGTCGGCTCTACTACGACCGTGACGGCAACGAGAGCAAGGCGTATTACGTGCAGGACGGACTTGGCCTGAAACTGCTGCAGCAGCACGGCATCCACCCGGTGTTGATCACCGCGCGCAACAGCCTGTCCGCGCAGAAGCGCGGCGCGGACCTGGGCATCGACACCCAGATCGCGGTCGGCGACAAGCTCGCCAGCGTGCGTGCACTGTGCGACACCCATGGCATCGGCCTGGAGCAGGTCGCGTTCATGGGCGATGACCTGCCCGACCTGGCGCCGCTGTGCGCGGTCGGCCTGGCCGTCGCGCCGGCCAACGCCCATCCGTGGATCGCCGAGCGCGTGCACTGGCAGACCCGTGCCGACGGCGGCCGTGGCGCCGCACGCGAGCTGTGCGACGTGCTGCTGGCCGCGCAGGGCCATGTGGATGCGGTGCTGGCGAGGTTCGGCGCATGACCTGGCGCAACGCCTTGGGCGCCCTGCTGCTGGTCGCCGCGCTGCTCAGCGGCTGGTCGCTGCTGCGCCACCGCGACAAGCCGGCTGCCGACGTCACCGACGACGGCACCAAGGACTATGTGCTGCACGACTTCCAGATCGTGGCGCTGGACGACCAGGGCAAGGAATCCACCACCCTGCAGGCCCCGCTGCTGGAGCGCCTGCGCAGCGATGAGACGATGAGCATCGTCACCCCGCTGTTCCTGCTGCCCGACAACGAAGGTAACCACTGGGAACTGCGCAGCGAAAAAGGCTGGGTGAGCGCCAACGGCGAACAGCTCAAGCTGACCGGCAACGTCAGCGGCGACAGCCCGAAGGTGCCCAGCGTGCCGCCGACTACCTTCCGTACCGACCACCTGGACGTGTTCCCCAAGGAAAACCGCGCCAAGACCGACGCCCTGGTCACCATGACGCGCCCGGGCATGACCCAGTCCGGGGTCGGCTTCGAGCTGGATTCCAAGAGCAAGACCTACACCTTCCTGAGCCAGTCCAAGGGCCGCTACACGCCCCAACGCTGAGCCGGTGCCGCCCGGGCGACGTCCTCTGGACCGGCGCCGGCGGCACAGCACCACCCGACTCACCGGCCAGGCCCACCCGCCTGGCCACGACCCCGACAATGCCCGGCCGCCCCCGGCCACGCCCCCTACACTGGCAGGACAAACCAACTCCATGAAGATCCTATTTGCAGCCGCCTGCGCGATCAGCCTTCTGGTCCCCTTCGCCGCCAGCGCGAAGTCCACGGACCGCAACGAAGACATGGCCATCGACGCCGGCGCCCAGTCCGGCACCCTGGTCGGCGACGGCAAGACCGTGCTTTCCCAGGGCGTGATCGTCACCCAGGGCACCCTGGACCTGCGCTCTTCGGACGCGGAGATCTACATGAAGGACGGCGAGGCGGTGCGCGCGGTGTTCACCGGCAAGCAGGCCAAGCTCAAGCAGCAGCTCGATGACGGCACCTGGATGGACGCCAGCGCCGACCGCATCGACTACGACATCAAGTCCGAAGTGCTGACCATGACCGGCAACTACCACGTCAAGAGCGCGCGTGGCACCAATGCCGGCCAGAAGATGACCTACAACACCCGCACCGGCGAGATGAACAGCGGCGGCGACGGCACCCGCGTGCGCACCGTGATCCCGCCCAAGAACAAGACCGCCGCCCCGGCCGCCGCCACGCCGGCAACCAAGACCACCGTTCCCACCGCCGGGAGCAAGAAGTAATGCTCGTCGCCAAAGGTCTGCGCAAGCGCTACAAGCAGCGCGAAGTGGTCAAGGATTTCGGCCTGACCCTGGAGGCCGGTGAAGTGGTCGGCCTGCTCGGCCCCAACGGTGCCGGCAAGACCACCTGCTTCTACATGATCGTCGGTCTGGTCGAGACCGACGCCGGCAGCATCGTGCTGGACGGCAAGGACATTACCAGCGACCCGATGTATACCCGCGCCAAGCAGGGCGTGGGCTACCTGCCGCAGGAACCGTCGGTGTTCCGCAAGCTGACCGTGGCCGACAACCTGCGCCTGGTGCTGGAACTGCGCGAAGACCTGGACAAGGCCGGCCGCGAAAAGGAACTGGCCAGCCTGCTGGACGAACTGCAGATCAACCACGTGGCCGACCAGCTCGGTGCCAGCCTCTCCGGTGGCGAGCGCCGCCGCTGTGAAATCGCCCGCGCGCTGGCCGCCAAACCGCGCCTGATCCTGCTCGACGAACCCTTCGCCGGTGTCGACCCGATCTCGGTGGGTGAAATCCAGCGCATCGTCACCCACCTCAAGCAGCGTGGCATCGGCGTGCTGATCACCGACCACAATGTCCGCGAAACCTTGGGAATCTGCGACCGCGCGTATATCCTCAACGAAGGCAGCGTGCTGGCACAGGGCGCGCCGGACGAGATCCTGGCCAACGCCGACGTCCGCCGCGTCTACCTTGGGGACACCTTCAAGCTCTGATCCAGCGGCCGCCGCAACGCCTTCCTTCCGTTCGGCACAGGCATGAAAGCACGGCTGCAGACATCGCTGGGACAACAACTGGTCATGACGCCGCAGCTGCGTCAGGCCATCAAGCTGTTGCAGATGTCCAGCGCAGAACTGGAGCTGGAAATCGCCGAGGCGGTGGAGACCAACCCGCTGCTGGACTGGGCCGAGAACGCCGAGCCGACGCTGGACGTTGCGCCCAGCGACGACGAGCGCCCTCCGACACCGGCCGACACGCACACCGACGGCGAGCACCAGGCCTCGGCCAGCGACGACTGGTCGCCCGGTGAAGGCGACTGGAGCAGCGGCAACAGCGGTGGCTCGTTCGACGATGACGACAACGGCAGCGCTGCCGAGCGCGTGGCCGAAACCGAAAGCCTGGCCGACCACCTGCTGTGGCAGCTGCACCTGTCGCACCTGTCCACGCGCGACCGCAGCATCGGCGCGGCGCTGATCGACGCCTTCGAAGACGACGGCTACCTGCGCGAGCCACTGTCGGCCATCGCCGACACCCTGCTCCCGGCCATTCACGCCGATGAAGCCGAAATACTGACCGTGCTGCACCAGATCCAGCGCTTCGACCCGATCGGAGTCGGCGCGCGCAGCCTGGGCGAATGCCTGCAGCTGCAGCTGGACGTGCTGTCCGCCGATACCCCCGGCCTGGCGCTGGCCCGGCGCATTGCCGACGGCCCGCTGGAACGGTTGCCGCGCAGTGGCGTGGCCGGGTTGGCGCAGGAACTGCGCGAACCGCTGGCCGAGGTCGACACCGCCGTGCAGCTGCTGCGCTCGCTGGACCCGCGTCCGGGGACCCAGATCGGCGAGCTGGCCCATGACAGCTACGTGGTGCCCGATTGCGTGGTGTGGCGCCAGAACGGGGTGTGGCGCGCCGCCCTGGCCGCCCATGCCGGACCGAAGGTGGTGATCCACCGCGGCTACGAACAGATGATCCGCCGTTGCGGTGACGCCGACGCCGGCTACCTGCGCGCCCACCTGCAGGAAGCGCGCTGGCTGCTCAAGGGCCTGGAGGCGCGTGGCGAAACCCTGCTGAGGGTGATGCGCAGCCTGCTGCAGCAGCAGGCCGCGTTCCTGGAGTTCGGCGAACAGGCGCTGCGCCCGCTGACCCTGCGCGAGGTCGCCGGCGAACTGGGCCTGCACGAATCGACCATTTCCCGCGCCATCGCCCGCAAGTACGTGCGCACCCCGCGTGGCACCCTGCCGCTGCGCGCGTTCTTCGCCTCCGGCATCGACACGGACAGCGGCGGCGAAGCCTCCAGCACCGCCATCCAGGCCATGATCCGGCGCCTGATCGACGACGAGAACCCGCGCAAGCCGCTTTCTGACGCCAAGCTGGCTGACCTGCTCAAGACCACCGGAATACCGGTGGCGCGCCGCACCGTGGCGAAGTATCGTGAGGCCATGAACATTTCCGCCTCGCACGAAAGGGTACGAATCGTCTGACGCTCCACCGCGCCTGGCGGGAAGGTTCATTGGCACATCCGAACAAAGGAGATACCCGATGCGCATCGAGACGTTTGGCAAAGACGTGGAAGTCACCCCGGCCCTGCAGGAATACGTGGAAACCAAGTTGCAGCGCCTGGGCAAGCACTTCGACCAGCACTGCGAGGTTCGGGTGACCCTTGAGCTGCGCAAGAACGAGCATCACGCCGATGCCAGTGCCAACGTTCCCGGCCAGACCCTGCACGCCGAGGCCGGCGGCCAGACCATGTATGCGGCGATCGACATCCTGGCCGACAAGCTGGACCGCCTTGTGATCAAGCACAAGGAGAAAAAACAGCAGCACGCACCGCTGCCCGTGGGCGACAATGACGACTGACGTCCTCGCGCTTTCCCTGACATGCCTTTGACTGATCTTCTGGCGGCCGTGCGCACGCAAGTGTTGCCGGCCGCCGATCGCGACAGCGTCCTGCTGGCAGCCGCCCGGCTGCTGGCCTGCCGCGAAGCCAATGCCGAGCAGATCTACCAGAACCTGTGCCAGCGCGAGCAGCTGGGCAGCACGGCGATCGGCCATGGCATCGCCATCCCGCACGGCCGCGCGCCGCTGCTTGAACGTCCCCGCGGCGCCCTGCTGCGGCTGGAAGCCCCGGTCGAGTTCGGCGGCGACGAGCCGGTGGACCTGGTGTTCGCCATCGCCGTCCCCGCCCATTACACCCATCAACACCTGATGCTGCTGTCCGAGCTGGCCGAGCTGTTCTCCGAGCCGGCCATCCGCCAGGCGCTGCGCGACGCGCGCGACGGCGAGGCACTGCGCCAGGTCATCGAATTTCCCCCGCCAGCGAGCGCCGCATGAACACCAGCATCACCGCGCGTGAGCTGTTCGAACAGCAGCGCGACCGCCTGGCCCTGCGCTGGGTTGCCGGCAAGCAGGGCGAGCGCCGCGAACTGGAAGCAGGCAACACCGTCTCGCGGCGCCCATCGCTGGCCGGCTACCTCAACGCGATCTACCCCAACAAGGTGCAGATCCTGGGGACCGAGGAACTGTCCTGGCTGGACTCGCTGGACTCGCGCCAGCGCTGGGAGACCATCGAGCGGATCATGCAGTCGCACCCGCTGGCGCTGGTAATCACCCGCAATCAGCCCTGCCCGGAAGACCTGCGCGCGGCCGCCGACGAATCGCAGACGCCGCTGTGGATCTCGCCCAAGCGTGGCCACGAGCTGCTCAACCACCTGTCCTACCACCTGGCGCGCACGCTGGCGCCGCGGGTGATCCTGCATGGCGTGTTCATGGAGATCTACTCCATCGGCGTGCTGATCACCGGCGAAGCGGGCTCGGGCAAGAGCGAGCTGGCGCTGGAGCTGCTCAGCCGCGGCCACCGCCTGGTCGCCGATGACGCCCCCGAGTTCACCCAGATCGCCCCGGACGTGCTCGACGGCACCTGTCCCGAGCTGCTGCAGGACCTGCTGGAAGTGCGCGGCCTGGGCGTGCTCAACGTGCGCGAGATGTTCGGTGATACAGCGGTAAAGAAGAACAAGTACCTTCGGCTGATCGTCCACCTGACCAAGCCCATGACCGAACCCACCCCGCACGGCTACGAGCGCCTGACCGGCGATTCCGGCACCCGCCACGTGCTGGACCTGGACGTGCCGCTGATCACCCTGCCGGTGATGCCCGGCCGCAACCTGTCGGTGCTGACCGAGGCGGCCACCCGGCTGCACATTCTACGTACCAAGGGCATCGACCCCGCGGCGATGTTCATCGCCCGCCACAGCAACCTGCTGGAACGCCGAACGCCATGAATACCCCCGCCTCCGCGCCTGCCGCCGCCACCCTGATCATCGTCAGTGGGCTGTCGGGCTCGGGCAAGACGGTCGCGCTGAAGACCTTGGAAGACCTGGACTACTACTGCTCGGACAACCTGCCGATCAACCTGCTGCCCGACTTCGTGCGCAGCCTGCTGGCCGGTCACGATGCCGACGCTCCACGGCGGCTGGCGGTGGGCATCGACGTGCGTGGGCAGAGCGATCTGAGCCAGCTGTCGCACTGGCGCGAAGAGGCCCAGGCCGCCGGGCTGGATGCGCAGCTGCTGTTCTTCGATGCCACCGACGAAACCCTGCTCAAGCGCTACGCCGATACCCGTCGTCGCCACCCGTTGAGCCAGCTGGGGCTGTCATTGCCCGAGGCGATCGCCCGCGAACGCGAGCTGACCGCGCCGCTGCGCCGTGCCGCCGATGCGGTGATCGACACCACCACGCTCAACGTGCACCAGCTGCGCCGCAAAGTGGTGACCGAGTTCGCCATGACCCATGGCAACAAGCTGTCGCTGCTGTTTGAATCCTTCGCCTACAAGCGTGGCGTGCCGGCCGAAGCGGACTTCGTGTTCGACGTGCGGGTGCTGCCCAACCCGCACTGGGACCCGGCGCTGCGCCCGTTGTCCGGCCGCGATGCCGGCGTGCGCGAACACCTGGACGCGCAGCCGGACGTGCAGCGCTACGCCGCCCAGTTGATCGACTTCCTGGACACCTGGCTGCCACGGCTGGGCAATGACACCCGCAGCTATGTCACCGTCGCCTTCGGCTGCACCGGCGGCAAGCACCGCTCGGTCTACATGGCCGAACGCATGGCCCGGCATGCCCGCGACCAGGGCTGGGCCGAAGTGGCCACCTTCCATCGCGAGCAGGATTGACGGCGGTAGCGGTCACCGGCCGTGGAACACACCTATGTCAGCCGGCCGGCTGCTCCGCGCCCGGATGCGCTTTTTCAAGGGTCGGCGTGCCCACGGCCTCGACCCGGGATACGCCACATGCGGCCCACCCCCTACCCCCAATTCATGTTGACCTGTTAACGTTCGAAGATGACCTGTGGCATTCTCCTCGTAACTCATCCTGGCGTTGGCACCTCCCTGCTGGAGGTGGCGACCCGGCTGCTGCGGCACCTGCCGCTGAAGACCGACGCTTTCGAAGTGCCGTTCGACGCAGACCTGGACGTCCTGTTACCGCTCGCCTCGGCCGCTTTGCGCCGGGTGGACAGCGGCCAGGGCGTGCTGATCCTGACCGACCTGTACGGCGCCAGCCCCAGCAATCTGGCCGGGCAACTGGCTCGTCTGGGCACCCCGGTTCGCCGGGTTTCGGCGCTTAGCCTGCCGATGTTGTTGCGGGTGATGAATTATCCGGAACAGGGACTGGATCAACTGCCTGCCACAGCCGCGGCAGGCACTCGCAATGGAGCGATTGTCGACGATGCTTGAACGTGAACTCACCGTATCCAACCGCCTGGGCCTGCACGCCCGCGCCACTGCAAAGCTGGTGCAGGAGCTGGCGCCTTTCCGCTGCAATGTGACCATGGCCGCCAAGGGCCGCGAGATCAACGCCAAGAGCATCATGGGCGTGATGCTGCTGGCCGCCGGCCAGGGCACCCCGGTCACCGTGCGCATCGACGGCGAGGATGAAGCCGCCGCGATGGAGGCGGTGGTGGGACTGTTCGAACGGCGTTTCGACGAGGACAGCTGAGCATGGGGGGGCAGCCGCGACCGGGATCCTCCGCACCGGCCCGGACCGCGTCCGGGGCGATGCTGTTGTCCGGCCACGGTGCCTCGCGCGGCAACGCCCTGGGCCGCGCCCGGGTGCGCCTGCCGCATGCGCTGGAAGTGGCCGAACAGCGGATTCCGCCGGGCAAGATCGAGGCTGAGCTGGAGCGTCTGCACGTGGCCGTGGAAGCGGCCCGCGGCGAAATGCACGACCTGCGCCAACGCCTGCATGGCGCGCTCAATCAGGAAGTCGGCGAATTCCTCGACCTGCACGCGCTGCTGCTGGATGACCCCGAGCTGCTGTTTGGCCTGGACGAGCTGATCCGCAGCGGTCCCTACAGCGCCGGCTATGCGCTGCGCGTGCAGCGCGACCGCCTGGCCAAGGTCTTCGATGGCATGGACGATGCCTACCTGAAGAGCCGCATGGACGACCTGGACCATGTGATCGGGCGCATCCACGCCTTCCTGCAGAAGCGCCCGCCGGACGTCAAAGGGATGGCCGGGGAAATCCTGGTCTGCGACAACATCGCCCCCTCCGAGCTGGCCCAGCTGCAGGCCCACGGCGTGGTCGGCATCGTCACCGCCGGCGGCAGCGCGCTCTCGCACAGTGCGATCCTGGCGCGCAGCCTGCACCTGCCCCTGATCGTCAACGTACCCAACGTGCTGCAGAAGGTCGCCGACGGCGACGTGCTGATCATCGATGGCAGCGACGGTACCGTCACCATCAACCCGCAGGCGCCCGACCTGCGCGACTACCGCCTGCGACTGCGTGAGCATGCGCGCGAGCAGCGCGAACTGGGCCGGCTGCGGACCAAGCCGACCCGCACCCGCGACAACGTCGACATCGCCCTGCTGGCCAATGCCGAATCCAGCGAGGACGTCACCCAGGCGCATGCGCTGGGCGCGCACGGACTGGGCCTGTACCGCACCGAATTCCTGTTCCTGCAGCGCAACGAACTGCCCGACGAGCAGGAGCAGTTCGAAACCTACCGCGATGCCGCGCTTGGCATGAGCGGGCGGCCGGTCACCATCCGCACCCTGGACCTGGGCGCGGACAAGGCCGACCGCACCGGGCTGACCCTGAGCAACGAAGAGAACCCGGCGCTGGGCCTGCGCGGCGTGCGCCTGTCGTTGGCGCGGCCCAAGGTCGCCGACACCCAGCTGCGCGCGATCCTGCGCGCGTCGGCCTACGGCAAGCTGCGCATCCTGATCCCCATGGTGAGCACCCGCGAGGAAATCCTGGCGGTGCGCCGGCGCCTGCACAAGCAGGCCGCGCTGCTGCGCACCGAAGGCTACGAGGTGGCCGAACACATCCCGTTCGGCGCGATGATCGAAGTGCCCGCCGCGGCGATCGCGCTGGAGAGCTTCATCGACCTGGTCGACTTCCTGTCCATCGGCACCAACGACCTGGTGCAGTACCTGCTGGCCGCCGACCGCAACAACGAAGCGGTCGGTGAGCTGTACTCGCCGCTGCATCCGGCGGTGGTGCGGCTGCTGGCGCATATCCTGCGCACCGGCCAGGCCTACGACATCCCGGTGGCGGTGTGCGGGGAGATCGCCGGCGACCCGCTGATGACGCCGCTGCTGCTGGCGCTGGGCTTGACCGAGTTCAGCCTGCACCCGGGCACGCTGCTGGAAGTGCGCCGCGCGATCCGCGACAGCGACCTGTCGGTGTTGCAGGCGATGGCACCGAAGCTGCTGCAGGCACGCGACCGACGCGGGATTGAACGCTGGATCGAGAAGGCGGGCCTGGCCACGGCATGACCGGTGGTGCCGGCCGGCGGCCGGCACCACCGTCGCCGAGTGCGTGCGTCCACACGCGCATCGCCGCCTGCGCACCTACCCGATTGACACACAAGCACGCGATAATGACGCGGTGACCACCGCACATGCCGCATCCTGTTCCGGATAGCGGCCTTTTCTTTTCCGCAGGAGCTGCCCATGGCCGAAGCCGTACGCCACGACAAGACGGCACGCCAACTGCGGCTGTTGTCCGATGCACTGGACAGCGGGCGACTGGGTCCGGTGCGCCGGCTGGTCAACACGCTGGCGCCGGCCGAGATCGGCAACCTGCTCGAATCGCTGCCGCCGGGCAAGCGCGAGGTGGTGTGGGGCCTGGTCGATCCGGAAGACGACGGCGAGGTGCTGGTCCACGTCGGCGAGGAAGTGCGCGAAAGCCTGCTGGCCGACATGGACCCGGACGAAATCATCGCCGCGGTCGAAGACCTGGACATCGATGACCTTGCCGACCTGGTCGAAGATCTGCCCGATACGGTCATTGATGAAGTGCTCAAGTCGATGGACCGCGAGAACCGCGAGCGGCTTGAGCAGGTGCTGTCCTATCCCGAGGACAGCGCCGGCCGCCTGATGAACCCGGACGTGGTGACCGTGCGCGCCGACGTCAACGTGGACGTGGTGCTGCGCTACCTGCGCCTGCGCGGCGAACTGCCCGACCACACCGATCACCTGTTCGTGGTCAGCCGCCGTCACCAATACCTGGGCCGGCTATCGCTGGCCGCACTGGTGACCCACGAGGACAACACCCCGATCAACCGGCTGATCGATGACGAACAACCGGCGATCGACGTGGGCGAGAACGCCGATGAAGTGGCCCGGCAGTTCTCCGACCATGACTGGGTGTCCGCGCCAGTGGTGGACGACAACAACATCCTGCTCGGCCGCATCACCATCGATGACGTGGTCGACATCATCCGTTCGCAGGCCGAGCACCAGGCGCTGGGCGCCGCCGGCCTGGACGAAGAAGAAGATCTGTTCTCGCCGATCAAGCGCGCCGTACGCGGCCGCGTGGTCTGGCTGGGCATCAACCTGTGCACCGCGTTCCTGGCCGCCAGCGTGATCGGCCAGTTCGAGCTGACCCTGCAGAAGGTGGTCGCCCTGGCCGTGCTGATGCCGATCGTGGCCGGCGTCGGCGGCAACGCAGCGGTGCAGGTGCTGACCCTGATGGTGCGCGGCATCGCGCTGGGCCAGGTCGGCCCGAGCAATGCACGCATCCTGCTGTGGAAGGAATCGCGCGTGGCGCTGATCAACGGCACGTTGATCGGCACGGTGGTGGGCATCATCGCTTATGTGTGGTTCCACAGTTTCCTGCTGTCGCTGGTGATCGCCATGGCGCTGGTCATCAACTTCTGCGCGGCCGCCCTGGCCGGCGTGCTGCTGCCGCTGATGCTCAAGCGCATGAACGTCGACCCGGCCGTGGCCGGTACCGTGGTGGTCACCGCGGTCACCGACGTCATGGGCTTCTTCAGCTTCCTCGGCCTGGCCACCCTGATCCTGCTGCATTGATTCCGGACCCCGCATGGCCCTGACCCTCGACAACTATTTCCAACCCGGCTGGCGCGATGCCCGCTACACCTGCCCTGCCTGCGAGTGGCAGGGCAGCGCGCGTCAGATGCCCATGGAACTGCACGAAGACGAGGCGCAGTTCGACTGCCCGCACTGCGAGAATCCGATCCTGCTGGTGGTCCACCCCAGCCTGGCACAGGTGCAGGCCGCCGCCGCCGACGGGCATCCCGAGGCGATCGAGCAGATGGAGATCCTGGCCGCCGCGCCGCGCCCGGACTGATGCACTGCAAGATGCCCCCCGCCGCCAGGGCGCCTAGACTGAAAACGATTTCAATCAGGGCACGACAATGGCGCGACGTTGGGGTGGGTGGCTGCTGTGTGCGGTGGCGATGATGGTCATGAGCGGTTGCGCGAGCGTCCCGGAGACAGCACGCGGCCACTTCGTCGCGCGCGCGGTCAAGGTCGAGGGGCGCACGGCGCACTACCAGGTGTTCGTGCCGCGTGCGGCGGCGGCCGATGCCGGCCCCTTGCCGGTGGTGCTGTTCCTGCACGGCTCCGGCGAGCGTGGCCGCGACGGCCGGCGCCAGACCAAGGCCGGCCTCGGCCCATACCTGCACCGGCACGCTGACCGCTTCCCTGCCCTGGTCGTGTTGCCGCAGGCACCCGCTGGCGAAGAATGGTCGGGGGCCAACAACCGGATGGCATTGGCGGCCCTGGATGCCGCCCTTGCCGAGTTCGGTGCCGACCCGCAGCGCCAGTACCTGACCGGCATGTCGATGGGCGGCTACGGCAGCTGGAACATCGCCTTGGACAATCCGCAGCGTTTTGCCGCCATCGTGCCGGTCTGCGGCGCCGTGCTGGCCCCGCGCGCGGTGCGCCCCACCCTGTTCGTGGAGGACGTGGCCCATGAAGCCGATCCGTACGCGGCCATCGCCAAGCGCCTCAAACACGTGCCGATCTGGATGTTCCATGGCGCGCTGGATGACGTGGTGCCGCCGGAGGACGACCGCCGATTGAAGGCCGCATTCGCCGAGGCGGGCGCCGACGATGTGCGCTACACCGAGTATCCGGACGGCAACCACAATGCCTGGGATGCCACCTATGCCGATGCGGCGATGTGGGCGTGGCTGTTCGCGCAGCGCCGCTGATCGCGCCGGGTAGTGCCGGCCGCTGGCCGGCTCCCGATAAACCCACAATCCCCGGGTAGTGCCGGCCGCTGGCCGGCTCCCGATAAACCCACAATCCCCAGGTAGTGCCGGCCGCTGGCCGGCTCCCCATGCCGTTGGATTCATGCAGAGCCGGCCAGCGGCCGGCACTACCGGGGCTCTTCCCCACACGTGCCTTGGTATTCGACCGGCATCGTGAAGCTGTGGGATCGCTGAAGATGCGTCATGAGCTCCTCCCGACTACGCGCAGGCCGCTGTTCGCTTCCCGGCCAGAGCTACGTCTTGACGATGGTCTGCGACAACCGCCGCCGCTGGTTCGCAGACCCCCGCGCAGCAGCCATTGCCATCACCCACCTGCAGGAGATCGATCAGCGCGGCTATGCGCGGTCGTTGGCCTGGGTGGTGATGCCGGACCATGTGCATTGGCTGTTGGAGTTGGACGCAAAACCACTGAGCGATGTAGCACGCCGCTTCAAATCATCGAGTGCGTTGGCACTCAACCGCATGCGCGGCCGTGGCGGCGCGGTGTGGCAGGCGGGGTATCACGATCACGCGGTGCGCTCTGAAGATTCCCTGCATCGGCATGCCATGTACATCCTCGGCAATCCGGTTCGCGCAGGCTTGTCCGAACAGATCGGGAACTATCCATACACATGGAGCATCTGGCCCCATGACCGGTAGTGCCGGCCGCTGGCCGGCTCATCACGAGGGTGAGGTTCATGCGGAGCCGGCCAGCGGCCGGCACTACCCGGTTTGCTGTGGAGCCGGCCAGCGGCCGGCACCGCCAGGCTGGTCAGCCCAGCAGGGTTTCCAGCACCGCCATGCGGACGGCGACGCCGTTGGCCACCTGGCGCAGCACCCACGATTGCGGGCCATCGGCCACTTCGTCGGTGACTTCCACGCCGCGGTTGATCGGGCCGGGGTGCAGCACGGCCGCATCGGTGCCGGCGCGCTTGAGGCGCGCGGCATCCAGGCCGTACTGTGCGTGGTACTGCTCGATCGAGGGCACCAGGCCTTCTTCCATGCGCTCGCGCTGCAGACGCAGCATCATCAACGCATCGGCGCCTTCGAGCAGGGCGTCGAAGTCCTGGCCAACGATGCAGCCCTTGAGGGTGTCATCGTCGGGCAGCAGTGACTGCGGGCCGCAGACGCGGATTTCGCCCACGCCCAGCGTGCGCAGCGCATGCAGGTCGGTGCGGGCCACGCGCGAATGCTTCACGTCGCCGACGATCAGCACCTTCATCTTCGAGAAATCGCTGCCCTTGGCCTGGCGCAGGGTGAGCATGTCCAGCAGGCCCTGGGTAGGGTGCGCGCTGCGGCCGTCGCCGGCATTGATCAGCGCGGTGCCTTCGCCGGCGGCGGACGCCAGTTCGGCCACGGCGCCATCGTCGGGGTGGCGCACGACGAAGCCACGCACGCCCATCGCTTCCAGGTTCTTCAGCGTGTCGCAGGCGGTTTCGCCCTTGCGCGTGGACGAGGTGGACGCATCGAAGTTGAGCACGTCCGCACCCAGCCGCTGCGCGGCCAGCTGGAACGAGCTGCGGGTGCGCGTGGAGGGTTCGAAGAACAGCGTGCACACCGCCGACCCGCCCAGCACATGGCGCTTGTTGCCCACCCGGCCAACCGCCGCATCGCGGATCTGACCGGCGCGGTCGAGCAGCTGCAACAGGGTTTGACGGGGCAGACCTTCCAGGGTCAGCAGGTGGCGCAGGCGTCCATCGGAATCGAGTTGCGAGGCGGTCATGGGCAGGGTCTGGGGCTCAGGAAACGGGGGTGGCGTCGTCGGGGCTGGACAGCCAGCGTTCGATGATCACCGCGGCGGCCACCGCATCCAGGGTGGCGGCGTCGCGGCGACGCTTGCGGCCTTCGGCGCGCTCGACCGCGAACCGGCGGGCCGCCTCGACCGAGCTGGAGCGCTCGTCGACCAGCACCACCGGCAGCTTGAAACGTTCCCGCAGCTGGCGGGCAAAGCCCTGCGCGCGCTTGCGGTTGGGCTGGTCCTGGCCGTCCAGGGTCAGCGGATCGCCGACCACCAGACCATCAGGCCGCCATTCCTTGATCAGGCGTTCGACCGCGGCCCAGTCCGGTCCGTTGCCGTGCACGTCGATCACCGCGATCGCCCGCGCATGGGTGCCGAACGAACTGCCGATCGCGACACCGATCCGGCGTGAGCCGACATCGAAGCCGAGCACCGTGCCGTCGCGACGGATGCCCGGTGGCGTGCCGGCAGACGCCGCTGGCGCGGTCGGTTCAGACATGGCCGCTGTAATCGGTAAGGCGGAACAGGTCCACGCCGATCCGCGACGCCGCGCCTTGCCAGCGCTGGTCCAGCGGCGTGCTGAACAGGAGATCGGTATCGGCCGGCACAGTCAACCAGCTGTTCTCGGACAGCTCGCTTTCCAGCTGGCCTTCGCTCCAGCCGGCGCAGCCGAGGGTGACCAGCGCATTGCGTGGCCCTTCGCCGCGCGCCATCGCTTCGAGGATGTCGCGCGAGGTGGTCAGGAACACGCCCTGTCCCACGGCCAGGCTGGAATCCCAGCCGCGTGCATCGTCATGCAGCACGAAGCCGCGCTCGGGATGCACCGGGCCGCCATTGAGTACGACCTGCCCGCGCAGGGCGCTGTCGTCGGTGTCGATATCCATCTGCGCCAGCACTTCGCCCAGCGTGTACTCGGAAGGCTGGTTGACCAGCACCCCCATCGCACCGTTGTCGTCGTGCTGGCAGATCAGCGCGACACTGCGCGCGAAGGTGGGATCGGTCAGCGACGGCAGCGCGACCAGCAGGTGATGGGCGAGGGAGGTGGAAAGCTCGGACATGGGGGCCATTCTAGCCGCTGGCCGCGATGTGCGCTTTCGCGCTGACATAATGCAGGCCTGCGCGTGCCCCGGCCTGCGCGGTTGACCCGCTATTCCAAGGAGCTGCACGTGTCCGGCTACTGCCTCATCGCCCCCGGCCATCCCGTCCACGGCCACTACCACGACCACGAGTACGGCTTCCCGCAACGCGAGGAGCGCGAGCTGTTCGAGCGCCTGCTGCTGGAAATCAACCAGGCAGGGCTCAGCTGGGAGACCATCCTGAAGAAGCGCGAGGGCTTCCGCGCAGCCTACGACGGCTTCCACGTGGACACGGTGGCCGCGTATGGCGAACGCGACATCGAGCGCCTGCTGGGCGATGCGCGGATCATCCGCAACCGGCTCAAGGTGCATGCAGCAGTCCACAACGCGCAGGTGATCCAGCAGTTGCGGGCCAGCCATGGCAGCTTCGCGGCGTGGCTGGACGCGCACCACCCGCAGGACAAGGCGGGGTGGGTGAAGCTGTTCAAGAAGACCTTCCGCTTCACCGGCGGTGAGATCACCGGCGAGTTCCTGATGAGCCTGGGCTACCTGCCCGGCGCGCACAGCCCGGACTGCCCGGTGTACGCGCGGCTGCAGAAACTGCGTGCCGACCCGCGGCCCGCGTCGGCCGGTCGGTAGACGGCTACCGTTGGTGTTGACCGTGGCGGGGATCGCGCACCGACAGCGGTCGGCACCTACCGGTTAGACGCCCATGTACCGGCCCGGCCGGTGGTTGAACATCAGCACCAGGCTGAGCACCACCGCGCCGATGGCCGAGTACATCACCTGGGACGGGGACAGCACGAAGAAAGCCACGCACATCAGCAGCGTGTCGAAGGACATCTGCACCTTGCCTGCGCTCCAGCCACGGGTGCGCTGCAGGTACACCGCGAGGATGCCGATGCCGCCGAGGCTGGCGCGGTGGCGGATGTAGAACAGGATGCCCAGCCCGGCCAGCGCGCCGCCCACCAGCGCCGAGTACAGCGGGGCGATGTGGGCAAAGTCGGCCCAGCGCGGCAGCAGGTCGGTGAGCACGCCGCAGGCGGTGACCGCGGCAAAGGTCTTCAGGGTGAACTCCCAGCCCATCCGGCGCACGGCCACCCAGTAGAACGGCAGATTGACCAGCACGAACACCAGGCCGAAATTCCAGCCGAAGGCGTAGTGGGCCAGGAACGCCAGCCCGGCCATGCCGCCGATCATCAGCCCACCCTTGGCGAAGATGGCCAGCCCCAGCGAGGCCACCAGCGTGGCCAGGACCATGCCCTGCACGTCCTCGGCCACCGAATGGCGCAGCGCTGTTTCGTCGGCGACGGTACCGGCACTGTCCGGCGGCGGGGTCAGCGGGCCGGCGGTGACCAGATGGCCGTCAGCGTCGTCGCACGGCGCGGGGCCATGGGAATCAAGGGACATGGGGGTGGGGGGTGAACGTGGGGAGCGGTATTAGACACGATCGGCGTGACAGTTGCAGGTGAACGCGATTCAGCCGCCCCTCTGCGGGGTCAGCCGCTCTTGAGATGGTGCGCCACCAGCGCATTGGCATGCCCATGGCCGAGCCCGTGCTCGGTCTTGAGGAAGGCCACCAGTTCCATGTGCCTGCCCCCGCCCTGGGCTACCAGCAGCGCCAGCCAGTGCCCGACCGGCTGGCCGTAGGTCTTCTCGATGGACGGGAAATACGACGCCGGGCCATTGACCTTGGGGGTATCGCGCATGACGTTGCCTCGCTGGGGGGGTGCGACCGCGCCGGAATGGACGGTTCTGCTCCTACGACGCACCAGGGCGGGGGAAATCGACATCGGTCTTTCATGCCGGCTGAACGCGCTGCTGCGCAGCATGCCAAGGCACTTCCCGCCCCGCCCTTCCCTCCCCCGGAGTCCGCGTCATGCCTTTTGTCACCACGCCCGACAAGACCGAGATTTTTTACAAAGACTGGGGCCACGGCCAGCCCATCGTGTTCCACCATGGCTGGCCGCTCAGCGCCGACGACTGGGATACCCAACTGCAGTTCTTCCTGTTGCAGGGCTATCGGGTGATCGCCCATGACCGGCGCGGCCACGGCCGTTCCTCGCAGACCAGCGGGGGCCATGACATGGACACCTACGTGGCCGACGTCAACGCGCTGGTCGACCACCTGGACCTGCGCGATGCGGTCCATATCGGCCACTCCACCGGCGGTGGCGAGGTGGCCCATTACGTGGCCCAGGCCAAACCCGGCCGCGTGGCCAAGGCGGTGCTGGTCGGTGCGGTGCCGCCGATCATGATCAAGAGCGCGGCCAATCCCGGCGGCACGCCCAAGGACGTGTTCGACGGCTTCCGCGCGCAACTGCTCGCCGGCCGCGCCAATTTCTACCGCGAGGTGCCCATTCCCTTCTACGGCTTCAATCGCGAGGGTGCGCCGGTGCAGCAGGGCGTGGTCGACAACTGGTGGCGGCAGGGCATGGCGGGCGCGATCAACGCGCACTACGACTGCATCCAGGCGTTTTCAGAAACCGACTTCACCGAGGACCTGAAGAAGATCGACGTGCCGGTGCTGGTGCTGCACGGCGACGACGATCAGATCGTGCCGATCGCCGACTCGGCCGAGCTGTCGATCACGCTGCTGAAACACGGCACGTTGAAGGTCTACAAGGGCTACCCGCATGGCATGTGCACGACGCACGCGGACGTGATCAATGCGGACCTGTTGGCGTTCATCCGGGGCTGAGGAGGCGTGCCGACCCATGGTCGGTACCTACCGGGATGTCCGGTGCGTGGCGTGATGACCGACGGTCGCTACGCCGCGCACCGGTAACGCACGACCATTGGTCCTGCGTCCGGGCAGACGGATGCCAGCTCAGCGTGCGACCAGCTTCTGTCGCGCGGCGTTGTAGCGGTCACCGACGATGGCGATGCTGTCCAGCGCATCGCCAATCTGCTGCAGGTCGGCGGCATCGAGCTGCAGCGATACCGCGCCCAGGTTTTCCGCCAGGCGATGCAGTTGGGTAGTGCCGGGAATCGGCACGATCCACGGCTTGCGCGACAGCAGCCAGGCCAGGGCGACCTGTGCGGGCGTGGCGCCCTTGGCCGTGGCAATGGCACTGATGCGGTCGACCAGGACCTGGTTGGCCTGGCGCGCATCAGCGGCAAAACGCGGCACGCTGTTGCGGAAGTCATCGGCGGCGAACTGCGTATCGACGTTGATCGCGCCAGTCAAGAAACCCTTGCCGAGCGGACTGAACGGGACGAAGCCGATCCCGAGTTCCTCCAACACCGGCAGCACGCTCTGCTCGGGTTCGCGCCACCACAACGAGTACTCGCTCTGGAGTGCGGCCACCGGCTGCACCGCATGCGCGCGACGGATGCTGTCCACGCCGGCTTCGGACAAACCGAAGTGCTTCACCTTGCCCTCGGCGATCAGATCCCGGACCGTGCCGGCGACGTCTTCCATCGGTACATTGGGATCGACCCGGTGCTGGTAGAACAGATCGATGCGGTCGGTCTTCAACCGCGACAGGCTGGCCTCGGCCACCGCGCGGATACGCTCGGGACGACTGTCCAGGCCGGCATCGGCATGCCCGTCCTTGAACCCGAACTTGGTGGCGATCACCAGCTGGTCGCGGTACGGCGCCAGCGCCTGGCCAAGCAGTTCCTCGTTGCGGAACGGGCCATAGACCTCGGCGGTATCGAAGAAGGTGACGCCCTGTTCGACCGCCGCGTGCAGCAGCGCGGTGGCCGCGCGGGTTTCGGTGGCCGGGCCGTAGCCGAAGCTCAGGCCCATGCAGCCCAGGCCGAGCGCTGAAACGCGCAGGCCGCTGTTGCCCAGTTCTCGTGATTGCATGGGAGTTCTCCTGCGGCCGTCAGGCGCGCGGTGGATGGCCTGCCACCATACAGACCTCCCGGAGCGGGATTGAAGGCGTCCAGGTGCAGTCGGTCATGAACCCAGATCATCAATCCAAGTCAGCGTGCCTTGCGGCAGGTTGATGCTTACTTCGCCCAGGATGATCACCGCCAGGAGCATCAACAACAACATGCCGCCTGCCAGGAGGATCAGGACGTGCCAGATCGTCAGGCGGTCCAGTCGCGTGCTGTCGATGCGCTCGTCGCGATGGTACTGGCGCAGTAGCGCGTTGACCGGCAACAACGGAACGAAGCTCAGGAACGCCAGCAGGGAGGCGGCGTTGTCCAGCCGGCCGACCAGGTTGAGGACCAGGAACACAATGCCCAGCAGCGCCACTGGAAAGGCCAGTTCGCGGCGGCGGCCGCGCACCAGATCGGCGAGCTGGGCAAAGCAGGAGAAGCACCAGAGCGGGCAGAACACTGCACGTGCCCACGGCCACAGGTCTTGGCCGCTTTCGCGCTGGATGGCCTGCCAGTTACGCCAGAACCAGTACATCGTGTACAGGCCGAACGTCGCCAACGACATCGCGGCAAGCTTGAACGTGCCGGGAGCGAAGTACATGGGCTTGTCGGTCGCCTGCAGCAGCCCCGCACGCTGGTCCGGCGGCAGGGGCGCCGACATCGGCTGACCAGCCGAGGGTAACGTCTGGCGCGGCGGGCTGTAGGGGTTGTGCATGTCCATATGCAGTCTTGCCTGGCAGGTTGTGGGCCGGCGGCCGCCGGTACCGCGCCCCCGATCGGGGGGCGGCGCGACTATGCCAGCGAAGAATTACGTCCGCCAGCGGGTGGGCATGCGTCGGCCACGGGCAGGATCGCGCGCCTGCCGCTGGCCGTGGGAACGCGGCCGAGGCCTCAGCGCATTTCGGAGATCTCCACCCCGTCCAGGCCCTGCGACAACGTGCGCGCATCCCCGCCCTGGGACAGCTTGATGCGCAGGCGCACTTCGTTCTGCGAGTCGGCGTAACGCAGGGCGTCCTCGTAGCTGATCTCGCCGGCCTGGTACAGCTCGAACAGGCTCTGGTCGAAGGTACGCATGCCCAGCTGCACCGACTCCTTCATCACTTCCTTGAGCTTGTGGATTTCGCCATCGCGAATGTAGTCCTGCACCAGCGGCGTGCCGAGCATGATCTCCATCGCGACCTTGCGCGACTTGCCATCCGGCGAGGGCACCAGCTGCTGGGCGACCACGCCCTTGAGGTTCAGCGACAGATCCATCAACAGCTGGTTGCGGCGGTCTTCGGGGAAGAAGTTGATGATGCGGTCCATCGCCTGGTTGGCGTTGTTGGCGTGCAGCGTGCACAGCACCAGGTGACCGGTTTCGGCAAACGCGATGGCGTGGTCCATGCCCTCGCGGGTACGCACTTCGCCGATCATGATCACGTCCGGTGCCTGGCGCAGGGTGTTCTTCAGCGCCGCTTCCCAGCTGTCGGTATCGATGCCCACTTCACGCTGGGTGATGATGCAGCCTTCGTGCTTGTGCACGAATTCGATCGGGTCCTCGATGGTGATGATGTGCCCGGTCGAGTTGTGGTTGCGGTAGCCGATCATTGCCGCCAGCGAGGTGGATTTACCGGTACCGGTAGCGCCCACGAACAGGATGATGCCGCGCTTGGTCATCGCCAGCGTCTTGATGATCGGCGGCAGGTTCAGCTCTTCAACCGTAGGGATGCGCGTTTCGATCCGGCGCAGCACCATGCCGACCTGATTGCGCTGGTAGAAGCAGCTCACACGGAAGCGACCGACACCGGACAGGCCGATGGCGAAGTTGCATTCGTGGGTCTTTTCGAACTCTTCGCGCTGCGCCGGCGTCATCACGTTGAGCACCATGTCGCGGCTCTGCTGCGGCGTCAGCGGGGTCTGGGTGATCGGCGAGATCTTGCCGTTGACCTTGATCGCCGGCGGCATGCCCGCGGTGATGAACAGGTCCGACGCCTTCTGGTGCGCCATCAGTTTGAGGAACGAGGTGAAGTCGATGGTGGTGGTGCTCATCGCGGTGTACTCCGAAGGTTTCCAGGAGCCGGCCAGCGGCCGGCACTACCACTATTCGAAAATCCGCTTGTCCTTGGCGTACTCGCGCGCCTGGTTGCGGGTGATCAGGCTGCGCTTGACCAGGTCCTGCAGGTGCTGGTCCAGGGTCATCATGCCCATCTGCTGGCCGGTCTGGATCGCGGAGTACATCTGCGCCACCTTGTCCTCGCGGATGAGGTTGCGGATGGCCGGGGTGCCCACCATGATTTCCCACGCGGCGGTACGCCCGCCACCGACCTTCTTCAACAGGGCCTGGGAGATCACCGCGCGCAGCGACTCGGACAGCATCGAGCGCACCATCGGCTTTTCGCCGGCGGGGAACACGTCGATGATGCGGTCGATGGTCTTGGCCGCCGAACTGGTGTGCAGCGTGCCGAACACCAGGTGGCCGGTTTCCGCGGCGGTCAACGCCAGGCGGATGGTTTCCAGATCGCGCAATTCGCCGACCAGGATGATGTCGGGATCTTCACGCAGGGCCGAGCGCAGCGCTTCGTTGAAGCCGTGCGTGTCGCGATGCACTTCGCGCTGGTTGATCAGGCACTTCTGCGAGGTGTGCACGAATTCGATCGGATCCTCGACGGTGAGGATGTGGCCGTATTCGTTCTTGTTGATGTAGTCGATCATCGCCGCCAGCGTGGTCGACTTGCCCGAACCGGTCGGGCCGGTGACCAGGATCAGGCCCTGCGGCTGGTCGATCAGCTCGCGGAAAATCGGCGGCGTGTTCAGGTCTTCCAGCGTCAGCACTTCGGACGGAATGGTGCGGAATACCGCACCGGCGCCACGATTCTGGTTGAAGGCGTTGACGCGGAAACGTGCCAGCGACGGAATCTCGAACGAGAAGTCGACCTCGAGGAATTCCTCGTAATCGCGACGCTGCTTGTCCGACATGATGTCGTAGACCAGCGCGTGTACCTGCTTGTGGTCCAATGCCGGAATATTGATGCGACGGACATCGCCGTCGACGCGGATCATCGGCGGCAGGCCTGCCGACAGATGAAGATCCGACGCTTTGTTCTTTACGGAAAACGCCAACAGTTCGGCGATATCCATGCGCTGCTACTCCCCATGACTGCTGCGACTGGAAGGTTCTTTCCCCGGGCGGCAGTATAGCGTTCCTGATCTACCGGAAAACGCCCGTGTCCGCGCTGCCCCTGCCGACGATTTTGCTGAACCTGCACAACGCAGCCGCCGCCGCCGGACGGCCAGACCCTGCCCTGCTGGCCGTGTCCAAGACCCAACCGGCCGAGGCGGTGGCGGCATTGGCCGCCCAGGGCCAGCGCGCGTTCGGCGAGAACTACGTGCAGGAAGCGCTGGGCAAAATCGAGGCGCTGGCCGCAGCGGGCCTGGAATGGCACCTGATCGGCCACCTGCAGTCGAACAAGGCCGAGCTGGCCGCCCGGCACTTCGACTGGGTGCAGAGCGTGGACCGGCCCAAACTGGTGACGGCACTGGCTACGCATCGACCCGCCGCCCTCACCCCGCTGAACGTGCTGATCCAGGTCAACATCGACGATGAGGACAGCAAGCACGGCTGCGATCCCGAGGCGGTGCCGGCGTTGGCGGCAGCGATCAGCGCCGCGCCACAGCTGCGGTTGCGTGGGCTCATGGCCATCCCCGCGCCGTGGCCCGATGCCGCACGCCGCCAGCAGGCCTTCGAGCGCATGCGCGACCTGTTCCGGTCGCTGTCGGCGACGTATCCGCAGGTGGATACGCTGTCGATGGGCATGAGTGGGGATTATCCCGACGCGATCGCCCATGGCGCGACCATGGTGCGGATCGGCACCGCCCTGTTCGGCACGCGCCCGCGCGCGGCCTGATGCTTCATCAACCCCATTCCCAAGGAGATCGCATGAGCGCTTCCCCGCTTACTTTCATCGGCGGCGGCAACATGGCCCGCAGCCTGATCGCCGGGCTGATCCGACAAGGCG
This sequence comes from Stenotrophomonas sp. Ste86, assembly GCF_024519465.1. Taxonomy (GTDB): domain Bacteria; phylum Pseudomonadota; class Gammaproteobacteria; order Xanthomonadales; family Xanthomonadaceae; genus Stenotrophomonas. The sequence goes on along the minus strand of NZ_JALJRW010000013.1, from coordinate 54,952 downwards.
TGGCGCCGGCGCAGATCCATGTCGCCGAGCCCGTCACCGGGCTTCGCGAACAGCTCACCGCCGACTTCGGCGTGAAGACTTACGCCAGCGCCACGGAGGCCGCCGCCCAAGGCACGGTGTGGGTGCTGGCGGTGAAACCGCAGGTGCTGCGCGATGTGTGCGCCGCGCTGTCGGACCTGGCGCGTGCGAAGCAGCCGCTGGTGCTGTCGATTGCCGCAGGCATCACCAGCGCGCAGCTGGAACGCTGGCTGGGCGGCAACTCGGCAGTGGTGCGGGCGATGCCCAACACGCCGGCCCTGCTCGGCGCCGGGGTGACCGGCCTGTACGCCACCGCCGGCGTCAGCGTCGCCCAGCGCGCGCAGGCCGACATGGTGCTGGCCAGCGCGGGGCGCACGGTGTGGATCGACGATGAGGCGCGCATGGACGCGGTGACCGCGGTGTCCGGCAGCGGCCCGGCCTATGTGTTCCTGCTTGCCGAAGCGATGGAAGCGGCCGCCGTGGCCCAGGGACTGCCGGCCGATGCGGCGCGCACGCTGGTGGTGCAGACCCTGCTCGGCGCCAGCCGCATGCTGGACGAATCCGGCGAGGCCCCCACCGAACTGCGCCGCCGCGTGACCTCGCCCAACGGCACCACCCAGGCGGCGATCGAGAGCTTCCAGGGCGATGACTTCGAAGCGATCGTGGCACGCGCGATCGACGCCGCCACCCGGCGCGGGCAAGCGTTGTCGGCGGCGAACGACTGAGCCACCGGTAGAGCCACCCCATGGGTGGCTGGCGCGGTGCCGGAACGAAAAGCAGCCACGCATGGCGTGGCTCTACCTGGAGGCCCCTGACCGGGGTAGAGCCACCCCATGGGTGGCTGGCGCGGTGCCGGAACGAAAAGCAGCCACGCTTGGCGTGGCTCTACCTGGCCGCCCCCGGACCGGGGTAGAGCCACCCCATGGGTGGCTGGCGCGGTGCCGGAACGAAGCGCAGCCACGCATGGCGTGGCTCTACCGTGGCGGGACGTTGGCCAGCAGGAAATCCACGAAGCTGGACAGCTTCGGTCTTGGCCGGCGATCAGGCAGGTACACCAGATGCAGCGGGCGCGGCTCGGGCAGGTAGTCGGCCAGCACCGGTTGCAGGCGCCCGGCGGCGATGTCCTCGGCAAGCAACACTGCCGGTTGCAGGATCAATCCCGCACCGGCCAGGGCGGCGCGGCGCAGGCCGTCGCCGTCGTTGCAGAGCAGGCGCGACTGCGCCGACCAGTCCTGCTCGGGATGCCCGCGCAGGCGCCAACCATGGCCACCACGCCAGGCCAGGTGGGTCAGGCAATCATGATCGCGCAGGTCCGCCGGGTGCTGCGGAATGCCCTTGCGCTGCAGGTAGGACGGCGCCGCGCAGATCTGCATGGCATACGGCGGTAACGGTCGCGCCACCCATTCGGCCGAGCCGATCTGGCCCATGCGCACCACCGCATCGAACTGTTCGTCGATCAGGTCCACGCGCCGGTTGCTCAAGTCCAGCTCCACGGTCACCTGCGGATAGGCGGCCAGGTACTGCGCCACCAGCGGGGCCAGCACGCAGCTGCCCCAGGTGACCGGTGCGCTGATCCGCAGCACGCCCTGCGGCTGCGCCTGCAGCCCTTCGACGCTGGCCTCGGCCTGCTGCACCTGTTCCAGCACGGTGCGGCAGCCGGCCAGATAGTTGCGGCCGGCATCGGTGAGGCTTTGGCGGCGGGTGTTCCGCTGCAGCAGGCGCACGCCGAGGTGGGCTTCCAGCTGCTGGATGTACTTGCCGACCATCACCGAGGACACCGCCATGTGCGCGGCGGCGGCAGTGAAGCTGCCGTGTTCGACCACGGCGACAAAGGCCTGCATGCAGCGCAAGGTATCCATTGGTAACCACGGGTTTGCAATCTACAAAGCATACGCCCGTTACCTAACCGGCGATCCAGGCGCAGACTGCCTGCACACCTTTCGGAAGCCCCTCTCATGAAGATCCTTCTCGTTGGCGCCAGCGGCACCCTTGGCCAGGCCGTAGCCGCCACGCTCGGCCATCATCACCAGCTGATCCGCGCCGGCCGTCACGGCGGCGATGCGCAGGTCGACCTGACCGACGATGCCAGCGTGCAGGCGCTGTTCCAGCAGGTAGGGAACGTCGATGCGGTGATCGCCACCACCGGACGCCTGCATTTCGGCCCGCTGGCCGGGATGAGCCCGACGCAGTTCAACCTGGGCCTGCAGGACAAGCTGCTCGGCCAGGTCCGGCTGAGCCTGGTCGCCCAGCACCATCTGAACCCGGGCGGTTCAATCACCCTCACCAGTGGCATCGTCAGCGCGCAGCCGATCCGCGACGGCGCCAATGCCACCTCGGTCAATGCGGCGCTGGAGGGTTTCGTGCGCGGCGCGGCCTGCGAACTGCTGCCGCGTGGGCTGCGCATCAACGTGGTCAGCCCGAACGTGCTGGTCGAATCAATGGACGATTACGGCGCCTACTTCCCCGGCTTCGAACCGGTGACCGCCCATCGCGCGTCGCTGGCCTACCAGCGCAGCGTGGAAGGCGTGCAGAGCGGGCAGGTGTTCACCGTGTGGTGAGGGCGGTGCCGGCCAGCGGCCGGCACTACCTCCCACATGCCGGGTACCTCGATGCCCTGCCATACCGGGACCGGTAGTGCCGGCCGCTGGCCGGCTCCTGACGACGGAGGGCACTACGAGAGCCGGCCAGCGGCCGGCACTACTCCCAGCGGCGGGGGCCGTCGCCCTGATCGCCCAGTGCGTCCTCGGGATTGGTCAGGCGACAGCGCTTCAACGACAGGCAGCCGCAGCCGATGCAATCGGTGAGCTGGTCGCGCAGCAGCAGCAGTTGCGCGATGCGCTGGTCCAGTTCGCTGCGCCACAGCGCCGACATCCGGGCCCACTCGGCCTTGGTCGGGGTCTTGTTCTCCGGCAGCGCCGCAAACGCGGTCGCCACCGCCTCCAACGGCATGCCAACGCGCTGGGCGACGCGAATCACCGCCAGCCGGCGCAACACGTCGCGCGCGAAACGGCGCTGGTTGCCGGCCGTGCGCAGGCTGCGGATAAGCCCTTTGCGCTCATAGAAATGCAACGCCGAGACGGCCACGCCGCTCCGTTTGGCCACGTCCCCTACACTCAGTTCCTGCGCGATCACTGCTTGACCTCAACCTTGGTTCAGGTGGCATCCTGCGCGCCGCCGGGATGCACTGCAAGTCCGGTCCTTCCCCCGATGTCTGGAATCCGCATGTCCGTTGATGCCGCACCCCCACCCGTCGCCCTCCCGGCGGTGGAGACCCCGATCCCCTCGATTCTGTCGCCGGCCTATCGCGCCACCACCATCGGCATGGTCGCGCTGGTGTCGCTGCACGGTTTCGAGGCGCTGGCAGTGGCCGCGGCGATGCCAACCGTTGCCCAGGCGCTGGACGGACTGCCGCTGTATGCCCTGGCGTTCGGCGGCACCCTGGCCACCAGCGTGATCGGCATGACCCTGGCCGGGCGCTGGAGCGATCAGCAAGGGCCGGCGCGACCGTTGTGGCTGGGCCTGGCCTGCTTCATCGCCGGCCTGCTGGTGGCCGGGCTGGCCCAGCACATGCCGGTGCTGGTGCTGGGAAGGTTGCTGCAGGGGCTGGGCGCAGGGGCGATCTCGGTGGCGCTGTATGTGCTGGTCGGGCGGACCTTCCCCGAGCCGATGCGGCCGCGCGTGTTCGCCGCGTTTTCAGCCGGCTGGGTGGTGCCCTCGCTGATCGGCCCCGGCATCAGCGGGCTGATCGTGCAGCACCTGGGCTGGCGCTGGGTGTTCCTGATCGTGCCGCTGCTGGCCATTCCCGCCGCCCTGCTGCTGCGCCCTGCCCTGCGCAACCTCGCCCCGGCCGGGGCGGCAAAGGGCAACCGCACGGTGGTGCGCTGGGCGATCGGTGCCTCGGTCGGCGCGCTGCTGCTGTACGTCGGCGGCCAGCAGCGCGGCTGGGCAGCGGTGTCGATGCTGCTGCCAGCGATCGCGTTGCTGGCGTTGTGCAGTTGGAAGCTGCTGCCGGCCGGCACGCTGCGGCTGCGTCGTGGCCTGCCCAGCGTGATCGCACTGCGTGGCATCGCCGCGTCGGCCTTCTTCGGCTGCGAGGCGTTCCTGCCGTTGCTGCTGCAGCGCGAACGCGGGCTGAGTCCCTTGTTTGCAGGGGTGGCGTTGAGCCTGGGCGCGCTGGGCTGGTTCAGCGGGTCGTGGATGCAGGGTCATCAACGCCGCGGCTGGTCGCGCCGCCAACTGCTGACCGGCGGCGCACTGCTGATGAGCGTGGGCATCGTGGTCACCGCGCTGGCCCTGCAACCGGCGGTGCCGCTGTGGTGCGCGCTGGCCGGCTGGAGCATCACCGGGCTGGGCATGGGCATGATCTACCCGAGCCTGTCGGTGCTGACCCTGTCGTTGTCACCGCCCGCGCAGCAGGGCGCCAACACCTCGGCCCTGCAGTTGAGCGAGGCCCTGGCCGTGGCCACCACGCTGGCGGTGTCCGGCTCGCTGTTCGCCCTGTTCCTGCAGGGCAACGTGGTGGTGGGCTACCTGCTGACGTACGTGATCATGCTGATGCTGGCGGTGCTGGGCGTGCTGGTCGCGCGGCGGATCTGATCGCCGACGCGACGGTGCTGCCTCAGTGTCCGACGTCCTTGAGGTCCTCGCGCAGGATGCGGCGGATCTCGAGCACGGCCTGCGGGGTTTCCTGCACGCTGTGCCCGGAGATGATCACCTTCTCCGATACCGCCCCGTCCAGATGCGCGCTCCAGTACGGCACCAGGCCATCGTCGGATTGCTGCAGTGGCACGTCCGGTTTGCGCTGGGCGATGATCGAGTGGTACTTCAGGCCCGGCTCGATCGGCAGGGCGCCGGCGGCCTTGACGAACGGATCGCTGGCCTTGAGGTTGTCGATGCTGTTGGGGATCTGCAGTTTGGTCTGCTGTGCGGACTGCGTTTCGGCCTGCTGCAATGTCTGGAACACATCCTCGAACTTGCCCAGCAGGGTGATCGGCAGGCGCACCAACCGCCCAATCAGACGCCCGACGCGGTTGCCGGCGATGTCGGTGCCCTTGTGCGGGGCGGCAATGAAAATGGCGCGTTCCACGTTCGGTTCGGCGGTGAAGTGCAGCAGCGGACCGAGCTTGGCTTCCACGCGCTTGAGGCGTTCCCCCTTGAGGTCGTAGTTGGCCAGCAGCTGGTCCCACAGCACATCGCCCGACGAGGTGACCAGCAACCGCGCCAGCACGCCGCCCATGCTGTGGCCGATGAACACCATGTCCTTGGACGCCGGCGTGCTGCCGTTGGGATCGAAGTGCTTGAGCGTGTTGTTGAACGCCTGGTTGATCTCGTAGCGGTTCAATGCGATCGGCGCGTTGGTCGGGTAATACACCTGCCACACCTGGAAGTGCTTGCGCAGTTCGGGGTCGCCCATCACCTCGTTGGCCACGTTCACCCACGCCTCCGGGCTGCTGCCCAGACCGTGCAGCATGAAGATGATGCGGCGGTTGGGGTCCCATGGCTGCATCAGGTACATATGCGGTTCGCCGATGCCTTCGCTGAGCCCGAACAGGGTGCGCAGCGACTGCGTGGCAAAGCCGGACTGCGCCAGCCACATGCCGTAGGCCGCAGTGAAGTTGCCGGCCAGCGGCACTTTCTCGCCGTGCAGGTTGACGCTCTCGGTGGACTCCGGTGAGTACACATCGAACAACACCTGGGTGGTGTCCAGCACCTGCTTGAGGGTGTCGCCCTTGAAGCGCAGCAGCGCGGTGGCGTTGATCGCCGACATTTCACTGTACTGGGGAATCTCGGCCTTCTGCCCGTCCGCGGCGGCGATCAGCTTGGGCGGGTCCATCACCACCACCAGTTCGGCGCCGAAGCCATCGCGGCGATAGGTGCTGCGCAGGCCGGCAAAGCTCAGCGACGAGGCCGACACCATGCCGGTGGGAATGCTGGGCATGCGCAGCTCGTCGAAGTCCGAGGTCAGCGTCCAGCGCTCGCCGGCCACCGGTGCGTTGTAGTCCTCCCCTTCCAGCGCGCTCTCGCGGGCGCGCTTGAATACCACCGCGGCGGTCTGCTCGGCGGCGTAGTTGTAATAGTCGCGGACCTGGGTCTGGCGATCCTCGAAGGCCCGGTCCGATGGCGTGCGCCCACTGAAAAACAGGTAGGCGTAGGCATAGCGCGCCGCTTCCAGCCACGCATCCAACGCCGCATCGCTCATCGGATGCTTGTCGCGATCCTTCGGCTTGGGGCTCAACCCCAGCGCGTTCTTCACCCACAACTCGGACAGCGCGGAAAGCCGCTGTTCCTCGGGCAGCACGTCGGTGTCTTCCAGGGTCTTCTGGCAGGTCGCCACGTCCTTGGCGCACGTATCCTCGTCCAGCCCGATCACGCTCAACGTCTCCTGCGAGGCGGCGCTGAGCTTGCCCGAGGTGAGCACGTCGCCGCGCTTGTTGGCCAGGTAGTCGGTGGGGGCCACCTGTTTCATGGTCACCATCGCGCAGCCGCTGGACAGCAGCAGCGACAGCACCACCGCCAGCAACGGCAGCGTGCGGCGCGGGAACCTCATGGACAGCCGTTTCATGGAACGCTTCCTTGCTCGGCGCCGGGCATGCCCTGGCGGATCAGTCGGGAAAAATCGGGATCGTCGCCGGCGGCGCGTGCGCGATCGGTGATGCGGCCGCGCGCCTTCAACGTGGCAAAGTCCACGCCCGGCGTCAGCACGCCCAGGTCGCGTGCGTACTCGGCGAAATAGCCCGACACCAGCAGCCGGTAATCCAGCGGCAGGCCCGGCGCGATCTGCTTGGCCAGTTCGTACACGATGGTGGTGCAGTTGCTGGTAAGCGTGTTGTAGAACGCCGGGGCGGCATCCAGCTTGCGTGCCTCGCCCAGGTAGGACACGAACAGGCCCTTGAGCTGTTCGCGCGTCATGCCGTGCAGCCGATACAGGTAGACATCTTCGCCACGCACGTTGCTGCGCACGCGGATGATGTCGGTTTCCTCCGAGGCCACCAGGGTCATCTCGAACTTGCGGAAGAACCCGCCCAGTGCCGAGAACGACTCACCGCGCTCCTTGCGGATCTCCAGCGAGAACACCAGGTAGCGACCGTCGGCGAAGCCGAAAGACACCAGCGTGTGGGCGATCATCGGTCCCATCCAGTAGGACATCACCAGGTCGGCCGAGCGCAGCTGGTCCAGGTCATAGCTGCGCCGCACCCAGCGCACGTCGTGGTCGTCTTCGCTGCGCCAGGTGAAGTCGCGGACGTTGTCCAGCACGACATGCTGTCCGTCGAACGCAACGACCTTCAGCCGTTGGGCCACGTCATCGGCCCAGACCCGGTCCTGGCGCGGGGTGAGCAGCAGCCACCACACCCCCGAGGCCACCAGCGCGGCCACGTACAGCGCGCCCGGCCAGCGCCCGGCGCGCGCGCGCCCGACCGCCACTGCCGTGGTCAGCGCGAAGCCCAGCCACACCGCGATCGCGATCCCGCGCAACCACCCCGGACCGGGCAGCTGGTAGGCCAGCAGGCCGGTGATCCACAGCGCTGCGACCAGCATCACCAGCGCCAATCCCCATCGTCCTGCCTTCTTCACGCGTCGTTCCGTCGTTGGTTCGGGGCGCTAGTTAGCCATAACCGGGGGGTGGGGAACATATCTGCGTGTTCAGTTTGGGCCGGCGGCATACTTGCAGGCCCCGGTCCACCCCTCAGGAGCTGTCGCATGCAGGGTCTGCGTTCCATCGGCGGCGTGCCGATCCAGCGCCATCATCTGGCCCGCTGCCACTGCGGCGCGGTGGTCCTGCGCCTGCATCTTCCCGACGGCGTGCTGTCGCCGCGGCGCTGCGACTGTTCGCTGTGCCGGCGCAAGGGGGCGATTGTGGGCTCGGTAAAGCTGGCCGACCTGGAGGTGATCCAGGGCGACCAGACGCTGCGTCTGTACCAGTTCAACACCCACGTGGCCCGGCACTGGTTCTGCAGCATCTGCGGCATCTACACCCACCACCAGCGCCGCTCCTCGCCGGACGAGTACGGCTACAACCTCGGCTGCCTGGACGGGATCAACCCGTACGCGCTGGGCGACGTGCCGGTCAACGACGGGGTGAACCACCCTTCCGACCGTACACCGGGCTAGTGGCTGCGCCGCCGCGGCGGCGGTGCCACTTTCTGCCAGGGCGCCGCCATCCGGGGGCGTCCCACGCGCAGCGGGCGCTTGAACACGGGGCGACGCTGCGCGGCGTCCGCGGGGCTTGCAGGCGGCGGTGTCTGCGTGGCCGGCCGTGCAGGCCAGAGTCGGTCGAGCAACCACATGGCAGGTCTCCGTGGGGGACGGTGACGGGTGACGTTACCGACGCGTTGGCATAGGCCAGGTGAGGTCGGCACGACAATCGTGTGACGACCCGCCGGTCCTCATTGCACGGTGCGCGCCTTGCCCACCCCACGCACCAGCACGATCGCCAGCAGCGTGCCCGAGAGCATGCCGCCGATCACGCTCATGCCGATCTCGCGCCGGCTCACGGCACCGGCGCCCGTAGCCAACGCCAGGGGGATGACGCCGGCGATGAACGCCAGCGAGGTCATCACGATCGGCCGCTTTCCGGGCACCCGGATGAAATCGACCGGCTGTCGAGCATCGTCAACGCCATGCTCGAACGCATCGAGCAGTTGATGACCGAGGTAAAAGGCGTGTGCGACAGCATCGCCCACGACCTGCGCACACCGCTCACCCGGCTGCGCGCACACCTGTACCGCAACCGCGTCGAACTGGGCGAAAACGATCCGCACACCGACCAGATCGACAAGGCGCTGGTCGAAGCCGATCTGCTGATGGCGCGCTTCACCGCCCTGCTGCGCGTGTCCGAACTGGAAAGCCATCAGCGCCGTTCGGCCTTCGTCGAGGTGGATGTGGCCGAGCTGCTGCGGGAGCTGCACCAGTTCTACCTGCCGCTGGCCGAAGAGAAGCAGCAGGTGTTGCAGTTGGAGATCGCCGCGCCATTGCCACCGGTCAGCGGCGACCGCGAACTGCTGTTCGAGGCCCTGGAAAACCTGCTGTCCAATGCGTTGCGCTTTACCCCCGAACATGGCCGCGTCCTGCTGCGCGCGGTGGAGGACGCCGGCGCCACCCGCATCGATGTCATCGACGATGGCCCCGGCATCGCCCCGCAGGACCGCGCCCGGGTCTACCAGCGCTTCTTCCGTGGCACCGACGAGACCGGACCGGGCGACGGCTTCGGGTTGGGCCTGTCGATCGTCGCCGCCATCGCCGGCCTGCACGCCTTCCGCGTGCGCACCGGCGAGGCACCCGACGGCGGCGCGTGGCTGAGCATCCGTTGCATCGCCGATGCGCTGGTTTGAGCATCAGCCATCGGCGCTGGCCGCCGCAGGCATCCGTTCCCTCCCCAGCAAGGCGTAGACCAGCAACGCACTGCCGGCGGTGAGTGCGGCCAACCCCCGCAGCAGCCAGACCAGCGCGTCGCGGCTGGCCTGCTGCAGTACCTCCACCGGCACCCCCGGCAGCAGGGAAGACGCCTGCGCCAGCGAACCGGTGGCCAGGTAAGCACCGGCCTTGCCCAGGGTCGCCAGCGGCACACCGCTGCCCGGCGCCAAACGGTGCGCCACCAGCGTCGCCAGCACGGCCGTCACCGCCGCCAGCGCGATCCCCTCACCCGCCACCCGCACCGTGCCGAAAATGCCGGCGGCCATGCCGGCGCGCTGCACCGGCACCACGCTCACCGACAACCCGTCCATCAGGCCCCATGGCAGCGCAGTGCCGGCACCGATCAGCAGCAGTGCCGGCCACCACTGCGTGGGCGCCGCATGCAGCGCGCGTTGCGACAACAGATACAGGCCCACCGCGCACACCGCCAGGCCCAGCGTGCACAGCCGCGCCGCACCAAAGCGTCGCGCCCAGCCGGCGGCCAACATGGGCAACGCCAGCATCGGCGCGGACAACGCCAGCATCTGCAGGCCCACCTGCAGCGGCGACTGCGCCTGCACGCCCAGCAGGTGCAGCGGCAGGACCACCAGCAGCACCACGTAACCGAAGCAGGTCGCCACCGGCAGCAACTGCACGCCGAGGAAGCCGCGTTGCGCGAACAGCGACAGGTCCAGCAGCGGTTGCCGCTGGCCGCGCTCGATCCGCACGAACAGGGCCAGCAACACCGCCGTGGCCAGCAACGCGCCCACCACGGCTGGCGAGCGCGGCCCGTGTTCGCCCAGCAACAACAAGGCGACCGTCAACGCCGCCAGCATCAGGCTGAAGCTGATCATGCCGGCCACATCCAGGCGCACGTGCTGGCCCCGGCTCTCGTCCAGGTACCGCCGGGCCAGCGCCCACGCCGCCAACGCAAGCACCCCGCCCGAGGCGAACACGCTGCGCCAGCCCAGCGCCTGCAGCAGCATCCCGGCCAGCAGCGGTCCCAGTGCCAGGCCGACACCAAACATCGTGCCCATCAGCGCAAACACCCGGGTACGCGCATGCCCATCGAAGCGGTGCGCCAACGCCGCCCCACCCGACGCCAACGCGGCGGCGGCGGCCACGCCCTGCGCGCCTCGCGCAAGATCCAACCAGCGCAGATCCGGCGCCAGGCACACCGCCAGCGTGGCCAGCACGAAACCGCCGGTGCCGCACAGGAACAGGCGGCGGCGCCCGAGCCGGTCGGCCAGACCACCGGCGGCCAGCAGCAGGCTGCCGAAGCTGAGCATGAAGGCATTGGTGACCCAGGCCAGCGCCGCGGGCGATCCCGGGAAGCGGCCGGCCAGCACGGGTACCGCCACCGCCCCGGCGGAAAACGAGAGCGGCAAGGCCAGCGCCGCCAGGCATACGGCCAGCACGGCCCAGCGCGGATCGCGCCGGGACGGCTCAAGGGAAAACAGGGACATGGGATCTTCCAGCGAAGTCGGGTATTGACGATAGGGATGCGGCTATCTGCAATAAATGGCGCCAAAGTCGTTTGATTACGGCCACTTCTTCCGTAATGATCCGGACATGGACTCGATCACCGCCCTGCTAGCCTTCGTCCGCACTGCCGAGGCCTCCAGCTTCGTCGGCGCCGCCCGCAGCCTTGGCTTGTCGCCTTCCACCGTCGGCAAGCGCGTGGCCCGGCTCGAACAGGACCTCGGCGTGCGCCTGTTCCAGCGCACCACCCGGCGCGTGCGCCTCACCGAAGAAGGCGAGGTGCTGCTGCAGCGCTGCAAGCGCGCGCTGGACGAGCTGTCTGAAGCGCGCGCCGACCTCAGCCAGCGCCAACAGTCGCCCAGCGGCTTGCTGCGGGTGGGCCTGCCTACGATCGGCTACCGTTTCCTGTTGCCATTGCTGCCGCTGTTCCGGCAGCGCTACCCGGGCGTGCAACTGGAGCTGGATTTCAACGACCGCCTTGTCGATGTGGTCAGCGAAGGGCTGGACGTGGTGATCCGCAGCGGCGAGCTCGCCGACTCCAGCCTGATGGCACGCCGGCTCGGCCCGTTCCACTTCGTCCTGTGCGCAGCGCCTGCGCATCTGCATGCGCACGGTCAACCGGCCACGCTGGCGCAACTGGCCACCCAGCCTGCGGTGCGCTTCCGGTTCCCGACCACCGGCAAGCTGCAGGCCTGGTCACTGCCTGGCCACGACGACGACGCAGGCGACGCGCTGGTCACGGTGATGACCTGCAACAACATGGAGGCGCTGCTGGCCGCGGCGATCGGCGGCATGGGCGTGGCGTGGATGCCCGACTTTCTCGCCGCCGAGGCACTGGCCGATGGCCGCCTGCAGGAACTGCTGCCCGACCACCCGCGCCAGCTCGGTCAGTTCTCGCTGCTGTGGCCTGGCAATCGCCAACCCAACGCGCGGCTGCGTGTGTTCATCGACTTCATGGCCGAACACCTGTTTCCCGGCGTTGCATCCCCGCCACCACAGCGCCGTGGCCACCGCTGACCGCCGCGGCCGCATCACGTACCATCGCCGGCAACCTCGCCAGCCCCGCGCCAGCCGAATGCAACGATCCACCCTAAACGCCTGGTTCCTCGTGCACAAGTGGACCAGCCTGGTCTGTACCGTGTTCCTGTTGCTGCTGTGCCTCACCGGCCTGCCGCTGGTCTTCGGCGAGGAAATCGCCCACCTCAGCGAACCGGAGGTCACCAACGCCGCAGCCGATGCGGTGCCGCGCGATCTGGATGCGCAGGTTCGCACCGCGCTACAACGCTATCCCGGCGATGTACCGCTGTTCGTCGGCTGGGATCCGGATGCGCCCACCGTCTACGTCAACACCGGTGCACGCGTGGATACCCCGCCACCGCAGATGCACACCGCGCTGCTGCATGCGATCACCGGCGAGGTACTGCCGGCCGCACAGTTCAACGAAGGGGTGATGTACTTCCTCTACCGCCTGCACACCGACCTGTTCCTTGGGCTGCCGGGCATGCTGTTCATGGGCGCGATGGGGGTGCTGTTCGCCGCGGCGATCGTCTCCGGGCTGGTGCTGTACGGCCCGTTCATGCGCAAGCAGCCATTCGGCACGCTGCGCACCGGCCGCAGCCGCCGGTTAGCGTGGCTGGACCTGCATAACGTACTCGGCGTCGTCACCCTCGGCTGGGCGCTGGTGGTGGGTATCACCGGCGCCATCAACACCGTCGCCAAACCACTCGAACAGGCATGGCAGGGCGAGCAGTTGGGCGAATTCGCCGCGCGCTATGCAGGGCAGCCACGCCCGGCCACGCTGGCCTCGCTGCAGGCTGCGGTGGATACCGCGCGCGCCGCCGAGCCGGGCATGCGTCCGGCCTTCGTCAGCTTTCCCGGCACCGGCTATAGCGGCGATCACCACTATGGCGTGTTCATGCAGGGCAACAGCGCACTCACCGAGCGCCTGTATCGCCCGGTACTGGTCGATGCACAGACCGGCACGCTCACTGCGCAGCCCCAGCTGCCGGTCTACATGAGCGTGCTGCTGCTCAGCCAGCCGCTGCACTTTGGCGATTACGGCAAGCTGCCGCTGAAGATCCTGTGGGCGCTGCTGGATCTGCTGACCATCGCCGTGCTGGTCACCGGCCTGTGCCTGTGGCTCAAGCGCGGCAGCACCGAGGCGCGCGTGAGCGAACTCGAGCGCGCCGCACGGGCCGGAGCCGCCGCGTGAACCGGCCCCATTCCGCACCACGCAGCCCGTTCATCGCCCCGGCCTGGGTCGCTGCGGCCAGCGTGCTCGGCCTGGTCAGCGCCCTGATCGGCGACGGCGTGTTCGACGTGGTCTCCTGGCTGGTGTTTGCCGTACTCATCGCGCTGGTGGTGCGTGCGTGGGTGAAGCGCACGCGCTGAGCGCGCGTCTGCACGTGTAGTGCATGGTGGCATCGCTAGCATCGGGCGCGTCACCTCCCCCACCGGCTCACCCATGTCGCTCCTGCCCGGCCCGCGCTTCCTCAACACCGTACTGCTCGGCGGCAGCACCGAGCAGAAACTGCAGGCCGCCGCAGCGGCCGGCTTCGCGCAGATCGAACTGTGGCGCGAGGACGTGCAGGCCGCCTCGGTGGACGCCGTACGTGACGCACTCGCACGCACCGGACTGCAGCTGACCGACCTGCAGGTGCTACTCGATTTCGACGGTGCCCCGGCAGCCACGCGCGAGGCCAAGCGCGACGAAGCGCAGTTGCTTCTGGACATGGCCGTCGCCGTCGGTGCCGGCACGGTGCTGGTGCCCGCCTGCACCACGCCGGACTGCCAGACGCACCAGGTCACTGCCGATCTCCGCTGGCTCTGCGGGCAAGCTTCCGCGCGCGGTCTGCGCATCGCCTACGAGGCCATGGCATGGAGCCACCTGCATTCCACCGTGCCGTCGGCATGGCAACAGATCCAGGCAGTGGATGCCGACAATCTGGATCTGGTGGTCGATGCCTTCCATCTGTTCGCCGCCGGTCGTGGCGTCGACGACCTGCAAGGCATTCCGGCAGACAGAATCGCGCTGGTGCAACTGTCGGATGTGACCACCCAACCGCAGCCCGGTGCCGTGAAGCAGCAGGCCCGACACGCACGCTGCCTGCCCGGCAGCGGCATCTGGCCAGTGGCGGCGCTGGTGCAGCGACTTGCGCGCATGGGGTACACCGGGCCGATTGGCCTGGAGGTGTTCAATGATGCGATGAAGGCGCGCGACCCGGCCGCGGTGGCCAGCGACGCCATGGCGGCACTGGACCGGGTATTGCGCGCGCCCCGCTAGAGCCATCGTTGAACGAGGGCCTATCTATCCCAACCACGTTGCTGTGTAGACCGATGCAAGATCCGCTGCCTGCAGGAACTGCTGCAACGCAGGTGCCGGCGGGGCGGCATGCACGCACAACGGCACTGCGAGTCCCGCACCATGGTCGTCAAACAGCCGGCCGCGCAATCGCCGTCCACTGCGCGGCGACATCCTCGATGCTCTCCGCCCGCACCGCACGCAGGTCGCGCGGATACGCCACATCCTCGGCCTCCACGCTCCGCGTGGCATGGAACTGGCCATTGCTCGCGCGCAGGATCCAGCCACCCTCGCCGCACGCCGCCGACGCCAGATACGCAACACCCGGTGCCACCGCATCGGGATGCAACTCATCCGGCTCACCCTGCACGCCCCACATCCGCGTCTTGGCCACCGGCGACACCGCGTTGACCACGATCCCGTGCGGCGCGCCCTCCGCGGCCAGCACGTTGACGATGCCCACCGCAGCCAGCTTCGCCGCCGCGTAGGCCGCCAGCCCGTGCTGCACATACTGCGGATACAGCGCGCGATCAGAAGTAGTCAGCACGATGCGTCCGTAGCCCGCGTCCTGCATCGACGCCCACGCAGCCTGCGCCAGCCACAGGGGCGCCTTCGCGGCAATCGCCATCATCGCGTCGAAGCGCTCGTCCTCCAGCGTGTCGATCGGCTGATACTCGACCCACCCGGCGTTGTGGATCATGAAATCCAGGCGGCCGAAGCGCTGCAGGATATCGGCCACCAGGACCCGGCACTCCGCGCGATTGTCGAGCGCGCCGTGCGCGGCATGTACCGCCAGGCCCTGCGCGCGCAGCTCGGCCACCGCCCGTTCAATCCGCTGCGGATCAAACCCGGTGCCGTCACGGCCGGCCCCCACATCGTGCATCACCACCTGCGCACCGCGCCGTGCCAGCAAACGGCTGTAAGCCAGGCCGAGGCCACCGGCCGCGCCGGTGACCAGGCCTACCTGGCCAACGAAAGAAAGCGAGTCATCTCTGTCCATGCGCCCAGCGTCGCGCTGAACTGCCCCGGAGGCCAATACCAATTACAGGGGGGCTGCGATACGCGGCGCGTATCAAGCTTTACATGCGCGTGGGTTCAACCACCACCGCCGTGCCATAGCACAGCACTTCCGTCAGTCCGGTCATCACATCGGTGGCGTCATAGCGCATGGCGATGATCGCGTTGGCACCCAGCAGGCGCGCATGCTTGGCCATGTCCCGATAGGTCTCCTCGCGGGCCTGCTCGCACAGCTCGGTATAGATGGTGATATTGCCGCCGAAGATCGTCTGCAACCCGCCGAGGAAATTGCCCACGATCGAACGCGAACGCACGGTGATGCCACGCACCACGCCCAGGCTGCGCACGATGCGATAGCCGGGCAGCTCCATGGCGGTGGTCACCATCGAATCATCGAGCCGGGTAACCGAACTGGCACGTGGACTGCTGTTGTAAGGATCGGTCATTGCGGCCTCGTGGTTGTGCTGCGTGCGCGCCGATATGACGTGCCATCCGGTGGAGTTTCAGGGATACCGCTTGGGCAGGACATCCGTTGCCGACGAGGACACCTTCCCCGCGCGCCAGAACAGCCACGTGAACCACAGCACGCCCGCCCACAGCAGTGTCCAGCCGACGACGATCAACATCTGTGTGCCGTCATCGCTGCCGTTCCGATCCGGCCAGAAGCGCCAGGTGTCCACGTAGGCGAGATACACGCCGAGCAACGACACCGGGATGCCGAGCAACAACCCGATCCCCCTCGCCCAGCGGTGGCGTCGGAAGAACACCAACGCGCCCAACACCACCACGGCCGCCATGAAGACCGGCAGCCCGAAGAACATCGTCAGCATGCCAACCGGGTCGGAAGCGAGTGCCGGTAGCGGCACGCACAGCGCGATGGGCAGCAGCCAGCTGACCATCGGCGTTCGGGTACTGGGTCGACTATTCATCTGCTGCGCTCTCTGCGAGTGTGTCGATGATGCATCAGGCCGAATGCGTCCTGCTACAGACGAACGCTCATCGGGGCTGCCGCCTGACCACCTGATAGATCGCCACGTTCCGCTCGGCCAACGCGCGCACCACTTCAGGGATCAACTGCATCGGCAGATCCACCTCATAGCCGTGCGCCGTGGTGCGAAGCGCATCCGGCGCGAAGTGGAAGGCTGGATGACCATCGCTGCGTTGAACCAGGAACGCGATCATCGCGTCCCGCACGACGTGCTGCCACTCGCCCACCTCGAAATACACCGGGTACAACACATCACTGTAGTCGGCCGGGCTGGCGAGGGCGGGATCGGTTGCGTCGGGTTCCATGCGGCTCTCCAGGTCACGTGGCGGGAAGGCGGCGGAGGCACCTTATGCTCCCCATGACGAACACGGCCGCAAAGGCGAGGAAAAGCCACATGAAGGTTGTCCGCACCGGTCTTCCGAGCGGATTGAAGCGGGTCTGCTGCTTGAGCGACACGTCCCACGGTTCACGCCATTTCATGTCGCACTTTGCATCCGCGTCAGTAACTGATTCGTGGACATGAGCTGTGCCATGCACAATACGTTCGGTTGAATTGCCATGTGAATCAGCGCAGGCCGCGGCTCGTGCCCGTTCAGCGGCCGTCGTTCACCCCATTCGCATTGTTGCTCGACCGACCTCGTTCTGATTTTGGCTCTGTTCCTGCGCCTGCGCGCGCACCTGCTGCGCATCTGCTGTTTCCAATGCCTGCAGATTCTGCATCAAAGGCTGCTGCGTCGCTTCGCCCCGATCGACGTGAGCACGCATCACAAACTGGTCGTTGTCTGCGCTCTTCCAGACCGCAAACACATTGCCGTTGGTCGCGCTGGGCACGACTTCATGGATTTCCGGTATCGGAGGCACATGCGTACGGGCCCGCAGTGCGAGCGCAGCGGCGATGCGTTCCTTGTCCTGCACATCTGCATACACACCCACCTCGGGTCCGAGCTGCTCCAGCCCAGCGAGCGCCTGCCGATAGAGCGGGTTGGCGCGCAATTGCACCTCGCGTCCCGGATCGGCGGCAGCATCGTTGGCGCTGAACGTATTCCCCGAGGTGCCCAGCCCCGGCACCACGGGCTTTAGAGAATGATCCAGCGGGCGACCCGATGCGGGCGCCCAATGTCCGCCGACGCCATCTTGGGTGGGCTCGCGGAGATGCGCATCGCGCAGCACACTGTCGGCGAAGGTGTTGGAATTCTGCCGCTGCGGGTCGTAGGGGTATTTGTCGTCCTTGCCCTGGGCGTTGGCCACCATCTGCGCCCACGTCCCGGACAGGTCGGCACCGCTGGCAATCCGCTCGCGATATTGCGCCTGGCCAGTGGCATTGGGATTTTTCGGATGGTCTGGATTGGCGGCGTCGTAGGCGAGGTTAGCCTCTACCTGTATCCGTCCATACGGCAATCCCACCTGGGCATCGCCGGTCCATCCGCTGATGGTGTGTTGCTCGCCATTACGGTCGGTGTAGAGGATGAACTTGTGGTGGTACTCCTTGCCCAGCACCGATCCGATATTGCGATATCCGATCTCGATCTTCTCGTCCATGGCCCGATCCTTATGACTACTGGTACTTGAGATGAATCGCCTTCACGGCGATCAATGCCCCTTGGGTGTCGAAGGAAAAGGTCATCACGATCGAACGTGCATCCGGATCGAGCATCGCCTGACCCTTGTTGTCCCGGACCACCAGCTTTTCCGGCGTCTCCTCGACGATCTTCGACGACGCCGACGCAAGGAATGCCTCCTTGACTACGGCCCGGCCCGTGCCGACGGGAAAGTGCTCGGCGACAAGGTCGCTGACGTCAAGTTGCTCGAAGCGAACCGGCGTTGCCGAGGCATAGATGGATTCCAGCATGGGTCGAACTCCTGTCAGTGTGGTCTGTCCCTGGGCCGGGACGACTTTTCCGTCCCCTGCGGCGGCACAACCGGACAGCGGAAGTACTACAGCGGCGAGGGTAATGATTGCCGCCCATCGGCGAAACGACCTGCATCGCATCATGGTCTCCTGTCGTCCGTTGGCTTGTCGCATGCGCGTAGCCTCGGTCCAACCTCAATGGCCGAGGTGGAGAGAATATATCGCCCCAACGGTTCATGTTGCGTGGCGGCCCCATCCTTCACCGCCGGACGTCGGGTCCATCCCGCGCGACTGTATCCAATGCGGAATCCATGCCAGCGCCATCCCTGGCGAGCGCCTGCTGACTGCGGGCAAGGTGATGCCTGAGTACAAGGATGCGCCGCCCCCCCCCAACCCGCAGGCAACAAAAAAGCCGACCCAAGGGGCCGGCTTCTTCATGTTGCAGCGTGGTGGGCGGTACAAGGTTCGAACTTGTGACCCTTGCCGTGTGAAGGCAATGCTCTACCGCTGAGCTAACCGCCCGATGCTGCTGAGCCGCTCATTATAGGGCGGCAAATTTCGACGTCAACGGTTTTGCCGAATTTTCTTCACATCGTGTGGGTGGGCTTGTCCGAGGTGAGGATGCCGGCCAGCAGCGTCTCGATCCGGTGGCGCACGTTTTCCCCTTCCGCCCCTTCGGCCAGCTGTACGCCGATGCCGGCCGCCCGGTTGCCCTGGGCGCCGGCGGGGGTCACCCAGATCACCTTGCCGGCCACCGGCAGGCGCTCGCTCGAGTCGGGCAAGGTCAGCAGCAGGAACACCTCATCGCCCAGGAAGTAGCGCTTGGGGGTGGGCACGAAGACCCCGCCATTCTTCACGAACGGCATGTACGCGCTGTACAGCGCGGCCTTGTCCTTGACCGCCAGCGACAGGATGCCCTGGCGGGCGTTGGTGGCACTCATGCTCTATTCCCCTTTGCTTGCCGCTCGTTGACCTTGTTCCAGGCCAACAACAATTCCACCACCGCAAGGTCGGCGCGCACGGTGGTGCGCAGCAGATCGCGGGTACGGTTGGCGGCGTCGAACCACGCCGCCAGCTTGTGCAATCGATCCGGATCGGTCAAGCCGCCCGCGCTGGCCTGGGCCAGCGCCAGGTCGGCGGCGTGGCGCAGGCGCAAGGCCGCGTTGTCGTCCCCTGCCCAGCGCTGGGCCAGCTCGACCGCCCCGGTGCGGCCGGCCACCAGTGCCTCCAGATCGGTGGCCACCTGCTTGCGCAGCGCCAGACCGTCATCGCGCAGCCATTCATCGGCCAGCCCCGGGTGGCCACGCGCCGCGTCCAGCGCCTCGCGGGCAGTGGCCTCGGCGTGGCCCTGCGACTGCAGCCAAGCCAGCGCTTCCTCGCGGGGCGGCAGCTTGAATTCCAGGCGCTGGCAGCGGCTGCGCACGGTCGCCGGCAGGCGCGCCGGGTCGCTGCTGATCAGCCACAGGTAGCGGCCCGGCTGCGGCTCTTCCAGGGTCTTGAGCAGCGCATTGCAGGCGGCGCGATTGATTGCGTCGGCCGGATCGACGATCACCACCTGGGCGATGCCGTATTGCGGGGTCAGCGCCAGCTTCTGCGAGATCTCGCGGACCTGCTCGATCACGATCTCGGTGCGCAGCTTGTCGCCGGACTTGTTGGGAATGAACGAGATCAGCTGCAGGTCCGGGTGGGTACCGGCGGCGATCAGCTGCGCGCTGCGCTTGGCCGCCGCGGGCTCGCCACTGCACAGGATGTGCTGGGCCATGCGCAGTGCCACCGCGCGCTTGCCCAGCCCGGCCGGGCCGCAGATCAGCAGGCCATGGCCGAGTCGGTCGGCATCCAGCGCGGCCACCGTCTGGTCATACGCGCGTTGCTGCCAGGGGGAAAAGGTCTCGCTCATCTCAGCTCTCCAGTGCCTGCGCCAGCCACACATCCACGGCAGCCACCACCGCCGCGGCGACGCCGGCCTGGTCCTGGCTGGCGTCGATCAGGCGGAAACGGGCGGGATCCTCGCCGGCGCGCTGGCGGAACACCGCGCGCACCCGCTGGAAGAAGTCGTCCTGCTCGCTCTCGATACGGTCCGGCCACATGTCGCGGCCGTTGGCGCGGGCGCGCCCCACCGCCACGTCCACGTCCAGCAGCAGGGTCAGGCCGGGCAGCAGGCCGACCGCGCGACGCTCCAGGTCGGCGATCCAGGCCGGATCCAGCCCGCGTCCGCCGCCCTGGTAGGCGTAGCTGGAATCGGTGAAGCGGTCGCTGATCACGTAGGCCCCCCGGCGCAATGCCGGCTGGATCACCTGGCGTACATGCTGGGCGCGCGCGGCGAACACCAGCAGCAGCTCGGCCTCGGCCGACAGCGGCTCGGCGGCGATCTCGATGTCCGGCTTGAGGACCAGCGCGCGGATGCGCTCGGCCAGCGGCGTGCCACCCGGCTCCCGGGTCAGCAGCACCTCATGCCCGCGCGCGCGCAGTGCATCGCGCAGCGCGTTGATCGCGGTGGTCTTGCCGGCCCCCTCGCCACCTTCCAGGCTGACAAAGCGCGGGTGGCGCAGCAGCGCGGCGGTCACTGCGGGGCCGCCTGGCTGCGCTGCTGGCGCAGCTGCTGCAGGTAGCGGGCAACGGCGGCGTTATGGTCGGCGTAGTTGGCCGAGAACACGTGCGCGCCACTGCCATCGCCCACTGCAACGAAGTAGAGCGCATTGCCGGCAGCCGGCTGCGCGGTGGCATGCAGTGCGTCGCGGCCGGGCATGGCGATCGGCGTCGGGGTGAGACCGGCGCGGGTGTAGGTGTTGTAGGGGGTGTCGGTGGTCAGGTCGCGCTTGCGGATGTTGCCGTCGTAGCTGCTACCGATGCCGTAGATCACGGTGGGATCGGTCTGCAGGCGCATGCCGATCTTCAACCGGCGCACGAACACGCCGGCAATCTGCGGACGCTCGCTGGGCAGCGCGGTTTCCTTCTCGATGATCGAGGCCAGCGTCAGCAGTTCGTAAGGCGAGTTCAGCGGCAGGTCGTCGCTGCGGCTGTCCCAGGCGGCGGTCAGTTCCTTTTCCATGGCGGCGTGCGCGCGCTTGAGCACGTCCACGTCGCTGTCGCCGCGCTGATATACGTAGGTCTCGGGAAGGAAGCGGCCTTCCGGATGTTCGCCGGGGAAGCCCAGCGCCTTCATCAGCGCCGCATCGTCCAGGCCGTCGGTGGTGTGCACGAGCGGGTCGGCGCGCTTGAGCGCGGCGCGCAGCTGACGAATGTTCCAGCCCTCGACAATGGTTACCCGGTGCTGCAGCACCCGGCCCTGGCGCATGCGCAGCAGCAGCGCGCGCGGGGTCAGGCTGGCATCCAGCGCGTACTCGCCCACCTTGAGCTTGCCGGCCGCATCCAGCTGGCGCGCCAGCAGCTGCCACTGGGTGTCGCTGCCCTCGTCCACGCCGGCCGCGCGCAGCTTGCCCAGGACGGTGTTCAGGCCGTCGCCGGGGGCGATCACCATGCTGGGCTGGTCGGGCGTCAGCGGCGCATCGGCGAAGCCGCTCTGGCTGTGCCAGAACCACGCCCCCGCACCGGCCAGCAGCACTGCTGCCAACAGCAGCATCGCCAGCACGGCCAGACAACCCCGTTTCGCACCCGCCATGGTCACCTCGAATCGATTTCGCCGCCGCGCAGCATACCGCGCGGGTGCTGCACACCGCCAAACGGCTCAATCATGCCGGCCCAGCGCCCGCATCAGGCCGCGCGCCTTGGCGCGGGTTTCGTCCAGTTCCTTGTCCGGGTCCGAATCGACCACGATGCCGGCGCCGGTACGGAACGCGGCGCTGCCCGCGCTCACCTCGGCGGTGCGGATCAGGATGTTCAGGTCCAGGTCGCCGTCGCGGTTCAGCCAGCCGAACGCACCGGTATAGGCGCCACGCGCGGTCTGTTCCAGCTCGGCGATGATCTGCATGCAGCGCACCTTGGGACAGCCGGTGATGGTGCCGCCGGGGAAGGTCGCGGCGATCACCTGGCCGGGGCTGACGCCCTCGCGCAGGCGGCCACGCACGTTGCTGACGATGTGGTGCACATGCGCATAACTCTCCACCGTCATCAGCTCATCCACTTCCACGCTGCCCGGTGTGCAGATGCGGCCCAGGTCGTTGCGCTCCAGGTCGATCAGCATCACGTGCTCGGCGCGCTCCTTGGGATGGCCGACCAGCTCACGGATACGCGCGGCATCGTCGTCCCCGGCGAAGCGCGGGCGGGTCCCTGCGATGGGACGGGTCTGCACGTCATCGCCATGCACCGACACCAACCGCTCCGGCGAGGAACTGACCACCGCCCTGCCCTGCGCCATGAACAGCCCGGCGAACGGTGCCGGGTTGGCGACCCGCAACTGGGCGTACAGCGCCTGCGGCGACAGCGTGTCGCTGAACTGCGCCTGCCAGCGCCGCGACAGGTTGACCTGGAACACGTCGCCGGCACGCAGGTAATCGATCACCTTGCCGACGCCGTCGGTGAAGCGCGTCGGCGCGTCTTCATGCATGTCTGCCGGTGGCTGCCAGGCCGGCAATGACGGCAGCGCGGCGCTCGCCTGCAGGTCGGCCATCAGCGTCTGCAGCAACGCGTCGTGGTCAGGCTCGCACACCGCGTGGTACTGGCCGAGCACGCGGTCGTGCAGCACCGCAGCCGGGCAACGCAGGGCCAGTGCCGAGGGCAGCCCGTCGGCGCGCGCCGGCAGCTGCAGCACGGTTTCGATCTGCCCGGCCAGCTCGTAATCCAGCATCAGCGCCCAGCCGCCGCGGAACGGCAACAGCGTCTCTTCGCGGGGCAGCCGCAGGGCGGACCAGTGCGCATCCAGCACATCAAGGAAGCGGCCGGAGTGCGCTTGCCCTTCGGCATCGCGGACGACGCCGTCGGCATGCAGTGCCAGCGCCTCGCCGTTGCCCATCAGCAGCAGGTCCCAGCGCCCCTGCGCGGTGCCCGAGGCAGTGGATTCCATCAGCAGCGGATAGCGCTGCGGTGCCACGCGCTGCAGCGCGAGCAGGTCGGTGGTGGCGGGCAACGGCTGGATCAGGAGCATGGCGGGAAACCGGAAGGAGCGAAGGCCAGATACACCAAGGCCGCCAAGATGGCGGCCCGGTGCGTGTGCGGCGGCAGTGGATCAGACCCGCTTGAACACCAGCGTGCCGTTGGTGCCGCCGAAGCCGAAGCCGTTGGACATGACCACGTCGACCTTGGCATCGCGTGCGGTGTTGGGCACGTAATCCAGGTCGCAGCCTTCGCCGGGCTGGTGCAGGTTGATGGTCGGCGGAATCACGTTGTCGCGCAGCGCCAGCACCGAGAAGATGGCTTCCACACCGCCGGCCGCGCCGAGCAGGTGGCCGGTCATCGACTTGGTGGAGCTGACCATCATTTTGTGGGCGTGGTCGCCGAACGCGGTCTTCATCGCCATGGTTTCGCCGAGGTCACCCAGCGGCGTGGACGTGCCATGCGCATTGAGGTAACCCACCTGGTCCGGGGTCACGCCGGCGTCCTTGAGGGCCATGGTCATGCAGCGCGCCGCGCCTTCGCCGTTCTCGCTCGGGGCGGTCATGTGGTACGCATCGGAGCTGGCGCCGAAACCGGCCAGCTCGGCATAGATGCGCGCGCCACGCGCCTTGGCGTGTTCGTATTCTTCCAGGATCAGGATGCCGGCACCGTCGCCCAGCACGAAGCCGTCGCGGTCCTTGTCCCACGGGCGCGAGGCTTCCGCCGGCGCGTCGTTGCGGGTGGACATGGCCTTCATGGCGCAGAAGCCGCCCAGTGCGGTCGGCGAGGAGCCGCGCTCGGCGCCGCCCACCACCATCACGTCCGCATCGCCGTACTGGATCATGCGCATGGCGGTGCCGATGGAATGGTTGGAGGTGGCGCAGGCCGACACCGCCGAGAACGACGGGCCCTTCAGGCCGGTGATGATGCTCAACTGCCCCGGGAGCATGTTGATGATGGTCTTGGGCACGTAGAAGGGCGAGATCTTCTTGCCCTCGTGGAAATCGATGGTTTGTTCTTCGATACCCAGCAGGCCGCCGATGCCGGCGCCAACGATGGCTCCCACGCGCTCGGCGTTGCCGTCGGTGATCTCCAGGCCCGAATCGTTCAAGGCCATGAAGGCGGCACCGAGGCCGTAATGAATGAACGGGTCCATCTTCTTGGCATCCTTGCCACTGACCCGGAACGTGCCGAACTGTTCGTTGTCGGCGGTGATGTCGAAGTCCCTGACCTCACCTGCAATCTTGGTGGTGAAACGGTCCAGGTAGGATTGCGAAACGTTGGTCAGCGGACCGATGCCGGAACGGCCTTCGGTGATGCCCTTCCAACTGGTGGCCATATCATTGCCCAACGGCGAGACCATGCCCATGCCGGTAACGACGACGCGACGCTTCATTGCAGATTCTCCTGACCCGGATGTTGCGGGTATGACGCGGTGTAACGCTCAAATGCACAGGGCCGCAAGCGCGGCCCCATGGGATTGCCGCGCGCGGCTGGGGCAGGTGCCACCGCCGCGCGCAAGCCGCCTGACATCAAGCCTTGACGTGGGCGTTGATGTAGTCGATTGCAGCCTGGACGGTGCTGATCTTCTCGGCTTCTTCGTCCGGGATTTCGCACTCGAACTCTTCTTCCAGCGCCATCACCAGTTCAACGGTGTCCAGCGAGTCAGCGCCCAGGTCATCGACGAACGATGCGCTGTTGGTGACTTCTTCTTCCTTGACGCCAAGCTGTTCGACGACGATTTTCTTGACGCGTTCTTCGATGGTGCTCATTGGATATCGCTCCAGATGGAGTAGTGGTTCAAAAATGACGCCATCCGGTAATGGATGACCGTGGGATAGTGTAGTGGAAACCGGTGATGCCTTACATCGCTGCAAAACACCTTTCAGATCAACCACTTGCGGCGCGGTCCGTGCGCCACATGCTTACGGCATGTACATGCCGCCGTTCACATGGAGGGTTTCGCCGGTGATGTAGCTGGCCGAGGGACCGGCCAGGAACGCCACCGCATTGGCGATGTCGGAGGCTTCGCCCAGGCGTTCCAGGGCGATCGACTTGACCAGGCCGGTGCGCTGTTCTTCGGGCAACGCCTTGGTCATGTCGGTGTCGATGAAGCCGGGGGCGACCACATTGACGGTGATGCCACGCGAGCCGATTTCCTTGGCCAGCGACTTGGAGAAGGCAATGATGCCGGCCTTGGCGGCGGCATAGTTGGCCTGGCCGGCATTGCCGGTCACGCCGATCACCGAAGCGATGTTGATGATGCGGCCACGGCGCGCCTTCATCATGCCGCGGATGACCGCCTTGGAGGTGCGGAACACGCTGGTCAGGTTGGTGTCCAGGATGGCCTGCCAGTCCTCTTCCTTCATGCGCAGCAGCAGGTTGTCGCGGGTGATGCCGGCATTGTTGACCAGGATGGTGATGGCGCCGAACTCCTTGGCGATGCCGTCCAGCACCGCGTCCAGCGCAGCAGCGTCGGTCACGTTCAGCGCGCGGCCATGGCCGCCGGCAGCGGCCAGGCGCTCGCCGATCGCAGCAGCGCCAGCGTCGGTGGTGGCAGTGCCGATGACGGTCGCGCCCTGCGCGGCCAGTGCGTCGGCAATGGCGGCGCCGATGCCACGGCTGGCGCCGGTCACCAGTGCGATTTCACCCTGAAGGGGCTTGCTCATCTGTAGTTCCTCGAACGGGACCGATCCACGCGCCCGGCCCGAAGGCAGGGCGACGCGAACGCGGTCGAAGGATCAGGCAGCCCAGGTTTCGCGGGCAGCCTCGAAATCGGCGGGCGTGGACAGTGTGCGCGCGTCCAGCGATTTGTCGATGCGCTTGATCAATCCGCTCAGCACCTTGCCCGGGCCGCACTCGGCAACGCGGGTGACGCCACGGGCGGCCAGCGCCTGTACGCAGCCGGTCCACTGGACCGGCAGGTACAGCTGCTGGACCAGAGCCTGGCGGATGGCGTCGATGCCGTCATGCACGCGGGCATCGACGTTCTGCACCACCGGCAGCGCCGGGGCGCGCCAGTCCAGCCCGGCCATGGTTTCGGCCAGGCGGTTGGCCGCTTCGCGCATCAACGGGGTGTGCGAGGGCACGCTGACGGCCAGCTTGACCGTCTTGCGCACGCCCTTCTCGGCCAGCAGCGCCAGGGCACGATCGACGGCGGCGGCGTCGCCGCCGATGACGATCTGACCCGGGGAGTTGAAGTTGGCCGGGACCACCACCTGGCTGCCGGCGGCCTGCACGCAGACCTCCTGGACCAGGGCGTCCTCGGCGCCGAGCACGGCGGCCATCGCGCCGACACCGGCCGGGGCGGCGTCCTGCATCAGCTGCCCGCGCAGGCGCACCAGGTGGGCGCCGTCGTGCAGGGTGAGGGCGCCAGCGGCGACCAGGGCGGTGTACTCGCCCAGGCTGTGACCGGCCAGGACGGCGGGCTTGGCCCCCCCCACCGCATTCCAGACGCGCCACACGCCAATGCTGGCGGCCAGCAGGGCCGGCTGGGTGTATTCGGTGCGGTTGAGCATTTCCTCGGGACCGCCCTGCGACAGCGCCCACAGGTCGACACCGGCGCCGTCGGAGGCCTCGGTGAAGGCATCGCGGACCTGCGGGTGCAGCTCGGCCAGTTCGGCCAGCATGCCCAGCGACTGCGACCCCTGGCCGGGGAATACGAATGCGAGATTGGAATCGGTCACGCGGTCATCCGCCTGCAAAAATCGAACGGCGAATGATAAGGCCGAACACCGCCCTGCGTCTGTACTGGCGCGTATGTGGCGAGGGGTTATTGGCCGCGCTGAAGCGGGAGCGAAGGTCAAAAACGCGCTCGCACCATCGGGGAGAGGGCTGGGGCGGACCGGGGTGCGGGACACGCCGAGAATCCATCCCTGGGGGCTCGCATGCGCCATCCATGGCGCATGACGGTCCCGCACCGCGGCCCACCGCAGCCCTGCCGAGGATGGTCGGAACACCTGGAAAGACCAACGCCGGGCAGCGGCCTTCGTTTGGGGCTGGAGGTGCCGAGCATGGCTCGGCACTACCCTCTCCCCAAATGACTGGCAGACCTGCCTTACTGAGACTCGGCGACGCTGAGGCGAAGTGCCCTTGATCGCCCACCCACGCCAGCCCTTGCAGTCCTGGCCGGTGCGCAGGCGAGATCCAGAGTGGAGCAGCGGCCTTCGTTTGGGGCTGGAGGTGCCGAGCATGGCTCGGCACTACCCTCTGCCCAAATGACGGGCAGGCCTGCCGTGCTGAGATTCGGCGACGCTGAGGCGAAATGCCGTTGATCGCCCACCCACGCCGGCCCTTGTGCGCAGGCGAGATCCAGAGTGGAGCAGCGGCCTTCGTTTGGGGTTGGAGGTGCCCAGCATGGCTCGGCCCCACCCTCTCCCCAAATGACGGGCAGGCCTGCCGTGCTGAGACTCGGCGAAGCCGAGGCGAAGTGCCGTTGATCGCCCACCAGCACCGACCCACTGTCGGGGGTCGGTGTGGGTGGGTTGGCGGGACCGTCGGGCGCCATGGATGGCGCACGCGAGCTTACAGGGACGTACTTGCAGCGTGTCCCGCCAACCCACCCACACCGACCCGAACACGAAACCACGAGCAATGACGCTTCGGCTCCGGCTTCGGCTCCAGCTCCAGCTCCAGCTCCACAGCCTTGCCCCTGAAAAAGAAAACCCCGATCACACCAGCAACTGCAGAATGTCCAGGTCGCCGTCGGAGAAGAAGTCGAAGCAGATCACCGCCAGCATCAGCATGCCCAGCGTCGTGGCCCCGTGCACGATCAGGATCGCGTGCGCCAGCGACCGCGCCGACCGGCCGAGCTTCATGCTCGCCCGCGCCAGACCCTGCAACCGCCCGGAGACCGCGTGCGCGTGCGCCAGCACCGGCGCCTGCACCCCGTCCATCGCCTCGGACATCAGCTGCTGCAGCCGCTGCGGACGGTCCTCGTAATACTTGGCCACCCCATAGCCGAACATCAGCCAATCGCGCGCCTGCGCCTGGTCCAGCGCCATCACTTCCAGCGGGTCTTCCTCGAAATCGATGAACCCCACCCGCGTGCCGTCCCAAGTCAGATTGCGCGGCAACGGCTGGCCGAAATACGCGCCCTTGCCATGCGCAGCAGCGATCGCCTGCATCGCCGCCGACACCAGCCGGTCACGGCCGGTCTCGTCGGCCTGCCGCAGACAGGTATTGAACGAACTGCCGTTATCCTCCAGCACCAGCGCCGCGTGACCGCTGCCGATCACGTGCGGCACGTTCACCCCCTGCGCAGACAGCTCCGCCAGGCGACGCGCTTCGGTCTTCCTGGCCGCGTCACCGCCACGGTGCGGCGGCGGACGCAAGGCATCCAGCTGGAAACGGTGTGCAACGAAATTGAGCAGGCCCAAGGCGACTGCGCGGCTTCCTTCGCCGTACTGCTTCAGCCAGGCGCGTTGCCCTTCAATGACGATGGGCTCAACCATGACGGATCTCCTAAAATGCAGACGGCCCCAAAAGGGGCCGTAACGACAACGTCACGCTGTCGTAACCAGCACTATCAATAGCGCAGCAGCGCCGAACCCCACGTGAAGCCACCGCCGAACGCTTCCAGCAACAGCAACTGGCCGCGCTCGACGCGACCGGAGCGAACCGCCACGTCCAGCGCCATCGGCACCGACGCCGAGGAGGTGTTGCCGTGCTTGTCCACCGTCACCACCACCTGGTCCATCGACATCTCCAGGCGCTTGGCCGTGGCTTCGATGATGCGCAGGTTGGCCTGGTGCGGAATCAGCCAGTCCAGGTCGTCCTTGGTCAGCGCATTGGCTTCCAGGGTTTCATCCACGACCGAGTCCAGCGCCTTGACGGCGTACTTGAACACGTCATTGCCCTTCATCAGGATCGCGCCACGGGCGTTTTCGCCCTCGCCGAAACCGGCCGACACACCGACCGGATTCCACAGCAGCTCTTTCTTGCTGCCGTCCGAATGCAGGTGGGTACTGAGGATGCCGGTCTCTTCGTCGGCCTTGAGCACGACCGCGCCGGCACCATCGCCAAACAGCACGCAGGTGGTGCGCTCGGTCCAGTCAACGATCCGGGTCAGGGTTTCCGCACCGATGACCAGCACATGCCGTGCATCACCGGAACGAATGAATTTGTCGGCCACGCTCAACGCGAACACGAAGCCCGAACAGGCCGCGTTGACGTCGAAAGCGGGGCAGCCGGTCGCACCGAGCTTGGCCTGGATCAGGCACGCGGTGGACGGGAAAATCAGATCAGGCGTGGTGGTACCCACCACGATCATGTCGAGCTGCGAAGCGTCGATACCGGCCGCTTCAAGCGCACGTACCGCAGCGTGGTAGCCGAGGTCGCTGGTGGTCTCGTTCTCGGCCGCGATGTGCCGTTCACGAATACCGGTGCGCGATTGAATCCACTCATCGCTGGTGTCGACCATTTTCTCCAGATCCTGGTTGGTCAACACTTTTTCGGGCAAATAACTACCGGTGCCCGCGATCCTCGAGTAGATCCGCTTGCTCATTGCATGTCCTGCTGTACACGGCCGTCAACAGTGACAGCCGGGAAGAAAGGAGTAAAGGCCGCTGCCCGACCGGGCAGCGGCCCTCACGAATCAATCTTCTTCGACGGCCGAGTTCGACTTGGTCGTGATCACCTTCTTGCCACGGTAGAAACCGTCAGCGGTGATGTGGTGACGCAGATGCACTTCACCGGTGGTCGGATCGGTGGACAGCTGCTTGGCGCTCAGGGCGTCATGCGCACGGCGCATACCGCGGCGGGACGGGGTGACACGGGATTTCTGCACAGCCATGGGATTGCTCCAAACTCGGTTCGTTTTGCTTCGTCGTATCGTCGCGCAGGACGCCAGCGCCCAGCACAGTTTTCGCTTTCGCCGCAGCCGCCGACGACAATCCGGCTGCTATTGTTTTTTCAGTGCCGCCAACGCCGCGAACGGATTGGCCTTGCTGATTTCTTCTTCGGTCGGTGCCCAGTCCTGGTCCACGGCCTCACCATCGGGAGACAACGGCACGACGGGCACGGCCAGAACGAGTTCGTCCTCGACCAGTTCCAGCGGTCGCAGCATGCCGTCTTCCGGCACGAGCCACGGCTCCCACCCTTCCGGCAGCGAGGATTCTTCCTCTTCGCTGCGGATCAGGCCGAGCCGCTGCACCATCGAGACCGGCAACAGGAATCGCTGCAGGCTGCGCTGACAGATCAGCGGCAACGCGGTGTCGATGGACAGTTCCACATAGGATACCCGCAGGATGTCGTCGTGCGCGAATTCCAGTGCATAGGTGCACGTTCCTTCGGTATCGGCGACAAGGCCTTGCAGGCGAGTCAATTGCGCTAGATTCACCTGGCCGTCGAAGCGCCTTCGCGCTGCAACCATCCGCCAAGCATCCAGCATTTCGGGCACGTTTGCGGACATAAGCCGCTGAATGTTAAGGATCGTCCGGGCCGCTGTCAAATACCTGCGCAGTCAGGTTGCCGATCCCCGCCGGAAGGGCCCAGACTGCCGGCCTTCCGTGACCGGTATTGTCGCATGACCCCGCTGCTGCTTGCCTCTACCTCCCGCTACCGCCGCCAATTGCTGGAGCGCCTCGGCCTGCCCTTGGAGACCGCCCGCCCCGACGTGGATGAGACCCCGTACCCGGACGAAGCCCCGCGGGTCATGGCGGTGCGCCTGGCGCGGGCCAAGGCCGAGGCGGTCGCCCGGGCCCATCCCGGCCGCTGGGTGATCGGCTCGGACCAGGTGGCGGAACTGAACGGCGCCCCGCTGGGCAAGCCGGGCACGGCCGAGCGTGCGCAGGCGCAGCTGGCCGTGATGTCCGGGCAGGTGGTCCAGTTCCATACCGCCATCAGCCTGATGCGCGACGGCGAGGTCCTGCAGGCCTGCGACCTGACCCGGGTGCACTTCCGTGTCCTGGATGCGGCTGAAATCGCGCGCTACGTGGCCGTCGAGCAGCCGTTGGACTGCGCCGGCAGCTTCAAATGTGAAGGCCTGGGCATCAGCCTGTTCGAGGCAATCGAGAACCGCGACCCGACCGCGCTGGTCGGGCTGCCCCTGATCGCACTGAGCCAACTGCTGCGCCAGGCGGGCTACACCCTGCCCTGAGCCCGCATCCACCCGCCGCACTCAGCGCTCGGGCACCTGCAGCGCCTGTTCCTGCCACGTCTCGACGCTGCCATCGCGGCCATGCAGCCGCAGGCCCAGCCAGTGCTTGCCCGGGGCCAGCGCGCGCGTATCGATGCGCGCGTCGAAGCCCACGTTGGGATGCTGCGGGTCGTTGGAGATCGTCCAGAAACTGGTGATGTCGTAGGCGCGGCCATAGGTGGCCTCGGCAGCCGGCTTGCCATCGACCAGCACGTCCACCCGCGACAGCCCCACCCCGTCCTTGAATGCCCAGCCACGCACGTCGAGCAGTCCGTTGACGTGCGCGTTGGGTTGCGGCGTGTCGATCCAGGCCATCGCCGGGGTCACGCAGGGCCCGGAGGCCTGCCCGGCCGGCAGCTTGAACAGCAGGAACCGCTGGAAGCCATGGTCGTTGCTGACCACGCGCGGCGGCGGCAATGGCCCTACCTGTGCGCAGACCTCGTGATAACGCTGCAGCAGGTCGCGGTAACGCTGGTCGCTGGGCGACAGCACCAGCAGCATCGGTGCCTTGCGCGGGCCCTCGTGTAGCAGCCCCCACAGCCCGAGCTGCGCGGTGCGGCCGTGCTTGTCGTTGAGCGGATGGCGCAGCACGTCGATCGACGGATCCCGCAGCTGGAAGCCCAGCTCGGCGCCCACCTTGAAGTTGCCGGCGAGCACGCGGGTACCGGGCGGCATGGTCTTCAGCTCGTCGCGCACCGCCGCCGCCAGTGGCTCCCAACCGGCGAAGTTGCGCGGATAGTATTTGTCCCCCGCCAACTGCTCGCGCAGGCTCGGCGTGGACGCCATCAGGTAGTAGCCGAACGCCAGCGCCAACCCGCCTCCGGCCAGCCACCAACCGGTGCGGCGCAACCAGCGCGGCCATCCGTTGAGCACCACCGGCACCGCCACCAGCAGCGCCAGGTAACCCGGCAGCGGCCAGTGGAAGCTGATGCGCTCCACGTCGGTGAAGAAGCCCAGGCCGAAGATCGACAGCGTCGACACCGCACCGACCAGGCCGAAGTAACGCCACTGCGCGCGCGCCCCACCGCCGGAGCGGGTACCGGCCAGTGCCACCTTCCACATCGCCATGCACAGGATCGGGGTGACCAGCATCGGCTGGATCACCAGGAACCACAGACCGCTCCACTCGAATGCCCACGGATGGCGTTCGACCACCTGGAATTTCAGCCCGGCATCATGGTTGTCCGCATTCCACGACAGCAGCGGCAACCACGCCAGCACACCCACCGCCAGCGCCACCCAGACCCGCGGATCGCGCAGCATGCGCCGGCCCTGTGGCAACAGCAGCAGCGCGATGAAGCCAACCACGATCACGCCGATGAAACGGTAATGGCTGAGCGCGCCAATGGTCAGGCCCAGCCCCAGCTTCACCGCAGAGGCGGCATCGACGGTACGCAGCAGGCGTGCGCCGGCATCCAGGCACAGCACCGCGGCCAGCGCCATCGGCACATCCGGCACCGCCAGCATGCCCAGCGTGCCCGACAGCGGCATCAAAACGGTCAGGCTGCCGGCCTGCCAACCGGCCACCGCACCGAACCAGCGGGCAGCGATGCGGGACACCAGCCACGGCAATGCCGCACCGATGGCCAGGAACGGCAGGCGCAGGGCCAGTACATGCGTGCCGCCCAGCTCCACGCCGAGCCGCGACAACCAGGCCGTCAGCCCGGGAAGATCGGAGTAGGCCGCGGCCAGGTGCTGGCCTTCCTGCCAGTAGAAAGCCTCGTCCACGAACAACGGCAGACGCGCGGCGACCACCAGCTTCACTGCGGTGATCAGCGTCCACAACAGCAGAAAAATTGTGCGTGCGCGTTGTTCGCCCTGCATTGCTCTATAGAATCGAAAGGAACATCGACACGAGACGGACATGGAAAATTCGCCCCACGTGCCAGCCATGCTAACCGATGTACTGCGACAGGCTCTTCGCAGCGCCCAGGACCAGGTCAATGGTCTGGTGCTGGGCAAGGTGCACGAAGTGCGGCTGGCGTTCGTCGCGCTGCTGTCCGGCGGCCACCTGCTGATCGAAGACCTGCCCGGCCTGGGCAAGACCACGCTGGCCCATGCGATGGCTTCCAGCCTGGGACTGGGCTTCCAGCGCGTGCAGTTCACCTCCGACCTGCTGCCTGCCGATGTGCTCGGCGTCTCGGTTTACGAGGCGGCCAGTCGTCAGTTCCAGTTCCATCCGGGCCCGGTCTTCACCCACGTGCTGCTGGCCGATGAAATCAACCGCGCGCCGCCACGCACCCAGAGCGCCCTGCTCGAAGCGATGGCCGAGCAGCAGGTGACGCTGGACGGGGTGACCCACCCGCTGCCCGATCCGTTCTTCGTGATCGCCACCCAGAATCCGGTGGATCTGTCGGGTACGTTCCCGCTGCCGGATTCGCAGCTGGATCGGTTCCTGCTGCGGCTGGCGCTGGGCTACCCCAATGCCGAATCCGAACGCGAACTGCTGCGCGGCACCGACCGCCGCCACCTGATCGCCCAGGCCACGCCGCGGCTGGACGATGCGCAGGTGCGCGCGCTGCGCGAGGCGGCCATCCAGGTGCATGCCAGCGAGGCACTGGTGCATTACGTGCAGGCGCTGCTGACCCGCAGCCGGCAGCATGCGGGCGTGCGCGTGGGGCTGTCGCCGCGCGCCGGGCTGGCGCTGCTGCGCGCGGCCAAGGCGCATGCCCTGCTGCTGGGGCGCACGCATGTGGTGCCCGAGGACGTGCAGACCTTGTTCGTGGCCGTCGCCGGCCACCGCCTGGTGCCCGAGGCCGAGGCCAACACCGGGCCGGCGCTGGCCCGCGCGATCCTCCAGACCGTGCCGGTGGATTGAGCATGCGCCGCGGCTGGGGAGACCGCTTGAAGCATGCGATGTTGCCGGCCAACAACGGCCGGCCCTACACGCGACCGCGCCAGCCGGAGGCGTTGCCGCGCCGGCTGGACCGGCGCCGCATCTACGTGCTGCCCACCCGTTTCGGCCTGTTCGTGGCCGCGCTGCTGGCGGCGATGCTGCTGGGCGCGCTGAACTACAACAACAACCCGGCGATGCTGTTGGCCCTGCTGCTGGCCACCGTGGCCATTGCCAGCACCATCAGCGCGCACCTGCAGCTGTCGGACCTGCAGATCGATGCGGTCTCGGCCGAGCCGGTCCACGCCGGGCAGCCGATGCGCCTGCGCATCAGCCTGTCGCGCCGCGATGCACGCGCGCGTCGCGGACTGGAAGTGGCGCATGCGCAGGCCGTCGCGT
This sequence comes from Stenotrophomonas sp. Ste86, assembly GCF_024519465.1. Taxonomy (GTDB): domain Bacteria; phylum Pseudomonadota; class Gammaproteobacteria; order Xanthomonadales; family Xanthomonadaceae; genus Stenotrophomonas. Next base: position 20,549 of record NZ_JALJRW010000013.1, on the reverse strand, counting down.
TCGGCCATCTGATCGACAGTGAGCAGATCGAAGTGGACTTGATGCTGCCCACCGAACGCCGCGGCTGGCTCGACCTGGAGCGGATCCGGATTTCCACCACCCAGCCGCTGGGACTGGTACGGGCGTGGTCGTGGGTGTGGCCGGATGCGCCGCTGCTGGTGTATGCGGCACCGGCGACACAGGCACCGCCGCTGCCCGAGAGCGGCGGCGATCCCCTGCATACCCGCGTGCGTGCCAACGGCGATGAGCTGCACCAGCTGCGCCCGTATCGCGCGGGCGACCCACAACGCAGCATCGCCTGGAAACACTCGGCGCGACGCGACACCCTGCTGGTGCGCGAGTACGAACAGGCGGTCGGCGTGGATGTGCTGCTGGACTGGCGGCAGCTGTCATCGCTGCCGGTCGAAGCGCGCATCGCGCGACTGGCGCGCTGGGTCGACGTGGCCGAACGCGACGGCCGCCGCTACACCCTGCAGTTGCCCGGGCAACCGGTGCTGGGGCCGGGCAACGGCAGTGCCCACCACCACCTCTGCCAGCGCGCACTGGCGCTGATGCCGCATGGCTGAGCCGACCTCCCCCGCGTTGAGCGCCAGCGCACGTCACTGGACCCTGGCCAGCGCCGCGCTCGGTCTGGTCCCGCTGCTGCTGCAGCTGCCCAACCTGTTGGCGGCCATCATCGGCGTGGTGGCGTTGGCAACCGCGCTGATATCGCGCCAGCGCGTGCTGCCCGCGCCGCTGCGGCTGCTGCTGGTCATGGGCATGCTCGCGGCCATTTACTGGCAGATGGGCGCCCGCCCCGGCCGCGATACCGGCTGCGCGCTGCTGGCGGCGATGCTGGCCCTCAAATCCAGCGAGCTGCGCAGCCTGCGCGATGCCCGCAGCCTGCTTGGTTTCGCGTTGTTCGCACCGTTCGCCGCGTTCCTGCTGGACCAGGGCCCGCTCACCATGGGCCTGGCGGTACTGGCTGCGCTGACCGCCTTGCTGGCGCTGCAGCGCCTGGCGCATGCCGAAGGCCAGGCCCCGAGCCCACGCCTGGGCGGCCAGATGCGCAGTGTCGGGCGGCTGATCGCGCTCGGGTTGCCGCTGGCGCTGGCCGGGTTCTGGCTGTTCCCGCGGCTGGCCGAACCGTTGTGGGGCATCCCCGAACGCGCGGTCGGCAAGCCGGGGCTGTCCGACCGGATGGACCCGAGCCAATGGCTGGACCTGATGGCCGACGACAGCCCGGCGCTACGTGTGCAGTTCTACGGCGCCGTGCCGGCACCGCAGCAGCGTTACTGGCGCGGCCCGGTGATGACCCACTTCGATGGCCGGGTCTGGGAGCGCGACCGTGGCAGCCAGAGCCGGCCGCCACCGGCGGTCACCCAGGGCGGTCCACGCTGGGACTACCAGATCGACTACGAGCCCACCGACCGCCGGCAGCTGGTGGCGCTGGACCTGCCGCTGCTGGCACCGCCTGGCAGCGACCTGGATGCCGACCACAGCCTGCGTAGCCGCAGCAGCCTCACTGCACTGACCCGCTGGCGGATGCAGTCGGCACCGGCCACCGCCTATGCCAATGACCTGTCGCGCTACCAGCGGCAACAGGCGCTGCAGTTGCCGGCGGGCTTCAATCCGCGCACCGCCACGCTGGCCCATCAGTGGCGCGCCGAGGCCGGCAATGACGACGCCGCGATCGTGAACCGTGCGCTGGGATGGATCCGCGCGCGCTTTGCCTACACCTTGGACACGCCCCTGCTGGGACGTGATGGCGTGGATGCATTCCTGTTCGACCAGCAGGCCGGCTACTGCCAGCACTTCAGCTCGTCGTTCGTGGTGCTGATGCGCAACGCCGGCATTCCCGCGCGGGTAGTGACCGGCTTTGCCGGTGGCACCCGCAACCGCTACGGCGACTACTGGGTGGTGCGGCGCATGGATGCCCACGCCTGGGCGGAAGTGTGGTTGCCCGGACGCGGCTGGGTGCGCGTGGACCCAACCGCCGCGGTTGCGCCCGAACGCATCTACGACACCCTGGAAGACCGTCTGCAGGCTGGCGGTGACGTAAGCACCCTGGAAGGCCGCTGGATGCAGTTGCGCCAGGCCAGCGACTGGCTGCGACGCGGCTGGAACGACCTGGTGCTGTCCTTCGACGCGTCGCGCCAGCAGCAACTGCTGCGCCCGCTGGGCATCGACAAGCTCGAGCCGACGCAGCTGATCGTCGTTTTCACCCTCTTCGCACTGGCCGCGCTAGGGTGGATGGCATGGCTGCTGGGCCGTGGCGAACGCGAACGCGATCCGCTGCTGCGCGCCTGGCACCGGCTGGGACGCCGCTACGCCAGACGCGGCCTGGCCCGCGACCCTGCCGAACCTGCCAGCCAGTGGGCCGAGCGCATCCACCGGCAACGCCCCGATCCGGCGCTGCTGTCGCTCAGCAGCCGTTTCGTTCGCGCGCGTTACGCTGGCGCGGACGTCGACCTCACTTCATTATTGCGCGACCTGCGCAGGCATCGCCCGTCCTCCGGAGCATCCCCATGAAGATCCAGATTCTGCTTCCCCTCGCTGCTTCGCTGGCGCTGGCCGCCTGCGCGACCGCGCCCAAACCGCTGCAAGGCCAGTTCAGCATGGTCAGCCCGCGCGATGCGGTGCCCACCCAGCAGGTAGGCACTCCGGTGCGCTGGGGCGGACGCATCATCGAGACCAATCCGGGGCAGGGTCAGACCTGCTTCCAGTTGATCTCGCGCCCGCTCAACGGCAGCGGCCGCCCGAGCACCACCTCGGCCGACGCCAGCGACGGCCGCTTCATCGCCTGCCGCGCCGGCTTCTACGATCCGGCCGTGTTCGAGCCGGGCCGCGATGTGACCTTCATCGGCAAGATCGCCGGCTACGAGAACACCCGCATCGGCGAGTACGACTACCGCCTGCCCAAGCTGGATGCCGACGTCATCTACCTGTGGCCGGAAGTGCGCCAGGTCGATGTGGTGCCGGCCTACCCGTATGGCCCTTGGGGCGGTCCGGGCTGGGGCCCGGGTTGGGGCTACCGCGGCTGGGGCTGGTGGTAACTGGCTAGGTACCGACCGTTGGTCGGTATGCCTTGAAGAAAAAGCCGCCGAAGGGCGGTTTTTTCTTTGCTTCCCGGTAGAGCCACCCCATGGGTGGCTGCCTTCCGATCAGGCGTCGCGCAGCCAACCGTGGGGTGGCTCTACCCTGGTCTGGCACCGCGCAGCCACCCTTGGGGTGGCTCTACCGGGCAACGTCGCCCTTGGCGCGTCAGGCGTTGGGCGTTCCGAAGTGGCCAAGCGGCGCGCCGGCCAGCAGGTGCAGGTGGATGTGGAACACGGTCTGCCCGGCATGCTCGCGGCAGTTCATGACGATACGGTAGCCGTCCTGCGCGAATCCTTCCTGACGCGCGTAGTCGGCCGCGGCCAGGGCCAGCTTGCCGATCAGGTGCGCCTGCGACGGCTGCACGTCGTCCAGGGTCTTAATCGCCTCGTTCTTGGGAATGAACAGCACATGCACCGGCGCCTGCGGGGCGATGTCCTTGAAGCCGAGCACTTCGTCGTCTTCATAGACGATGCTGGCCGGGATTTCGCGGCGGATGATCTTGCCGAACAGGGTGTCTTGGCTCATGGGGCACCGTTTTGAACAGGGGGCTGGAGCTTAGCGCGGATGATCGCCTGGATCATTGCCGCGCCTTTCGCGGGCAGCCGACCATGGGTCGGCTCTACCATGTGGATGCATCGCGAGGCCAGCCGACCATGGGTCGGCTCTACCGTGTGGATGCATCGCGTGGCCAGCCGGCCATGGGTCGGCTCTACCGTGTGGATGCATCGCGTGGCCAGCCGGCCATGGGTCGGCTCTACCGTGTGGATGCATCGCGTGGCCAGCCGGCCATGGGTCGGCTTTACGCGTGGATGCTCGACATTGCCGCCCGGTCGCCTGGGGTCATTCCTGCACTTCGGTGCGCGTACCGAAAGCATGCGAGAGCGTGCCACGGTCCACGTATTCCAGCTCGCCGCCCAGCGGCAGGCCCTGGGCCAATCGGCTCGGGCGCACCTTGTGCGTGCGCGCCAGCTGCGCCAGGTAATGCGCGGTGGCTTCGCCTTCGACGGTGGCGCTGGTGGCAATGATCAGCTCCTGCACCTCACCCTGCTGCAGGCGTGCTTCCAGCTGGTCCAGACCCAGTTCGCGCGGCCCCACGCCATCCAGCGGCGACAGACGCCCCTGCAGTACGAAGTACACGCCCCGGAATCCGGTGGCGTGTTCGATCGCCAGGCGATCGGCCGGGGACTCCACCGCGCACAGCTGCTGCCGCTCACGACTGCCGTTGGCGCACACCGCGCAGATCTCGGTCTCGCTGAAATCGCGGCACTGCGCGCAATGGCCGATGCGTTCGATCGCCTTGGCCAGCACCTCGGCCAGCTTCTGGCCACCCACCCGTTCGCGCTCGAGCACGTGGTAGGCCATGCGCTGGGCAGTCTTCTGGCCCACGCCCGGCAACACCCGGAAGGCCTCGATCAATTGTTCGAGCAGGGGCAGGCTCATGGCGGTGTGCTCATCTCAGAAACAAGCGCGCGAAGCCGACAAGGCTTCGCGTCGCGGTCGCCAGCATGGCACCGGGCAGCGCCCGGCGCGGGTACTGGCTCAGAACGGCAGCTTCATGCCCGGCGGCAACTGCATGCCGGCCGTGGCCGAACCCATGCGGTTCTTCGATTCGGCATCGATCTTGTTGGAGGCATCGTTGAACGCGGCCGCCACCAGGTCTTCGGTCATTTCCGCATCGCCCAGGATCGACGGATCGATACGCACCTTGCGGCACTCCTTGGCACCGGTCAGGGTCACGCTGACCATGCCGCCGCCGGCGCTGCCGGTGACTTCCAGCTTGGCGAGTTCTTCCTGGGCCTTCTGCAGGTTTTCCTGCATCTTCTGGGCCTGCTGCATCAATTGGGCGATGTTGCCGCGCATGGTTCTTTACTCATCAAAAGGACGGATGGAATCGGCCACGACCCGGGCGCCGTGCTGCTGGATCAGCAGCTGCACCTGCGGGTCGGCCATGAAGGCGGCTTCGGCCGCCTGTTGCCGCTCGCCACGCTGGCGGTCGGAACGCTGGTGCAGCGTCTCGGCCTCGGCGTTGCCATGTTCGATCACGATCCGCGGGGTCTGGCCCAGCGGCCCGGACAGCGCATCGGTGAGCGCCGCCAGCGAACGGTCCGAACACAGGTACTCAAATCCGGGCGATACCGCCAGTTTCAAGACACCCTGCTGAAAACTGATGAACGCCGCGTGCGCGGCCAGCTGCCGCGACGGACCGTTGAGCTGGCTCTGGGCGACCAGTTCCAGCCAGGCTTCCGGCGAGGCCAGCGTGATCGGTGCACCTGCCGCAGCAGCCTGGGACGGGGCGGCCGACGGCGCGATGGCGATGCCCTGCGGGCGGGGTGTCGGCGACGGGGCGGCCACAGGCGCAGGCGCCGCCTGACGTGCCGCCGGTGCTTCCCAGGGCGCGACCATGGCCGCGTCGGGGCTGGCCATTTCCGCCGCCAGCGCCTCATCGCGATCTTCCGCGCCGCCGTGGTGCCACGGCGGCGGGTCGTCTTCGGGCGCCGGTCCGGCCGGCGGAGCCGCCTTGGACGGGGCGACCTCGGAAACGACCACCGGCGGGGCGACGGGCGGCGCGGCCACCACTGGCGCCGCCGGTGCCACAACGGCAGCGGGCGCGGCGGCGGCGACGACGGTGGCGGTTACGGCCGCGGGTGCAGCCGCCATCCCACTGCCCTGGGGCGCGTTGCCGGAGCCACTGTTCACCTCGGTGCCGGTCCCCGGATCACGCGGTACCGGCGGCACCGCCGCGGCCGGACGGAACGCCAGCATGCGCAGCACGGCCATTTCAAAGCCGGCGCGCGGGCTCGGCGCCAGATACAGGTCGCGACGGCCGCCCAGTGCCATCTGGTACCAGAGTTGCACCACTTCCGGGCGCAGGCGCTGGGCGAAAGCGGCGGCATCGATGCCTTCGCCGTCGGCCTGGGCACCCGGCACCAGCTGCTGCACCTGGATGCGGTGCAGGGCCTCGGCGAGCGCTTCGAGCACGCCACTCCAGTCCGGCGAGAACTCGGCCAGCGCAGCCACCACCTGCAACAGGCGTACGCCGTCACCGTCGGCCAGGGCCTCCAGCATGGCGGCCACCTGGGTGCGGTCGACCGTGCCCAGCATGGTGCGCACCACGTCCTCGCGCAGCGCCCCGCCGGCATAGGCGATGGCCTGGTCGAGCAGCGACAGGCCATCACGCAGGCTGCCGTCGGCGGCCTTGGCCAGCTGCACGATCGCCGTCGGGTCGGATTCGATCTCCTCGGCGGCCAGGATCCGGGTCATCTGGCCCTGGATCTGGTCCTCGTCCAACCGCTTCAGGTTGAACTGCAGGCAGCGCGACAGCACCGTCACCGGCAGCTTCTGCGGGTCGGTGGTGGCCAGCAGGAACTTCACATGCTCCGGCGGCTCTTCCAGCGTCTTCAGCAGCGCATTGAAGGCCGCCTTGGACAGCATGTGCACTTCGTCGATCAGGTAGACCTTGTACTTGCCGCGCGAGGGCATGTACTGGGCGTTCTCGATCACTTCGCGGACGTCGTCCACGCCGGTATTGGACGCGGCATCGATCTCGAGCAGGTCGATGTAACGACCCGAATCGATGTCCAGGCAGGCCGGGCACTGGCCGCACGGGTCGGCGCTGGTGCCCTGCTCGCAGTTCAGCGACTTGGCGAAAATACGCGCGATGGTGGTCTTACCGACCCCGCGGGTACCGGTAAACAGGAACGCATGGTGCACCCGGCCGCTGTCCAGCGCATTGCTGAGCGCACGGACCACGTGTTCCTGGCCCACCAGCTCGGCAAAACGCTTCGGACGCCACTTGCGGGCAAGGACGAGATAGGACATCAGGCCACCGTCTTCATCGGGACGTCCATTGTGCCACGCCTGTCCAGCCCCCCTGCCCTCCGTCTCGTGCCGCTTGTGCGATTGCAATTCCCCCGCTAGAATCTGCGCCCCTGCAGCGGGTTATCGCAGCAGGTCCGGAGAGGTGTCCGAGCGGTTGAAGGAGCACGCCTGGAAAGTGTGTAAGCGTCTAAACCGCGCTTCGGGGGTTCGAATCCCCCTCTCTCCGCCAGACAAATGAAAAGGGCTGCCCATCGGGTGGCCCTTTTTATTTGTCTGGCCGGGAAAGCGGTAGATGAAAAGCCCCGTCGGGGTTCGACGGATCTGCAGGAGCAGATCCGGACAGCCGAAGGCTGGCCCTGCAGCGCACAGCGCGGAAGGGCCGGGGGCAGGATGCCCCGGCAATCCCCCTCTCTCCGCCAGGTTCAGGAAGAAGCCGCTCCTCGGGGTCGCTTCTTCGTTTTCCGGCCGGCCTTGCCGCCACGTTCCGCCCCTGCGACCGACCTTCATCCCAGCCAATGGGGAGCCTCGATCGTACGGCCTGAGTGCGCCCTACCCCGATGCCCGTTACGGACGCACAGCGCGCGCGGCTGGGTATCGCCCGGCGGGGATCACCGCCCATGGCACAGTAGCCTCCCCTAGTCGCCCGCTGATGATTCCGTGTCCACCCTTCGCCTCTTCGCCACTCCCGATGCAAGCGCCTGTCTGGAGATATTCGACAGCAACGTGCCGTACTACTTCGGCGCCCACGAACGCAGGGATTTCTCCAACTACCTGCTGCAACGCGAGCGCGCGCAGGATTACCTGGTGGTGGAGCGTGCCGGCCGGATTGCTGCCTGCGGCGGGCTGATGCGGACCGATGAGGACACGGCTGCATTCTGCTGGGGCATGGTCGACAGCAGCCTGCACCGCCAGGGCCTGGGCAACATCCTGGCGCTGGCGCGCGTAGCGCGGGCACGTGCCCTCGGCGTGCGTCGCCTGACCCTGAGCACCAGCCAGCACACCCGGGGTTTCTACGCTGCACAGGGCTTCATCGTGACCGCGATCGTGCCCGATGGCCACGGTCCCGGCCTGGATGCGGTGCACATGGAACGCCCGTTGGCGCCACGCTGAGCGGCGCCACCACAAGCGTCAGCCACGCATGGCGTGGCTCTACCCGGGGTCAACTGCTCGACAGCTTCATCAGCACCAATCCGCTCACGATCAGCACCGCCGCGGCAATCCGCATTGCGCTGACGGTTTCGCCGAGGAAGGTGATACCGATGACGAACGCGCCGACCGCGCCGATGCCGGTCCAGATCGTGTATGCCGTGCCCAACGGCAGCGTGCGCATGGCCAGTGACAACAGCCAGAAGCTGGCAATCATGGTGACCAGGGTGATGATCGACGGGGTGAGCTTGCTGAAGCCGTCGGACTGCTTCATCGCGAACGCCCAGACAATTTCCAGTACACCGGCTGCCAACAGATAGATCCAGGCCATACGGCCCTCCTTGATGGGGGCCAGGTCGTCCTGGACGTTGTTCCCGATGCGGGGGAGGTCGTTCCTCCTGTACCGGCCATTTTAGCGCCACGCCACGCCAATGGGCGCCGGGCCATGATGTTGGCTACAGGTGATTCAGGCGAGTATCTGGCACTGCGTGCCGCGCATGCGCTAGAATGCGCGACTGCACTACGGGGGCACGCTCCTGCAGTACAGCTTCCCACGCCGAGCGCCGATCCCTGATCGCCCCGCGTGCGGAACGTCTCTATGGTGGCCCCGTCGGCCCCTCGCGACGCTAGGTCGAAAATCCCGCCAGGGCCGGAAGGCAGCAACGGTATCGATCGACGCGGGCGCCGAGGCAAGCCGGCGGGGCCGCCACCTTTTCCGGCCCCGGTTTTCCTGTCGAGACGCTGCCGCTCAAGGCGCCGTTGGCGTGCCCTGGTGGAACACCACACGCCAGGCATCCTCGCGCAGACGCCAAAGCGAACTACGCAGCACCTCGCGCTGGCGCACGCCGTCGATCACATACCAGCTCCGATACCGCACCTGCGCCACGGTCGGGGCGAGCAGGCTCACGGCATAGTCGTCAGACTCGATCTGCACTGCGGTCCGTTCGGCCGGGATGTCGACCAGCGCCGAGGCGCGCCCGTAACAAGTGCCTGAGCTGCCGATTTCACTGAAGTCCGCATCAAGCAGCGCCGCCAGGCGCGCCACATCGCCGCGGACGACCGGGTCATGCAGGGCGCGCTCGAGCGCTTCGAGATGGGCGGCAAGTGCGGCGGCGTTGGACGCGCGCGGCATGCTCAAGGTGGATCCTGGGCCAGCACGTGCATCGCCGTCGGCGTAGCCAGCGCCACGCATTCGCCCGGCAGCGCGACGCGATGCCCGCGCTGGCGCAATGCCTGTCCGTCGGCATGGCTGGCGTAGTGGTACAGCATCATCCGCGACTGCAACTCACGGCTGTACTCGCGCTCCAGATCATCCACCCCGGTATGCGAGGGATTGCCATGCAGGCCACAGTCGTGGGCGATCAGTTCGTTGTCGTCGGCATAGCGGGCCAGCATCTCCGGAATCGGGCGGGTATCGCCGCTCCAGGTGATCGCGCCCTTCAGGCGCAGGCCGTAGGCGGTTTCCGGCCAATGGTGACGCACCGGGAACACCTCCAGCCGCACACCGTCGTGCCAGAACGCATCGCCGACCACGATCAACTGGAAGGCGTCCCAGAAATTGGCGCCGCCCTCGGCCAGCACGTTCGGATAATCGGCCACCCGTTTATGCAGCAGCGGCACTACCGTGGCCGGCACATACAGGCGGATGCGACCGCGCCGTTGCGGCGAGAAAAAGGCATCGACGAACAACCGCTCGAAACCGGCCACATGGTCCAGGTGCACGTGGGTGACGAACAGCGCCTGCGGGACATGCCCGTACTGCGCCTGGAACGCGGTCAGACCCTCGCCACCGCAGTCGATGGTCAGCCACGGCCGGCCCTCGCGTTCGATCACCGCCATCGGCGAGCCGAGCTCGACGGCCGACGCATTGCCGACCCCCATGAAACGCAGCGCCCAGGACATCAGTACCCCCGGTTCCAGGCCAGGTCGTAGGCACGGCGCAGCCGTGCGTAATCTTTTTCCACATCGTCCTGGCTGCGCTCGCCGCGCAGCTTGATCAGCGAACGCAGCAGGCGCTTGAGGTTCTTTTCGCGCCAACGGGTGGCGGGAATACGCTGCACGCAACGGTCGAAATCGATCAGCCAGCCATGGCCGTTGGCATCGAACAGGATGTTGTGCGCGTTGAGGTCGGCATGGTCCAGGCCGGCGCGATGGAACCGCGCGATCAGCCGGCCGGTTTCCTCCCACGGTGCGCCCCGTCCGGCCACCAGCGCGCGGTCGGCAAGTGAGCGCACCCCTTCCAGCCGCTCCATCAGGATCGCGGCCCGGTAGCGCATGCCATCGCGCATGTAGAACGCGGCGATCGGCTGCGGCACCGGCAGTTTCAACGCGCGCAGTGCGCGCATCAGGCGGAATTCGGCGAAGCTGCGGGTGCGGTTGGCGCCGCGCCACAGGTACTGATCGCGGCTCAGCTTGGCCGCCATGCCGCCGCGCAGGTACAGCCGCAGCACGCATTGGCCGAAGGGCGCATCGACGAACCACGCACCGCCCCGGCCGCCGTCCCCGACCGGCCGCGCCCGCTCGGCCCAGTGGGCTGGCGAGAACAGACCGATCTCGGCTTGCCGCAGCCGTTCCCGGTCGAACAGAATGGCACCCATGCCGCGTCCATCACGGCAAGGCGTCAGCGCTTCAGTGGCGTCGAATGCGACCATTACTTCGAGTCTAACAACACCATGGCATCAGCGTCCTCTTCCTTGTGTCTTTTGCGTTTGTCCGCACTGGGCGACGTCACCCACGTGGTGCCGCTGGTGCGGACCCTGCAGAAGGCCAGGCCAGGCACGCCACTGCACTGGATCATCGACAAGGCCGGTCACAAACTGCTCGACGGGCTGCCCGGCGTGGTGTTCCACCCCTACGACAAGAAGACCGGGCTGGCCGGGATGCGCGCGCTGCGCGCGACGTTCCCGCCGGGGCGTTTCGAGGCGCTGCTGCAGATGCAGGTGGCCTTCCGCGCCAACGTGCTCTCCGCCTTCGTACCCGCCAGGCGCAGGATCGGCTACGACAAGGCGCGCTCGAAGGACCTTCACGGACTTTTCATCAACGAACGCATCCCCGACCGCCCCGGCATCCATGTACTCGATGCGATCGGCAGTTTCGGCGAGCCGCTCGGCATTGCCCAGACCGAGGTCAGCTGGGACCTGGCCGTGCCGCCGGCGGCGGTCGACTGGGCGCAGGCGCAATGGGAGGACGATGGCCGCCCGGTGCTGATGATCTCGCCCTGCTCCAGCCATGTGCGCCGCAACTGGTATGCCGACCGCTACGCCGCCGTGGCCAACCATGCCAGCGCGCGCGGCTGGCAGGTGGTGCTGTGCGGTGGGCGCAGCGCGCTGGAGCGCGACATGACCGACGCCATCCTGGCCCAGCTGCACACTCCCGCGCTGGACCTGGTCGGCAAGGACACACTCAAGCAGCTGCCGGCCCTGCTGGCCCGCGCCGCGCTGGTGATGACGCCCGACTCGGGCCCGATGCACATCGCCAACGCCATGGGCACCAAGGTGCTGGGCCTGCATGCGGCCAGCAATCCGGCGCGCAGTGGCCCGTATTCGGACCGCCGTTACTGCGTGGACCGCTATGACGATGCCGCGCGCAGGTTCCTCGGCAAGCCGGCCAGCGAACTGAAATGGGGCACCAAGGTCGAGTTCGACGATGTGATGCAGCTGATCACCGTCGAAGACGGCATCGCCGCGTTCGAGCGGTATGTCGCCGATCATCGCCCGGCCTGACCGGCGCAATTGACGCTGCGCGGTCAAGCGGGGCCGGGCATTGCGGGGTTGCCGGCCAGCGGCCGGCATTACCACCTGCGCATCGCAGGCCGACGGAGTTACGCGCCCCTGGGTGCGTAATCCTTGTACGACTTCTCTTCGACGTAACCCGAGCCCAGCGCCAGGTTGATCGCCTTCTTGATCCGGGCACGCTCGTCGTTCTGCAGGTACACGCTGCGGGCCAGCGCGACGAAGTTCTCGTCGAAGGCCTGCGCCTTGTCCTGCAGGCGGATGTTGTCCTCGATGTCCCACAGCCGCTCGTTGACCGCCTTCAGGTCGGCACGCAGACGCGCGATGTCCTTCACCGCCGCCGGGTGCGCCATCCAGGTCTTGTCCAGCGCGCTCAGCTCGGCATGGATGTTGGCCAGCTTGGCGGCATCGTCGATGCGCTCGGACTTGATCTGCAGGATCGAGATCTTGTCCAGCAGCTCGCCAAAGGAAACAGGAACCAGAATTTCAGCGGTCATGGGGGAGATCCGTTACATGAGACGGGCAGTTTAGCGGACCCGGCGTAGAACACAGGTGGGCTGCCTGACGCACTGTCCCCGCGTTTCTCATCCTGCCGTCAGGTGGCGCACTCCCCACTGGTGGCACAAGCCCCTCTGTTGAGGGGCTGCCCCGACAGGGGCGGGGAGAGGCAGGCAAAGGGACCGGGCCCAAACGCTGCGACGCGGCGTTTGGGGCGACGGCGCAACGCGCCGTCGCATCCCGCGCCAGATCAAAAGAAAAGGGCTGCCCACCGGGCAGCCCTTTTCTTTTGATCTGGCGGAGAGGGGGGGATTCGAACCCCCGAGGCGCTATAAACGCCTGCCTGATTTCGAGTCAGGTACATTCAACCGCTCTGCCACCTCTCCAGATGGTCCCGGCGAACCGGGAGGCGAATGATACGGGCAGGACGCGTCGGCGACAAGTCATTCGTTTGCAGCGGAAGTGAATTTCTTCTGTATGGATACCTTGCCGGATGTCCGGCGGGCCGCGATCATGCCGTTCTCCCCCGCAACGTCCCCTTGCCTGCAGCCACCCCATGATCGAATTCGGACACCTGACCCACCCCGGCCTGCGCCGTGACCTCAACGAGGACACCTACTACGGCGATGGCGAACTGGCGTTGTGGCTGGTGGCCGACGGCATGGGCGGGCACGCCTGCGGCGAAGTCGCCAGCGCGCTGGCGCGCGAGACCATCGTGCGCGAGATCCGCCAGGGCGCGTCGCTGGCGCATGCGATCCGGGTCGCCGACGAGGAAATCATCCGCACCTCGCGGCGGCGCAATGACAGCCTGCCGATGGGCACTACCGTGGTCGCCGCGCGCGTCCAGGGCAACCGCTACGAAGTGGCCTGGGTCGGCGACAGCCGCGCCTACCTGTGGCGCGATGGCCAGCTGGCCCAGCTCAGCCAGGACCACAGCGTGGTCCAGGAACTGGTCGCCCAGGGCAACCTGACTGCCGAACAGGCGCGTGCGCACCCGCACCGCAACGTGGTGACCCAGGCGCTGGGCGTGACCGACCCGGCCCACCTCAACGTCGCCACCACCACCGGCGAACTGCGCCCGGGCATGCAGCTGCTGCTGTGCAGCGACGGGCTGACCGAGGAAGTGGAAGACAAGGGCATCGCCAGCACGCTGGCTTTTGACGACGCCAGCGCGCAGGAATGCGTGGATACCCTGGTCGCCGCCGCGCTCGATGGCGGCGGTTCGGACAACATCACCGTGATCCTGGTGCGTTGCCACTGAGGACTGACGGGTTGCGGGGCGGTGGACGGTTCGATACGCCGGTTGGATGGGCGCTGGCCGAGCAGGCGGCGTCCAACCCTTGAGGGTCGCCGAACAAAAGGCAGCCACGCAGGGCGTGGCTCTACCCGTGAAGATCGACGCCTGGAGCGGCCCGTACCGCCAGGTGAGTCGCGCCGATGTCAGCCCGCTTCGGCCATCTCGCGCTCGCCGTCCCATATCGCATGGCCGGCCTTCTTGCGCAGCTTGGCCAGGCGCGCCTCGTGCGCTTCCAGCTCGGAGGCGGTTGCCACCACACGGGGGCGCGGTAGCAGGCGCGAGGTGTCGAACGCCTGCGCGTGCGCGGTGCCGCCCTTGGCTTCGTCGGCCGAACCGAAGCCGATTTCTTCCTGGCCCGAGGTCAGTGCGATGTACACATCGCCCAGGATCTGGGCATCGAGCAGGCCGCCGTGCAACTGGCGATGCGCATTGTCCACGCCCAGCCGCCGGCACAGTGCGTCCAGCGAATTACGCTGGCCCGGGAAGCGCTCGCGCGCCATCTTCAGCGTATCGATCACCGTGCAGCGGTCGGTGATCTTGCCGTAGTGGTCGCCGAGCAGCGACAGCTCGTTGTCCAGGAAGCCGATGTCGAACGCGGCGTTGTGGATGATCAGTTCGGCGCCATCGATGAAGGCGAGGAACTCATCGGCGATCTGCGCGAAGTCGGGCTTGTCGGCCAGGAAGTCCAGGGTCAGCCCGGTGACTTCCTGCGCGCCCTGTTCGAACTCGCAGTCCGGCTTGATGTACTGGTGGTAGTTGTTGCCGCTGGGGCGGCGTTCGAGCAGTTCCACACAGCCGATTTCGACGATGCGGTTGCCCTTTCGCCACTCCAGGCCGGTGGTTTCGGTATCGAGGATGATCTGACGCATGGGCTCAGTGTACCGGGCCGGCGGCGCGGATCCGGATCGCGGCATCGCGCGCCAGCTGGTCCACCCGCTCGTTGTCCGGGTCACCGGAATGGCCCTTCACCCAACGCCAGTCGATGGTGTGCATGAGGGTGGCCGCGTGCAGGCGCTCCCACAGTTCGCGGTTCTTGACCGGAGCGCCACCGGCGGTCTTCCAGTTCTTGCGGATCCAGCCCGGCATCCACTCGGTCAGGCCCTGGCGCACGTACTGGGAATCGGTGAACAGCACGATGTTGCACGGCTCGCTCAGCGCCTCCAACCCGGAGATGGCGGCCATCAGCTCCATCCGGTTGTTGGTGGTGTGCGCTTCGCCGCCGCTCAGCTCGCGCTCGTGCGCGTTGTAGCGCAGCAGTGCCGCCCAGCCGCCGGGGCCGGGATTGCCGAGGCAGGAACCGTCGGTGTGTATTTCTATGGTCTTCATTGCATTCCAGATCAGGTCGCCACGGTGCCGTGCCATTGGCGGACCGGCAGTGGCGTAGGTCCCGGCAAGGCCAGGGTGCGTTTCTCGGCGCTGAACAGGCACGCCGCGCGCAGCAGTGCGAGGCTGCGGTGGCCGGGTGCCCGGTCGTGCCACATCGGTCCCAGGTAGGTCACGTCCTGGCAGGCCAGCCCGCACCGCTCCAAGGTATGCCGGAGCCGCTGCGGGCTGCGCACCACCAGCCCGTGGTGGCGCCATTGGCGGCGATACGGGCTGAACGGGTTGAGGGTGGACAGCCAGAGCCGGCCGCCGGGCATCAGCACCCGTGCACATTCGTCGATCAGCTGTTCGGCGTCGCGGGCGGTGACGTGCTGGAGCACGATCGCGTTGACGCTCTCGCTCGGCAGCGGCAGGGGCAGACCGCAGTGGGCATCGCCGGCAAATCCGGCGCCGTCACGGTATAGGCGCAGCCCACGCCCAGGCAGGCTGGGCAGGGCCGCCCACGCGGCGGTCGGCGCCACCCACAGCCAGGGCGTCACCGGGTGCTCGGCGAGCAGGGGCATCAGGTGCTGCAACTCCAGCTGGCACAGCACTTGTGCCGGTTCAGTATCAAACCAGGATGCGACTGACGCTTGACGGGGGCTCGGCGGGGCGGGCATGGTCCAATTCTATGCGACTCACTGCCCTACCCGCATTTGCGGACAACTACATCTGGGCCCTGGTCGCCGACGACGGCCGCGCGGTCGTGGTCGACCCGGGCCAGGCATCGCCGGTTCTGGCTGCCGCAGCGCAGCAGGGATGGACGCCTGAGGCGATTCTTCTCACCCACCACCACGACGACCACATCGGCGGCGTGACCGAGCTGCAGGGCCGGTATCCGGGGCTTGCGGTATACGCGCCACACGATCCGCGCATGCCGATGGCGACGCATCGGGTAGGCGAAGGTGAACACGTTCAGGCATTGGGCCAGACGTTCCACGTAGTATCCGTGCCCGGTCACACCCGGTCGCATGTCGCGTTTCACACCGCTGAACATCTTTTCAGTGGGGACGCGCTGTTCAGCCTGGGCTGTGGTCGCATGTTCGAAGGTACGCCGTCCCAGCTGCAGGCATCCCTGCACAAGCTGGCGTCCCTGCCCCCGCACCTGCTGTTGTGTTGCGGGCACGAATACACCGTGTCAAATGCCGTCTTCGCGCGGCACGTCGACCCCACCAACGCTGCGTTGCTGCAGCGCCATGAGGAGGCCCTGGCCATGCGCCGCGATGACCGCCCCACGCTGCCGGTAACACTGGCCAGCGAGCTGGAATGCAATCCGTTCCTGCGCACCCGTTTTCCCTCGATCCAGCAGGCCGTCAGTGCCCACCTGGGTCGCCCCGTCACCGATGAAGTCGATGTCGTCGCAGGTCTGCGCGGCTGGAAAGACGGATTCCGTACATGAGCCGGCGATTGTTGCCGCTCGCGCTCGGCCTAGGACTTGCCCTTGCCGGTGGCGCGAGCGCCCAGTCGTTGAGTGCGGGAATGTCGCAGAACGTGGCCGGGCTCTCGCAGCTGCCACTGGACCCCGCCGCCCTGCCGCCGGTTTCGGTGCGCAACGGGCAGGAGATCTTCGCCAGCTTCCGGGAAGGCCTGGCCGAACCCACCTGCAACGCCGAGGCCACCAGCCCGCGTTGGCAGAAACAGTTCGCCCACGCCCCGTCGCGGCTGGCCAACCAGGACGATGACGCCCTGGTGCTGTTCGGCTATGTGGTCGAAGAGCTGCGTCGCTCGAACCTGCCCACCGAGTTCGCGCTGATCCCGTTCGTGGAAAGCGGCTATCGGCCCAATGCCCGCAACGGCAGCGGCCCGGCCGGGCTGTGGCAGTTCATCGCCACCACCGCCAAGAACCACCGGGTCCAGATGACCGCCGGGTACGACGGCCGCCTGTCGGCGGTGGACTCCACCCAGGCCGCGGTGCGTTACCTCAAGACCCTGCATGGCATGTTCGGCGGCGACTGGCGCCTGGCCACGATGGCCTACAACGCCGGCGAGTACCGCGTCCTGCAGTCGTTGCGCAAGGCCGGCATGAACGCGCAGAACGCGCGGCCAGCCGAGCTGCCGGGGCTGTCGCCGATCACCTACGCCTACGTCGAGAAGCTGCACGCGCTGGCCTGCGTGCTGGAAACAGCTGAAACCAAGCCGGGCGTGATGGCCTCGCTGGACCGCACCGTGCCGGTGCTCAAGGGGCACACCCTGCCGGCCGGCACCAGCGTCCAACAGTGGGCCGCACAGCGCTCCCTGGACCCGGCGCGGATCGCGCGGCTCAACCCGGCCTTGGCCAGCGGCAAGGGTCGTCCGAGCGGCCAGGTCACCGTGCTGGCCCCGGCCAGCCACGCGCCGGTGGACGCCAGCGCAGCGGTAATGGCGACAGTCGCCGCCGCCGACAGCCCCACCCCCGTCGATACGACAGCGCCGTCGGCCAAGGCCGAGGCACCGGCACCGCGCGTGGCGCGGACCGTGGCCAGCAGCGCCGATCGCCCGCGTAGCCGCCGCCATACCGTCCGCGACGGCGAGTCGCCGTGGACGATCGCCCGTCGCTATGGCATGCCGCTGAAGGCCCTGTTGTCACTCAATGGGCTCAACGGCAGCAGCGTGCTGAAGCCCGGCGCGGTGTTGCGCGTGGAGGATTGACGGGGTTGCCCGGGGATCCAGAGCGGTACCTGCGATGCCCGGCGATGCCGGGCATCGTCGTTTCCGGGTTCTGCGTCTCGTTGCGGGGCCGCGCCAAGGGCCGAAGCGCCGGTTCGGGGCAGCGCGCGATCCCGCCGATCAGCCGGATGGGCGGTTGCCTGGGCGAGACCTAACGGAACCCGAGCGGAGCACATCGTCGAGGATGCGGCGCAGCGCGCTGGCGCGCGAGGTGGCTGGCGCACCTGATGGTCCACGCGAGGCGGCTCGGAGCCGCCCCGCGGCCGACTGCCGACCCGGGCACGGGATGCGGGTGTCGGCAGGACCATGGCCGAAGGCGCACTGGCACTGGCACTCGCACTCGCATCAGCCGTTGTGCGGTTGGCCTCGATCCTCTGGCTTCCGACCTCACTCGCCTGAAACCTGGCGCCCCGCCCTGCCCTACCCTCCACAACGCAGAAGGCCCGGCAATGCCGGGCCTTCTGCTGCCACTGCAACCGGGTCGGTTACAGGTTCGCCTCTTCGGTCTGCACCTTGTAATGCTTGCGCATCGCGTCGATGTAGGCCTTGGCTGCGGCCATGCCATCGATCTGGTTCAGCTGATCGGTGAAGGCCTTTTTCTGCTCCGGCTGGACCTCGGCCAGGTTGGCCGGGGTCACCTTGGTGACCGCGTACACCAGGTAACGGCCCTGCACGGCGACCTTGCCGTAGCTCGGCTTGCCTTCGGTCGGTGCCTGCGCGCCGAACACGGCACGGTTGATCTCCGGGGTCGGGACCGGCTGGGTGCGCGGCAGGCCCGGCAGCGGGCTCACCTGCAGCTTCTCGCTGACCGCGAGCGCCTGCAGGGTCTGCCCGGCCTTGAGCTTGGCCAGCAGCGCGTCAGCGGCCTTCTCCGAGGCCTGGCGGCCACGGTCGGTACGGATCGCGGCAATCACCTGCTCACGCGCCTTGACCAACGGCAGCGCCTGTTCCGGGCTGTGGTCGGTCACCCGGATCATCACGTTGTGGTTCGGTGCGATCTCGATCGGGTCGCTGACCGTGCCGTCCTGGGTGAGGATGTCGGAGAACGCGGCGCGCAGCACGGCCGGATTGGCGGCGATGCCGCTGGCGGTGGTGCGGGTGAACGGCCCCAGCGTCTGCACCGGCAGGCCCATCTCCTTGGCCGGGCCTTCCAGCGAGGTCGGGTTCTTGTAGACCAGATCCACCAGGCGACCGCTCAGATCGGTGAAGGCGCGCTCGTTGTCGGCCTTGAGCTGCTCGGCGGCCAGCTGGTCGCGCACTTCTTCGAACGAACGGCTCTCGCCCCCCTTCTTTTCGCGCAGCAGCAGCACGTGGTAACCGAAGTCGGTCTTGACCGGACCGGTCACTTCACCGGCCTGCATCGCAAACAACGCGTCTTCGAACGGCTTGACCATCGCGCCACGCTCGACCCACCCCAGATCGCCACCGTGTTCCTTGGAACCGGGGTCTTCAGAGTTGGCTTTGGCCAGCGCGGCGAAGTCGGCACCCGGCTTCTTGGCGTCGGCGGCGATGCGGTTCGCCTTTTCTTCGGCGGCTTTCAGCTTGGCCGGATCACTGCCATCGGCGGCGATCAGGATGTGCGAGGCCAGGCGCTGTTCCGGCGTGGCAAAGCGTGCCTTTTCATCGGCATAGCGCTTGCGCAGGGTCGCCTCGTCGGCCGCGGTGGCGGCCGGCAGGGTGGCACCGTTGATTTCCACGTATTCCAGCGACACGGTTTCCGGCTGGCGGAAGTCCTTGATATGGCTGTCGTACCACTGCTTGATCTGCGCGTCGGTGACTTCGGCGGTATCGGCCGGCAGTTCCGGCAGCGCGGCCAGTTCAACGTCGCGGGTTTCGCCCAGCAGCTTGAGCAGGCGCTCGGTTTCAGCGGCAGTGGCGAAACCGGACAACTGCAGCGCCGACGGGATCACCGACTGCTGGATGCTCTCGCGCACCAGCGCCTCGAACTGGGTCGGGGTGCGCGGCGGATTGCCACCGGCCAGCGCCAGGCGGTACTGGGTGTCGCTGAACTTGCCATCGGGACCCACGAACGCCGGGATCGCGGCGATGTACTCGCGTACGGCGTTGTCGCCAATCACGATGCCGGACTGTTCGCCGGCCAGGCGCACGACCTGCTCGTCGATCATCTGGTCGAGCACGGCCAGTTTGTTCTCGGTGCTTTCGAAATGGCGCGGGTCGAAGTCCTCGCCCTGCTCCTGGCGGGCCTGCTGGCGCGCCTGTTCGAAACGCACGCGGAAGTCCTGCGAGCTGATCTCGTGGTGCTGCCAAAGGAACGACATCGGCCACCATGCCGGCGCCGAGCGCCACCACGTCGGCGGCGCTGCCACCTTGGCCACGTTCTGCGCACCCACGCCACCGAGGTAGCTGGAGTCGATCACGAACAGGAACGGAATCATCAGCAGCCCCAGGATCACGGTAACGATCCAGCCCGAGGTCTTGTCGCGAAGTTTCTGCAGCATGGGAAAAATCATGGCCTGAGTGGCGAGCCGGGCAGTGTAACCCGCTTCCGGCGTGGCTCCAAAACCATCGCGGGCAGGCGCGGTGCCGCTACCGCAATGGCTGCGGGCCGCCGGATGTCGCCATCGGATCGGCCCCGGCATCGGCAGCTGGTCATGACGCGCTTGATGCTGTCGCGATAGACAGAAGCGGTTCTTGTGCCAGCGGCGTGGCAGGCAGAAACGCGCTGTGAACCTCCCCAGGCGCGGCTGTTGGTGGATCGGGCGCTGGTCCCCCATGCCCCTTCGGGCGAATGTCCTCCGGCGTCGGCCTTCGGCCGCCCCCTCCTCCTTTATTTCGCCTCCAAGGGCATCGGCGCCCAGCGCCCGACCCACCGACCAGCGTCAAAACAGCTTGGCTTCTACCTGCTCACCGCAAGCCGAGCCCCGTAGCGGCCGGTAGGCCCCTGGGCAACATAAAGGGTTCTTCTCCCATCTGAGGGGAGAAGGCGCACGGCCGGCCAGCTAGATTGTGGT
>NZ_JALJRW010000012.1 GCF_024519465.1 Stenotrophomonas sp. Ste86 | reverse complement strand
CGGCGTGTCCCGCGAACCCACACACCCCCGCCCCGCCCGCCGGCGCGCAGACAAGAAGGCTCTTATGCATCACCCCCACTCACCCAACACACTCCCCGGCACGCCCATCCGCGTACAGGCACGTGTCGCCAACCCATCCTGCAACGCACGCCGGAACAACGGCGCCATCGCACGCAGCACCCGCCCCGAGGTACGGGACTGTGCGCGCTGCACCGCGGTGCGCTCCAGCATCGCCTCGGCCCAGCCCGGCAACAGCGCCGCCCCCGCGCCGAGGAACAGCTCGCGCGACAGCCCCGCCATCGGCACCGGAAGACGAATGCCCGACAACACCGCCAGCACCTCGCGCGAGCGCGCATCGAAACGCAACTGCGGCAACTGCCGGGCGAAATACGCGTCCACCTCCGCTTCCGTAGCCGGCACCTCCGTGGCGCCCAGCGCCTCGGCCACCCGCTTGTACTCGCCGTAATACTGGTCGGCGATCGCCACCGGCACCTCACGGCAATAGCGGCGGCAGCCCTGCAGGAAGCCGTAGGCCTCGGTCACATGCACCCAGGTCAGCAGCGCCGGATCGTCGGCGGAATACACGCGACCGTCGGGCGTCTGCCCGCGTACTTGCGCATGAATACGCTTCACCTTGGCCACCAGCGCCTCCACCTCGCCGGACGGCGCATAGCTGGTGCCGGCCACGAACGCCGTGGTCCGGCGCAACCGCCCGACCAGATCGTCGCGGAAGTTGGAATGGTCATACACCCCGGCCAGCGCCAGCGGATGCAACGTCTGCAGCATCAACGCGCACAGCCCCCCGGCCAGCATCCCCGGAAACTCCGAATGCACCCGCCAGGTCACGCTGTGCGGCCCGAACCAGCCCGGATCGCCCAGTGGCTGGTCGTAGTCGATCCCGCTCTGGCCGCGCGGGAAGGCCCCCAGTACCCAACGCCGGATGGGCGCGGTGACGGGGCGGGAAAGACGTTGCAGCAGTGGCGGCATTACAGATCCAAAGGGGGCGGAGACGACCGCAGGCTGCGCGGTCCACCCCGATTCTGGCCGATCACGCAGCCCCCAGCGAGTCTGGCGGCTCAGCCTCCGTTTCATGTGCAACCGCAGCACGAAAATGGCTGCGACATCTTGTCGCACGCCACGCGCGCAATGATGCGCTGCACCACCGCCTGCCCATTCAGAAAAAGCCCTCGTCCGGCTTCGCACCGCCCCCATTGCACGGTCCGCTGGAAGTGCTAGAACTGAATCCGCCTCACGTTTACCCAATGCGCTGTCGCACGTTCCAGAAGGAGCACGTCATGATCGCTTTGTTCAAGGGTTTGGGTTTGCTGTTGCAGGACAACGAGCTGTACAACAGCCCGTTCGAAAAACAGGTCGCGCATTGGCGTAACAAGAGCGAGCAGCAGATCCGCGAGGAAGTGGAGGTGCTGGCCAAGGCCAAGGGCCAGTGGCTGATGGCCTCGATCGTGGGCTGGCAGGCCTCCTCGCTGTTGATCCTCGGCCTGATCAGCAACTACCTGTGGCGCGACGACTTCCATATCACCTTCACCCGCGTGGTGATCGTGTTCGGGTCGTGGATCTCGATCCTGTTCGTGATCTGGTTCATGGCCAACATGTTCGACCATACCGCCGGCTTCGAGCGCTGGATGAAGGCCTTCAACAGCCGCGCGCGGATCACCTCCGACGCCGACACCGTGGAATGCGTGGCCGAGGCGCTGGACATGGCCCAGTTGTATCCGGAAGTGCTCGACTACAAGCAGGCCGTTACCGCCCGCCGCGAGCTGCGCCACGAAGATATCCGCATCATGCGCGAGATCGGCCGGATGAAGCAGCATTCGGAACTGGTCGGCCAGCTCAACCATGTGGGTGAGCAGGACCACCGCGGCAACCTGCACCTGCAACCGGCCTTCTAGCCGTCCCGGAATCCGGGGGGAGCCACAATGCCACCGTGATCACTCACGGTGGCATTGTTCTTTGGGCTGCCCGCTGACGCACAGGCTGAATCCCTTGGGCAGATCCGGCACCCGTTCGGTCTTGCCGACCGCCACCGACAGGCGCCGCAAAGGCGCCTGTGTGCAGGCCGCATCGGTCTTGCAGCCCGGGGCCAGCACCAGGTAGTGGCACTGGCCACTGCTGCTGGCGATGCACTCGAACTGTGCCACCCCGTCCACCACCGTGCTCTTGCTGTAAAGCGCATCCACGCCATTGGCACGCACGCGGGTGACCGAGGTGTTGTTGGACTGTGCGCAGCCGGCGATGGCCAGCACGGCGGTGCACAGGATAAGTACGTGGCGCATGGTCGCTCCAGGATGGGGTGGACAGGTGGCTTACATGCCGCGGAACAGGCTCATGAACGGTTGGCTGACACTGAGCAGCTCGGCGCGGTGTTTCAGGCGCAGTTGGCCGCGCCCACTCTCATCGCGGCTGACCGCGGCCACCGCTTTCATGTTGACGATGGTGGAACGATGCACCTGGCGGAAACGCTGCGGGTCCAGCACGTCCAGCAACTCGCGCAGCGGCGTGCGCAGCAGACTTTCGCCCTGCTCGGTAACCACCGTGGTGTACTTGCTGTCGGCACGGAAGTACAGCACGTCCTCCAGCATGATCAGCTGCGTATCGCGGCCGTTGCTGGCGGTGATCCAGGCCAGCGGCGGCGTGCTTGGCGCGCTGGCGCCGCTGTGGCCCAGCCGCTGCAGCAGTTGCTCGAGCATCGCGCTGTCGGGCCGGCCCTGCTGCATGCGCGCCAGGATGCGCTCGCGGGTGGCAAGCAGGCGCTCGTCGCTGACCGGCTTGAGCAGGTAGTCCATCGCGCCCTGCTCGAAGGCATCGATGGCGTACTGGTCGTAGGCGGTGACGAACACCACCTGCGTGCGCGGGCTGATGTCCGGCAACGCGCGAGCCACGTCGATGCCGGTGATGCCGGGCATGCGGATGTCCAGGAAGGCCAGGTCCGGCTTGAGCTCGGCCAGCTTCTCCAGCGCGCAGGCACCGTCTTCGCATTCGGCCACCAGCCGCAGTTCCGGCCACAACCGCTGCAGCTGGGCCACCAGCGACTGGCGCAGCAGGTCTTCGTCTTCGGCGATGAGGGCATCAAGCTGCATGGATCGCCTCGCGCGCATCCCGCGGCAGGGTAATGGTAGCGGCCACGCCGCTGGGGAAGTTGGACACGATGGCCACGCCGGCGCGTTCGCCGCAGGTCAACCGCAGCCGTTCGCGCAGGTTCTTCAAGCCGATGCCGGTGCCGCTGCTGCCGTGCCCGAAGCCCAGCCCGTCGTCGGCCACGGTCAGGGTCACGTGGTCGTCGAAGGGGCGCGCGATGATCCAGACCGTGCCACCGCCGGGCTTGGGTTCCAGGCCGTGCTTGATCGCGTTTTCCACCAGGGTCTGCAGCGCCATCGACGGCAGCGGCAGGTCCAGCAGTGCCGGCGCCACATCGACCTGCAACGCCAGGCGGGCACCCATGCGGATCTTGAGGATTTCCAGGTAGGCCTGGGCACGCTCCAGCTCCACGCGCAGGGTGGACATCGATTCGTCCACACTCGGCAGCGAGCTGCGCAGGTACTGGATGAGATGGCCCAGCATCTGGTCGGCACGCGGGGGATCGGTGCGGGTGAGCACCTGCGCGTTGGCCAGCGTGTTGTAGAGGAAGTGCGGCTCGACCTGGGCATGCAGCAGGTTGAGCTTGGCCACCGACAGTTCCTTTTCGGTGGAGGTCTGCTCGGCCGCGGCCTGCTCGTCACGGCGCTGCTCGGACACGCGGCGGGTGATGGCGCGGCTGACCGCTTCGGCGTTCTCGTAGTTGCTGCCTTCGTCCACCGCCAGCAGGTCGGCCCAGACCCCGGCATCGGGTTCGAACAGCAGGGTGACGCTGCTGGTGCCCTGCCCCGGGGTGACCGTGGCCAGCACGCTGTTGCGGCGGATCGCCAGCCGTGCCGGCAGGTTCCAGCGCGACGGCGGGCGGCCGTTGTAGGGATCAACACGACGTACGTACGCGCGCACCTGCAGGCTGCCGGCGGCGCTTTCGATGTCTTCCACCCGCGGAAGCTCGGCGATGGCCTTTTCCAGCAGCGCGAAGGCCGGGCCCGCATCCATCGGCAGTTCGATCTGGCGGCGTTGGCGGCTGGACAGGGTCGTCCCGTCCAGGTGCCCGGCCACCAGCCAGACGCGGCGGAGGTGGGTGATGCAGCTGCCGATCGCGGTGACCATCAGGAACATCGCCAGCAGGCCGAAGACCCAGCCGGGTCCGTCGTCCATGCCGCTGAAGATGCCACTCCAGACGAAACCGGCCACGACGATCGCGGCGGCCCAGGCCAACAGGATGCGGAGAATCAGAGCGAGGCTGGGGAGCACGGCGGCGTCTTCACATAGGGTGTGAGGCGAGCATAGCCCTGCCACCGCCGGGAACAAGCGGCATGCGACGAAGGCGGGAAATGGGGGGATGAAGCCGGGCAAGCGGCGTCCCCACCGGCGATGCCGGTGGGGACGGTCGGCTTATTTCCGCTCGGCGGCGCTGGCATCGCGCGGCGCACGGAACTGGGAATCGTCGATCCAGTTCGGCCAGGCCCGCGAATTGGCCAGCTGGTTGCCCAGGGTGTACAGCACTTCCAGGTCGCGCGAGGCGCCGGCGAAGGTCCAGTCCGGCTGCCACTCATCGCCCTGCTGGTGGTAGCGCTTGGCGGTGTAGTCGTCCGAGGCGGCCTTGCCTGCGGCCACGCCGCCGTCCACCCAGTCCTGGCCGGCCGAGTAGGACACGGCCGGCACGCCGCGCTTGGCGAAGGGGAAGTGGTCGGAGCGGAAGAACAGGCCGGCTTCCGGCTTCGGGTCCGGGGTGTAGCGGATGTCCCAGCCCTTGGCCACGTCCTTGAGCTGGTCCAGCAGTTCCAGCTTGGCCGAGCCGTAGATGCCGAAATCACGCGAGGGCCCGAACGGCGCCATGCCGTCCATGTTGATCACCGCCACGGTCTTGCTCAGCGGGTACAGCGGATGGCTGGCGTAATACTCCGAGCCGAGCAGGCCCTTCTCCTCGGCGGTGACCGCCAGGAACAGCACCGAACGCTCCGGGCGCTTGCCCTTGGCAAAGCCGCGCGCCAGTTCGACCAGCGAGGCGGTGCCGCTGGCGTTGTCCAGCGCGCCGTTGAAGATGGTGTCGCCGTTGGCGTCGGGCTTGCCCACGCCGATGTGATCCCAGTGCGCGCTGTATACGACGGTCTCGTCCGGATGCCTGCTGCCTTCCAGGCGTGCGGCCACGTTGTGCGAGGTGATCACCTCGGACTTGACCGCGTACTTGGCCGAGAAGGTTTGGCCCTTCAGCTCCACCGGCTTGAAGTCGCGGGTCTGCGCCTGCTGCTTGAGCGTCTCGAAATCCAGGCCCGCGCGCTTGAACAGCTCCACGGCCAGGTCGCGCTGGATCCAGCCTTCCAGCAGCGGATGCGCCTCGGCCGGGTTGTCGCGGACCACGTCGAACATGGTGTTGGTGTTGGAACCGGCCACGGTGGCCCAGCCATAGGACGCCGGTGCGGTTTCGTGCACGATCAGCACGCCGAGTGCGCCCTGGCGCGCGCCTTCTTCGTACTTGTAGGTCCAGCGACCGTAGTAGGTCATGCCCTTGCCGTCGAAGTCGCCCTGGCCGCTTTCGAAGTCCGGGTCGTTGATCAGCACCACGGCGATCTTGCCCCTCAGGTCCACGCCCTTGAAGTCGTCCCAGTGGCGCTCCGGTGCGTTGACGCCGTAGCCGAGGAAGACCAGCGGCGCATTCTTGATATCTACTTCGGAGGCACCGTTCATGGCGGCGCGCACGGCGATTTCCTTGCCCTGGCTGAGCACCTGCGGCTTGCCCTTGCTGGCCAGCGACAGGCTCGGCGTGCCGACGATATCGCCCTTGCGCAGCGGCACGGCCTGGGTCCACAGACGCTTGCCGTCCTTGAGGTCGCCGCCCGGCTGCAGGCCCGCCGCCGCGAACTGCCGGCTCAGGTAGGCAATGGTCTTCTCTTCACCGGCGGTGGCCGGCGAACGCCCTTCGTAGGCGTCCGAGGCCAGTTCCTTGACGTCGGCGGAGATCCGCGCGCCGTCGAACTTCGGCGTTGCCGCCATCAGCGCGCTGGACACCGACAGCGCCAGCACGCTCAGTACTACTCGTTTCATCGCTCTCTCCACAACGGGACCACGTAGATCCCGAGTGTAGGCGATGCGTTACCAGTTGGGATCTTCTGCCGGTGCCGCCGGCTTGGGGGCCGCAGAACGTTTCGCGGCCGGCTTGGCCGCCCCACCGGACGAGGCGGTCGCCGCAGCCTTCACCGGGGCCGCCTTCTGGCGCAGCTCGATCGCGCCAGGCTTGAAGGTCGCACCGCCCAGATCGGCGCCCCCTTCAATGGTGCCGTAGGAGGTCTGCGAGGCCACGCGGTCGATCCGCACGGTGCAGCACGGCGTCTCGGTGCGGCCCAGCGAACGGCCGGTCTGCGGGTCCTTCAACGCCTCGCCCAGCATCACCGCCTGCCAGCGCTGGCCAACCTGCAGCGAATCGCCGCCCTGGCTGAGCACCACCTGGTCACCGCTCATCGACACCACCGACACCGGGAAGATCTCGGTGATGATCGCGCTGCCGATCTGGCCGGACAGCGAATCCATCATCGCCGCGGCCATGCCCTTGCCATCGACCACGCGTGGCAGCGTGCTCGGGCCGGTCGAGGCCAGCTGGTGGTCGAAGCTGTCGGACATCACCACCTCGCCGGTGGCCGCGTTGAGCAGCCGCAGGGTGATGCGACCGCCACCGGAATACGAGCTGACCTGGCGATCGGACATGCGCAGCTGGCGCACGCTGCGCGGGTACTCGAAGCGCTCGATGCTCGGGATGAGGATCAGGTCGGTGGCCAGTTGCTGGCCCAGCCGCGCGGTGTCCTGCAGGCGCACGTTGCCGCTGTTGATGTGGTCGATCTCGGCCTGCATCTCGGCGCCGAACTCGCGATCGAGCACGATGAAACGCTTGGTCTGGGTCAGGGTGTCGTTGAGGCGCGCACGGATCGCGCGGGCCACCTCGTCGCTGCTGACCCGGCCGTCGCCGACCGCGTAGGTACCGGCGCGCACATGCGGCTCGGCCACGACGATCTTCGGCCGGCCCTGTTCGTCCGGGGCGCGGTACTTGGCGATATCCGCCTTGATCCGCACCTTCCAGTAACTGCGCAGCGTGCGATGGTTGAGGTCGGACTCGAACGACTGTGCGCCGCGCTTGGCCTCCACCTGGGCCTGTTCCTTGTAGCTTTCCTTGATGCTGGCCGAGGCCGAACCGCCACCACCACTGGCTTCGGCACTGGCCTGGCCCGAACCGCTGGCCGAGGCCGAGGCGGAGTAGGTGAAGCCGGCATCGCTGGCACGCACGCGCGCCACCACTTCTTCATCCAGCTGGGTGACTTCTTCCTGCGAGAGGATTTCATACCCCAGCACCGCCCCCTGCGAGGCGGCGATCATCTGCCGGGAAAACGCGTCGGCGCGGATATCGCCGACGTGTTCGCCGTCCACGTCCACATGCAGTCCGGCACGGATGCCCTGCATCTGGCTGGCCACGCGCACGCCATTGACCTGTGCCACCGCCGACTGCAGCGCAGCCAGCACCGCCAGTTCCGGCGTGCTGCCGATACCGTCGGCTTCGCGCGCCACCTGGGTGGTGCCGCCGAAGTCCGGCGCGCCGCGCAGCGGCTGTTCTTCGGCCGGCTGGGCCAGCTTGGTTTCAGGCTTGGCCGGGACCGGCGCCACCGCCTCCTCCTGCTTGCCGCAGGCGGCAAGCAGGGTGGCGGTGAGGGCCAGGCTCAACAGTCGGAGAGAGGTCTGCATGCGTGGCCGTCCTGGATCAGTTCAGGCCGTCGAGCATGGCGTCGGCGTTGCTCGGCAGCTTGATCTTGCTGGCACGGGCAAAGGTCATCGCCGCCTTGGACGAGGAATACAGGCCCTTCAGGTAGCCCGGCGATTCCTTGGCCACCCATGCACCGGCGGCCAGCTTGCGGCCCACGGTGGCCAGCTGGGTGGCACCGAGGTTCTTCATGCCGCTGGCGAAGTTGTTGGCTTCACCGCTCAGCTTCTGGCCTTCGGCAGCGGAGGCCACCAGCGACACCAGGCCGTCGGCGTAATGCTTCTTCGACTCGGCGTTGAGTTCCGGCTGGGCAGCAACGCGTTCGTCGATGGCGGCCTGGGCTTTTTCGCTGACCGAGACCGACTTCTTCATCTGCTCCACGTTGACCGAACCGGACGACAGCGCCTGGCGCTCGGCTTCCAGCAGCTGCACCTGCTCGGCCAGGCCGAAGGCCTTGGCGAAGGAGGTCTGGGCCTGCAGCGAATGCGACTGCGAGCTGACGAAACGACGCACCAGCGCTTCCTGCGCGGCTTCGTCCGGGGCACCGGCGCTGCTGGACGCGGCGCTGTCGCCGCCGCCGACCAGGCCCTTGAGCTTGCCGAGCTGGGCGTGTGCCGGTGCGGCGAAGGTGGTGGCGATGGCCAGTGCGATAAGGGTCTTGCGGATCATGGTGTAGTCCTTGTTTGACGACGGTAGCTGCCGGCCGCTGGCCGGCAGAAGAGACAACCCGCGCTGGATCAGCGCACGGCCTTGACGTTGAGTTCGTTGATCATCTGCTGGGCAGCCTGTTCGGCGGCTTCGCGCAGTGCATTGGTGCGGGCGACGGTTTCATTCGGGCCCAGGCCGGCGTACTGCACCGGACCGACCGAAGACACGGTGCGCGGGAAGCGACCGGTCACGTCCAGTACCTTGCCGGTCACGGTGACATACACGCGGGTGTTGCCCGAGGCCGGGTCGCGGTCGCGCATGCCGATGTCCAGCGTGCCCACCGCGATGTACGGGATGTTGGCCGCGCGGATGCCGTTGGCGGTGTCGCGCAGGGTGGCGGCGGACAGGTCGTTGCCGGTGCTGAAGTCCTTGCGGATGCGCTCGATGCTGAGCAGGCCGCGGCTTTCGCCTTCGACGTACTCCGCTTCGACCACTTCGTAGCCGGCGCTGCTGAAGGCACCGGTCATGGCGGTGTTGACCTCGGCGGCGTTGGCCACCTTCCAGCTGATGTTGTCGCTGCGCGCGGTGGTGCTGCCGCCGCTGGTGACCGACACCGACGCGTTCTGGTTGATGCTGCCATTGGTGCTGACCGAGTTGCCACGGAAGCTGTCGCCTTCGCGGGTCTTCTCGTCATAGCTGCGGCTGGCGTCGACGCGACGGTATTCCTTGTCCTGGAAGGACTGCACGGTGTCCTGCGAGCGCGCCATGAACAGGAAGGTCAGCAGCGAGCGCTCGCTGCTGCGCGCACCGGCCACGGCCGAGCCGGCATCCAGCTTGGTCTGCAGCAGGGTGGTGTTGATCTCGGCGCGCACGGTGACCGAGTAGGTCTTGGCCTTCTTGTCTTCGTCTTCGGACAGCGGCACGGTCGACAGCACGTAGCGGTCGATCTCGCCGATGAACTCCGGGCGACGCGCTTCGAACAGGCGCAGCTTGGCCGCACCGGATTCGGCGATGTAGGCCTCCAGTGCATTTACCTTGGCCTTGTTCAGGGCCTGGGCACGGGTATCGGCGCTCAGCCGAAGGCCGTAACTGGCCGAGCCGGTGCCACGCGAACTGGCGGTCTGCGCAGCGACCGGCGCGGCCACCATCAGCGCAATGAGAATCAGCAGAACGGCACGAATCAACGACATGATTTGATCAACTCCTGGAGGGCCTGGGTCTGTTGCTGCAGCGGGCGTCCGCCCGGCTTCTGTTCGTCCAGCCAGGCGCGCGAATCGGCGCGTTTGGCCGCAGCGCCGGCGAAGGCATCGAGCCCGGCCAGCACGGTTTCATAGCTGGCCGACCACTGGTCGACCTGCCACTGGGTCACCGGCACCACCTTGGTGGCGCCCTTGCGCAGCGGCTGGTCGAAGAAGACCTTGCCGGAGAACGGTTCGACCACCGAGACCTGGAAGAACGCGCCAAACAGCATCGTCTTCATCGCCGCGGTTTCGCTGATCACGCCACTCTTCATCGCATCCAACTGCAGCTTGATGACGTAGTCCGGCTCGGGGATCTTCAGCTGGTACACCTTGCCGTCGGCAAAGCGCGCGGCCATCGCACCGCCGATCGCCTCGCCAGTGGCCGGCGGCAGCAGGCCGATGCCGGTGTTGGACGAGAGCGTCTTGGACAGCTCATGGGCCAGCGTGGCGCGCAACGGGGCTTCCAGCGACGGGTTGGGCAGCTTGGCGCGGGCCGCGTCGGACAGCGTCACCGCACCCACCTGCAGGCGACGCACCGACGCGTTGGGCAGCTGTGCGCCGGACAGGGTCTGGGCCAGCACCGCGGGCAGGCTGCTGGCGGCGCTGCCGTACAGCAGGTCGGCCACGATCGCGTTGATCTCGTCCTCGTCCGGACGGTCCTCGCGCAGGTCGATGCGCTGCAGGGTGAGCGGATAGGAGGCGATCACCTGGCGCTCGCGGAAGTCGAAGAACAGCGCCTGCAGCGCCACTTCCACCAGCACCTTGTACTGGTCGCCGATCGGTTCGACCGAGACCAGTTCGCGATCCAGCGCGGCAGCCAGCACCGTGGCGCTGGTGGTGCCATCGAGCTTGGCCAGCTGGTCGCTGATCAGCTGCAGGTGGGCCGGCGGCTGTCGGCGCAGGGCGCCGCCGAGCTGCTGGTTGAGCGCTTCGGCACCGCGCCGTTCGATCACCGCGGTGCTGTGCGGGGCGACGTCAGTGCGCGCATTGGCCTGGCCGGTGAAGGCGAACCCGGCCCAGTAAACCTGCTGCGACTTGTCGGCAGCGTGGGCCATGCCGGAGAAGGCGATGACGCACAACAACAGCCACGCGCGTGGCGCGCGCGCCCGCTTCTTCCCTGAAAACATCTGCCTGCGTCCCTTGTGTGACCGGGTCCGAAGACGGCACCGGTTTCATGAATGGGCGCAACGATAGCCCCTCGCCTATCTGCGAGCAAGCTGCGATATCGTCAGCCCATGGGGACGGCAGCGGCCCGGGCCTCAAGCAGGGCCTTTTCGCGCGCGTTGGCGGTCAAGGCGGCCGCACGCAGGAACGCCGCGCGCGCCTCCTCGCCCCGCCCCAACTGCGCCAGCAGGTCGCCCTGCACCGCCGCCAGCGGCGCGTAGTCCTGCAGCCGGCCGTCCTGCGCCAGGCGTTCCACCAGCGGCCAGGCGGCGGCCGCGCCCTCGGCACGCGAGACCGCCACGGCCCGGTTCAACTCGATCACCGGCGAAGGTTGCTGGCGCGCCAGCCGTTGGTAGAGCGTGGCCATGCCAGCCCAGTCGGTGTCCTGCACGCGGCGCGCGCGGGCGTGGCAGTCGGCGATCAACGCCTGCAGTACGTAGGGATCCTCGCCGCCGCCGAGTGCGATCGCCTGCTGCAGTGCCGCCTGGCCACGCGCGATCTGCAGCCAGTCCCAGCGCGTCCGGTCCTGCTCAGGCAGCAGGATCGGCGCGCCGTGTGCATCCACGCGCGCGGCCGCGCGCGAGGCCTGCAGTTCCATCAACGCCACCAGTCCGTGGATCTGCGGCCAGGCCGGCAGCCGGTGCAGCAGCACCCGACCCAACCGCAACGCCTCCTCGCACAGCGCCGGACGCATCCAGTCATCGCCGGCACTGGCGGCATAGCCTTCGTTGAAGATCAGGTACACCACCTCCAGCACCGAGGCCAGCCGCTCGGGCAATGCGGCCTGGCGCGGCACTTCGAACGGCACCTCACGGGCGGCAAGGGTGCGCTTGGCACGCACGATGCGCTGGGCAAGGGTGGGTTCGGGTTGCAGGAACGCGCGCGCAATCTCCTCGGTGGTCAGCCCGCCCAGCAGGCGCAAGGTCAGCGCCACCCGCGCATCGGGCGACAGCACCGGGTGGCAGGCCACGAACATCAAACGCAGCAGGTCATCGCCGATGTCGTCCTGCAGCGCATCGCTGTCATCGGGGGATGGCAGCGGCTGCGGCTCCAGTTCGCTGGCGTACCGGGCATGCTGGCCGGCCACGCGCTGGTGCTGGCGCAGCACGTCGATGGCACGATTGCGCGCCGTGGTCATCAGCCAGGCTCCCGGGTTGTCCGGAACCCCCTGCGCCGGCCAGCGCTCCAGCGCGGCCAGCCAGGTGTCCTGGGCCAGTTCTTCGGCACGCCCGACATCGCCTCCCAGCATCCGGGCCAGGCGCGCGATCAGGACCGGCGCCTCCATGCGCCAGAGGGTGTCCAAACGGTGCGAGAGTGCGGTGTCCATGGACGCGATCACAGCATCAGTGTCGACCCCGCACAAGCACGGCGCCGCATCAGCCCGGCGCACCGTCCATATGCGCGATTTCCCACAGGTGCCCATCCAGGTCCTGGAAACCGCGCTGGTACATGAAGCCATAATCGCGCGCCGGCTGGGGCTCGCTGGCGCCGGCCTGCAGCGCCTTGTCCACCCATGCGTCCACGTCCGCGCGGCTGGACGCCGACAGGCAGGTGACACCTCGGTCTGCAGGCGCGCATCACTGATCGGCTTGGCGGTGAACTGGCTGAAGAAGCCCTCCACCAGCAGCATCACGAAGATAGTGTCGCTGATGATCATGCAGGCCGCATCGGCATTGGTGAAGGTGGGATTGAAGCTGTAGCCCAGCGCGGCGAAGAATGCCTTGGAGGCCTCCAGGTCGCGCACGGGCAGGTTGACGAAGATCATCTGCGGCGAATCGGTCATGGCACAACATCCTTGAAAGGAAGAGGGATCAGGGCTGTTTCATGCAGTTGACCATCCACGGCTTGCCGTAGCGGTCGATCAGAAAGCCCCAGCGATGCGCCCAGAAGGTCTCGCCGATCGGCATCTTTATCTGCCCACCCTCGGCCAGCGCCTTGAACACGCGCTCGGCTTCGTCGATGGAATCGACATCGACGTTGATCGTGGTGCTGTTCTCACCCGCCGGGGACGGACCGTCGGCGGCCATCAGGATCGCGCCGTCCACCTCCAGCTGGCTGTGGGCGACGTGATCCAGGGTTTCCGGCGGCATCTCGCCACAGCCCTCGGCGCTTTCCATCGGCGGCATGTCGCGGTACTTCATTTCCGAGACGACCTTGCCGCCGAGGACCTGGGCGTAGAACGCCATTGCCTCGTGGGTAGTGCCGTTGAAGCTCAGGAACGGGATCAGTTTCATCGGGATTCTCCTCTCAATGGCCGCTGTCGAGACGGTCGCGCAGACGCTGTGCCTGCGCCTGTAATTCGGGGGTGAAGGCCGCGCCGAAATCCTCCGGGCCGAAGACCGGGCGCAGCTCCACGACGGCGCCCGGACCGAACGGCGCGCGGGTGAGCCATTCGGTGGCTTCGTCCAGCGAGCGCACCTGCCACAGCCAGTAGCCGCAGACCAGCTCGCCGGTTTCGGCGAAGGGGCCGTCGATCACCCGCGGGGCCGCCTCCCCGAAGGCCACCCGGCGCGCACGCGAGGTCGGGTGCAGGCCCTCGCCGGCCAGCATGATCCCGGCCTGCACCAGCGCCTCGTTGAAGGCGCCCATGGCGCGGATTTCTGCTTCGGTGGGCATCTGCCCGGCCTCGGTGGCCGGGGTGGCCTTGACGAATACCATTACTTTCATCGGTCTGCTCCGGGTGGGCGCGCCGGTTGGCGGGCCCTTCACTGGTTACGACGACCCGGTGGGGCGGAAATCGACACGCCTGCAGAATAAATTTCCTGCTCCGTCGTGCCGCGCTGCAACACACCCGTCGCGCCGGCTGCGGCATCATGGCCGCCCCTGCCCAGGAGCGGTCCCGCCATGCAATTCCTGCTGCTGATCTATATCGACGAAGGCCTGCTGCAGGCCCTGCCCGGCGAGGAATACGATCGCCTCATGCACGATTGCCTGCAGCATGCCGATGCCCTGCAGGCCAAGGGCACCCTGGTGCTGGCCCAGCAGCTGCAGCCGGTGGACAGCGCGCGCACCCTGCGCACCCGCCAGGGGCAGGCGCGGATCACCGACGGCCCCTTCGCCGAAACCCACGAACTGCTGGCCGGCTTCAACCTCATCAACGCGCGCGACCACGACGAAGCGTTGGCCATCGCCCGGCAGTTTCCGTGGTCGCGGTTCGGCAGCATCGAAGTGCGGCCATTGGCCGACATGGACGCCGAACGCGCGCGCGTCGGCGCCTGAGGCCGCCGCCCCAGCGCGTAGCCGTTGCCGCTACAGCAGGGTGATCTTCAGGTCGCGCGCACCGATGCCTTCATTGCCGCTGTAGTCGCGCGCGCTGGCGCGGATCACGTAGTCGCCGGCCGGCAACGCGTCCGGCTGCCAACGACCGGTTTCCACCCGACCATCGCGCACGGTGTTAGTCACCAGGTAGCGGAAGCGGGTGACCGCGCTGCCATGCACGGTGATGCCGCTGTCCGGTGCATAGGCCACCTTGGTGGCACTGTCGCGCGGGGGCATTGAATTGAACACGATGTTGAAGCGCGGCTGCTCATAACCGGGCAGCGGCTGGCCCCGGGCATCGAGGATCTGGTAGCCGACCTGGTAGGACCCGAGTCGACGACGCGCCTGGTTGCCGTCCACCTGGTCCCAGGCCTCCACCACGATCTGCACGCCCGGGCCGCTGCGCGGCAGCGCCACCCGGCCATTCGCGCCAGCGGTGAGCGGCTGGTCCAGATCGTCCAGCAGCGCAACATCGGTGATGCGCGGGGCGACTGTATCGACATAGCCGGTGAACCCCAACGCGACCGCGTTGCGCTCGAAACCGCTGGCGCCCACGCTGAGGTGCACGTGCGCCATCCGGTTGATGCTGCCCAGGCGGTCGCCCACCTGGAAGCGTGTGCCGCGACGCACGCGAATGCGCTGCAGCTTGCCTTCGTCGTTGAACAGCGGCTGCCAACGCGGGTCGAACGGACGATCGGCCGGGTCGCGCCCGACCTTCATGTGGATGTACTTGAGCCGGTCCAGCACCAACCCTTCGGCCTGCCCGCCCGCCGACCAGGTCGGGGTCGGGCTGCTGACCTTGCCATCGGCGATGGCCAGCACGGTCTGGCCGACATCGCCGCGGATATCGAAGCCGCCGTGCAGGTGGTGCCGGCTTTCACCGTGGAAATCGCCACGCACTTCGCCCAGCGTGCCGACGACTTCATGCCAGCTTTGCTGCGGGGCAAGCGGCCAGCGCCCGGCGGTCGCCGGCAGGGGCGCATCCGCCGCCGGCCCGGTCAAGGCCGGGGGTGCGACCGCACCGGCGGCAAGCGCGCCGATCCGATGCACCCGATACGCGGCCGCGTCGGCAACCAGCAGGCGGCCATCGGCGTCGAGCGCGATGCCGGCCGGACGGGCGAGGCGCGGCTGCGTTTCGGCACCGAGCAACGCGATCTGGTGCCCCTGCGGCGTCACCTGCACCAGCCGCCCGCCGGTGTCGCCCACGTACAGCACGTCGTCGTGGGTGACCGCCACCGACAGCGGCCCGTTCACCAGGCCACCGTCGGCCACCTGCGTGCGCAGCGTGCCATCCGGCGACAGGCGACGGATCGCATTGTTGTACAGATCGGCGATCAGCAGATTGCCATGCGCATCCAGTGCCAGCGCCACCGGGGTATCCAGCCGGGCGTCGCCGCCGATGCCATCCACGGTGCCCGGGCGCTCGCCACCGGCCAGCGTGCGCACCGTGCCATCGGTCTCGATCACGCGGATGCGATCGTTGTAGGTATCGGCCACGAACACCCGGCCATCAATACCCACCGCCACGCCCATCGGCCCGTCGAAGCGCGCCTGCGCGGCGGCACCATCGGAGAAACCGGCCTGGCCGTCGCCGGCCACCGTGCTCACCGCGCCATCGATGCCGATCCGGCGGATGCGGTTGTTGCCGGTGTCGGCCACATAGACATTGCCAGCGGCGTCCAGCGCGATGCCCGACGGCGTATTGAACTGGGCCTGCAGCGCCGGACCGTCGCGCCACCCCTCACCGTTGCCGGCCAGCGTATCCACGCGCCCATCCGGATAGAGACGACGGATGCGGTTGTTGTCGCCGGCGTCGGCGATGTAGGCCACCCCGTTGGCGTCCAGTGCCACCGCGTAGGGATCGGAGAACCGTGCCTGCGCACCGGCCCCCTCGCGCGAACCGTCCACGCCATCGCCGGCCAGTGTTTCGATCCGCGCCTGCCAGCCGAGCACCGTCGGCACCGGACCGGGCGCGATCACCGCCGGCAGCGGTCCCTTGAGGAACGTCCACGCCAGCCCTGCCGCGGTGATCACCGCCACCGCCGCCATCATCCAGTGCCAACGTTTCATTGCGTTCCCTGTCCGTTCGAGCGCACGACCATAAACGTTGGCCGCGCTGCTGCAAAGCCCGTGCGCTTGTGCGTTTGCCGGGTTCCGGGTTCAATCGATGCTCATTCCATGGAAGGACGCCCCATGCCCGGCCTGCGACACCGTCTCGCCGTTTCCCTGCTGCTGGCCCTGTTCGCCACGCCAGCGCTGGCTGCCTCCATCGATGCTGCCACGCCTGCGAATCAGACGGCGCAGCCGTTGGCACAGACGTTGGCCGATACCATCACGCTGGCCGAGAACGGCGACAGCGTCGGCGCGCTGCTGGGCTTTGAGCGCGTGTTTGCCGATCCCGGCTTCACGCAGCTGCCCGAGTCGCTGCGCCTGGACGGCTGGATCACCGCCGGACGTGTTGCGTTCAACGCACGCCAGGCGCGCGATGCACGTCGCTACCTGGATGCCGCGCTGGAGCAGGCACCCGACGATCCGCGCGCCCTGTATGTGCTCGGTCGCCTGCTGCTCTGGCAGCAACAGCCGGTCCAGGGCGCCAGCCTGATCACCCGCTCGCTGCGCGCCTCGGACCAGTTCCTCGGCGACTTCGATGCGGCGATGGCCTACGCGCTGGACGAACAGCTGCACGACCAGCCCGAGGTCCGCCGTGCACTGCTGCAGGTGCTGTTCGACCGGCAATGGCAGGACGACGGCATGGAGCCCGGCGGGCTGTGGCTGACGCTCGCCACCCTGCAGGCCGATGCCGGGGAGCACGCGGCGCTTGCCGCCACCGTGGCGCGCATCGATACGCCGATGGACGTGGTGACGTTGCGCAGCGACAAGCGCTTTGACGCCGTGATCAACCGCCGCGATCCGCGCTTCGATCCGCTGCAGTCCGCACGCCGCCACGTCGATGCGTTGCGTGTGGAAGGCCTGCTGCGTCCCGAGCGCGGCGATCGCATCACCGAGCTCACCGATACCCTGCTGCTGATGGGCGAGCACGAACAGGTGCTGAGCACCACCGAGGCGCTGTACACGCGGTTGGCCGCCGCCGGTGCGTCCCCGTCCTTCCGCGGCGCCGATTACGCGGCCTGGATGCTGATGCACCGCGCCACCGCCGAGCATCGCCTCGGCCGCGATGCACAGGCCGAGGCCACACTGGTCCTCGCCAGCACGCTGCATGAGCAGGCGCCGGCGTTCAATCCGCTGATGCGGCTGTACCTGGCCAGCTGGTACCTGGGCAAGCAGCAGCCCGAGCGTGCCCTGCAGACCCTGGACGGCCTGGAAGAAGGCGAGATCTACGGCGAATATGTGCGCCAGTGGATACGCTTCAATGCCTATCGCACACTCGGCGACGGCGAGCGCTCGGCGCAGGCGCGGCAGTGGCTGCAGTCCAACAAAGGCGAAGGCCGCAGCGTGTACCTGGAGGTACTGATCAGCGAAAACCGGCTGGATGACGCGGCGGCGTGGCTGGTCGCCGCGCTGCAGGACAAGGCGCAGCGCCAGGACCTGCTGCAGCTGCTGCAGGACTTCCGCATGCTGCCGCCGATGCCCGCCGATATGGAAAACGAGAAACGCTGGGCGCAGTTGTTCAAGCGCCGCGACGTGCGCGCCGCCGTCGACGCGGTGGGCCGCATCGAGACCCAGCCCATCTACGGCCGCAGCGTCTGGCGGTGATCCCCGCCGCCGGCCCGTGCATCGGGCCGGCGACCGGCGCTACTTTGCCGGCGTCTCCACCTTGAACCCCATCGCCTCGCGGTAGCGCACGTACAACGTGCTCACCTTGTCCACGTAGTCCAGGGTCTCGGCATACGGCGGCACGCCCTTGTAGCGGGTCACCGCGCCGATGCCGGCGTTGTAGGCGGCCGCCGCCAGCGTACGGTCGCCCTTGTAGCGCTTGAGCAGCGCCTTCATGTAGCGCGCGCCGCCATTGATCGACTGCTCGGCCGAGAGCGGATCGGCCACGCCGAACTCGGTGGCCGTATCGGGCATCAACTGCATCACCCCCTGCGCGCCCTTGGGCGATATCGCGCCCGCATCGAAGCCGCTCTCGGCATGGGCGATCGCCCGCAGCCAGGCGTCTTCCACGCCGGTGGCCTTTGCCGCGGCCTTGAACTGCTTGGCATGGCGGTTGAGCTGCGGCGTACCGACCTTGCCCAGCCCTTCATGCGCCGGCTCACCCGGCGGCGTGGCTACGGTGAATTTCAGGAACACCCGCGAACCTGGCAGGTTGCGCGTGGAATAGACCATCCCGCCGTCCTGCTCGCGCTCGTACAGGGTGCCGCTGAAGACCCCCATGTTGCCCCACAGGTTGGGCGTCTGCACCGCGTTGTCATCCACCTGCTGCGCGGTGCATTTGGAGCCGGGCTCGGGCGCGGTGGCCAGGCTGACCGTGTTGTTCTGCACACAGCGGTACACCGTGCGCGCCGACGCCTCCCACGGCAGCAGCAACGACAACAGGGCCAACGCGGCAGGCAGGGTCGGGTTCATGGGCTCGGTTCGGGGCACGCCAGTCGTGCGGCGCGATCATCCGGCCCAGGCCGCGAACCGAAGGTGAATACCGGGCCCGCCAGGAGGGCGGACCCGGCCGACCCTCAGCGCGGGCCGCCGATCAGCCGCTTGCCGGCGTAGCCCAGGCCCAGCAGCAGGAACCACAGCGGGCTGATCGCCAGCGCGTAGAGGGTGTCCGGCTGCAGGGTCAACAGCACCAGCACGAACACGAAGAACACCAGGCACGCCACGCACATGGCCACGCCGCCGGGCATCTTGAAGGTCGACGCCGCGTGCAGCTGCGGGCGACGGCGGCGGTAGACGATGTAGGAACACAGGATCAGCGACCACACGAACATGAACAACACCGCCGCCAGCGTGGTGACCAGGGTGAACGCGGTGACCAGGTTGGGGATCAGGTAGATCAACATCGCGCCCAGCAGCAGGCAGATGCAGGAAAACAGCAACCCGCGCGCCGGCACCGCCGCCTTCGACAACCGCGCAAAGAAGCTCGGCGCGTGACGCTCCTCGGCCAGCCCGTACATCATCCGGCTGGTGGAGAAGATGCCGCTGTTGGCCGAGGACGTGGCCGAAGTGAGCACCACGAAGTTGATCAGGCTGGCGGCGGCGGGAATGCCGGCCAGCACGAACAGCTCCACGAACGGGCTCTTGCCCGGCACCACTTCGCGCCAGGGGGTGACGGCCATGATCGCGATCAGCGCCAGCACATAGAACACGATGATGCGGATCGGGATCGAGTTGATCGCCTTGGGCAGGTTGCGCTCCGGATCGGCCGTCTCGGCCGCGGTCGTCCCCACCAGCTCGATACCGACGAAGGCGAACACCGCGATCTGGAAGCCGGCGAAGAACCCGGCCAGGCCCATCGGGAACATCCCGCCGTCATTCCACAGATTGGCGAAGGTGGCCTGATGGCCCGACGGCGCGGTGAAGCCCCATGCCACCAGCCCGAAGCCGGTGATGATCAGCGCGCAGATCGCGATGATCTTGATCAGCGCGAACCAGAATTCCATTTCGCCAAACAGCTTGACCGTCACCAGGTTCAGGCTGAGCAGCAGGATCACGCACATCAGCGCCGGTATCCACGGCGCCAGGTCGGGGAACCAGAACTGCGCGTAGGCGGCGATTGCGATCACATCGGCGATCGCGGTGATGATCCAGCAGAACCAGTAGGTCCACCCGCAGAAGAACCCGGCCCACGGCCCCAGCAGGTCGGTGGAGAAGTCGATGAAGGACTTGTACTCCAGGTTGGACAGCAGCAGTTCGCCCATCGCGCGCATCACGAAGAACAGCATCGCGCCGATGATCAGGTAGACCAGGATGATCGACGGACCGGCCAGGCTGATGGTCTTGCCCGAGCCCATGAACAGGCCGGTACCGATGGCCCCGCCGATGGCGATGAGCTGCAGGTGGCGGTTGGACAGACTGCGCCGGAGGTGTTCGGGCGGGGCGGCAGGATCGGACATGGGCTCAGGCCAGGCGGGGCGAAGGCCATGAACATAGAAGAGCGCGGGCGGTTGCGCTACTGCCGCGTCAGTCCGGCCTCGCCATCGGTTGTCGTCTTCACCCTGCAACGCACCCCCTGACCCCGACACTGGCAGTGTCCCGGCAGGCGTCACGGGCAAACCCTGTTCCAATCCCCGCTCGCAGGTGGTGATATAGCGCGCATCGGGGCTGCGGCCACGGACGCCGTTCACCATCCCCCACCGGGCATCGAGGTCTGCTTGAACCGCGCCAGGATCATCGCCGCCACTGTGTTGTTCGCCCTGCTGGGCGCGTTCCTGCCGATCGCCACCGTGGCGTACTTCACCTGGGCCCGGGCCACCGAGGCCGAGCAAGACCGCCTCCAGCTCACCGCCGAACGCACGCTGCTGCGCGCGCACCGCGCCTACGAAGCCGGGCTGGTTGCCCTGCGCCGCCTCAACCAGAGCGCGTTGGAGCCGTGCTCGGCCGACCACCTGCAGTTGATGCGCAGCCTGGTGCTGAGCACCCACTCGGCCGAGCAGGTCGGCTACTTCGAGGACGGCCGGCTGCGCTGTACCTCGTGGGGCATGATGGACAAACAGGTGCCCACGCCCACCCCGGACCACACCACGGCCGATGGCGCCGGCATCACCCTGGGGGTGCGTCCGGTGGCCGGCGACGGCACCGCCCTGCTTTCGGTGTATCTGGGCCGGTACGACCTCCTGGTGGACCCGGCGCGTTTCGTGGATGTCATCACCGATCCCAACGTGCGCCTGGCCGTGGCCAGTCCGGATGGGCGCCTGATGGCGCAGCAGGACATCCTCGACCAGCAACTGCTGCAGCGCCTGCTGCGCGACCCGCACAGCGGGATGGACAGCCACACCCTGTACGCCACCGCGCAGGACCAGGAATGGCTGGCCGTCGCCACCGCGCCGCGCACCGACCTGATGGCCAGCTTCCGCAGGCAGTTCCGGCAATTCATCCCACTGGGAGTGCTGGGCGCGCTGGCGGCGGTGGCGCTGGTGGTCTGGCTGTCGCGGCGGCGGCTGTCGATGAAGGCCGAGCTGGCCACGGCCGTGCGCAAGCGCGAGTTTTTCATGCACTACCAGCCGATCATCGAACTCGACACGGGCATCTGCGTCGGTGCCGAGGCGTTGGTGCGCTGGTCGCGCCCGGACGGCAGCCAGGTGCGCCCGGACCTGTTCATCCCGCTGGCCGAAGAGCACGGCCTGATCGAGGCGCTGACCGACCAGGTCATCGAACTGGTCATCGCCGACATGCGCGCGCTGCTGGTCCAGGACCGCAGCGTGCACATCGCCATCAACCTGTCCGCCGGCGATGTCAGCAGCGGGCGGGCGCTCAAGGTACTGTCGGCCCGTCTGGCCGGCACCGGCATCCACCCGCAGCAGATCTGGCTGGAAGCCACCGAGCGTGGCTTCATCGACGTGCAGCGCGCGCGCAATACCCTGGCGCTGGCCCGCCGCGCCGGGCATTGCGTGGCCATCGATGATTTCGGGGTGGGCTATTCCAGCCTGCAGTACCTGCAGCAATTGCCGCTGGATGCGTTGAAGATCGACAAGTCGTTCATCGACGCCATCGGTACCGACAGCGCTACCAGCCCGGTCACCTCGCACATCATCGACATGGCCAAGACGCTGGGCCTGTTCACCGTGGCCGAGGGCATCGAAACCCCCGCCCAGCTGGCCTACCTGCAGGCGCGCCAGGTGGAGTTCGGACAGGGCTGGCTGTTCTCACGGCCGTTGCCCCCGGAGGCGTTCGTCGCCTTCCATCACCAGCGCCTACAGCAGTACGGCAAGGCCCGCGAAGACATGCAGAACCCCAACGCGGTGGTGGAGGACTGAGCCCTGTCCGGTGCATCGGGCTCATTCGTCGGCAATGCCTGCCAGTTCCAGCACCCAACGCGGCACCTTCGGTTCGCCGGCATAGAAACTGCGCGGCTTGCCGTCGGCCATCGCCCAGCGGTGGATCCAGCTGATCCCCCCGGCGCCGTTGTAGCCATCGGCGTGCGCATAGGCCGGGTCGTCCAACGCCTGTTGCAGCGAGATGAAGGTGTAGCCACGCCGCTTGGTCGCTGCGATCAACTCGCCGATGCTGTCCGCATTCAACGCATTGGCGTGCATCAACCACACCTGTGCCGGCAGGCGACCCAGCAACCGCTGCGACTGATCCTCGTAATAGGCCAGCTTGTTGAGCATGTAGGGCACATAGCCACGCCGCAGCTGGCGCAGGCGCGTATCGCGCAGCACCGGATCGGTTTCGGTATCGCGTACGTGGTCGTAGGCGAACGCCCAGATCCACTCGCTGTTGTCGACCGTGACCGGCGCGATGCGATAGCCATGCTGGTCCAGGAACGCAGCCAGCGCCGCCCGCTGCTGCGGGGTCTGGCCCGCGCGCAGGTACGGATGACGGAACCACCGTGGCGCCTGGCCGCGCTCGGCCAGCAACGGGCGCAGGGTCTTTTCGCCGTCGAGGATGTCCTGCTCGTAGGCATCCAGCCCGATCGCATGCAGATCGACATGGCCACGGGTGTGGTTGCCCAGCTCGAACCCGGCATCGCGCCAGTCGCGCAGCATCTGCACGCGCGTCGGCTGCACCGTTCCGTCCTGCTCCAGCTTGATCTCGTTGACGAAGCCCACCACCGGCACCCGTGCTGCGCTCAGCGCGGCCAGCAGCTGCGCATACCGCTGCGCCAGTTCCGGGTCGTTACGTTCATCCAGCCGCTGCCAGGGCAGGTCGTCGATGGTCAGCGCGATGCGTTGCGCCGGCGATGCCTGCACCGCGCCGGCCACGGCCAGCACGCCCATTCCCATCCATCGCAATACGGTACGGCGCACGCCATGCTCCAGCCTATGATCCCGGCACCAGCATAACGCCCCCATCCCCGCCCCACTGTTCAACGCAAGGCCGGTAGAGCCGGGCCCTGCCCGGCTGCGCGTCCACCTCAGTGCTCGGCGGCGGCCCACGCACGCGGTCGCCGCAGCACCACCGCCAGGGTCATCGCCAGCAACGTCAACAGCACGGCCGGCAGCCAGCGTTCGCCCAGGGTTTCCAGCATCACTCCGCCCACCACGCCCCCGATGGCGATGGCCAGGTTCCAACCGGTCACCACGAACGACTGCGCGATATCACCGGCAACCCCGGCACGCCGCGCTACGGCGGTCTGGAACTGGGTCGCCACGCCACCGAAGGCGATGCCCCACACCACCGTGCCCAGCACCAGCACCGACGGCGAGGTCGGCCACAGCGCGAACGCCGTTGCGGCCAGCACGAAGGCCACCGTACTGGCGATCACCAGCACGCGCAGCCAGCGGTCCACCCATATCCCGGTGATCCAGATGCCCAGCAGCGCGGCCACGCCGAACACCAGCAGCAGGCGGTCCAGCCACGGCGCCGCACCGGCCAGCGCAGCGAACGGCTCGATGTAGGTGTACAGCACGTTGTGCGCCAGGATGAACAGGAACATCGTCAGCAGCGCCGCGCGCATTCCCGGCAGCCGCCACACATCGCCCAGGCGCTGCCGTGCGCCTGCGCCCGGTGCCGACAACGCCGGCAACGCCAGCCGTGCCCACAGCAGCAGGCCCACGCTGAGCAGCGACATCAACCCGAACGCCCAGCGCCAGCCGATGGTCTGCCCGAGCAGCGTGCCGGCGGGAATGCCCAGCGACAGCGCCAACGGCGTGCCCACCATCGCCACCGCGATGGCGCGGCCCTGCAGGCGCGGCACCACCATGCGGCTGGCATAGCCGGCCACCAACGACCACAGCAGGCCCGCGCTGA
Organism: Stenotrophomonas sp. Ste86; assembly: GCF_024519465.1. Lineage (GTDB taxonomy): Bacteria > Pseudomonadota > Gammaproteobacteria > Xanthomonadales > Xanthomonadaceae > Stenotrophomonas. The sequence continues at coordinate 111,146 of NZ_JALJRW010000012.1, read as the reverse complement.
TCCCGGCGATGAAGCGCGCCACCAGCATCACCGCGTAGTGATGGGTGAAAGCGGTGATCGTATTGACCACCACGAAGCCGGCGATCGCCGTCAGCAACAACGGCCGCCGTGGCAGGCGCTGGGTCAGCGCGGTCATCGGCAACGCCGCCACCAGCGAGCCGATCGCATAGATGGTCACCAACTGCCCGACCAGCGCGCGGCTCACGCCCAGGTCGGTGCTCATCGGCGACAACAGACCGGCCGGCAATGCCTCGGTCAGGATGGTCACAAAGCCCGCGCAGGCCAAGGCCAGCAATCCTGCCAGCGGCAGGCGCTCCGACGCGGCCGGCTCCACAGCCAGCGCCGCGGCGCCGGCGTCCCCGCTCATGCCCGCGCCGCTCATGCCGACGCCTCCACCGCGGCGTATACCGCATCGCGCAGTTGCTCGACGAACGCGCCGTGCATGCCTTCGTACAGGGTATTGGTCAGGGCGACCACGCTCAGCCCGCGCGCCGGATCCACGAACCAGCTGTGTCCGTATGCGCCACCCCAGCGCCAGCTGCCGGGTGCCTGTGGCGTGGCCGTCGGGCCGGCATCGTCCAGCACCGCAAAGCCGAGTCCAAAGCCCCAGCCCGGCGCATCCGGCGGGCCCTGTTCGCCCACCTGCGCGCGCGCCATCGCCGCCACGGCCGTGGCCGGCAACCAGTCGCGGCGCGATTCCCCACGCAGCGCTTCGAGCAGGCGCATGACATCGTCGGCCGTACCGACCATGCCGCCGCCCGCCGAGGCGAACGCCGCCGGATCGCTTGCACGGGCCAGGCTGTAACAGATGCCGACGGTGCCCTCGAACGGCGCCACCACCTCGCCCTCGGCCAGCCGGTGCGGCTGCGGCGTGTCGGTGACATAAGGCGTGGCCAACCGCGCCGGGCTGTCGGCATGGAAGCCGGTGTCCTGCATCCCCAACGGCAGGCTCACCTGCTCGCGCACCACCTGCGCCAGCGGCACGCCGGTGGCCGCCTCCAGCAGCGCGCCAGCCACGTCCACGCCCAACGAGTAACGCCACGCCGTACCCGGCGCGAACAGCAGCGGCACCTGTGCGATCCGCCGCAGGTTTTCGCGCAGGCTGATCGGGCTGTCATCCATGCCGTCGCTGACGCCCGCCCGTGCATGCGGGCCGTCGGCGTCGGCATCCAGGAAGCGATAACCCAACCCGGCGCTGTGGCTGAGCAGGTGGCGCAGGGTGATGTCCGGGCGGCGGCCGTCGGCCAGCGCCGGGCGGAAGTCGGGCAGCCACTCGGTGATCGGTGCGTCCAGCGACAGCAGGCCCTGCGCCACCAGCCGCATCGCCGCAGCGGTCACCATCGGCTTGCTGACCGAGGCCAGCCGGAACAGCGCATCACGCGACATCGGCCGTTGCTGCTCGCGATCGGCCCAGCCGCTGGCGCTGGCGTGGACGAGCTGGCCGTGCTGGCGCACCAGCACCATCGCGCCCACGATCTGTTGGCGGGCATGGGCGGCAGACAGCACGGCATCGACCGACGCCAGGCGCGGATCGGCAACGGCAACGGCAGGGAGGTCCAGGACGGAGGACATGGGGGACGGTCCAGCAGGAGGGGAGCGCCATCGTCGGCCTTCACTGCCCAGGCAAACACCCAGGCGGCGCTCCATACATTCCGGACGCAGCATTCCGCAATCATGGAAATCCCCGTACCACCAAGAGATCCGGCCGCAGCGCGCCCCGATGCACCACTGCGTCCCACCGGCACGGCCGCCAAGCCCCCCGGTGCCGCTAGAGTGGCGTCTTTCCCCCCTTGGTACGGCCATGTCCGCGCTGGAAAACCTGGGCAACCTGCAGACCTTCGTGCACGTGGCCGACACCCGCAGCTTTGTCGAGACCGGGCGCCTGCTCGGTGTGTCCGCCTCGGCCACGGGCAAGACCGTCACCCGGCTGGAGCAGGCGCTGGGCGTCCGCCTGTTCCACCGCAGCACGCGCAGCGTGACCCTCACCGCCGAAGGCGAGCGCTTCCTGCTGCGCTGCCGGCGCATCCTCGAAGAGCTCGACGCCGGCCGGACCGAACTGGCCCAGCAGGCGGCCGCTCCTTGCGGCACGCTGCGATTGAGCCTGCCGCTGGTCGGTGACCTGTCGCTGCCGATCCTGTCCGATTTCATGGCCGCCTATCCGGGCATCCGCCTGGAGCTGGATTTCGACGACCGCATGGTCGATGTGATCGAAGAGGGGTTCGACGCCGTGCTGCGGGTCGGCGAGCCTTCCGACTCGCGGCTCAGCGCGCGGCGGCTCGGCGTTTTCCCGCGTTATCTGGTCGCCTCGCCGGATTACCTGGCGCGTCGCGGCGTCCCGCAGACGCCGTCAGACCTGCTGCAGCACGACTGCCTGCACTACCGCTTTCCCACCAGCGGCAAACTGGAACCGTGGCCGCTGCCGCGTGAACCCGGTGCGCCCGCGCTGGAGCTGCCGGTAGCGATGGTCTCCAACACCATCGAGGCCAGGCTGGCCTTTGCCCTGGCCGGCCGCGGCATCGGCTACATCCCCGAGCATTCGGTGCGCGACGCGCTGGCCGACGGGCGACTGCTCCGAGTGCTGCCCGAACAGATCCACGCCTGCGGCACCTTCCACCTGCTGTGGCCATCGGGACGCCACGTGCTGCCGAAGCTACGGGTGTTCATCGATTTCGTCAGTGCCCGGCTCACCGGCGTGAGCTGCTGAACAGCGGATATTCATCGCCTGCGCGGCGCGCAACTCTATACTGGCCGCGCGACAGCCAGTCGCCTGTGTAATGAGGTATGCCCGCATGCGCCATTGATGCCCCGCCGTCTGCTGACGGCCACTGACCTTCCCGCCGCGCGCGTGAGGGATTCAACGGCATCCATGGAGGTCGCATGACCGCATTCGCTCTCACGCTCGACAGCGTGACGTACACCCTGCCCGACGGCCGGGTCCTGTTTTCCGATATCAGCACGCACCTCGACACCACCCCGACCGGCCTGGTCGGGCGCAACGGTGTCGGCAAAAGCGTGCTCGCCAGTCTGTTGGCCGGGCAGCGCGCGCCCACCAGCGGGCAGATCCAGCGCACCGGCAAGGTCCATCTGCTGACCCAGCACAGCGGCGCGCCTGCCGGCAGCATCGCCGAGCTGGCCGGCGTCGCGCCGTTGCTTGCGGCGCTGACCCGGATCGAAGCGGGCAGCATCGCGCCGGCCGACTTCGCCAGCGTCGGCGAACGCTGGAACATCCGCGAGCAACTGCAGGCGCAGTGGCGGCAACTCGGGCTGCCTGCACTGGATCCGGATCGGCCGGCGGCCACGCTCAGCGGCGGCCAGGCCATGCAGGTGGCGCTGGCCGGTGCGCTGCTGTCCGACGCGGACGGCCTGATCCTGGACGAGCCCAGCAACCACCTCGACAGCGCCCACCGCACGCGCCTGCTCGATGCCCTCGCCGGCTGGCGCGGTGGCCTGATCGTGATCAGCCACGACCGCACCGTGCTGCAGGCCATGCAGCGCATCGTCGAACTCACCCCAGGCGGGCTGCACAGCTACGGCGGCAACTACGCTCTGTATGCCGAACAGAAGCAGCATGCGCGCGCTGCTGCCGAAGACCTGCTGGCCCTGCGCAAGCGCGAACGCCGCCAGCAGCAGGGCGAGCTGCGCCAACAGCGCGAGCGCCTGGAGCATCGCCAGTCGCGCGCGCAACGCGAGGCACGCAGCGCCAACCAGGCGCCGATCCTGCTCGGCGGGATGAAGAGCCGCAGCGAGAACAGCGCCGGGCGCTGGCAGGCCCGGCAGTTGGAGCGCGGCGCCGACATGGACGCCCGCGTGCGCGAGGCTGCCGCACAGGTGGAGGACGTCGTGGAGATCGCGTTGCTGGCACCCACGCTTCCCGAGCCCGGTCCGCAGCGTGTCGCCGAACTGATCGATGTGCAGTTGCCGTGGGCGGCGTCCCCATGGCAACGCATTACCGCGTGCGTGCAGCGCGGCCAGCGCATCGGCGTGCGTGGGCCTAACGGGAGCGGCAAGTCGACGCTGCTGCGGCTGCTTGCCGGGCAAATCCGGGCGCTGGCGGGCGAGTGCAGGGTGGCTGCCCGCGTAGCGCTGCTCGACCAGTCGCTTTCCGGGTTGCCAATGCAGGCCACGGCCCTGTCATTGCTGCAGGACGCGCATCCCGACGCCAGCGAAGCCACCCTGCGCACCCAGCTGGCCCTGCTGGGCCTGGATGCCACGCGCAGCTTGCGCCCGCTGTGCACACTCAGCGGTGGCGAGCGCCTGAAAGCCGCACTCGCCGCCGTACTGTACGCGCGCACGCCGCCGCAGTTGCTGCTGCTGGATGAGCCGGGCAACCACCTCGACCTGCCCTCGCTGGCCGCATTGGAGCAGATGCTCAACCAGTACAAGGGCACGCTGATGATCGTGTCCCACGACGCGGCGCTCCTGCAGGCCGTCGGCGTGACCCATCACCTGGACGCAGCCGACGGAGGTTGGGAGATCACGGCGTGTTAGGCGACGCATGGCTGCATCGCCTCATCCCCGCGACCACGCCGGGAAGGCATCGGGCAGCAGCTGCCACAGCATCGGGCCGGCGTGCATCTCCGCGTCGGTCAGCAGGCAGGCATCGAATTGCGCACGCAGCGCGCGCTCATCCATTTCCACCCCGATCACCGCCAGCTCCTGGCGGCGATCGCCCCACCAGGGGTGCCACATCCGCCGCATCGCCTGGTACTCACCGGCATCACCTACTTCGTCCACGCCCGGCATCGGTGCGGTCCAGCAGGACGCCTGCTGACGCACCCAACCGACATCGGTGTATGGCACCTGCGGCGGCGGCAGCAACGGTGTGCTGTCTTCCATCCCGGCCGCCACCCGCTCGCGGGCGGCGTACCAGAAGCCGGCCGCCTCGGTCCGCGTGGCCGCGCCCACGCTGGACAGCTCGCCCACCCGGTCCATGCGGTTGGCCAGCCAGAAGAACCCCTTGCTGCGGATCACCCCACCCAGCCCCTGTTCCAACAGCCGCGCGAACCGCTGCGGGTGGAGCGGCCTCCGGGCCCGATAGACGAAGCTGCTGATGCCGTATTGCTCGGTCTCCGGCGTGTGCACACCACGCAGCGCCTGCATCCAGCCCGGGGCCAGCTGCGCCTTGACGAAATCGAAGCGGCGCGTGTCCAGCACCTCATGCAGCGGCACGTTGCCCTGCTCGGAAAGTACCAGCCGCGCCTCGCGATTCATCGCGCGCAGCACCGCCAGCGTCGACTGCAGCGCGTCATCGTCGACCACATCGCACTTGCTGACCACGATCACATCGGCGAACTCGGTCTGTTCGGCGAGCAGGTTCACCACCCCACGCGCATCGTCCTGTCCGGCCTGCTGCCCGCGATCGACCAGCCGATCGGTCGAACTGAAGTCATCCAGGAAATTCGCCCCGTCCACCACCGTCACCATCGTATCCAGGCGTGCGATGTCATTGAGGCAGAACCCGTCCGCGTCGCGTACCGAGAACGTCGCCGCCACCGGCATCGGCTCGGCGATCCCGGTGGACTCGATCAGCAGGTAGTCATAGCGCCCCTCGGCGGCCAGCCGCTTCACCTCCTGCAGAAGATCGTCGCGCAGCGTGCAGCAGATGCAGCCATTGCTGAACTCCACCAGCGTCTCCTCGGTGCGGCTCAGCGTGGCGCCGCCATCGCGCACCAGCTGTGCGTCGATGTTGATCTCGCTCATGTCATTGACGATCACCGCCACGCGGCGCCCCTCGCGGTTGTGCAGCAGTTGGTTGAGCAGGGTGGTCTTGCCGGCGCCAAGGAAGCCGGACAACACGGTCACCGGCAGGCGGGCGTCGAGAGGAGCAGCAATGGCGGTCATGGCGGGACAGGTTCGGGCGGGGATTGAAATGTTACTATATAACATTCACAGATCCGGTCCCCCACCCACATGAAACGTGCTTCCACCCTGCTCGATGCCGGTGCCATCGCCTTGTCCAGCCTGTGCCTGCTGCATTGCCTGGCCCTGCCGGTGCTGGCCGCTGCCCTGCCGCTGTTTGGCGTCTGGGCCCAGGCCGAATGGGTCCACGTGCTGTTCGTGGCCATCGCCGCGCCGCTGACCGGCTTCGCCCTGTGGCGCGCCGACCGCCAGCAGCGCCTGCCTGCTGCGGCCCTGGCCAGCGCTGCATTGGGGTTGCTGCTATTGCTGGCCGGCGCCGCCGAGTGGCCCAGCCACGACACCGAAACGCCAATGACCGTCGCCGGCAGCCTGCTGCTTGCCGCCACCCATGTGTGGAATGCCTGGCGTCGGCACAGGCACTGAGGGGCTCAGGCCACGGACCCTGCCGTAGCCACGCAGGCGACCGTTGCGCCTACTTCCCGTAGGCGCGCAATAGCTTCACCAGCACCTGCGCCTCGGCCGCGCGCTCGGCCGGATCACTGGGGCTGACCACGTGCGCCTGCAGATGTTCGTCCAACAGCGCCATCAGCAGGCCGTGCGCGGCACCCCGCACCGCCGAAGCCTGCATCAGCACATCGGTGCAGTCGGCCTCGGTCGATTGCAGGGAGGTTTCCAGTGCGGCCACCTGGCCGGCCATACGCCGGACCCGGGCCAGCAGCGCGTTTCGTTGGTGTTGGACGTGCGACATGGGACAGGAGAATATACCCTATGGGGGTATATTCCCATCGGGCCCGCCCCATGTCCCTCCTCGCCGCCGCCGCCGACGCCCGCCGCCACAGCCACCGTTTCGACGACGGCAACCCGCTGGCCGAGCGCAACACCCGGCGCGCCCTGTGGCTGACCGCAGCGATGATGGTGGTGGAGATCCTCGGCGGCTGGTGGTTCAACTCCATGGCGGTGCTGGCCGACGGCTGGCACATGAGCTCGCACGCACTTGCCTTGGGAATGGCCGTGTTCGCCTATGCCTGTGCCCGGCGCTACGCGCACGACGGCCGCTTTGCGTTCGGCACGTGGAAGATCGAAATCCTCGGTGGCTACACCAGCGCGATCGCGCTGCTGGGCGTCGCGTTGCTGATGGCGGTGCAATCGGCGCAGCGGCTGTTCTCGCCCAGTGCCATCCACTACGACCAGGCCATCGCCATCGCCGTGGTGGGATTGGGCGTCAACCTGCTGTGCGCGTGGTGGTTGCATGACAGCCACGGGCACGATCACGGGCACCACCATGGGCACCAGCACGGTCACGGACATTGGCACGGTCAAGGCGGTGCGCGGGACCACGACTCAACCCACGCCGATCAGCATCGTCAGCACCATGACGCTGACGATGCACACGCCCACGGCCTCGTCGCGCAGGATCTGAACCTTCGCTCGGCCTACCTCCACGTGATCGCCGACGCAGCCACCTCGGTGCTCGCCATCGCTGCGCTGGTGGGTGGCAAGTTCTGGGGCGCGGCCTGGCTGGACCCGGTGATGGGCCTGGTCGGCGCGGTACTGGTCACCGTGTGGGCGGCGGGCCTGCTGCGCGACACCGGCCGGGTGCTGCTGGATGCGCAGATGGACGCCCCGGTCGTGGCCGAAGTGCGTGAGGTGATCGAGCAAGGCCCGTGGGCAGCGCACCTTGCGGACCTGCACGTTTGGCAGGTCGGTCGCGGCAAGTACGCGGTCGTGGCCAGCGTGGTGAGCGACACCGAGGTGACGGCCGATACGCTTCGTGAAGCCTTGTCCCTCCACGAGGAGCTGGTGCACATCACGGTGGAGGTACATCGGGTGGAAACGGTAATGGGTGATCCTTTACCTACCGCTTACCCTCTCACCGATGGAACACCATCGCCACGATGAACAACGCCAGCGGCGCGGCACTGAGCACGGTGCCGACGACACCCAGCCAAGGCCAGCGTTCCTGCCGAACCCGCGAGCCGACGGTAGCGATCAGCCCGATGGCGGCAGCACCCAGCACGCCGATCGCCGTCGCCCCGCTCGTGCCCACGCCGACCGTGGGGCTATCGGTCGCCAGCCGCACGAGATAGCCGGCCAGGCCACCCAACGGGAGCCCAAGGAAGCTGCATACGCCCAGCCAAGGCCAGCGTTGCACCATCGTTGCCCGTGGCGACGACACAACGTGCGGCGGCGCGGTATCCAATGGTGTGTTGTCCTGCATGTCAGCCTCCCCGGTTCACCCAACCGTACACCATCGCCCGCCGTGCACGGTCCCTCCCGCTCGCTACGCCACAATGCGGCAATACCCGCTACCAGGAGGACCCGCCATGCGCGTCGTCACCCGCCTGCTACTGCTGTCACCCCTGTTGCTCAGCGCCTGCCGGAACGCCGACACCGGCGCCGGCACGTTCTCCTCCGATCCCATGCTGGGGTGCTATGCCACCCATCCACGCAAGCCGGCGGAGTTCCGCATCGAGCAGCAGCAGGGCCAGTACTACGTGGCGTTCAACCGCGACGAGCAGTGGCAACGCGACGATACCGTCCTGCAGGTGTCCTCGCGAGCGGACATCGCCCGCTTCTTCAAGGATGACGCCGATCAGATCGACAAGGCGCTGGTGCGCCCGAACGGCGGGTTCGGCATCTTCCACTTCAATCCAGTTGCCACCCTCAAGGGCAAGGACAAGGACAGCGACTACATGGCACTGGTGCTGATCGGCGCCGGGCCAGTGTTCAAAGTGCGCTGCGGCTGAGTCCAGCCGGCGAGCCGCGGATGTGCAATTGACGACGTCGCACTAGCCTCTCCTCCGGCAGTGCGGGGGGACGCTGTGCGTTCCTTCCGGTGCCCATGACCCACCGGAAAGTGACGCAGTAACGCCGGCGGGCAACTCCCCGTGCCTGCCGCCATCGCCCTTCTCCCGAACTGCCGGCCGTGCGACGCACGCGCGCGGCAACGCCAGTACCCATCCTCTGCAGTACCCCACCCGCAGACGCGCGCAGACGGGCAGCGCGGGACCGTACTTCAACACGGCCCGTCCCCACGGGCGATGCGATGGATGGAGCTGTACGGCCACTCGGCCGCTTCGCGCACATGGCCGTGCCTGACCGGATTCTGGTGCACGTAGGCCACGTGCCGGTCGAAGTCCTCCGTATCCAGAATGCGGTGCTCGCGGAAACCGCTGTGCCATAGCGGACGTGCCGTGCGGTCGCGGCGCAGCACCGCGCGCGGGGGCATGCCCGGGAGCTGCCGATCGAAGATCGCCTGGATCTGGGTCCAGCGCCGATGACCGTCGTCGTCACCCTCCGGCAGCGTCCACACCCCGTGCAGGTGGTCGGGCAGCACCACGATCGCGTTGATCCGGAACGGGCGGGCCAGCTGCGCCACCCGGAACGCGAGGCGCAGGCCCTGGGCCTGCTCGATCAGCAGGCGGCTCTGCCGATCACGCAGGTGCGCACTGAAGAAGTACGCGTTGCCGGGCTGCCAGGGGCGGTGATCGTAGGGCATGGGCGCAGTCTGCGATTGCCAGCCTCTGACCACGATCGGTCCGCGCCTGAAGCGCGTATCGGACTGCTACGCGCCCCTGCATCGGCGTTGGCTCACCACCGCGTCGGGAGAGCGGAACAGCGCGCGCAGGGTGCCTCCACACCGCTCAGCGGTACTGCGCCTCGCAGGTCCTTGTGACCTGGGACGAAATGTATCCCTTGAGGCCGATATCCTCGCGTGCATCCAACCGCGCGGCAGCCTTCGACGCCTCCGGCAGCAACCGTACAAGCGCCTGGCTTACCGGCACCGACCAGGTCTGCGGCGCGGCTCCCGGATCGGCCGACGATTCCCCCTCGGTCCACGGCAACATCATCAGCTTCTGCGAGCGCGAACTGAGTACCCGTGTCGGTGCATTCCCATACTCGATGACCACGTGCATCACCGGAGAATCGTCGGTCCAGATCCCACCGGTGTAGTAGTCCTCCAGCACCTCGCGCAGCCGGGCGCCCCCCAGCAGGCGGTGCATCTGGTCTTGTATCTGACTGGTCGTGCAGGCCGGCACCCGGGTCGAGGCCGACGTCGCTGCATACCTCAACACATCCCGCGGCCGCACCCGGCGCGCCACCTCCTCCACGGCGCGCTCGCGCGTCCACGCAGGCGCCGACAGTGCCCACAGCAACTCCCCCACGCGCTGCGCCGGGACGCTGTCGGTGGTCACCGGACCGTTGCCGCCCATGTCCAGCTGCGAGCGCCGCACGAAGGTACGGCGGCCCTCCCCCGGGCGAAGCCGATGGACTTCTTCGGCGCGCTCCCATCCGGAGTAGGTGTAACGGATCTCGATCCCACGCACATCCTGCAGCGCGGTCCCCTGCGGCGGCGGATGCGAGCCGTTGCAGGCGGTCAGCGCCAGCAGGGCCGTCATGGCCAACAGGCTGCGCCAGCGGCTGCCGAGCCCGGTCAGCGCATCCAGGGCCAGCCTGATTCTGATGGCGCGGTGGCGCGGTGGCGCGGCAAGGCGCCGACGCAGCGGCGGATGGTTCCCATGGTCCGGTGCATCTCACATTCCTGGAAAACGATGCAACCGCCTGCCCTGCCCCGACCGCGGAAACGGCCAGGAACCGGCAAGGCGCCAGAACGCACTATAGCGGTGCCCGATGACAGCCGACCGCCGTCAGGCGGCATTGCCGCGTGGTCAGGTACGATGCCCACCCCTGACTACCCTGTCACCCGGCCGCCTCACGGCGGGGTGTTCCCGACTCCCGTGCCCCATTACACCGGTCCCCTGCTGACCCTTCCGCTCGCCCAAGCCCTCGCCCGCGCCCGTGATGCCGGCGCCGGCGAGTGGACCGGCTCGCTCGATCTTGGCCGCTCCACCGGCACCGCCACCCTGGCTGCCGACCACTGGTTGTGGAAGGGCGCGCGCTACGACTACCCCGGCAAGACCCGCGACCGCACCCTGTACTACTGGGATGGCGAGGAATTCCTGGCGGTGTCCCGGTTCGGTTCGGCACTGATCAAGTTGGTGCCCACCGACTGGGACGCCCCCACCTTCGAGATCGATGGCATCAAGATGCTGCCAAGCGCGCAGGTGTCGCCGTTCGAGGATGCGCGGCGCAAGGTGGCGTTGATCGCGCCATCGGGCAAGACCGTGCTCGATACCTGCGGCGGGCTCGGCTACTTCGCCGCCTGCTGCCTGGAAGGCGGCGTAGCGCGCATCCAGTCGTTCGAAAAAAATCCGGACGTGCTGTGGCTGCGCACGCTCAACCCGTGGTCGCCAGACCCGGACGCCGCCAGCAGTGGGGGCCGGCTGTCACTGACCCAGGGCGATGTTTCGCTGGCGATCGAGGCGCTGGAGACCCGCTCGGTCGATGCCATCCTGCATGATCCGCCGCGCTTCGGCATTGCCGGTGAACTGTACTCGCAGGTGTTCTATGACCAGCTGGCGCGGGTGATCCGCGACGGCGGGCGCATGTTCCATTACACCGGCGCACCCAACAAGCTCACCAGCGGTCGCGATGTGCCGCGGGAAGTGGCCAAGCGGTTGGAGAAAGCGGGTTTCAAGGCGGAGCTGGCGCTGGACGGGGTGCTGGCGGTCAAGCGGTAAGGGCGTTGGCCACCCGACCTCAATCACCGCGCGGCAGCTTCTTCGCCCACATGTTGTCGACCAGGTTCGGATAGGCCCGGCCATTTTCCTCGGCGCGTTGCCGCGCGGCGTCTTTCTGCGCCGGCGACAACGGCGAGGATTTCCCGCCGCTGGGATTGGGCTTCTTCCACGGCGGGGTTCGGGTCTGGCGCATGGCCGGATGCTAACGCAGCTTCACTTCGCCAGGAAGGCGACCAGCGCCGCATTGAACTGCTCCGGGTGGCTGGCATTGCAGCCATGCGGCGCATCCTTGAGCACCACCGCCTCGCTACCGGCAATGGCCGCGTGGGTGCGCTTGCCAGACCCTTCATACGGCACCGTGCCGTCGCTGTCACCGTGCAGCACCAGGGTGGGCACCGTTACCTTCTTGAGGTCGTCGCGGAAATCGGTGGTACCGAAGGCCTTCATGCAGCCCAGCGCGGCGGTCTGGTCCGACTGCTTGCACAGCTCGATGGCCTCCTGCCGCTGCTTCTCGCTGACCTTCAGCACGCCCTTGGCGCTGAAGAAGTCCTTGGTGAAACCGTCAAAGAAACTGTCGCGGTCGCGCTCCAGGCCTTGGCGCATCTCATCGACCTTGGCCTGGGTGAGCGGGCCTTCGGGGTTGTCCGGGGTCTGCAGCATGTACGGCGGCACCGCCGAGGCAAACACCACGCTGTGCAGGCGCTGCTCACCATGGCGGGCGATGTAGCGCGCCACTTCGCCGCCGCCCATCGAGAACCCGACCAGCGTGGCGTCCTTCAGGTCGAGGTCGTTGAGCACCCCGGCCAGGTCATCGGCCAGCGTGTCGTACTCGTAGCCGTCGGCCGGCTTGTCCGATCGCCCGAAGCCGCGACGGTCGTAGGCCACCACGCGGTAACCGGCATCCTTCAGCACCGGGATCTGCGCCTTCCAGGATTCAGCCGACAACGGCCAGCCGTGGATGAGCACCACCGGGCGGCCGGTACCGCCGGTATCTTCAACGTGCAGACGAACGGGGGAAGCAGCCATGGGGAATCCTTCGAGCGATGGGAAAGGAGTGATCGATCCTAGGCAAGTGCGATGGCCCATCCTGTGAAAAATGCGGCGGCGGCGATGACATCGCCTGCACAGGTCTGAGCGCTTCATCTGACCCTTACGTTGCCTGCACGGTCTCAATCTGTGAGACGGACATTGCCCATAGTGCAATCCGCACCAACGCCACAATGAGCCGGCTCGGATGGACCTTCGCCCGCTATACCCTCGCGCCAACGCCCCCGTCGTACTGGCGATTCCCCGCATCACCTGCGGCGGACTTGCGCGTACGTTGCTGTTGCATGGCGTGGGCGTGCATCCGGCATCGCGGGCCGCGTTGAGGGAGGCGCTGCGAGCTGCAGGGCAGCGCGGGCGATGTGCTGGCTGCCTGGCAGGCAGAGTGGCAAGCTGCTGCGCATCCACCGTGCCAGCCTGACGAGCCGCGCCAGCGCGCCTCACCGCGTTCGCCCCAGCCCTCGCCTTGAGTGACTTCCGATCAGTGCGACGACACTGAAGCCTGCAGCGCAACTCGCCGGGAACCCAGCGTCGCGTAGGTGAAGGCCAGTTCATTACCGAGCGATGGCGGCACGACCTCCGGCTGCGAAACCGGAGTGGACTGCCGGTACCAGCGACCGCCCACGCGCACGAACTGCGCGCTCTCCAAGCCCTGCCGGCCACGCCGCGTGCGCGCGTGCATCACTTCCTGGATCGGCCCGGCCACCGTCTCGCGCATCACCAGCTTGCGCTGTCCCCACATCCGCAGCGCGGGCAGACACAGCAGCAGCACCCAGAGCATCATCACCACCAGGCCGATGCCCAGCCAGGCGCTGAAACCACGGCTGACGCCCGGCAGGAAAGCCAGCACGACCAAGGCGAGCACCATCGCACCGCCCCACCATGCGGCGGCCTGCAACAGCGCGCGCGGGCGTGCCATCAAGCGCTTCCAGTCACGCGAGACCATGGGTGCGGCCTCGACGGCCTGCGCGTGCAGGGTCGGATATTCCACCTGCAGCAGGTGTCCAGGGCGGACCGCGTTGAAGACCAGGCGAATGGGCGTGCCAGCGACGGGGCCGACGATCTGGTGAGCGACAAAACCCAGCAACTCTTCGCTGCCCGGCGACTCCTCCACCACAGAACAGGATCGGCCATCGACCAGATAGGCACGGCCTTGACCGCCAGAGGCGGGCAGGATCTGCGCCGCATCCAGGCGTCCCTCCACCACGATGACCTGGCCCGATGCCAGCACGTCACGCAGCGATGCCATGCGAAGACGCCGATGGACGACGGCGATGATGATCGCGATCACCCCGATGGCGGCGGCCACGAACGTGGGAATCAGCGTCGGTGCTGCGCCGCTGGTATGCATACCCAACCAGGCTGCGAATGCGGTGATGACCAGCGCCACGCCGATGGCGAAGCGCAGCAGCGCGGTACCGGCATCGCGCTGGAAACGCAGATCGTCCTCCAGCCGGGTACGCAGGTCAGCCGGTAGGGGCTGGGCGTTGGAAAAGGGAGGGTTGGACATCCTGGTCTCGATCCTGAGAGGCAACCGGTCATGGCCGCACGAGTTGATTATGGCCGAGAGGACGCTCGGCGGCACCAACGCAGGGAAGCAATCGCCTCTTCACTAGGTCGGACGGCCCCCTTCATGCCTCGGAAGCGTGAAGCACTGGAGTGCCGCAGGCAGCAGGAGAAGGCAGCCACGATGATTAATAGTTAGATCAAACGAACAGGGTGAAATTCTTGAGGGTGGCATTTACTTAGCTCGACACGCTGTCAGGAATCTCCCGATAGCGAATCAGAGAATTCTGACTCCGCTGATGGGATATATACAGGAGAATCGTTGGTCGGCAGATCGAGTATCCACTGCCAAGACCGGCTCTCTGAGCCCCCTTTCCAGATTGGAGCAATTCGACGTGCTGCCACTCGTACCCAAGCTTACCTGCCTGGCCGATGCTGCTACACGGCGAGATCATTCATTGGGACTCATCGACGATGAGCGTGCCTACGTTGCAACCCTGCTTGCCCGTACTCGCGACCTCTGGTCGCTGCTTGGCGGGTCAAGCCAATACGTTGCCTTCCAACCCAGCACCGTGGCCGAGCGAAAGTATGGAATCGATGGCATTTTGCTGATCCACGCATTCGATTGCTTCAAGGTCGTTGCGTTTGAAGCGAAGCGACCCGGATTTGGCTTACCACGCAACTGGGACGCCACGCTCTACCCTCCTCACCCACACCTATCCCGCTTCAACCGACAGCTGGAGTCCCAAAAGGCCATCCAGCTGGACGGCTGGGTGACCGGCGGACTCTTCATCAACGAACTCCCTCCTGGTGAGCCAGGAATTGCGACGGCAGATAAGCTGGGATCCACATTCATCGAGTGGAGAATCCTCCATCCATATTCTGCGAATGTTGTTGCCACTTTTCCCCACAAGTGGAAGACCAGCGATCTGGCTGCCCTGATGCTTACACCTGGCGTCCAGGCTCTTGGCCTTGAGGACCTGCTCACACGGGTGGTCAACTGTGAGGACGGCACTCCCATGGATCGGGGAAGGCTCCTGCAGTCGGCTAGAACATTCAATGCCGCTGCAAAGGCTGCCCGCGCGCGAATCGAAAGCCCGCAGCGTGACGAGCCTGAGCCGGAGCGGAATGGCGAAGAGGACGAGAGCGACTCCATCCCCGCGCTGTTGCGTGCACTCTGCCGCAATACCGGTGCTGGGTTTGCGCTGATGCTGGACGTGCGTGATTCGACAGACCTTCTGCGCTCGCGCTGGAGAGAGAAGCAGCTTGATGCCGCGCTGAGTCCACCCAGCAAAACAGAGCGGCCCACCGGCGAGCGCTTCTAGTGAAACGGACCCATGGGAGTGGAATGACGGGGAATTCGGTCACCCCAGCACTTGCCATGCCCGACTGCGTTCCCACAGCCGGGCATGTTGATGATGGCAGCCGTTACAGCGCAATCCGCGCCACAGACTCCTCACTGCCCTTGGCGTCCTTCTCGCCATTCTTCACCGACACGTACAGCACGTTGTTCTTGGCATCCAACGCCAGGCTGTTCGGGTGGGTCGGCACGGCGTAGGTCGCCACCGGCTTGTACGTATCGCTGTTGTAGGCGGTGACGGTGCCGCCGTCGCGGTTGGTCACGTACAGGCGCTTGCGCGGTGCATCCAGCAGGATGCCCAGCGGACCGGCGTCGGTGGCGATGCTGGCCAGTTCCTTGCCGGTGCCGCGGTCGATCACCAGCACGCGCTGGCCTGGGTGCGACGAGGTGAAACCGGAGCTGCTGGCCTGGTACTTGCGGATCATCTCCGAGCCCTGGTCGGTGACGAACAGGCGCTTGCCGGCCGGGTCCAGCGCGATGTTCATCGGCTGCTCGGCACCCACCTTGAAGCGCGTCTCCACCTTGCCGCTGTCGGTGCCGACGGTGACCACTTCGGCCAGCAGGTTGGAGGTGTACACGCGCTTGCCCTTGGCATCCAGCGCCAGGCCCGGCGCCTTGGCGTTGCCCAGGCCGGGGATGGTGCTGATCACCTTCAGCGTCTGCGTGTCGACCACGAACAGCACGCTGCCGTCGCCGGAGTGACCGGTGACGTACAGGCGGTGGTTGGGCGCATCGACCACCAGCTCACGCAGGTCGTGGGTATAGGACGCCTTGCCATCCTTGCCCACCACCTTCTCCATCAGCTGCACGGTGCCAATGGCCTTGTTCGCGGCGGTGTCGACCACGGTGACCGAGGTGTCCACGGTGTTGCCGACATACAGGCGGTCGCCGGCGTCATCGAGCACCACGCCAAAGCCCTTGCGCTCCAGCGGAATGCGGGCTTCAACGGCGAGGGTTTCCGGGTTCAGGCGCAGCACCTGCGCCGGGCCGGCGGCATCGCCGAAGCCGCCCGAGGAGGCGACGAACACGGCGTTTTGCTTCGGGCTGAAGGCCAGCTCGTACAGTCCTTGGGCGATGGGCTTGCGCTGGACGGCGGCGGCAGTAGCGGCCGAGGTGGGCGCGGCGGTGTCAGCGGCGAACGCGGACGGCGCGCCGAGGGTCAGGCTGACGGCGAGGGCCAGGGCGGCCGAACGGAAAACGGAACGAGGGTGCATGCGAGCTTCCTTGGATGGGCACGGGGGTGTCCTGGCTCGCGGGGCCGTTGTACAACGGCCGGCCCGTGCAGCGGTTCGTGCAGGGCAGGCTGGCTATGGCTCGGGCATGGTAGCAGGCTGAAGACGTCACGTCCGGCAGGGCCGCGTCATGGCGGCACCTGCAGCGCGCGCCGTTATGTCACTTCGCCCGCTTCAACGACTCATCCACCGCCGTCTTGGCCGCTACCTCGGTCGGCATGCTCGCCCGCAGGTGCGCGGGGTCATCACGGTCGCCCTGGACGATGAAGATGTTCTCGGCCGCTGCGTTGTCCTCGGTGCGCCTGCTCAGCAGCACGTGGTCCACGCGGGAGAGGTTGTTCTGCTTGGCCAGGGCCAGCAGGCTGGCGCTGATGCGCTCGCTGGTGGCGTCGAAGGTGCGGCCGTTGGCGGCGTCCAGCTCGGCTACCTTGCTGTTGAGCTGGGTCAGCAGGCGGTGGTCCGGGTGGGCGGGATCGGCCGGTGTCGCCGGCGGCGGCGCGGGACGGCGCGCGGCCTTCTGCCGTTCCATCTCGGCCAGGCGGCGTTGCCACACATCGCGCTCGGGCAGCGGGTTGTGGTGCTCGGTATTCAGTGCGCTGCCCGGGACCGGTGCTGCAATGCACTGCACTTCCGGCTGGTTGAACAGCACCGCGAACTCGCTGTCGTGGTCGGTATCGGCGCCGGTCTGCCGGTGGATGCCGGCGTGGCCGAGTGCGGCCCAAGCAAAATCCACGCAGCTGCTGGTGAACACCGGCCCGTTGATGTTGAAACCGTGCGCGGCCGGATGCGCGCCGAACGCGCGGATCCTGTCGAACTGTTCCCGGGTGATCTCCAGGGTGCGGGCGTAGTAGGGATCCTTGTAGGTATCCGCATCGGTGTAGGACACCACGCCCGAGGCCGCATCCGGGGCCGGGCCGAAGCCGTAGCTGTCCCGCTGCGCGCCGTGCGCGGTCTGCAGGTACATGTGCCCCATGAGCGCGGTGCCGCCGCCCTCGAGCGGTGTGCCCGGCGCGGCCAGGTAAATGGTCACCGTGTAGTGTTCGTTGTGCTCCATGCTCACTCAGCCCTGTCTGAAACCGACCCTTGCCCCGCGCCGTTCGATTGTCGAATGGCGGTCCTTGGTGGGGATGATCGCATAGGCGGGTGAAGGGGCAGCAAGTCTGCGTTCTGCCTCGAAGGCTGGGCCGAAGGACTCAATGCACCTCGCTGTCTCCTTGACGCGCTCGCCGGACCTGGCGCTCCCATTCCCGCGCGGGGTTCAGGCCCAGCGCCATGCAGCAGATTTCAAAGGAGGCCCGCCAGATGGGGCGACACAGCTCGGAGGAGCGGTGGAAGGCGTCGAAGATCTCGGCGAGGGTGAAGTGGGCGTTCTCCATGGTCATGGCGTGCACCGCGCATGCAGCGGGATGGAGGACTGCGCTACGGCCATACCGACTGTTGGGGTAGCCGGATTCAGAGGTTCGTGCATGTTGGCCACTCCTGACGGGAGGTGCTTTCGCCCGTGGGGGCGAAAGGGTGTCGGGAGGTTCGAAACCGCATATGATCGGCGGGCTTATTCCCCCCTTCCGGGGGTGTTTTATTAGCCGCCCTCCCGACGTATTGCACGTCGTTCTCGTCATATGTCGTGGAGTTTCGAAGCTCCACCTCCACCATGAATCGAGTAGGCAGGCCGAGTGAAGTGGAACTTATCTTTCACAGGGCCAGTTGCCAAAGGCAACAGCTATCAGGCTACTCCGGCGTGCGGCCATTCCACAGTTCTTGCGTGAACGACCCTGCGGTTTTACGAGGCGGGTTGCTGCCCTGCCCCGCCCGCCATGATCGCTGCATCCCGGTTGGTGTGAAATGAACCTTCCGGTGAGGTGACGCAATCAGCGCCTGGAGCGCAACTTGGCTCCGAACGGGTTCGCTCACACACGCGCTAACGAGCGCGCCCTGGGTCTCGCACACCCTTGAACGCTGTAGTGGCCGCACCTAGCCACCCATGCTTGCAGCCGTCATCTGCATTTCGTGCTGCACGCGTTGGTCTTCGTCCTGCTGCTGCAGCGCCTGCTGTTGCGCACGCGTCTGGCGCTCCTCTGCCACCGCATCGAACTGCTGCATGGACTCTTCCAAGGGCGTGGTAACGGCTTGTTGGGTCGACATCCCTGCACGCAGCTGCGCCGGATCGCCCATCTCGCCCTGGACGACGAACACGTTCTGCCCGGACCGGGCATCGGCCGTCGCTTGGCTCAACACCACGTGGTCGACGCGGTCCAGCCCGTTGTCCTTCGCCAGTACGAGCAGGCTGCCGGTCAGGCGCTCGCTCATCGCATCGGGTGTGCGGCCGTGCTGGGCGTCCAACTCGGCTACTCCCTCGCGGATCTGCTCGTAGAGTCGGTTGTCCGGGTGGTCCGGGTGCGCGGGTGACAGCTTCGCTGGCGCGGCGTGCTGTTGCTCAGGCAAGCGCGCAACGTCGAGTGGCTCGGCCGGGGGAATATCTGCAAGTTCCTCGCGCTCTGTTTCGCTGGAGATCGGCTGCCCTGCCTGCTCTGCCTGCCGCAGCAGGGCATCTTGGGCGTAGCTCTCTTCGCGATTGGACACAGGCGGCTGGGCGGTCTGCTCCAGCTCGGCTTCAGTCGATGGTTGGGTGAAGTGGTGTAGTGGAATCGCTTCTTCCGCAAGCGACTGCATCTGCTCGCGGGAATCCTCGTTTGCCGGCTGCCAGTCACTCGCAAGCTGGTCAGCGATGGGCTGCGGCTCAGTGATCTGAGGTGGGAGCTGATGGGTGTTGGCAATGGTGACCGCCTCCGGCTCAGATCCGCGCTGCGGCTCGTGCGCAGCTGGCACGGCAGCGCCTGGCTCCACATGGGCGGGCTGGAGGTTCATTGCGTCGGGAGCACTGGAGCCAGTAGGAGACATGGGCGGCGCTTCAGCTGTCTCCGGATGATTGGTCTGCGCCTGCGGCACTTGTCTGACCACCTCGTCTGCCGTGTCGACGGCTTGGCGCAGATCGGATTCCTCGGTTTCTCTCGACGCCTGCGCCCGCTCCGCCTCGGTGCGGCGTGCTTCGTCGTGGCGATCCATCTCAGAAGGCTGCGCACGATCGGGCTCCTTGGGGAGCGGTGCACTGATTGGCGGTATCGGGGCGGCGGCCATTGCCGGAGGAACGGTCGCCTCTACAGGTCCCGACTCCCGCTGCTGCGCCTCCGGCGCCAACGCCTCTTCAATGCGCTGATCAGCTATGCCCAGCGCAGCGGCGGCGGCGACTTGTTGCGCCTCGCCGATGGAGAGTCCCTCACGGTTCGCCTCGCGCAGTGCCTGTTCGTGGGCATCGCGCTCTTGGGCCGATAGTGCGGTGATGCGTAGCTCTGGGGAGTCCGGAACCGGTGGGCGGTCGACCCGCTGGGCCAACTCGCTATGGGCGTGTCTAATCTCGTCAGGGCTGGTAGTAGCAACTTTGTGCGCTATGCCGTCAGGGCCGGTCTGGTAATGGACGATGCCACTGTCGGCGCCGAACAGGCCCATCTCGCCACGCTCCAGCTCCTGCAGCGTCGCTCCGGTAACGCCATGGGAATCGCGTGAGCGCTGGGTCGCCAACTCGATAGCGGGCACCCAATCTTCCGGCACGCGCACACCGTACGTCTGGTATCGGTGGAGAAGCTCGTTCCGCTCCATCTCGGCAGGAGATGGTGCTGGCCGTGTTTGAAGCTCGGCAAGTGTTTCGTTTGCACGCTCCAACCAAGGCTGACGAAGCTGCCGAGTGAGTTCAAGCTCAAGAGCCAGATTGCCGCTCGCAACAACCCCCTCGTGAAGCCATTGCCCCGCCGCATTTCGGCGGTGGAGAATTCTGTCAGACCCGAGCACTGCATCCGGTTCTGCCTTGGCGTACTCCACTGCGGGCGGGATCGCATCGATGAAGTCCTGGGACCGCAGCACCGCATGCGTCTGCAGATAAGCGGCCGCCACCGCCTCGCGCCCGTCTGCAATGTTGCTCTCGATGCGGCGTATCGCCTCTTGGTCCAACTCCCGAGAGCGCGAGGGCGTCGCCATCTCAGAGGCATAGATGCTCCGGTCGTTGGCCCCCTCAACTCCGGTCTTTACCTGGCGAACCCATTGCTCACTCTGGGCATCCCGCTGCCAGTTCTGATTATCCAAGCCGCGTTGATCGCCGGGCCTCGCTGGGATATTGAAGGGGTCCTGAGGCGCCGACACCTTGCCGAGTGCTTGCTCTACGGCGGCAGCGCTCGCATATGCACCCAGCTCCCGCGCCTTCTCATAGTTCGCGCTTACATCGTGCTTGACCGGATTGTTCACGCCATCCTGCGTACGGTCCAAGGATGCCTCCCGCACCCAGTTACGGCCGTTGAACTCCCAATCTACGCCCGCTTTGTCGCGCTGATGGTAGACCGCATTGCTGTCATGCAGCGTTGCCGCTTTCTCGAAGGCTTTGGAAAAGAGGTAAGCATCTGCAGCCACAAGTGCGAGTGGGCCTGCCCCGGTACTTCCTACCAAGCTGGCTGCCAGCGCGCCGCCGGTCCACCCGCCGACACCGCGCGCGGCAAAATGCTTCAGTTCCGAACCAGCCGCAGCTGCGTTCTGTTCCTGCAACAGCTCGCCGACACGTTGGCCAGTCTCGTGCGCGTCGTAGGCGCTGGCCAAAAGTCCGAGACCCGCCATGCCTGCTGCTGCGCCTGCGCGCCTTAAGCCAGGGATTTCCGGATCAATGACAGGTGCACGGGCTGGAGGCGCGCCGGGACGGACAAGTTCGTCGATGGTGGCGCTGCCCTCCGCGCGGAGCGCTGCAAACTGCACGCTATTTGCGTCTGCCTGCTCTCGGAGCAGTCTGCCCCGCGTACCGGCATCCATGCCCGGGATGTCCTTTGCATGCTCCGGCAGGTCACGGTGCCACTCCGCCTGTCGAGCCCACTCACCACGTAGACGTTGTGATACCTCAGGATCACGGAGCCGTGCATTGCGCTCCTCGTCGAGTGCTTGACCGGGCTGACGCGGGTCGATGCGGCTGTCGTAGAGCTCTTTACCCTCGCGGTTAAAGATTCGAATGACAACATCACTACCGGCGTGGATCGTGTCCAAGCTCGCCGGTATCTTGTTGTAGATAGCGTCACGCGCGCCTTTTGGAACATGCCGACCGTATCCTTCAGCGTCCAGCCTGTCGGTGAACCGTCGATCAACCCCCAGCTCGCTTTCCAGCAAGGGGGTAGCTACGACTCGAACTTCGACTTGGTAGCCCTTGCTCTGCAGGTCCTTGATCAGCGATTCGGATGCCCATTGGCCGTTGCTCAGGGTGGTGTCAAAGATCAGGTTCTTTCTTTCAGAGACGCTAGCTTCCAACAACTCATCAGCCCAAGCGCCCGCATCTGCATGCGTCCGACCGGACCAAGTGAGCGGGTTTTCGCGGCGGAAATTGTCAACATTTGGATGGAAGTCGCGAAGTTCATCAGGATCTACCGTGATGACATCGCGGCCCAGCTCAGCGCTTGCTGCCCTTGACAGTCCACCTTTGCCCGACCCAGGCTGCCCGCCCAATATGACAGCCACAGGCTTTTCGTGGGAAGCAAGTGAGTCAAGATTGTACTGAGGAAAGATCTGCTCCCGAAGTATCCGAGCATGCTCCTCTTTCGTTAATGCATCATTCGCAGAAGCCATCCTGGCATATCCTTATGCGCCTTCGAAATACTGCAAAAATCCCTCATCACTAATCCAAACGTGCTTCAGTCGCACCTGCGACATCAAGCTGAATTTTACTTCTGCCGCTGCAATCAAAGTGGGGTCGCCACTGGCCTTTGCTTGCTCGAGTTCACGCCTTGCCTCGGACATAAAAGTGCCCAACCGCCCTTGTAGCGCCTCTGTGGCACGTTCCAGCCGAGGTATGATCGAAGGCGGTTCTGCCGCGACTACGTTCAGAACCTCCTGAAGACGATCTATATGATCCGGGTACTCCCTTAGCTTCTCAAGCAGCTTCGCAGGAACGGGAGGATTAAAAACTGTCATGATGGGGATCCCTCTTTATCGCAGCCGCTGCCTCGTCATTCATCATACGTTAGCCTAAACTCTGTCGCGCTCGTCATTTGAGTACAAGATCGATCCGCTAAACGGGATGTGGTGGTTCAGCACTTCCATATTCTTGCACTTCAATTTCACTGAGATGCCCGTACTTCACCGACGCCTTCCAAGACGGAGTGCACGAAGCTCCCGCCTGCTACCGCAGCATCATCTTCTTCAGCCCCGTCCGCCGCTTGGAAAGCACGCCGCATCCTCCGCCATGCCACCTTCTCCATGCGACGCGATCGACCCACCCGCCGCGCTGCATCGGCCCCGCAATAGTGTGCCGCCCAGACTACTAGGATAGGTATAGGAAAACCCTTACACCCACTGGTGCTTCCTTCATGGCGCCACGGCGGGCACCCCGGGCCACCGTCAACTTGGAATCTGTCGGGGCTCCGAGCACACCTCCTCGACTACGCTGAGGAAATCCGGTAGCGGGAATTTCATCCTTGCATCGAATTCCACAATTTTCGCAAGGTAGAAGAACTCAACCTCGAGTACGCCATCGCGCTCTCCCTATCAATACGACAGAGGATCTGAGACCGGAATGAAATCTCCGCCGCGAGCGACTCGAAGTTGTTCAAACTGACGAAGTCGACCGAGAAATTAGTCATGACTCACCCGTTTGCTTGTATCAAGGAATATGGTGAACGTCTCGTCAGCCTCGTATCGGGCTACTGGCCGATCGAACTCCGGCATTGTGCGTCATCAACGCCAAGACTTGTTCTCAAGGCGTCCTTGTTCGCCTCAGCACCCACTCTAACACCTGTCGAGGGCGCGCCTCGGTAGATATCGTAAACGGGAAGGACGGCGGCGGCGCAGCGCCCTCCTTCCCTATAGGGAGTTCTCCTCGACCCTCACCCCACACCAAACGGACAGCATCCCCACCCCTGCTGCCGCCGTGCCATCTCCTCCAAATCCCGGTCACCGCTCGAAACCCCCGGCGCCTCCTCCAACGGCGCCTCGCCCACCGCCGGCGCATCCAGCGCCACCGACGCCGCTGCGCGTCTCACCGCTTCAAGCTTTCGGCCCACAGCGACCGCCTCTGCATCGGACTGCGTGGCCACGTACTCCCGCATCAACTGCCGCAGCACCTGTGCGGCGGGTCGTTGTTGGCGCTCGGCCGCTTCCTGGAAGCTGGCGCGCAAGCCGGCCTCCATCTGTAGCTGCATGAAGACACTCTTACTCATGAGTTGCTCCCACTGCTGGGTAGTGAAACACAATGCACAGCCACACCGCACCAGACGTGCAGCGATGTGCTCGCGTTTGCCTGTCATCGCGCGGTGCTGCCGAACCCCCGCACGCACCGGCGCCATCTGGCCATGGGCCCTGCACGGGCTGGCGGGCCATGGCCGTACAGCGGCCCACCGCGCGGGTGGGCGCTGCCGCTCAGCGGGATTGCCGCTGCAACTTCCTGGGGATCTTTGGGGGCACCACCACCGGCCGCTCCACCACCGTAAGGGTGATGCTGCCGTGCGTGGCCTCCACCTTCAGGCGAGCGCCCACGTCGAAGCCGAGCTTGTCCAGCCAGCGGCCGCGCAGCTTGAGGTAGGGAACAATCTCGGTGGGACCGCACTCTTCGCGATCCGGGTACGTCAGCGCGCCTACCCGGTAGCTGCGTGCGGGGCGGGCGTAGGGTTTGCGCTTGGGGCGCGCGTCATCGGGTTCGTCTTCCCACGGCGTCAACATGTTGGACCTCCTGCAGGGCTTGCCCTTGCCGGGATGGCAAGGGCGTCGGGAGGTTAGAAACCGTCTAGCAGGAACCGGCGGGCGTATTTCCACGAGGGTGTTGTATTAGCCACCCTCCCGACAAAGAGACGTCCAACATTTTCCTGCTAGAGGAGTTTCTACGCTCCGATGAACACCATGCGCGTTGGTGCTGAGGATGGGAAATTGCTTGTTGCTGTTGATCTGGCTGAGGTTGGTTGACTAAGCCTTTGGTGCGTCGCAAATGACCTAGTGGCGCCTCAGAAGCGGCTGCAGGGGTGCTATCAGCGACGCCAGCGCTCGCGCTAATGCTCTCCTGCATAGACGCCTTGGGGCATCCAAGCAACTAACGTGCCACTTGCGTCACCATGGATCGAGTCAGGGTCACCTTGAAAGGACACGCGACAGCTCTACCCACCAGAGGCCCAAGTGCGCATATCTCTTCAGGATCATTGCCCTTCGCAGATGTTCCTAGGGTCCTGGAAGTTTCTCACCCGTCCAGCCTCGGTTGCGTAGATAGCCACAGTCGATGACAATCGGAATAGCGAGTCACAGCCCACTAAACGCTGCAGACTTTTCTGAAGGGCATGGATGCTGCAGGGGGCACATCCAGCCCAGCATTCTGTTGCCCCCGACAGCGCAGGATGCCGTCTTGAAGACCCAGGTTGACGCTTTTTCGGACATGATTCGGGCAAAGCTCCCGAGCTACGATACTTTGGATAATGCCGTACAGGCCCTTCGCCAAACTCTCGAAGTGGTCATGGGGGTCTTTCCAGCGGATGTTGAGGCGAATTTCCAGGCAGCGACAGAAGCCGTTCGGGCATCGTTCCAGAAAGTTGAAGTTCTGCGAAAGAACTCACTGATCAAGCCTAAACCGGCTTGGTATACCGGTCCGTCAGAACAAGACAGGCATTGGCCAGCTCTGTTGGGTTACCTCCGGGAGGTCAAGAACTGGAAGGACGCATCCGAGTCACTTGACGAGTCATCGTCGGAGATCGTATCGCTGCTCGCCAATCCTGCGGACGACTCATTCCAATGCCGGGGCCTGGTGGTCGGCTATGTCCAATCAGGCAAGACGGCAAACATGACCGCGGTCATCGCAAAGGCCGTTGATGCTGGCTACAACTTGATAATTTTGCTCGGTGGCGTGACGAACAAGCTTCGTGCGCAAACCCAGAGGCGCATCGAAAGCGATGTAGTTGAAAGACACAGAACGCTGTGGCAGATGTACACAACGACTGAGGACGCCGGCGACTTCATCAAACCTGCCAATGACCAGTTTGTCATGCCGCACAAGGGCGGCGCCCAGTTGGTGGTGATGAAGAAAGAATCGACGCGGCTCGACAAGCTGCTCGAGACTGTCACTAGAACGCCGCCACCAATCATGCGGAAGCTCAAGGCGCTGATCATTGACGATGAGTGCGATCAGGCATCCGTCAATGCCGGCGCCGACGACGAAGAAATGACGCGCATCAACGAGGCAATTCGGCGGTTGATTGCTGCCTTGCCGTGCGTCTCTTACGTTGGTTACACAGCAACGCCATTCGCCAACGTGTTCATCAATCCGTTCCCGGACAGAGCAGACAAGCTGGACGACCTGTACCCCGAGGACTTCATCACTGCGCTTCCGCGCCCCAAAGGGTATTTCGGCACACTTGAGGTGTTTGGCAGCTCCGACACTTCAGCCGATGATGATGAAGTAGATTTTGGACGGGACATGTTCCGCTCGATTCCCCCTGAGGAGCTAGGAAAACTGACGCCGAAGGGAAAGGGCGCCCACAAGTCCTTCATGCCGGATGTAACGCTTCAGCTACAGAAGGCCATCGCCTGGTTCCTGATCTCATGCGCCATTCGCAGGACGCGCGGGCAACAGAATGACCACATGACGATGCTGGTACATACGTCTGCGTATGTGGCACAGCATGAGAACATGGACAAGGCGATTCGAGCGTGGATTTCGAAGAATAGCGATGAAATCAGGTCCGTCAGCGGCGCTGCCGGGCAGCTCTTGAGAGACGTTTTTGCTGAAGAGATTGTCAGAAGCCCCCTCTCTGCGGACGCACCGACGGACTACCTCGAATCGTCACTTAAAGACGCCCTTGGCGAGGTTTTAGATGCGCTAGAACTCGTGGTGGAGAACGGGGAGAGCTTGGAACGTCTCGATTTTACGAACGGTGCCAGAACCTACATTGTAGTCGGCGGCTCTGTCCTTGCTCGCGGTCTCACACTCGAAGGCCTTTGCGTATCCTTCTTCCTGAGAACCTCTCAGCAATACGACACACTCCTTCAGATGGGCCGCTGGTTTGGCTTCCGAAAGGGTTACGAGGACTTGCCGAGACTTTGGACGACAACGGATCTCATATCCAACTTCCGGGCCCTAGCTCAGGTTGAGGAAGAGATCCGAAAAGAGATCTCTGTCTACAGGACGGCCGAAGTAAGCCCCCTGGATTTCGCTGTGAAAGTTCGCTCAATCCCTGGGTTGGCCATCACCTCTGCAGCCAAGATGAGGCATGTAATCAGGACCAGCATCAGCTTCGATGGGAAGCATGAACAGACCACCCGATTCAATCATAAGGATAGCGACGTAGTCCTGAAAAACTGGCAGGCCGCCTCGTCTCTGGTTGATCACCTTGTAAGCGAAGGCTATCAGAGGGTAAAGCCTCGCGTCTTTGCAAAGGTGCCCATGGCGGTAGTCCGCAAGTTCCTGGTGAGCTACAGCATGTGCGATAAGCAGCTCAACCTGAACAAAGAGCTGCTACTAGGCTACCTGGATGCATCGGCTGGGCGGATGCCCGCATGGAACGTCGCCATCATGAGCGCGGATGGTAAAGCGGAACCCGTCTCGCTTGGCAAGATCGGCGACATCGTACCGTTCATT
Source organism: Stenotrophomonas sp. Ste86 (assembly GCF_024519465.1). Taxonomy (GTDB): domain Bacteria; phylum Pseudomonadota; class Gammaproteobacteria; order Xanthomonadales; family Xanthomonadaceae; genus Stenotrophomonas. The sequence continues at coordinate 83,933 of NZ_JALJRW010000012.1, read as the reverse complement.
CGTTCTCGTCTGCGCGAGCCATCGGACTATGCCGACATCAAGGCGCTGATGTCCAAGCACGACGTGTTGGAAGACGTTGCTGGAGCCAAAGCGAAGGGTTCGTCGAGCTGGGATGAATTGAAGCTGTTGCGCGCTGACGTCCCGCTGCTGCTTGTGTATCCGATCGATCAGCTATCCGCACCCATGAAGGCTACGGATCGCCGTGTGCCACTCGATGCAAGGGGACCTCTCATCGGCCTCGGCTTTGTATTTCCGGGCAACAGAGACAAATCCGGCAGCTACTACAGCGTGGAGCTAAGCGTCCCTACGCCTGATCAGCTGGAGGACGATGCCTCCAACGAGCATGAAGACGCCGATGCCTAAGACTCCTCATGAGCACTGGCTGGGTCTTCGCGAACGTAGTCGCGGAGATACACGAGCTGAAGTTTCAACAGTCGCCGGCGACGCGGATACGGGTTTCGGCCCTGTCCGCTTCGCCCTTACAGAGATGGCAAGCCCCCGGCTTCTTGTCCCCATAGCATCTTCTACCGCCAACCTGCAGGTGAGTACGCTGAGCGGGCCTAGCGTCGAGGTCCGCATCTCCCGCCTCTCCCTGGACGGTGCTGCTTCCGTGTATTTGGATATCAGTCTGCGTGAGCCTCGGCTACATCAGCTTTTCGGTGAGCTTTGTACAGAGATGGTGTCACGTATCGCTGCGGGCACTTCGCCTGTCGATTCAGTGAAGAGCACTATCGAGGACTACCGCGCGCTGCTGGCGGAAAGCCAAGACCAGAGCATTAGCAGGAATAGTCTAGTCGGACTCCTTGGCGAGCTGATGATGCTACTCGAAGGTGCCAAGAGAAGCTCGACCGCTGTTGAGTCGTGGACCGGACCTACGGGGCAACGCCATGACTTCCGCGGAAGGCATGGCGCCCTCGAAGTCAAATCAACAGGCTACAAGCAGCGAACGACCATTCGTATTCATGGCATTGAGCAGCTCTGTCCTCCGTCAGATGCCCCACTTTGGCTGGCTCATGTCGTGCTGGAGAGCTCTCAGGCAGGCAACATTCACGTAGCAGCGCTATACAACGAACTCGTAGCGGTTGGTGTTCCCTCAACCATGCTTCTCACTCGCCTGGCCTCGCTTGGCTGCAATGATCCGTTGGCGCCAGAATGGAACGCGGCCAAGTTCTCCTTTGAGGGTATGAGCCTTTACTCGGTGAACGACCGCTTTCCACGCCTCATGCTTCCGTCCACCGCAGATGGCTCGACCCCGCCTGGCATCAGCGAGATCGAGTACACCGTTGATCTGTCGGCGGCAGTAGAACAGATGCTGCCGGTCGCTCACCACGATGACGTCTTGAGGGCCGTCTTTGAATGAATTTGAATCTTTATAGCGAGCCGTTCTCGAAGAATGGGAACCTTGCGGGCGAGGGTTTCAAGCGTCTGCTCGGGCGTCCAAACCTCGATCTTTTACAAACTCTTGTTCGTGAGAGTCTTCAGAACGTCATTGACGCAACCCTGCCCGGCTTTGCACCGGAGGCGAGGATCAGGCTCCGGCGACTTCGCATCGAAGAGCGAGCTGCCCTGACCGGGGTGGTCCTCGCGACTCTCCCACAAGGGCTTGCGTCCCGCGACGCGCTGCAAAACTCCACTGAGAAGGAGGAGCTTTGGGTTTTGGAGATCGCGGACTTTGGCACTGTGGGCCTGTCCGGGCCAACCGAAGCCGATGTCCCTCCAGCGCCCGATGAGCGAGCGAACTTCGTCAACTTTCTCAAGAATGTTGGTGCAGCGCGTGATAGCCATCAGGGTGGAGGTACGTACGGTTACGGCAAAAGCTCGCTGTATGGAATGAGCACCTGCTCTCTAGTCCTTGTCGATAGCCAGACGTTTGAGCTTGGCCGGCCGGTAAGGCGCTTCATGGCGTGTCATCTGGGTGATGCATTCGACGTTGATTCTTCAACTCCAGGGCCCAGGCGATTCACGGGACGTCATTGGTGGGGCATGTCTGGTGAAGGTGACAGTATTGCTCCTGCTACAGATGAGAACGCCATCGCGCTCAGCAAGTCGCTTGGCATCTTCCCTAGGGCCGAGACAGACAGCGGTACATCAATTGTCATCCTTGATCCAGAGTTGGACTTCTCTTCGCTTGAGAAGCTCGGGCCGGAACTCGTTACCTGTGTACTGCTGAATTTTTGGCCAAGAATGGCACAGACGACGAATGCGGATCGACGCCTGCATGTGACGATCGAGATCGACGGCGAAACGATCGAGATGCCTAGCCCTGAAGCATTCCCTCCACTTGATCTGTTCTGCAGGGCATTGGCGGATGTGCGTACTGGAAGCGCCAACCTTCACAAGATCAAGTCGCAGCGTCCAGCCAAGGACCTTGGCCGCCTTGCGTTCGCGCCCGGTTTATCCGCGCCTCGCCATCCGCTTTGTGCACCGGGCAGCTCCGATGTCTTGGTGAACTCATCCCACATCGCGGTGATGCGGCCGGTGGAGCTTGTGGTCAAGTACATCCGAGGGAGTGCCTATCCAGATCCCACCTTGGAATGGGCGGGTGTCTTTGTCTGCTCCAAAGACCCAGAGGTGGAAGAGGCATTTGCTCAAGCTGAACCTCCTACTCACGACGACTGGGTTCCAAATAACCTTCCGAAAGGGAGGCAACAGACAATGGTGCGCGTGGGAATGCGGGATTTGCGTATTCACGCGGATAACTTTGTCCCTGTCAGATCACTTGAACGCTCTGCCGATGCAGGTGGACCAAGCCTTGCTGCGACCTCTGGACAGATGGGAAAGTTCCTTGGTCCCGTCAGCTCGCGTGGCGCAGGGAAACCGACCGCGCCTGGGCGCATCGCCGCTTCAGTGAAGAAGGGCGTTCGCGTTACAGCACTCGAAATGATTGGCCTTTCGATCGCAGCTGATGGCAGCCGCGTTGCCAACTTCCATGCCGATCTTTTTAACGATGGAAGCAAGGGGCCCATCTCAGTGTTGATTGAACCCAAGCTGGTCGTTGACGGCGGTGGAATCGATGCGGTCGGCGTGCCAGACCACTTGATTCCCACGGTTCAATGCGTCGCGTTACCCTCCCATGGATTGATGACCGCTGACAATGCGCTTGCAGTGGGCCTTCTGGAGGGTCAGATCACCGCATCGATCAGACTTGTCGAAGGTGCCGCTATTACGGCTGGGGCTCGCATCCTGGAAGGAGTTGAGTCATGAGCCGAATCGCTTACCCTTTCCTTCGCATACCTGATGAAGCCATCGAATTTACCGGATGGCATATTGGGGACGTGGGCTTGCCGCTGTTCCCGGCAACGGAGATTCTGGAGGACTGGGACTACGCCAGGGACCTGACCTTGAGCGGCAGCGTCACTGTCGACTGGGAGGCTGCATCAGCGGGCATTGGTTTTGGAGACGGGGACTGGTTGGCGCTCGCGCAGTTGAGTATCGGTACTGGTCAAGGTCACCTTCCTCGATTGGTTCGGAATATTGCCAGCCATCGGCTCTCGAAGGATTCGACGTCGGCCTTGTTCGAGGTTCTCGTTCCAGGACAGTCCCTCTCGGCACAGTTGATAGCCCGTCTGGACATCATTCTGCTGAAATCCTCTGCCTCGGCGTCGGAACTCTCTCCAGTCGCAAAGGGCTCCCGGCTGTGGCGCGAGGAATTGGACGTCATCATCGAGGACGGTGGCAATGCGAGATTCCCTGTTTCGTCCATCAGCTTTCAAGCGGCGTTCGCAGACAAGCCCCATCAGTTCGCACCATGGTATGTGGACTGGCGCCCGGAAGATCTCTTCGGTGACTTCTCGTCAAAGGTGGTGCTGTACGTGAACTCCGATGATGAACTCTTCCTTGAGCGATTCACGCAGGGTGAGCGCCTCACCGTCCAGGCGGTTCTGGGTGGCGTAGCTGCTCAGATGTGCTCCACCGTTCTTCTGCACAACACCGATGAGCTTGATTTTGATCTGTTCGAGGAAGGATCCGTCGGCGGGGTCCTGCGGCACTGGCTTCACCAGGCGTTCCCTGACGAAAACGGAGTCGCCTCACTGGTCCGGCTGCTCCACAACAACCCAGGGGCGTTTAATGCCGCAATGATTGCGGTGGCGGATATGGGAGACAGATCTTGACGAGCGTTGATCTACTACCGCGACTGTCCCGGGTTGGAGTTAACAGCGTTTTGAGGGACTTGAGCCCAGAGTTCGTGTCCGAAGACGCCTTAGCCTACTTGAACGAACATGCGTCTTTCACAAGCTATGCTGCAAGCGGCGGTGTCCGTGCTCAGCGTGCGTCGCCTACGATCGCCGACTTGATACGCGCTGTGGCTATCGAATGTGGATTTCCTTCTTCATCGGGCCTAACGGTCAGAGCGAAGTTTGATCGCGATGCAGCTATTGCGCTCGCTGCTGTGCAGGAGCTATCCGGCGCGGAGGGGCTGAGAGATGACGTCTGGGCATACCTGACCACGGCACTCCTCCCTGATGTGGCTCGCTGGCGTTTTCCCAGTGCTACTGAGGATCGCTTCCACGGAGGCGCTCGTAACACGCTCCAGCGCCTTCACATGCGCTCGCGGGCGCTCGACCTTGGTGAGGACGCGGGCGTAGACCGATGGAGGCTGCTGAGAGCACTCACCGAGGACGCGCATGTCGCCATCTTTGAACGTCCATCAATAGGGGGCAACCCCATTCTTGCGCAAGCGATTGCACGCCAGTGGATCTTGTCGAGTAGTGCCGTGGGCAAGGCGGCGATGGAAGGCGTGATGCGGCACGCGATCAAGATTCTGCGCCTGGGGTATCAGGTTTTCGAGCTGAGTATTTTGGATGAAGATGAGCTGACTGCTGCGGTTGGATTGGTGTTTTCGGAAGCAGCTGGCCTATCCTCCCCTGCCAGCTAGTTTTGGTTGAATTGCGGCCCCGAGCGTGCGATCCTGGCGCCGCTCCAGGGCGCATGGGCGCCCTGCTCATTCTTGTGAAGTCAGGCATGCACATCCCAGTAGTCGACATCTTCGCTGGCCCAGGTGGCTTGGGCGAAGGATTTTCTGCCTACACGGCACCTCGAAACGCCAGGCATCAACCGTTCAAGATCGCCATCTCGGCAGAGATGGAAGTGAATGCGGCCAAAACTCTCCGTCTGCGCGCCTTCTACAGGCAGTTCGCTCCGGGGAAGGCGCCTACTAGCTACTACGACTACGTTGCCGGTCGAGCCGCAGCGCCGTGGACGGATGCGACTGAGAGTCAGTGGGCGGCTGCCGGCCACGAAGCACGACAGCTGAAACTGGGCGAGCCGGCCGATGACAAGGAGCTGCATGCCCGTATCCGCGAGGTTGCGGCAGAGGGCGATCCTTGGGTCCTTATAGGCGGACCTCCCTGCCAAGCCTACTCCCTGGTAGGGCGCGCCCGAAATCGCGGCGTTGTGGGCTACAAGGCGGAGGAGGACCCCAGGCACTTCCTGTACAAGCACTACCTGAAAATTCTGAGGAACTACTCGCCTGCTGCGTTCGTAATGGAGAACGTAAAGGGCATACTGTCGTCGAAGGTGGGCGGGGAGCTCATGTTCCCGCGCATTCTGGAAGATCTCCGTGCTCCAGGCGGACGGAATGGGCCGAAGTACAAAATACTGCCGCTCGTTGAGGAGCAAAATGGACTATTTGATGATGAGGACGGGCGCCGTTACATCCTGAGGGCCGAAGAGCTCGGGGTTCCTCAAGCGCGTCACCGTGTTGTCCTTTTCGGTGTTCGTGAGGATGTCGAGATCGGTTCGGTACGCCAGATTCGGCGCGCTGCGGGCCAGTACGGCGTCGGGGATGTTCTGGCCGGCATGCCAAAGCTCCGAAGCGGGATCACCAATGTCGAGTTCGATGATTGGCCTGCCGCCGCACGTGAAGTGCTACGGCATGCGGCCGAGCTTTCGGACGATGCGAAGGTCAGTCGGGAGCTCAAGGACCAGGCGAAGCTTGTGGCGAGCTCAGATGCCGGTCCGGGCGGGAGGTCCATGCCCAAAGCAGCGTCGGCAGACAGTGTGCCTGAACATCTGAAGTCTTGGCTTCTGGACCAGCGACTTGGGCACATCCTCAATCATGAGGTCCGCCCACACATGTGGATGGACTTGGTCCGTTATGGCTATGCGTCCGCATTTACCAAGATCCATGGTCGCGCCCCTCGAGGATCTTCAGAGTTCCCCGAGGCGATGCATCCCAATCATGAGAATTGGACCAGCGGCAAATTTGTCGATCGATTTAAAGTCCAGGCGTGGGAACACCCCAGCTCCACTGTAACCAGCCATCTTTCGAAGGATGGGCACTATTTTATCCACCCTGATCCTGCGCAATTAAGGAGCCTATCTGTTCGGGAAGCGGCGCGTCTTCAGACCTTCCCCGACAACTATTTCTTCGAGGGATCTCGGGGCGCTCAGTTCCGTCAAGTAGGCAATGCAGTGCCGCCGTGGATGGCAAGACAGATTGCTGATGTTGTCTATTCGGCACTGGGATCTTGATCAGAGGAGAATTCGTGGAACGATCTATCTGACAGCACGAAGTCGTGAAGCGCAGCCAGCGTCGTCTCACTTGAGCGGCGCAGGGCACACTCCCATACCACCGCGACTCGCCATCCCCTCATCAACAATGCTCGTTGTGACGCCTCGTCGCGGGTACGATTTTTTTCAAGCTTGCTGATCCAGAACTCACGCCTCGTACCAGGTGTTGTTGCGTATCGGCAGTCGCGGTGGCGATGCCAGAAACAACCATGGACAAAGACGACTACGTTGTGACGCGTGAACACAAGGTCCGGCGACCCTACAAGTTTCTTGTCATGAAGCCGATAGCGAAGTCCGCAAGCGTGTAGGTACTTCCTGACAATAAGCTCGGGCTTGGTGTTCTTCCCTTTTATACCCGACATCATGAGAGCGCGCTTCTCTCTGGACACGATGTCCATGGCCTTCTCCTCTTAGTCATAGATCACCCGACGCACCGCCCTAACTAGCAGCCGGGTTGAGAGTGCGCGCTGATCTAGGAACATGAGACCGAAACGCCCGTGTCAGAAGTGTGTACGACGGAGACATCGTGATGATCCGCGATGGCCAGATCAGGCTCTCCAAGAGGGTCGTGGCGACGCGTAGTACAGATAAAGATCCGTCCGCGCAACTAACTCATCACCCGCCATTCCGGCTTCGTGTTCTTGGATCCGAGACTAGACATGATGTTTGACCGCGTAGCACCATCTACGGCATAGGGATACCTAGTCTCACCATTTCGACGCGCAGCAAACCAAGCTAGCGCGGGTTGGGCTCCAGAAAACTGGAAAGGAAATTGAGCACCTTCGATCCCGAGGCCGCTGGAGCAGCCAAGCCCTACGATCTCCTGCGTTCGTCAGGCGTCCAAAAACCGTCCACTTGGTACAGTCCATAGCCAAATTCTGCTCTTAGCGAAAGGCAATCCGATGATCAGGCGAGACGCGCTTGAGACCAGGCAATTGCATCTCAAGTCCTGTTAATACTTACGCTTCTAAAGTAAGAGGGATAATCCTCAATGGCCTCTCGAATATTGGAACTGTTAACGAGCGCACGATTAAATGTATCTAGGGGATACCCCTTCTCGCGAAGCACAGAGGAAATAGACAGCGAAACGACTCTATCGGAATATCCAGCCTCATAGATTGAGATAGAGAGCATGTCCGGAAGTCCGTACTTTAAGCGCTTTTGAAATACGTCCAGTGCTCGGAGCGCATCCTCTTCAGCGCCCATTTTATCGAGAAGCGTCCTCACCGCGCCTGTGACTAATACACACTCATATGAGAGCGCGCCCTCGATGAAAGCCATCACTGCTGGCTTGGTAATTTTTCTCTTCTGTGTTCCCCATGGCCTGGTCGCCTGGGCACCTATCGCGATCAGATCTTCATAGCTCGCCCCTTCTACCCATTTCTCTGCTAGATGAAGCATCACGTTGTCTGGCTTAGCAATTTTTAGCAACTTGCTGTTGCATGTACTCTTAAACAGCGGCCAAAGTAGCCTTAGAAACTGCTCATCGGACCTGCATTCCCGTAAAGATTCGATCCCAGCCTCGACCCATTCCCGAACGAATATTGCATCAACTGTACCGAGCAAGGTGCGCGACAACATCAATTGATCTTCAGCACCACCGACATTACGCTCAATATCCAAGGCGACAGCCTCAAAAAGTTCAATCAGTGAACTCTTCTCGCTATCGTTGGCAGTGAAATAGGCCAAAGTCTTCGATGCCAGTTGACTCGCACGATCGACAAGTGATGCGCTGTCCTCTGCAAGTCCGTTCGCCATCAAGTAACTTTGCAAGGACGCAAGAAGCGCCCGCCTACCCTCCAACTCTTGCGAAACGACCCGAACATCGAGCCCGGCGCGCTTGTGTTTGGCCGCAAAATCTTCGACCCAAGCATTCGCCCCGTCCTGCTCGAGCAAAGCGGAGAAGTATGCGGAAGACGTCACATCGATCATGGCATAAGTTGCGCGAATACCCTCCACGATTGTACGCAGAGAACTCCCAAGCTCTTCTGATTTAGCGGGATCTATCAGGTCGAATGATCGCTTAAGTTTCCACGGCTCCTCAGAGCGGTTGTCATAAACCTGAGTATCAGGGAAGACGATAGTGCCCTCCGTGTGCATGCCTGATCGCCCAGCTCTTCCCATAAGATTCTGGAAGTCTCTCGTCCGCATCCTTGCCTCGCCTTGGAAGATCGAAGAGACGATCAGGTAGCGAATTGGCAAATTTACGCCTTGCGCCAGCGTAGACGTGCAAACCACCATCTTCACAAGGCCGCGCCTAACTGCGTGTTCGGAAGCCAGCCTGAGTCCTTCTGGAACTCCCGAGTGGTGTAGAAGCATTCCTAAGTGAGCTGACCTAGCCTCAATGGAATCTGCCCCAAAATGCTTGGATGCCAGAAGGCTGATTGCCGCGATCTCGTTAGGATCGGAAAAACTGCCTGGGTCGGGAAGCGAAAACCCTCTTGCATATACTTCGAGAAGGCGCTCGGCAATCTTTTCTGCTGAATCTTTCTTCCCACAGAAGATGGCGACTGCTCCGCTCGCGACGAGTCGTAACGCAAGGTAGAGCGCAACGTCACTACCCCCGTCCTTGTCAGGAAAGAGCTTTATCTTTCGCTCTCTTGCTCTAACTTTCAGTACGGAGCTACGAATTACTCCAGGAACATCAAAAGGCTTGGCCTCGTCTCGTCCCACGTCGAAGAATTCAAGCCCTCCTTGCTCCTCAAGCCACGTAGCAAATGCGATCACTCTGTCGGTTGGCGAAATGCCCGCCCCGTCTACGATTACGGCATCTGGACCGATGAGCCAAGCGGCAAGACTGTGAGCATTCTTGATCACGGCGGACACAAGGACCACTTGGGCCTGCTTTGAGACTAGAGATTTGATTTCCGTAACAAGCAGCTCATACGTCACTCCACGCGCGCCCGAATCGAATTGGTGACCCTCGTCATATACAACAAGACCCGCATCAGGCATCGCCTCCGGGGAATTCCTGAGCATGTAGAGGTACTTTTCAGGCGTCACGACCAAGATGCTAGATGCGACCTTCATCTGCAAGCTCTCGACAAAGTCGATTTGCGGCGCATCAGTAGCTTCATTAATCGCAACATCGATGTCCGCGAATGATTCTCGCATCGCCGCCGCAATTTCTCGACACAGCGCACGGAAAGGCGCGATGATGACGACAGAACTGGTGCGCTTGGCAATAAATGCTGATCGAATAATCAGCTCGATTGCCTTAGTCTTTCCCGCACTCGTGGGCATCTGCACGACACCAGACTTACCCGAGAACATGCCTGCTTGACCGATCTTGATCTGCGAGGGCCAAAGCTCCTTTGGCGCAAGAGGACTTTCGAGATAGGACTGCCATGAAGCTCGACCGCTTCCGGCAAGAAGAGGCAACTGACGCCAAGTCGAATTGTGTACACGAATTCTCACGCAAGCGCACAACAGGTCAACCAGCAACAGGTCGTAGTCGTCGACTATTGCGTACGAGCGGGCTCTCAGATTGCTTAGGGAGGATTCCACGTGTTGATCGCCACGCCCTCTAAGAAAGAACGCTGTGATGCCTGAGTGGACTTCAACTAATTCCTGCTCAAGAAGATCGTGCGTGAGCTCCGGCGCATGCAGAACACTTTGCCACTCTCCTCGCAGCACCCATATAAGAAGCCTCATTACAGGTCGAGCCGAAGGCAAATCTTGGATGCGCTTAATGAGGACGAGGCTGCTTCCTGGCCGCTGAGCAATCAGATAGGATGCCGACGCAAGGACGGATATGTCCAAGAATAGATCGCCATGCAGCTTTGCTTCCAAATATGAGTCAAAGAACTTGGCAGCAAATTCCAAGGCGTCCATTCTGGCCGCTTCTACTGAGAAGACACCAGCATTAACGGAAGCGGCTGCATCCCCCAAGGCGCCAATTGCAAGCACGAGGAGTGGATCGGGCATGAACTCAGATTGAAAGAGTTTTGCCTCATCCGGCATTCCAATATCCTGCAATTTACCGAGGATCCGCGTATTGGCAAGCAACCCCTCACTCATCGCTTCAGGCTTCATTCGCAGCCGCCCTATAGAGGTGATGAACAAGGTCCATCAAGTTCTCACCCTTGACCACTAGCAGCGAAATATCCTGCTTATTGTTGTGATGCATCACGCTAGATAGCGATATTCCAACTTGGTCATACGCCGTCCCGGTCACGACTAGCGCGGCACCCGACTTATACCGATAGGGATTATCCGTTGGATTCTGAAACCTAGATACAGCATCAGCTTCGTCAAACCTACTTCTATCTATTAACCTTCTTTTCAGCGCGTTCAGCGTCGTACCACGCCGCAAATAGAAGTCTTTCGATGAGTCATCAATCGCCACTTGTAGTTTCCCGGCGTATTCAACCCCCGTCAGCTGCGCTTTAACTTCGAATGCAAGGAGGGCATCTTCCGGGTCAGGAGCTACCCCCTGATGCCTGAATCCCAATATATCAATGCCTTTTACGGACTCATTTCTTGATGCCTTCTCCGCATACTTTCCTCGGGGAACCCAATATCCAAGCATCTCAACATAATCAGATATTAGAAGCTCAGCGAAATCACCAGCGCGAATGGAGGGGCCCGGCTTCATGCTCTCGTCGGGGAATACGAGATTGATGAGGTAATCAGCTCTCGAGAGCCCCGTGCCCGCCCTCAATCTGTCCACATCTTCATCAAGGCAGTAGTTCTGACGAAAGCTCCGTGCCCAAGAACTCAGCTGCTCGGCGCTCGGGGCTGCCAGTTCCCATACCTCGATTTCATGCCCCTCGGAGGTAAATAGGGTCAACCCAGTTGTGCCAAGGCATTCCAAGTGCATTGATTCACTTCCTTGTGTCTTCCAAAAAGATAGAGCGTCCAATGGACGCTCTATCTAAGCCCTTACAGCAGCCAAAATCAAACCCCGACAGGATTAGCCTTCTCAGGATCAATCTTGTACTGCTTGATCGCCCGAGCCACATCCTTACCCGTCATCTTCCCTTCCTTGGCCAGCGCCGCGATCGCGGCATGCGCGATGTAGTACCGGTCAACCTCGAAGAAGCGACGCAGGTTCGCACGGGTATCCGAGCGGCCGAAACCATCGGTGCCCAGCACGGTGAAGCCCATCGGCACGAACGCGCGGATCTGGTCCGCGTAGGCGCGCACGTAGTCGGTGGCGGCGATCGCCGGGCCCTGGCGGCCTTCCAGAAGCTCGGTCACGTAGGCCTTGCGCTGCTCGCCTTCCGGGTGGAAGCGGTTGTAACGCTCTGCATCGAATCCATCGCGACGCAGTTCGTTGAAGCTCGGGCAGCTCCAGATGTCGGCGGTGACGCCGAAGTCCTTCTCCAGCAGCTCGGCCGCGGCAATGGCTTCGCGCAGGATGGTGCCCGAACCCAGCAGCTGCACGCGCAGCTCGTTCTTCTTCGGCTTGCCGGCGTCGGTGAGCAGGTACATGCCCTTGACGATGCCTTCGGCCGCACCTTCCGGCATTTCCGGGTGGGTGTAGTTTTCGTTCATCAGGGTGATGTAGTAGTACTCATCAATCTGATCTTCCATCATGGCCTTGGTGCCGTGCTGCAGGATGACCGTCACTTCGAAGCCGAAGGTGGGGTCATAGCTGCGCACGTTGGGAATGCCACCGGCGGCCAGATGGCTGTGGCCATCTTCGTGCTGCAGGCCTTCACCGTTCAGCGTGGTGCGGCCAGCGGTGCCGCCGAGCAGGAAGCCACGGGTACGCATGTCCGCTGCCTGCCAGGCGATATCGCCCACGCGCTGGAAGCCGAACATGGAGTAGTAGATGTAGAACGGCAGCATCGGCACGTTGCTGACCGAGTAGCTGGTACCGGCGGCCATCCACGAGGCGATGGCGCCCGGCTCGCTGATGCCCTGCTGCAGCACCTGGCCGCTCTGGTCTTCGCGGTAGAACATGAGCTGGTCGGCGTCGACCGGCTTGTACTTCTGGCCGAAGGGCGCGTAGATGCCGATCTGGCGGAACAGGCCTTCCATGCCGAAGGTACGGGCTTCGTCGGCCACGATCGGCACGATGTGCGGGCCCAGTTCCTTGTCGCGCAGGGTGATGTTGAGGCTCTGCACGAAGGCCATGGTGGTGGAGTAGCTGCGCTCGCCGCTGCTCTTGAGCAGGCGCTCGTAGCTTTCCAGCTTGGGTGCGTTGAAGCTCTTGGTGGCCTTGCGACGGCGCTGCGGCAGGTAACCACCCAGGGCGGCGCGGCGTTCCTGCAGGTACTTCACTTCCGGCGAATCCGGGCCCGGGTGGTAGAACGGCACCTGGCCGTCGGCCAGCTGGGCGTCGGTCACCGGGATGTTGAAGCGGTCGCGGAAGTGGCGGACGGCGTCGTCGTCCAGCTTCTTGGTCTGGTGGGTCGGGTTCAGTGCTTCGCCCGCGCTGCCCATGCCGTAGCCCTTGACCGTCTTGGCCAGGATCACAGTGGGCATGCCCTTGGTGTTCACGGCTTCGTGGTAGGCGGCATACACCTTGTGCGGGTCGTGGCCACCACGGTTGAGGCGCCAGATGTCGTCGTCGGACAGGCCGGCGACCATGGCTGCGGTTTCCGGGTACTTGCCGAAGAAATGCTCGCGCGTGTACGCGCCGCCGAAGGCCTTGCAGTTCTGGTACTCGCCGTCGACGGTTTCCATCATCAGCTTGCGCAGGACGCCGTTGGTGTCCTTGGCCAGCAGGGCATCCCAGTAACCGCCCCACAGCAGCTTGATGACATTCCAGCCGCCGCCACGGAACACGCCTTCCAGTTCCTGGATGATCTTGCCGTTGCCGCGCACCGGGCCGTCGAGGCGCTGCAGGTTGCAGTTGACCACGAAGATCAGGTTGTCCAGTCCTTCACGGCCGGCCAGGGCGATGGCGCCGAGGGTTTCCGGCTCGTCGCTCTCGCCGTCGCCGATGAAGCACCACACCTTGCGGTCGGACTTTTCGATCAGGCCACGGTTTTCCAGGTAACGCAGGAACTGCGCCTGGTAGATGGCGGCGAGCGGGCCCAGGCCCATCGACACGGTGGGGGTCTGCCAGTAATCGGGCATCAGCCACGGATGCGGGTAGCTGGACAGGCCGCCACCGTCGACTTCCATGCGGAACTTGTCCAGCTGCTGCTCGTCGATGCGGCCTTCCAGGAAGGAGCGCGCATAGATGCCCGGGGCGCTGTGGCCCTGGATGAAGAGCAGATCGCCGGGATGGTTGTCGCTGGGGGCGCGCCAGAAGTGGTTGAAGCCCACGTCATACAGCGTGGCGCCGGAGGCGAAGGAGGCGATGTGGCCGCCCAGGTCGCCGGGCTTGCGGTTGGCGCGCACGACGGTGGCCATCGCGTTCCAGCGGATGATGGAACGAATGCGCCATTCCAGTTCGGCGTTGCCCGGGCTCTTGGCCTCCAGGGTCGGCGCGATGGTGTTCACGTACTCGGTGGTGGGAGAGAACGGCAGGTACGCGCCCGAACGACGGGTCAGCTCCACCATGCCTTCCAACAGTTGATGCGCGCGCTCAGGGCCCTCGACATCAATTACGGCCTTCAGCGACTCGATCCATTCCTGGGTTTCCACAGGATTCGGGTCGTTGTTCAGCACCTCGTTCAACCAGTTCATTTGCGCTCCCATGACCGCACGCACGCGCGCGACTGTTTTAGATTTCTAGCCGCAAAGTGTAGCGCACCAAGGGGTTTGCTTACTTCGCTACGGGTGCGTATGGAGGGGGATGGGGCTGTCTTTGGGACAGTGGGGGGACAGGTTGGTGGGTGTGGGGCGGTGGTTCCACGCGGGGTTTTGGCTGGGTTTGTGCGATGGGTGGGGTGTTGAAGGGGGACAGTGCGGGCGTGTGGGGCGTTTGTGGGGTGAGTGATTGGCGTGGTGGGATTGGTGTGGAACATGGTGGTTGTGGGGGAGTGTGGTGGGGACTGTTCCATGCCGGGTACGCAGCGTCGCGGTGGCGGAGGTGGGTTGGCCTTCGGAAGGGCCGCGCTGCGCGCGGCCAGCCGGGCATGGCCCGGCTCTACCGGGTTGGTCGCGTGGTCGTGGGTGGGTCGCGTGATCGTGGGGACAATGCGCGGTTACGGGTGGGTCGCGGATCGCGGGGGCAACGCGCGGTAACGGGTGGGTCGCGTGATCGCGGGGGGAACGCGCGGTAACGGGTGGGTCGCGTGATCGCGGGGGGAACGCGCGGTTACGGGTGGGTCGCGTGATCGCGGGGGAACGCGCGGTTACGGGTGGGTCGCGTGATCGCGGGGGGAAACGCGCGGTTTACGGGTGAGGCGCGGAGTCGTGGGTGGGTCGCGTGATTTCTGACGGGTCTCGCCGTTACGCGTGCGTCGCGCGATCACGGGTTTACGCCGCAGTGAGGATCGGGTGCTTGGTGGCGTGGGCGCTAGCCGGTGACGAGTGGATCGCGTGATGGAGGCGCACGGGTTGGGTTGGGCAGTTAGCCGGGCCATTCCACCTGGGTCTATGGACCTGAACGCATCCCTGCCGTGTTGTCTCCGAGGGTGGATGTGGTCATGATTTCGATATATCGTTCCGTCACTTCATTCGATATATCGAAATGACTGCTCCGCGTGACCTCGACCGCCCTGCCCGTCCGTTGACCGCCCGGCCCCTCAGCCGCGGCGATCTGCGGCTGCTGGTGTTGGCGCTGCTGGGTGAGCAGCCGCGGCATGGCTATGAGCTGATCCAGCTGATCAGCGACATGTTCGTGCGGGTGTACACGCCCAGTGCGGGCTCGATCTACCCGGTGCTGGCGCAGTTCGAGGCGGCCGGTTGGGTGGGCGCGGTCGAGGACGGTGGGCGCAAGCGCTACCAGCTCAGTGCGCTGGGCCTGGCCGAGCTGGCCGCGCAGCGCGAGGAGGTGGACGCGGCGCTGCAGCGGGTGCGGGCCAGCGCGCGCACGATCACCAAGGCCAATTTGCCGCCGAGCGTGCGCGATGGCCTGCGTGAGTTGAAGCATGCGCTGGCCCTGTGCCACGGCCGCTGGAACGAGGACAACGCGGCCAGCGTGGCGCAGGCGCTGCGCGAGGCGGCCGCGGTGATCCGTGGGCAAGGACGCTGAGATGCCCTCCCCCGTTTTTTCAATGCATTCGACCCAGCCAGCCCCGGCCAGCCAGGTCTTCCCCCTACGCCGCACTGCGGCGCATTTGCTGACAGGTGTTCCCCATGGCTTTGCATGAAAACAAGCTGGTACGTCATACCGTGAAGTTCCGCCCCCTGCAGGTGCTGCGCACCGAGGAGATCAGCCCGTGCATGCGTCGGGTGATCGTGGGCGGGCCGGCACTGGAAGGCTTTGTGTCGCTGTCGCCGGACGACCACGTGAAGCTGTTCTTCCCCAATGCGGAGGGGCAGTTCGTGGTGCCGACGATGACCGCCGACGGCCCGCGCTACCCGGACGGGCAGACGCCCTCGCCGTCGCGCGATTACACCCCGCGCTGGTGGGACCTGGACACCGGTGAGCTGGCGCTGGATTTCGTCCTGCACGGGCATGGCGTGGCCTCGAGCTGGGCGGCCAACGCGCAGCCGGGCGACGCGATTGCCGTGGGCGGCCCGCGCGGCTCGCACGTGACGGCGCCAGACTTCGATACCTATGTGCTGATCGGCGATGAGACCGCGCTGCCGGCGATTGGCCGCTGGCTGGAGACGCTGCCGGACGGCGCGCAGGCTGATGTGTATATCGAAATCCCCGAGTCGGCCGACCGTCAGGAGCTGCCCGAGGACGATCGGATCCGGGTGTCGTGGCTGGAGCGCAACGGCTTCGACGCGGTGAGCAGCACCCTGCTGGAGGATGTGCTGACCGATTTCGAGGAACCGGAGGGCGATACGTTCTACTGGATCGCCACCGAGTCGCGCCGGGCGCGGATGATGCGCAAGTACATCGAGGGGCATCTGGGCGTGCCCAAGGACTGGATCCGCTCGACCGGCTACTGGAAGGCCCACGCCGACGAGCACGACGGCGACTGAGCCCGCGACGGGCACCGGCTGCGGATGCGACAATCGCGTTTTGGGCCGGTGCTTTTCCATGCAAGCAGTTTCTTCTTCGGCACTGACCGACCTGATCGACCGCGCCGAGCGCGCCGACCCCGCATTGGATACGGCCTTGAACGCGGTGGCGCCTTCGGTGGGCGGCAATGTCGCACCGCTGCGCACGGCGTTGGTGCCGCTGGCACAGGCGCAGCTGGCGCTGCTGCAGGCCAACGCGGATATCGCCCTGGTGGCCGATGAGCTGCGCCGTTACCAGAAGTTTGCCGCGCCGGGTAAGCCGAGCCTGCAGATCGTGCAGCTGCGCAAGCAGCAGGCGGCGGTAAAACAGGCGGCGCTGATCGCGCGGCAGGGCTTTGCGCAGGCCACGCATGCGTTTCTGCGTGACAGCGGGTTGACCGCGCCGACGCGGCGGCTGCCGACGGACTTTGCTACCGGGTGGTTGGGCAAGGTGGCAGCGACGGTTGCCGCAGGCTGACCCGTAGAGCCGACCGTTGGTCGGCTGCCGTTGACGTTGCGGTTGACGTTGCGGCTCACGCAGCCGGTGCGGAGAGCAGCCGACCAACGGTCGGCTCTACGCGACGTCCGACCCCGTAGAGCCGACCGTTGGTCGGCTGCCGTTGACGTTGCGGCTGACGTTGCGGTTCACGCAGCCGGTTTCGGAGAGCAGCCGACCAACGGTCGGCTCTACGCGACGTCCGACCCCCGTAGAGCCGACCGTTGGTCGGCTGCCGTTGACGTTGCGGTTCACGCAGCCGGTTCGGAGTGCAGCCTACCAACGGTCGGCTCTACGGGGGTGCGGCGCCAGCCGTATCGCCGGGCCAGCCCGATTTCCAGCAGCACCAGCGCCATGACGATCAACAGCGGCAGCAGCAAGCCGAGGTAGATACCGGGCATCAGGCTGGTGAGCTGCGCCTTGAGCAGGCGGATCGCGCCCTGGGTGTGCAGCAGTTCGTTCATGCGCATGCCGAGCGCTTCGCGGAAGACCTTTTTGTCCACGCCGCTGTAGCCGGCCGCTTCACTGGAGAGGCTGTCTTCCACCCACTGCGACATCAACGCGCTGCGCACATGGCCGACACCGCGGCGGGTCCAGCGCTGGATCGTGCCCTCGCCCTGCAGGTAGCCGGCCCCGGGGAGCGGGTGGTCGGCCAGGTACTCGTCCACCACCTGGCGGGTTGCCTCGTGCACGGTGGCATCGCTGCGCATGAGCGTGGCCAATGCGGGATCGTCGAGGGACTGTTCGAAATCGACCAGCCAGCTGGCAACCAGCGTCTGCAGGTGCGGCTGGAAGTGGTCGATCTGCTTGTACAGCGCGCGCTGCGCGCCTGCGGTAAAGCCCAGTTGCAGGCCGGTGAAACCGAACAGTAGTGGCAGCACCACCACGTAGGTGGCCACGGTCCAGTGGTGCCAGCGGTTACGGCGCGCCAGCCAGCCGCGGCGGTACATGGCCAGCCAGGTGGCGATGCCGAGCAGCAGGCCGATCAGCGCACCGAGCACGGTGCCGCCGATCAGGTCGAGCAGGCTGAGGCCGGTCCAGAATTCCATCATCCAATACTGTGCGTCTTGCACGGGGTGCTCCTTTGCGCGGGGGCGCGCGAAGCGAGGAAGTGTACGAGATGCAGATACGCGAGGTAGAGCCACGCCATGCGTGGCTGACGTGAGGCAGACGGTGTGCACCCGGTAGAGCCACGCCATGCGTGGCTGGCGCAAGGCAGACGGTGTGCATCCGGTAGAGCCACGCCATGCGTGGCTGACGTGAGGCAAACGGTGTGCACCCGGTAGAGCCACGCCATGCGTGGCTGACGCGAGGCAAACGGTGTGCCCCCGGTAGAGCCACGCCATGCGTGGCTGCCGTGAGGCGGACGGTGCGCGCGGAGAGCAGCCACGGATGACGTGGCTCTACCGGGCGGGTATGGTCCTCGAACACGGGGTTGGGGCCCGGGTCGTCGAGTACGGGGCCGGGCGCGGCGGCCAGGGCACGCGCATGACGCCGACGCCGACGCCGACGACACGTTGGACCCGTTGCGCACAAACAAAAAACCCGCCTTTCGGCGGGCTTTCTGCTGTTTCTACATCAGCGACCGATTACGCAGCCGGCTTTTCGCCGGTGGCTTCGGTGGTGATGCGGATGTTCACTTCGTCGCTGACGTTCGGGGCATACGCGCCGACGCCGAAATCGCTGCGCTTGATGGTGGTGGTGGCATCGAAGCCGGCGGCCGGGACCTTGGCCATCGGGTGCTCGCCGCCGCCGTTGATGGTGACATCCAGGGTCACCGGCTTGGTGACGTCCTTGATGGTCAGATCGCCCGTGACGGTGAGCTTGTTGGTGCCGTTGGCTTCAACCTTGGTGCTCTTGAAGGTGGCGGCCGGGAACTTGGCGGCGTCGAAGAAATCGGCGCTCTTGAGGTGCTCGTCGAACTTGGCAGTGAAGCTGTTGAGGCCGCTCAGCGGCAGCTTCACTTCCACGGTGGACTTGGTCACGTCGGCCGCGTCGTACACCAGGGTGCCTTCGGCGGCGCCGAAGTGGGCGGTCGGGTGCGAGAAGCCGAAGTGGCTCCACTGGACCAGCACGTCGGTGTGCGACGGGTCGAGCTTGTAGGTGCCCGAGGCGATCTGGATGGCAGCGGCAGCCGGGGCAGCCGCGGCGGCATCGGCAGCCGGGGTGGTGGTGGTGGCGGCAGCGGCCGGGGCAGCAGCGGCATCGGCGGCCGGGGCGGCGGCGTCGTCGGCCGGCTTGGAGCAGGCGGCGATGGCCAGGGTCAGGGCCAGCGGCAACAGCAGTTTGCGGGTCATGGTCATGTCAGGTCTCTCTCGAAAGCGAAGGGAAAAGAAGAAGGTGAGGCAAACAGCCCGTCCGCGCGGACGGGCCAGGGTCCGGCGGGAACGCTTATTCGATGCGGGCCGCTTCGTCGAAGCTCAGGCGAGGCAGCCGCGGGAACAGGCCCGAAGGGTCACCGTACCCCAGATTGACGAGGAAATTCGACTTGATCGCGGTGCCCTTGAAGAAGGCTTCGTCGACCTTGGCATTGTCAAAGCCGGACATCGGGCCGGCATCCAGGCCCAGCGCGCGGGCGGCCAGGATCAGGTAGGCGCCCTGCAGGCTGCCGTTGCGGAACGCCGACTCGGTGCGACCTTCGCGCGGGCCGTCGAACCAGGACTTGGCGTCGGCATGCGGGAACAGGTAGGGCAGCTTTTCGTGGAAGTCTTCGTCGAAGGCGACGATCACCGTGACCGGGGCGGCCAGGGTCTTGTCATGGTTGCCTTCGGACAACGCCGGGGCCAGCTTGGCCTTGGCGTCGGGGGAGGTCACGAATACGAAGCGCGCCGGGCTGCCATTGGCGGCGGTGGGGCCCCACTTCAGCAGTTCGTACAGCGCCTTGAGCTGGCTTTCTTCCACCGGCTTGTCGAGGAAGGCGTTCTGGGTGCGGGCGGTACGGAACAACTGGTCGAGCGCAGCATCGTTGAGTACGTTGGACATGAAGCCTCCTGTTGAAAGGGGAACCGTGGCGGCATCGCCACCGGTGACGGGCAACGGCGCGATCGGCGAAGGCTGGCAGTGTAGAGTGTCGCGACAGTTGCAACACCCAGCCTGACTGAAACGAATTAATGCCATACGTGAAACGATGGAGTCCGCCCTGGACGATCACTGACGGCCGTGCCGGCAATGTGCGGCAGGCCGTGGCGCTGGCGTCTGCGTTGAAACTGGGGGCGCATCACCCGCTGGTCCTGGCCCCGCGCGCGCCGTGGCGCTGGCTGGCGCCGCGCGCATTGCCGGGCGCCGCACACGGCTATGGCGATGCCTTTGCGGCACTGGCCGCCGCCCCGCCGGAGCTGGCCATCGGCTGTGGCCGCCAGGCGGCCGGGGCGCTGCGCGAGCTGCACCGACGCGGCAGCAAGGTGGTGCAGATCCTGGACCCGCGCATCGGCGCGCGCCATTGGGACCTGCTGGTGGTGCCCGAGCACGACACCCTGCGCGGCGAGAACGTGCTGACCCTGCTGGGCAGCCTCAACCCGGTCAACGACGACTGGCTGGCCTGCGGGCGTGCCGCATTTGCCGCGTTCGGTGCCCTGCCCGGCCCGCGCACCGCGCTGCTGGTGGGCGGCCCTACCCCGCACGCGCCGTGGCACGAGCCGGACATGGTGCAGGTGTTCCAGCAGGTGGCCGCGCAACTGCGTGCCGAAAGCGGCAGCCTGCTGGCGACCACCTCGCGGCGCACGCCACCGGCGTTGGTGGGCGCGCTGCGCAGTGCGTTCGCCGATCTGCCGCACGTGATCTGGGGCGATGGCGGCGACGGGGTCAATCCGTATGCCGGGTTGCTCGGCTGGGCCAACCGGGTGGTGGTGTCGCCCGATTCGGTGAACCTGCTGTCGGAGGCCTGCGCTACGCGAATGCCCGTGGCAGTGGCCTTGGCCGCGCAGGCGCAGGGTCGGCTGGCGCAGTTTCAGCAGGCCCTGCGCGAACGCGGGCGACTGCAGCCGCGTTGGCTGGAGTGGCAGACCGCAGGGCGGATCGAGCCGCTGCGCGACACCGCGCGCGTGGCCGAACAGGTGCGCGTGCGCTTGGGCATTGCCGGATGACGGCGGCTAGGGACGCACTTTCCACCACGCCAGGATGACGGTAGATTCGGCGGCCCTCAAGGAATGGAGAACACCGATGCGCTTCTGGATGTTGTCGGCATCGGCCCTGCTGCTGACCGCCTGTTCGAGCATGGACACCGTGCACGACCCGCTGTCGTGGCATTGCCAGCAGCAGGTGGATGCCGCGCGCGAACAGCCCGCACTGCGCGACCGCAAAGGCGATCGCCGGCCACTGCCGATTGTCCCGATCAGCGACGACTGTGAACGGGAAATGCGCCGCGGCGAGCGGGCACGCTGATCGCGGCGCTATGATGCGCCGGCGGCACGGTGCCGCTGGAGAACACACGCCATGGATGATGCCCCTCGCCCGCTGATCAAACGCCTGCGTCGCCTCGTGCTGTGCGGTGTATTGCTGGGTGCGGTGGCGAGCGCGCAGGCCGAGCCGCAGTGCGTGGAGCGCTATCCGACACCGGCCGCCCTGGCCTCGATGTTCGACGTGGCGCTGGCCACCACCGAGACGCTGGATGCGCTGGAGGATGTGGACGTCGTGCTGATCGCGCGTGGCGGCCAGGACCTGAGCAAGTACGGCCTGCGCCACAGCCATGTGGCCTTCCTGCTGCGCGAAGAGGATGGCCAGTGGCGCGCGGTGCACCTGCTCAATCCGTGCAAGACCGATGCATCCCATCTGTTCCGCGAGGGCGTGGGCACCTTCATCGGCGAAACGTCCGCGCATACCGATCTGCGCATCGGCGTGCCGACGCCTGCGCTGCGCGCTGCACTCAAGGCGATGCTGACCAAGCCGGCGATCCAGGCGCGCGCCCTGCACGAGGCGCGCTACAGCGTGGTGGCCTACCCCTTCAGCACCGACTACCAGAACTCCAACCAGTGGGTGCTCGAAGTGCTGGCCGCGGCCATGGCCCAACTCGAAGACAACACCTTGATCGTCAACCGCACCCAGGTGCAGGCGTGGCTGAAGGACCACCAGTACCGGCCCAGCACGCTGCACATCGGCGTGGGCAAGCGCCTGGGCGCGCGGTTCTTCGTGCCCAATGCCGCCGTTACCGACCACCCGGCCAGCGAGCGCATCTCCGGCAACTATTCGGTGGTGACGGTGGAGTCGGTGTTCGACTTCGTGCAGCAGCAGAAGGGCCTGCAGATGGAGTTGCCGATCGCGCACGTGCCGGTGGACGGCATTACCGCGCCCAAGCCGTGAGACCGCTGCACCGGAGACGGTGCAGGCATACTGCCCCCCATATCGACGTACGCAGGAGTTGCCCATGACACGGATTTCCCGACTGGCCGTTTCACCCTTGCTGGCTGTTGCGCTGTGCGCCTCCAGCCTGCCCGCCTCGGCAGAGGAACTGAGCCAGCAGCACCCGGTGGCCAGCAGCGTCATCGTCACCTCGGTGATGAGCGTGGTGGTGGTGACCGCGCCGATCTGGCTGGTTTCGGCCGGCTTGAGCAAGGCCAGCGACGGTTCGGCCCGACGCAGCCGCGCGCGTGCCGAGGCGAAAAAAGCCGGGCCGCTGCCGCCGCTGACCGTGGAGAAGGTGGAACGCACCGCCGAAGGCGGCGTGCAACTGGCACTGCAGAACCCGCAGGCGCCGGACGATCTGGCGGTGCTGGCCTGGCCGGCGCGCGCCGATAACCCGGTGGATGCGGTGAAGGTGGGCGACGTGCTGGCCTTTACGCCCTCCCAGGGTGGCGCCGGCTGGACCGTGGCCACGACCGATGGCGCGGCGCTGGCGTTCCTGCCCACCGATGCGACCGTGGCCCAGAACAGCGAACCGAGCGCGCAGTGGTAGGCGGTGTCCGGCAATCGGGTTGCAGGGCGAAAGGCGCGGCTGCATGAAACGTATTGGACCCGTTGCGCGCGCGTCGCTGCTGGCGCTGGCGTTGATGGCCACCGCCCTGCCCGCCACGGCGCAGAACCTGAGCCACGCCTCGCCGGTGACCAGCAGTGTGTTGACCACTTCGGTGGTCAGCCTGGCGGTGATTACCGCGCCGGTGTGGCTGAGTGCGCTGGGGGTGAGCGAGCTGCATGACGCCTCCATGCCGCACAACCGCATGGCCCGGGCCGAAGCGAAGAAGGCCGGCCCGCTGCCGCCGCTGACCGTGGCGCGCGTGGCGCACCAAACCGACGGCAGCTACCGGGTGGACCTGAAGAACCCGCAGGCGCCGGAGGAACTGGCGGTGGTGGAATGGCCGGCACGCGCCGACAACCCGGCCGCAGGCGTGAAGACCGGCGACGTGCTGGAATTCATCCCGACCCCGGCCGGTGCCGGCTGGACGGTGGCCAACGCCCATGGCACGGCACTGGCGTTCCTGCCGACCACCGGCGCGGCGGCCTCCAGCATGAGCGAACGCTTCTAGATGAACCGGCCTGGGCTGGCCCCGGCCCGCCCAAGCCCGGATAATCCGCCGCTTCCCTGACTTCCCTGGTGCGCCGTGTCTGAGCGTCCTGCCATTGCCTTTGCCCCGTTGACCGTGCCGTCGCTGCTGCTGGCGGTGCTGGCCATGGGCGTGGTGGTGCTGGGCAGCAACGTGCTGGTGCAGTACCCGATCAACGATTGGCTGACCTGGGGCGCCTTCAGCTATCCGGTGGCGTTCCTGGTGAGCAACCTGATCAACCGCCGCTTCGGGCCGCAGGCCGCGCGCAAGGTGGCCTGGGCCGGTTTCGCGTTGGCGGTGCTGCTGTCGATCTGGATCGCCACGCCGCGCATTGCGGTGGCCTCGTGCCTGGCCTTCATCGCCGCCCAGCTGCTGGACATCACCGTGTTCGACCGGCTGCGCCGCGGGCACTGGTGGCGTGCGCCGATGGTGGCCACGACCTGCAGCGCGACGCTGGATACGACGATCTTCTGGAGCATCGCGTTTGCCGGCTCCAGCCTGCCGTGGGTGAGCTGGGCCGCGGGCGATCTGGCGGTGAAGCTGGCCATCGGGGTGTTCCTGCTGGCCCCGTTCCGCGCGTTGCTGTGGAAGATGGCGCCGCGTACGGCGTAGCGCCAGCCGATGGGTGGCTTCGCGGTGCCGGATAGGTCACGGCGCCACATGGGTGTCTTCGCGGTGCCGATAGGTCACGCCGCCGCACGGGTGCCTTCGAGGTGCCTCGAGGTAGAGCCACCCCATGGGTGGCTTCGCGGTGCGGGGCGAAAAGCAGCCACCCATGGGGTGGCTCTACCCTGCGGATGCGGCCTGGAACGGTAGGCCGGCCGCGTCGCAGGCGGCGCTGATCACCGCGCGGGCTTCTTCCAGTGCCGGGGTTGGCGCGGCCAGGCGCGGGCGGCGGTCGAGGGTGCAGGCCAGGCCGACGTCCAGCAACGCGGCGTGCGCGTCGTGCAGGCCGCTGCGGGTGCCGCCGGGTAGCCAGGCGATGTCGGCCAGGGCGTCGATCAGGCTGGGGGTGTCGCGCGGTTGCACCGTATGCGGGTGCGTGGCGGCACGGTCGAGGACGCCGGTCTGCAGCAGGAATTCGAGGTCGACGATGCCGCCTGCGCCCTGCTTGAGGTCCAGCCGTGCGGCATCGCTGCGGTCCAGTTCGGTGCGCATGCGTGCGCGCATCTTGAGCACGTCGGCGTAGAGCACGGCGTTGTCGCGCGGGCGCGCCAGGGTATCGGCGCGGACGCGTTCGAAATCGGCCAGCAGCGAGGCGTCACCGGCAATGCCGCGCGCGCGCACCAGCGCCTGGTGTTCCCAGGTCCAGGCGCGCTCGCGCTGGTATTCGGTATAGCTGGCCAGCGAGGACACCAGCGCGCCCTTGCCGCCATCGGGACGCAGGCGCACGTCGATGTCGTACAGGCGGCCGGCGGCGGTGACCGCGCCGAGCAGGGCCATCACCTTCTGCGCCAGGCGTGCGTACCAGCGGCCGGGATCCAGCGGGCGCGCGCCGTCGCTGCTGTCCTGGTCGGCCGGGTGGTCGTACAGGAACACCAGATCCAGGTCCGAACCGAAGCCCAGTTCCAGCCCGCCGAGGCTGCCGTAGCCGATGATCGCAAAGCGCCCGCCGGGGATGACGCCGTGCGCGCGCTGCAGGTCCGCCTGCACCAGGGCCAATGCGGTGACCACCACGGCCTGCGCCAGTTCGGCCAGCTGACGGGTGGTATCCACCGCGCGCTGGCGGCCATCCAGCGTGGCCAGGGCCATGCGGAAGCTGAGCGCCAGGCGGGTTTCGTTGAGCATGCGCAGCGCCGCTTCGGGGTCGTCGATGGCCAGGGCGGCATCGCACTCGGCCTGCATGCCGGTGGCATCGGGCATCGGCCCGGAGACGCGCACGTCGAGCAGTTCGTCCAGCAGCAAGGGGTACGCGGCCAGTCGTTCGGCCAGCAGCGCGCTGCGCGCGAGCACGTCGACCAGGCGGGCCAGCGCGCTGGGTTGTTCGTCCAGCAGCGCCAGATAGCTGGTGCGGCGCAGGACCGCCTGCAGCAGGCCGAGCACGCGCTTGAGTGCGGCATCGGGATGCGGTGAGCGGGTGGCGGCGTGCAGCAGTGCTGGCAGCACGCGATCGAGCCGCGCGCGCGCGTTGTCCGACAGCGACTTCACCCCGAGTGACTGGGCGAAATCGCGCAGCGACTGGTCGGCACTGTGCGGGTCGTGGAAGCCGGCGTCGGCCAGCACCTCGGCACTGCCGTTGTCGGGCAGGCCGCGCCAATAGTTGGCCAGCGCATCCGGAGCGGCCTGGCCCTTGCGCGGGGCCAGCAACGCGGCGAACTCGGTGCTGACGCGGTGGCGCTGCACATCGAGCGCGGCGAGCAGCGCATCCCAGTCGGCATACCCCAACCCGGTGGCGATGCGCAGGCGGTCGATCGGGTCGGTGGGCAGGGCGTGGGTCTGCGCGTCGCGCAGCATCTGCAGGCGGTTTTCCAGCCGCCGCAGGTGGGCATAGGCGTGGAGCAGGTCGTCACCATCCTGCGCGGCCATCTGCCCGCAGGCCACCAGCGCCGGCAGTGCATGCAGCAGGCGACGCTCGCGCAGGCTGGCTTCGCGGCCGCCGCGGATGAGCTGCAGGGCCTGCGACAGGAACTCGATCTCTCGGATGCCACCGGGGCCGCGCTTGATGTCATCGAACATGTCGCGGCGCGAGACCTCGGCGGTGATCGCCGCTTTCATCTCGCGCAGGCCATCAAGTGCGGTGAAGTCGAGGTAGCGGCGGTACACGAACGGGCGCAGGGTCTGCAGCCACGCTTCACCGGCGGCGATGTCGCCGGCCACCGCGCGCGCCTTGAGCCAGGCGTAGCGCTCCCAATCGCGGCCTTCGCGCTGGAAATACTGGTCCATGCCGGCGAACGACAGCGCCACCCGGCCGGCATTGCCGAACGGGCGCAGGCGCAGGTCGACGCGGTGGCTGAAGCCGTCCACGGTGGTTTCATCCAGCAGCTTGGCCAGGCGCTGGCCGAGCCGGGCGAAATATTCCTCGGCGGCGAGCGGGCGGGCGCCGTCGGACTCGCCGCCCTGCGGGTAGGCGTAGACCAGGTCGACGTCGGAGCTGAAGTTGAGTTCGCCACCACCGAGCTTGCCCAGCCCGAACACCACCAGCTGCTGCGCGCTGCCATCGCCGGCGCGGACCACACCGTGACGACCGGCGAATTCCTGTTCGAGCGCGGCCAGGCCGATGCCCAGGCAGTCTTCGGCCAGGGCGGTGGCGCCGGCCAGCGTGGCCGGCACGTCGTCCAATCCGGCCAGATCGCGCCAGATCAGCCGGGTGGAGGCGGCGGTGCGATAGCGACGCAGGCGCTGCTGCCACTCGCTGGGTTGCTGCGGATCCAGCGTGGGCAGTGGCAGCGGCGGGCAGCCCGGCAGGGTCAGCTGCGACAGCAGTGCCGGCTGGCGGCACAGGGTGTCGATGGCGAAATCGCTGGTGATGGCCAGCAGACGCACCTGATCGAGCACGTCTGCCGAAGGAGGCCAATGGCCGCCCTCGTTGAGCGACAGGGCCAGGCGCGCCACGGCGCGGTCAACCAGGGGGACGAGGGTGGCGGGGACGGCGTCGGCGGTAATCGGCATGCGGGGATTATGCAGGGCATGCGTGGCGCACCGGGCAACAAAGCAGGTTCACCGGTTGGGCGTTCATGCCCGCGCGCGTCGACGCATCAGACCGGGCGGCGCCCCGATTCTCCGGAGGTGAGACATAAAAAAGCCCGCTTGCAGCGAACTGCCAGCGGGCTCTGCTCCCTCCCCCACGTCGGGATGCAGGTCGATCTTCTAGGGTCGGCGAAGAAGTTGCACGCTGCACTGCAAAACAATACTTGCGGGTACAGAAGTCCTTGCAAAACTGAACAGGGACCTGCAACAGCGGCGATTGCCATCCCACCTTGGTCGCACCCCCGGCGCTGCGTGGATCGCCGATAATGCAGATCCCCCCAAAAACGTTGTCGTCATGTCTGTCGATCGCATTGCCGACGCGCGTCTGCGTGACCGCGTTGTATCCGCCGAAGCCGCCGCCGCGCTGATTCAGCCCGGTGAAACCGTCGCCATGAGCGGGTTCACCGGCTCCGGTTACCCCAAGGCGGTGCCGGTCGCGCTGGCCCAGCGCATCGAGACGGTGCACGCCCAGGGCCTGCCTTTCCAGATCAGCCTGATGACCGGGGCCTCGACCGCGCCGGAGCTGGATGGCGCGCTGGCCAAGGCCGACGGCATCGCCATGCGCATGCCTTTCCAGAGCGACCCGGATGCGCGCAACCGCATCAACGAGGGCAAGCTGGACTACATCGACATCCACCTCAGCCATGTGGCCCAGCACGTGTGGTTCGGGTTCTATGGCGAGATCGATACGGCGGTGGTGGAGGTGTCGGCGATCCGCGAGGACGGCTCACTGGTACCGTCCACGTCGGTGGGCAACAACAAGACCTGGCTGGACCTGGCCAAGAAGGTGATCATCGAGGTCAACGCGTGGCAGCCGGCCGGCGTGGATGGCATGCATGACATCTACTACGGCACCGCGCTGCCGCCGCACCGCAAGCCGATCCCGCTGGTGCACGCCAACGACCGCATCGGCGAAACCTCGCTGCGCTGCGACCCGGACAAGATCGTGGCGGTGGTGCGCACCAACGGTCCGGACCGCAACAGCCCGTTCAGTCCGATCGATGCGACCAGCGAGCAGATTGCCCAATACCTGATCGACTTCCTCAAGCACGAAGTCGCCAAGGGCCGACTGCCGGCCAACCTGCTGCCGCTGCAGAGCGGCGTGGGCAACATTCCCAATGCGGTGCTGGCGGGATTGGCCAGGAGCGGCTTCCGCGACCTGGCTGCGTTCACCGAGGTGATCCAGGACGGCATGCTCGACCTGCTGCGTGATGGCGTGCTGAGCTATGCCTCGTGTACCGGTTTCGCGTTGAGCCCGCAGGCCAACGAGGCGTTCAAGGCGAACATCGATTTCTACCGCGAGCGCATCATCATGCGCACGCAGGAAATCTCCAACCATCCCGAACTGGTGCGCCGCCTGGGCTGCATCGGCATGAACGGGATGATCGAGGCGGACCTGTACGGCAACGTCAATTCCACCCACGTGATGGGCAGCCGGATCATGAACGGCATCGGCGGCTCGGGCGACTTCGCGCGCAACGGGTTCCTGTCGGCATTCCTGAGCCCGTCGACGGCCAAGAACGGCAGCATCTCGGCGATCGTGCCGATGGTGAGCCACGTGGACCACACCGAGCACGATGTGTCGGTGATCGTGACCGAGCAGGGCTTGGCCGATCTGCGCGGGTTGACGCCGCGCAAGCGCGCGCGGGTAGTGATCGACAATTGTGCGCACCCGGATTTCCGCGACCAGCTCAACGATTATTTCGACCGCGCCAGCCGTGACAGTTATGGCAAGCACACCCCGCACCTGCTGCCCGAAGCGCTGTCCTGGCATCAGCGGTGGTTGGACACCGGGACAATGAAGGTGTGAAGCAGGAAGGCCGGGCAGTTGCCCGGCCTTTTTCAAGGCGCTTCGCCGATATGCGGGGCAAGCAGAAACGTGCCATGACGCTTTCCAGGCACAGCCGTCGGCGGGTCGGGCGTTGGGCCCCGATGCCCTTTCCGGCGAATGTCCTCCGGCGTCGGCCTGCGGCCGCCACCTCCCCCTTTATTTCGCCTCCAAGGGCATCGGGGCCCAACGCCCGACCCACCGACCAAGTCCAGAAAAGCCTGGCTTCCGCCTGCATACCGCAAGCCGAGCCCCTTAGCAGCCGGTAGGCTCCTGGGCAAAATAAAGGAGGAGGCCGCCACGCGGCCGGGGGACATTTGCGCCAGGGGCCTACCGGCTGCTAAGGGGCCCACACGCTCGCGACCAGCCCGATCGGAGACGCCAAGCCCATCCAAACGGCCTGCACACCCGGCCACCCGCGTAGCGTCGTGCTCCCCCCTCATCAATCGCGGCGGATGCCACGGCGGTCGATCGGGATGCGCCCCTACCTCAGGCGGAGCGCAGGGTCGCCAACGATTCGGCCTGCAGACGGTCGTAGATGGCGAACTCGTCTTCGACCCGCATGCCCAACGCCTGCTCGAACGCGTCGCGGTTGTCATGCGCGGCATAGGCGCGCTGCTCTTCGCCGCCAAGGTTGGACTGGAAGATGCCCGCGGCACTGACCGGCAGGAAATCTTCGTAGACGATCGGGTCGGCGCTGGCCAGGCCGGCGGCGATCAGCGCTTCGGCCGGCAGATCACCGATGGCAGCCGGGTTGCTGCGGCCGGCATCGGTGAGGGCGTAGCGGTAATAGCCGAGGCCTTCGCGGCGTAGGGTGTCGTGGTCGTCCGGGAAGGCGGTGAAGGCGGCCGCCAGGCGCGTCGGGTAGTCCTGGCCGGTGCTGCCCGCGCCGCCGCTGTCGCGTGCCTGGGCCAGCAGCTGGTCGTACAGCGCGCGGCCCTTGGGGGTGAGCGCCAGGCCGCGTTGTTCGATTTCGCCGAAGCGTGCGGTGTGGGTGCCCGCAAAGGCCGCATCACCCGACGGGAAACGCACGGTCTCTTCCAAGGCCTTGAAGCTGGTCTGGCGCAGCAGGATCGGGCAGCGACGCGGCGGCGGGCCTTCGACCACGGCCTTGGCGTCGATACCCCGAGCGAGCATGCCGGCCTGGGCGGCGTCGATGTCCAGCGTGCGCGGGGTGAGGTGGTTGATGTGTGGGCCGCGGAAGCTGACCACGTCGGCGACCAGCCGATGCGCGTCATGCAGCGCATGGTAGGTGGCCAGCGACACGGTGGCATCGCCGTGCCAGCGGAAGGTTTCCAGCGCTTCGATGACGAAGCGACGGGCGTCGGTTTCGTCCAGGCCTCCATCGCGCTCGGCCTGCGCGATCAACGCCAGCGCGGTATCGGTGAAGATGCGGCGCTTGGCGAGGATGCGTGCCGATTCGTCGCGCAGTGCGGCGTCGTCGATCAGCTCCAGCCGCAGCAGCGAGGTGAACACGCGGAACGGGTTGTGTGCGAGCGCCTTGGCCGTGCGCGGGCGGAACGCGGTGGAATGCACCGGCACGCCGGCCACCGACAGGTCGTAATAGCCCACCGGGTGCATGCCCATGACCGCGAACAGGCGACCGAGCGTGGCCAGTTCCTCGGCGGTGCCGACGCGGATGGCGCCGTGGCGTTCCTGGTCCAGGCGTGCGCGTTCGTCATTGCGGTCCAGCTGGGCCACCAGCGCCGGATCGGCGGTGAGGACGGCGTCGTTGATCTCGGCCACCAGGTCGACCAGGGTGCCGTAGAGCGGCACTTCGGTGCGGTACATGGTGGACATCGCCTGGGCGAACAGGCTGCGGATATCGTCGGGTGAAACGAAACGGTCGGCGCTCATTACGTACTCGGCAACGGATCACGGGGGAGGTGCAGCAATCGCGCATTGTCGCCGAGGCCGTGGGTAATCGCGATCTGCACAGCAGCAAAGGGGCGGCGACGTGGGGCGGGTACGAACGGCAGCCACGCATGGCGTGGCTCTACCCGGGGTTGGGCCACGGGGTGTTGGGGATGCGGGGATGCAGGGGTCTGCGCGAAGGGCAGCCACGCATGGCGTGGCTCTACCGGGTGGCGGCGTGGGTCGGGGGTAGAGCCACGCCATGCGTGCTGCGCGGTGGCTCAGGGGCCGGGGTCGGCGGCGGCAGCGTTGCGCTGGCGCTGGGCGCGGTCACCGAGCTGGCGCTGCAGGGTGGCGTCGAGTTTGATCGGGCGGTCCCAGTGGTCGTGGCTGGCGACGATGGCCTGGCGTACGGCGCGCCAGTGCAGGTTGGTCGGCGTGACCGGCAAATCGCTGACCACTGCCTCCCAACGCTTGGGCTCCCCCTCCTCCGGCGTGGCGCGGGTCCAGGCCTGCACGCTGTCGCGGCAGGAACGCGCGATCGCCTTGGCCCAGAAGCAGGCGAAGTAGATGTCGCCGGCCTGCCAGCCATGGGTATACATCAGCGCGGCAATGTAGCCGCGCGACACGCCGCTGTAGCGCGCCACCTCGTCCAGGAAACTGTCCGGGTAGCGCTCGGCGTAATGGTTGATGTCGCGCAACTGGCCATCGACCCAGGCATCGCCGGTGTCCACGACGTAGGCCTCGGACTTTTCGGCGGTCTGCTGCGCCGATGCGGCCAGGGGCAGCACGGCCAGCAGCAGCACCAGCAGCGTGCGCAGGATCATGACCACATACCTTTGCCGCGCTGCATGTCGGTCAGCCCCGGCTGGCTTTGGCTTCGATACTGCGCAGCGCCTGCGGCCAGTCGAAGGCGGTGGGCGCATCGACCATGCGCGGCTCATCGTCGGCTACGCCGTGCTGGGTTTCATGCGCCCAGGTCACCGCGTACGGGGTGTGGATGCCCCAACCGCCCAAGGTGATCACCGGCTCGATATCCGAGCGCAGCGAGTTGCCGACCATGCAGAAGCGCTGGATCGGCAGGTTGAATTCCTCAAGCACGCGCGCGTAGGTTTCCGGGTCCTTCTCGGACACGATCTCGATGCGCGGGAACAGATCGCGCAGGTTGGCCAGCTTGATCTTGGCTTCCTGGTGGAACAGGTCGCCCTTGGTGATCAGCACCACGGGATGATCGCGGGCGATCTCGGTGACCGATTCCCGCACACCGTCGATCAGTTCGACCGGATGGCGCAGGGTGTCATGGCCGATGTCCAGGATCTGCTGCAGGTCGCGCGCGGTGATCATCTGCCGGGTGATCTCGATGGCCGCTTCGACCATCGACAGGGTCATGCCCTTGACCCCATAACCGAACACCCCGAGGTTGCGCTGCTGTACTTCCAGCAGGTGGCGCGCGGTCTGGGTGTCGTGCACGTCGATGTAGCGCGACAGGATGTCGAGGTAGTCCTGCTCGGCCTTGCGGTAGTAGTCCTCGCTCTTCCACAGCGTGTCGTCACCGTCAAAACCGACCAGGCCGATGGCGCCGGTGGGCGCAGGCGTGGAGGTCATCATCGGGCAAGGATAGCAACAGCGCCCGGTGGACCCAATGACCGTATCGGCTCAGTGGCCGAAGGGGCGCGGGCCGGCCCAGCCGAGCACGCCCGGGTGTGGCAGGTCGATACGGGTGATCAGCCAATCGCCCGGGCCGCGCCAGCTGAGTTCACGGTAGCTGGCCGCCAATTGGCCGTTTTCCTGCCACCACGCCATCAATGCGGCGGGCGACTCGGGATCGTGCGGCTGGTACTGGAAAGGCAAGCCGCGCGCGTTGAGGTTGGTCAGCGCTACGCGCAACGCCGGATTGGCCCAGCGCGGGCCGTGGTCATCGAAGGCAACGGTGTCGCAAACGGTGTCGGCCTGTCCGCCGGCGACCAGCACGATCTGGCCGGGACGCAGATGCGAGACACGCTGCGGCGCCCGTTCGCCCGGCGCAGGGAAATACACATCAAAAGGAAGCCGACGGCCGGGATGTTGCATGCGTCCATCATAAAAGAAGGGCGGCCGTAGCCGCCCTTCCCCCTCACTGCCGTTCACCGGTGTCCAGCGGTGTTGGGCCCTTGCCTGCGCGTAGATGCGATGGATCAGTTACCCGGCTGCGCGCCGCTGCCACTGGCGGCCTTGCCCTGCTGGGCGGCCACGTACGACTTGTACTCATCCGGCGAAAGCTCGCCGTCCTTGTTGCTGTCGGCCTGGTCGAACACCTGTGCCAGGCCCGCATTGACCTGCGCCTCGGTCTTGCTGATGGTGCCGTTGCCGTCGGTGTCCACGCTGGCCCAGGTCTGGCCACCGCCACCGTTGGCCTGCTGCGACGCCTGCGCCGCGGCGCCCGCTGCCGAATCTGCCGCCTGGCCGGCCTGCGCAGCGGCCTGCTGGGCCTGCGCGGCCTGGTTCTGTGCCTGCGCGGCGCTCTGCTGGGCGGACTGGGCCATCGCCGGAATGGCCAGCACACTGCCTGCGGCGACGATCAGGGCGATCAGGGGCTTGCGGTTGCGAATAGTCATTTGGGTGGTCTCCTTTGGGGATGTCGCACGGTTCGTTGTTTCCGCACGACTTCCACCCTGCCAGCCCGTTTGTGAATCGACATTGCGCCGCAATCTGCACCCGCACACGGTCTTAACCACCTGCGCGCAGGCGTCGATTACCGCAGTGGTTAGGTGCGGGTGAGTGCGGAGTAACACACGCATTCAACCGGCCCGGATTTAACCGGATGCAAACGAAAAATCAGGTGTCGCTGGCGTTTTTTTCGCCTGAGCGCGAACTGAACAGAAGCCACCCTGCCGCAACACCGAACAGCGCACCGGCCACTTCCAGCACCACCCGCGAGC
This sequence comes from Stenotrophomonas sp. Ste86, assembly GCF_024519465.1. Lineage (GTDB taxonomy): Bacteria > Pseudomonadota > Gammaproteobacteria > Xanthomonadales > Xanthomonadaceae > Stenotrophomonas. The sequence goes on along the minus strand of NZ_JALJRW010000012.1, from coordinate 50,204 downwards.
CGAGTTCGTTCGGATCGTGGACAGTGGCCAGGAACAAGCGCGCATACAGCGGCGACTCCAGCCGCATGATGCCCATGTAGAACAGCTTCCACGCGTCGATGCCAGCCGAGGCGATCACCGCGATCACGCACGCCCAGCCGATCGCGTGCCCGGCGTTCCAGCCAACGGCGCGGCACAACCGCTGCCACAGCGCATACACCAGCAGGCCGACCAGCAGCGCGATAAGCCCCGCTTCCAGCGTTCCGAGCAATCCAAAGTGCAGCGGCAGGTTCATCGTGATCCGGGCGGTCGGTGAGCGCACAGTGTAGCGGCCCACCTTGCCGCCACGGGGGTCAGCGCACGGGGACGTCGTAGGCGGTGTGCGGGTCCGGCTCGGGCGTGAGGGTGTAGTGCCACCATTCCTGCGGGTAGTTCTCAAAGCCCTGGCGGCCCATCACCTGGCGCAGCTTCTGCCGATTGAGATACTGCTGCGGGGTGACATCGGGCGCATCGGTATGCGCACGCGGGCCGAAGAAGTCGAAGTCGGTGCCCATGTCCAGCGCGGTGCAGCTGCCGCTGCGGCAATCCACCAGCGTAAGGTCCACGGTAGCGGCGCGACTGTGCCCGGAGGTCTGGGCGATGTAGCCGCCGAGCAGCGCCGGCTTGTCCAGGCCCGGATACTGCTGGGCCTTGCGCGACTGTTCCAGCGGGTCGTTGGTCCAGTCCACGAAGGCCTGCACCGACTGCGCGGGGCGGTAGCAGTCGAACAGACGCAGGCCGTAGCCGTCGGCACGCAGATCCGCTTCGACCTTGGCCAGCGCGGTGGCCGCAGGCTTGAGCAGGTAGCACTTGGCGGCGTCGTAGCCGGGCACGCGGCGACCGGTGAAATTGTTGGCCCCGGCATAGCGCAGGTCCAGGTCGATATCCGGGGCGAGGCTGCGGATGTCGACCATGCCGGCCTGTTCGGGGGTGCGCACCAGCGCGATCCGCACCGGCTGGGCGGCCACGCCAAAGGCGACGAACAGGGCGATCAGTGCGGTGCTAGAGGCAATCGCCGATACGGGTGAACTGCAGGTCCTGGTAGTCATAGCTGAAGTCGATATCCGGGTCGATGGCACGCAACGTAAGCGTTGTCGGTGTGCCCGGCTCAACCTGCAGCCAGGGTTCGGCGTCCGACCCGAGGGTATCCCACTGCACCAGCCAGCGGCTACCGAGCTGCATCACCCGGCCCTGGAGCCTGGGCGACTTGTCCACGCTGAAGCGGAGTTGCCCACCCTGTGTGCAAAGGCTGGCCTGCCCCAGCCACGGGTCGCGGTAACGGCCCTGCCAGTCGCGGGGAGCGCCCGGGTCTGCCGGGCGCCGCGCGCGGGTATCGGGCCGCACCTGGCCGGCGTCGGTGCGTTGCTGTTGTTCCTGCCGCAGCAGGCGTGCGTAATCGAGAACACCGCGAGCCTGCGCCGGCGCGGTGTAGTGCTTCAAGGCGGCCTGCATCAGCGCGGTGCGTGCATCCTCGGCGTCACCGTTGATGAGGATCACCACGCCCACCTTGCGGTCCGGCAACAGCGCCAGCGAGGAGTACATGCCCGACAGCGTGCCGGTGTGGGCCACCTTCCACTGCCCGTCCATGTCCGACAGGCGCCAGCCGTAGCCGTAGGCGTAAAAGTGCGCGTTGTCCCACTGCCGTTGACGCGCACCGAGCGGCATCGGCATGTGCGCGGTCCACAGCGCGCGCCGTTGCGCGGCGCCCAACCAGCCCGGCACCACGGTCGGGTCCAGCAGCACCTGCATCCAGCGGGTCATGTCCTTGAGGCTGCAGCGGATGCCACCGGCGGCCATCGAAGGCAGGTCCGGGCTGGTATCGCCATCGGCCTGGACCACGACGTTGCGCCCGTCGCGACGGGTATGCGGCTGGGCGACGTTGCCGACGTGGGCCACCGACCACGCACCGACCTGGCAGCGGTCCATGCCCAGCGGCACGAACACTTCCTCGCGCAGCAACTGGTCATACGGCTTGCCGCCGGCGGCGGCGGCCACTTCACCGGCCACCACATACATCAGGTTGTCGTAGGCGTAGCCGCTGCGGAAACTGGTGACCGGCTTGAGGTGCGCCAGCCCGGCGATGATGTCCTGGCGGGTGAAGGTGTTGGGTTCCGGCCACAGCATCAAGTCGCCGGCACCCAGCCCCAGTCCACTGTTGTGGATGAGCAGATCGCGCACCTGCATCTGCCGGGTGACCCAGGGGTCGTGCATGCGGAACTGCGGCAGGTACCTGATCACCGGATCGTCCCAGCGCAAGGCCCCGCGGTCGACCAGCCGCGCCAGCAGTGCGGCGGTCATGGCCTTGCTGTTGGAGGCGATCTTGAACAGGGTGTCGGGGTCGATGGCCTCGCCACTGCCGCTGCGCCGCTCGCCGGCCGTGCGCTGGTAGATGACCTGGCCGTCTTCAACCACCGCCATCGCCAAGCCCGGCAGCGCGTACTGCTGCCGGGCCTGGTCGAACATCGGATCGAACGCGGCCGGTGACGCCGCGACGGTGCCGGTGGCCATCGCCAGCCCCACCAGCACCGCCGTCCACACCGCCTGCGTCATGCCGGCCATGCCATCAGTAGTTCCAGGTCACCGTGAGCTGCGCATACCGCGGCGACTGGAAGCCGGTGCCATAGCCATACAACGGATTGGGCGTCCCGATGCTGTCCTGCGGCTCATAATCCTGGTCCACCGAGACGATGCGCTGCTGGTTGAGCACGTTGTAGACCGCCAGCTTGACGTTGATATCCAGTGGCACCGGGATCTTGTAGGCCACGCTCATGTCCAGGTCGTAGGTCCAGGGCGTGCGGCCGTCACCGCCACGCGGGGAATGTACGAACACCCGCTCGGACGGCACCGTAGCCTGGCAGTTGGAGACGCACACGTAGTAGCTGTGGAAGTCGGTGGCGTCGAACGGGTTGCCGGCACCGAAGCGGGTGATCGGGCTGCCGGACTGCACGCCCAGCGTCGCGGCGACCGTGAGGTTCTCGGTCAGCGCATAGCTGCCGCGGAACTTGAACTGGTGGCGGCGATCGTTGGCCAGATAGCCGTAGCCGCGATAGTTGACCCACGGATTGTCGAAGTTTTCGGTGCGACCGGCATCGGCGAAGTCGGTGTCGGAGTTGACCGGTCCTTCGGCGTTGCCGCGGCCATAGGCCAACGTGTAGGACGCATTGAAGCCCCACGTGCCGTCCCATGCACGATCCACCTGCAGCTCCAGCGCTTTGTAATCGCGCTTGGGCGTGACCCAACCGCGCTGGCCGACGTAGTTGCCGTCGTCGTCGTACAGTGCCCAGCCTTCGCGGGCGGTGTCGATATCGATCCAGGCATCGTTGCTGCCGTCGCAGTCGCTGTCGCCCCATACGGTGTTGGTGCGGCCGGGATTGCCCATGATCCAGACGCCGTCGATCGCCCCGCACTGGCCAGTCGCGGTGATGTTCATGTCATCGATGGCGTTGTGCAGGCGCCGGTAGGTGACGCTGGCGCCGACCGACCACGATGCGCTGAGCATGTGCTGGAAGCCGAGGATGGCTTCATCCTGGTAGACCGGATCCATGTCGCGGTTCACTTCGGCGCGCAGGTCCGGCACGCTGCCGTCGCCCTGCGAGTTGTCCACCGGCCCGATCTGGCCGCCCAGGTTGGGGACGTTGTTGGACGCGCCGCTGTAACCGAGGAATTCATACCAAGTGCGCTCGTCCAGGAAGCCGCCGGCCTGCTTGATGTTGATCACATTGGCCACGGGCAGGAAATATCGCCCCAGGTTGCCGAATAGCTTGGTGGTGCCATCGCCGCGCACGTCCCACGAGAAGCCCAGCCGGGGCGCGATCATGTCGTCGATCTTGATGTAGCTATCGCCGTCACCGCCCTTGTTGTCGAAGCCTTCCAGGCGTGCGCCGATGTTGAGCAGGACGTTCGGCGTGACCTGCCAGTTGTCTTCGAGGTAGTACGCCGAGTTGATGGTCTCGAACGATCCGGCCACTTCGTAGCGGCGGGTGCGCGCGACGAGTCCGCTGGCCGGCACCACGCCCCCGTTGAGCGAGCTGCCCGGGGTGCGGTAATAGATGTCGTAGCGCAGTCCACCGGGGCCGGGGTAGGCACGCTCGTAGTCGGAGGTGTTCTCTTCGCGGTCCAGGCCGAAGCGCAGCAGATGGTTGCCGAGGGTCCATTCGAAATCGGCGCGGGCGGCCTTGCGCGTATCCAGCGCCGATTCCAGCTGCGAGCTGCTGGTGCAGCTGCGGTCGCCCTGCAGGTCGGTGGGCACGCCCTGGCTGGCGGTGCGGTTGTCGAACACGCGGTTGCAGTTCTCATCCATGAGGCTGCTCTGGGTGCGGTTGCGCTTGTTCTCGCCGTACATCAGCTTCATGGTCAGGTCGTTGCTGACCTGCCAGCTGTAGGTACCGGACCAGTTCTTTCCACCCACCGTGTTGTAGACCTGGTTGGTGCGCTCGCCCACGGCCAGGCCGGTGTCGTAGTCGTAGCGGTAGACGTCGGTGACGGTATCGCTTTTGTCGGAGAAGCCGAACAGCGACAGCATCTGGTTGTCGGTGATCTGCCAGTCCAGCTTGCCGCCCCAGAACGGATCGTCGGCGGTGCCACGGTTGAGCACGGTGCCGGCGTCATTGGTGGAGTTGGGGATGTAGTCGCGCGCTTCGTACATGCCGAAGAAGAACAGCTTGTCCTGCACCAGCGCACCAGAGGCGAACACGTTCAGCGCGCTGCGCGAATAGTCATCGCGGCGGGCGGTGATGTAGCGGCTGCCGTCGCCGTCGTAGCGGTCACGTGCCTGCGACTGCCACGCACGCGGCTCCAGCACCAGTTCCGCGCCGGCCTTGAAGTCGTTGCTGCCCGAGCGCGTCACCGCGTTGATGACGCCGCCGGTGCTGCGCCCGAATTCCACCGAGTAGCCCCCGGTCTTGACCTGGAACTCCTGGTAGAAGGAAAACGGCACCGAGGAAAAGCCGACCCGGTTGTAGAAGTCGGTGACGTTCAGGCCGTTGATGTAGACGGTGTTCTCGGCCACCGAGGAGCCGCCGAAGGAAATGCCCTGCCCGCCCAGCGATCCCTTGCCCTTCACCGCCCCCGGCGCCAACAGCGCCACGGCGGTGATGTCCCGGTCCACCGGCAGCCGCGAGAGTTCTTCGCGGGTGATGTTGGTGGCCGATTCGGTCGATTTCACATCCACCATCGACACCACCTGCGGCGCACGCACCTGCACCGTGCCCAGCGTGCTGACACCGCTGACCGGCACGTTCACCGTAGTGGCACTGCCCAGGCCGACGTTGACCTGCCCAACGCGCGCCGGGGCCCCGCCTGCAACGGCCACTTCCAGCTCGTAAGTGCCCACCGGCAGCAACGGGATGCGGTAGCTGCCATTGGCCTCGGCCTTCACCGAACGCACAAATCCCGTGGACGGATTGCGCACGGTGACCGTCGCGTTGTCCAGGCGTTGCCCCGAGTCGGTGACCAGCTTGCCAACCACTGCGCCGTCCTGGGCCATCGCCATGGGCGCGACCGAGCCCAGGCAGGCCCCCAGGGCAACGCAGAGCGCGGCCCGCTTCAATCGATGTGCATTCATTCCCTGCTCTCTCCTGCAGATATGGAATCGTGGGTACCGCCGTTTACCGCGTTGCCCCCAGTGGCACCACGTGCGACTGGAAGTCGTAGTTCCATTGATCGAAGTACAGGTTGCCGCCGGCCCACTCGACCTCACCGCGCTGCGAGTCCACCGTGTCCGAGCGCGGATGGCGCTTTGCCGGTTGCAGCGGCTGCTGGAAATCGTCGTTGAAGGCGATGCGGTAGGCATCGAGCCCGCCGAAGTAGAAATCGCGCAGTGCCGGCTGCGGGCTGTCCAGGCGCCCGGTGGTGACATCCATCGGCACCCAGCCATACGGCGCCAGGTACAGCGCGCCCCAGTCGTGCAGGTTGTTGTACCCGACCGCGTCATCGGCGTAGACCATGCCCGACTGCCAGCGCGCGGGGATGCCATTGAGGCGCAGCAGCGCGATCAGCAGCAGCGTCTGCTGGCCACAGTCGGCGTGGCCGGCGTGCAGGGCGTAGTCGCTGATGTTGGAGATCGTGGAATATTCCCGTGCGCCGGCCCAGGGAATCTGGTCCACCGCATCGAACAGTTTCTGCGCGATGCGGTACGGATTGGTTTCAGTACCGACCACGCGCTGCGAGAACGCGCGCAATGCCGGGGTGAACAGCACATGCGGCGCGCGTTCGGCCAGGAACGGCTGCAGTGCCGGGTCCTTCGGCGTGGACAGAACCTTGGCCGGATCGATCGGGACATGCCGGGCGTACACGGTGACCGCGTAGCGGATCTGGAACCGGGTAGGCGTGCCGGCCACCGCCGTGCGCTCCAGGTAGGCAGTGCGCTGCAGGGCGCTTTCCGGCGCGATGCGCGCTCCCGTCGGGGTACTGGTGAGCCACTGGATATCTTCCTGCTGGCCGGCAATCGCGCGCGGATACGGAATCCAGGCACGGACGGACGCACCCGCAGGCACAGCATCGGCCTTGACCACCAGCGACTGGGTTACCTCCACGCGGCGCGGCACCACGCTGGTGGCACCACTGGCGCGGGCAGCGGCGACGATTTCTTCGTGGTGGGGGCCGAGCATCTCGAAGGGCCCGTCGGTCGGCAATGGCACATCCGGCGTGCGCCGGGCGCGTGCTTCAGCGCTGATGCGGAACAGGTTGGATGGCGCACGCTTGAAGTAGCGGCGCTGGCCATCGATATCCAGGTGTTCGATCAACCCGGCCGCATCCCAGCGCGCGAACTCGTCATCGCGCAGGTCCGGGATCTGCCGGCGCAGCAGCGCCTTGGCCGCGTCGGCATCCAGGGTGAAGTCCAGTTGCATGCGGCGCATGCGCTCGCGTTGGAAGGTCAAGTCGTGGCGGGTGGCAGCGCTGAGCGTGGTGTCGTGAAGGGCCGCATCGATCTGCGCGGTGGCAGTGGCGAACGCACCGCGGTCGATCTGCGCGATCACCTCCGGCAGCGAAGCGCCGGCCCATGCGCACAGCGGCGGCAGCGCCAACAGCAGACAGGCTGCGGCGCGCCAGCGGGCGAAACGGAGCAAACGCGGTTTGCGTGCAGCGAAATCCACGGCGACACTTCCCAGGTGCGGGTGGTAATCGCTGTGTAACACGGGCCCGATAGGCGGTCAATAATTTATTCTTGCTTTCGATGAAAAAAGGAATAAATATTCCTGACGCTTCCGAGGAGGGTGACCGCTTGAGGATCCTGGCTTCCCCCAACCGCCCTGCGCGGCCGTCCTGGCTGGCCGGCGCTCTGCTGGCCGCCCTGCTTGCCACCGGTCATGCCGCTGCCGAGGCGCCACGCCCGCTGGCCGACGCCGACTTTGGCGGGGTCATCGGCCTGCGCGAAGCCTATCTGGCGCCCGGCTTCTGGGCCCAGCGCGCGCCCAACGCCGACCAGCCCATCCTGGACCGCGCCGGCATCGCCGCGCAGAACGCGCGGATGCGTGCCGAAGACCGCTCCATCCACGACCTGCGCGCCCTGCCGGCACAGCTGCCGCGGGCACAGGTGCTGGCCGCGATCGAAACCCTGTCGACCTGGCCGGCCAAACCGCTGTACGGCGCGGACGGCCAGGGCATCAGCGCCGCCCAGCGCGGCGCCACCGTGGCCAACCTCGCCCTGGACGCGGTTCCGGCCCAGCGTCCGGCGCAGTACGGCCTGGTCACCCACCGCGCCGCCCTGCGCGCGTTCCCGACCACGCTGCGGGTGTTCACCACACAGGGCGATACCGATATCGACCGCTTCCAGGAATCGGCGCTGTTTCCGGGCGATGCGGTAGCGGTGCTGCATGAGAGCGCCGATGGCCACTGGCTGTTCATCACCAGCGAGCGCTATTCGGCATGGATCGAGAAGCGCTTCGTCGGCCTCGGCGATGCGGCCACCGTGCTCGGTTACGCCCAGCGCGGTCCGTACCGTGTCATCACCGGCGCTACCGCCTTCACCGCCCATACCCCGGAGGAACCCCGCGTGTCGCGTCTGCAGTTGGACATGGGCGTGCGCCTGCCGGTGATCGCCGACTGGCCGCAGGACAAGACCGTCAACGGCCAGCAGGCGCATGCCGCTTACGTCGTGCAACTGCCGGTGCGCAACGACGACGGCCGCCTGTCGCTGGTACCGGCGCTGTTGCCGCGCGCGCAGGACAGCGCCGCCGATTACCTGCCCCTGACCCCGCGCAACCTGATCACCCAGGCGTTCAAGTTCCTCGGCGAACGCTACGGCTGGGGCCACGACTACGACACCCGCGACTGCAGCGGCTTCGTCTCGGAGATCTACCGCAGCTTCGGCGTGCTGGTGCCGCGCAACACCAGCGCCCAGGCGGTCAGCCCGGCGCTGGACCGCATCGCCTTCGATCCAAAGGACGGCCAGGCCAAGCGCACCGCGGCGGTGGAACAGCTGCAGGTCGGCGACCTGGTTTACATCCCCGGGCACGTGATGGTCACCCTCGGCCATCTCGACGGCCGCACCTGGATGATCCACGACACCACCGGGGGCAGCTGGTTCGGCGCCGACGGCACCCGCGTGCAGGCCCATCTCAACGGCGTGTCGGTGACCCCGCTGGAGCCGATGATGGCCAGCGACACCGTCAGCTACATCGACCGTATCACCAACATCCAGCGCATCCGGCCACAGACCCCTGAATGAAGATCACCGACATCGAACTGGGCATGCTGCGCGTGCCGCTGAAAACCCCCTTCAAGACCGCGCTGCGCACCGTGGACACCGTCGAGGACGTGGTGGTGCTGGTGCGCACCGACAGCGGCCACACCGGTTACGGCGAGGCCCCGGCGACGGCGGTGATCACCGGCGACACCCACGGCTCGATCATTGAGGCCATCAACAGCTTCATCAAGCCGCGCCTGATCGGCCAGGACGTGGCCAACCTCAACCGCGTGTGCGCGCTGATCCAGTCCTCGCTGGAGCGCAACACCAGCGCCAAGGCCGCGGTGGAAATCGCGGTGTACGACCTGTGGGCGCAGCTGCACAACGCCCCGCTGTACCGCATGCTCGGCGGCGGCGATCCGGTGATCACCACCGACATCACCATCAGCGTGGACTACATCGACAAGATGGTGGCCGATTCGCTGTCGGCCATCGACCGCGGCTTCGAGTCGCTGAAGATCAAGGTCGGCAAGGACATCGGGCTGGACATCGAGCGGGTCAAGGCGATCCATGCGGCGGTGCAGGGCCGTGCATTGCTGCGCCTGGATGCCAACCAGGGCTGGACCGCCAAGCAGGCGGTGCACGCGATGCGCGCCCTGGAAGAGGCCGGCGTGGTGCTGGAACTGCTGGAGCAGCCGGTCAAGGCGGCCGACATCAGTGGGCTGAAGTACGTCACCGACCGGGTCAACACGCCGGTGATGGCCGATGAGAGCGTGTTCAATCCCGGCCAGGTGGTCGACCTGATCCAGCAGCGCGCGGCGGACATCATCAACATCAAGCTGATGAAGACCGGCGGGCTGTCCAATGCGATCCGCATCGCCGACATCGCCGCGATCTACGGCGTGCCGTGCATGATCGGCTGCATGATCGAGTCGAGCATCAGCGTGGCCGCGGCCGTGCACCTGGCGGTGGCCAAGAGCGATGTGATCACCAAGGTGGACCTGGACGGCCCCTCGCTGGGGCAGTTCAACCCGGTCACCGGCGGGGTCAACTTCAACGAATCGGAGATCACCATCAGCGACGCACCGGGACTGGGCATCACTGAAGTACGCGGGCTGGAGATGATCACGCCGCCGCGGTGGTGACCGTCTGCATTACTGCGGTAGAGCCACCCCATGGGTGGCTGCTCTTCGCGCGATCCTGTCCTGTGCAGCCGACCAACGGTCGGCTCTACCGGCCGCATTGCGTATGCTCTCCCCAACGGACCTGATGCCCTTTCCATGCCGCCCCTGGTGAAAATCCGCTCCGAGCGTGACCACATGTCGGCGATCGAACGCCGCATCGCCGACTTCATCCTCGACAACGCCCACCTGCTGCGCGATTACTCGTCCCAGCAGCTGGCCAGCGCGTTGGGGATCAGCCAGTCCAGCGTGGTCAAGTTCAGCCAGAAGCTGGGCTTCAAGGGCTATCCGGATCTGAAGTACTCCATCGGCGAGGCGGTCGCCCGCGCCGGTAGCGATCCCCAGTCACGCCCGCCTGCACCGGCCGATGCCAACGATTACGCGCAGATCGCCGAACGGCTGCGGCTGAGCAAGGCCGCCGCCGAACAGGAAACCCGGCTGGCCAATCCGCAGGCCGACGTGGAAGCCATCGTGCAGCTGATCGATGCCGCACCCAAGCTGTTCGTCTACGGTCTGGGCGATGACGGCCTGTACGCACGCGAATTCGCCATGCGGCTGTCGCTGCTGGGCATGCTCACCGTGCACCACGCCGACCCGATCCTGATGATGGCCAACCTGTCGGCCGCGCGCGCCAACGATGCGATGCTGGTGTTCTCCGAGTTTGGCAAGCTGCCGCAGCTGTTCCAGCTGTCGCGCCAGTTCCAGGACATGGGCGGCAAGGTGATCTCGATCACCCGGCACAGCGCCAACCCGCTGCGCGCGCACGCCGATGCCTCGCTGGTGGTGTGCGCGCACGACCCGGCGCCGCACGTGGCGCAACTGCTGTACCGTTCTTCGCTGCAGTCCCTGCTGGATTTCGTCTTCGTGCTGTTGTGCCACGCCAACCCGGACCGCCACCGCCAGCTCGGGGTGAACCTGGAACGGATCGAACACCTGATCGACACCTGATCGACACCTGGTCTTTTGGAGTCCGCCACGATGCTGCCGTTGTTCCGCTCCGTCTTCGCCGTCGTGCTGGCCGCCAGCGCCCTGCCTGCCACCGCGCTCACCCCGGCGGTGGGCCCACTGCAGGACCACCACCAGATGATCGTGGTCACCACCGAGGGCTGGGACGCCACCCAGGGCCGGTTGCAGGCCTATGTGCGCACGCCCAAGGGTTGGGCGCCCCACGGTGACGCATTCGAGGTGGCCGTGGGCCGCAACGGCAGCGCCTGGGGCGTGGGCGTGCTGCCGGCCCAGGGCGCTGCCGCGCATCCGCCCGGCGACCCGATAAAGCCAGGGGACCCGGTAAAACAGGAAGGCGATGGCCGTAGCCCGGCCGGCATCTTCAGCATCGGTCCGGCCTTCGGCTATGCACCAAAGATCACCACGGCCCTGCCCTACCAGCCGATGCAGGCCAGCAGCTACTGCATGGACTTTCCCGATTCGCCGTATTACAACCGCATCGTCGATGCCGAGGCGGTGGGCGCCGACGCCGTGGAAGGCTCCACCGAGCCGATGCGGCTGGACCTGCACAACAAGGGGGATGTGCGCTATCGCGAGGGCTTCGTGATCGAGCACAACCCCAAGGCCGAACCCCGCCGTGGCAGCTGTATCTTCGCCCACCTGTGGCGCACGCCCGGTGAGCCGACCGCAGGCTGCACGGCGATGCAGCCCGAGCACATGCGCAGCCTGCTGGCCTGGCTGGACCCGGCCCAGCGTCCGTTGTTCGTGCTGCTGCCGCGCGCGCAGTACCAGCAGCTGCAATACGACTGGAATCTGCCGGCACAGCAGGACAACACGCGATGAGCACACCGGCCGATCCGCAACTGGAACGCGCGGTCAGCCGCTGGCAGATCGTCGGGCTGTCGATCAACGATGTGATCGGCAGCGGCATTTACCTGCTGCCGGCCGCCACCGTCGCCCTGCTCGGCCCCTTCAGCCTGTGGGGCGTGGTCGCGGCCGGCATCGTGGTCGCGCTGCTGGTGCTCTGTTATGCCCAGGCCGCCAGTTACTTCGACGAGCCCGGCGGCAGCTACCTGTATGCACGTGAGGCGTTCGGTCGGTTTGCCGGGTTCGAGATCGGCTGGATGATCTGGCTGACCCGGATCAGCTCGGCGGCAGCATTGAGCAATGCGCTGGCCGATGCAGTGGCGCGGTTCTGGCCGTGGGCCGGGCATGACCTGGGCCGGGTGGCGATCATCGTGGTGTCGCTGGGCTTTCTCACCGCCGTCAACGTGGCCGGGGTGCGCTCGGCCGCACGCACCGGGGTGATCCTGGTGATCGGCAAGCTGGTGCCCTTGCTGCTGTTCGTGGCGATCGGCGCGTTCTACGTGGACATGGACCTGGCCTTCTCCGGCGTGCGCCCGGACCCGCATGACCTGCAGCGCATGGGCGAGGCCGCGTTGCTGCTGCTGTATGCCTACGCCGGGTTCGAGAACATCCCGGCCGCTGCCGGTGAGTACAAGAACCCGCGCCGCGATATTCCGTTCGCGCTGATTACCATGATCGTCAGCGTCACCGTCATCTACGGGGCAGTGCAGCTGGTCGCTCAGGGTACCCTGGCCGGCCTGGCCAGTTCACCGACGCCGCTGGCCGATGCGGCCTCCAGCTTCGGCGGCGAGGCCCTGGCGCTGATCCTCACCGTCGGCGCCACCATCTCCATCCTCGGCACCAACAGCAACACGATGATGATGGGGCCGCGCTTCCTGTTTGCGCTGGCCCGTGACGGCTACGGGCCCAAGCTGCTGGCGCAGGTGCATCCACGCTTCCGCACGCCGGCCGCGGCGATCATCACCCAGGGCCTGATCGCGCTGGCATTGGCACTGTCCGGTTCGTTCGTGCAGTTGGCACTGCTGTCGATGACCACGCGCCTGTTTGCCTACATCGGTACCGCCGCTGCGGTGCTCGTGCTGGCACGGCGTTTCCGCGACCGTCCCGGTGCATTGAAACTACCCGGCGGCCCGCTGATCCCGATCCTGGCGCTGTTGCTGTGCGTGGCCCTGTTCGTCAGCGCCAGTTGGCAGAACATCGCCGCCGCCGGCATCGCCTTCGCCGTCGGTGCGGTCATCTACAAACTGCCGCGCAAGGAGCCGCTGGGCTGAACCACGCCTGCGCGGTGAATGGCACTTGATCTGTCATTCACTCCGCCGGTCCGCTGCGTTAACCGGCGTCTGGATAGGCTGGAACCTCACCCAACCGGAGCTACCACATGCCTACTGATTATCAGATTCCCGGCCGGGTGCCGGAAGACGGCGTGCCGCGCCAGGCCGTGTCGGACTATTGGCGTGAGCGCTTTCCGAGCGAGCCGTATTACGACAACACCCAGTTCTTCGACGACTACGAGCCGGCTTACCAGCTCGGTCACCACTCGCGCGCCGACGATGTCATCCGCGCCTACGAGCAGGTGGAAGCCGAATTGCAGACGCGCTGGGCGCAGGAACACGGCAAGAGCAAGCTGACCTGGGAACAGGCGCGCAATGCGGTGCGCCGCGGCTGGGATGAATCCACCGCACTGCGCCAGGCCCATGTGGACAAGGGCGTGCCGCGCGGTACCTGAGGCAGCGCGCGACACGCCTGACAGCGTTACTCGCCGCTGGGCAGCGGCGGAATCGCACGCGCATCGGCACCCGCGGCCATCAGGTCGCGGGTGTTTTTCTGTACTGCCACCGCGCCAAACAGGCTCAACGCGAAGGCCATGCCGTAGAAGCCTTTCTCGCTCAGCAGCAGCGTGGCGTTCCACAGCCCCACCAGCAGCAACAGCAGAGACACCAGCAGCGCGAACCAGCACAGCGCGTAGTACAGGCCACTGACCGGAATACCTTCGACGCGGTCGCGCACGCTCTTCTGCAGCGAGACGGCCGCGAACAGCCCGAACAACAGCAGGGTCAGGTAGTAGCCCTTTTCGTTGAGCACCATTTCCGCGTTGAACAGACCGACCAGATAAGCCGCCGCGCCCAGCAGCAGCGCCGCCCACGAGGCGGCGATGAACGCCGGGGAGGGTTTATGCACCTGTTGCTTCATTGATCCAACTCCATTTGATGGCGGCATGCCGCACCTGCCACCCCACGGGCGGCCCGCGGCAACGGTAGCCGATCCGGGCCCGCGCGCCTACCGGGATGACGTATGGTCCACGCCGCGTTGATGGGCATGCTGTACAACCATGGCTGGCCATCGCATCCCCCTACGGAGATCCCCAATGACCCGCAAGCTCCTGCTTTCGCTCGCCGTCACTCTTACCCTGCCGCTGTTCACCACCGCCTGCGTGGCCGCCGACAAGGCCGCCGCCCCCGTGCTGGAAAAGGCGCAGTGGCCCTTCGCCGCCACCGAAGTGGCCAAATTCGACGAGCCTTGGGCGATGAGCTTCCTGCCCGACGGCAGCCTGCTGGTCAGCGAGAAGGCCGGCACGTTGAAGCACGTGGACCTCAAGACGGGTACGCGAGCCGACATCCGCGGCCTGCCCAAGGTGGCCTATGGCGGCCAGGGCGGGTTCGGCGACGTGCTGCCGCACCCGCAGTTCGCCCGCAATCAGCTGCTTTACGTCAGCTATGCCGAAGCCGGTGAAGGCGATACCCGGGGTGCCGCGGTGGCGCGCGCGCGTCTGGTCCTGGGCGCCGATGGCAGCGGCACGCTCAAGGACCTGAAGGTGATCTGGCGGCAGACGCCCAAGGTGGACGGCAAGGGCCATTTCGGTCATCGCCTGGCGTTCGGCCCGGACGGCAAACTGTGGATCACCTCCAGCGAACGCCAGCAGTTCGATCCGGCCCAGGACATGGCCAGCAACCTCGGCAAGATCGTGCGCCTGAACGACGACGGCAGCGTGCCCGCCGACAACCCGTTCGCCTCGCAGGGCGGCGTGGCCGCACAGGTCTGGTCGCTGGGGCACCGCAATGCACTGGGCATCGCCTTCGATGCGCGCGGCAAGTTGTGGGTGCACGAGATGGGCCCGGCCGGCGGCGACGAACTCAACCTGATCGAGCGCGGCGCCAACTACGGCTATCCGATCGTGTCCAACGGCAACCATTACGACGGCAGCGATATTCCCGACCACGCCACCCGCCCCGAATTCGCCGCGCCGAAAGTGAGCTGGACCCCGGTGATTTCGCCGGCCGGTTTCATCATCTACAGCGGGACGCAGTTCCCGCAGTGGAAGGGCAGCGGCTTTATCGGGGGGCTGTCGTCCAAGGCGCTGGTGCGCGTGGCCTTCGACGGCGACAGCGCGCATGAAGCCGAACGCTTCGACATGGGCGAGCGCATCCGCGAAGTGGAGCAGGGCCCAGACGGTGCGATCTGGCTGCTGGAAGACGGCAAGAACGGGCGCCTGCTGAAGCTCACGCCCAAGGCGTGATCCTGACCTGCCCGCCCTCCCGGTCCTCGAGGCCGGAAGGGCGGGCAGCGCCGGTCAATCCTGCACGGTGATGACCTTGACGTCCGAGCGGGTGCAGTCCTTGTCCAGGCACTTGCCGCCGATCCAGACCTGGCCCTTGCCGATCATCGCGCCTTCCCAGTTCACGAACAGCCCATCGAAGGTCTGCGCGGCGATCGCCTTGGCGATCTCCGGGGTGACGATCTGGCTGTATTCGCGCTTGAACGTGGCCGCATCGGCCACCTGGCGTTTCTTGCCGCCCACATGCACCAGCAGCGGATAGCGCATCAATGCCGCCACGGCATTGGCATCGTTGGCGGCGACACCGCGCTGCAGGTCTTTGAACAGCGCCTCGTACGCGTCTGCGTCGCCGAGCAGTTTTTCAATACGCTGGCGGGCATCGCCCTCGCCCTCTTCGGTGTCGATCGCATCGGACGCCTCGGGGCTGCCATTGGGCGGTGCCTGGGTGGCGGCATCCGGCGCAGGTTCGGCACCGGCATTCACCGCATCCGGCGACAGGCCGGCGGCCGGCACGTCATCCCCGGGCGTGGCGGTGGTCGCCGGTGGCGAGGTAGCCGGTGCAGCGGCGTCCGCCGCCGGCGGCGCCGGCTGCGAACAGGCGGCCAGCAACAGGGTGGGTAACAGGATTCGGATCACACGCATGCTCGGCTCCGTCGATATCGCGAGGGCGCCAGCGTAACCGCGTTTACGTCAGCCGCCGATGATGACCAGTCCGCCTGCCGCCGGCGACGACCAACGGGTAGAGCCGACCGTTGGTCGGCTGCTTCCGCAACGCTAATCACGCGTCCAGGCACGGCAACCGACCAACGGTCGGCGAGGCAGCACGGCAGCCGACCAACGGTCGGCTCTACGGGGCGGCGTGGCCGCCCCGCCGTCTCAGCCGGCCAGCAGCTCGAAGATCACCGGCTCACCGCTGGCCGAGGAGGCGCACACCCACAACTCGAACTGGCCCGGTTCGGCACGAAACACGCCATCGCGACCGGTGAAGCCCAGCGCGTGGCGATCCAGCGTGAACTGCACCTCGGTGCTCTGGCCGGGCTGCAACGCTACCTTGCGGAAATCCTTCAGCTCACGCACCGGCCGCACGCGGCTGGCCACGCGGTCGTGGATATACAGCTGCACCACTTCTTCGCCGGCCACCGCACCGGTGTTGGTCAGCGTGGTGGTGATGGTCAGGGTGTCGTCCCAGCCCAGCGTGTCGCTGCTCAGCTGCGGCACACCGTAGCCGAAGGTGGTGTAACCCAGGCCGTGGCCGAACGGGTACAGCGCCTCGTTGGGGATCTCGCGCCAGCGCGCCTTGAACTCGGACATGGTCGGCAGTTCCGGGCGACCGGTGCGCGGATGGTTGTAGAAGAACGGCTGCTGGCCGGACACCTGCGGGAAGCTCACCGGCAGGCGACCGGACGGGTTGTAGTCGCCGAACAGCACATCGGCCACCGCATGCCCGGTCTGGGTGCCCAGGTACCAGGTGATCGCCACGGCGTGCGCATTGCGCACCGCGCCCTGCAGTGCCAGCGCGCGACCATTGCGCAGCAGCACCACCAGCGGCTTGCCGGTCATCGCCACCGCTTCGGCCAGCGCCTGCTGCGCGGCCGGCAGGGTGATTTCCACGCGCGACTGCGCTTCACCGCTGTAGCGCTGCGGTTCGCCCAGCGCCAGCACCACCACATCGGCGCGCAGTGCAGCCGCCACGGCCTGCTCGATGCCGTCCTGCACAGCCACTTCCAGGTCGCAGCCGGGCACGATTTCCAGCAGCGATGCATCGCCGATCGCCTCACGCAAGCCAGTTTCCAGGCTGACGTAGCGCGACTTGTCGCCGAACAGGGTCCAGCAGCCTTCGATGTTGTCGCGGTCCTGCACGAACGGGCCGATCAGCGCGATCTTCTGCCCGGTCTTCTTCAGCGGCAGCACCGCGTCGGTGTTCTTGAGCAGCACGATGGAACGGCGCGCGGCATCGCGCGAGAGTTCATCGTGCGCGGCGATATGCGCGGTGGACGCTTCACGGTCCAGGTCCAGCGACCGGTAGGGGTCGTCGAACAGGCCGATGGCATCCTTCAGGCGCAGGATGCGGCGCACCGATTCGTCCAGCGTGGCCATCGGCACCTCGCCGCTTTCGATCAGGCCCGGCAGGTGCTCGGCATAGAAGCCGCTCTGCATGCTCAGGTCCAGACCGGCGGTGAAGGCCTTGGCGGTGGCGTCGCGGTCATCGGCGGCATAGCCGTGCGCGACCAGCTCCATGTCGGCGGTGTAATCGGAGATCACCACGCCCGGGAACTTCCATTCCCCGCGCAGGATGTCGGTGAGCAGTTCGGCATTGGCACTGGCCGGCACGCCGTTGATGTCGTTGAAGGAGGACATCACCGTCAGCGCGCCCGCCTCGAAGGCGGCCTGGAACGGCGGCAGGTGCACATCGCGCAGGGTCTGCGGCGAAATGTCGACCATGTTGTATTCCATGCCGGCCATCACCGCGCCATAGGCGGCGAAATGCTTCGGCGTGGCCAGCAGCGCATCGGCGGCACGCAGGTCCGGGCCCTGGAAGCCACGCACACGGGCGGCGGCGAACGCACAGCCCAGCACCACGTCTTCACCGGCGCCCTCGGCACCGCGGCCCCAGCGCTGGTCACGGGCGATGTCCACCGCCGGTGCGTAGGTCCAGTGCAGGCCGGCAGCGGTGGCTTCCACCGCGGTGGCGCGGGCGGTGCGCTCGGCCAGGTCCGGCTCGAAGCTGGCCGCTTCGCCCAGCGGGATCGGGAACACGGTGCGCATGCCGTGGATGACATCGGCGGCCAGGATCACCGGGATGCCCAGGCGGCTTTCTTCCAGCGCGACCTGCTGGATGCGGCGGCCGGCTTCCACGCCGACGCCGTTGAACAGCGACCCCACCTTGCCCTCGCGCACCTGCTGCAGCACCTGGTCGGCGTTGAGCACGTTGGCTTCCGGATTCACGTCCGGGGCGAACGGCCGGACCATGTCGGCGAACACACCCAGCTGGCCGACTTTTTCTTCGACGGTCATCTTGGCAATGAGGGTTTCGATACGATCGGCGGCCACCGGCTGTCCTTATGAAAACGTTTACAAGGCCGGGATTCTAGCGTTCCCGGACCCGTTGTGAATGATTTTGGCGTTCATTTTTCTTCCCCCTGGGAAGAACCCCGTTGCCGCGAGCACGGCAACGGGGGCTCAGGAGCTTACTCCGGCGAGGCCAGACGCTGCTGCCCGGCCATCAACATCGCATCGCTGGATTCCTGGAACACCCGCAGGCCAAAGGCCGGCAAGGTCGCCAGCAGGTGGTCGAACACATCGGACTGGATGCCCTCGTACTCGCCCCAGGCGGTGGTGCGGGTGAAGCAGTAGATCTCCAGCGGCAGGCCCTGGGTCGTGGGCTGCAACTGCCGTACCAACAGCGTCATGTCAGTATGGATGCCCGGATGCTGCTGCAGGTAGCGCTCCACATACGCGCGGAACGTGCCCAGGTTGGTGACCCGGCGCGCGTTCACCGCCGCCACGCCCTTGGCCTGCAGCCCGGCGTTCCACTGCTGCAGCTCGGCCTGCTTGTCGCGCAGGTAATCGCCCAGCACCGCGAACTGCTCCAGCTGCACCAGCATCGGCGCATCGACGAAGCCGACGCTGTGCTGGTCCAGGTACAGCGCGCGCTTGATCCGGCGCCCGCCCGCTTCCTGCATGCCGCGCCAGTTCTTGAACGACTCGGTCACCAGCTTCTTGGTCGGGATGGTGGTGATGGTCTTGTCGAAGTTCTGCACCGTGATGGTGTGCAGGGCGATATCGATGACATCGCCATCGGCGTTCTGGCTGGGCATTTCGATCCAGTCGCCCAGCCGCACCCGGCCATCGCCACTGATCTGCACGCTGGCCACCAGCGACAGGATGGTGTCCTGGAAGATCAGCATCAGGACCGCGGTGGCCGCGCCGAGGCCGGTGACCAGCGGACCAAGCTTGACCCCCAGCAGGGTGGCCACGATCGACAGGCCGGCAATCACGAACACCACGATCTTTACGACCTGCAGGTATCCCTTGATCGGCTTGTTGCGCGCGTCCGGGCGGCGCTCGTACAGGTCATTGGCCGCATCCAGCGCATGCGACACCGCCAGCGCCACCGTCAGCACCGCCCACGCCCGGCAGGCGCCGATGACGAAGTCGACCAGCTCCACCGGCAGGTCCGGCACGATGCGGATGCCGGCGGCGATCACCATGCTCGGCACCACGTTGGACAACCGCGAGATCACCCGCAGGTTGTTGCCCCCTTCGTTGCCGGGGGTGTGCCCGGGCAAACGGTTCACCAGCTTGCGCAGGCCGCGCAACAGCACCTTCTTGGTGACGAAGTTGGCCAGCCAGGCCGCCAGCGCCAACGCGGCCAGCACCAGCAGGGTGTAGGCCCAAGGCCAGGGTTCCAGGGTCTGCTGCACACTGTCCAGCCACCGGGTTGCCACTACCGCATCCAACATCGTGTATCGATCTCCGTTCCGGGTTATCAGGGGGTTGCCAGATCCTGCGCGCTGCGCTCGATGATCACCCCGACCGCGCGCGCGCCGCGCACCGCACCGGGCTTGCTCAGTTTCAGGCGCAGCCATTGCACATTGAATTCACGCAGCACGATCTCGGCGATGCGCTCGGCCAGTGTTTCCACCAGGCCGAAGTCGGACTCGCGCACGAACTGCTCGATCCGCTTGCTCACCGCCTTGTAGTTGAGCGTATCGGCGATGTCGTCGCTGGCAGCCGGGCGGCGGTTGTCGAAGCCCATTTCCAGGTCGAAACGCAGGGTCTGGCGGATCCGCCGTTCCCAGTCGTAGATGCCGATCAGGGCATCGATCTCGAGCCCTTCGATGAATACCTTGTCCATAGCCATGCCACGTGGAAGATGTCGGACATGGTAACGGGCCGGCCCGGAACGTGCCGGGAACCGGGGGCAGGCGCCGTGGTGCAGCGCCCGAGGCGGAAAAGACAAAGGGCCCCTTTCGGGACCCTTTGCTTACCTCTTGTCCCCGGGGGGAGATGGGATTCCCATCCGCGAGTCCCGGTGGCGCGTAGGCAGAAAATTACGGGGCCGACACGACCACGTCAACCTTTGTTGACGCAAAACGGGACGGGGCGCGTTGTTTGCGATGCGTCAATTGAACGCGGCAATCGAATGATGAAAAAGGGTAGTCAGAACAACCACACCACGGCCGGATTCCCGATGCCCGGCATCTGGCCACACTCGTAGTCTCGATCGTCAGCAGGGACCAGGGATGCCGTGACCATGCAGATCGAGGATGCCGTGAAGCGGGCGCTGTCAGCCGACCGGATGGGGACGTACGAGAACGCCGTAGCCAGCCTTGATGTCCGCAGTACCCCGCTTGAACTGTACGTGTGGAATGCCCGCATCTCCGCCGCTTTCCTGATTCCGCTGCACATCGGTGAAGTGGTCATCCGCAACGCGGTTTCGGATGCACTGACCCGGATTCACGGACCACGCTGGCCGTGGGTGCAGGGCTTCGCCGACAGCCTGCCCAGTCCAACCAGCGGCTACAACCCACGCCGCG
Organism: Stenotrophomonas sp. Ste86; assembly: GCF_024519465.1. Lineage (GTDB taxonomy): Bacteria > Pseudomonadota > Gammaproteobacteria > Xanthomonadales > Xanthomonadaceae > Stenotrophomonas. Next base: position 29,474 of record NZ_JALJRW010000012.1, on the reverse strand, counting down.
AGCTGCAGCGCGCGGTCGCACGCTGCAGTCACGGCACCCCGCAGGTCATTCCCACGCTGAGCTTCGTGTTCTGGCAGAAGATGTTCACGCAGCGGTTCGACGTACGGGTGTGGTCGCGTTGCATGGGGACCGTGCTTCCCGGCGCCAACACCGCTGCGCCCCGGCATGTCACCCGCGCACGCATACACAACGATCTGGAGCAGATGCGGCGGCTGCGCAACCGCATCGCCCATCATGAACCCATCTTCGCGCGCGCCCTGGCCGAGGATTTCGCCGCCATCCAGCGGCTAGTGGCACTGCGCTGCACACGTACCGCCAATTGGATGGCCGGGCATGAGGCCGTGACCCCGCTGCTGCGCAATCGCCCGCCCTGACCGGCGGCGTACTTACACCGCCGGCAGCGTCGCCATGTCCCAGCGCGGGGTGACCTGTACCTGCGGCGGGTTGTGCTGGCCGGCCTGCAGGCGCAGGGCGCCGGCGAAGGCGATCATCGCGCCGTTGTCGGTGCACAGCGACGGGCGCGGGAAGCAGGCGCGGCCGCCACGGCGGGCGGCCATCTGCTGCAGCTTGGCGCGCAGGCGCTTGTTGGCGCCCACGCCGCCGGCCACCACGATCACATCGGTGCCGGCCGCATCCAGCGCGCGCTCACACTTGATGGCCAGCGTGTCGACCACCGCGTCTTCAAAGCCACGGGCGATGTCGGCGCGGGTCTGTTCGCTCTGGTCGCTGTCACGCCAGGCCAGCAGCACCTGGGTCTTCAGGCCGGAGAAGCTGAAATCCAGCCCCGGGCGATCGATCATCGGGCGGGTGAACTTGAACCGGCCCGGGGTGCCGCGCTCGGCCAGCGCGGCCAGCTGCGGTCCGCCCGGGTACGGCAGACCCATCAGCTTGGCGGTCTTGTCGAAGGCCTCGCCGGCGGCGTCGTCCAGGGTCTCGCCAAGCAGGCGGTACTGGCCGATCCGGTCCACGGCGACCAGCTGGGTATGCCCACCGGACACCAGCAGGGCCACGAACGGCGCCTGCGGCGGGTCGTCTTCCATCAGCGGGGCCAGCAGATGCCCTTCCATATGGTGTACGCCGACCGCCGGCACCTCCAGCGCCCAGGCCAGCGACCGGGCCACGCCCGCCCCGACCAGCAGCGCCCCGACCAGCCCGGGGCCGGCCGTATAGGCCACCCCGTCGATATCGGACACGCCCATCCCGGCGTCGGCCAGGGTCTGGCGGATCAGCGGCAGCAGCTTGCGCACGTGGTCGCGGCTGGCCAATTCAGGCACCACCCCGCCGTACTCGGCATGCAGGGCGATCTGGCTATAGACCGCATGGGCGCGCAGTGCGTCCGGGCCGGCCAGGTCGGTGTCATACACCGCCACGCCGGTCTCATCACAGGAAGATTCGATACCAAGGACTCGCATAACGCGTATTATGGACCGCTTGAGGCCCCGGCAGCGTTACCGCCAGCCCACCCGACACCACCTGTGGCCAAGAAGTTCGCCGGGGTGGGTTGCAACTTCTTTTGCCGCCGCTATAATGTGCGGCTCTCACCGGGTGTGACCCGGTTCTACTGTGTCCCGGAGATTCCATGCCCAGCGTTAAAGTCCGCGAGAACGAGCCCTTCGAGTTTGCGCTCCGTCGCTTCAAGCGCACCTGCGAAAAGGCCGGCGTGCTGGCCGAAACCCGCAAGCGCGAGTTCTACGAAAAGCCGACCCAGGAGCGCAAGCGTAAAGCTGCTGCTGCTGTGAAGCGTCAGCTGCGTCGCTCCTCGCGCGACGTCACCAAGCGTCAGCGCCTGTACTGATCTACGCAACTTCGATGCGGCAGGCCCTGTGTCTGTCGCGGCGGAGCCGAAGCCGGAACGCGCGAGCGTTACCGGCTTTTTGCGTTCCAGCCTGTCGGGGTCCCTCCCCGCTCTTTTGACCGATACGAGGTGTTCCATGAGCCTGAAACTGCAGCTCACCAACGACATGAAGGCCGCCATGAAGGCCGGCGAGAAGCACCGTCTTGGCGTCATCCGCCTGATCAACGCCGCCATCAAGCAGCGTGAAGTGGACGAGCGCATCGAGCTGGACGACGCCGCCGTGCTGGCCGTGCTGGAAAAGATGGTCAAGCAGCGCAAGGACTCGGTCAGCCAGTTCGAAGCGGCCAACCGTGAAGACCTCGCCGTGATCGAGCGCGAGGAAATCCTGGTGATCGACCAGTACCTGCCGGCCAAGCTGGGCGAAGCGGAGATCGTAGCCGCCATCCAGGCCGCCATCGCCGAAACCGGTGCCGCCAGCCCGGCCGACATCGGCAAGCTGATGGGCGCACTGAAGCCCAAGCTCGCCGGCCAGGCCGACATGGGTCTGGTGTCCAAGCTGGTCAAGCAGCAGCTCGCGGGTTGATTGGCCGAGGTGGCGACCCACGGTTGCTGCCTCCCGCAACGCCCCGGTCGGTGCGCGCACAACCGCGCCCACCGACCGCACGTTTCACCCCGCCTTCGACCCTGCCCTGATAAAAAAAGGCATGTCTTCGCTGCCGCCTCCCCCTGCATCCGAGCCCGCGCCCCACCACCATGGTGTGCCGCCACGCCTGCACAAGTACGTCGACCGGCTGCAGCGCAGCTTTCCGATGGCCGTGGGCAAACGTTTCGTCGATATCGACGTGCTGACCCAGGCCGCCTCGGTCTCGTTCTATGCCCTGCTCTCGATGGCCCCGCTGCTGGTCCTGCTGCTGTGGCTCACTGCCTCGTTGTACCCGCCGGCACAGCAGGCGCTGATTGCGCAGATCAACGATGTGGCCGGCAGCAGCGCGGCCACCGTGGCCGATACCGTACTCAAGAACGCCGACAATCAGCCCGACGTGGGCTCGCTGGCCGGGGTGTGGAGCACGCTGCTGCTGTTCATCGGTGCCACGGCGGTGTTCGCGCAGCTGCAGAACGCGCTGAACCTGATCTTCAACACCAGCGGCGAGCGTCTGGAGGGCATCGTGGCGTGGCTGCGCAAGCGGGTGTTCTCCGTCGGCGTGGTACTGGCGCTGGGCTTCCTGCTGATCCTGTCGATGACCGCCACCACCATGCTGCAGGTGGCCTTCGCGCAGCTTCCCTCGGTGCTGCCGGCGATCGGTTACCTGACCAGCCTGGCGCTGTACACGGTGGGCTTCGCCTTCCTCTACCACTACCTGCCCGACCGCCGCGTGGCCTGGCGCCAGGCCTTCATCGGCGGGGCGATCACCTCCGGGCTGTTCGCGTTGGGCCGGTATGCGATCGGCCTGTACATCGCCACCGTGGCCCCGGGCAGTGCGTACGGTTCGATGGGTGCGCTGGTGATCTCGCTGGTGTGGATCTATTACGCCACCGTGGTGTTCTTTGTCGGCGCGCTGATGACCGCGGTGATCGACGAGCGCCTACGCGCCCGTTTTCACCTCGCCCAGGCCGGTATCGCCGCACCGGACCCGGGCGCAGCGACCGGCAGCTAGTAGACTAGTCCGACCCCCGCTTCCGTGCATGGCCGCCATCGGCCCTGCTCTTGCCTGCTGCCCATGGCCCGTATCCCCGACGCATTCATCGACGACCTGCTGGCCCGCTCCGACATTGTCGAGGTGGTGGGCAGCCGCGTACCGCTGAAACGCCAAGGCAAGGAATATGCAGCGCGTTGTCCGTTCCATGACGAGCGCTCGGCCTCGTTCACGGTCTCCCCGACCAAGCAGTTCTATCACTGCTTCGGCTGCGGCGCGCACGGTACGGCGATCAGTTTCCTGATGAATTACGACCGCCTCGAATTCCTCGATGCGGTCGACGAGCTGGCCAAGCGCGTGGGCATGGAAGTGCCGCGCGATACGCAGCCGCGTACCGCCCAGCAGCAGGACGACAGCCGCGAGCTGTATTCGGCGCTGGATGCGGCCACGCGCTTCTTCCAGAAGTCGCTGGAGGACAGCGACAAGGCGCGCGCCTACCTGGACCAGCGCGGCGTGGACGAGGAGAACCGCGCGCGGTTTGCGATCGGCTACGCGCCCGATGGCTACAGCGCGTTGAAGGACGCGCTGGGCAAGGACGAGCGGCGCATGAAGCTGCTCGACCGTGCCGGGTTGTTCTCCAAGAACGACCGCGGGCATGTCTACGACAAGTTCCGCGACCGGGTGATGTTCCCGATCTTCGACCGCCGTGGCCGGGTGATCGCCTATGGCGGCCGGGTGATGGAGAAGGACGACGGCCCCAAATACCTCAACTCGCCAGAGACCGCGCTGTTCCACAAGGGCCGCGAGCTGTACGGCCTGTGGCAGGTGCGCCAGGCCAACCAGAAGATCGAGCGGTTGATCGTGGTCGAGGGCTACATGGACGTGGTCTCGCTGTTCCAGTACGGGGTGACCCAGGCGGTGGCCACGCTGGGCACGGCGACCACCCCGGAGCATGCCGAACTGCTGTTCCGCAACGCGCCGGACGTGTTCTTCTGCTTCGACGGCGACGCCGCCGGCCGCCGCGCCGGCTGGCGCGCACTGGAGTCGGTGCTGCCGCGCATGAAGGATGGTCGCCAGGCCTTCTTCCTTTTCCTGCCCGATGGCGAAGACCCGGACACGATCGTGCGCAAGGAAGGCAGCGAGGCCTTCGACGTGCGGCTGAAGCAGGCCACGCCGCTGTCGCAGTTCTTCTTCGACGAGCTCACCCGCGAGGTCAACATGGCCACGCTGGATGGCAAGGCACGGCTGGCCGAGCGGGCCAAGCCGATGCTGGCGCAGATTCCCGACGGTGCCTTTGGCGACCTGATGAAGCAGCAGTTGGCCACGTTGACCGGGCTGGGCGCCCGGCCGGGGGCGGCCACGCCGTCCGGGCGTCCGCCCTCGCGCCCGGTTGCCCCGACGCAGCGGCGCAGCCTGGTCCGGGCCGCCATCGCGATCCTGCTGCAGCAGCCATCGCTGGCGATGACCCTGGAAGGCCACCACTTCGACGGCCTGCGCCTGCCTGGCATCGAGCTGCTGACCGAACTGTTGACCCTGGTCGAACAGCGCCCGGACATCACCACCGGCGCGCTGCTGGAGCATTTCGAGGGCCGCGAAGAACAGGCGTCCCTGCAGAAACTGGCCGCCCATACCCAGCCGGGCGATGAGGCGATGTGGACCGAGGAACTGCACGATGCGGTGGCCCAGCTGGAAAAACAGCTGATGCGGCAACGCATGGATGAGCTTCAGGCAAAGCAGAGCCAGCAGGGCCTGGACGATACTGACAAGTACGAGCTGCGCGAACTGCTCAAGGCGCGCAGCACCATCCGCTTCTAGACGACGGAGCAGCCGTGGCGTCCCCCACCGTGAATCCCACTGCATCGCTCTTTCGCTACTGCCGCCCTTGCGTTGCCGCCTGCCTGCTGGCGCTGGCCCTGCCCGCCTGGGCCGGGGAGCTGCCCTTCGCACAGCCACAGCCGCAGCTGTACACCGCCGGCCAGCCCAGCGCCGTCCAGTTGCAGCAGGCAGCCAAGACTGGGGTCACCACCGTGATCGACCTGCGCCAGCCCGATGAAGATCGCGGCTTCGATGAAACCGCGGCCGCCGAACGCCTCGGCCTGCGCTATGTGCGCATCCCGGTGGCCGGTGCTGCCGGCCTGACCCAGGCGAACGCCCGCGCGCTGCGCACCACGCTCGCCCAGAGCACCGGCCCGGTGCTGCTGCACTGCGCCTCCGGCAACCGTGCCGGCGCGCTGCTGGCGCTGCTGCAGGCGCAGGACGGGGCAACCGTCGAGCAGGCGCTGGAACTGGGCCGCCGCGCCGGCATGACCTCGCTGGAAGCACCCATCCGCGTACTGCTGGAAAAGGACGCGGCGCGATGAACGCACGTGTCCTGTCCCACCTTCTTCCCTGCTCTACAGGAGCCTGCCCACCATGACCCGCTGGTGGTCGCGCCTGCGACCGGACACCTTCACCCTCGCCCTGCTCGGCACCGTGCTGCTGGCCTCCTTCCTGCCGATGCACGGCGCGGCGGCCATGGTGCTCGACGATGTCACCGACGTTGCCATCGCCCTGCTGTTCTTCCTGCACGGCGCGCGCCTGCCACGCGAATCGATCATGGCCGGTGTGCTGCACTGGCGCCTGCACCTGACCATCCTGGCGTGCACCTTCGTGCTGTTCCCGCTGCTGGGGCTGCTGTTCAAGCCGCTGGACGGCTGGCTGCTTACCCCGGAGCTGTACATCGGCGTGCTGTTCCTGTGTGCGTTGCCGTCCACCGTGCAGTCGTCGATCGCGTTCACCTCGATCGCGCGCGGCAACGTGCCCGCCGCGGTGTGCAGCGCCTCGCTGTCGAGCATCCTCGGCGTGTTCCTCACCCCCTTGCTGCTGGCGCTGCTGGCCGGCACCGAAGGCGGCATGCACAACCCGGTGCAGGCCATCGCCAGCATCATGCTGCAGCTGCTGGTGCCGTTCGTGGCCGGCCATCTGCTGCGCCCGTGGATCGCCGGCTGGGTGGAGAAGCAGCGCGCGCTGCTGCGTTACACCGACCAGGGCACGATCCTGCTGGTGGTCTATTCCGCCTTCGGTGAAGCCGTCAGCGAAGGGCTGTGGAGCAAGACGCCGCTGCTGTCGCTGCTGACCGTGGCGGTCGTGGCCGCCGCGCTGCTCGGCATCGCGATGCCGCTGATCCGCTTCATCGCCCGCCGGCTGGGCTTCAACCGCGAAGACGAGATCACCATCCTGTTCTGCGGGTCCAAGAAGAGTCTGGCCACCGGTGTGCCCATCGCCAAGGTGTTGTTCGCCGGCGGCAGCCTGGGCGCGATCGTGTTGCCGATCATGATCTACCACCAGATCCAGCTGATCGTCTGCGCGATGATCGCCCAGCGCTATGCGCGCGATCCCATTGAGCCGGCGCCAACCGTCCGCCCGGAGTGAATCGCGCCACGTTCGCGGACATGCCTTCGTCAGGGTCGTTTTCCAAACGACTGCCGATACCGTAGCTCGGCGCGATGTCAGCGTGATCTCAGCGGTCGGTCAGGGTGGCAACGCTCAAGGCGGGCATCCATATCCACAGGTCGTACTGGCGATCCGCTTCTGTATATTCTGTCGCCGCGCGCGGCGGACGCTCGATCAGCGGCACTGCGCGGCACGGCCGAAAACACGCCCAGAAATGGCCGCGCAGCGCTTCCAGACGCACGCTGTACAGCGGCAGGTCCAGCAGGTACGCGGCCATCGTCTTCTGCATGTCTGGGGCCGCATCGACCGACCGGGTGCGCATGGCATGCACGTTGCCGGTCAGCACCAGCATCCGTGCATCGGCAGGCAGCGCACTGAACTGCTGGCGCAGGTGCGTGGCCATGGCCGCATCGCGCTGGTCACTGCTGGTGGAGGTGCCGGTTTCGTTGTCATAGCCGGCCACGCCCACATCGCGGCCCTGGGCCCGCAACACACGGACGGCCTCGATCAGCGCGAGCATGTCGCGGCTGCGCCGGCCGTCATGCTGATCGTCCTTCACCACCCAGAACGGCGATGTGCGCAGCGTCGCGCGCGCGTCTTCATCGCCGTCCGAGCGCAGGTAGCGGGCCAGTGCGACGTTCTCGCTCATCGGCAGTTCCAGCGCCAGCCGCACGGCCGATGTGTTGCGGCTGTAGCGCTCCATCAGGTCGGCCACCAGCAGCGGCGTTTCGGCGGTGCCATGGTATTCGCCGAGCACGACCAGGCGGTGGTCGCCGGCGTGCCGCATGATCTGCGTGGCTGTCTCATCGGGTGCAGGCGCGGCAATCGCCGCGCTGCACAGCAGTGTCAGGGCCAGTACTGCGCTTCGCATCCATCGTTTCATGCCGTCACGTCCTGTTCGGTCATGACAGCAATGGCGGCGTTCGCGGGAAATTCAATGTGTCGCGGCGCACGGATTGAGGTGTCACGATCAATGGTCGTGACTTACCACCGGTGAAGGCGCGGCATCCGTCACCGCCCCGGCAGGTACCGACCGTTGGTCGGTACGGCGCCCGCGCTATCTGCCTGCTACAACCAGGGCAGCATCCAGTGGTCCACCATCAGGAACGCGAACAGCGCCATCAGGTAGACGATGGAGTAGCCGAACATCTTCATCGAGAACAGCTCGTCCGGCGGGTTGAGCATGCGCCAGGCGTACCAGAGGAAGACCGCGTTGAGCACGATCGCACCGCCCAGGTAGAACATGCCGCTCATCCCCACCACGACCGGAAGGATGCTCACGACGGCCAGCGCGATCGAATACACCATGATCGACTTGCGCGTGTAGACCACGCCGTGGGTCACCGGCAGCATCGGGATCTCCGCCTTGGCGTAGTCCTCGCGACGGAAGATTGCCAGCGCCCAGAAATGCGGCGGGGTCCAGATGAAGATGATCAATACCAGCAGCGACGCATACGCCCAGTCCCACGGGCCCTGCATGCCGGTGATCGCCGCCCAGCCGAGCATCGGCGGCGTGGCGCCGGCGAGGCCACCGATGACGATGTTCTGCGAGGTCGCGCGCTTGAGGTACACGGTGTAGATCACCGCGTAGCCGATCAGCGAGGCGAAGGTGAGCACGGCAGTGATGACGTTGACCCAGACCACCAGGATCGTCATCGACAGCGCGATCAGCAGGCCGGCGAACACCAGCACCTGCCACGGCTTGACCTTGCCCACCACCAGCGGGCGCCACGAGGTGCGCGCCATCTGCGCATCGATGCGCGCATCCAGCAGCTGATTGATCGCCGCCGCGGCCGAGGCGGCCAGCCAGATGCCGAGGAAGCCCAGCGCGCCGTCCAGCGCCTGCTGCGCGGTCGGCAACCCGGGGATGGCCAGGAACATGCCCACCAGCGCGGTGAACACGATCAGGGCGACGACCTTGGGCTTGGTCAGGTCCCAGTACTGACGGTAACTGGCCATGCCGTCAGCCTGCCTGCACGGTGGACGATGTGGCGACGGCCTTGCCGTCCGCATCCGGCGCACGCAGACGCGCCAGCAACGTCACCAGCACGAACAGCAGTGCCACGGCGCCACCGCTGTGCGCGACCGCTACTTCCAGCGGCACCGCCAGCTTGACGTTGAGGATGCCCAGGGTGATCTGCAGCACAACCAGCAAACCCAGCGCGCTGGACCAGCCGCGCATGCTGGGCAGCTTGAACAGGCGCACCGACAGCCACAGCAGATACACCGCCACCACGATCGCCATCATCCGGTGCGCCAGCTGGATCGCGATCCGCGAGGCGCCATCGAGCACGCCCCCTTCGTAGTCCACGCCGATGCCACGCCACAGCGTGAAGCCTTCCTTGAAATCATGCTGCGGCCACCACTGGCTGACGCAGCGCGGGAAGTTGTCCAGCGAAGCGCTGCCACCGCCGCACGCCAGCGCGGCGTAGTTGGCACTGACCCAACCACCCAGGGCAATCTGCAGCACCAGCACGGCCACGCCGAGGCGGAGCAGCGACGTCAGTTTTGGTGCTTCCACCAGCGTGATCGGCATGTGCGTCGCGCGCCAGGCCATCCACACCAGCAGACTGAACATCAACATGCCGCCGAGCAGATGGCCCATCACCACGATCGGCTTGAGCAGCCAGGTCACCGTCCACATGCCCAGCAACGCCTGGAAGATCACCACCGCCAAGGTCAGCAAGGCGGCACGGGCCAGGTCGATGTTGTTCCAGCGCAGCGCGGCGATCAGCAGGATGGCCTCGCCGAGAATCGCCAGGATGCTGGCCGGCACGTGCATGCCCATCATGTAGAGCGGTATGCCGGTAGCCACCAGCACGCACGCGGTCACCACCGCGGTGCTGCCCCAGCGACGACGACGCGTGGCCAACAGCGCCAGGGTGAGGATCTCGATGCCGAGCGCGCCAGCCAGGAAGCGGTGGACCTGCTCGCGCCACGCCTTGTGGGTTTCCAGCGGACGGATCTTGGCCGCTTCATGGCCCACCACGTCGGCGGCATGCTGCGGCCAGGTGACCCGGCCATAGCAGGTCGGCCAGTCCGGGCAGCTCAGGCCCGCATCGGACAGGCGCACGAACGAACCGAACATGATCGTGCTGGCGGTCATGATCAGCGCAAACCACGCCAGACGGTGGAAATTGCGGTGCAGCACCGGGCGTGCGGGAAGGCTCATCTAAACGGAACTCACTTCAGTTTCAGCAGCGTGGCCAGGTCTTTGCGCAGACCAGCCATATCGAATCCCGGTGCGTAGCGCATGATCACGAAACCGTTGGGGTCGATCACATACACCGGCGTGCCGGCGGCGTCATCCACGGCGGGAAGGGCAGAACGCAGGGCCGACTGGTCGCGCAGCGCGCGCAATGCGGGCAAGCCCTGGACCTCGGCCGGCGGCGTGCCCAGCCACAGGATCTCGACATTATCGGCGTTATGCCCGAACAGCTGCCACACCTTGCCCAATCCCTGCGACAAAGTGACGCACTCGCTCGTACAGCCTGCAGACGGGACCACCAGGATGCGCCAGGTGCGTGCATCGGGATTCCATGGATATACCGTGCCATCGGCCAGTAGTGGCGGATGCTGGCGAAGGTCCACGGGCGGCTGCAGCAGCTGGCCGCTGTTGCGGTGCGCGGTGGGCTGCCAGCCGGAAAAGCGCAGCACGCCGGCCAGGGCCATCGCGCCGAAGAACAGCGCGAACAAGGCGATCAACGTCCAGCGGCCGCGTGAGCGCGAGGGCAGCCGATCCTGGGAAGTGGCATTCATGGGCGGCATTTTCTCATGTTGGGACGCTCAGCGCCGGGAACCGGCGGCAGGGCGGCGACGTTGGCGGAATTCCAGGACCAGCGCGACCACCAGCACGGTCAACGCCAACCCGAACCATTGCACCGCATAGCCGAGATGGCGGCTGGGCGGCAGCGTGTTGGGCAGCAGCTCCAGATCACGCGCATAGCCACCGGGCAGGGCCGGATCCAGTCGCAGCACACGCTGCGGCAGGCTGTGCGCCGGCAGCGTGAGCGCGGTGGCGAGGGGGTCGGCCGGCATGCGATTGGCCAGCCATACGCCAGGCTGGTCGGTGGCCGACAGCACCGGCCCCAATGCCAGCCCGGTGGCCGGGGCCGGCGCCAGCAGGCCGGCCACGTGCGCTGGCCCGGCCAGCGCTGGCAGATGCGGCAGCAGCCGGTCCGGCGGCATCGGCACCCAGCCCCGGTCGACCAGCACGCGCGCACCGTCGTCGCTGCGGAACGGCTGGTAGACCTTGATCCCGGCGCGGCCTTGCCGGGTTTGGTTGTCGAGCAGGATCAGGCCGGGCAGGAACGTTCCCTGGTCCTCGATCCAGCGCAATACCGGCGGGGCGGCCAGTGCCTGGCCCAGTTGCATGCTCTGCGCGCGTGCCGGCACCTGCTGGGCCAGCAGCGCCTCTTTCTGCTGCATTCGCTGCAGTTGCCAGCGGCCGAGCTGGCAGAAGCACACGATCACCACGACCGCCGCCACCCAGCCAATCAGGCGTGTGTGCTTGCGCATCATGACAACGGCGACCAAACGCGGTGATATAGGCGTACCCGCCCTGCCATCGAGCCGCGCATGAATGATTCGTTGAAGACCCTGCTGGTAATCGCGTTTCTGATCGTCATCGTCTGGAATCTGGGCGCCGGGCTGTATTACCTGCTGGTCGATCGCGGCCAGACCAAGCGCACCGTCAATGCGCTCACCCGCCGCATCGCGGTGTCGGTGGCGCTGATCGCGCTGGTGGCCATCGGCATCTACACCGGCTGGATCAAACCCCACGGCATCGGCGGCTGAAACCGCACCCGCGTCGGTGCGGCACGGTGTCGCCCCGACGCTACAGCACGTAGACGAACAGGAACAGCATCAGCCACACCACGTCCACGAAGTGCCAGTACCACGCAGCCGCCTCGAAACCGAAATGGTTGTCGCGGGTGAAGTGCCCCTTGGCCGAACGCAGCCACATCACGCCGAGCATGATCGTGCCGAGCAGCACGTGCGCGCCGTGGAAGCCGGTGAGCATGAAGAACGTCGAACCGTAGATGCCCGAGCCCAACGTGAGGTTGAGTTCCTTGTAGGCGTGGATGTATTCCTCGGCCTGCAGGGTAAGGAAGAACACGCCCAGTGCGACGGTCAGGCCCAGCCAGATCAGCAGCTGGCGGCGATGACCGGCCTTGAGCGCGTGGTGGGCGATGGTCAGGGTAACGCCGGAGGTGAGCAGGATCAGCGTGTTGATCAGTGGCAGGCCCCAGGCCGGAATGGTCTGGAAGTGGCCACCGATTGCACCCGGACCGTTGGTCGGCCACGCCGCCGAATAGCCGGTCCACAACAGCTCGTTGGTCATCACCCGGTCGCCCTCGCCGCCCAGCCACGGCAGGCCCAGGTTGCGGGTGTAGAACAACGCGCCGAAGAAGGCGCCGAAGAACATCACTTCGGAAAAAATGAACCAGACCATGCCCATGCGGAACGAGCCGTCGACCTGGCGGTTGTAGCTGCCGGCCTGTGATTCGCGCACCACATCGCTGAACCACCAGAACAGGGTCAGCACCAGCATCGCGATGCCGGTGTAGAAGGTCCACTTGCCCCAACTGGAATCGTTGAGCCAACTGGCCACGCCAACCATGGTCACCATCATCGCAATGGAACCGATGAACGGCCATTTGCTGTGCGTGGGCACGAAGTACACGGTGGCATCGGGACTTTGCTGGGCCATGGTCTCAGGATCCGGTGCGTATCAGGGAGCGGCGTGCGCGCCAACCGGCACCGCAGCGGCGGCGGGCAGCTGCGCGGACAGCGCGTCGTTCTTGTAGAAGGTGTAGGACAGGGTGATGGTCTTGATGTTGGCCGGCAGGTCCGGGTCGACGATGAAGCGCACCGGCATGTCGCGCTTCTCGCCGGCCTGCAGGGTCTGCGCGGTGAAGCAGAAGCACTCGGTCTTGCTGAAGTAGCCCGACGCCTTGGCCGGTGCCACCGACGGTACCGCGCTGCCGACCAGCGCGCGGTCGCTGTCGTTGCGCGCGAAGTACAGCGCTTCGTTGAGCTCGCCGGGCACCACGTCCATGGTCAGTTGCTCGGGATGGAACGCCCAGGGCAGCTTGGAGTTGACCCCGCCATCGAATTCCACCCGCACGGTGCGCTTGCCGGTGGCGACCGCGCCGCCGGCAGCCGCACCGGGGCCACGCTCCAGCCGCACGCCGAACACCTTCTCGCAGGCGATCCGGTACAGCGGCACCAGCGAGAAGGTCAGCACGAACACCGCCAACGCCACCCCGATCAGGCGGGGCAGCCCCGCCGTGCGCGAGGGAGTGGCCGGGCGGACCTCGCTCATCGCCCGATCACCCCGCTGAGGATGAAACCGACATACACCGCCACCGCCACCAGCCCGACCTTCCAGGCGGTGCGCTGCGCGCGGCGACGTTGCAGGGCCTGTGCATCCAGGGAGTTCGAAGGGGAGTCCATGCGGGCCTCAGTGGGTCACGTCGTCGTGGGCCAGATCACCCGGGCGGATGGTCGGCGGCGTGGTGAAGGTATGTGCCGGCGCGGGCGACGGAATCGTCCATTCCAGTCCACGTGCGCCTTCCCAGGCGCGGGCGGCGGCCTTCTCGCCGTTGCGCAGCGAGGCCAGCAGGATCGCGGCCATCATGAAGGGTGTGGCGAACATGCCGAACGCACCGATCGAGCTGATCATGTTCCAGTCGGCAAACGCCACGCTGTAATCGGGGATGCGCCGCGGCATGCCGGCCAGGCCGAGGAAGTGCTGCGGGAAGAACAGCAGGTTGACGAACACGATCGACCACCAGAAATGGAACTTGGCCCACTTCTCGCTGTACATGCGTCCGGTCCACTTGGGCCACCAGTAGTACACCGCCGCGATCAGCGCGAACACCGCGCCGGTCACCAGCACGTAGTGGAAGTGCGCCACCACGAAATAGGTGTCGTGGTACTGGAAGTCGGCCACCACGATGGCCAGCATCAGCCCGGAGAACCCGCCGATGGTGAACAGGATGACGAAGGCCACCGCCCACAGCATCGGCGCTTCGAAGGTGAGCGAGCCGCGCCACATCGTGCTGACCCAGTTGAACACCTTCACCCCGGTGGGGATGGAGATGAGCATCGTGGCGAACATGAAGTAGATCTCACCGCCCAGTGGCATGCCCACGGTGAACATGTGGTGGGCCCAGACGATGAACGACAGGAACGCGATCGCCGCCACCGCATAGACCATCGCCTGATAGCCGAACAGCGGCTTGCGGCTGAAGGTGGGGATGATCTCGCTGACCACGCCGAACGCCGGCAGGATCATGATGTACACCTCCGGGTGGCCGAAGAACCAGAAGATGTGCTGGAACATCACCGGGTCGCCACCGCCGGCCGCGTTGAAGAAGCTGGTGCCGAAGAACTTGTCGGTGAGCAGCATGGTGACCGCACCGGCCAGCACCGGCATCACCGCGATCAGCAGGAACGCGGTGATCAGCCAGGCCCAGCAGAAGATCGGCATCTTCAACAGGTCGATGCCGGGCGCGCGCATGTTGAGCACGGTGGCGATGATGTTGATCGCGCCCATGATCGAACTGATGCCGGCCACATGGATGGCGAACACGCTGAAGGCCACGTTGTAGCCGCCCTGCAGCGACAGCGGCGGGTACAGGGTCCAGCCACCGGCAGGCGCGCCACCGGGCAGGAACAAGGTGACCAGCAGCAGACTGAAGGCCACCGGCAGCAGCCAGAACGACCAGTTGTTCATGCGCGGCAGGGCCATGTCCGGCGCGCCGATCTGCAGCGGGATCATCCAGTTGGCCAGGCCGACGAAGGCCGGCATTACCCCGCCGAAGATCATCACCAGTGCATGCACGGTGGTCATCTGGTTGAAGAACTCGGGCTTGACGAACTGCAGGCCCGGTTGCATCAGCTCGGCGCGGATCACCACGCTCATGGCCGCGCCGATGATGAACATGATGAAGCTGAAAAGCAGGTAGAGCGTGCCGATGTCCTTGTGGTTGGTCGAGAACAACCAACGCTCCACAAAGCTCTGCTGATGCCCGTGGTGCCCGTCGTGGTCAACTGCGGAATGCGCCATCGCAACTACACCTCACTGGATCCGGTGGTACCCGCGCCTGCCGGTTGGCAGGCGCGGCTCGATTTCAGGCGTTGCTGTCTGCCGGGGCTGCGGCGGCAGGTTCCGGCGCAGCCGCCGGAGCCGCCTCGACCGGGGCCGGTGCCGGTGCGGCCGGAGCAGCTTCCGGCGCCGGGGCCGGTGCAGGCTTGCGCGAGGCCAGCCACTTCTTGAAGTCTTCCTTGGACACCGCCTCGACCACGATCGGCATGAAGCCATGGTCCTTGCCGCACAGCTCGGCACACTGCCCACGGTAGACGCCGGGTTTTTCGATGTTGGTCCAGGCCTCGTTGATGAAGCCGGGAATGGCGTCCTGCTTCCAGCCCAGCGCCGGCACCCACCAGGCGTGGATGACGTCGTCGGAGGTGATCACGAAGCGCACCTTGGTATCCACCGGCAGCACCAGGCGGTTGTCCACCTCCAGCAGGTAGTGCGGATGCGATGCCAGCGTGGGCACCTTGCCGCTCTGCCGGACCCGGTCGGACTCGCGGTCCAGGCGACTGGTGAAGGTCACGTCCTCGCCCAGATACTCGTACTTCCACATCCACTGGTAGCCGGTGACCTTGACGGTCATTTCCGAATCGCGGGTGTCGTAGAACTTGATCAGGTTGGCCGTGGCCGGCCACGCCATCACCACCAGGATGATCACCGGGATCACCGTCCAGACGATTTCCGCCTTGGTGTTGTGGCTGAAGGTGGCCGCGACGGCGCCCTTGGATTTGCGGAACTTGAAGATGGCATAGAACATCGCGCCGAACACGAGGATGCCGATGATCGTGCACACCCACAGCGAGAACAGGTTGGATTCCCAGGCCAACCGCGAGCTCTGGGTCACCCCCTTGCCCATGTTCAACTGCCACGGTTTGGGGTCGGCCGCCTGGGCCCACGCCAATGCGGGCGCCAGCAGCGCGGCCCCGCTTGTTGCTGTCTTCCCGAACGTACTGCCCCACTTGATGCGTTGCTTCATTGCCTAGACCCTTAGCGTCGTCGGTTGCAGCCATCGCTGGCCGCGAGCAAGCCTTCTAGTTTCTGAGCCAGTGCCCTGCGTTCGGCCGGTGCGAGGAAAGCCCCCACTTCCACCTGCCTGCCACTGGACGCCAGCCGGACCCTCCGCTCGTCGGCGATCAGGCGTACCCAATGCGGGTGCGCGCTGAACACCGGCGAGTGCCCGGGTGCGGGGATGACCTCCACACACGCCGGAACCACCCGGATTTCTTCCTGCCGTTCTCCACTACGCCACACACTACGCAGTGCCGCTGCCAGCAACAGGCTGTACAGCAGCGCGAACAACGGGGCGAACACGTTGCCGGCCAGCCAACCCAGGCCGGCCGCCAACCCCATCCCCCCGCACAACACAGCAAACAACAGGACGAACTGCCGGGCATCGAGCGCCCGTGGGGGACGCAGCCGCAGTCGCGTCCCTGATCCGTCCGGAGCTGTCAGCACCTCGATCATGTCGCAACCGCGTTTTCCTGCCGCGGGAAACGTCTCGATGGTAGCCCTGCACTCGCGACAGTAGCAAGGGTCCATTCACACTTTCAGGAATGGTGCAACACAGCATGGACATCGGCGGCGCTTTTGCCGAAATCAGCACAAATTATGGCGACCCCGGCTAGTCCGGCGAATCCCTTTGTATGAAAGGCTATCGCTGCTATCGACAGCACGCCTGAATTTGCTTGTCGAGCTCAAAAAGCGATTAAAATGGTCAAGTTTTCCACGAGCCGACCGGCATGACCGCACCCTCCGCACCGATTCCTGCCCCGGCCCCGGCCGGCGCTCTCCGTCCGCCGCTGCTGTCGCCCGAGCTGCCGACGCCTCCCCCCGCGTTTCGTCAGGCCATCACCGATGCTTGGATGAAGGACGAGGCCAGCCATGTGCGCGAACTGCTGGAGCAGGCCCGCCTGCCGGCCGCCGAGCAGGCGCAGGTGCAGGCCGTGGCCGCCGACCTGGTCGCGCGCGTTCGCGTGCGCGCCAAGGACCAGGGCGCGATCGAAGCCTTCATGCGCCAGTACGACCTGGGCAGCGAAGAAGGCGTGCTGCTGATGTGCGTGGCCGAAGCCCTGCTGCGCATTCCCGACCAGGACACCGCCGACAAACTGATCCGCGACAAGCTCGGCGATGCGGACTGGAAGAAGCACATGGGCGGCAGCGATTCGGTGCTGGTCAACGCCTCCACCTGGGGCTTGATGCTCACCGGCCGCCTGGTGCAGATCAACGACGCGACCCGTGCCGACGTACCGGGTGCGTTCGCACGTCTGATCGGCCGCGTGGGCGAGCCGGTGATCCGCCTGGCCGTGCGCCAGGCGATGAAGATCATGGGCCACCAGTTCGTCATGGGCCGCACCATCGACGAAGCGCTGTCGCGCTCGCACAAGGGCGACAACGCCAACTACCGCTACTCGTTCGACATGCTCGGCGAAGGCGCGCTGACCATGAAGGACGCCAAGCGCTACCTGGAAGACTACCGCCGCGCGATCCACTCCATCGGCGGTGACCACAAGGCACGCGGCGGGCGCCCGGACGGCGACGTCAACGCGGCGCCGGGCATCTCGATCAAGCTCTCCGCGCTGTACCCGCGCTACGAGCACGCCAAGCGCGCGCGCGTCATGGCCGACCTGGTCCCGGGCGTGCTGGAACTGGCGCAGCTGGCCAAATCCTATGGCATCGGCTGCACCGTGGATGCCGAGGAGACCGACCGCCTGGAGCTGTCGCTGGACATCATCGAAGCGGTGGTCACCGATGCCTCGCTGGTGGGTTGGGAAGGCTTCGGCGTAGTCGTGCAGGCCTACCAGAAGCGCACGCCGTACACGATCGATTACCTGGCCGATCTGGCCCGCCGCATCGGTCGCCGCCTGCAGGTACGACTGGTCAAGGGCGCGTACTGGGACGCGGAAATCAAGCGTGCGCAGATCGACGGCCTGCCGGCCTACCCGGTGTTCACCCGCAAGCAGAACACCGACGTGTCCTACCTGGCGTGCACCAAGCGGTTGTTCTCGAATGCCGACGCGCTGTACCCGATGTTCGCCACGCATAACGCGCACACCATCGCCGCCGTCAAAACGATCGCCAAGGGTGGCCAGTACGAGCACCAGAAGCTGCACGGCATGGGCGATGACCTGTACGCCGAAGTGGTGCCGGCCGATCGCCTGAACGTGCCGTGCCGCGTGTACGCACCGGTCGGTTCGCATGAAGACCTGCTGCCGTACCTGGTGCGCCGCCTGCTGGAAAACGGCGCCAATTCCAGCTTCGTCAACCGCATCACCGACGACAGCGTGGCCATCGGCGACCTGATCCGCGATCCGGTCGAGGCGGTGTCCTCGTTCGCCTCCATTCCGCATCCGAAAATCCCGCTGCCGGTCGATCTGCTGCGCAGCCAGAACCATGACAGGAAGAACTCCATGGGCGTCAATCTCGCCAACGACAACGATCTGCGCGCCCTGGCCGAGCAGCTCAACGCCGCCGTAAAGCCTTGGCACGCCGCACCGCTGGTGCCCGGCGCCAGCCCGACCGGTGCGCTGTTGAACGTCACCAACCCGGCCGATACCCGCCAGGTCGTGGGCCAGTGGCAGCCGGCCGACAGCGCCACCGTCGAAAAGGCGTTGGCCAATGCCGTCGCCGCGCAGCCGACGTGGAACCGCACCCCGGCCGCCAGCCGCGCGGCGATCCTGGAACACGCCGCCGACCAGCTCGAAGCGCGCCTGCCCGAGTTCATGGCGCTGTGCGTCAAGGAAGCCGGCAAGAGCCTGCCCGACGGCATCGCCGAAGTGCGTGAAGCAGTCGACTTCCTGCGCTATTACGCCAAGCAGGCGCGCGAGCAGTTCGGCCATGCCGAAAAGCTGCCCAGCCCCACCGGTGAGTCCAACGAACTGCAGCTGCATGGCCGCGGCGTGTTCGTGTGCATCAGCCCGTGGAACTTCCCGCTGGCGATCTTCCTGGGCCAGGTGGCCGCCGCGCTCGCCGCCGGCAACAGCGTCATCGCCAAGCCGGCCGAACAGACCAACCTGATCGGCTACTACGCAGTAAAGCTGCTGCTCGAGGCTGGCGTGCCCGAAGGCGTGGTGCAGTTCCTGCCCGGCGACGGCGCCACCGTCGGTGCCGCGCTCACCGCCGACCCGCGCGTGGCCGGCGTGGCCTTCACCGGCTCCACCGACACCGCCCGCGCGATCAACCGCGCGATGGCCGCACGCGATGCCGCCATCGGCGTGCTGATCGCCGAGACCGGCGGCCAGAACGCCTTCATCGCCGACTCCTCGGCGCTGCCGGAACAGCTGGTCAAGGACGCGATCGGGTCGGCGTTCACCTCTGCCGGCCAGCGCTGCTCGGCCGCGCGCGTGCTGTTCGTGCAGGACGACATCGCCGACAAGGTGATGACCATGCTGTCCGGCGCGATGGCCGAACTGAAGGTCGGCGACCCCGGCCTTCTGTCCACCGACGTGGGCCCGGTGATCGATGCCGACGCGCTGCAGATCCTGCAGGACCACGCCGTGCGCATGGAAAAGGAAGCACGCCTGATCGCCGCCGCCGAACTCAGCGAAGCGGCCGCGCATGGCACGTTCTTCGCCCCGCGTGCGTACGAACTGAAGCACCTGGACCAGCTGCACAAGGAAATCTTCGGGCCGGTGCTGCACGTGATCCGCTGGAAGGGCGATCAGCTCGACGCGGTGATCGACCAGATCAACGCCACCGGCTACGGGCTGACCCTGGGCGTGCATTCGCGCATCGATGAAACCGTGGATCGCATTTCCTCGCGCATCAATGTGGGCAACGTGTATGTCAACCGCAACCAGATCGGTGCGGTGGTCGGCGTGCAGCCGTTCGGCGGCCAGGGTCTTTCCGGTACCGGGCCGAAGGCCGGCGGTCCGCACTACCTGCTGCGTTTTGCCACCGAAAAAACCGTCACCGTGAACACCACCGCGGCCGGCGGCAATGCCTCGCTGCTGACGCTGGGCGATTGATCCACGGCGTCATCTGTTGAACAAAAAACCCCGCGAAAGCGGGGTTTTTTGTGGGTTTCATCTGGGTCAACGAATGGCCCGTCAGCAGCCGGCGTTACGGGGCGTCGATCGACTCGATCTCATCGCGCATGAACAATTCTTTGCCCATGTAGCGCTCGAACTTGATGCGGCCGAAGCCGGCCGCGTACCAGCCTTCGATGCGGTTGTCCTCGAAGGTCGCGCTGACGTGGCAGGTATCCTTGAAGGTGCGCGGCTGACCATCGATCTCCACGTCGACGTCTTCAAAGCCGACGAAGGTGTAATCGGAGAAGCCATCGAAGTCGAGCGGTTCGACGGTGTCTTCGACGTGATGGGTGCGCTCGCCCTTCCCGGTGTACTGGAAGCGGTCGCCCGGCTTGGCCGTCTGCGGGAACGTCGGCGCGGGCTTGAAGGTGTCGGTCATCACCGGCTTGGACGCATCGCCACCCCAGGCGGAGATGCCATAGCGGTCCTGGCCGAGGAAGGCACGCCCGCTGGCATCGAAGTAGCTGGCAGTACCGATACCGCCGCCTGCGCTGTTGACCTTGATCGCGTGCTGGCCGGCGAAGGTCGACGTTTCGATGGTCAGCGTTTCATCGGCGGTGGACCAGGTCAGGCCCGGGGTGAGGGTGAAACACGCGGCGAAGTCGGCGGCGCATGCAGGGGCGGACAGTGCGGCCAACCCCAGGAAAAGGGTGGAACGAAACGCGAGAGGCGACATGTACAGATCCTTGTCAAAACAGCATGACCCACCGTGCGGGGGCGGTGCGGAATTGTACGCGCTGCGTCTGCGTGGACGGCGCCTGAAACGCGCAGTGCCACCGCTGCCATGGGCCAACCTCGTGGCAGAATCCGGCCATACGCACTGCTTTGCTCCCGGCCTTGCTACTGGTGTCGATGCCCGGGCACATGGCGATCGGACGTTCATCGCGCAGCTGCGGCAGGGGCGGCGCGAAGCGGCTCGGCGATCAGGGGCACATCGGCTGGGCAGCCATCGACCGCGGCACGCACAAACAGAAGGCCCCGCTTTCGCGGGGCCTTCTGCCATTCAAACAACCGGTGCGGCTACGTCGATCAGAACTTGTAGTTGAACGACGCGGCCAGCACGTCGCCGCGCACCTTGTACTTGCCGGTGAGCGAGTTGCCCTGGTTGTTGGTGGTGCCGGCGATGTTCACGTCCGGATCCTTGGTGAACAGATGGGTGTAACCGAAGTTGTATTCGATGTTCGCCGACGGGGTCCAGCCCACGCCCAGCGACAGCCACTTGCGGCTGGTGTCGGGCACGCGCACGTCGCGGTGGGCGTTGGTGGTCGGGGTCTGGTCCAGCGCGACACCGCCGCGCAGGGTGACGGTATCGCTCAGCTTGAAGTCGGTACCCAGCGAGACGAAGGTCGTATCGCGGTAGCCGAATTCCAGCACCGAGTCCGGCTGCGCCGAGGCGTAGTCGATGGTGACCTGATCGAACGCGGTCGACCAGGCAGTGCGGGTGACATCACCCATCACGGTCCAGCGGTCATTGACGTTGTGGGTCACGCTCAGGGTGGCCGACGCCGGCAGGGTCAGGGTGGCCTTGCCCGAGGTGCTGGTGAAGCGACCCGGCTGTGCCACGGCCAGCACGGCAGCGGCGTTGGCCGGCACGTCGAAGGTAGCGTCGCCACCGGTGATCTTGTGCTCGACCTTGGAGCGGTAGCTGATACCGATGTGGGTGTTCTCATCGGGGCTGAACAAGCCACCGACGGTCCAGCCCACGGCGTTGTTGTCGCCTTCCACGGTCAGCTTGCCATCGGCGCTGCCCGGGGCGAAGCCCGGCACGCGCGACTGCGCCAGCGCGGTGCCGAAGTCGATGTTGTTGCTCAGTTCGATGGTCAGGTGTTCAACGAACACCGACGCGCCGAAGGACACGTACGGGTTGACGTCGTAGGAGGCGGCAAAGCCCAGGTCGATCGCCTTCAGGTCGGTCTTCAGGCCGCTGTAACGGCCGACCCACGCGTTGTCGTACTGGGTCTTGAAGCCGAACGGAGCGGTCAGCGACACGCCGAAGTGGGCCTGTTCGCCGATCGGCATGTGGAAGTACGCAGCCGGGACCGGAGCGATCATGCCTGCGTCGCCGCCGTCACCGCCGGTCTGCGGCTGGCCGGTCGGCTTGCGGCCAGTGCCGCTGAACTTGGCCGAGAAGCTGATGGCGCTCAGGTCACCCTGGATCTGGGTGCCTTCGAGCTGGCGCATGCCAGCCGGGTTGACGGCGATGATCGAGGCGTCGCCCTCGGCGCTGCCGGAACCGGCAAAGGCGCGGCCGAGGCCCTTGGCGCTGTTTTCCTTCAGCTGGAAGGCGGCAGCGTTGACGTGGCCGACGGCCAGGACACCGGCGATGCCGACGGCCAGGGCGGTGACGCGGGCAAGCGTGGAAGCGGTATGCATGTTTGGTTCTCTCCGGAATTGCGGTGATGTTTGGCAACGTGCGCCTGCGTCGTCCCTGCCTTTCGGTGGAGACAACGCGCCGGATTCCCCTCCCGACATACG
This sequence comes from Stenotrophomonas sp. Ste86, assembly GCF_024519465.1. GTDB lineage: Bacteria > Pseudomonadota > Gammaproteobacteria > Xanthomonadales > Xanthomonadaceae > Stenotrophomonas. The sequence continues at coordinate 7,007 of NZ_JALJRW010000012.1, read as the reverse complement.
ACGCCGTATTGGAGTATACCCAGACCGGTTAATGAAACAATAACGGACTGCCCCCTTGTGGCTATTCAGGCTGAAGCCGTCAATGCCCCATCACGGGCGTCGCCGCGCTAGGCTAGCGCACCCATGTTCGTGTCGATCCCCTCCCGCAAGAAGTCCGCCTTCCGCTGGGCTACCCCGCTGCTGTTCGCCGCCCTGTGGGTGGCGTTCCTGTGGTCGATCTCGCGTCCGGACGATGCCCGCCGCAGCCTGTGGCTGGACTGGGGCGCCCTGTCGACCGGCCTGACCCACCCGCTGGACTGGTGGGCCACCCTGCAGGACGGCAGCGTGCTGCGCCTGTTCACCGCCCTGTTCCTGCATGCGGACTGGTCGCACCTGCTGGGCAACCTGGTGTTCCTGCTGATCTTCGGGCTGCCGGCCGAGCGCGTGCTGGGGCCGTGGCGGCTGATCCTACTGTTCCTGGTGGGCGGGGCGATTTCCAACCTGACCGCGATCTACACCATGGGCAGCCCGGACCAGATCATCATCGGCGCCAGCGGCGCGGTGTCGGCGCTGATCGGTGCCTACCTGGCCCTGTTCCCAGGCGCGCGGCTGGGCGTGGTGATCCCGCTGGGCCTGTTCCTGGAGTTCGTGCGGGCGCCGGCCTACCTGCTGATCGGGGTGTGGGCGGCGCTGCAGGTGGTGTTCGCCTATATCGGCCCGAGCTTCGGCATGGTGGCCTGGTGGGCGCACATCGCAGGCTTCGTGTTCGGCCTGGCCTACGGGGTTTATGTGCGCGCGGCGATCGCGCGTCGGCTGCGCAAGCGCCACGGGTTCTAGGCCGCGCCGACGCATGACGCGTTGGCCGGCCACGCGTCCGGTCGGACGCACCGGGTAGTGCCGGCCGCTGGCCGGCTCCACGGATCGGTGGAGTCACCCGGTATGCCGGCCGCTGGCCGGCTCCAAGCATCGTTGAAGCCACCCGGTAGTGCCGGCCGCTGGCCGGCTCCACGGATCGATAGAATTACCCGGTAAGCCGGCCGGTGGCCGGCGCCTCATGCGGTTGGGTGCATGCAGAGCCGGCCAGCGGCCGGCACTACCGGTCAGGGTTTGGCCGGCGTATCCAGCGGCTTTGCTTCCGGCTTTGCTTCCGGCTTTGCTTCCGGCTTTGCTTCCGGCTTTGCTTCCGGCTTCGCTTCCGGCTTCTTGTCTTCCGGCTTCTTCTGCGCGGCTGCCTTGGCGGCCTCTGCCTTCTGCTTTGCCAGCACCGAACCCGGCTGTTTCAACTCGGCCAGCGCGTCGTTGATCGGGCCGTCGCCGGGCAGCACGTCGCCGGCCTTGTAGCCGTCGCCGCCTTCCTCGTCACCGCGCAGGTGGCCCGGCAGGGTGGCTTCGCTGTAGTCGGCCAGGCTGGCCGGCAGGGCATCGTCACCCGGCTGCCTCTCCGGCTGCAGCAGCACGTCGGGCACGATGCCGGTGGCCTGGATGGACTTGCCGCTCGGGGTGAAGTAACGCGCGGTGGTCAACTTCACCGAGTCGCCGTTGTCCAGCGGCAGCACGGTCTGCACCGAGCCCTTGCCGAAGGTACGGCTGCCGACCACGCGCGCACGGCCGTTGTCGCGCAGCGCGCCGGCCAGCACTTCGGAGGCGCTGGCCGAACCGGCATCGGCCAGCACCACCACCGGTGCGCCCTTGAGCAGATCGCCCGGGGTGGCATCGAAGCGTGCATCGCTGATCGAGATGCGGCCCCGGGTGCTGACGATGTTGCCCTTGTCGAGCAGGTCATCGGCCACCTGCACCGCCGCGGTGAGCAGGCCGCCGGGGTTGCTGCGCAGGTCAAGCACCACGCCCTTGAGCTTGCCGCCGGCCTGCTGCTGCAGCTGGCCGACATGCTTCTGGAAATCGGCGCCAGTGTCGGCCTGGAAGGTGCTCAGGCGGATGTACCCATAACCCGGCTCCAGCATGCGGCTGCGCACGCTGGTCACACGGATGGTCTGGCGGGTGACGGTAACGTCGAACGGCTTGGCCCTGCCTTCGCGCACCAGGGTCAGCACCACCTTGCTGCCGGCCTTGCCACGCAGCGGCTCGGTGGCCTGGATGGCACTGATCGGCTTGCCGTCGATCGCGATGATCAGGTCGCCGGCGCGGATCCCGGCGCGGGTAGCCGGGGTGTCGTCGATCGGCGAGATCACTTTGAGGCTGCTGTTGTCCGGCTGCTGCTGCAGCTCCACGCCGATACCGTCGTAGGCGCCGGTGGCCTGTTCGTCGAAGGCCTCGGCGTCTTCCTTGTCGAAATAGGTGCTGTGCGGATCCAGGTCGAGCAACAGGCCACGGATGGCCGATTGCATCAGCTTCTTGTCATCCACCGGGTCCACGTAGGCGGCGCGGACCGCGTTGTAGACCGCCACGTAGCGCCGGATTTCCTCCAGCGGCACTTTCGATGTCACCGCCTCTTCGCTGCTGGCGGCATCGCTGGCGCTGCTGGCAGCCTCGCTGGTCTGCTGCGCCCAGGACACAGCGGGCAACAGGGCCAGCAGCAAGGTGGCGGAACGGGCTACGCGCATGAAGCACTCCAGGTCGGCGGGGGACGGAAAACACGCACTGGGTGCGTCGCCCGATTATGCGCGAAGCGACGATAAATTCCCGTTGAACCCGGCGCGCATGGACAGCGCGCCGTTGGGCTGGGTGTCAGCGACGCTGCAGCCAGCTGCCCGGATCGACCGGCTGCCCGTTGCGGCGCAGCTCGAAATACAGCGCGGTCACGCCCTGTCCACCGGAGTTGCCGACCTTGGCCACCGGGTCGCCCTTCTTCACCGTGGCGCCGGCGTCGCGCAGCAGGGTGTCGTTGTGCGCGTACAGGCTCATGTAGCCGTTGCCATGGTCGACGATCAGGATCATGCCGTAGCCGGTCATCCAGTCGGAGAACACCACCGTGCCATCGGCCACGGCCGTGATCGTGCTGCCGGCAGCGGCGCCGATCAGCACGCCGCTGCTGGTGCGCCCATCGGGCAGCTTGCCGCCGTAGCGGGCCAGCAGGTTGCCCGACAGTGGCCAGCCCAGCCCGCCCACCTTGGGCGGCGGGGCCGAGGCCACGGCCGGCGGGGTCTTGCCCGGGCGCGGCGGCGGACGGGTGCCGTTGGCAGCCGCGGCTTTCTCGGCCTTGTCGGCGGCGGCCTTCTCTGCGGCCGCGCGGCGTGCGGCGGCGCGGCGCTCGGCTTCGGCACGCGCGGCGGCGGCGCGCAGGTTGGCCAGCAGCGATTCCAGCGCCTTGGCGTCCTGGCCCAGCGCCTTCTCGCGTTCGCTGCGGTCCTTGTAACGTTCGTCCAGGCTGGCCACCGTGGCCGCGCGCGTGCGCCGGTCATCGGCCAGGGTCACCACCTGCTGCTTCTGCTGCTGGCGGGCGCCTTCCAGCGCCTGGCGACGCTCGACGATCTGCGCCTCGACGGCCTGCAGCTCGGCCAGGTCATGGGTGATCAGCTGGATGCGGCGGGCGCGCTCGCGCTGCAGGTAACGGTGGTAGGCCAGGCTGCGGTTGGCGTCGGCCACGCGGTCCTGCGACAGCAGCAGCTTCAACGGGGCGTTGTTGCCGATGCGGTAGGCCGAGCGCAGCAGCGAGGCCAGTTCCTCGCGCTGCTTCTGCATCCCCGCCTGCAGGTCGCTGCGCTTGCGCTGCAGTTCCTCCATGGCGCGGGTTTCGCGCTGCAGCGCGGTTTCGGTCTGGGCCAGCACGCGCCCGGTACGGGCAACCTTCTCGTCGGCCTCGCGCAGCTGTCGCGATGCCTGGCCGCGCTGCCCCTCCAGCGCACGCCGTTCCTGCGCCACGCCCTTCAGCTCGCTGCGCAGCTTCTGCAGCTTGCGCTCGGCTTCCTTGGAGGTCTGCGCCGCCACGGGGCCCAGCGCCAGCATCGCCAGCGCCAGCAACAGGCCACGCGCCAGCCCACGCAAGGCGGTCGCGCCCCGGTGTGCAGGCGACGGATTGTTATTCCAGCGTGAGGAAGAAGCGTTGTGGCGCAAGGGCTTTCCAGTGACTTCAGGCAGATGCGGATTGTAGCGATGCATGGTGACATCCCCATAGGCGGCCTGCCAGCCGCACCCCGGACACGAGGTCATCATGAAACATATTCCGCTCTCGCTGCTGTTGGCCCTGGCGCTGTCCTGCGCGCCCGCCTTCGCCAGCGACGACATCAGCAAGGTCAACGGCAGCATCCGCGCAAGCAGTGGCCAATCCTACGGCGATCTGGAAACGGTCAACGGCGGCATCACCGTCGAAGAAGGCGTGGTGACCCGCGAGATCCAGACCGTCAACGGCAGTATCCAGGTCAACGACCGCGCCCAGACCACCGGCGTTTCCACGGTGAACGGCAACGTCCGGATCGGCCGCGATGTGGTCGCCGCGGGCAACGTTGAAACCGTCAACGGCAGCATCTTCATCGATCGCGGCAGCCAGATCGACGGCAACATGGAAACCGTCAATGGCGGCATCGGGCTGGTCGAGACGCGCCTGCGCGGCAACATCGAAACCGTCAACGGTGACATCACCGTCGGCGTCGGCTCGCAGGTGCAGGGCGGGATCCGGGTCAAGAAGCCCAACTTCAACCTGTCCCTCACCAGCGGGCGCAAGCCGCGCGTGATCATCGGCCCGAAGGCCAGCGTCGACGGCAGCCTGCAGTTCGAGCGCGAGGTCACCCTGTATGTGCATCGCAGCGCGCACATCGGCGCGGTCAGCGGTGCTCAGGCCATCCCGTTCGACACCGACGCCGCGCCGCAGGATTGATACCCTCTCCCGGTGCGTTGAATGCACCGGCCCACTGGATCCAGGAATCGATGATGCCCCGCAAACTTCTGTTGTGCCTTGCCGCCACCGCCGCGCTGACCGCGTGCAAAGGCGAAGCCACCGCCCCGGCCGACTCCGCGGCCAATGCGGCCACGCAGGTGCCTGCCGCCGTCGGCCATGCGTTCTCCCCGGAGATCAACGCCGCCGACTTCGGCGAACTGGTCAAGACCCTGGCCTCGGACGACTTCGAAGGTCGTGCACCGGGCAGCAAGGGCGAAGCGTTGACCGTCAACTACATCCGCGACCAGATGCAGCGCATCGGCCTGCAGCCGGGCAACGGTGACAGCTGGTTCCAGGACGTGGCGATGACCGAAACCACGGCCGACGAATCCACGGTGCTCAAGCTCGACCAGGCCGGCAAGACCCGCGACCTGACATTCGGCACCGACATGGTGATCGGCACCCGCAGTGGCCAGCCGGAGGTGAAGGTCGACAGCAGCGAGCTGGTGTTCGTCGGCTACGGCGTGGACGCGCCGGAACAGAAGTGGAACGACTACGCCGGCCAGGACTGGAAGGGCAAGACGGTGGTGATGTTCGTCAACGACCCCGGCTTCCACGTCAACGATGCCAAGCTGTTCGACGGCAAGCGCATGACCTACTACGGGCGCTGGACCTACAAGTTCGAGGAAGCCGCCCGCAAGGGCGCCGCCGCGGCGCTGATCGTGCATGACACTGCCGGTGCGTCGTATGGCTGGGACGTGGTCAAGAACTCGTGGGCCGGCCCGCAGTACGACCTGCCGGCCAAGGATGATCCGGAGGCACGCATTCCGGCGCAGGGCTGGTTGAGTGCCGAGGCGGCGCGCCAGCTGTTCGCCGATGCCGGGCTGGATCTGGACAAGGCCTACAAGGACGCCAGCAAGCGCGGCTTCAAGCCGGTCTCATTGAAAGCCAAGGTGTCCTTCGACCTGAAGAGCACCATCGCCGAGAAGACCTCGCGCAACGTGGTCGGCGTCCTGCCGGGCAGCAAGCGCGCCGACGAGGCCGTGCTGTACATGGCGCACTGGGACCACCTGGGCAAGCACGAGGGTGAGCAGGGCGACAACATCTACAACGGCGCGGTGGACAACGCCACCGGCGTGGCCGGGATCCTGGAAGTGGCCGATGCGATGGTGCACCAGCAGCCGCCGCCGGAGCGTTCGGTGGTGTTCCTGGCGGTGACCCTGGAAGAATCGGGCCTGCTCGGTTCCAAGTACTACGTCAGCCACCCGACCTTCCCGTTGGACAAGATTGCCGGGGTGATCAACATCGATGCGATGTCGGTGGCCGGCCGTGCCAAGGACCTGACCGTGACCGGTTTCGGCAGCTCGGAGCTGGAAGACATCCTCAAACCGCTGGCCGCCAACCAGGGCCGTACCCTGCATGGTGAGACCTCGGTGCAGAGCGGCTTCTACTTCCGTTCGGACCACTTCAACTTCGCCAAGGCCGGCGTGCCGGCGTTGTATGCCGATGGCGGGGAAGACCTGCGCGACGGTGGCGTCGAGGCAGGCCGCAAGGCAGCCGAGGCGTATGGCCGCGACCGCTACCACGGCCCGAAGGATGAGTTCGACCCGGCCACCTGGAAGCTGGACGGCACGGTGGAAGACCTGCAGTTGCTGTACGGCGTGGGCAAGGAGCTGGCCGGTGGTGATCGTTGGCCGAACTGGTATGAGGGCAACCCGTTCAAGGCGGCACGCGACGCGATGATGAAGGGCAAGGGCGCTGCGCCGGAAGCGGCAGCACCGGCTCCCTAAGCGGCTTGCGGTTATCAGGTTGAACACGAAACGGCGCCCATAGGGCGCCGTTTTTGTTTGTCGGCCCGCGCACCACCAGATCGCATCGTGATGGACCGCCGCTGCGATGACCTCGGCCGACGATGGGATCGCATGGCAGGGATGAGCAGGGCCCTGTTTAAAGGGCCTCCGCATCAGGGGTCCATGCGTCGATCGGGTCGCAGGCAAGATCGGTGGTCGAGCCATGCTCGGCACCGCGCCGGTGCGGATCATGCACAGGTGTTGGAAAGCAGCCGAGCATGGCTCGGCTCTACCGGGACACGTATGTGCATTCCCCGCGGCCGGGTAGTGCCGAGCCATGCTCGGCACCGCACCGGTCGGGATCATGCACACGTGTTGGAAAGGAGCCGAGCATGGCTCGGCTCTACCGTGACAGGTAAGTGCATTCCCCGCGGCCGGGTAGTGCCGAGCCATGCTCGGCACCGCGC
>NZ_JALJRW010000011.1 GCF_024519465.1 Stenotrophomonas sp. Ste86 | reverse complement strand
ACCACAATCTAGCTGGCCGGCCGTGCGCCTTCTCCCCTCAGATGGGAGAAGAACCAAAAATCTTGGGCGGCCTGACACCGGCGGCCTATACCCAACAGTTGCCGGCCAAAGCCGCTACGATGAAGTCTGGATTCTAAACAGCCCCGTTACTGAAAGCGGGGGGACTTCGGGACCACGACCACCTATCAGTATCCGTCGCGCAGAGTCCTATGCGCGCCTAAGTGCATTCGTTTCCTACCCAGCGATGAGTAAACATGAGCAGCACTGTGCCCATGGAGCTCGGCGTCGGGAGAACTGCGATCGCAAGATTCGTGCTCGATCGCTCTTCTTTTTGCAATCAATTGCACCCTGAATCCTTGGAAATTCAGTCTTTTTGGAAAACTGTAAAGAATTGGGGAGTGGATCTGTCCGCTCACTTCCCAACCATTACGGAGCTTCGAAATGCACAAGATTAAGGTGAGAGTTCGGCCGGGCATCGGGCAGCAGGCGGCCGGTCGATGTATGAGCATGCTACGTGCATTTGCTCTCTCCCTGGATGGATTCCAAGTCGTTGCAGGCAAGACGAACCACGCGCTGTTCTCCAAGCGCTACTTAGTGTTCTACTTCAGCAATAGGGCGCGAGCGGAGAGCTTTCGCCAGTGCGGTCGCCAACGCATGAGTGACGTCTTCACCTTCCATCGGCGGCTGCGTCGGCCGTGTAGAGGCTCTCGTCCGACTGATATGAGCTAGTGCTCTTCTGGAGGGGGCGTTGATCAACACCGCAGAGCGGGGGCGCATGTCCTTTCTCTCTCCAGGGTAAGATGCACTCAGTGAGTGCATTGCACCTTGTGCGATACAAACCATCTTCAGTTCGGTCAAATATCCGAAACATTCAAGTAGAGACTTGCCCGCCATGTGATTCGGCCACTGTGGCGTCGCTTCATGATGGGCAATAGAGCAGAAAACGGAGCCCGTCTGCAGACGGGCTCCGTACTTTCCAACATCAGCCCGAATATGTATGCTCGAAATCCGACCTATCGGGGAGCTTCACGTCTTTCCACACGTCGCGACGCGATGCTGTGTCAGTCTCATTAAGGATGCGCTGCACAGGCAGCACTCCGAGCTGCGCACAGCGAATGGTGGCCCGAACGCTGCGGCGGAGTGCCAGATCGATCTTGGCCGCCAACTCAGCTAGGGGCACGTGATCGTCGTAGCGGTAGACGCCCCCATGCCAGCGGCCTTGTGTCATAGAGTAGCTGAGCACATTGCGACGGCGCGTCGAACTTTCGATGAAGTTGCTGGTACCGGCGACGCGATGGTAGTAGTACGAATCGATCCGATAAGGCTCGTGAGCGCCGTCCGTGAACTCTGGAATGACGAACACGAGTCGGTCGATGTCCTCTTGGGACATGCCTGCGGGCGGCTCAACAGCGACCATAACCGCACCTACACTCTCTTCGTAGGGGTCGCCTGGTTTAAGCACCCGCCAGTTAAAGCTGACCTCAATCTTCAGCTCAGTGTGGTCTAGCTCTTGGTCTCTCTCCAGGAGAGACTGAACGTAGCTACGTATGTTCTCACTGAAAGTAAAGCCCGCACCTTCGATCAGCCCTGCGTAGGCGTTCATCAGGTCGGGCGGCAACCGGACGCTAAGTGCGCGCCTCGGTGTTCCGCTGTCCATTGCATTCTCCTTGGATGCAAGCGCCCGTCTAGGCGCGAATTGATCTTAGGCGAATCGTATGACAAGTGCAACAGTGTGACAAATGAATCGTCATGCGCATTGGCGGGTAGCTTCCACTGAGGCCGGTTTTGTTCACGTAGATTAGCGGAGGGCGGCTACCCATCCGCAGTGCCAAGTCATTGCTCGACTAAGTTCGAGCGACTTACACCATGTGCTTCCGTGGCGGAATTAGGTAACTACTGAAGAAGATCAGCGTGGCATAACTATGGCGTCTATCAGTCCCCTCGACACTAGGCCGAGCGAGTCGGCAACCGCCATAAATGCAAACGATCTGGTGATCTACAGGCCTGGTCCAACGAGTCGTCCAATGTTCTACAGACAGCCCACGGCCCATGTCGCGTCAGCGTGCGGATAGTCTGTGTATTCAACAACCTGCTGGACTAGCTATTAGTCAAATATATATAAAATCAATGACTTGCAGCGTCGCGTGCCAGACTATTGGCCAGAATGTGGGCATAGTTGGTGCATAAGCATCCCCGAAACGGCCCAACTATGGGTCTAACCGGTGTCCAAACTATGGGCGCATGGCCATCATGGCCAAGGTCTGTACAAAGAATCCCTAAACCCCACCGAGCGATCGTACGCGTCAGCGCAGCCGTGCTCTAAGCATAGGCGCGGGCCAATGCAAGCTCGCGAGGATTGCACCAAACGTATCAGGAACAGGTTGATCCCCGTCTGGGGGGTGGGCCTGTAACACGCAGTTCTCCGAATCACTGTTCGGAGCGCCGGTGAACGATGAAGACGATTTGCTCGATCCTGCAATCCGACACTGGCTTCTGTCGAAGGCAACGCCGCCCCGCGTCGGGGCTGAAGAGATCGAAGGTGCGTACCAGGCGTATACACGGGGAATGGCCGACTTCTACTAAGTCGGCTCAGGCAAAGTGCCGGAATGCGGCTGACGGCTAGCTTCTCTTATGCATCCTCACTGCAAATCCTGGAGTTTGCATCAGCGTGAAGCATGATGTGCGCCCAGAGGTGGAGGACTTAGGGGTCTGCTTTTGGCCGGAAGCGAACACATGGCGCGGACAGCCTTATCGAGATGCACGCGTCCGCTTGCAGCCACGAGGAATCATTCTTTGGCACTGGCCAAACAGCTATGCGGCTGCAGTTTCAAACACCCATCAGCGGCTAACCTGCTTCATCGCAATTCCGAACGCATAGGATTCGAGTGGGACGTCCTCGCCGGGCGAATAGAACAGGACGCCGCCCTTCTCTTTGAAACCTTGAAGCACATCAAGTGCCAACGAGGAGGCAAGGCATAGGGCATGAAGCGAGCTGACCCCATGGGCGTCGTGGAGCTTCTTATAAAGTGGCAGTACCGCTACCGGACAAGCCCACTCCATAGGATCATCCCCGACCTGATATGGCGTACCAATCTGGATGTTGATCATGAACGCATCCTCATCGGGACGCTGCCCCCAGATCACTTCGTTGGCAATAACCGAGTTCATCTTCGCCTTGTCTCATGACGCTAGGCCTTCCCAAGCGTCTTCGGTCTTTTGAAGGTTGCCATGGCGGACCGATGGTCCGCTATCGGCCTTGGATTCAACGGGCCGACGCAACACACTGAAGACCAGCCGGCGTCCGCGTTGCCACCTCCCGCATTTCCGCACGAGGCGCCCGGTACAGGTGACGTAGCCTCGCGTGGCTATGCCAAGCTGCGCAGCAACCTTGTTCGCAGTGCCCGCCCACGTTACGATCCGCCTGCCCCGGTTTACTGTTCTACCCCGCATCCATGATGGAAGCCCATGAGCGAGCAGACTGCCATTCCCGTTTCGGTTGATACCGATTCCCACCAGGGCGAGTTTTACTTTCTGGAACCCAGTCGCTGGAATGACGGCATCGGGCACGGCCTGCAGTTTGCCAACGAAACGGTACTGTGCCGGCCAGGTATGCGCACGGTCGATCGTCCCAACGGCGATCCTGCCCAGTACCCCGAACGCCCTCATCTGGTGCATGTGCCGGCCGAAGGCGGACTGCCGCGCGATTTCGAGGTGTACGCCAGCATCTGGATTGTTTCGCAGGCCTTGAAAGACGTCTTCGATGCAGTGGACCGGCAAGGCTTTGCGTTCGCTGCGTGTGACTTCACGTTGGCCGATGGCACTCCCGGGCCGCAGTACTACCTGTGCGATGTGATTCGCGAACTCGATGCGCTTGATGCCCCGGCATCCCGGGTGAAGGTCACGCTGGAGCACGACTTCATCACCGACCAGGACGTGCAGTTCTACAGCATTGCCGGGGGTGCTTCGCTGGTGTTCAAGAAAGGGGTTGTAGGCGGCGCACACGTTTTCCGCCAGCCCAACAGTGGGTTCGCCCCCATTTGTGATCGGACGATGTTCGACGCCCTCAGCCGCGCGACGTTGGACGGTGTACGACTGCGGGACGCTTCAGCGCTGTAAGACACCCATCCCTGAAATGGACTTCTGAGCGGGAGTTGACCGATGCCGGATACACCGGTTTTCCGTGGACACCACATCGTCGAGCAGGCCGCGTTCAAGGAGAGCCGGCTGCTTCAGGAGCTGGCCAAACGCGGCCTCTTCGACCTGCACGGTGAGGGCAATATCCTCAATTTGCCAGTCGACCGCGCATTGGCTGCAAAGATGGGTATCTCGCCTCATGGGGGCGGTCCGCTGGCCGGCTACTCGGACGAACTGGCCACCTTGCTCAGGGACCTGGAAAACACCCCCGACGGCAAGGCCACGCTGGGTGAACTGGGAACACCCCAACAACAGGCCGCGGCCGCCGAGCGCATGGGTGCTCGCGTAGCGAACCTCGACCATACCCTGCGGGCCGGCCTGGTGAATGGTGACCTGGTCACCAACGCGCCAGAGGGCATGTCGACGGATGTGGCCAACGCCAAGGTCCGAAGGTTCTTCGGTGACGTTGATGGATACCAGCGCGCGCACACCGAACAGATCAACGAATTCAAGGCCATGCGGCCGGACGAACTGCGCTGGCGCGCTGTCACCCAGTCCGAAGCCAACGTCACTCTGGCGCTGGAGGCGATTGAAAAGCCCAATGCTTCCGCGCTCAGCCCACGCTGGGGCGGTCGTGCATCGCTTGGCAACGCGATTGAAGAAGCCAATCAGGCAGGCCGTCTGCCGCTCGCAGAGCACACCGCAGCGAACGTTCGCAACGCCTTCAATCTTGAAAAACCGCTGACCGTCACGCGACCTGCGCTCAACCCCGGCCCTGGTGCCAGCGCTTCGGAAGTGGCCGGTCATGTGGGAAGACCCAGCGCCAGCGCATCGGATCTGGCCGGCAATGCAGGCAGGGCCGGCGCCACCGAAGGCGCGGCCAGCGAGGCGGCAGCCGTGGCCGCGCGCGGACGCCTCGGTGGTGCCGGGATGCTCACCGCTGCCGGGGTGGCTGCGTTGGCGGTGGACTTTGCGGTAACCGGCCACCGCGTGGCCGAGTTGCGCTCGCAGGGCAACCAGGCGGGCGCGGACTCAGCTACCACCCACTTCGTGGGACGTACCACCGGCGGCATTGCCGGTGGTGTCGGCGCGGGCTTTGTGTACGGGCTGATTGCCGGCTCGGAGACCGGCCCAGGTGCCTTGCTAACCGGCCTCGTGGGCGGCGTGGTCGGTGGGTTCGCAGGCGAGCACTGGGCGCAGCAGGAAGACAAGAAAACCGTCTACACCCAGGTGGACCGCAGTGGCAACGAATGGAGCCGTGACCCGGAAAAGCCCGATAGCCCTTGGGCCCGCACGGTGATTGCGCCCACGCCCGAAGGTGGCTTCCGCGAATCGCGGATGGTCGCCGGCGGGCGGCTGGTGGACGAGCTGAACTACAAATCGGCCAACGATGCCTATTCGCTGGGCCTGGCCAACCTGCCCGCGCCAAAAGATCCATTCCGCATCGATGCCAGTGGGGGACGTACCCCGCCGCCGGAGCCGTTTGAAACCAGCCGGCACTACGTGCGCAACCCGCAGAATGGCGAATGGCATCTCTCCATCCATGAGGTGATTGATGGGCGCATTCCGGTCGACCGCACGGTGGCGGTAAGCCCGGAACAGTCGGTGCAGCTGGAAGTGGACGCATTGCGCATCACTGCCCAGAACGCCGCCAACACGCCCGAAGCACTCACCGCCCGCTACCAGGTGGCGTATGAGCAATACGGCTGGCGCGACTTCGCCAACATTGAACCCGTACCGGAGGTGATCACCAACGCCCAGACCCAGGCGCTGCCGTTGATGGCCTCGGACGGCCACCACTACACGCTGGGCGGCGATGGCCAGTGGACAACCCCCGGCACGCTCTACGGCACCAACACCGCTGAAGGAAACCTGCAGGAAGAGCTGAACCGCACTCGCCAGAGCCAGGAGGCGGGCGTGCAAGACCTCTTCACCATGGCCCAGATTGCCCGCGACAATCCCACCCCCACCGAGTTGGGCCTGCGCGGCCAGGTGATGTCGGGCTACCGCGCCGCCGGCATTGCCCGCACGCCCGAAGAGATTGACGCCGCCGTGGACGCGGTGACCCAGGACCACGCACGCGACATGCTCGAGCGCATGCCGTACTACCTGCAGGTGGAGAAGGATGGTTCGTTGGTTACCCTGGCCGGCAAGGATGACGAGCCGATGGAGATCAAATCCGTAACCACCCAGGAAGAGATTGCACAGGCACAGGCCCGCCGCGCAGCTGCTCAGCAGGCGCAGCCACCGGCCAACGTGATGCCCACTGTCCCCGGTACGCCTGCGCCCGCACCGAGCGCACCTGTGCCGCACGGCACTGCGCCTGCCACGCAGGACAAGGTTGACGTTGATCGCCGCCACGGCATGGCCCCGCGCCCGGAAGACGCCGGCTTGGTGGAGCAGTTGCGCTCCTCTGTGGTCAGGCTGGATGAAAGGCACAACAAGCCGTGGGACAGCAGCAGTGATCGCCTGCTGGCGAGCGCTTACCGGATTGCGGCCGAAGCCGGGTTCGAGCCCGGCGACAAGGTCGACATGGCGTTGAGTGAAGCGACCGAAACACGCACCGCCGGCAGCACCCTGTTCGTGATGCGTTCCGGGCCAGGTGCGTCGCCGGACCCGGCGGCAAACCGGGCGCATATGCCGACGCAGGAGGCGTTGGCGGCCGCGCCCGAGCAGCAGTATGCGGCGGCCAACCAGAGCCGGGCGTCGCAGCAACAGGATCGTGTGCAGGAACTGGCGCAAGCGCAGACCCAGGACCAGCAGCAGGAGGAGCAGACGCGGCAAGGGCCGAGAATGGCGTGACGCCGATGTTCGACCAAACCCACCATGGTGTAAGACCCATTTCCATGCGCAATCCGCGCTGCCAGCCATGCCCCGGTCCAGGCGTCCTCAGCGGCCAGCGGGTGCTTCCGGCGCCTTGCCCAGGAATGCCACCAGCGCAGCCACCTGGCAGTACTCCACCGCGGCCATGAACGTGGTCGGGACGTGGTCTTCGGTCTGCTGCACGGTGCGCATGCTGTCGATCGGCTCCACGATCGCCGGGAAGTCCTTGGCCTGCTCGTCCACGACGCGATTGAGCCGGTCGATCAGCGGGCTCTTGTAGTCGAAGCCGGGGGCGACGATGCACATCTGCGTGCCCGGGCGTGCGGCAATCTCACGCATGGCGGTTTCGAACGCGTCGGCGTTCGCGTCGTCGTCGTCGGCCTGGAGTTCCAGATTGGCCGACTCACCGGTCACGCGGTAGTACACGCTGCCGGGTCGAAACAGGAACGTGTAGAGGTGCGCGCCCTCGACCTTGCCGGTCTGCGCCGAGCGCTGCCGCTGGCGTTCGCGCCGCAGCGGGGTGGAACCGCCGTCTGCCAGCAGTTGCCGGGCGGTGATGCCGCAGCCCGTGCCGTCGGTGCCGAAGGAGACTTCATAGTCGGTGCCCGGCTCGGCAGTGAAGGACAACGACGGACCGGGCGCAAAGCGCAGCGCGTCGCGCGATTGCCCGGCGCTCGCCGCGACGGGAACGCAGCGGCGGTTGTAGCCCTGGAAGTTGGCCGAGACCGAGATCCGTTGGCCCGGTACCAGTGCCACCTCGCGGTAGAACGGCTTGGCACCGAAGCCGGTGTTCTCGTTCAGGGTGCGCGTGGCGAACGAGGCGGGCATGCCGATGGCCACGTTCTCGTTCTTGCGGGCCATGGAGAACAGCGCGCCCACCGGGGTGATGCTGTGGGCCGACTTGCCTTCCACCCTGACCAGCTCGCCCTTGTCCGAGGTGCCGATGGCGGCGGTATACAGCGACAGGTTCACCAGATTGCTGCCGAACAGACGGATGCGCGGCGGTTGCTGGAGGTTGGGCGTGGTCACCGCAGGGACGGGGGCGTCCTCGGCCAGGGCCGGGAGTGCGGGCGCCAACCAAAGCGCGAGCAGCGCGAGGCGAGGGGTCATGGGGATCTCCGTGTCGGTCCAGGCGCCTCATGCGCCGTCTGGCAGGGAGTAGCGGCCGTGGGAACGGGATCTTGAGCGCGGATGGATCTTGCGTCCCCATCCCTAACGCTGTTAGATTCGCCCCCTAACACCGTTAGGCAGGTCCGGCAGTGCGTCAACCGATCGCGCGCGAAAACATCGTCGAGGCGGCCTTCCGGATCCTCGACGAGGCCGGCCTGGAGGGCATTACCCTGCGCAAGGTGGCCTGTTCGCTGGGCATCCGCGCGCCTTCGCTGTACTGGCACTTCAAGAGCAAGCAGGCGCTGATCGATGCCATGGCCGATGCCATGATCGGCGACGTCGCCCGTGAGATGCCGGCCGGTCAGCCGTGGCGGGACAGCCTGCTGCAGATCGCGCGCGAGTTCCGGCGGGCGTTCAAGGCGCGGCGCGATGGTGCGCGGGTCTACGCCGGCACTTTCCTGGCCACCGAGAACGTGCTGCGGGTGGGCGAGGCCAGCATCGCCGCCCTGGTCGGCGCCGGTGCGCCGGCGCGCTTTGCCGCGACCACCTCGATGGACCTGGTGTACTACACGATGGGCTTTGTCATCGAAGAACAGTCGTGGCCCGGCGACGGCAGCATGGAGGCGCTGGGCGAGGCGTTCATGGCGCTGGCCGAGCAACGTTTTCCGCACTGCTGGCTCGCCCGTGATGTGTGGAGCGAGGTCGATGTCGACACGCGCTTCGAACAGGGGCTGGGCCTGATGCTGGATGGCATCGCACTGCGCCTGTCCCACGACGCCTGATTCCGTCCTCTCAATTTCCCCGCTGTTCCGACCCGGAAAGCCTCTCGATGCGTGCAACCCACTTCCGACGTTTCTCCCTGATCCTGGTGGCCGCGCTGCTTACCGCGTGCGGCGGCAAGGACGACAAGGCCACGGCCGATGCAACGGCCGCCAGTTCGGCGCTGCCGGTGTCGCTTGCGCCCGCGCAGCAGCAGACCATGGCGCGCACGGTGCTGGTCTCCGGGCCAGTCACCGCCTACGAGGAAATGCAGCTGGGCGTGGAGATCAGCGGCCAGCGCGTGACCGCATTGCCGGTGGACGTGGGCCAGTGGGTCAAGCAGGGGCAGGTGCTGCTGCAGGTGGACCATCGCACCCTGGACAGCGAGCTGGCGCAGGCTGACGCCTCGCTGCGGCAGGCACAGGCCTCGCAGGAACTGGCGCGCATGAATTACGAGCGCAGCGCCAAGCTCGCCGCGCAGCAGTTGATCAGCGCCAGCAGCCTGGATGAGTTGCGCGCCTCGCGCATCAATGCCGAAGCGCAGACCTCCACCGCACGTGCCGCGCGCGACGCGGCCAAACTGCGCCGCGATTTCGCCGACCTGCGCGCACCGGCCGACGGCCTGATTTCCAAGCGTCTGGTGCAGCCGGGTCAGGTGGTATCCGCCGGCACGGAACTGCTGCGCCTGATCCGCGATGGTCGCCTGGAGTGGCGCGCGGAGCTGCCGGAAAACCAGCTGGCCGATGTGGCCGTTGGCAACACCGTCGAGCTGCAGTACGCAGGCCAGGTGGTCAGCGGTCGCATCCGGGGGGTGACGCCGGGTGTCGACGGGCAGACCCGTACCGGCACCATCTACGCCGACCTGCCCGCGCCCGGCCCGCTCAAGCAGGGCATCTTCGTGGACGGTCGCATCGTCACCGGCGACGGCCCGGTGCTGACCATTCCGACGGCGGCGATCGTGCAGCGCGACGGCCACAACTACGTGTTCACCGTGAACGACAAACAGCAGGCGACCCGCCACCGCGTCGGCACCGGCCAGGCCGTGCAGGGCCGCACCGCGATCCTGGACGGGCTCAAGGCCGGCGATCAGGTCGTGGTGGACGGCGCCGGCTTCCTCGGTGAGGGCGACCGCGTGCGCGTGGTGACCGCGACCAAGGCCGCCGCGCGATGAACATCTCTGCCTGGGCGATCAAACGCCCGCTCCCTGCGCTGCTGATCTTCTTCGTGCTGTGCGTGGCCGGCCTGTGGGGTTTCCATCAGCTGCCGGTAGCGCGCTTCCCCGACATCGCCTTCCCGATGACCACCGTGACCGTCACCCAGCCGGGGGCATCGCCGAGCCAGCTGGAGGCCGAGGTCACCCGCAAGGTCGAGGACTCGGTGGCGACGGTCAACAACGTCAAGCGCGTGATGTCCTCGGTCACCGAAGGCGTCAGCACCACCACCATCGAGTTCCAGCTCGAGGCCGACCTGGCCACCGCGCTGGACGACACGCGCGATGCGGTCACCCGCATCCGTACCGACCTGCCGCAGGACATCCAGGAACCGGTGATCTCCAAGGTCGACATCGGCGGCTCGCTGATGACCTATGCGCTGGTCGCTCCGCACATGACCACCGACGAGGCCAGCTGGTTCGTCGACCGCGACATCTCGCGCGCGATGTACGGCGTGCCCGGGGTTGCGCGGGTCACCCGCGTCGGCGGCGTGCAGCGCCAGGTGCGCGTGGACCTGGACCCCAACGCGCTGATCGCCATAGGCATCACCGCCGGCGATGTGTCCCAGCAGCTGGCGCGCATCCAGGTCGAGCGTGCCGGTGGCAAGACCGAGGTCGAGGGCGCGCAGCAGACCATCCGCACGCTGGGCACCGTCGGTGACGCGCAGGCGCTGCGCGACTACTCCATCGCGCTGCCGGACGGGCGCGCGGTACGGCTGTCCACGCTGGCCACCGTGACCGATGCCGCCGCCGACCCGACCGAGGCCGCGTTGCTGGACGGCAAGGGCGTGGTGGCGTTTTCGATGTCGCGCACGCGCGGCTCCAGCGAGGTCAAGGTGGAAGCCGGTGTGCATGACGCACTGGACAAGATCAAGGCCGAGCACCCCGGTATCGATTTCCGCCTGGTCACCACCGCCATCGATGAGACCCACCGTTCCTACGATTCGTCGATGACCATGCTCTGGGAAGGCGCGCTGCTGGCACTGCTGGTGGTGTGGTTGTTCCTGCGCGACTGGCGCGCGACCTAGGTGTCGGCGTTGGCGCTGCCGTTGTCGATCATCCCGACCTTCGCGGTGATGTACTTCTTCGGCTTCACCCTCAACATCATCACGCTGCTGGCGCTGTCGGTGGTGGTCGGCATCCTGGTGGACGATGCGATCGTGGAGATTGAAAACATCGTGCGCCACCTGCGCATGGGCAAGCCGCCGTTGGAGGCCGCGCGCGAAGCGGCCGGCGAGATCGGCAACGCGGTGATCGCCACCTCGCTGACGCTGGCGGCGGTGTTCGTGCCGGTGGCGTTCATGCCCGGCATCGCCGGCAAGTTCTTCCGCGAGTTCGGCTGGACCGCGGCCACCGCAGTGTTGTTCTCGCTGCTGGTCGCCCGCCTGCTCACGCCGATGATGGCCGCCTACCTGCTCAAGCCGCATGGCGAGGAAAAGCCGGAATCCCGGCTGATGACCTGGTACCTGGGCTGGGTGGACGCCGCGCTGCGCCATCGTGGCCGCACGCTGTGGGTGGCCACCGGTCTGTTCGTGGCCTCGCTGGCGCTGGTGCCGTTCATCCCGGCCACCTTCATCCCGCAGTCCGACCTGGGACGCAGCAACCTCAACCTCGAGCTGCCGCCGGGCACGCGTCTGCAGGAGACCGTGGCCGTGGCCGAGCACGCACGCGCACTGCTCAAGGACATTCCCGAACTCAAGCAGGTCTACACCGCCGTCGGCAGCGTGCTCGACCTGGGCGACCCCGGCGCGACCGGCGTCGGCGAGCCGCGCAAGGCCACGCTGGTGCTCGACTGGGGCACCACCGACACGCGGGAGCGCGACCAGCGCGTGCTCGAACGCGAGGCACGCAAGCGTCTGGCCGACCTGCCCGGCGTGCGCGTGAGCTACGTCAGTTCCGAGCCGGGCAACCTGCTGCAGCTGGTGCTCTCCGGTGACGACCCGCAACGCCTGCAGGACGCCTCCACCGCGCTGGAGCGCGATCTGCGCGGCATCCAGGGCCTGGGTAGTGTCACCTCGACGGCGTCGCTGCTGCGCCCGGAAATCCAGATCGTGCCCAATGCCGCGCGCGCCGCCGACCTCGGCGTGGCCACGGCCGACATCGCCGAGGCGGCGCGCATCGCCACCGCCGGCGATTACGAGCAGCGCCTGGCCAAGCTCAACCTGCCCGATCGCCAGGTGCCGATCCGGGTCGGCTTCGCCGAAGCCACGCTGGCCAACCCGGGCCTGATCAGCCAGTTGCGCGTGCCCGGCCGCTACGGCCCGGTGCCGCTGGCGGCCGTGGCCGACATCCGGCAGGGCAGTGGTCCCTCGCAGATCTCGCGCTACCAGCGCCAGCGCAACGTCACCCTTACCGCCGAACTCAACGGCCGTCCGCTGGGCGATGTGATGACCGAAGTACAGGCACTGCCGAGCGTCAAGCAGCTGCCGCCGGGCGTGACCTTCCTCAACACCGGCGATGCCGAAGTCTTCGTCGAGCTGTTCATCGGCTTCATGCTGGCGATGGCGGCCGGGTTGATCTGCATCTACATGGTGCTGTTGCTGCTGTTCAACCACGCGCTGATGCCGATCACCATCCTCGCCGCGGTGCCGCTGTGTGCCGGTGGTGCATTCGGCGCGTTGCTGATCACCCAGAACATGCTCTCGCTGCCGGCACTCATCGGCCTGTTGATGCTGATCGGCATCGCCACCAAGAACTCCATCCTGCTGGTGGATTACGCGGTGATGGCCGAGGACGAACACGGCATGAGCCAGCACGATGCGCTGATCGATGCCTGCCGCAAGCGCGCGCAGCCGATCATCATGACCACCCTGGCGATGGGCGCGGGCATGATGCCGATCGCGTTGGGGTTTGCCGGCGACTCCAGCTTCCGTGCACCGATGGCCATTGCGGTGATCGGTGGCCTGATCACCTCCACGCTGCTCAGCCTGATCGTGATTCCGGCGGCCTTCACCGTGGTGGATGACCTGGGCAACTGGCTGTCGCGCAAGTTCCATCGTCGCCCGGCGCATCCGGTGGCGTGAGGCGAGCGACAGGCACGGCCTGTGACGCGCCGCTCGCTTACCCGCGCAGTGCCTCGACCACCAGCGCGAATGCAGGGGAGTGCTGGCGACGGCTCGGGTAATAGAGGTGGTAGCCGGGGAACGGCGGACACCAGTCGGCAAGCACGCGCTGCAGCCGACCGTCCTGCAGGTGCGGCGCGAATTCCTCCTCCGGCAGGAACGCGATGCCCAGCCCGTCCAGCGCGGCCAGCACCATGTGCGGGGAGGAGTTGAAGGTCAGCTGGCCGTCCACGCGCACCTTGATCTCACGGCCACGCCGCTCGAACTCCCACGCGTACAGCCCGCCCAACGTGGGTAGGCGCATGTTGATGCAGCGATGTCGGGTGAGGTCCGAAGGCGCCTTGGGCACACCGTGCTGTTCGAAGTACGCCGGGGTGGCCACCGCCGCCATGCGGATGGCCGGACCGATCGGCACGGCGATCATGTCCTTGTCGATGTTCTCGCCCAGCCGGATGCCGGCATCGAAGCGGTCGGCCACGATATCGCGCAGTGCATAACTGACATCGAACTCGATGCGCACGTCCGGGTAGGTGTGCATCAGCGGCATCAGCCGTGGCAGCAGCAGGGTGCGCAGCGGATGGTCGCCGCTGGTCAGGCGGACGCGTCCGGCTGGCTTGTCGCGCAGTTCGGTCAACGCATCCAGCTCCGATTCGATCTCATCGAAGCGATGACCAATCGCGGCCAGCAGCCGCTCGCCGGCCACGGTGACCGACACGCTGCGCGTGGTCCGGGTCAGCAGCCGGATCTGCAGGCGCTCTTCGAGCAGCTTGATTGCCTGGCTGAGCGCGGACTGGCTCACCCCCAGTACCCCGGCGGCACGGGTGAAGCTGCCTTCGCGCGCGACAGTGATGAAGGCGAGCAGGTCGTTGAGGGTGCGTCTGGCCATGCCGCAGTGTGCCACGGCGATTGATAAGCCTGGGTAATAGACCCATCCGTGATTGGGCGTCTTATCGGGAGGAAGCCTGCCCCCGACAATGCCCCACCGAGATCGCCGATCCGCGGAGTTCCCCGATGAAGAAGATTCTGCTGCTGGCCGCGTTGCTGGCCAGCCCGCTGCTTGCCACTGGAGCCGACATGTCCCACGGTGCCGACAACTTCTATACCAGCGCGGCCGTGGCCGTTCAGAAGGTCACGTTCAACAACCAGTACGGGATGCCCGTAACCGGCAGCCTGTTCCTGCCGCGCGGGATGGACCGCACCACGCCGCATGCTGCGCTCGTGGTCGGTCACCCGATGGGCGCGGTAAAGGAGCAGTCCTCGACGCTGTATGCCACCAAGCTGGCCGAGCAGGGCTTTGTCACCCTGGCCATCGACCTGTCGTTCTGGGGCGAAAGCGGCGGTGAGCCGCGCAATGCGGTTTCACCGGACATCTACGCCGAAGACTTCAGCGCGGCAGTGGATTACCTGCGCAGCCAGTCCTTCGTCGACAGGGACCGGATCGGCGCGCTCGGCATCTGTGGCAGTGGCAGCTTTGTGATCAGTGCCGCCAAGATCGACCCGCGCATCCGCGCCGTGGCGACGGTGAGCATGTATGACATGGGCGCGGCCAACCGCGATGGCCTGGGCCACGCGGTCACGCTGCAGCAGCGGCGCGCGGTGATCGCCGCGGCAGCCGAGCAGCGCGACGTGGAGTTCGCCGGCGGCCCGACCCGCTACACCAGTGGCTCGGTCCACCACATTGATGCAACGTCCTCGCCCATCGAGCGTGAGTTCTTCGACTTCTATCGCACCCCTCGCGGTGAGTTCACGCCGGCGGGAACGACCCCGCAGCTCACCACCCACCCGACGTTGACCAGCAACGTGAAGTTCATGAACTTCTATCCGTTCAACGACATCGAGACCATCTCGCCGCGGCCGATGCTGTTCATCGCCGGCAGCCAGGCGCATTCGCGCGAGTTCAGTGAAGCGGCCTACAAACTTGCCGGCCAGCCCAAGGAGTTGCTCATCGTTCCCGATGCGGGTCACGTCGATCTGTACGATCGGGTCGAATGGATCCCGTTCGCTCGTTTGACGGCGTTCTTCCGGACCAACCTGCAGTGAGTGGCCCTGCATCCAGTCACGCGGCAGCGCGCGCGCCCGTCGTCGCGGCGGCGACCGCGCGGCAGTGGGGGGCGGTGTTCGCGTTGTCGCTGGCCGCCTTCGCACTGGTGGCCTCGGAGTTCATGCCGGTCAGCCTGCTTACCTCCATCGCAAGCGATCTGCATGTCAGTGAAGGGCAGGCAGGTCGGGCCATCGGCGTGTCCGGTGCGTTCGCCCTGGTCACCAGCCTGCTGGTGTCGCCGTTGGCCGGTCGACTGGACCGCAAATGGCTGCTGCTGGGCCTGACGTTGGCGATGATGCTGTCGGCCACGCTGGCTGCCCTGGCGCCTAGCTACCCGATATTCATGCTGGGCCGCGCGCTGGTCGGCGTGGCCATCGGTGGGTTCTGGGCGATGTCGGCGGCCACCGCGATGCGCCTGGTGCCGGCCCACCAGGTGCCGCGTGCACTGGCCATCGTCAATGGCGGCAATGCGCTGGCAACGGTGATCGCCGCGCCGATGGGCAGCTGGATCGGGGCGATGGTCGGCTGGCGCGGGGCGTTCCTGGCGCTGGTGCCGGTGGCGCTGATCGCGCTGGTGTGGAAGTTCCTCGCACTGCCTTCCATGCGTGCCGATGGGCATCGCGCGTCGTGGAATGTGTTCGTGCTGCTCAAGCGCCCGCCGGTGGCCTGGGGCATGCTCGCGGCCAGTCTGTTCTTCATGGGCCAGTTCTCGCTGTTCACCTACCTGCGGCCCTACCTGGAAACCCAGACCGGCGTGCCGGTGGGAATGCTGTCGTTGCTGCTGCTGCTGATGGGGGCGGCCGGCCTGGTCGGTACCTTCATGATCGAGCCGTTCGCGCGGCGTCGCCTGCAGGCGACCCTGATCGCGCTGCCACTGTTGATGGCCGTGCTCGCCGGGGTCCTTGCCGGCCCCGGCCGCGGCCTCGCCCCGACCGCCGCGTTGCTTGCCCTGTGGGGCCTGCTTGGCACCGCCGCGCCGGTGGCCTGGTGGACCTGGCTGGCGCGCACGCTCCCCGAGGACGGCGAGGCGGCCGGCGGGCTGATGGTGGCGGTCGTGCAACTGGCGATTGCCGTCGGTGCCACCGTCGGCGGGCTTCTGTTCGACCAGGCCGGCCACCGTCCGACCTTCCTGGCCAGCGCAGCCCTGCTACTGGCGTCGATGGCTGCCGCGTGCCTGGCGGCGGTCGCTGCACGAGGCAGCGTCGCGCAGCACTGACCCGATCAGGCAGCCGATCGGGTCTGGTCGCCCGCCGCCGTCCATGCCCGCAGCCCCATCACCGCCAACCCGACGAACACCAGGTAAAGCCCGGCGGTCACGTCCAGCGATTTGACCAGGTACATGCCGACGTAGACGACGTCGACGAAAATCCACAGCCACCACGTGGCGATATGCCGGCGCGCCTGCCACCACTGCGCCACCAGGCTGAGCGCGGCGAGCATCGCATCCAGCCAGGGCAGCGCGGCACCGGTCCAGGTGTGCATCACCGCACCGAGCGCGATGCCGAACACCACGCCGATGCCCAGATCGCGCAGCAGCTGCGCGCGTGCCAGCGGCGCAATCACGATCGCGCCGTCCTCCTGTGCGTGCCGGCGCCAGCTGAGCCAGCCGTACAGCAGGAAGCCACCGAACACGACCTGCAGCAGCGTATCCGAGTAGAGTTTCGCCTCGGCGAAGACCACGCCATACAGTGCCACCGCCACCAGCCCGACCGGCCATGCCAGCATCCGCCGGCGTGCCATCAGCCACACGCCGAGCAGGCTGGCAACGACCGCCGACCACTCCAGGATCGCCGCCGCGTTCATAGCCCGAACGTCACCGACAGGCGCGCCTGGCGCGGCGCACCGGCGAACAGGTAGTAATCACCGGCACTGCTGCCCGTATCGCGCCAGTAGAAGCGGTCGAACACGTTGTCCACCGACAGGTTCCAGGTCACCGGATGCGCGCGCAGGTCATGTTTGAAGCGCAGGCCGAAGTCGACCACGTGGTAGCCCGGTGCGCGCACATCGCCATCGACCGTGGCCACGTTGGACGACGCATAACGCCAGCCGCCGGTGACCGACAGCCCATTGGCGAAAGGCAACG
The DNA here is from genome assembly GCF_024519465.1 of Stenotrophomonas sp. Ste86. Lineage (GTDB taxonomy): Bacteria > Pseudomonadota > Gammaproteobacteria > Xanthomonadales > Xanthomonadaceae > Stenotrophomonas. The sequence continues at coordinate 130,738 of NZ_JALJRW010000011.1, read as the reverse complement.
CGTAATCGCCATGCACGCTGGCGCGCACCTTGGGCACGTTGACCAACGGATGGCCTTCGTAGAACGCGGTGCCGGTATCGCGCGCGCGCGCCTGCAGCGCGCTGACGCTGGCAGTGAGCACCAGCCCTTCGGCGACGCGACCGTTGGCCGTCAACTCCAGCCCGGTGTGGGTCTGCTGGCCCTCGGCGACGAAGGTATAGCCGGCATCGCTGCCGTCGGGCCTGGCGTACTGGAACGGCTGCGAGGTACGGAACACCGCCGCGGCCAGGGTCAGCGCATCGATGGCGGCGTACTTGACGCCCACCTCGGTCTGGCGCGACAGCACCGGCGCCAGGTACGCACCGTCGTTGGAGGTCCAGAACGGCGCCTCCTGGCCGAGCGCAATGCCGCGCACGTAGCTGGCGTATACGTTCACCGCATCGGTGGCCTTCCACACCAGTGCGGTCTGCGGCAGGAAACGCGACAGCGTGCTGTGGCGCTCGGGATTGCCGCGCTTGTCGAAGGCGCGCTCGTCCAGGCGCACGAAGCGACCGCCGGCCAGCCACTGCCAGTCATTGCCCACCTGCATCCGGTCGAGCACGAACACGGCGGTCTGCGCGCTGTCCAGGCGGCGGACCGACGGGCCGGGCTGCAGCGGCGACGGTGCGAACACCGGCACGCGCGTGTCATCGATGTTGGCGGTGCCGACGTACTCGTTGACGTTGCGGCGCTTGTCCACCGTGCGTTCGAAACGATCCACGCCGAGGGTGAGGTCGTGGCCCACGCGCCCGGTGTCGAAGCTGCCGCGCAGCTCGGCGCGCCCCTCGAGGTTGCGACGGGTGTCGTCAGGGCTGCGGTAATCGTAGATGTCGTAGTCGCCATTGGGGGCGAAGTAGTTGCCCGGCACACTGCCGTCGGCACATTGCGCGGCGTAATAGCAGCCGTAGGCGAAGGCCACGTTGTCATCGATCACCGAACGGCTGTAGCTGGCCGACACGCGTGTCTGCCACTGCGCGTTGATCTGGAAGGTATGCAGGGCAGTAAGGTTCGTGCTGTCGATGCCGACCGGCTGCTGCCACGGCTGGTAGCCGAGCATGCGGGTGCGGTCCACGCTGCGGGGCAGCGTGGTTGCGTCGAGCAGCTGGTAACCGGAGGCCGAGCGCTGCGCGCTGGTCTGGTAGCTGGCATCCACCTCGAGCCTGCTGCGGTCGCTGATCAGCCAGTCGGTGGCCAGCGCATAGAAGTTGCGGCGGCCGTCGGCATGGTCGATGTACGACGCGCTGTCATCCCACGCCGCGTTCAGGCGCACGCCGAAGCGCGGCGTCAGCCAATGGCCGACATCCACCGCCGCGTAGCGCGCCCCTTCCGAATCGGTGCCCAAGGTGACGTTGCGTACTTCGGTGGGCCGCTTGCCGACGTAGTTGATGATGCCGCCGGGCGCCATCACGCCCGCGGCCAGGCCGGCTTCGCCCTTGAGGATTTCAACCTGCTGCACATTCTCCAGCGCCAGGCGCTGCTCGCCGGCGATGGACAGGCCGTTGAAGCGGTAGCCGGTGGCCGTGTCCAGCGGAAAGCCGCGGATGGCAATGTTCTGGTAATACCCGACCGGCGCGTAGCTGTCGCCCAGCGCGGCATCGTTGCTGGCCAGCTCGGACAGCGTGCGCACCTGGCGGCTGTCCAGCAGCGTGCGATCGAGCACGTTCATCGACGCCGGCGTGTTCTTCCAGTCGCCGCTGCCGAAGCTGTTGGACTGGATGGCGGGCGTCACCGATTGCCGCGCCTGCACGCGCACGGCGGCAAGTTCGGTCGGGGTACGGTCGGCGGCATCGGGTGCGGCGTCGCTGGCGTGCAGCGGCAGGGCGGCGCACAGGGCAACGGTCAGCAGGGCAGGGCGGTAGCAGCGGTTCATTCGATTCGTCATCAGCCAGAAGAGACGAAGCGACGGCGCGCGCGCAGCGACCCGTCCGGTCGTTGCGCCCACTGCACAAAGCTCCCTACGCCGGTATCAACCGGATCAGGTTCCAAGGGACTCTCTCAGCCTGGCTTCGCCAGGCACCCCCGCTTCGGCGACTATTTCACCACAACCGGTACGGTTTTGCCCGCCCTCGCTCAGGCGGCGGCGTGCAGGGCCGCGAGCAGGGCCTGCCCGTCGGTGCCCTTGAACCAGTCGGCGTGGCCCAGCAGGAAGGTGTGGTAGGCCACGTCGGCGTTGGCTGAAGAGCCGGTGACGCCTTCGAAGTACTCCACTTCGGACAGGGCAAAGTCCAGGTGCACGATCGGCAGCAGGTCGGCGAGCAGGTGCACGCGCTCGACCGACAGCGGCAGCACGTCCCGATAGCCCTCAAGCAGGGCCAGCGCGATCGGCACGCGTGCGGCGGGGGCCGGTGCGTCCACGTCCAGCCAGGCAACCGCATTGCGTTCGATGGCCGTGGCCAGGTCGAACAGGGCGCTGGTGGGCGAGGCCAGCCCGAAGTCGAGCACGCTGGCCACCGCCATGCCCTCGCCCGACGCGCGCCACAGCAGGTTGGAGACGTGCCAGTCGTTGTGCGTCCACAGCCGCGGCTCATCCTGCAGGCGTGCGGCCAAGCCGGCATGCCAGGGCAGCACCGCGCGCTGCAGGTCGTCCTGCCAGGTCTGTCGCGCCAGATACGCGGCCAGGCCGGGGCGAACGTGGAGATCGCGCGCGATCATCGCCACCGGGTCGGCGCTGCGGATCAGGTCGTCACGCGCGACCAGCAGGTGCGTGCCGCGCTGCGGGCCTTGGTAACCGGCCGAGGCCTGATGCAGCCGTGCGAGCACGCGGCCGGCTTCGCGCGCCTGCGCGGCGTCGGTCAGTGGTGTCCAGGAGGGGGCGTCGCGATACAGGTCGTGGCCGGGTGCAAGGGCGTGCAGTTCGTAGGTCCAGCCATCGTGTTCGACCGCGGTGCTGCCATCGACCGCGCGCAGTACCTGCACGACCGGTATGCCGGCGGCGGCAAGGTGGGCGATGAAGCGATGCTCTTCGCCCAGCACCTGCGCACTGCGTACGCTGGCGTGGTGACGCTTGACGAAGACCGGTCCGGCCGCACCGCTCTCGACGATGGCCGCCGCCGACAACGGGCGTGGGCTATGCCACAGCAGGCGGCCGTGGCTGCCAAGCTGCGGATACCGGTCCTGCAACCAGGCGATTTCCTTGTCGGTGATCGCCGGCCAGTCGGCAACGACCGTATCGTTGTCGAGGCCCTGGACGAGGTGGGTGTCGGTGTTCATCGGGACGCGGTCGGACGTGCGCTGCGGCGCGGGGGAGCGCTAGGGTACCGCGTGCGTCGGGTGTCCACGCCGTTGCGCAACGCGTGCCTGGAACGCAGAACGGGCGGGTCATCGACCCGCCCGCTGCGCTGTCGTCCATCAAGCGGCCGCTTCAGCCGGCCGTCGCGCCCGCTTTACCAGCCGCGCCCATGGCGACGATCCCAGTCGCGGCGATCGCGCTGTTCGCGCTCCCAACGGGCGCGGTCATTGCGGCGGTCGTAACCGCGGTCGTAGCCGTAACGGCGGTCATGACGGCGATCGTCATAGCGGCGGTTGTCGTAGCCGCGATCGTAGCGGCGGTCACGGTTGTCGCGGGTGGTGAGGTTGCCGATGGCACCACCGGCAACCGCGCCGCCGACCGTGGCGGTCGGGTCGCCGTTGGAGATGAGGTGACCGGCCACGCCGCCCACCACCGCGCCCACGACCGTGCGCTTGTCCTTCCTGGACATGGCGCTGGCATCGCTGATGGTGGCCAGGCCGGCGGTCAGCGCCAGGGCCATGGCCAGGCCACGAAAGCTGAGTGCGGAAATGTTGAGCATGTTCGGTTCTCCTGTCGGGTGCTGGCTACCAAGCTGGGGTTCCAACATTGTCGGAACATTGCCGCCTGGGTGAGGCCAGAGTGCGTATTCATATGACGGCAGGGCGTCTGAAGCGGTGCTGAAAAATGCATGACCTGCGCATGAACGATGGCGGCCGTTGGGGTTCGGCTACGGGTGACCGAGCAGTCCATGGAGTGCAGGCAAGAAAGGCGCTTCTCCCAATGGAGGGGCGTGTCTTGTTTCACGTGCCGTAGCAAGCCTCGTGCGGATCTGCTCGTGGCTCCGCTCTGGTATTTCGCGAGCGTGAGGGCCCCGTAGCGGCCGGTAGGCCCCTGGCGCAAATGTCCCCCGGCCTGGCGGCCTCCTCCTTTATTTTGCCCAGGGGCCTACCGGCCGCTACGGGGCTCGGCTGCGGTAAGCAGGTAGAAGCCAAGCTGGTCGGTGGGTTGGTCGCTGGGCCCCCATGCCCTTGGAGGCGAAATAAAGGAGGAGGTGGCGGCCGCAGGCCGACGCCGGGGGACATTCGCCGGAAAGGGTATGGGGGCCCAGCGACCAACCCACCGACCCCCGCGCCTGGAACGAGTCAAAGCGCGCTTCAGGCCAGCCACACGGAGGGGAAAAGAAAAAAAGAAGGCCGCGCGAGCGCGGCCTTCCGTGGGCTTCCTTCCCGGTGGGCGTCCTGCCCGATGAAACTCAGTGCCCCATCGCCTTCTGGGTCTGGCGCACCTGCTCCTGCTGGGCCTGCTGTGGCTCGTGCAGCGCGGCGCTGGTGGCGGCAAGCGACTGCGTTTCCGCCGCGCCCTTCTCCACGTGCGCACGCAACTGCACCGGATCGCCGGTGCCCCCTTGCACCGCGAACAGCAACTGCCCGTTGGTGCTGGGCACCACCGCATCGATGCGCTGCAGACCGGCCGCCTTGGCGTCCTGGGTCAGCGCGCCGGCGGCGTTGAGCAGCGACTGGCGGTCCTTGAAGGTCCCCGCCTCCAGACCTTCCATGCCCTTGACCGCCTGTTCGAACATCGGGTTGTTGGTATGCCGCGGATCGCTCAGCAGCGGCTTGTCGCGTGCTTCGCCGATCGCGCCCAGGGTCTTGGCCCCGACGATGCCGTCGACCCCCAGCCCGTTGTCGCGCTGGAACGCGCGCACCGCATCCTGGGTGTTACGGCCGAACTTGCCGTCCTCGGTCAGCGGCTTGCCATCCCCGCCGACGTAGCCAAGCTTGTTGAGCTCCTCCTGCACATTGCGCACCGCATCGCCCTTGCTGCCGTCCTTGAGCAGCGCGCCATGGGCGGCGTCGGGCTGTGCGTTGCCGTGCTTGCCCGGCGCTTCATGCGTCGCCGCACCCTGCCCCTGCACGCGATCCTGCGTGTGGCTTTCCAGCAGGTGGCGGCCCTTGGACAGCGGATCGGAAGCATAGATCTTCCAGTTCGGGTGGCTCTCCACCTGCTTCAGGTACTCCTCCACCGGCATGGTGTGCACGCCCTTGCTGCCGGTGGACTGGCTGATCAACAGCTTGTCGGTGTTCGGGTCGCGCACCACCATCACGATGTGGTCGATGCCGTTCCAGTGTTCGTGCTTGGTCTTGGCTGTATCCAGCCCGATGACCATGCCTTCCTGCAGGGCACCGGGCTTGGCGATGCCGGCGCGGTCGAGCAGCACGCCCGATTCCTTGTAGGCGTTCTGCACGATGGTGCCCGAGCCGGCATACCCGAGCTTGATCTTGTCCGCGTCGGTGTAGACCTCATGGCCGGCCTTGCGGTTGATCTCGTCCTGGGTCTTGTTCTGCAGCGTGCCCACCCAGCCGGAACAGTCGATGTAGCCCTGATCCACGTTCTTGCCGGTGACGCCGTTGCCACGGTAATACTGGCTGGACGCAATATTGATCGCGTACTTGACGTCGTCGTACTGCACGCCGGCGTTGTAGGCCGCATCCAGCTTGATCCCGGGCTTGTCCTGGCCAGCAGCGGCGGCGACGGCGGTGGCACCCACGGCCGCTGCGCCAGCGACGGCCGCGGCGGCGCCGGCGGTCTGCGCCGGCGACGTGGCCGTCTGCGTCGGGGCAGACGGTGCCTGCTGCTGGGCCGGGCGCGCGTGGCCTTCGGTGAGCGGGGCGACGTGCTTTTCGGGGATGCTGATCGCATCGTACTTGCGGTCGTAGTACTGGGCGAAGCTGGCGGCCAGGTCGTGGTCGTTCATCTTGCGCATGTCGGCACGGCTGTGGCCGGTCAGCGCTTGGACGTCATCGCCGATCTGCGCCATGATCCGCGGCCGCATGTCGATCTGCTCGCCATGGCGGTCGCGCACCACGCCGAACGTGCCGGTGGCGATCGCGGTCTGGATCGAGCCATAACCGGCCTCGCCCTGCTGGTGCGCCAGGTACAGGTCCAGCCCGGTCGGCTTGTCTTCGCCGGACAGGTACGGATGCCCGGTGCGGTCGTGCCGCTTCTGCATGTCCGTCAGGTTGCGCTGGAACATCTCCGCGGCCGCTTCGGTGTTGCGGGTCGGATCGAACTCGTGACCTTTCAGGCCGTAACGTTCTGCGGTGGACGGCAGGAACTGGAACAGGCCCTTGGCGTGGGTGGTCTTGTTCTCGGCGCGCTCGTCGAAGCGACCGCCGGTTTCGATGTGCGCAAACCGCAGGAAATCCTCGCTCGGGATGCCCTTGCGCTGTGCGACCTGCTCGATGATGTCGAGAACTTCCTTTTTACTGTAGTCACGCTGTGCCATGACGTCTTCCTCTGGGGTTGTTGGAGCGGCCTATGCCGCAGTACGCCAACCGGACTCATCCATGAGTCTTCAACATGTCGGTCAACAGGTCCTGCTTGCTGCTTACTTCTGTACGTATGCCTTGGCGGCCGGATCGTAGGCGTAGGTCGCCGTGTCCTGCGGGCCCATCGGACGCGTTGCATCCGGCCCGTCGAAGGTGGTGCCGGTGCGGGTGACGCGGATCGCGGGCAGATCGCTGCCGGCCACGGCGCTGAAGGCCAGTTCGCCATCGCTGCCGATGCACGGCATGGCCTGGCCTTCGTCGCAGGCGGCGGCGTTGTCTTCGCCGGTGGTGACCGAGCCCAGGTAGGCCCAGACGCGGTCGTCCTGTTTGTCCTGCGCGTAGTCCGGGTTGAACACCAGGATGCTGTAGCCATCAATGCTGGTGCCGGCCTCGAAGCTGCTGGTCGGTACCGCCAGCAGCAGCTTGCCACCGGCGGTGCGGTGTTCGACCGGCTTGCGCTTGCTGTCGATGGTGGGCGGGTTGCCGTAGGCGCCGACCTTGCCGATCGAGCGTTCCATGCCCTTGAACACCCAGGGCTTGTCGGCCTTGGTGCCGGTCAGGGTGAAGGTGGCTTCGGTCAGCGTTACCTGGGTCTCCGGGCCGGCCTCGTCTTCGCCCGGCTTGCCGTACTTGGCCGCGGTGTTCCAGGCAAAGCCGGTGTAGTACCTGGTGCCGCCCAGTTCGAAGGCATGGCCGAACCAGAAGGTCGCGACCGCGCCATTGGCAACTTCATATGACGTCGCGCCATCGCCGTCGACCTGGTAGATGAAATACAGCACGCTGCCGGCATCGGGCGGCGTGGCGGTAGCGGCGGGAGTAAGGGTGCTCTGCATCGGGGCAACATCCTGTCGTGGCGCGGAGGCGCCCTGTGGTGACGCGGTCGAAGGCGAGGGGCTGCATGCGCTGGCGAGCAGCGCGACCAACAGGCCGGCCAACGCCACGCGCACGCGCGGACGCACAAGGCTCGGACTGACGGCGGGAAGGAAGTTCATGCGCCTCTCCATGGATCTGCGGGCATCGGGCAGGAAGGCCGACGCGTAAGACGCCCCGGCCCATGACGGGGGAGCGTGGTAGATGAGCCGGCCGATTCCTTCGACCTCGCATTAGGAACTCATCCAGCGACATCATGGCATATCTGCCAACCCCGTCACAAGGGGAGGGGAATGCGTTGAGCTAAAAGTGTGACCGATTTATCAGATTTCGCCGTCGCGCAGGTAGTCGAACAGCTCGGCATCGCCCTTCAGGCCCAGCTTCAACATGGCATCGCCCTTTTGACGGCTGATCGTACTGACGCTCTTGTGTAGCTGCAGGGCGATCTCTTTCACGGTCAGTCCGCTGCCGAGCAGGCGCAGCACTTCGACCTCGCGGGGCGAAAGCGGTTTGGTGCTGATCTCATCGACGTTGTGCGTGCCGATCGCGTCAATGCGCTCCTTCAGCGTGCGGCTCACGTAGGGCAGGCCGCGTTGCACGGTCTGGATGGCCAGCGGCAGTTCTTCCATCGAGGAGGTCTTGTCGACCAGACCGAGCACGCCGATGGAGACCACCATGCGCAGGATCGCCAGGTTGTTGGAGACGCTCAACATCAGCACCGGCAGGTCCGGGAAACGACGGCGGATCATGCCGATCATGGCAAAGCCGTCGGCCTGTTGGCTGCCCGGCATGGAGTAGTCGGTCACCAGCACATCGCAGGGCTGGGTGGTCAACGCGGTGAGCAGTTCGTCGGCGCTGCTGGCCTCGGCCACCACCACACCCACGCCGCTGGCTTCGATCACCGCTTTGGTGCCGATACGGACCACCGGGTGATCGTCAGCGATGATGATGCGGAGGGTCATGGACTAGTATGGTCGCCTAGGCGGACGCCGCTCGGGCCGTGCCGTGGTGGAAACATCATTCTACGGAGATAAGACCGCATGCGTACTCCGGTTGCCCGCTGGCTGTTGCTGCTGGTCCTTGCCCTCGTGCCGATGCTGGCGGTGGGGGCTGACGCGCCGGCCGCGCCGGCGTCGCTATCATCCCGCCAGAGTGAATGGCTTGGTCGGCACCCTACCATCATCCTGGGCATTTACGACAGCGGCTGGCCGCCGTTCGAATCGATGCACGATGGACGTCCGCAGGGCTTGGGTTACGACTACCTGAGCCTGCTCGCGCGGCGCCTCGGGGTACGGGTGGACGTGCGCAGGTACGGCAGCTGGGCCGAGGTGCTCGATGCCGCCTGTCGAGGCGAAATCGATGTGGTGATGAACATCACCCTGAGCGCCGACCGCACCCGATGCGTGGTTTACACCCGTGCCTACATGGATGCGCCGCTGGCCGTGGTCGGGCGCCCCGATGACACCCGCACTTCCACCGACCCGGACCTGCATGGGCTGCGCGTGGTGACCGAGCGCGACTTCGTCACCAGCGACCAGGTGCGCGCGCGCTTTCCGGCCGCGTTGCAGCTCACCGCCGCCGATACGTTGACCGCGTTGAACATGGTCGGCCGCAACGAAGCCGACGTATACATCGGCAACGCGTACGTGGCCAACATGCTGATCGACCAGCACGCGATGCGCCAGGTCACCCTGCTGCGGCCCAGCGACCTGCCACCGGAGCGTCTGCACTTCGGCGTTCCCAATGCCAAGCAGCCGCTGGCCGAAGCACTGGATGGCGCGCTCAGCGAAGTCACCCGCGGCGAACACGACGCACTGGCCCAACGCTGGCTGCATCCGCTGCAGTGGTCCACCCGGTCGCGGCTGATCCTGGGCAATGCCGAGAAGCAGGTGCTGGCCACGCCGCTGCGGATGGCGTTCGCGCCCAACGCCGCGCCGCTGGCCTTCATCGATGCCGCCGGACAGCCCAGCGGCGTGGCGGGCGACTACCTGCGCCAACTGCGCATGGTCGGCGCGCACCTGGCGCAGGTACCGGCGCACGACTGGTTCGAGGTGCGCGAGCAGCTGCGCAAGGGCGAGGTCGACGTGATCATGGGCATTCCCAATGATTCGGCCTACCTCGGGCCGGACTGGGTGTTCAGCCAGCCCTTCATCACCGTGCCCAACGTGATCGTGGTGCGCGCCGACAGCCCCTCGGTACTGGCCCTGGCCGATCTGGACGGGCGCAGCATCCTCTTGTCCGACCCCGAGCGCCTGCGTGGCTACGTGCTGCAGCACGCGCCGAATGCGCGCATCGTGCCCGCGCGCAGTGCCGAGCAGGCCTTGGCGCGGCTGGCCCACGGGGACGCCGACGCCTACATCGGCAATCTGGCCACCACCGATCGCATCGTGCGGGAGAAATACCCCGCGCAGTTGCATGTGACCGCGCCGGCCGGCTTCTCCGACCGCCTTTCGCTGGCGGTCAAGCGCCAGTACGCGCCGCTGGCGACCACCTTCGACCGCGTACTGGTCAACCTCAGCCCGCGCGAGCATGAAGCCATTCGCGGTGACTGGCTGTCGGCCGAGTACCACAGCGAGGTGGACTGGCGTTCGATCGCGCGCTGGGCGGTGCCGCTGGCGCTGGTGCTGCTGACCGCCATCCTGGTGCACGGCTGGGGTTACTGGCGGCTGCGCCGTGAGGTCGGCATGCGCCGGCGCCTGGAGCAGCGCCTTGCCGGCGTGACCGACAACCTGCCGGCCACCGTGTATCAGGCGCGGCGTGACAGCAGTGGCGAGTTCTCCTTCCCGTACATCGCCGGCGACCTGGAAGCGCTGTTCGGCTTGAGCGTGGCCGATGCGATGGCGGACGAGAAGCGGCTGATGGCCTGCATCGATGCGAAGGACCGCGAGCGTGTCCGCCAGGCGCTGGACCACGCCGCACGCGATTTCGCCGCGCTGGACATCGAGTTCCGCACCAGCCCGCACGGCAGCCTTCGTTGGGTGCGCTCGCGCGCGCTGCCCTACGCGGTCGATGCCGGTGAAATTCTGTGGAGCGGGTACTGGGTGGATGTCACGGAGGCACGCGCACAGGCCGATGCGCTGGCTGCCGCCAAGGCCGCGGCCGAGCACGCGACCGCGGCCAAGTCCGATTTCCTGGCCACGATGAGCCATGAGATCCGCACGCCCATGAGCGGGGTGTTGGGCATGCTTGAAGTGCTGGCCCATACCCCGCTCGATGGCGAACAGCGGCGCATCATCGCGGTGATCGAGGACTCGGCGCAGATGCTCCGGCACATCCTTGACGACATCCTGGACTACTCGCGGATCGAAGCCGGCGCGCTGCGCCTGGAACTGCAGCCGCTGGCGCTGCGCGGCCTGCTCGACAACGTGCAGCAGCTGCTGTCGCCGCAGGCCGCGGCCAAAGGGCTGACACTGCAGCTGCAGGTCGATGCGGCGGTGGCGCCGATGCACCTGGGCGATGGCATGCGCCTGCGCCAGATCGCGTTCAACCTGCTCAGCAATGCCATCAAGTTCACCGAGCAGGGCGGTGTTGCCATCGCGCTGGGCGTGACCGACGAGGAGGATGGCGCGCAGCGGCTGCGTCTGGCGGTGACCGACACCGGTATCGGCATCTCACCGGGGCAGCGCGAGCGCCTGTTCAAGCCCTTCGCCCAGGCCGATATCGCCACCACCCGCCAGTACGGAGGCACCGGGCTGGGCTTGAGCATCTGCCAGCGGCTGGTCGCCTTGATGGGCGGCAGCCTGGAACTGCACAGCGTGCCCGGGGAGGGTACTGAAGTGGTGGTGCACCTGCTGTTGCCGCGGGTGCCGGCGATGGAGTCCGATGCGGCCCCGGCACGCGACGGCGAGCCGTTGGGTGCGTTGCCGGAGACGCTGCGGCAGTACCGCGTGTTGGTGGTGGAGGACCATCCCACCAACCAGGCGCTGATGCGCTGGCGGCTGCAGCAACTCGGCCTTGCCTACGCGCTTGCCGCGCAGGGGCAGGACGCGCTGGCGCTGCTGGAGCAGGAACACTTCGACCTGGTGATCACCGATTGCCGGATGCCGGTGCTGGACGGCTACGCCATGACCCGGCGCCTGCGCGAACGCGAACTGGAGCGCGGCCTGCCGCGGATGCCGGTGATCGCATTGACTGCCAGCGCGCTCGCCGAAGACCTGCAACGCTGCCGCGAAGCCGGCATGGACGATCTGCTGGCCAAGCCTGTCGCGCTGGCCACCTTGCGCCAGGTGCTGCTGCGCTGGCTGCCCGGCCACGAGGAAACGCCGGTGGCCGTCCCGCAGGCGACACCGTCGGGCGCGATGCCGACCCGCACGGCGATCGTGCAGCGCTTCGGCTCCGAGCATGTGGCTGGGGTGATGATCGAGAGCATGCGCAGCACCACCGAAGAGGACCTGCGCCGCGCCCAGGCGGCTCGCGCGCAGGGTGACAGTGACACGGTGGCAGAGGTGCTGCACCGCATTGTCGGCGGGCTGGGCACCCTCGGTGCCGGTGTGCTGGTGGAACAGGCGCGTTCGCTGATGCAGCAGGTCGGCGTGCACGGCGTGGATGCCTGTGGCGAGGAACTGGAGCGCTTCGATGCCGCCCTGCGCACTTACCTGGCGTCGCTGCACCAGGACTGACGGTCAGCGTGCCTGCTGCAGGTACTCGATGACCTGACGCCGCCGTTCCGCATCGGCGGTGGCATTGACCATCCGCGACCCCGGCACCACGGTGGCCGGCGCGCGCAGGAAGGTATCCAGGGTGTCCGTGCTCCAGGTGATGTCGGCCTGGCGCATTGCAGTGGAATAGGGATAGTCGGCCAAGCTGCCGGCGCGACGCCCGACCACCCCGTGCAGGTTGGGACCGAAACGATGCACGCCACCCGGGGTGACGGTGTGGCATCCGGCACAGATCGCGAACGCGCGCTGCAGCTGCTGTTGATGCACCTGCTCGGGCGTCTGCGCAGTGCGCGTGCACGCACACAGGCACAGCGCGACCCCGAGCAGGCAGGCGTGGCGCATCACATGCCCGTGTAGTTCGGGCCGCCACCGCCCTGCGGGGTCACCCAGACGATGTTCTGGGCGGGGTCCTTGATGTCGCAGGTCTTGCAGTGCACGCAGTTCTGCGCATTGATCTGCAGCTGCTCCTGGCCCTGCGCACCGACGAATTCGTACACCCCGGCCGGGCAGTAGCGCGCTTCCGGGCCGGCATACTCGGCCAGGTTGATCCGCACCGGCACGCTGGCATCCTTGAGCGTGAGGTGGCTGGGCTGGTCTTCGGCATGGTTGGTGCTGCTCAGGAACACCGAGCTGAGCTTGTCGAAGGTGAGCACGCCATCGGGCTTGGGATAGGCGATCCTGGCGTGCTTGTCGGCCGGCTCCAGACAGGCGTGGTCCGGGGTGCTGTGGCGCAGCGTCCACGGCGGGTTGCGGATGCCGAGCTTGGGCAGCAGCCACTGCTCGATGCCGGTCATCAGCGTGGCCACGGTCTGGCCCTTCTTGAACCACTGCTTGAAGTTCTTGGACTGCTTGAGCTCCTCATGCAGCCAGCTGGTCTCGAACGCGGCCGGGTAGGCGCTGAGTTCGTCGTGCTGACGATCGGCGGCGAGCGCATCGAACGCTGCATCGGCGGCCAGCATGCCGGTCTTGATCGCCGCATGGCTGCCCTTGATCCGGCTGACGTTGAGGAAGCCGGCCTCGCAGCCGACCAGCGCGCCACCGGGAAACACCGTTTTGGGCAGCGACATCAGGCCGCCGGCGGTGATCGCGCGCGCGCCGTAACCAATGCGCTTGCCGCCTTCCAGATGCTTGCGGATGGACGGGTGGGTCTTGAAACGCTGGAATTCTTCGAACGGGCTCAGCCACGGGTTCTTGTAGTCCAGGCCGACCACGTAGCCGATCGACACCTTGCCGCCGTCGGCGTGGTACAGGAACGCGCCGCCATAGGTGGCGTTGTCCAGCGGCCAGCCGGCGGCATGCACCACCAGGCCCGGCTCATGCTTGGCCGGATCGATCTGCCACAGTTCCTTGATGCCGATGCCGTAGGCCTGCGGGTCCTTGCCGGCATCCAGCTGGTAGCGCGCGATCAACTGGCGGCCAAGGTGGCCGCGCGAGCCTTCGGCAAAGATGGTGTACCTGGCATGCAGTTCCATGCCGCGTTCGAAATTGGGGCCGGGGGTACCGTTTTTTTCGATGCCCATGTCGCCGGTGGCCACGCCCATCACCGCGCCTTCGGCGGTGTAGAGGACTTCGGCGGCGGGGAACCCGGGGAAGATCGACACTTCCAGCGCTTCGGCCTGCTGCGCCAGCCAGCGGGTCACCTCGCCCAGGCTGACGATGTAATTGCCGTCGTTGTGGAAGCACTCCGGCAGCAGCGCATGCGGGGTGCCGCGCGCGCCGGTTTCGCTGAGGAACAGGAACTCGTCGCGGGTGACCTTCTGCTTCAGCGGCGCGCCGCGCTCGGCCCAGTCCGGGAAGAGCTCTGTCAGCGCGCGCGGGTCCATGATCGCGCCGGACAGGATGTGCGCACCCGGCTCGGAACCTTTCTCCAGGATGCACACGGACAACTCGCGGCCGGCCTCGATCGCGCGTTGGCGCAGGCGGATCGCGGTGGCCAGGCCGGCAGGGCCGGCGCCGACGATCACCACGTCAAATTCCATGGCTTCACGCGGGGGCAGGACGGGGGTCTCTTCGCTCATGGGGGTGCGTAACTCTTGGGTAGTGCCGTCGGCCAAAGCCGCTGGCGGTTGCCTGGGAATCGCGCGCGCGGCAGACGGCGCAACTACTGGATCAGGTGTGCAGGGTAGCCGGACGCGGCGTTTCCGCCTAGATCGCCGACGTTGACGTCACGTGAGTGCGTGCTTCAAGCATGCCGATGGTGCGGCGCACCAATGCCGATGCGACCGCAATCTTGAGTGGGGGTAGCGGCACGTGTCGTCCGCTGCGCACGGCGCTCAGGGCGCCTGCCAGCCAGCCACGGATGGCGTGGCTCTACCTGGGCGGGCCGCCGGCAGCACCTGCGGTCGCGTCGCTGCCGCGGCCGTGCTGCGGCGTGCCTTGGCCGGATGCGGTGCAACGACCACAATGGCCCCCTGTTTGATCGCCTTCATGCCCGGGTAGCCATGTCACTGAATCCGTACGACCTGTTTGATGTCCGCGCCCTGCTCACCGATGAGGAGCGTGCCGTGCAGGACACGGTGGCGCGCTTCACCGACGAGCGCGTGCTGCCGATCATCGGCGACGCGTTCGACCAGGGCCGCTTTCCGGACGAGTTGATCCCGGAAATCGCCGCGCTCGGTCTGCTCGGCTCCAGCCTGCCCGAGCAGTACGGCGGTGGCGGGCTCAACGCGGTCAGCTACGGCCTGATCTGCCAGGAGCTGGAGCGCGGCGATTCTGGCCTGCGCAGCTTCGTCTCGGTGCAGAGTTCGCTGTGCATGTACCCGATCTTCGCCTACGGCAGCGAGGAACAGCGCACGCGCTGGCTGCCGGACATGGCCGCCGGCAAGGTGATCGGCTGCTTCGGCCTGACCGAGGCGCATGGCGGTTCGGATCCGGCGGCGATGAAGACCCGTGCGGTACGCGATGGCGGCGACTGGGTGGTCAACGGCAGCAAGATGTGGATCACCAGCGGCCCGGTGGCCGACATCGCCATCGTCTGGGCGCATACCGAAGACGGCATCCAGGGTTTCGTGCTGGAGAAGGGCATGGCCGGTTTCACTACCCAGGAAATCAAGCACAAGATGAGCCTGCGTGCCTCGCTGACCGGTGCGCTGTTCTTCGACAACGTACGCGTGCCCGAGCGCAACCGCCTGCCCAACGTGCAGGGCCTGAAGGGCCCGTTGGGCTGCTTGAACCAAGCCCGATACGGCATCAGCTGGGGCCCGATCGGGGCAGCGGTGGCGTGCCTGGACGAGGCGCTGAACTACACCAAGGAACGGGTGCTGTTCGGGCGCCCGGTGGCGGCCACACAGAGCGCGCAGATCAAGCTGGCCGACATGGCCCGGCGGATCACCACGGCGCAGTTGCTGGCGCTACAGCTGGGGCGGTTGAAGGATGCCGGGCAGCTGCATCCGCAGCAGGTCAGCTTGGCCAAGTGGAACAACTGCCGCATGGCGATAGACATCGCGCGCGAATGCCGCGACCTGCTCGGCGGCGCGGGCATCACCACCGAACACATGGCGATCCGGCACGCGCTGAACCTGGAATCGGTGATCACCTATGAGGGCACCGAGACCGTGCACCAGCTGGTGATCGGGCGCGAGCTGACGGGCATCAACGCGTTTTAAGGGTGTCGGCGGTGTCGGGAGCCGGCCAGCGGCCGGCACTACCGTTGAACGGGCCACCTGAGCAACGGTCAGGTGCTACGCGGCCGGCAGGTGCCTGTGTCACCGATAGGTGCCGACCGTTGGTCGGCACGGCGTGCTATTCCCCGCCGGCGAACCCGTTCTGGCGCCATGCCTCGTACATCACCACGGCGACCGTGTTGGACAGATTGAGGCTGCGGTTGTCCGGCTGCATCGGCAGGCGCAGGCGCCGGCCATCGGGGAGTGCGTCAAGCAGGTCCTGTGGCAGGCCGCGGGTTTCCGGGCCGAACAGGAAGGCATCGCCGTCTTCGAACTGCTGGGTGTCGTAACGCACGCTGCCGCGGGTACTGAGGGCGAACAGACGCCGGGGTGCGATGGTCTGCAGGGCGGTAGCCAGGTCTGGATGCACCTGCAGTCGAGCGTATTCGTGATAGTCCAGGCCGGCGCGCTTGAGCTGCTTGTCGCTCAGGTCGAAACCGAGCGGCTCGATCAAATGCAGCCGCGCGCCGGTGTTGGCGCAGAGGCGGATCACATTGCCGGTGTTCGGCGGGATTTCGGGTTGGAACAGGATGACGTGGAACGTGGGCGCGGTCATCGCCGCAGTTTACGCGGCTGCTGCGCGTTACCGCAGCAACCGGTTACGGACGGACCAGCACCTGGACAGCGGTTTCCAGCGCCAGGGCCTGCAGATCGGCCGCCGACGGACGCACCTGCAGGGCCGGCAGGTTGACGATCACGTCGCGGGCGACGGCGGTGGCGGCGGCGGTCAGGGTGGCGACGTAATCGCGATCGTTGACCTGTTCGGCAGCCAGGGCCTGGCGCTGTTCGGCGGTCGGGCGCACTTCCACCGAGGCCAGCGTGGTGACGCGGCGGCTGCCGGCCAGTTCGGCGCGGTAGTCGGCAATCAGGCCAGCGGTCGGGCGGACTTCCACCAGGGCCAGGGTCGGGATGGCGCTGCTGCGCTCGACCTCGGCCTGGGCGATCTGGTCGGCCGACGGGCGGACCTGCAGGGTATCCAGGGTGGTGATGGCGGCGGCCTGCACGTTCGAAGCAAACGCGGAACCGGCGGCGATGGCGATGGCGAGGATCTTGGTGTTCATGGCGGGCCTATTTAGTGTTGGTGGTCAGTGGTGTGGTAGTAAGGTAGTACACCGATTCGGGGCTTGCAAGAACAATCTGCACTTTCTTTATTTTGTTCAGCGAGGAGTCAGTTTTGTTCTGTTCTTTGCGTTTCCCCACCCAGGACCGAGCAGGCGCCGTGCCAACTTTTAGTTGTTGATTTAAAAGGGTTTTGTTTTTGATTCAGGGTGTCCGCTGTCCGGACACCTGTCCGCGCCGGGCGCGTCTGTGTCCGCGCGTGGTGCACAGCAATGAGTGAGCAGGCCTATAAAGGCGCTAAAGGGCAGGAAGTTCCGATACCGGCAATGACTGTTGGCGGATGCCGCGGGTGCCCGCCACGCGCTAGCATCGGTCTTCACTTTCATGACCAAGGAAACGGAATGACCGTCCAACTCCGCCCGCGTGCCGCGCTGCTGGCTGTAGCGCTCTCCGCCGCTCTGGGCAGCTTCGTGCCGGCGCCTGTGCTGGCCAAGCCCGCCACGCCGGCCAAGGTGGACATTCCGTTCGAGCAGTTCACCCTTCCCAACGGCCTGCGCGTGGTGGTGCACACCGACCGCAAGGCCCCGATCGTGGCGGTGAACATCTGGTACCACGTGGGCAGCAAGGACGAACCGGCGGGGCGCACCGGCTTCGCGCACCTGTTCGAACACCTGATGTTCCAGGGCAGCGAAAACCACAACGGCGAGTACTTCGAGCCCTTCAAGCAGGTCGGTGTGACCGGCCAGAACGGCACCACCAACACCGACCGCACCAATTACTTCGAGAACGTGCCGACCACCGCGCTGGACATGGCGCTGTGGATGGAGTCCGACCGCATGGGCCATCTGCTGGGTGCGATCGATCAGGCCGCGCTCGACGAACAGCGCGGCGTGGTCCAGAACGAAAAGCGCCAGGGCGAAAACCAGCCTTACGGGCAGGTCTGGGAAAAGCTGACCCGCGCGATGTATCCGGAAGGCCACCCGTACCACCACAGCGTGATCGGGTCGATGAACGACCTCAACGCGGCGTCGCTGGACGACGTCAAGACCTGGTTCCGCACCTGGTACGGCCCCAACAACGCGGTGCTGGTGCTGGCCGGCGACATCGACCTGGCCACCGCCAAGGAAAAGGTCGCCAGGTACTTCGGCGACATCCCGGCCGGCCCGAGCATGGCCCAGCCGAAGGTGGACGTGGCCAAGCGCGAGAAGAGCACGCGTGAAGTAATGACCGACAAGGTGCCGCAGGCGCGCATCTACCGCGCCTGGAACGTGGCCCAGGTCGGCACCACCGACCTGGACCAGCTGCAGCTGTTCGCCCAGGTGCTCGGCGGTGCCAAGTCCTCGCGTCTGGACCAGCGCCTGCTGCACCAGGACAAGCTGGTGGACAACATCAGCGCCGGCGCCTACAGCTCGCAGCTGGGGTCCAACTTCGTGGTGATGGCCACCGTGAAGCAGGGCGTGGACCCGGCCAAGGTCGAAGCGATCATCGACGAGGAAATCAAGCGCCTGGTCAAGGATGGCCCGAGCGCCGATGAACTGAGCCGTGGCAAGACCGCCTTCCGGGCCGGCTTCATCCGTGGCATCGAGCGTATCGGCGGCTTTGGCGGCAAGGCCGATGCGCTGGCCGAATGCACCGTGTTCGAAGGCGATCCGGGCTGCTTCCGCCGGTCGCTGGCCACCATCGATGCGGCCAGCGCCGACGACGTGCGCGGCGCCGGTGCCAAGTGGCTGGGCGTGGGCGACCACACCGTGGTGGTGGAGCCGGGCGCGCGCGTGGCGCTGGCCGAATTGCCGTCCGAATCGCCCAAGCCGTTCACCGTACCGGCCGTGGATCCCAAATTCACCACCCTGCCCAAGCAGGTCGACCGCAGCACCGGCGTACCGCAGACCAAGACCTTCCCGGAGCTGAAATTCCCGCAGCTGCACCGCGCCACGCTCAAGAACGGCACCCAGGTGATCCTGGCCGAACGCCACGACATTCCGGTGGTGCAGTTCAGCTATGAATTCCCCGGTGGCTTCACCGCCGACCAGGGCCGCAAGCAGGGCACCGCCAACTTCACCATGGACCTGATGGGCGAAGGCGCCGGCAAGCTCGGCGCACTGCCGTTCGCCAACGCCGCCGATGCCCTCGGCGCCAGCCTGGGTGCGTCGGCATCGCTGGACAGCGCCAGCGTCTACCTGTCGGCATTGAAGGAAAACCTGGCCCCGTCGCTGGCCCTGTATGCGGACATGCTGCGCCAGCCGCGCTTCGAGCAGGGCGAGATCGACCGGGTCAAGGCGACCTGGATCGCCGGCATCCAGCAGGAGAAGGTCAACCCCAGCGCGGCGGCGATGCGCGTGATGCCGACCCTGTTGTACGGCGCCAGTCATCCGTACGCGATTCCGTTCACGGGCAGTGGCAATGAAGCCGACATCCAGTCGCTGACCCGCCAGGACCTGGTCGATTTCCACCGTGACGCGCTGCGTCCCGAGCAGGGCACGCTGATCGTGGTCGGCGACACCACCCTGAAGGAAATCGTGCCGCTGCTGGAGCGTCAGTTCGGTGACTGGAAGGGCCAGGGCACTGCCCCGCCGGTCAAGGCGCCGGTCGACGTGGCCCGCCCGACCCACGCCCGCGTGTACCTGATCGACCAGCCCGGCGCTGTCCAGGCCAACCTGTTCGCCAGCCAGGTGGTCCCGTCGGCGATGGATCCGGGCAGCACCCGCTTCGACATCGCCAACGGCGTGCTCGGCGGCGACTTCACGTCGCGCCTGAACATGAACCTGCGTGAGGAGAAACACTGGTCCTACGGTGCCGGCAGCAGTGCCAGCAACACCCTGGGCCAGCGCCCTTGGGGTGCCCGTGCGCCGGTGCAGATCGACAAGACCGCCGAGTCGATGCGGGAAATGCAGAAGGAGATCCGCGACTTCGCCAGTGGCGCCAAGCCGGCCACTGCCGCCGAAGTGGCGCGCATCCGCAACATCCAGACGCTGAGCCTGCCCGGTGCGTATGAAACCGCCAGTGCGGTGCTGGGCACCATCAGCGGCATCGTGCGTTACCAGCGTCCGGACGACTATGTGTTCAAGCGCAAGGCCGAGATCGAGGCCATGACCCCGGCGCAGGTGCAGCAGGCGGCGGCCACGCTGGACCCGAACACCCTCACCTGGGTGGTGGTCGGTGACCTGAAGCAGACCGAGAAGGAGGTCCGCGCGCTGAACCTGGGCGAGGTCCACGTGATCGATGCAGATGGCAAGGTAGTGCCGGCCGCTGGCCGGCAACCTCGCTGACCTGCCGAAGCAGGGGGCCGGGCTTCGGCCCGGCACCCCATCACCCCCGATTCAGCCGTTTCCCGCACACTCCTTTCTCGTCGCCCAGCCAGGTCTCCCACATGCGCGTTCTTCTGCTTTCCCTGCTCACCCTCAGCGCCACCGCCTGCACGTGGGTGCCGATCGAACCGGTAGGCAAGACCGTGCGCGTGCTGCCTCCCGGCCAGGTGCCGAGCGGCTGCCAGAGCAAGGGCGAGGTGGTGGTGACGGTCAAGAGCAAGGTGGCCTTCTACAACCGCAACCCCCTGCGCGTGCAGGAAGAACTGGAAACCCTGGCACGCAATGAAGCCCCCAGCGCCGGGGCCAATGCCGTCCAGGCCAGTGGCCAGCCGGCCGATGGCAGCCAGCGTTTCCTGGCCTTCCAGTGCCCGCCTCGCTGAACCCTTCAGCGCCCGGCCGCGCACCATACGCCCAAGCGTGAATTCGTAAAGGTGCGGTGAAGGCAAGGCCGGCTTACAATAGCGCCCCCTTTGCCTGAGCCTTGGCGCTAACTGATGCTCTTCAAGAATGTCTCTATCGCCGGCCTGGCGCACATCGACGCGCCGCACACGCTGACGTCCAAGGAAATCAACGAACGTCTGCAGCCGACGCTGGATCGTCTGGGCATCCGTACCGACGTGCTCGGCGATATCGCCGGCATCCACGCCCGTCGTCTGTGGGATGCGGACATGCTCGCCTCCGATGCGGCGACCCTGGCCGCCCGCAAGGCGCTGGAAGATGCCGGGATCGGCGCCGACAAGATCGGCCTGCTGGTCAACACCTCGGTCAGCCGCGACTATCTGGAGCCGTCCACCGCCAGCATCGTCTCGGGCAACCTGGGCGTGGGCGATGAGTGCATGACCTTCGACGTCGCCAACGCCTGCCTGGCCTTCATCAATGGCATGGACATCGCTGCGCGCATGCTTGAGCGCGGTGAGATCGACTACGCGCTGATCGTCGATGGCGAAACCGCCAACCTGGTCTACGAGAAGACCCTCGAGCGCATGGCCCTGCCGGGCGTGACCGCCGATGACTTCCGCAACGAGATGGCCGCGCTGACCCTGGGCTGCGGTGCCGCCGCCATGGTGATGGCGCGTACCGAACTGGTGCCCGACGCGCCGCGTTACCGCGGTGGCGTGACCCGCTCGGCCACCGAGTGGAACCAGCTGTGCCGCGGCAACCTGGACCGCATGGTCACCGACACCCGCATGCTGCTGATCGAGGGCATCAAGCTGGCCCAGAAGACGTTCGTGGCTGCACGCGAAGCGCTGGGCTGGGCGGTGGACGAACTGGACCAGTTCGTCATCCACCAGGTGAGCCAGCCGCACACCGCCGCGTTCATCAAGAACTTCGGCATCGACCCGAAGAAGGTCATGACCATCTTCGGCGAGCACGGCAACATCGGTCCGGCCTCGGTGCCGATCGTGCTGAGCAAGCTCAAGGAACTGGGCCGGCTGAAGAAGGGCGATCGCATCGCGCTGCTCGGTATCGGCTCGGGCCTGAACTGCTCGATGGCCGAAGTGGTCTGGTAACAAGACCGCTACGTTGAATCCAAGGGCCGGTACTACCGGCCCTTTTTACAGGTGCGATTGCATGCCCCAGCTTCCCGGTTACCCCGCTCATCCGCACCGCTTCGAGGTGCGCCCCGGCCTGTCGATGAACTATCTCGACGAAGGTCCGCGCGATGGCGAGGTGGTGGTGATGGTCCACGGCAACCCGTCGTGGAGCTATTACTGGCGCACGCTGGTGGCGGGGCTGTCGGACAAGTACCGCTGCATCGTGCCCGACCACATCGGCATGGGCCTGTCGGACAAGCCCGATGACGCGCATTACGACTACACGCTGCAGTCGCGCGTGGACGACCTGGACGTGCTGCTCAAGCACCTGGGCATCACCGGCCCGGTGACCTTGGCCGTGCACGACTGGGGCGGCATGATCGGCTTTGGCTGGGCGCTGTCGCACCACGCGCAGGTCAAGCGCCTGGTGGTGCTCAACACGGCGGCATTCCCGATGCCGGCCGCGAAGAAAATGCCGTGGCAGATCGCGCTGGGCCGTCACTGGACGGTGGGGGAGTGGATCATCCGCACCTTCAACGCGTTCTCCGCCGGTGCCTCGTGGCTGGGCGTGGAGCGCAAGATGCCGGCCGACGTACGCCGCGCATACGTGTCGCCGTACAACAGCTACGCCAACCGCATCAGCACCATCCGCTTCATGCAGGACATCCCCCTGTCGCCGGCCGACAAGGCGTGGTCGTTGCTGGAGCGCTCCGGCAAGACGTTGCCGTCGTACGCCGACCGCCCCGCCTTCATCGGCTGGGGCCTGCGCGACTTCGTGTTCGACCATCACTTCCTGGCAGGCTTCCAGGCCGCGCTGCCGCAGGCCGAGGTGCATGCCTTCGAGGATGCCGGGCATTACGTGCTGGAAGACAAGCACGAGATCCTGGTGCCGAAGATCCGCGCGTTTTTGGACGCAAACCCGATTTGACCGCGGTAACGACCAACGGTCGTCACCTACCCAGCAACCGGTGGGTACCGACGTTTGATCGGGTCGGAACCCACCCGTAGAGCCGACCGTTGGTCGGCTGCCCTTCGCGCCGGGCCATCACCCCCGGACGCACACCCTCACGCCGCGATCGGCGCCTGCGGCGCCGGCGAGCTGCCGTTGTCGTCGGGATGATCATCGTCATTGTCCGCCGCGTCGCGCCAGCGCCAATCGGCCAGGGTCAGGGCCGGCATGCCGTGCGCTACCCGCGCTTTGTCGCACTGCGGGCTGGCCTTGCCGTACTCCCACGAGGCGTCCACTTCGCGGCACACGCTGGGGCGGTTGGGGTGGATGCTGCAGCGCGAATAGACCCCGATCTCCGCATCCAGCGCCACGCAGTAGACCGGCTTGGACAGGGTGCCGCGCATGCACAGCCGGTGCGGGTCCAGCACCTGGGTCAGTTCGTGCGGCACGCCGCCGGGGGTGACCTCGTCCGATTCCATCCAGTGGAACGCCACACGGTACTGGGTGCAGCAGGCGCCGCAGGTGAGGCAGGGATGGGACATGGGGGACCGGCCTTGGGCGGCAATCGAGCAGGAGGGAAGGCCGCGAATTTTCCATGCCGTGGCCGCCCGCGCAAGATTTTTCTGCAGCGGCGACAATGAACGGATGAACGCCGCCACCAACATTGCCGCGCGCCTGCCCGAGCTGGCCCGTGAACGCCCCGACCAGATCGCCATCCGCTGCCCCGGAAAGCCCGGTGCAGGCGGCATGGCCGCCTACGACGTCACCCTCGATTACCGCACCCTCAACGCGCGCAGCGACGCCATGGCCGCCGGCCTGGCTGCCCACGGCATCGGCCGCGGTGTGCGCGCGGTGGTGATGGTGCGGCCCTCGCCGGAGTTCTTCCTGCTGATGTTCGCGTTGTTCAAGAACGGCGCAGTGCCGGTGCTGGTCGACCCCGGTATCGACAAGCGCGCCCTCAAACAGTGCCTGGACGAGGCGCAGCCGCAGGCCTTCATCGGCATCGGCCTGGCCCACGTGGCGCGGCTGGTGCTGCGCTGGTGCCCGGGAGCGAAGACCCTGGTGACCGTCGGCCGGCGTTGGGGCTGGGGCGGCACCACGCTGGCCCGGATCGAGGCCGAGGGCGCGCGCGCGCCGCAGCCGATGGCGTCCACCGAGGGCGACGACGTTGCCGCGATCCTGTTCACCAGTGGCTCCACCGGCGTGCCCAAGGGCGTGGTCTACCGCCACCGGCACTTCGTGGGCCAGGTGGAGCTGCTGCGGTCGGCCTTCGGCATGGAGCCCGGTGGCGTGGACCTGCCGACCTTCCCGCCGTTCGCCTTGTTCGATCCGGCGCTGGGCCTGACCTCGGTGATTCCGGACATGGACCCGACGCGCCCGGCCAAGGCCGACCCGCGCAAGCTGCTCGATGCGATCGCCCGCTTCGGGATCACCCAGCTGTTCGGTTCACCGGCGCTGATGCGGGTGCTGGCCGACCACGGCCAGCCGCTGACGGGCGTGCGCCGGGTGACCTCGGCCGGCGCGCCGGTGCCGCCGGACGTGGTCGCCCGGATCCGCCGTCTGCTGCCGGCCGACGCCGAGTTCTGGACGCCGTACGGCGCCACCGAGTGCCTGCCGGTGGCGGTGATCGAAGGCCGCGAGCTGGAAAGCACCCGCCAGGCCACCGAAGCCGGGGCCGGCACCTGCGTCGGGCGCGTGGTGGCGCCCAACCTGGTGCGCATCATCGCCATCGACGACGCGCCGCTGCCGGACTGGTCGCAGGTGCGTGAGGTGGGCGTGGGCGAGGTCGGCGAAATCACCGTGGCCGGTCCCACCGCGACCGACAGCTACTTCAACCGCCCGCAGGCCACTGCCGCGGCCAAGATCGGCGAAGTGCTCGCCGATGGCAGCGCGCGCGTAGTGCACCGCATGGGCGATGTCGGCTACTTCGATGCGCAGGGTCGGCTGTGGTTCTGCGGTCGCAAGACCCAGCGCCTGGAAACCGCGCAGGGGCCGATGTACACCGAACAGGTCGAACCGGTCTTCAATGCGCTCGACGGCATCGCCCGCACCGCGCTGGTCGGCGTCGGTGCGGCGGGTTGCCAGCGCCCGGTGCTGTGCGTGGAGCTGCAACCCGGCGGTGCCGATACCCCTGCGCTGCGCGAACGCCTGCGTCGCGAGGCCGATGCACACCCGCACACCCCCCGCATCGAACAGTTCCTGATGCATCCCGGCTTCCCGGTGGATATCCGCCACAACGCCAAGATCGGCCGCGAGAAGCTGGCTGTCTGGGCCGCAACCCACGTGGACACGCGCGCATGAAAATCCTGGTGACCGGTGGGGGTGGCTTCCTTGGGCAGGCGCTGTGCCGTGGGCTGGTGCAGCGGGGCCATCAGGTGCTCAGCTTCAACCGCGGCGACTATCCGCCGCTGGCCGCACTGGGCGTGGGCCAGATCCGCGGCGACCTGGCCGATGCCGATGCGGTGCGCCACGCGGTGGCCGGGGTCGATGCCGTGTTCCACAACGGCGCCAAGGCCGGCGCGTGGGGCAGTTATGACAGCTATTTCCAGGCCAACGTGGTCGGCACCGACAACGTGATCGCTGCCTGCCGCGCGCATGGCGTGGGCAAGCTGGTCTACACCTCCACGCCGAGCGTGACCCATCGCGCCACCCACCCGGTGGAAGGCCTGGGCGCCGATGAAGTGCCCTACGGCGAAGACTTCCAGGCGCCGTATGCGGCCACCAAGACCCTTGCCGAGCAGCGCGTGCTGGCCGCCAACGATGCCACCCTGGCCACCGTGGCACTGCGCCCGCGCCTGATCTGGGGGCCGGGCGACCAGCAGCTGGTGCCGCGCCTGGCCGAGCGCGCGCGCGCCGGTCGGCTGCGCTTTGTCGGGGACGGCAGCAATCTGGTCGATACCACCTACATCGACAACGCCGCGCTGGCGCACTTTCTGGCGTTCGAACACCTCGCCCCGGGCGCGGCGTGCGCGGGCAAGGCCTACTTCATCTCCAACGGCGAACCGCTGCCGATGAAGGAGCTGCTCAACAAGCTGCTGGCTGCCGTCGGCGCGCCAGCGGTGCACAAGTCGATCAGCTTCAGGACCGCCTATCGCATCGGCGCGGTGGCCGAGCGGCTGTGGCCGCTGTTGCGCCTGCGCGGCGAACCGCCGATGACCCGATTCCTCGCCGAGCAGCTGTGCACCCCGCATTGGTACAGCATGGCGCCGGCGCGTCGGGACTTCGGCTACGTGCCGCAGGTGAGCATTGACGAAGGCCTCACGAGGCTGAAGTCTTCATCGCGCGCACAGGACGCCATCACTTCCTGAACACCGCGGTTTGGTGAAGATCGCAGCACGCCAATCCGGCACGCATTACGCGAGGATCGACATGCTGCATTACGCCGTTATCTTTTTTGTCATCGCCATCATCGCGGCGGTGCTTGGCTTCTCCGGCATCGCCGGTGCCGCCAGCAACATCGCCTGGATCCTGTTCGTGGTGTTCCTGATCCTGGCGGTGGTGTCGATGTTCCGCAAGCGAGGCTAGTCCGCCGGGCAGCCCGCGCTCCCTCTCTCCGGCGCGGGTTGCCCAGCCATTGCCTTGTGACGGCCCGGCGTGCGAAAGCGCGTCGGGCCGTCGCCGTATCAGGCGGTGATCGAGCTGCGCAGCGCCTGCTCCTGCGCATGCCGTTGCAGGGCCAGGTCCAGCAGGCGGCTGATCAGGGCCGTGTAATCGAGCCCACTGGCCGCCCACAATTTGGGATACATGCTGATCCGAGTGAAACCGGGCAGGGTGTTGATCTCGTTGATGACCACCTCGCCAGCAGGGGTCAGGAACACATCCACCCGCGCCAGACCGGCGCAATC
This sequence comes from Stenotrophomonas sp. Ste86, assembly GCF_024519465.1. Taxonomy (GTDB): domain Bacteria; phylum Pseudomonadota; class Gammaproteobacteria; order Xanthomonadales; family Xanthomonadaceae; genus Stenotrophomonas. The sequence continues at coordinate 104,279 of NZ_JALJRW010000011.1, read as the reverse complement.
CAGCGCCTGGTAGGCGCGCACCGCGATGTCGCCGATGCGCTGCTGGTCGGCGTCGCTGATGGCCGCCGGCACCACCACGTCCGCACCGGTCTCGCTGATGTATTTGGTGTCATACGAGTAGAACGCGTCGTGCACCACCACCTCGCCGCACACGCTGGCCTCGGGGCGGTCGTTGCCCAGCACCGCGCACTCGATCTCGCGGCCGTCGATGGCCGTTTCCACCAGCGCCTTGTGGTCATAGGACAGCGCCAGCGCGAGGGCCTCATGAAATTCCCGCGCGCTGTCCACCTTGCTCACCCCGACCGACGAGCCCTGGTTGGCCGGTTTGACGAACAGCGGCGAGCCCAGCTGCGCGACCAGCGCGGCGTAATCGGCGTTGGCTGCGCTGGCCCGGTTGAAGCAGGCGAACGGGGCCACCGCCAGGCCGGCGTCGCGCAGCAGGCGCTTGGCTACGTCCTTGTCCATCGCCACCGCCGAGCCGAGCACGCCGGAGCCCACGAACGGCAGGTTGGCCATGCGCAGCAGGCCCTGCAGCGAGCCGTCCTCGCCCAGCGTGCCGTGCACGATCGGGAACACGACATCGATCTGCTCCAGTGCGGTGGCCGGATCGGTCGGCACCAGCTGCTGGCGCGCCACCCCGGGGCGCACGGCCACCGCAATGCCCGAGCGGTTCAGGGCGATCCGCGCCGGGTCATCGGCGTGCAGCAGGAAGGCCTGCGGGTCGCTGACATGCCACTGGCCCTGCTTGTCGATCCCGATCAGGGTGACGTCGAAGCGCGTCTTGTCCAATGCGTCCACGATGTTCCTGGCCGACTGCAGTGATACTTCGTGTTCGGCCGAACGGCCACCGAAAATGATGCCTACCCGGGTCTTGCCCATGCCTGTTGCCGCTCCTGCGCCTGGTGTGTGGGTCCATAGCATGAACCGGTCAGCGGCCTGCAGTGGAACCGGCCTTCATGCTCGCGTCAGCCTCGGCGCACGTACGGCGGTCCGACGCTGCCATGGGCCGAGTAGAATGCAACGATGGCCCGTTCCTTCCTCAGTTCCCTCAAACCGCTGGCCGGCAATGCGCTGCAGCTGGCGCTCAACCGCGCGCTGGCGCTGGACCCGGACACGCGCAGCGCGCTGGGTGCGCTGGATGGCCGGCACATTGCGCTGACCCTGGAATCCCCTTCGCTGGCGATGCGTATCGGAGTCGACGGCGAGCGCCTGACCGTGGGCCCGGTGGATGCGCAGCAGGAGCCGGACCTGGCCGTGCGCAGCACCCTGGGCGGCGTGCTTGCGCAGCTGCCGTTCCTGGCCAATGCGCGGCGCGGCGGTGACGCCCCGGCCGGGCGGGTCAAGGTCTCCGGCGATGCCGAACTGGCCCGGCGCCTGCAGCAGTTGGCCAGCCGTTTCGATCCGGACTGGCAGCAGCCGTTCGTGCGCGTGTTCGGCGAGGTGCTGGGCGTGCAGATCGCCAACAGCCTGCGCTCGGCGCTGCAGCATGCGCGCCGTGGCGCGTCCGACCTGGCGCACAGCGCCGCCGAATATGTCACCGAGGAGTCCCGCGACGTGGTACCGCGAGCAGAACTGGAAGCCTTCCACGACGACGTGGATGTGATGCGCGACGATGTGGAACGCATCGCCGCCCGGGTACAGCGCCTGCGCCAGGTGCGCGCATGAAGGCGATGTTCCGCGCCACCCGCATCGGCCGGGTGATCCTGCGCTACCGCCTGGATGATCTGCTGCAGAACACCCCGCTGGAGCGCTGGCTGCGCCTGGCCAAGCCGTTCGTGCCGCGCGCCTCGGCCGATATCGCCGCGCAGTCGCGCGGTGCCCGGCTGCGCCTGGCGCTGCAGGACCTCGGCCCGATCTTCGTCAAGTTCGGGCAGATCCTGTCCACCCGCCGCGATCTGATCCCGGCCGATGTGGCCAACGAGCTGACCCTGCTGCAGGACCGGGTCAAGCCGTTCGACGGCGCGACCGCCCAGCGCATCGTCGAGCAGGCGCTCGGCCGCCCGGTCAGCGAGGCGTTCGCCAGCTTCGACCTGCAGCCGCTGGCCTCGGCCTCGATCGCCCAGGTCCACGCGGCCACGCTGGCCGATGGTCGCCAAGTGGTGGTCAAGGTGCTGCGCCCGGATATCGAACGGCAGATCGATGCCGACATCGCGCTGCTCACCTCGGCCGCTGCGCTGGTCGAGCGCGCCCATCCGCGCGCCGACAAGATCCGCCCGCGCGAAGTGGTGGCCGAGGTCGAAAACACCCTGGCCGCCGAGCTTGACCTGCAACGCGAAGGCGCCAACGCCAGCGTGCTGCGCCGCAACTGGATGGATTCGGACGACCTGTACGTTCCGGAAGTGATCTGGAGCCACACCGCCGAGCGCGCGCTGACCCTGGAGCGGGTGTGGGGCATTCCGTCGGATGACATCGTCGCGCTGGACAAGGCCGGCATCGACCGCAAGGCGCTGGCGGCCAAGGGCGTGCGGGTGTTCTACACGCAGGTGTTCCGCGACAACTTCTTCCACGCCGATGCGCACGCCGGCAACATCTGGGTCGACCTCGACCCGGCGCGCCGCGACAACCCGCGTTTCATCGCGCTGGACTTCGGCATCATGGGCCAGCTCTCGCAGGAAGATCAGTACTACCTGGCCGAGAACTTCATGGCGATCTTCAACAAGGATTACCGGCGCATGGCCGAACTCCACGTTGAAGCCGGCTGGATGCCGGGCAACGTGCGTATCGACGAGCTGGAAGCGGCGGCGCGTTCGGTGTGCGAACCCTACTTCACCCGGCCGCTGTCGCAGATTTCGCTGGCCGAAGTGCTGATCAAGCTGTTCCGCGTGGCGCAGCGCTATGAACTGACCCTGCAGCCGCAGCTGATCCTGCTGCAGAAGACCCTGCTCAACATCGAAGGCGTCGGCCGCCAGCTCGATCCGGAACTGGACATCTGGGCGGTGGCCCGGCCGGTGCTCGAACGCATCCTGCGCGAGCGTTACAGCCCGCGCCGGGTACTGAAGGAGCTGCGCAAGCGGCTGCCGGAAATCATGACCCACACCCCGGACATGCCGCGCCTGGTACACGCCTGGCTGAAGCAGCAGGTGGAAGGCGGACACGAGCTGTCGATGCGCTCGCAGGACCTGGTCGCGCTCAACACCAACCTGCAGAAGCTGCAGAAGCGCGCGGTCGCCGCGATCGCCGGTGTCGGCCTGCTGATCGTCGCGGCGGTGCTGTACGGCATGCAGCCGGGCGGCTGGTACTTCGGTGATGCACCGGTGTGGAGCTGGGTGAGTGGCGCGGCCGGTCTGTTCTCGTTGGCCAGCGCGTGGTGGCGCCGCTGAGATGACGCTGCAGGCACTGAAGGACGAACTGGCCCGGTTCGGCGCCGACCACGATGCCAGCCATAGCGAGCGTGCCCAGCGCATGCTCAACATCACCCCGGACACCGGCGAGCTGCTGGGTGTGCTGGTGCGTGCCACCGGCGCGCGGCGGGTGCTGGAGATCGGCACCTCCAACGGCTATTCCACGCTGTGGCTGGCCGAGGCCGCTGCGGCTGTCGGCGGGCAGGTCACCACGCTGGAGTACGCCGCCGACAAGATCGCCCTGGCGACGGCCACCTTCGCGCGCAGCGGCCTGGCCGCGCAGATCGACCTTATCCACATCGATGCGGGTGTGTGGCTGGGTGCCGCAGCCGAGGCCAGCATCGACCTGCTGTTCCTGGATTCCGAACGCAGCCAGTACCTGGGCTGGTGGCCGGACCTGCGTCGCGTGCTGCGGCCCGGTGGCTTGCTGGTGGTCGACAACGCCGTCTCGCATGCCGAACAGATGGCGGCCTTCGAGGCGCAGGTACGCCGCGATCCGCAGTTCCATTGCGTGCGGGTGCCGATCGGCAACGGCGAACTGATCGCCGTGCGTGACGTCGCCTGAATCGCCTTTGTTGGCGCTGCCTGCAGTGGGCGGGGATAATCGGTCGGTGAACGACATCGATACCGACACCGCAACCGACCTCGCGCCCGCAGTGGCGCCCCTGCAGTTGCTGCACCTGGACGACCGCCTGGCCGTGGTCAACAAGCCCGCCGGGCTGATGGTCCACGACAGCAAGCTGGCCCGTGGCGAAGACGACTTCCTTGCCGACCGCCTGCGCGACCAGCTCGGCAAGCCGATCTTCCTGGTCCACCGGCTCGACCGCGCCACCAGCGGCTGCCTGCTGCTGGCCTTCGACCGCGAAAGCGCCAGCGTGCTCGGCAAAGCGCTGATGGGCGGCGATGTGACCAAGGATTACCTGGCGATCTGCCGTGGCTGGCCGGCCGAAGAAATCTTCACCGTCGACCATGACCTCGATGGCGGCCCCGGCAAGCCGGTGAAGAAGCAGGCCATCACCCATTTCCAGCGCGTGGCCGTGGGCGAGATCGCCGTGCCGGTGGGCGAGTTCGAGACCTCGCGCTATGCGCTGCTGCGCTGCCAACCGCAGACCGGCCGCTTCCGTCAGATCCGCCGCCACCTCAAGCACCTGTCCCACCACCTGATCGGCGACACCAGCCATGGCGATGGCCGCCACAACCGCAGCTTCCGCATGCAGGGCATCCACCGCATGCTGCTGCACGCCGAACGCCTGCGGTTCCCACACCCCGATGGCACCGCGATGGACGTCAGCGCGCCGGCGCAGGGGGAGTTCCGCAAGGCGATGGATCTGTTCGGCTGGGACGCGGCCTGACCCGCGTAGAGCCGACCGTTGGTCGGCTGCCTTACATGCGGTGCCCGGGATATCTGCAGCCGACCAACGGTCGGCATGCTTTACATGCGGTGCCCGGGATCGTGCAGCCGACCAACGGTCGGCTCTACGGGGTCACTTCTTCGCCGGGGCCGGCTTCTCGTTCATGATTTCCTCCAGGTCCTTCTGCAGGTCCACGAACAGCGGCTGCATCTTTTCCTGGATGGCCACCATCACGTTCTGCATCAGCGCCGGGGTCTTGTCGAGCAGACTCTGTCCGGCCGAGCTCTCGTAGAACTCGGCCATCGCCAGCACGTCTTCCTTGCTGAAGCTCTTCTTGTAGAGGTCCACGTACATCGGCCGCAGCTGCTGCCAGGACAGCGCCTGGCGGATGGTCTGGGTGGTGCGTGCCTCCATGCGCTTCATCTGTTCCTGCTGCTGCGCGTCGAGCTGGCGCTGCTGGGCGACCTGCTGGAACTGCTGGCGCTGCATCGCCTCGATCTGCGGCAGCATGCTGTCCAGCATGGTCTGCGCGCGCGAGGCGGCCAGCAGCCGGTTGATGTCGGCATCGGACGGCGGCGCGGCGATGGCCGAGGCCACGGCGGCAAGGCCCAGGGCGACTACCAGGCCCAGGCGGATCAGGCCACGACGGGGACGGGTCGGGCCGGTAAGGGTCAGCGGACGGATCGAAAGCATGTGCGGAGCATCCTGCGTTGCATGGAGTCCCGAGGATACCCGCCGGGATGTCATCAGGCTGCATTTTGCGGACGTTATCGGCGTCATCGGGGATGTTGGGCTCACCCTCGGCACGCGTCCTGCCTTTACAATGCCGCCCATGGGTACCGGACCAGTCACCGTCAGCGCACATCTGTCGATTCCCGACGCGGAAATCGTCGAGCGTTTCGTGCGCGCCAGTGGCGCCGGCGGGCAGAACGTCAACAAGGTGTCCACCGCGGTGGAACTGCGTTTCGACGTGGCCGGCTCGCCGTCGCTGCCCGAACCGTTGCGCTCGCGCCTGTTGGCCCGGCGCGACCGACGCATGACCGGCGAGGGCGTGCTGGTCATCGATGCCCAGCGTTTCCGCACCCAGGACCGCAACCGCGAGGATGCGCGCGAGCGCCTGGCCGAGTTCATCCAGGCCAGCCTCAGCGTGCCCAAGCCGCGCGTGGCCACCAAGCCGTCGTACGGGGCGAAGCTGCGCCGCCTGGATGAAAAAAAGGGCCGCGCGCAGATCAAGCGCGGCCGCACCACACGCAATTGGGAGTGATTGCTTGAACAACCGAAGTCCGCTGTTGCCGGCCGTTCCGCCCAACATGCCGCAGGTCAAACCCAACCGCTTCCTCCGCTGGCTGGCGCGCTGCACGTTGCGCCTGGGTGGCTGGAAAGTGGTGGGCACCTTCCCGGACGTGCCCAAGCTGGTCTTCATCATCGCCCCGCACTCCTCCAACTGGGACGGGTTCTGGGGCATGGCGGCCAAGATCGCACTGGGCATGCAGGTCAAGGTGCTGGGCAAGGCCTCGTTGTTCTGGTGGCCGCTGTCGCCGCTGCTGCGCGCCCTGGGCGTGATCCCGCTGGACCGCAGCTCGCCGCAGGGCACGGTGGAACAGGCGGTCAGCCTGATCCGCGGCTCCGAGCGCATGTGGTATGCGATCACCCCCGAAGGCACCCGCAAGGCGGTGACGCACTGGAAGGCCGGGTTCCTGAAGATCGCGCGGATGGCCGACGTGCCGGTGCTGGCGGCTTACTTCCATTACCCGGAAAAGACCATCGGGATCGGCCCGCTGTTTTATTCCACCGGCGATGACGCCGCCGACATGGCCGCCATCCGCGACTACTACCGGCCCTGGCAGGGCAAGAACCGCGGCACCGTCTGAGGCCGGACCGGGCCTGGAGACGCCGGGCCCGTTCACGGCGGGCGCCGCACAGCCATGCGCCACGTCCGGCACATGCCGCTTCCGGGCAATCGGAGTAGGGTGATCGGCTGCGGTTTTCCGCAGCCGCATCCCATTCCAAGGAGCCCGTTTCATGTCGCGTACCGTAGTTTTGGCCGCTGCCATCAGCCTGGCGCTGGCGGCTTGTTCCGGCAAGGAGTCCACCCCCGTGACCGATACCCCGACCCCCGCCGCGCAACAGCCGGCCGATGCGTCCACCAATCCCCTGTTGAGCGCCAGCACGCTGCCGTTCCAGGCGCCGCCGTTCGACAAGATCAAGGACAGTGACTACCTGCCGGCCTTCAATGAAGGCATGAAGCAGCACCTGGCCGAAGTCCGCAAGATCGCCGACAACCCCGAACCGGCCACCTTCGACAACACCGTCGAAGCGCTGGAGCGCAGCGGCGAAACCCTGACCCGCGTGTCGCGCATCTTCTTCGGCCTGGTCCAGGCCGATACCAACGAGGCGCGCCAGAAGATCCAGGAAGAGGTCGCCCCGAAGCTGGCCGACCACCAGGACGAGATCAACCTCGACCCGAAGCTGTTCGCCCGCATCAAGAGCGTCTACGACCAGCGCCAGTCGCTGGGCCTGGACCCGGTGCAGCTGCGCCTGGTCGAGCGTGACTACCAGGAATTCGTGCGTGCCGGCGCGCAGTTGAACGATGCCGACAAGGCCTCGCTGCGCAAGCTCAACGTGGAAGAAACCACGCTGGCCACCCAGTTCCACACCCGCCTGGTTGCCGCCACCGCCGCCGGTGCGGTGGTGGTCGATGACAAGGCCAAGCTGGCCGGCCTGGACGAGGATGCGATCAACACCGCCGCCGCCGATGCCAAGGACCGCAAGCTGGACGGCAAGTACGTGCTGCCGCTGCAGAACACCACCCAGCAGCCGGTACTGGCCTCGCTGAGCGACCGCGACCAGCGCGCCGCCGTGCTCAAGGCCTCCGAAACCCGCGCCGAGAAGGGCGATGCCAACGACACCCGGCAGACCGTACAGCGGCTGGCCCAGCTGCGTGCGCAGAAGGCCAAGCTGCTCGGCTTCGACAACTACGCCGCCTACAGCCTGGCCGACCAGATGGCCAAGACCCCGGCCGCCGCGCTCAAGCTGCTGACTGACACCGTGCCGGCAGCCACCGCCAAGGCGCGTGGCGAGATCGGCGAAATGCAGAAAGTGATCGACGCCCAGAAGGGCGGTTTCAAGCTGGCCGCGTCCGACTGGGACTTCTACGCCGAACAGGTGCGCAAGGCGCAGTACGACCTGGACGAGTCGCAGATCAAGCCGTACTTCGAGCTGGACAACGTGCTGCAGAACGGCGTCTTCTACGCCGCCACCCAGCTGTACGGCATCACCTTCAAGCCGCGCACCGATATCCCGACCTACCACGCGGACATGAAGGTCTACGAGGTGTTCGACAAGGACGGCACGTCGCTGGCGCTGTTCTACACCGACTACTTCAAGCGTGACAGCAAGTCCGGTGGCGCCTGGATGGACGTGTTCGTCGAACAGGACGGCCTGACCGGTGCCAAGCCGGTGGTCTACAACGTGTGCAACTTCACCAAGCCCGCCGCCGGCCAGCCCGCGCTGCTCAGCTTCGATGATGTGACCACGATGTTCCATGAGTTCGGCCACGCGCTGCATGGCATGTTCTCCAAGGTGAAGTACCCGTCCATCGCAGGCACCAGCACCTCGCGCGACTTCGTCGAGTTCCCCTCGCAGTTCAACGAGCATTGGGCGCTGGACCCGAAGGTGTTCGCCAACTACGCCAAGAACTACAAGACCGGTGAGCCGATGCCGCAGGCGCTGGTCGACAAGATCCTCAAGGCGCGCACCTTCAACCAGGGCTATGCGACCACCGAGTACCTGTCGGCGGCGCTGCTCGACCTGGCCTGGCACACCCAGCCGGCCGACGCGCCGCTGCAGGACGTGGCCCCGTTCGAAGCGGCGGCGCTGAAGAAGTTCAAGGTCGACCTGCCGCAGGTGCCGCCGCGTTACCGCACCACCTACTTCGACCACATCTGGGGCGGTGGCTATTCGGCCGGTTACTACGCCTACTTCTGGGCCGAGGTGCTGGACCATGATGCTTTCGAGTGGTTCAAGGAGCATGGCGGCCTGACCCCGGAGAACGGGCAGGTGTTCCGCGACAAGATCCTCTCGCGCGGCAACAGCGTGGAACTGGCCGATCTGTACCGCGAGTTCCGCGGCAAGGATCCGTCGGTGGAACCGCTGCTGGTCAACCGCGGGCTGAAGTAAGCGCGCGAACGATAGGGGTTGGTGCCGACCGTGGGTCCGTACACCACCTACCGGCGCAGGCTGAAAACGAAAACGGCAGGGGAAATCCTGCCGTTTTTTTTTGGACGGCGGCTTCGCTGGGGGCTGCCGCGCGCGAGAGGGCCCCGTAGCGGCCGGTAGGCCCCTGGCGCAAATGTCCCCCGGCCTGGCGGCCTCCTCCTTGATTTTGCCCAGGCGCCTACCAGCCGCTACGGGGCTCGGCTTGCGGTAATCAAATAGAAGCCAGGCGTTTTGACGCTGGTCGGTGGGTCGGGCGCTGGGCACCATGCCCTTGGAGGCGAAATAAAGGAGGAGGGGGCGGCCGCAGGCCGACACCGGGGGACATTCGCCGGAAAGGGTATGGGGCCCAGTGCCCGACCCACCGACCGCCCCGCGTGGCGGCAATACCCCTCACGTCCCCACGTGCACCCCTTCCACGATCTCGCTGCACCCAAGATGGTCCAACGCGATCTCCAGTGCATGCATGTAACTCTGCGCGCAGTACCCGTGCGCCACGCCGATACGCTGGCCCACATCCGCCGGCAGGCACGCCTCCGGCGTCCGGGTGTCATCGTCGTGCACTTCCACGTAGACATTGTGCAGATGCGGCAGCAACCGGTGCAGGCGCACGCTGCCCACGCAGGCGCCCGGATCGAGCAGCGTCACCTCGCCGCGGCTGTGGTCGGCCACGCGCAGCGCGTCCAGCAGCTCCTGCTCGGAGCCGCAGGCGCGGATTGCCACCGTGGTGCCGGCATCGATCGCACGGTGCACCAGCGATTTCAACACCGGTGCCGGCAACGGCTGCGCGGTGCGGATCAGCGGACCGGCTGCTTCCGGCCCGCGAATGATGAAGATCGACATGGCTCAGGCCCCCTCCGGCACGACCTGCAGGCGACGCGCGGCGATCGCCAGCGACAGCCGGCAGGCATCGTCGCGACCGCTGCTGCACACCACCCGCGCGGTCGGTGCGTGCTGCGGGTGCAGGTGGTCATCCAGCGCGTCGTCGTCGTTGCTGGCCATCTCGATGTACGGCGCCGGCAACGCCTCCAGCGCACTGCGCAGCGCCTGGCCGTAACGCGCCCACTGATAGCCATCGACGGCGGTCGTGGCAATCAGCACCAAGGCAGGACGGCTGCGCTGGGCCCGCTGCAGGCAACGCACCAGCGCCGGCAGCGAGTCGCAATCGCGGCAGGCCAGGCGGTGCCCGGCGACCCGGGCAGGCAGCGGCGCGGCATCCGGCGCCGCGCCAGGCGGCGTGTGCCGGATCATCAGGATGGTCATGGAACACCTCGAACAAGCGCCCTGCGGCGCGGTGACGCCACGATGCGACCGGGGCCCGTAAAACCGCCATGCCGGTGGCCGCTTCCGCGCGTAAATATCGCGTAGCTTCTGCACCAACCACCGGGAACTTGGCCACCGCCGGCCGGTCACAACCAGACCCCTTGAGAGCGCCCTGCCATGGATAGTTCCACCGCTGCTGCCCCGAACCGGATGCTGCATTGGCTGAAGAAGGAAGCGCTCCCGCTGGCGGTGATGCTCGGCCTGCTGCTGGCCGCACGCGACTCGCTGGCCAACCACTACCAGGTGCCCAGCGGCTCGATGCAGCACACCCTGATGCCGGGCGACCGGGTGGTGGTGGACATGCGCGCCTACGGTCTGCGCCTGCCGTTCACCTCGGTTGAACTGCTGCACACCGGCCAGCCGCAGCGCGGCGACGTGGCGGTGTTCGACTCGCCGGTGGACGGCATCCGCCTGATCAAGCGCATCGCCGCCGTCGGCGGTGACCGGGTGGAACTGCACGAGGGCCACCTGAGCATCAACGGCCAGCCGCTGGCCGAGGCCGGCGCGGGCGAGATCGAGGACTTCGGCCAGCACCTGGCCCAGCTCGACCTCGGCCAGGGCGGCGGTCCGGACATCAGCGGCCTGACCGTGCCGGCCGGCAAGGTGCTGATGCTTGGCGACCACCGTGGCAACAGCGCCGACGGTCGCTATTTCGGTCTGGTGGATGCCTCCGCCCTGTATGGCAAGGCCACGCGGGTCTACTACCGGCGCGGCGAGGGCCTGACCTGGCAGTCCCTCTAACCCGGCGCGTGATCTGAATCGAGATGTCGGACGTCTCGATCCAGACAGTCCAGGTTATGGATCGACCTGTCGGCGCTGCCTATCCTGAGCGCTGACTCTTCACTCCGGCCCGGACACACGGGCCTTACCGGCATGAATGGCGACACCGCAGCGGTCCCCGCCCGCAGCCCCCAGGCCCCCGCCACGGCAGCGGCTGCGGACCATATCCAGCAAGGCACGCCGGCGTTCCGGCGCACCGCCGCGGCACTGTTCCTGGCCGGTTTTTCCACCTTCGGCCTGCTCTACACGGTGCAGCCGCTGCTGCCCGAGTTCAGCCGGCACTTCGGCGTCTCGGCCGCCAACAGCGCGCTGACCCTGTCGCTGAGCACCGGGCTGCTGGCGGTGTCGATGCTGATCGCCGGGCTGATCTCCGATCGCATCGGCCGCCGCGGGGTGATGGTCGCCGCGCTGCTGGCCTCCAGCGTGTTGTCGGTGGCGACGGCGATGGTCGATGACTGGTCCACCCTGCTGGTGTTGCGCACGCTGCTCGGCATCGCGCTGAGCGGCGTGCCGGCGGTGGGCATGACCTACCTGGCCGAAGAAATGGACAGCCGCGCGCTGGGCTTGGCCATGGGCCTGTACATCGGCGGCAATGCGATCGGCGGCATGAGCGGCCGTCTCATCGCCGGCATCGTGGCCGACCACTGGGGCTGGCGCTGGGGTATCGGCGTGGTGTCGTCGATCGCGCTGCTGAGCACCGTGCTGCTGTGGTTCCAGCTACCGCCCTCCCGCCACTTCCAGAGCCGCCGCGGCGGCCTGCGCGAACTGCCGGCACGCTGGCGCAGTCTGTTCGCCGATCCCGGGCTGCCGTGGCTGTTCGCCACCGCGTTCGTGCTGATGGGTGTGTTCGTCACCCTCTACAACTACCTGGGCTACCACCTGCTCGCCCCGCCCTATGGGTTGAGCCAGACCGTGGTCGGGCTGATCTTCAGCGTGTACCTGGTGGGCACCTTCAGCTCGGCGTGGATGGGGCAGCAGGCCAACCGGCATGGTCGCAGCCGCGTGCTGGCGATCTGCTACGGGCTGATCGCGCTGGGCATCGTGCTGCTGGCGCTGCCGTGGCTGGGCTGCATGGCCCTGGGTATCGCGCTGGTGACCTTTGGTTTCTTCGGTGGGCACTCGGTAGCCAGCAGCTGGGTCGGCAGCCGTGCCGGGGCGATGCGCGCGGAAGCCTCGGCGCTGTACCTGTTCGCCTATTACCTGGGGTCCAGCGTGGCCGGCGTGATCGGCGGCGTGTTCTACACGCACTGGGACTGGCTGGGCGTGTGCGGTTTCGTCGGCGTGCTGACCGCGGCCGGCGGCGCGATTGCCTGGCGGCTGCGGCAGCGCGTGCAACCGACCGCCGCCGCCGCGCTCGCGCTCAGCCGCTGACGCCCTGCAGCAGCCGGGTGAAATGTGCGATCAGCGGCGAGGCGGTGCCGCGTCGGCAGGCCACGTGCACTTCCGAACTGGCGGCGCGGTCACTCAGGGCGACGAAACGTGCACCGTCGACCTGGATGTGGCTGCACGAGGATGGCAGCACCGTCACGCCCAGCCCGGAGGCGGCCAGGCTGATCAACGTCGAGGCTTCACCGGCTTCCTGCACGATACGCGGGGTGAAGCCGGCGCTGCGGCACAATGCGATGAAATGATCGTGGATGCCCGCGCCGACCTCGCGCAGGAAACCCACGAACGGCTCATGGGCGAACAGCCGCAATGCCACCGGCGCATCGGCGGCCAGACCGCGCAGCAGCGGGTGCTGGTCATGCACCACCAGCGCCAGCGGATCACTGAACAATTTGCGTGACATTAGCGGCGCCGGCAGCGCCCGTTTGCGGATCAGGCCCACGTCGAGCTCGCCGGCCATCAGCGCATCGATCTGCTGCAGCGTGTTCATCTCGCGCAGCTTCAGCTGCACCTGCGGGAACTGCTGGCGGTAGGCGAAGATCGCCCGGGGAATCTGCGTGGACAGCGGCGTGGCACGGGTCAGCCCGATGCGCAGCTCGCCGGTTTCGCCGCGTTGCGCGCGCTGGGTCAGGTCGATCGCGGTGTCGACCCGGGCCAGCACCTCACGTGCCTGCTCCTGCAGGACGCGGCCGGCATCGGTCAGTTCCACGCGGCGATTGGCGCGCAGGAACAGGCGCGCACCGAGCAGCGTTTCCAACTGGCGGATCTGTTGGCTGAGCGGCGGCTGCGACATGCCCAGGCGCTCGGCCGCGCGGCCGAAATGCAGGGTGTCGGCGACGGCCAGGAAGTAGCGCAGGTGGCGCAGTTCGATCGGCATGGAAGGGGGTGCGTCAGCGCTCGGAATGACCGCTTTCATCATAGCTGCGCGGCGTGAACAGGTCCGGCTGGATCAGGTCGATGAAGGCGCGCGCCTGCGGCGACAGGAAGCGCCCACGGCGCACGATCACCCCGTAGCTGCGCTCGGGGAACCAGGCGCTCATCGAGCGCGTCAGCAACTTGTCGTGGTCGGCATCGTTGAGGCACAACGCCGGCACGATCGAGATGCCCATGCCCATCGCCACATACTGCTTGATCACCTCCCAGCCACCCACTTCCAGCGCCACGGTGTAGGGCATGCGCTGGCGCTGGAACACCTGGTCTACCAGTCGGTAGGTGATCTGGCGCTTGGGTGGCAGGATCAGCGGATAGGCGGAGATCGCCTCCAGGGTCAGTTCCTTCACCCGTGTGAGCGGGTGGTCGGGCGGGGTGATCAGCACCTGCTCGAAACGGTAGGCCGGCGCATAGCTCAGGTCGGCCGGGACGTCGGTCATCGAGCCCACCGCCAGGTCGGCCGCATCGCTGCGCAGCAGGTCCGTGCCGTCGGCACTGATCGCGTTGTGCAGGGTCAGGCGCACGTCCGGGTGACGCTGGCGAAAGCGCTCCACGATGCGCGGCAGCAGGTACAGGATGGTCGAGCTGTTGGCGGCGATGTTGAGTTCGCCCGCGTCCAGCCCCTTCACCTTGTCGCGGAAGCTGGCTTCCAGCCCGTCCAGGTTTTCCACCAGCGGCTGGGCCATCTCGAACAGCAGCTGGCCCTCGCGGCTGGGCACCAGCCGGCGCCCGCTGCGCTCAAACAGCACCACCCCCAATTCGCGCTCCAGCGCCTGCAATTGCTGGCTGATGGCCGGTTGGCTGACGAAAAGCGCCTCAGCCGCACGTGAGACCGAACCCAGGCGGACGGTCTGGCAGAACGCCCGCAAGGGCTTGAGCCGATCGGATTTATAGGAAAACCGGGGACTTGGCGGGCGCGGTGTGGGCATGGTGTCACGAGTATAAGCTCACCTTATGTAGTGCATTGCGATAACTGTTTTGTCAAATACGGTACGGCGGCGCACGGTGAAGCCCTACCGCATTGCAGGAGCCCGCCATGTCCGCCGTCGCCGCTTTCGCCACAGCCCAGCCCACCCCGGCCGATGCCCCCGCCACCCCCGGGATCACGGTGACCACCCAGCTCGCCGGCCAGTCCGCGTTGCTGCCGGCGGGGGTACTGGCCTTGCTGGTGTCGCTGCACCGTGCGGTGGAGCCCGAGCGCCAGCGCCGGCTGCAGGCCCGGGTGGCGCGCCAGGCGTTCTTCGATGGCGGCGGGCTGCCGGACTTCCGCGCCGACACCGCGCAGATCCGCAATGAAGACTGGACCGTCGCCCCGCTGCCGGACGCGCTGCAGGACCGCCGCGTGGAGATCACCGGCCCGACCGACCCGAAGATGGTCATCAACGCGCTGAACTCCGGGGCCAAGGTGTTCATGGCCGACTTCGAGGATTCCACCGCACCGGCCTGGCGCAACCTGCTGGCCGGCCAGCAGGCGCTGATCGGCGCGGTGCGCGGCGATCTGACCCACACCGGCCCGTCGGTGGACGGCAAGCCGGGCAAGCAGTACGCGCTGCGTCCGTTCAACGAACAGGCGGTGCTGATTGTGCGTCCGCGCGGCTGGCACCTGGATGAAAAGCACGTGCGCATCGACGGCCAGGCAATCGCCGGTGGCTTGTTCGATGCGGCGGTGTTCGCCTTCCACAACGCGCGCACGCTGATGTGCAAACAGCGCGGCCCGTACTTCTACCTGCCCAAGCTGCAGAGCATGGAAGAGGCGGCGCTGTGGGAGACCGCGCTGTCGCACATCGAAGGCATGCTCGGCCTGCCGCACGGGCAGATCAAGGTCACGGTGCTGATCGAAACACTGCCGGCGGTGTTCGAGATGGACGAGATCCTGCATGCGCTGCGCGACCGCATCGTCGGCCTGAACTGTGGGCGCTGGGACTACATTTTTTCCTACATCAAGACCTTCCGCCGCCACGCCGACAAGGTGCTGCCCGAGCGCGGCCAGGTGACCATGACCCAGCCGTTCCTGAAGGCTTATTCGGAACTGCTGATCCGCACCTG
Organism: Stenotrophomonas sp. Ste86; assembly: GCF_024519465.1. Classification (GTDB taxonomy): domain Bacteria; phylum Pseudomonadota; class Gammaproteobacteria; order Xanthomonadales; family Xanthomonadaceae; genus Stenotrophomonas. Next base: position 88,906 of record NZ_JALJRW010000011.1, on the reverse strand, counting down.
CCACCGCCGCGGCGCGCATGCGATGGGCGGCATGGCCGCGCAGATCCCGATCAACCACGATGCCGCCGCCAACGAACAGGCGATGGCGCGGGTGCGGGCGGACAAGCTGCGCGAAGTCACCGCCGGCCACGACGGCACCTGGGTGGCGCATCCGGCGCTGATCCCAGTGGCACAGGCGATCTTCGACGAACACATGCCCGGGCCGAACCAGCACGCGGTACTGCGCCGGGATGTGCAGGTGGGGCGCGATGCGCTGATCGCCGCGCCCACCGGCACCATCACCCGCGCCGGTTTCGAGGGCAACGTGGAAGTCTGCGTGCGCTACCTGGCCGCGTGGCTGGACGGCAACGGCTGCGTGCCGATCCACCACCTGATGGAGGACGCGGCCACCGCCGAGATCAGCCGCAGCCAGCTGTGGCAGTGGCTGCACGTGCCCGGCCAGCAGCTCGACGACGGCACCGCCATCGACCTGCCGCTGCTCGACGCCACCTTGGCCCAGCTCCCCGCACGCCTTGGCGACCGCAGTGCGCTGCCCGGTGCCGCCCGCATCGACGAAGCCATCGCGCTGCTGGCGCAGCTCAGCCGCCGCGATGAACTCACCGATTTCCTGACCCTGCCCGCTTACGACCGTCTGGACTGACCTGTACCGCCCGCCTCCCGCATCGCTTCACCCATTCAACGTATTCCCCCCTGGAGAAACGCCATGAGCACGCTGCCGACCGCCGAACAGATCCAGCACGAATGGAACACCGACCCGCGCTGGGCGGGCATCCAGCGCAACTACACCGCCGCCGACGTGGTGCGCCTGCGCGGCACCGTGCACGTGGAGCATTCGCTGGCCCGGCTGGGCGCGGAAAAGCTGTGGACCTACCTGCAGGAAAAAGACTTCGTCAACGCGCTTGGCGCGCTGACCGGCAACCAGGCCATGCAGCAGGTCAAGGCCGGTTTGAATGCCATCTACCTGTCCGGCTGGCAGGTGGCCGCCGACGCCAACCTGGCCGGCCAGATGTACCCCGACCAGTCGCTGTACCCGGCCGACTCGGTGCCGGCGGTGGTCAAGCGCATCAACAACACGCTGCTGCGTGCCGACCAGCTGCACCATGCCGAGGGCAAGGACGATATCGACTTCCTGCAGCCGATCGTGGCCGATGCCGAAGCCGGTTTCGGCGGCGTGCTCAACGCCTTCGAACTGATGAAGGCGATGATCGAGGCCGGCGCGGCCGGGGTGCACTTCGAGGACCAGCTGGCCTCGGTGAAGAAGTGCGGGCACATGGGCGGCAAGGTGCTGGTGCCCACCCGCGAGGCCATCGAAAAGCTCAACGCCGCGCGCCTGGCCGCTGACGTGATGGGCGTGCCGACCCTGCTGGTGGCCCGCACCGACGCGGAGGCCGCCGACCTGCTGACCAGCGACATCGACCCCAACGACCAGCCCTTCGCCAGCGGCGAGCGCACCCCGGAAGGCTTCTACCGCACCCGCAACGGCCTGGACCAGGCGATCAGCCGCGGCCTGGCGTATGCGCCCTATGCCGACCTGATCTGGTGCGAGACCGGCAAGCCGGACCTGGAGTTCGCGCGCAGGTTCGCCGAGGCCATCCATGCCAAGTTCCCGGGCAAGCTGCTGGCCTACAACTGCTCGCCCAGCTTCAACTGGAAGAAGAACCTGGATGACGCCACCATCGCGACCTTCCAGAAGGAGATCGCCACATACGGCTACAAGTTCCAGTTCATCACCCTGGCCGGCTTCCACGCCCTGAACTACTCCATGTTCAACCTGGCCCACGGCTACGCGCGCCGCCAGATGAGCGCCTTCGTGGAGCTGCAGGAGGCCGAGTTCGCCGCCGCCGATCGCGGCTTCACCGCGGTCAAGCACCAGCGCGAGGTCGGCACCGGCTACTTCGACGCGGTCACCCAGGCCATTCAGCAGGGCCAGTCCTCGACCACCGCGCTGACCGGCTCGACCGAGGAAGAGCAGTTCAACGCCGAGCGCGCGGCCTGACCGGCGCCGGCAGCTCCGCCAAGGGCGGCCAGGGAAGGCCGACGTGACGGGCGGCAAGGAGACCGCCCGTCGCCTTGTTCGGACCGCTCGACGGCCGGCGCCGCGAGGATCCGGTGGCCGCTGGCCGATCCGGAGCGCGTATGGAAGGGGGATGTGCCGGGCCGGTCGAAAAAGTACGGCGTCCGTGCTCTGAAATGGGATGAGGCGCACAGTTTTTAGGGGTGCTATCCTCATCCGCTCACCGGGGGAACGCTGGGAAGCGGGTGCACGGGATGACCGGCAAGGTTGCGGCGGCGAATGTGTGCGAACAGGAACCAGGCATCGCCCAGACGGCGATGGCTGAGATCGTGCACGCCATCCTGAGCCCGAGCGAATTCGACCTGTTCGCCGAGTTCGGCCAGGAGCGCCTCCTGCCCCAGGGTGACCACCTGTTCCATCGGGGTCAACCCGGCGACACCATGTATGTGATCGTCAGCGGTTGCATCGAACTGGACTTCGGCGAAGACCTGCTGGTGAAGTCGCTGGGGCGCAATGAATTCTTCGGTGAACTCGGCCTGCTGATCGGCGACCACCCGCGCAGCGCCGATGCCCGCGCCGTGGCCGACAGCGTCGTGCTGGAGCTGGGCAACGGCGATTTCCAGCGGCTGGTCGAACGCGACCCCGGCCTGATCGCCTATTTCCTGCGCCGCACGATCATGCGCGTGGTCAGCAACGAACAGGTCCTGATCCGGCAGCTGCGCCGGCGCAACCACGACCTGGAAACCGCGCTGGACAACCTCTACGTCACTACCCACCAGCTCACCCACACGCGCGAGCTGGTGCGCACCGACGAGCTGACCGGCCTGCACAACCGCCGCGGCCTGGCGCTGTACCTGCAGGAATGCCGCAGCCACGACGACGGCCCCCCGCAAGGCCTGCTGCTGATCGACTGCGACCGGTTCAAGCAGGTCAACGACGAATACGGCCACCAGGCCGGCGACCGCGTGCTGCAGAGCGTGGCCAATATCCTGCGTTCGGTGGCCACCGAACGGGACATGGCCTGCCGGCTGGGCGGCGACGAGTTCTGCCTGCTGCTGCGCAGCGCCGACCAGGACAGCCTGCAGCACGCCGCCGAGTTCATCCTCAGCGCCGTGCATGGTTTGATGGACCGCGCCCACGGCGTGCCCCACGTCTGCCCGGTCAGCATCGGCGTGCGCCTGCTCGAGCCCCATACCGACTGGAGCGAGTGGTACGCTCGCGCCGACAACGCGCTGTACCAGGCCAAGCGCCTGGGCGGCAACCGGCTGCACTGGTCGCGTGCCGCGACCGCCACACCCTGACGCGGGAAGAACGGCATGAATGGCGACAACGGAACGTCGACCCAGGCACCGCAGATGCGGGCGTTGTTGTTTACCGACCTGTGCGATTCGTTGATCCTGGTCGAGCGGATTGGCGATGCGGCCGCCGCCGAGCTATTCCAGCAGCACGACCGGTTGGTGCTGACGTTGCAGCAGCAGTGGAATGGGCAGCAGATCGACCGCTCCGATGGGCTGTTCCTGTTGTTTGATCGGGCGATTGATGCGCTGGGGTTTGCGCTGGATTACCAACACAACCTGCAGCGGTTGGGCGATCAGTGCGGCATCCCGATACGCGCGCGCGCAGGCCTGCATGTGGGCGAGGTGATCCTGTGGAACAACAGCGCTGAAGCCGTGGCGTTCGGTGCCAAGGCTGTCGAAGTGGAGGGCCTCGCCAAACCGATGGCGGCCCGGCTGATGCAGCTGGCGCGTCCCGGCCAGATATTGGTGTCCTCCACTGCCGAGTCGATGGTGCGACGACTCGTGGACAGACTAGGAGAGACCGGCAATGGCTTGAAATGGAAGTCGTTTGGACGCTGGCGCTTCAAGGGCGTTCCGCAGCCACTCGAAGTATTTGGCGTCCATGGGCCGTCGCTTCCGCCGCTCCAGCGTCCTCGGGCCTCTTCCAAGGCGATGCGGGATATCCCGCTTTGGCGTCGCCCGATCGCGATGGCAGCGCAGGCCACGCTGATCGTGACCACAATTCTGACCATCTGGCTGATTGCCCGTCCTGAGCCGGCGATCGCTTTTGCCGAGCGAGACTGGGTGGTGTTGGCCGATATCGAGAATGCGACCGGCAATCCGCTGTTGAATGATGGGCTCGGACAGGCGTTTCGTATCAGCCTTGAACAGTCCCGATACGTGAACGTGCTCAGCGATCTCAAGACCCGCGACACGATGGGGCGGATGATGCGCGCGCCAGGCAGCATCATCGACCGGGCCGCCGCGGTCCAGATTGCGTCACGCGACGGTGCCAGGGCGGTGCTTGTACCGTCCGTCCGCGAAATCCACGGAAAGCTCCGGGTCTCGATTGACGTGATCGATCCGGTGAGCAAGAAGTCTGTCTATAGCGTATACGCCGATGGAAGGGGCTACAGCTCGGCGCTGTCCTCCACCGATGAGGTAGTCGCTCAATTGCGCGGCCGCCTGGGTGAAGCCCTGTCGGACGTGCAGCGGGCCTCCAATCCCCTGCCGGAAGTTGCGACGGCAAACCTGGATGCCCTGAACGCATATGCCAAGGGCCAGGCAATGTATGGCGACGACCAGGTGAGAGAGTCGCGAAAGTACTTTGAGATAGCCACCAACATCGACCCCGAATTTGCGATGGCCTGGCTTGCGCAGATGCGCGTGCTGGTTAGCCTCGGCAAGCGGGATGAAGCGCGGGACATCCTGGCGAAGGTTGACCGCCTGCGCAGTCGCCTGACGACGAGGGAACAGTTGTATCTGGACGCATGGAAGCTGGACCTGCTCTCGAACAATGAGTCCGCATCGCTGGATGCCTGGGCGACGATGGAGAATCTCTACCCTGACCATCATGGGGCACGGGTGAACCATGCCTGGGCGGCATTCCTGCTGGGGCGGTACGCAGAAGCAGAGAGTGCCGTTGCAGCTGCCGACGTTCAACAGAACCCGCTGAGGCCGGTGACGCTGCATCTGCTTGGGCGCATTCAATTGGCACAAGGAAAATTGAACGCCGCGTTGGCCACCCAGCGCCGCGCGTTGACGATGTCAAACGGTGAGACAAACAGACATATGGTGGCGGCGATCGCCGCGTCCGGTGATGTTGAAAAGGCCAGCAAGATGCTGGCGGCCATTCCAGGCCCCGGGCCTGCACAGTGGCTGGAAGGGGTCTCGCTGGACTTGGATCGCGGGGACACGGAGGCTGCTGCAGCGGCGGCAGTAGAGGCGGCTGCAAACTGCAAAGATTCTGCTTCGGTGTGCGAGTTCCTTTCCGTGGTTGCCGTCGTCACCCAGGCGGCATCGGGAATGTGTGCGTCTCGCGTTCGGGTGGAGAAGACGTTCGGGTCCCTGCTTGCCCTTGCCGGTGATCCCTCTGCCGATGATCGCGGGCAGCGGCTATTCTTCGCCGCATCGATGATGTATGCGGCACAACGGATGGGGTTGGGCGACGCATTCGCCCGTCACACGCCGCAGATGCAAACACTATCCAGTGAGATAGGCGATGCGAAGACCACTGAGCTGTTAGCTGTCGTCAAGGCCAATCAACAACGCATGGCTGGCGACCCGGCCGGCGCGGCACGTCAGCTAAAGGTGCTCATCAATGGCAATGAGCTCTTCCAGGCGCACAGTGTATTGGCGTCCGCGCTACGCGACGCCGGTGATACCCAGGGAGAGGCAGCGCAGCAGGAGTGGTTGCGAAGCCAGCGTGGGCTGGCCTATGGCGAGGTTGCAGGATCTGCGGTGCTTCGCTCGTTGAACGTCCGTGACAGCGTGGCCTATCCGCCCCGGTCGGGGTGTCCCGTCGCCAAGGCGGCGCCGGGACGAGAACCTCGTATTACTGGCCGCCCGCAACGAAGCAATGCGGCACGGTGAACATACCCTTCTCGGTGAGATGACCGGTGAGATGAGCGCGCGAAGCCAGCAGCTCTTCCACTGATGCGAGCTGGCCCGGCATGGCGCACTCGACCGCCGCTTCCGCCGCAGCTTCACTCACCTGCTTAAGCGCTTCTGCCGGGTTTGCTTGAAATGCGGCGCGGAACGCATCGTCGGTTGTCAGCAGATCCAGAAGTGCGGCAGCATCGGAAAGGGAAAGCGGTACTTTGTGATTCGCCATATGCAGAAGGTCCAGTTGTGTATGTCAGGAAGTAATGCGCAGCATCGGATGTCACGGTATCGGTATCCATAGCGGCCAGCTCTTGCCGGTCTTGAGAACGCTGCCGTCGGAAGGAGCTTCATTCAATATCCATGTGCATCCCGATTCGGTATCTTTGAAAATCGGCCAGACCTTCAGCCAGCAGGATACGCATGAACATCTCAAGGTATCGTCGGTGTTACGCCGTGGCCGTCCTCCCAGATGAGCAGCCGGTGTTCTCGCTCGACAACTTGCTGGCAGGTGGCACAGGCATCGGGTTCGAACGCCGCTTGCTGGTGCGCGCAGCCCATCTGGACGAACCTGTTGCCTTGGCGGTCCCCGCCTGCATGTTCCTCCTTCAGAGCAGTGCGGAACAGTGGCAGGCATTTCCCGAGGAGCCCGAGGAGCTTGCCTTGGTGCTGGGATTGCGGGACGTAGGTCTGCTGATCACCGAGCGGGGTGAGCCGGTCGCGGCGAGGCAGGCCGATCAGCGTGTGCGTGATGGGCATTGGTGGGCGCTTTCCGCGATCCATCACCGGCACTCCCGCTGGTCGGGCGTAGACAGCGCCGGCGAGATGGAGAAAAACCGGCTGGTCACCGCGCAGGAGCTGGTCCAGCAGTTGGGCAAGCCGCCTGCCGAGGCACCCGCCCGGGTGTCTGGTGCCATAGCACTCCCACGGCCAGCGCCGGACGCCGTCGCAGAACTGCTCGCAGGCCGCACTACCTGCCGCAACTACGCGCGTGATCGCCCGGTGCCACTGAGCATGCTGGCCGGCATGCTGCAGAACGTACTGATGGCGCAGGCCCAGGTGGAGACCGAGCCGGGCGTGCGATTCCTGAAGAAGAACGTGCCGTCGGCAGGAAGCCTCCACCCTTTGGAGGCCTACGTCATCGCTCGGGATGTGGAGGGACTCTCGCCGGGTATCTATCACTATCACGCCATCGCACACGAGCTGGGACGCCAAACCACCCAACCCGACGACCTGGACGCGCTATGCCTGCGCCTGCTGTCGGGGCAGTACTGGTTCGCCTCCGCGCATGTCATGGTGGTCCTGGTCTGCCGGTTTGGCCGCAACTTCTGGAAGTACCGCAATCATGTCAAGGCATACCGCGCCGTCACCCTGGATGTCGGGCATGTCTCGCAGGCGTTGTACACCGCCGCCACGGCGCAGGGGCTCGGTGCCTTTGTCACCGCCGCCATCAACGAATCCGAGATCGAGGGATTGCTTGGTTTCGATCCGATGGTTGACGGGGTGCTGGCCGTGTGCGGATTTGGTTGGCGCGCCGAGGCCATGACCACCGCCGAGTTGGATCCGGTGGGGCGTGTATGGGTGTCGACGGACCGGGCCTGACAGGAACAATCTACTGCGCTGCCAGGATGCTGGACGGCGAAGCAGATCTACGGCTCTTGAGGCGTGTAGCGCGATGCGCTCAGAACAGCAGAGGTGCTATTTGATGACTCTGTGGACCTGCCCAGCTTCAAACGGAAATACCACGGTCATCGCGGCCCTGTGGCTGGACGGATAGTTCACCAAGGCGTCTCGAGCCAGTTGCATTTCCGCCATGCTGGCGAGGTTGCTCATGCACAGCCAGTCGGGGCATGTATGCATCGGTATTCCAAGCCAGGCCTATCTATCGGCACGCCTGCGTTGGCTGTGGCACAAACCGGGCGCGGAAGACATCGTCCGCGCACGGGCGGTCCAGAAGTGTGATGGTCATGTGTGGAAGCACTCTCGGCGGTGCAGCAGACGTAGCGTTGGGCGCGGTCGGGGATTGATCCATCGACTGTGCACCGCTGGCTGGGTTGCACAACGCGAAGAATCAGACGCCTCAGCCGCACACTACTGGATGCTTGGCCCACCGGCAGTAACGCTTACTCCGCCTCGAAATCCACCAGCACCGCTCCATCCCCCACCTGATCGCCCGCCTTCACCCGGTACCCCTGCACCACGCCATCGGCCGGCGCCTGCAGGGTGTGCTCCATCTTCATCGCTTCCAGCACCAGCAGCGGCGCGCCGCGCTTGACCTTCGTGCCCGGAGCCACCGACGTGGCGACGATGCGGCCGGGCATCGGCGCGAGCAGGCTGCCGGCGTCGGCGACGCCCTGGTTCGCTTCGCTGACCGGATCGTGCAGGGTGAAGCGCTGCGCGCCTTCGCTGCCGAACAGATACAGCGCATCGCCATCACGCACCACGCGGGCGCGGTGCAGTGCATCACCGCTCTGCACGCGCAGGGCATCGCCCTCGAGGCCGCCGTGGGCGATCACGCGCGCATCGCCGACGGTCACCGACCACGCGCCGTCCTGCTGCTGCACCGTCACCGACTGTTGGGTGCCGCGGTGCTCCAGCGTCAACGTGCGCGGTGCACGTGCACCCAGTCGCCAGCCGTCCTGCTGCTGCCAGGGCGAATGCGGGTCACGCGCGTCGATGCGGGCCGCACCCTGGCTGCTGATCGCGGCAATGGCGGCCATCGCCCACAAGGCCGGATCGCTATTGTCCGCGTTGGGTGCCAGCGCAACCTGCTCGCGCTCGATCAGCGCCGTATCCAGGTCCGCGTGGGCGAACGAATCGGTCATCACCAACCGGCGCAGGAACGCGGCATTGGTGGTCACGCCGACCACTTCGCACTCGGCCAAGGCCTGCTGCATGCGACGCAGCGCGGCATCGCGGTCCACGTCCCAGACGATCAGCTTGGCGATCATCGGGTCGTAGAACGGGGTGATCGCATCGCCCTGCTCGACACCGGCGTCCACGCGGACATGCGCGCTGCCCGACGGCAGTCGCAGGTGGTGCAGGGTGCCGGTGGATGGCAGGAAGCCGCGGTCGGCGTCTTCGGCGTACAGGCGCGCTTCCAGCGCATGGCCGCGGATCTGCAGCTGCTCCTGCTGCAGCGGCAGTGGTTCACCGCTGGCCACGCGCAGCTGCCATTCCACCAGGTCGGTGCCGGTGATGCACTCGGTAACCGGGTGCTCCACCTGCAGGCGGGTGTTCATTTCCATGAAGAAGAAATCGCCGTTCGGCGCGGCGATGAATTCCACCGTGCCGGCACCGACGTAGTTGACCGCGCGCGCGGCATCGACGGCGGCGTTGCCCATCGCCGCGCGACGCTCGGGCGTCATGCCCGGGGCGGGGGCTTCTTCCAGCACCTTCTGGTGGCGGCGCTGCACCGAGCAGTCGCGCTCGAACAGGTAGACCACGTTGCCGTGGCTGTCGCCGAACACCTGGATCTCGATATGGCGCGGACGCTCGACGTATTTCTCCACCAGTACATGCGCATTGCCGAACGCCGACTGCGCCTCGCGCTGGCAGCTGGCCAGCGCGTCGATGAAGTCGGCACTGGCGTCGACGCGGCGCATGCCCTTGCCGCCGCCGCCGGCGCTGGCCTTGATCAGTACCGGGTAGCCGATCGCATCGGCCTGGGCACGCAGGAAGTCCGGAGCCTGGTCGTCGCCGTGGTAGCCGGGCGTGAGTGGCACGCCGGCCTTGTGCATCAGCGCCTTGGCCGCGCTCTTGTCACCCATTGCGCGGATCGCATCGGCCGAGGGGCCGATGAACACGATGCCGGCCTCGGCGCAGGCCTGGGCGAAGCCGGCGTTCTCGGACAGGAAGCCGTAGCCGGGGTGGATCGCCTGCGCGCCGGTGCGGCGTGCGGCCTCCAGGATGGCGTCGCCGCGCAGGTAGCTCTCGCGTGCCGGCGCCGGGCCGATCGCGATGGCCTCGTCGGCCAGGCGCACGTGGCGCGCATTGCGGTCGGCGTCGGAGTACACCGCCACGGTGGCGATGCCCAGGCGTTGGCAGGTTGCGATGACACGGCAGGCAATTTCGCCGCGGTTGGCGATCAGGATCTTGGTGAACATGGAGGTCTCGTGGCGCGGGCCAATGGCGGAGCAGGGGGCGGCACCTCGCGGTGCCGCGCGTGCCTTACATGCGGAACACACCGAACGCGGTTTTCTGCGCCGGCGCGTTGAGGCTGGCCGACAAGGCCAGGCCCAGCACACGGCGCGTATCGGCCGGATCGATCACGCCGTCGTCCCACAACCGCGCGCTGGCGTAATACGGGTGGCCCTGCTGCTCGAACTGGTCGCGGATCGGGGATTTGAAGCCGTCCTCGTCCTCGGCCGACCACTGCCCGCCCTTGGCTTCGATGCCGTCGCGCTTGACCGTGGCCAGCACGCTGGCGGCCTGCTCGCCGCCCATCACGCCGATGCGCGCGTTCGGCCACATCCACAGGAAGTTGGGCGAGTAGGCGCGGCCGCACATGCCGTAGTTGCCGGCGCCGAACGAGCCGCCGATCACCACGGTGAACTTGGGCACCTTCGCGCAGGCCACCGCCATCACCAGCTTGGCGCCGTCCTTGGCGATGCCGCCGTGTTCGTACTTGCGGCCGACCATGAAGCCGGTGATGTTCTGCAGGAACACCAGCGGGATGCCGCGCTGGGTGCACAGTTCGATGAAGTGCGCGCCCTTCAGCGCGGACTCGGAGAACAGGATGCCGTTGTTGGCGATGATGCCCACCGGGTAGCCGTGCAGGTGCGCGAAGCCGGTGACCAGGGTGGCGCCGTAGCGCGGCTTGAATTCGTCGAAACGCGAGTCGTCGACGATGCGCATGATCACTTCGCGCACGTCGTAGGGCTTGCGGGTGTCGGCGGGAATCACGCCATACAGCTCACTGGCCGGATAGCGCGGTTCAACCGGGGCCTGCACGGCCAGGGCCGGCTCGGGCTTGCGCCAGTTGAGTTGGGCGATGATCGCGCGGACCCGGGCCAGCGCCTGCAGGTCGTTGTCGGCCATATGGTCGGCCACGCCGGAGATGCGCGTGTGCACATCGGCACCGCCGAGTTCTTCGGCAGTGACCACTTCGCCGGTCGCCGCCTTCACCAGCGGCGGACCGCCGAGGAAGATGGTGCCCTGTTCGCGCACGATGACCGTTTCATCGCTCATCGCCGGCACGTAGGCGCCACCGGCGGTGCAGCTGCCCATCACGCAGGCGATCTGCGGAATGCCCTGCGCTGACAGGTTGGCCTGGTTGTAGAAGATCCGACCGAAATGATCGCGGTCGGGGAAGACCTCGTCCTGCAGCGGCAGGAACGCACCGCCCGAATCGACCAGATAGATGCACGGCAGGCGGTTCTGCTCGGCCACTTCCTGCGCGCGCAGATGCTTCTTGACCGTCATCGGGTAGTAGGTGCCGCCCTTGACCGTGGCATCGTTGGCCACGATCACGCATTCCACGCCCGACACCCGGCCGATGCCGGCCACCACGCCGGCACTGGGGATCGGATCGCCGTACATGCCGTGCGCGGCCAGCGGCGCGATTTCCAGGAAGGCACTGCCCGGATCAAGCAGGGCATCGATGCGATCGCGCACCAGCAGCTTGCCGCGCGCGGTGTGCTTGGCGCGGGCGGCCTCGCTGCCACCCAGCGCGGTGCGCGCCAGGGTGCTGCGCAGGTCATCGACCACCGCCTGCAACGCAGCGCGGTTGGCGTCGAAAAGTTCGCTGCCCGGTTGCAGCTGGGTGCTCAAGACGGTCATGGCGTGCCCTTACTTGGTGCGCTGGAACAGTTCGCGGCCGATCAGCATGCGGCGGATCTCCGAGGTGCCCGCGCCGATTTCATACAGCTTGGCATCGCGCCACAAACGCCCGGTCGGGTAGTCGTTGATGTAGCCGTTGCCGCCCAGTACCTGGATGGCCTGGCCGGTCAGCCAGGTGGCCTTCTCGGCCGAGTACAGGATCGCACCGGCGGCGTCCTGGCGGGTGGTGCGGCCCTGGTCGCAGGCGCGCGCCACCGCATACACATAGGCGCGGCAGGCGTTGAGGCCCACGTACATGTCGGCCAGCTTGGCCTGCATCAACTGGAAGGTGCCGATGGCCTGGCCGAACTGCTTGCGCTCGTGCACGTAGGGCATCACCACGTCCATGGCCGCGGCCATCAGCCCCAGCGGGCCACCGGACAGCACCACGCGCTCGAAATCCAGGCCGGACATCAGCACGTTGACGCCGCCGCCGACCGCGCCCAGCACGTTCTCTTCCGGCACTTCGCAGTCCTCGAACACCAGCTCGCAGGTGTTGGAGCCACGCATGCCCAGCTTGTCCAGCTTCTGCGCGGTGGAGAAGCCCTTCATGCCCTTCTCCACCAGGAACGCGGTGATGCCCTTGGCACCGGCCTCCAGGTCGGTCTTGGCGTAGACCACCAGCACGTCCGCATCGGGGCCGTTGGTGATCCACATCTTGTTGCCGTTGAGCACGTAGTGGTCGCCACGCTTGTCGGCGCGCAGCTTCATCGACACCACGTCCGAGCCGGCGCCGGGTTCGCTCATCGCCAGCGCACCGACCTTCTCGCCGCTGCACAGGCCGGGCAGGAAGCGCTGCTTCTGGTCTTCGGTGCCATTCTTGCGCAGCTGGTTCACGCACAGGTTGGAGTGCGCGCCGTAGGACAGGCCGATGCTGCCGGAGGCGCGCGAAATTTCTTCCATCGCCACCACGTGGGCCAGGTAACCCATGCCGCTGCCGCCGTATGCTTCCTCCACGGTCAGCCCGAGCAGGCCCTGCTCGCCGAGCTTGCGCCACAGCGCATTGGGGAACAGGTTCTCTTCATCGGCCTGGGCCGCCAGCGGCGCGATTTCCACCGAGGCAAAATGGGCCACGCTCTGGCGCAGCAGGTCGATCTCTTCGCCGAGATCGAAATTCATGGTCGGGACGTGCATGGGGCGACTCCGCAACAGCTGGAAGGGACGCGCCGGTTGAGGTGGACGGCAAGGACCGTCCCGCGGGCGATTTGGCCCAGCGTAGCGGGGTTTGCAGAAGAAGTGAACACAAATTCAAAAATTGAACATAGAATCAACAAATGGCCTACAAACGCTCCGCACTGATGGAAGAACGCCTCGCCGGGGCCCGCGAACGGATCCTGCTGGCGACCCGTGCGCTGGTGGCCGCCGGCGGCTACCGCAACGCCCCGGTGACCGCCGTGGCGGCGGAGGCCGGGGTCTCCACCGGGTTGATTTACCGCCACTTCCCGTCCAAGGCCGAGCTGTTCGTGGAGGTGCTCACCGCCGCGGTCGAGCACGAACTGCGCATCTTTGAAGCCATTGCCGCCGAGCCATTGCCCGCCCCGGAGCGCCTGCGCCGGGCGATCACCGCCTTCGTCCGGCGGGCGCTGGCCGGCCCCGGCCTGGCCTACGCCTTCATCGCCGAGCCGGTCGATCCGGAGGTGGAAGCCGAGCGCATCCGCTGCCGCCGCTTGTTCGGTGAGGTGTTCCGGCGCATCGTCGCCGACGGCATCGAGGACGGCACCTTTCCGCCGCAGGACACCCACGTGGCGGCGGCCTGCATCGTCGGTGCCTTCACCGAAGCGCTGGTCGGTCCAACCGCGCCCAGCCGCGACGCGCACGGCGACGAACACGCGCTGGTGGAGTCGATCTGTGTTTTCTGCCTGCGGGCCGCGGGCGGCTGAGCCATGCCCATGCTGCATTGCGATAGAAAGCGGCAGCTTGCAGAGCCCCGCTGACGCTGGTCATACTCGACCGACAAGCCGTGGTCCAACGACTACCAGCCAGGGGTATAGAGAGTGCGGAATTACGACCTCGAGTTCCTGAAACGCTTTTCCATGGTCATCGCGCTGTTGATGGCCATCACGCTCGGCCTGATTCTGTTCGCTGCCTACCTGCACACCAGCATTCCCCCGGAAGTCTCCCCGTTGGCCGCCAAGCGCACTGAACAGCGCATTGCCCCGGCCGGCGCGGTCTATGCCGGCAGCACCGGCGCCGCCGCGCAGGCCTCGGCCAAGGCTGCGGCCCTGGCCAAGGCCGCCTCGCAGGTGGCCTACGGCGGTACCACCGACGGCAAGGTCATCTTCGACAACCTGTGCACCGCCTGCCATACCAATGGCGTGGGCAAGGCACCGACCCTGGACCACAGCCACTGGGATGCGCGCATCGCCCAGGGCAAGGACACGCTCTACAAGCACGCGGTGGAGGGCTACACCGGCCCGGACGGTGGCATCATGCCGCCCAAGGGCGGTAATCCGGCGCTGACCGAGGAGCAGATCCATGCCACGGTCGATTGGATGCTCGCCAACCTGAAATGACGGCTTTGCCGGATCAGGCCACCGACGCCGCCGAAGGGCGGCGTTTCACTTTATGTGGTTAGCCTTGTCGCACTTTCCTGGAGTCCTGCTTCCGATGCGCCGTACCCCCCTCGTGTTCGCCCTTGCGCTGGCGTTGTCCGGCGCGGTCCATGCCGCCCAGCCGCAGCCCGCCACCTCGCCGCAGGTGCGTCCGGCGCCGACCACGTCGGCCACGGTCACCCTGACCGCGCCGCCGACCGACTGGCGCACGCTGGATGGCCGGCAGGTGCGCATCGCCGCGCCGCTGACCCTGGCCGGCACCGATGGCCTGTCGCGCTTCGGTGAGCTGACCGTGGCCTTCGGTGGGCGTCTGTGGCAGCCGAGTGAAGTGGCCGCTCCCGGTACCGCGGGGCACGCGCAGGTGGTGGCCGACAACCTGCATCGCCGGCTGCTGCTGGACGATGGCAGCGATGCCCGTGATCCTGGCCCGGCCGCCTACCTGCCGGCGGCCGCGAACCTGCGCACCGGCATGGTCCTGCGCAATATCGAAGGCATCGTCCGCATCGATCCCAAGGGCAACATCCGTCTGCAGGTGACCCGCCCGCTGAACCTGCCGGCGCTGGAACGCCCGGCGGTGCCGGTGGTGGCGGGCGCCCTGCACGTGGCGGCGTTCAACCTGGAGAATTTCTTCAACGGTGATGGTCAGGGCGGCGGTTACCCGACCCTGCGCGGCGCCCGTACCCTAGCCGAGCATCAGGCGCAGAAAGCCAAACTGGTGGCGACCATCAACGCCCTCGGTGCCGATGTCGCCGCGCTGATGGAACTGGAGAACGATGGTTACGGTCCGCAGTCGGCGATCGCCCAGCTGGTCGATGCCCTCAACGCCGATCAAGGCGAAGGGGCCGACTGGCGTTTCATCGATGCCCGGCAGGGCCCGGGCGACAACCCGATCCGGGTCGGCATCCTCTATCGTGCTTCCCGCGTGACCCCGGTCGGGGCCCCCGCAGTGCTGGCGAAGGAGCCCTTCGGCGAGCGCAGCCGCGTGCCGCTGGCGCAGGCCTTCCGTGCGGGCAAGGGCGCGCCGTTCGTGGTCGTGGCCAATCACTTCAAATCCAAGGGCTGCTCGGACGCCACCGGCGCGGACGCTGACCAGAAGGACGGCCAGGCCTGCTGGAATGCCACCCGGGTCGCCTCGGCCACGCTGCTGGACCAGTGGCTGGCGACCGATCCCACCGGCGCGGGCACCCGCGATGCGGTGCTGCTGGGCGACTTCAACGCCTACGCGATGGAAGACCCGATCCGCACCCTGCACGCGGCCGGCTGGCGGGATGCGTTCGCCTTGGCCAAGGTTGAACGGCCTTACAGCTATGTCTACAACGGTATGACCGGCCGGTTGGACCACGCGCTGTTGAGCCCGGGCATGGCCAAGCGCCTGCGCGCCGCTGCGGAGTGGCACATCAACGCCGACGAGGCCGACGATGTCGGCTACCGCGACCGCAACGAAGCCGGCCCATGGCGCAGCTCGGACCATGATCCGCTGCTACTGGGGTTTGATCGCTGATCCTGCATCGTCACTTCATCGCCAGTAGTAGCGTTCGATCCGGAAGGTGGCGCGGCACCCGTTGTCGACCCAAAGGTCGCTGTGGTCCTGGCCCCAGTCGCGGCCGAACTCGCACGGCGAGCGCGAATCCCGGCTGATCAGGTGCACCGTGTCTTTTGCCGAAATCTGTACGTTGCAGCGTTGGAAACGGTGGTCACTACTGTGGCAGCTCACCACCTCTGAATCCGGTCGGTCGCCCCCAACGGGATACGCGGGGGGATAGGTCGGGTAATTGGATGGTGGCGGGTAGGCCGGTGCGGTGAAATCAGGGAATCCCCCCAGGCTCGCACAGCCGCCCAAGGCCAGGCATGCCAGTGATGTCAGGAGTCGCGCAGAGGATGGTCGTGTCACAGGAGGCTTCCTGGCCAGTGGAGACCCGCGAGTCTATGTAGTGGGGTCCACGATCTGGCAGGTGCGAATCTGATCTCCGTCGGCGTATCAATCGAAACATCGCGTCGCGACTGCGCGGTTTGTTGCGTCAATGAGGCTGGTCGCTGCCTACCACGTGCCCCACGCGATCAACCCGATCGCCACCACGGCCAGCGCCAGCCCGACCCGGTTCCACACGCTGGTGCGCTCGCCGAAGCCGAGCATGCCCACCAGCGCACCCAGCACCACCACGCCGATGTTCATGCCGGCAAACACCACCGCCGGGCTGTCCGGCAGGTGCTGGTGGGCGCGCACGTAGAACAGGATGTTGCCGAAGTTGAGCAGGCCGAGCAGGGCGCCACCAACCCCGTTGCGCCATTGCAGGCGGGCGATCCCGCGCAGGTGGCGCCATAGCTGAAGGGCCAGCATCAGCACGAAGGCCAGGCTGAAGCTGGCCAGCAGCGCCGCCATCGAGGGCGTGCCCGACAACGCCACCTTCTTGAGCAGGATGTCGACCAGGGCATAGCCCACCCACACTGCAAGCAGCCACGGCCAGGCCCGCCCGCTGGTGGGCTCGGCCGCACCGGCCCGCGGGCGCGCGCTGATACCCAGGATCGCCAACAGCCCCAACCCCAGCCCGGCCAGCTTCCAACCGTTGGCCGTCTCGCCGAACACCAGGAACGCGGCCAGCAGCGAAAGCAGCAGTGACAACCGCTGGGCCACATCGCTGCGCACGATCCCGGCGCGGTTCACCGCGCGGGCCATCATCAGGAAGATGGCCGGCAGCGCCACGGCCAGACAGAGCAGAGCGGCCCACGGCGCATGCGCGGTCTGCAGCGAGGCCAGCGAGGGTTGCAGCAGCACTGCGCTGAGCACGCTGGCGACCAGGTAATTCCAGGTCACCACCTGCGGCATGTCCAGCCGCCGGCGCGGCGCCAGCTTCAGCAGGACCGAGACCAGCACGCTGCAGAAAACGCTGAAAACCAGATAGTGCATGTACGGACCTGGCAGGGGCGGCGGTGAAGCACGCGGAGGGACGGTATTATGACGCCATGCACAATCCCCCATTTCCCCAAGAAAGCGGTGCGCTGACGCTGGACGGACCGGTCGGTCCGCTGGATGTCGTGGTCGATCTGCCCGAGGCCGATGTCGCCGTGCAGCCGGTGGTGGCGATCGTCTGCCACCCCCTGTCCACCGAGGGCGGCAGCATGCACAACAAGGTGGTGACCATGGCGGCGCGCGCGCTGCGCGACCTGGGCATCGCCACCGTGCGCTTCAACTTCCGCAGCGTCGGCGACTCGGCCGGCAGCTTCGACAATGGCGTGGGCGAGCAGGACGACCTCAAGGCCATCGCCGCCTGGGTGCGTGCGCAGCGGCCGGGCCAGGCGCTATGGCTGGCCGGTTTCAGCTTCGGGGCATACGTCTCGTTGCGCGCAGCGGGCGACCTGCAGCCGACCACGCTGATCTCGATCGCGCCGCCGGCCGGGCGCTGGGACTTCGAGGGCATGCAGCCGCCGGCCCAGTGGCTGGTGGTCCAGGGCGAGGAAGACGAGATCGTCGATCCGCAGGCGGTCTATGACTGGCTGGACGGTATGGATGCACCGCACGAACTGGTGCGCATGCCCGATACCAGCCACTTCTTCCACCGCAAGATCGTCGACCTGCGCGGCGCGCTCATCCATGGCGTCAAGCAGTGGCTGCCCGACGCGGCCCCCGACGCGGCATGAGCGACACCGTGATGACCCCGTCGCAGCGCTACGCCGATGGCGTGGCCCGGGGCGAATGGCAGAACGACCCGGCCCAGCACGCCGCCCTGGCCGAGCTGGATCGCATCCATCTCGCGCTGGTCGACAGCGCCCAGGACGGCTGGCTGGATCGCCTCTCCGCATTCTGGAAGAAGCCCGAGCCGGTCAAGGGCCTGTATTTCTGGGGCGGGGTGGGACGCGGCAAGACTTTCCTGGTCGATCTGTTCTACGACGGGCTGCCGATCGAACAGAAGTACCGCACCCATTTCCATCGCTTCATGCGCGGCATCCACGAGCGCCTGCGCGAGCACCAGGGACAGAGCGATCCGCTGGCGAAGATCGCCCAGGAATGGCGCAGCAAGCTGCGCGTGCTGGTGCTGGACGAGTTCTTCGTCACCGACATCGGCGATGCAATGCTGCTGGCGCGCCTGCTCGAGCGCATGTTCGCCGAGGGCGTGACCCTGGTGACCACCTCCAATACCGCCGTGGAAAACCTGTACCTCAACGGCCTGCAGCGCGACAGCTTCCTGCCCGCCATCGGCCTGCTGCAGACCTACTGCGTGGAGCTGTACGCCGAAGGTACCGAGGACTACCGGATGCGCGCGCTGACCCGCTCGCCGGTGTACCAGGCCCCACGCGATGCCGGCAGCGATGCCTGGCTGGACACGCGCTGGGCCGAGCTCAGCGGTGGCCAGCCCGCCAAGCCGGGCAACATCGAGATCGAAAGCCGCAAGATCCCGGTACGCGGGCGCGGCAAGAGCATCGTCTGGTTCGACTTCAAGGCGCTGTGCGAAGGTCCGCGCGGGCCGTCGGACTACATCGAGATCGCGCACGAGTTCAACACCGTGCTGCTGGGCGACATTCCGCATTTCGACACACTCAACGAAGATGCCGCGCGTCGTTTCGTCAACCTGATCGACGAACTCTACGACCGCCACGTCAACCTGGTCTGCACCGCCACCGACTCCCCGGTCGCGCTGTACTCGGGCACGCGCCTGCAGGGCGCCTTCGAGCGCACCGCCTCGCGCCTGATCGAAATGCAGAGCGCCGAGTACCTGGGCACGCCGCACCGGGCGTGACCGGGCGGCGGTTTACGGTTTCGGCAGCGCCAGGGCATCGCCGCGCGGCTGCTCATGGGCGATGACCGGGGCGGCGTCCTCGTCGCGGTCCATCACCATCATCGCCAGGGCCTTGCCCTGGTAGCGCACTTCCAGCGACTGCTGCAGCGCATCCAGCGCCAGCACCTGGCTGCACAGCGACTGGGCCTGCGCCTCCAGCGCCTGGCCGCGGGCCTCCATCCGGCGGTCCAGGTCGGCCTCCATCTTCTCGGCGCGGGCTTCGATGCGGTCCGCGCCGCCGGTCAGCGTCGACCACATCACCCCGCGGGCCAGCGCGCCGGACATCGATTCGGCGGCGTGTTCGATGCGGGCCTCGAACTGTTCGCCGAACAGGTCCTGCTCCCAGATGCCACGGCCCAGCGTACGGCCGACGTAGTCGTGGGCATCCTTGCGCAAGGTTTCCACCTGGCGCGCCTTGCCGCGGCTGCCGGTCATGATCTCCACCGTGGCCCCCAATGCATCAAAGGCGATGTCCACCGACTCGCCGGCCACCCCGGCCACGGCCGGGACCAGCTGCCGGGTGCCCCACTCGAGCTGGCGCAGGCGCTGGGCATCGGCGGCACTGACCGGGATCGGCTGGCGGTCGATATTGAGTTCGCCGTCGTGGAAGAAGATCTCCGCCGGGACCTGGTCGCGGTTGCGCAGCCAGATCCCGCCACTGTCCACCAGTACGTTGTAGGGCGTGCCGACCCCGCACTGGCGCGAGGACAGCGCCGGCGGCGTGTTCTCTCCGGCCATCGCGGTGGCGGCCACGGCCAGGCTCAACAACAGACATCCGGTCACGGGCAGGCGCATGGGCATCGGGCAGGAAAGGGGCAGGGCGAGCGTGGCACCGGGCTGGACCGCCTGCGCGGGTCGGAAGTCACCCTGACCGCCGTCTGTTCGTTAGCGCCGCGTGATGCCGTCGTTCTGTTTTCGGCCTGCCTGTTTCTCACCGGACGTGGCTGTTCCGGCCTTGACTGCGCACTCGGTTTCGACAGGTCCAGACCGTTCGTCGGCGCGTCCCAAATGCGAATCCTTGCGCCCCAAGGGATTGGCCAATTTCACTACATTTGGCGTTGACGACACCTGGTACCCCCACTATCTTGTGGCCGTCGGTACCGGCGACCACAAGTCGACGGGTAGTTCGCCTTCACGCCGATGGCCTGAAGACCTACTGACAACCGCACGTAAGTACAGCGTGCGGTGCCGGTCGCACCACTCCCGGGGGAGGGGACCTGTAACGCAAGGAAACCGCCACGCAGGCCTGCCTGCGCAGTCGCGGCCCTTGCGACGCCACAGGTCCACTCTGGGAGTCCGTGCACCGGTCCGGCGCCTGCCACGCAGGTGACGCTGTACGACCCCAAATCACGCCAAGAGGAAAACGCCGTGAGCACCGAAACCAGCGCAGCCACCGAGCAGGAAAGCGAGTTCCTTCTGACCTCGCCGCCCACGGCCAACGCCATGAGCGTCACCAAGCGCAACGGCACTACCGAACTGGTGGACCTGAACAAGATCGTGCGTGCGGTGCAGCGCTGCTGCGAGGGCCTGCATGCCGTGGACCCGATGCGCGTGGCCACCCGCACCATCTCCGGCCTGTACAACGGCGCCACCACCCAGGAGCTGGACGAGCTGTCCATCCGCACCGCCGCCCTGCTGATCGGTGAAGAGCCCGAGTACGGCCGCCTGGCTGCGCGCCTGCTGGCCAACTTCATCGCCAAGGAAGTGTCCGGCCAGGAAATCCACGCGTTCTCCCAGTCGGTCGGTCGTGGCCACGAAGTGGGCCTGATCAACGCGCGCCTGCTGGACTTCGTGCAGATCAACGCCCGCAAGCTCAACGACGCCATCGATCCGTCGCTGGACCTGCATTTCGATTACTTCGGCCTGCGTACCCTGTACGACCGCTACCTGCTGCGCCATCCGCATACCCGCAAGGTGATCGAGACCCCGCAGCAGTTCTTCCTGCGCATCGCCAGCGCGCTGAGTGAAGACGTGCCGGAAACCCTGGCGCTGTACAAGCGCATGGGCAACCTGGACTACCTGCCGTCCAGCCCGACCCTGTTCAACTCCGGCACCACGCATGAGCAGCTGTCCTCGTGCTTCCTGCTGGACTCGCCGCAGGATTCGCTGGAGTCGATCTACGCCAAGTACGGCGACATCGCCCAGCTGTCCAAGTTCAGCGGCGGTATCGGCGTCAGCTACAGCCGCGTGCGTTCGCGTGGCTCGCTGATCAAGTCGACCAACGGCCATTCCAACGGCATCGTGCCGTGGCTGAAGACCATGGACTCGTCCGTGGCCGCGGTGAACCAGGGCGGCAAGCGCAAGGGCGCGGCCTGTGTGTACCTGGAAACCTGGCACGCCGACATCGAGGACTTCCTCGAACTGCGTGACAACACCGGCGACGAATCGCGCCGTGCGCACAACCTGAACCTGGCCAACTGGATCCCCGACCTGTTCATGCAGCGGGTGGAGAGCGACCAGGAATGGTCGCTGTTCGATCCCAGCGTGGTGCCCGAGTTCACCGACCTGTTCGGCGAAGCCTTCGAGCAGGCCTACCTGCAGGCCGAAGCCCAGGGCAAGGCCCAGCGCACCATCTCCGCGCGCAAGCTGTACTCGCGGATGATGCGTACCCTGGCCGAGACCGGCAACGGCTGGATGACCTTCAAGGACAAGTGCAACCGCGCCAGCAACCAGACCCTGCGTCCGGGCAACGTCATCCACCTGTCCAACCTGTGCACCGAAATCCTGGAGATCACCTCGGCCGAAGAGACCGCGGTGTGCAACCTGGGCTCGATCAACCTGGGCAACCATTTCGATGCCCACGGCGAGTTCGATTTCGACAAGCTGGCCGACACCGTGCGCCTGGCCGTGCGCCAGCTCGACCGCGTCATCGACCTGAACTTCTACCCGATCGAAACCGCCCGCCGCGGCAACCTGCGCTGGCGTCCGGTCGGCCTGGGCTGCATGGGCCTGCAGGACGTGTTCTTCCGCAAGCGCCTGGCCTTCGACAGTGCCGAAGCCCGCGCGCTGTCGAAGAAGATCGCCGAAGCGATCTACTTCCACGCCCTGGAAACCTCGTGCGAACTGGCCCAGGAGCGCGGCAAGCACCCGTCCTTCGCCGACACCCGTGCGGCCAGCGGGGAGCTGCAGTTCGACGCCTGGAACGTGGTGCCCGAAGACACCGCGCGCTGGGATGCCCTGCGTGAGCGCATCAAGGAACATGGCCTGCGCAACTCGCTGCTGATCGCCATCGCCCCGACCGCGACCATCGCCTCGATCGCCGGTTGCTACGAGTGCGTCGAGCCGCAGGTGTCCAACCTGTTCAAGCGCGAAACCCTGTCCGGCGACTTCCTGCAGGTCAACCGCTACCTGGTGACCGAGCTGAAGAAGCTGGGCCACTGGACGCCGGAAATGCGCGACGCGATCAAGATGGCCGAAGGGTCGATCCAGGGCATCGCCCAGATCCCGGAAACCCTGCGCCACATCTACCGCACCGCCTGGGAACTGCCGATGCGGTCGCTGATCGACATGGCCGCCGACCGCGGCGCGTTCATCGACCAGTCCGCCTCGCTCAACCTGTTCATGGAAAGCCCGAACATCGGCGCGATGTCTTCCATGTACATGTACGCCTGGAAGCAGGGCATCAAGACCACCTACTACCTGCGCTCGCGCCCGGCCACCAAGATCGCCAAGACCACGATCAGCCAGGGCTCGCATGCCGCACCGGAGAAGGTGTTCACCCCGGACGAAGCCGTAGCCTGCTCGCTGGAAAACCCGGAAAGCTGCGAGGCGTGCCAATAAAAGGCGTGCCGGCCCACTGGGCCGGCAACCTTGGGTAGGTACCCACCGTTGGTGGGTACGAAAAAATGATCGACACCGCCGGGCCCGGCCCGGCTGCTTCACCGCTCCACCCCAAACACGCTGACACCGCCGGGCGTTGCCTCTGCCCGCGGTGCCGGAAGCCCGTCGCGCACACGCGCGGGTCTTTCGACGCTTCCCCGATCGGGACGCCGCCACTGAACCAAGGAAATCCCCATGGCAGACAAGCCAAACCAGATGTTGCTCGATCCAGGTTTTGAACTGACCCTGCGCCCGATGCGCTACCCGCAGTTCTATGACATGTATCGCAATGCGATCAAGAACACCTGGACGGTCGAGGAAATCAACTTCCAGATCGACATCAGCGACCTGCACAGCAAGATGTCGCCGGGCGAGCGCCACCTGATCCACCGCCTGGTCGCGTTCTTCGCCACCGGCGATTCGATTGTGTCCAACAACCTGGTGCTGAACCTGTACCAGCACTTGAACGCGCCCGAAGCGCGCATGTACCTGTCGCGCCAGCTGTACGAAGAAGCGCTGCACGTGCAGTTCTACCTGACCCTGCTCGACAACTACCTGCCGGACCCGGACGAGCGCGTCAAGGCGTTCGCGGCGGTGGAGAACATCGACTCGATCAAGAAGAAGGCCGACTTCTGCTTCAAGTGGATCGACTCGATCCAAGACCTCAAGCGCATCGAAACCCGCGACGAGCGCCGCCAGTTCCTGCTCAACCAGATCTGCTTTGCCGCCTGCATCGAAGGCCTGTTCTTCTTTGCCGCCTTCGCTTACGTGTACTACTTCCGTTCGCGCGGCCTGCTCAACGGCCTGGCCTCGGGCACCAACTGGGTGTTCCGCGACGAGAGCGCGCACATGGAGTTCGCCTTCGAGTGCGTGGACGTGATCCGCGAGGAAGAGCCGGACCTGTTCGACGATGCGATGAAGCAGCAGGTGTATGACATGCTGGCCGAGGCGATCGAATGCGAAGTGCAGTTCGCCGAGGACGTGCTGTCCGGCGGCGTGGCCGGCATTTCCACCCGCGACATGCGCCAGTACCTGCAGCATTGCGCCGACAACCATTTCCACCGCCTGGGCATGGAGCGCAAGTACAACGTGCGCAACCCGCTGAGCTTCATGGAGCTGCAGGACGTGCAGGAGCTGACCAACTTCTTCGAACGCCGCTCCTCGGCCTACCAGGTGGGTGTGAAGGGCGAAGTCTCGTTCGACATGTCGTTCTGATTCCAGCGCCACACGCGTCAACGAAAAACCCCGGCCACGCGCCGGGGTTTTTCGTTTCCGAGCGGCGGCGGTAAAGCCACCCCATGGGTGGCTGCGCGCGGTGCTGGATTACGAGGCAGCCACCCATGGGGTGGCTCTACCCGGACGCAGCCCCCGGTAGAGCCGAGCCACGCTCGGCTGCTCTTCTCCCCGTCCCCCAGATCCGTGCCCACCCAGCCAACCCGCTCTCGCATCCGCGCGCAGGCAAACCGTCCAGAGAAGGTTGGGCCCCCGTTGCAGGACCGTCATGCGCCATGGATGGCGCATGCGAGCCTACAGGACGTACTTGCGGCGTGTCCTGCAACGGGGGCCCAGCCTTCTCCACGCGATGGCAGACAAAACGCCAACAACCCGACACACCCACCCCACCCCCTGCCGTATCATCCGCGCCGACTCCCCTCACACCGGCCACCCCCATGTCCTCCACCCCCGACCCCATCCCGCCCACTGAAATCAGCATGGCCGAGATCGTCTTCCCCAACCACACCAACCACCTCGGCACCCTGTTCGGTGGCCAGGCGCTGGCCTGGATGGACAAGGCCGCCTTCCTCGCCGCTGCCCGCTACTCGCGCCGCACCGTGGTCACCGCGCGCTCGGACCAGGTCGACTTCAAGCTGCCCATCCGCATCGGCCAGATGGTCGAGACCATCGGCCGCATCGCCGAGGTCGGCCGCAGCTCGATGAAGGTGGAAGTGGAGCTGATCGCCGAAGACCTCCACACCGGCGAGCGCAAGCTCTGCACCCGCGGCCATTTCGTCATGATCGCCCTGGATGCCGACGGCCATCCCACCGCCGTGCCGCCGCTGCCCGACGCCATCCCCGGCCCGTAAGCGGATTGGGTTCGCCGCCGCACGCCCCCACCTGATCAGCATGTCCAGCCCGCTCGCCGACTTCATCGACCGTGCCCAACGCCTGTTCGTCCTCACCGGCGCCGGCTGCAGCACCGATTCGGGTATCCCCGATTACCGCGATGCCGATGGCCAGTGGAAGCGCACCCCGCCGGTGACCTACCAGGCCTTCATGGGCGAGCTGGCCACCCGCCAGCGCTACTGGGCGCGCAGCCTGCTGGGTTGGCCGCGCTTCGGCCAGGCACACCCCAACGGCACCCATGCCGCCCTGGCCGCACTCGAAGCGCGCGGCCAGCTCGAGGTGCTGCTCACCCAGAACGTCGACCGCCTGCACCAGTGCGCCGGCAGCCAGGCGGTCATCGACCTGCACGGCAGGCTGGACCAGGTGCGCTGCATGGGCTGCGAGGCGCGCACCCCGCGCGATGCGTTCCAGCAACGCCTGCTCGACCACAACCCTGGCTGGGACCGGCTCGACGCCGCCCAGGCCCCCGATGGCGATGCCGATCTGGAGGGCGTGGATTTCAGCGCTTTCCAGGTCCCGGCCTGCCCGCAGTGCGGCGGCCTCCTCAAGCCGGATGTGGTCTTTTTCGGCGAAAGCGTGCCCCGCGAGCGCGTCGCCGCCGTCCACGCCCACCTGGCCCAGGCCGATGCCGTGCTGGTGGTTGGCTCCTCGCTGATGGTCTATTCCGGCTTCCGTTTCGTCCAGGCGGCCGCGACGGCCGGCCTGCCGGTGGCCGCGCTCAACCTGGGCCGCACCCGCGCCGATGCGCTGCTCAGCCTCAAGATCGAGCAGCCCTGTGCCCCGGCCCTGGCCTTCCTGCTGCCGTCGGCGGCCAACGCCTGAGGGCCGACGGTGCCGCCCCACGTGTGCCACCGCGAAACTGTGATCCATCGACACGGTTGCCTCGCAGGCCCAGCAGGAGTGCAATAGCGTCCGGTTTTCCGCATTCGCCAGAGTCCCCCACTTGAGCCAGCTTTTCTCCCCCGTGTCCTTTGGCCCGCTGTCGCTGGCCAACCGCATCGTCATCGCGCCGATGTGCCAGTACTCCTCCACCGATGGTCTGGCCAACGACTGGCACCAGATCCACCTGGGCCAGCTGTCCCAGTCCGGCGCCGGCCTGCTGATCCTGGAGGCTACCGCCGTGCTGCCCGAAGGCCGCATCAGCTGGGCCGACCTGGGCCTGTGGAACGATGCAACCGAAGCCGCGCTCAAGCACGTGATCGACGCGGTGAAGCGCTGGTCGCCGATGCCCATCGGCGTGCAGCTGGCCCATGCCGGTCGCAAGGCGTCCTCGGCGCGACCGTGGGAAGGCGGCGGCGCGCTGCCGGCCTCCGACCCGCGCGCCTGGACCACCTACGCGCCCTCGGCCATTCCCTTCAGCCCCACCGATCCGGCCCCGCAGGCGCTGGACAGTGCCGGCATCGATGCGGTGGTGGAGGCGTTCGTGGTCGCCGCACAGCGCGCCGAACGCATCGGCTTGGACCTGATCGAACTGCATGCCGCGCACGGGTACCTGCTGCACCAGTTCCTGTCGCCGCTGAGCAACAAGCGCGAGGACGAATACGGCGGCTCGCTGCAGAACCGCATGCGCCTGCTGGTGCGCGTGTTCGATGCCGTGCGCGAGGCCGTGTCCGACCGCATCGCGGTGGGCGTGCGCATCTCGGCCAGCGATTGGGTCGCCGGCGGCTGGGATATCGAGCAGACCACCACGCTGGCGCATGTGCTGGACGGGCGCGGCTGCCAGTTCCTGCATGTCTCCAGCGGCGGCAATGATCCGCGCCAGCAGATTCCGTTGTCGCCGGGCTACCAGGTGCCGTTCGCTGAAGCGATCAAGGCGCAGAAGCTGCGCATGCCGGTGATCGCCGTCGGCCTGATCACCGATCCGGCCCAGGCCGAGTCGATTCTGCGCCACAGCCACGCCGACGCCATCGCGCTGGCCCGCGGCATCCTCTACGACCCGCGCTGGCCGTGGCATGCCGCCGCCGCACTCGGCGATTCGCTGGAACCGGCGCCGCAGTACCTGCGCTGTGAGCCGCGTGAAGCACGCGGCGTGTTCATCGCACCGCCGCGCTGATGCATCCGGCAGGCGGTGGCCACGTGCCACCGCCTGCACACGCCGGCGTCAGCCGCCGTCGACCCGCCATTCGGCCGGCAGCCCGTCCACGATGTGCTGCATCAAGGCACGCACCTTCGGGGTGAGATCGCGCCGATCGCTGACGCACAGGAACAGCCGCATCGGCTCGGGCAGCGCCTGTGCATCGCCGGCCTCGTTGCCTTCGAACAACGCCTGCAATTCACCCCGCGCCAGATACGGCGCGGCGACAAATGCCGCCAGCCGGGTGATGCCGCCGCCGGCCAGCGCCATCGCGGCCAACGCATCGATATCGTCGCTGACCAGGGCCGGGCTCACCTCCGCATCGAAACGCAGGCCATCGCGCACGAAGCCCCAGCGCAGGTGGCGGCCATCCTTGGGATGCCGGAACAACAGGCAGCGGTGCTCGCGCAGGGCTTCGGGCGTGCGCGGTACGCCGGTGCGCGCCAGGTAGAAAGGCGCCGCACAGAACACGAACGGCACCTGCGCGATCGGGCGCGCCACCAGGCCTTCCTCCAGCTGCGGCTCGATGCGGATGCTCACATCCACGTCTTCGCGCGCGTGGTCCACCGCCCGGTCGGCCAGCAGCAGCTCGATCGCCAGCCGCGGGTAGCGCGCCTTCAGCGACGGCAGCAGCGGGGCCAGCTTGTGGCGTCCAAAGGAGGTGCTGCAGGCGATGCGCAGGCGGCCTTCGGGGGTGGCGTCCAGGTCGGTCACCGCCGCCTGCGCGCGTTGCAGGTCACGCTCGATGTAGCGCACCTGCGCCAGGTACAGCGCGCCGCGCTCGGTCAACGCCAGCTGGCGGGTGGTGCGGTTGAACAGGCGCACGCCCAGGTGCGCCTCGAGCCGCGCGATGTTCTGCCCCACCGCCGCGGCGCTGATGCCCAGGGTACGGGCCGCCGCGGCCAGGCTGCCGGCATCGGCGGTACGGATGAAGCTGCGGATTGACTGGAGAATATTCATGCTGACCGCCATTCTCGCCTGTGATTGCAAAGTTTGTCTTTATAAAGAGCCAAGAGCGCCGCATCTACCGGCCGCCCGGACCGGCTCCTATGGTGGTGCTCCCCGCCACTCCGCGCGGCGGCCTCCCTCCCCGGTGAGTGCACGCCGGCCAGGAGTGGCTGCCTTTGCCGGAGATGGACCATGGACCCAGCGCTCGCCCCCCTCGATAGCGACCCCCAGGAAACCCAGGAATGGCGTGAAGCGCTGCAGGCGGTCACCGACGTGGCCGGGCGCCCGCGCGCGCACTACCTGATCGACCAGCTCAGCGACCTGGACGTGGCCCGCCATGGCGACCTGCATGCCCGGGCCTGGACGGCCTACGTCAACAGCATCCCGGTCGAGCGCCAGCCGGCCTATCCGGGCGACCTGGCGATCGAGCGTCGGCTCAACGCGATGATCCGCTGGAACGCGATGGTGATGGTGCTGCGCGCCGGCAAGCACTCCAACGTCGGCGGGCATATCGCCACCTACCAGTCGGCCGCGGTGTTGTACGACGTCGGCTTCGATCATTTCTTCCGCGGCCGCACCGATACCTTCGACGGCGACATGATCTACATCCAGGGCCACTCCGCCCCGGGCATCTACGGCCGCGCCTTCGTCGAGGGCCGCATCGATCCGGCGCGCATGGACAACTTCCGCCGCGAGTCCGATCGCGATGGCCTGTCCTCCTATCCGCACCCGCGGCTGATGCCCGAGTTCTGGCAGTTCCCCACCGTGTCGATGGGCCTGGGCCCGCTCACCGCGGCCTACCAGGCACGCTACATGCGCTACCTGGAATATCGCGGCCTGAAGGAGCACCAGGGCCGCAAGGTCTGGGCGTTCCTCGGCGATGGCGAAATGGACCAGCCCGAATCGCTGGCCGCCATCTCGGTGGCCGGGCGCGAGCGCCTGGACAACCTGGTGTTCGTGGTCAACTGCAACCTGCAGCGCCTGGACGGCCCGGTGCGCGGCAACGCCAAGGTCATCCAGGAACTGGAAGGCACCTTCCGCGCCGCCGGCTGGAACGTCATCAAGGTGATCTGGGGCGGCGGCTGGGACGCGCTGCTGGCCAGGGACAGCACCGGCCTGCTGCGCCAGCGCATGATGGAATGCGTGGATGGCGACTACCAGACCTTCAAGTCGCAGAGCGGCGCCTACGTGCGCGAGCATTTCTTCGGCAAGTATCCGGCGTTGCTCGACCTGGTCGCGGACATGAGCGATGACGACATCTGGGCGCTCGCCCGTGGCGGTCACGATCCGCAGAAGGTGTATGCCGCCTATGCCCAGGCCGTGGCCGGCAACGGCCGCCCGAGCGTGATCCTGGCCAAGACGGTCAAGGGCTTCGGCATGGGCGAGGCCGGCGAAGGGCAGAACATCAACCACCAGCTCAAGAAGATGAGCCTGGACGCAGTGCGCGCCTTCCGCGACCGCTTCGACCTGCCGGTCAGCGACGACCAGCTCGAAGACATGCCGTACCTGCGCCCGGTACCGGGCAGCGTGGAGGAACGCTACTTCGCCCAGCGCCGCCAGGCCCAGGGCGGCCAGTTGCCCGCGCGCCTGACCCACGTCGATCCGCTGCCGGTGCCGGCGCTGTCGGCCTTTGCCACCCAGCTGCAGGGCAGCGGTGAGCGCGGCCAGTCCACCACCATGGGCTTCGTGCGCATCCTGGGCACCCTGCTCAAGGACCCGGCACTGGGCAAGCTGATCATCCCGATCGTGCCCGATGAATCGCGCACCTTCGGCATGGAAGGCCTGTTCCGCCAGATCGGCATCCACTCCTACCTGGGCCAGCTCTACACGCCGCAGGACGCCGGCCAGCTCAGCTATTACAAGGAAGCAAAGGACGGGCAGATCCTGCAGGAAGGCATCAACGAATCCGGCGCGATCTGCTCCTGGATCGCCGCCGGCACCGCCTACAGCAACCATGGCCTGGCGACGATTCCGTTCTACATCTTCTACTCGATGTTCGGCCTGCAACGCGTGGGTGACCTGGCCTGGGCTGCCGCCGACGCCCGCACCCGCGGGTTCCTGCTGGGTGCCACCTCCGGGCGCACCACGCTGATGGGCGAGGGCCTGCAGCACGACGACGGCCACAGCCACGTGCTGTCCTCGGTGATTCCCAGCTGCGTGTCGTTTGATCCCACCTACAACTTCGAGCTGGCGGTGATCATCCAGGACGGCCTGCGCCGCATGTACGTGGACCAGGAAGACATCTACTACTACATCACCGTGCTCAACGAGAACTACCCGCACCCGGCCATGCCCGACGGTGCCGAGGAAGGCATCCTCAAGGGCATGTACCTGCTGCATCCGGCCACCGCCGACAGCGATCCGGCGCTGCGCGTGCAGCTGATGGGCAGCGGCGCGATCCTGCGCGAGGTGGAAGCGGCCGCCGTGCTGCTGCAGCAGGATTTCGGCATTGCCAGCGACGTCTGGAGCGCCACCAGCCTGACCGAACTGCGCCGCGACGGCCTGGCCATCGAGCGCTGGAACCTGCTGCGCCCGCTGCAGGAACCGCGCGTACCGTACGTGCAGCAGTGCCTGGCCGCGCACGCCGGTCCGCTGGTGGTGGCCACCGACTACATGAAGATCGTCGCCGACCAGATCCGCCCGTTCGTCGACGGCCGCCGCTTCACCGCGCTGGGCACCGACGGCTTCGGCCGCTCGGACACGCGCGAGGCACTGCGTACATTCTTCGAGGTGGACCGGCACTTCATCGCGCTGGCCGCGCTGAAGGCACTGGCCGATGACGGGCGGATCGCGCGCGGGCAGCTGCAGGTGGCGATCGAGAAATACGGGATCGATGTGGAGAAGGTGGACCCGGCGGCGGTGTAGGCAGACCAATGCATTCACGCCATCGATAGCGCGACCCAAGTCTCTTCGGCACGACAGGGACACTGGCATGCTGGATGCCTGGTATCCAGCTGACAGAACGGAGGCAGTGATGAAGCGCGATCGACAGCCGGGCCCCGGCTTCGTCTTGTTCCTCGCGCTAGTGCTGTGCTGCGGGCTGCTGCCGTCGTGCGCCATCGCCCGCACCGAACCCGTTCCCGGTAGCCTGCATGGCCGGTTGGTTGCGCTGGATGCCGATCCGGCACAGCCTGTGGCCGAGCGGCTGGCGGCCATGCGCGCCGTGTATGCGCACATCGCACCGGAGGTGATGCAGCCCGGCGACTGCGCGGCGTTGCCGGATGACCGGTTGCAGGATCTTTTCCAGTCCACCGCGCTGATCGCCTTCTACGCACGTGAACCAGCCACGTTACTGCGCCTGCAGTGCCTGTATGAGGCGCTGGTCGCGCGTGATCTCGCCGTGGATGACCACCACCGCAGCATGCGCGGTTCCCTTATCGCGTTGCAGCG
Source organism: Stenotrophomonas sp. Ste86 (assembly GCF_024519465.1). GTDB lineage: Bacteria > Pseudomonadota > Gammaproteobacteria > Xanthomonadales > Xanthomonadaceae > Stenotrophomonas. Next base: position 57,515 of record NZ_JALJRW010000011.1, on the reverse strand, counting down.
CTTCGACCAGGCCAATGCACTCAACGCCCGCCTGCGGACGGCACCCACTGCGTTGCCGGTGATCCGTGGTCCTGCGCCGGCCGGCAGGCCACTGCTGCAGCTGGAGCGCATCGCCCACGTGCAGCGCGCAGCACTGGCCGAAGACGGTCTGCGCGTGGTCGCGGTGGTGCACCCACACTGTGGTTTCTCCCGCCGCGCGCTGCAGGCCATCATCACCCAGCCCGAATACGCGTGGCTCCGTGGTCATCTGCAACTGGTGGTGCCGATCGGGCAGGCATGGCCCGGCCAGGAGATGCTCGACTGGAACAGCACCCATCCGGACCTGCCCATGCAGCCGATGGTGCGCGATGCCTCATGGGAAGGGCTGGACACCGACCAGACACCTGTCTTCCATCTGCTCCGCGATGGCGAGGTCATCCACACCGTGGCCGGCTGGCCAACGGAAGGTGCCGACCTGCGCCGCATCCGCGCGGCACTGGACGCCGAGTCACATTGAGTCCACGCGCTTGGTTGCATCTGAGAGCATCGTTCGCGTCGTGATGGTGCTCGCTTACACTCACGCGATGCGCCCTGATTCCATCCTCACCCTGTCATGCCCGGACCGTACCGGGATCGTCTACCGTGTGTCCGGTCTGCTGTTCGACCTGGGCTGCAACATTCTCGATGCCCAGCAGTTTGGCGATGAGGAAAGCGGCCGCTTCTTCCTGCGTGTGCACTTCGATCGTGCCGCCACGCAGTCACTGGCCGATGTGGAAGCACGGATGGGCACGCTGGCGGCGGAATTCCAGATGGACTGGCAACTGCACGATGCGCGCCGCCGTGCGCGGCTGCTGGTGCTGGTGAGCAAGCAGGGGCATTGCCTGAACGACCTGCTGTTCCGCGCACACAGCCGCCAGCTGCAGGTGGATATCGCTGCGGTGGCGTCCAACCATGACGACTTCGCCGCGCTGGCCGGTTCGTACGGAGTGCCGTTCCACCACCTGCCGGTCAACGCCGACAACCGCGCCGTGCAGGAACAGCAGATCATCGATCTGGTTGAGCGCGAGCAGATCGACCTGGTGGTGCTGGCGCGCTACATGCAGATCCTGTCGCCGCGTCTGTGCCAGGCGCTGGCGGGCCGGGCGATCAACATCCACCACAGCTTCCTGCCCAGCTTCAAGGGCGCCCAGCCGTACCACCAGGCGCACGCGCGTGGGGTCAAGATCATCGGCGCCACCGCGCATTACGTCACCGAAGACCTGGATGAAGGCCCGATCATCGAACAGGACGTGGCGCGCGTGGACCACGCCATGACCCCGCGCGACCTGGTACGCCTGGGCAGCGACACCGAATCACAGGTGCTGGCCCGCGCCGTGCGCCGCCATGTGGAGCACCGCATCCTGCGCAACGGCCACCGCACGGTCGTATTCCGCTGAACCGCTAGCTACCCACCGTTTGTGGGTACGACGCTCCGGTAGTGCCGGCCGCTGGCCGGCTCCTCGCACGCTCCAAACGGTATCGGGAGCCGGCCAGCGGCCGGCACTACTCGCGCGCTCCGAACGGTATCGGGAGCCGGCCAGCGGCCGGCACTACTCGCACGCTCCAAACGGTATCGGGAGCCGGCCAGCGGCCGGCACTACCGGAGGCACCGACCGTTGGTCGGTACGCCGTTGCGGCCGGCGCCCGGAGGTCGGCCGTCAAACAACCGCGATCTTCGCCTTCGCCAACGCCTCACGCACCATGCCGTCGTTCGCCTCGGTCACCGGCCGGGTCAGGTCCCACAGGAACTTCACCCGGAACCCGGATTTCACTGCGTCCTGTGCACTCCACAGCACGCAGTAATCGCGCGCCAGCCCGCACACATGCACCTCGCGGATACCGCGCTCATGCAGCCAGCCTGCCAGCCCGGTGGCCGGGCGCGTGCCGTCGGGTCCATGGTTCTCGCGGAAGGCACTGTACGAGTCCACCTGCTGGCGCGTGCCCTTGCGCAGGATCAGGTCGGCCACGGTCCAGTCCACGCCCGCGTGCAACGCCGCGCCGGCGTTGCCCTGCACGCAGTGATCGGGCCACAGCGTCTGCGGCTGCGCATGCAGCAGGATCGCTTCGAATGGAAGATGTCCCGGATGCTGGCTGGCAAAGGACGCATGGTCGGCCGGGTGCCAGTCCTGGGTTGCCACCACGGTGCGGTAGCGGCGCTGGGCCAGCAAGGCGGCAATCGGTGCCACCAGCGTGTCGCCCTGCTCGCAGGCCAGCGCGCCGCCGGGCATGAAGTCTGGCTGCAGGTCGATCACCAGCAGGGCCACATCGGCGGGAAGGGCGGCGGTCATGGCAGATCCAACACAACGAAAGCGGGGCAACCAGCGTGGCGGCCCCGCGCGCTCGCGTCAATCGCCCTTGGGCGCGTCGTTGTCCTGCCCGTAATACAGCAGGCCGATTTTGATGCGCTCACGGCCGTTTTCGCGGCGGTGGCGGTTGGCATCGCGCAGCGAGTACACGCAGCCGCAGTACTCCTGCTGGTAGAACTGTTCGCGCTTGCTGATCTCCACCATGCGCGCAGCGCCGCCGCCCTTGCGCCAGTTGTAGTCCCAGTACTGGATGCCCGGATAATGCGCGGCGGCGCGATGGCCGCAGTCATTGATCTGGTTCATGTCCTTCCAGCGCGAGATGCCCAGCGAACTGCTGATCACCGCAAAGCCATGTTCATGCGCATACAGCGCAGTACGCACGAAACGCATGTCGAAGCACATCGTGCAGCGGATGCCGCGCTCGGGCGCATTCTCCATGCCGCGGGCGCGCGCGAACCAGTGGTCGGTGTCGTAGTCGGCGTCCACGAACGGCACGCCGTGCTTCTCGGCGAAGCGGATGTTCTCCTGCTTGCGCAGCTCGTATTCGCGCGCCGGATGGATGTTGGGGTTGTAGAAGAAGATCGTGTAGTCGATCCCGGAGGCGGTGATGGCCTCCATGACTTCGCCCGAGCATGGCGCGCAGCACGAATGCAGCAACAACCGGGTGTGACCATCGGGCAGGGACAGGGTGGTGCGGTCGAGCGGGGTAACGGTGGGCGTGGTCATGCGGTTCTCGTCGACCGCACCGCCGGCAACGGCGGCGGTGCGGTCCTTGGGGTCATCTACAGGCGGTGGATCAGGCAGCGTTGGCGTCGGCGTGTTCCGCGCGCAGTTGGCGTGCGGCGGCCACCAGCGCTTCCAGCGCGGCACGGGTCTCCTTCCAGCCGCGGGTTTTCAGCCCGCAGTCCGGATTGACCCAGATCTGCTCGGGCCGCAGCACTTCGGCCGCCTTGCGCAGCAGCGCTACCATCTCTTCCTTGTCCGGCACGCGCGGGGAGTGGATGTCGTACACGCCCGGCCCGATCTCGTTGGGGTACTGGAAGCGCACGAACGCATCCAGCAACTCCATGCGCGAGCGCGAGGTCTCGATGGAGATCACGTCGGCATCCATCGCCGCCACCGAATGGATGATGTCGTTGAACTCGGAATAGCACATGTGGGTGTGGATCTGGGTGGCATCGCGCACCCCGCTGGCACTGATCCGGAACGCTTCCACCGCCCAGTCCAGGTACTCGCGCCATTGCGCGCGGCGCAACGGCAGGCCTTCGCGGATCGCCGGCTCATCAATCTGGATCACGCCGATCCCAGCCGCTTCCAGGTCCAACACCTCATCGCGCAGCGCCAGCGCGATCTGCCGGCAGGTATCGGCGCGCGACTGGTCATCGCGCACGAACGACCACTGCAGCACCGTCACCGGCCCGGTCAGCATGCCTTTCATCGGGCGGTCGGTCAGCGACTGTGCGTACTGCGACCAGCGCACCGTCATCGGTTGCGGGCGGGTGACGTCGCCGAAGATCACCGGCGGCTTGACGCAGCGCGAGCCATAGCTCTGCACCCAGCCGTTCTTGGTGAACGCGAAACCATCAAGCTGCTCGCCGAAGTACTCCACCATGTCGTTGCGCTCGAACTCGCCGTGCACCAGCACGTCCAGCCCGATCTGCTCCTGCACGCGTACGCAGTGTTCGGTCTGGGTGGCCAGGAACGCATCGTAGTCGGTATCGGAGAGCTTGCCGGACTTGTTGCGGGCACGTGCCTCGCGCACGTCCAGGGTTTGCGGGAACGAGCCGATCGTGGTGGTCGGGAAGCGTGGCAGCTTCAGTGCGCCGGCCTGCGCAAGGTGCCGCTGCGGGTACGCGCTGTGGCGCTGCGCATCGGCGGCGGTCAGGCCGGCCAGGCGTGCAGCGACGACTGGCTTGTGCACGCGCGGCGACTGCCGACGCGACTCGATGCGTGCGCGTGAGTGGGCCAGCCCGGCCTCGGCGTGCGGTTTGGCGTCCAGCGCATCGGCCAGTAGACGCAGTTCCTGCAGCTTCTGCCTGGAGAACGCCAGCCAGCCGCGCAGCTCGTCATCCAACTTGGTCTCCAGGTCGAGGTCGACCGGGCTGTGCAACAGCGAGCACGACGGTGCCAGCCACAGCCGGTCGCCCAGGTGGCCATGTGCGTAGCGGGCCAGTACCAGCGCGTTGTCCAGGTGGGTGCGCCAGATGTTGCGGCCGTTGACCAGGCCGGCCGAGAGCACGCGCTCGGCCGGCAGCACCTTGAGCACGGCGTCCAGTTGCTCCGGCGCGCGCACCAGGTCCACGTGCAGGCCGTCCACTGGCAGCGCGGCGGCCAGACCAAGGTTTTCCTCGAGCGCGCCGAAGTAGGTGGCCAGCAGTACCTTCGGGCGTGGCACGCCGGACAGCACCGCATACGCGTGTTCGAACGCGGCGCGCGCGCTGTCGTCCAGGTCCTGCACCAACACCGGCTCGTCCAGCTGCACCCACTGCGCGCCCGCCGCTTTCAGCCCGGCCAGCACCTCGGCATACACCGGCAGCAGCGCATCCAGCAGGTCCAGCGCCGGGCTGCCGTCCACGGTCTTGGACAGCAGCAGGAAGCTGACCGGTCCCAGCAGCACCGGTCGCGTCTCGATGCCCAGCGCCTTGGCCTCGCGATACTCGGCCAGGGGCTTGTCGCCGCGCAGCGCGAAGCCCTGGCCGGCCTGCAGCTCGGGCACCAGGTAGTGGTAGTTGGTATCGAACCACTTGGTCATTTCCAGGGCGTGCAGGTCATGGCCATCGCGCTGCACGCCGCGGGCCAGGGCGAAGTACCCGGCCAGCGGCTCGGCGTCTGCCAGCGCGCGGTAGCGGGCCGGGATCGCGTCGAACAGGAAGGCGGTGTCCAGCACCTGGTCGTAAAAGCTGAAATCGTTGCTCGGCGGCACATCCACGCCGGCCTCGCGCTGCAGTTGCCAGTGGCGCGCACGCAGCTCGCGAGCGGTGGCCTGCAGTGCATCGGCCGAGCGTTCGCCGGCCCAGTACTGTTCAAGCGCCCGCTTCAGTTCGCGCTTGGCGCCGATGCGGGGAAACCCCAGGTTGGTAACGGTGGTCATGGAACGTGTCCTCATTGCAGTAGCGGCATTGAGGAACGAAGGAACCGCGCGCCGACCACGCCATTGCTGCCGTGCCCGCCCCGCCAGCGACCTTCGCCCCCGCGGGCGAACCGGATGTCGTGGAGCGGACGCACGGGGGCAGCGCCACGCGGACGGCATGGCGGCAGGCCCCGGCAACCTCCCCGCGGACGTTCCAGGTCGAATCAGGGGACGGTCGTGTCCCCCGGCCGGGGCCGGTATTCGGGCTGATGGACACAGGCGCGCTGCGCCTACCTACTACCTGCCGCTTCCCAGGCGGTGAGGCCCAGTGCTGTTGGCAGGATTCGTTTCCATTCACCGCTGCGGGGCAGCTCCGGAATGCGCGCGCGAGGCGCCTTCACCGGATTCCCGTTTAAACCCATCCCTTCATCTGCATGAAGAGATGGATACCTTCGGCCCGCACAAGGTAGGCCGAAGGCGGGCGGTGGTCAAGGGGCGTCAGGACGGGAGTGATGCAGGGGGACGTCGCGGACGATGCGATGTCGTCGGCAGCGAGCGCCGCTCAGGCCGCGTGGTGGTAAGGCTCGATGCGCGCCAGGACGTCGGCCAGTTCGTCCTTGGCCTTGGCCGCGTCGTGGGCCATCTGCAGGTTGAGCCAGAAGGCATCGCTGGTGCCGAAGAAGCGCGCCAGTCGCAATGCCGTGTCGGCGGTGATGCTGCGCCGGCCCGCGATGATCTCGCCGATGCGGGTCTGCTTCACATCGATGGACTTGGCCAGGCGGTAGGCCGTCATGCCGAACGGGGTGAGGAACTCCTCCTGCAGGATTTCACCCGGGTGCGGATAGGGAATCGAACGCATGTAGGCAGTCCTCAGTGGTAGTCGCAAAGCTCTACGTCGGCAGGGCCTGCATCGGTCCATGTGAAGCGCAGTCGTTACTGGTCGTTGACCCGGATGCTGTGCTGACCCGCACGATTGGCACGCAGTGGCTCCAGTCGATTGGCTGGTGGAATGCGCAGGTCATCAAGCCGAACGGCGGCATCCAGCATGGCGAGCTTCCGCAGTGCAACGCGTTGGATATCCTGGAATTTCCGGATGCGCCTACCGATGAACACGCTCTTGGTAGTGATGCACCGGAAAGAGACGATGGGCATGACGAATTCCCGTGATTTTCATGATATCGCTCGGCAGTAGTATCGTCAAGCGAGAGTATTTGGATCCATTCCTCCGCACGCCGGTTTATCAGGCAGGCCTCGCTCTTGATGCTCTCGGAGATTTGCGTACGCGAATGCGCATGCGGTCACGTCCGCGCGGCGCGAGTCATCGATTTCAGGTATCGATCCTGCGGGTTCGTCGGGCTCGGGTTTCCGCGCAGGCGCCGCCCTGCTGAAGCCGCCTGTTTTCGTCACCACCGCATCGTTTTTGCAAACCCCAGGGAACCTGCTTACGCGCCAGGTCCCACTGCATCCGCCGCGCCGCTGGCTGCGTATCTGCCCACAATCCCCACGTGGAGCCACGCATGCGCCGTCCCCTTCTGCCCTCGTTGTTGTTGCTGCTGCTGTGCCCGGTGCTGCCGGCCGCCGCGCAGCAGGTGCAACGCCAGGAAGGCCGCGCCTATGCGCCGGCCGATGGTCGCCTGCTGTATCGCGAGACCCACTGGTTGCAGGGGCCGCCGTCTGCACGCGCGCGGCTGGTGCTGTACCGCTGCGCCGACGGCCGTGCCTTCGCGCGCAAGTGGATGACCCCACAAGGCAACGCGCAGACCCCGGACTTCGCCTTCGAGGATGCCCGCAACGGCTACCAGGAAGGTCTGCAAGGCAGTACCGCCGGGCGCACCGTGTACGTGCGGGAAGGTGCAAGCGCCGAGCGGGTCAGCCGTGCGATCGCGATCCCGCCCGATGCGGTGGTCGATGCCGGTTTCGACGCGGCCGTGCTCGGTCACTGGGAGGCCTTGCAGGCCGGGCGCCCGGTGGCGTTCCAGTTCCTGCTGCCCAGTCGCCAGCGGCTGGTCCCGCTGAAGCTGCAGCGCAGTGCGGCGGTGAGCTGGCAGGGCCAACCGGCCGAACAGCTGCAGATGCGCCTGGATGCCTGGTTCGGCTTTGCGGTGCCGGCGGTGAACCTGGTGTATGCCCGCAACAGTCCGCGCCTGCTGCAGTTCAGCGGCACCGGCAACGTGCGTGATGAGCGCGGCCGCTACCCGCAGGTGCGGGTGGAGTTCCCCGAGGCGCCGGTCGCTGCGACCGCCGCAGAACTGGGCGCGGCACGCCAACAGCCGCTGGTGCGCACATGCAGCAGTTGAACGCCCCCTTGCAGAGCGCGTCCGCAGCGACGACGATGCGCTCTGTCCCCCTGCCGACATTGAGCCTGCGATGCCTGAGCTGGACACTGCCGAATCCGGCGCCGCGCGGCGCCTTGATGACCTGCTCGGCCGGGTCGCCGCTGGCGATCGCCAGGCATTCGAGTCGGTCTACCAGTTGGCGTCGGGGCGCCTGTTCGCGATCTGCCTGCACGTGCTGCGCGACCGAAGCGATGCCGAAGAGGTGCTGCAGGACGTATTTACCCGTGTCTGGCACAAGGCTGCGCAGTTTGATCGTGCCAAGGCGGGGGCCATGACCTGGTTGTCGATGATGGCGCGCAACCGCGCGATCGACCGCCTGCGCGCGGCGCCCCCACGTCCGCTGGATGATCTGTCGGTGGCCGATGAAATTCCCGATTTCGCGCCGCAACCGGCGCAGGTGGCCGAACAGGCCTCTGATCGACAGCGTCTGGACGGCTGCCTGGACACGCTGGAGCCGCGTCGGCGCTCGCTGATCCGGTTGGCGTTCCTGGAGGGCGCCAGCTATGAGGAACTGGCGCGCCGGATCGGCTCGCCGCTGGGCTCGGTGAAGAGCTGGATCCGCCGCGGCCTGGGCCAACTGCGGGTGTGCCTGGAACAATGAACCTCCGCGACCGCCACGATCTGCCTGACGACGGCCAGCCGCCCAGTGCCGACATCCTGGCCGGCGAGTACGTGCTCGGCGTGCTCGACGCGGACCAGCGGGCGGACGTGGAACGTCGCATCGCCAGCGATCCCGGATTTGCCCGGCTGGTGACGCAGTGGGAACACCGCCTGGCCCCGATGCTGGACGCGATGGGCAGTGAAGTGGTCCCGGCGCATCTGTGGCCGCGCATCCGCACCTCGCTGGGCTGGTCGTCGGTATCGACGAATGCACCACGTGCGTGGCAGCGCACCGGATTCTGGCAGGGCATGACCGCGCTGGCGGCCGTGGTGGCGCTGGTGGCGGTATTCAGCCGTCGCGACCTGGAGCCGGTGACGCCGGTGATCACGCCGGTGGCGGTCACACCGACCGCGCCGCCGACACCCGCCGAACCGCAGCAGGCGACCCGACCGGTCACCCCGTTGCTGCATGACGATGGCAGCCCCGGCTGGCTCGCGTCGGTGGACAAGGCGCAGGGCAAGGTGCTGATGATGCCGGTGCCGACGGCGGCCGATGCGGCCGGACGCGCGCCCGAGCTGTGGCTGATTCCCGCCGGCGGCACGCCACGCTCGCTGGGCCTGGTGTCCATCAACCGCGCCCACACCGTGACGGTGCCCGATGCACTGCGTGATGCGCTGGTGAACGGCTCTGTGCTCGCGGTCACGCTGGAACCGGCCGGCGGCGCACCGCAGGGTGTCCCGACCGGGCCGATTGTTGCCAAAGGCGACATCGCCACGCTGTAAAACGCGATTTATTTCCGGATTCGTGCATCCGGATGGCCCTGATTCCCGTATCTCCTGACAAGAACGCCAGGAGATGCGCGAAATGTCGGCCGGACCCGCCACTGCTGCAGCACGCAAGCCCCGACGTGGCCCTTGGGCCACCGTGCGGCGCTGGTTCGATACCAGTGCAGACACGCCGGTGGCAGCCGAGGCGGCCACGCGCGTGGACTGGCTGCGCGCGATCCCGTTCGCGGCAATGCACCTGGCCTGCTTCGCCGTCATCTGGGTGGGCGTGTCGTGGGTAGCGGTCGCTGTGGCGGTGGCGCTGTATGCCGTGCGGATGTTCGCGATCACCGCCTTCTACCATCGCTACTTCTCGCACCGCACCTTCCGCACCTCGCGCGTGGTGCAGTTCGTGTTCGCGCTGATCGGTGCCGCCAGCGTGCAGCGCGGGCCGCTGTGGTGGGCCGCGCACCATCGCAACCACCATCGCCACACCGATACCGCCGCCGATCCGCATTCGCCCTCGGTGCATGGCTTCTGGTGGAGCCACATGGGCTGGTTCCTCACCACCGAAGGGTTCCGCACCGACTGGGACCGCATCCCGGACCTGGCCAAGTATCCCGAACTGCGCTGGCTGGACCGCTTCGACACCCTGGTGCCGGTCGCGTTGGCGGCCGCGTTGTTCGGCCTGGGCGTGCTGCTGGAACACATCGCGCCCTCGTGGGGCACCAGTGGCGGACAGATGCTGGTGTGGGGCTTCTTCATTTCCACCATCGTGCTGTTCCACGCCACGGTGACCATCAACTCGCTGGCGCATCGCTTCGGCCGGCAGCGCTTTGCCACCGGCGACGACAGCCGCAACAACCTGTGGCTGGCGCTGCTCACCTTCGGCGAAGGCTGGCACAACAACCACCATTTCTTCCCGGGCACTGCGCGCCAGGGGTTCTACTGGTGGGAAGTGGACGTCACCTGGTACGGCCTGCGGCTGATGGCCGCGCTTGGCCTGGTGCGCGATCTCAAGCCGGTTCCGGCCTGGGTGCTGGCCAAGGCGGAGCACTGACATGCGCATCGCAGTCATCGGATCGGGGATCGCCGGCCTGGCCAGTGCCTGGTGGCTGGGCCAGCAGCATGAAGTGACGCTGTTCGAGGCCAACGACTATCTCGGCGGCCACACGCACACCCATCAGGTACACGTGGACGGCCGCACGCAGGCGGTGGACACCGGCTTCATCGTGTTCAACCCGCTGCACTACCCCCTGTTGAGCGCGTTGTTCGATGAGCTCAACGTCGCCTCGCAGCCGACCACGATGAGTTTTTCGGTGCATAGCGAGCGCAGTGGGCTGGAATACAACGCCACCTCGCTGGACGGACTGTTCTGCCAACGCCGCAACCTGGTCTCGCCGCGCTTCTGGGGCATGCTGGCCGACCTGCGCCGCTTCTATCGCGAGGCGCCCGCGCTGCTGCTGGGTGATGACGAAGGCCCTTCGCTCGGCGACTACCTGAGCGCCGGCAAGTACGGCCGTGCGTTCATCGATGAGCACCTGCTGCCGATGGCCTCTGCCTTGTGGTCCTCGCCGACCGCCAGCCTCACCGCGTTCCCCGCGCGCTACCTGGTGCAGTTCATGGCCAACCACCAGATGCTGCAGGTCAGCGACCGGGCGCCGTGGCGGGTGGTGCAGGGCGGGTCGTCGCGCTACATCGAGGCGATGCGCCGGCGCTGGCAGGTCCGCGAGCGGCTGGATTGCCGGGTGTTCGGGGTGGAGCGTCACGAACATGGCGTGCGCGTGCACAGTGCGGCCGGGCTGGAGGGGTTCGACCAGATGGTGCTGGCCTGCCACAGCGACCAGGCGCTGGCGCTGCTCTCCGATGCGGACGCGGCCGAACGCAGCGTGCTCGGCGCGATCCGCTACCAGCCCAACGAGGTGGTCCTGCATACCGATGCAAGCCTGCTGCCCCGCAACCGCAAGGCGTGGGCGGCGTGGAACGCGCATGTGCCGGCCAGCCCGCTGGCGCCGTGCACGGTCAGTTACCTGATGAACCAGCTGCAGGGCATCGATACGCCCACGCCGCTGGTGGTCACCTTGAACCGCACCGCGGCGATCGACCCGGGCAAGGTGCTGCGCCAGCTGCAGTACGCCCATCCGGTGCACGACCATGCCATGGTGCGTGCGCAGCAACGCTGGGCCGAGATCCAGGGACGCCGCCGCACCTGGTTTGCCGGTGCTTACTGGGGCTGGGGCTTCCACGAAGACGGCATCCGCAGTGCGCGGCGCGTGGTCGATGCGCTGCAGACGCTCGATGCCGAGTCGTATTGGCCGCTGTCGCAGGCCCTGCCGGCATGACCGCCAGTGCGCTGTATCGCGGTCGGATGCGCCATCGCCGGCATGCGCCGCACGCGCACGCCTTCGGCTATCCGGTGGCGCAGCTGCTGCTCGACCTGGATGAGCTGGACACCGTGTTCCAACGGCGCTGGCTGTGGTCGGTGGGCCGCCGCAACGTGGCCGAGTTCCGCCGCAGCGACTATCTCGGCGATCCCGATCAGCCACTGGCCGATGCAGTACGTGCGCGCATCACCGAGGCATTGGGCCGCGCGCCATCGGGGCCGATCCGCCTGCTCACCCACCTGCGCTACGCCGGCCATGTGTTCAACCCGGTAAGCTTCTATTACTGCTACGCCGCCGACGGCAGCACGCTGGACTGCATCGTTGCCGAAATCACCAACACGCCGTGGAAAGAGCGGCACGCCTACGTGCTGCCGGTGACCAGTGCCGATGCCCAGGGCCGCGCGCTGGCCTGGGAATTCGACAAGCAGTTCCACGTGTCCCCGTTCATGCAGATGGACTGCCGCTACCGCTGGCGCTTTACCGCCCCGGGCGATGACCTGCACGTGCACATGCAGGTCTGGCGCGAGGGAACGCGCCAGTTCGACGCCGACCTGGTGCTGCAGCGGCGTCCCCTTACCGGTGCCGGCCTGGCCGGCGTGCTGCTGCGCTATCCGCTGATGACCCTGCAGGTGGTGGCGGCCATCCATTGGCAGGCCCTGCGGCTGTGGCTCAAGCGCAACCCCGTCCACGACCACCCTTCGCTTGCTGGAAAACGCCCATGAACGACATGACCCGGCCTGCCGCGCTGCCGATGCCCAGCGCGCTGGAGCGCTTCCTGCGCACGCGCCTGCTGGCCCAGCTCGCCCCGCTGCACGATGGCTGCCTGCAGCTGCGCGATGCGGCCGGCGACGTGCTGCTGGGCGACCCCGCCGCGCCGTTGCGCGTCACCGTGTGGGTGGACGATCCGGCGTTCTACCGCGCGGTGGCCGCGCAGGGCAGCGTGGGTGCCGGCGAGGCCTACATCCGTGGCGACTGGCGGTGCAGCGACCTGGTCGCGCTGGTGCAGTTGCTGGTGCGCAACCGCGACCTGCTCGATGGCATGGAGCGTGGCGTGGCGCGCGTGGGTGGCTGGCTGCTCAAAGGCTGGAACCGGCTGCGCCGCAACACCCGCGAAGGCAGCCGCCGCAACATCGCCGCGCACTACGACCTGGGCAATCCGTTCTTCTCGCTGTTCCTGTCCAGCGACCTGATGTACTCCTCGGCCCTGTATGCCGCGCCCAGCGACCCGCTGGAGGTCGCCTCGCGACGCAAGCTGGCGCGCATCTGCGAGCAGCTGCAGCTCACCGCCGAGGACCACGTGGTCGAGATCGGTACCGGCTGGGGCGGCTTCGCGCTGTACGCCGCCGCCGAGATCGGCTGCCACGTCACCACCACCACCATCTCGGTGGAGCAGTACACGTTGGCCAAAAAGCGCGTCGAAGCGGCCGGCCTGCAGGACAAGGTGACGCTGCTGCTCAAGGACTACCGCGACCTGGAAGGCCAATACGACAAGCTGGTCTCCATCGAGATGATCGAGGCGATCGGCGCGCAGTACCTGGACACCTACTTCGGCACGCTCACCCGCCTGCTCAAGCCGGACGGGCTGGCCCTGCTGCAGGCCATCACCATCGAAGACCAGCGCTACGAACAGGCGCGGCGCAGCGTGGACTACATCAAGCGCTTCGTGTTCCCCGGCAGCTTCATTCCCTCGATCAACGCGATCATCGCCGCCAAGACCCGCAGCAGTGATCTGCAGTTGATCGGCCAGCACGACTTTGGCCAGTCCTACGCGCTGACCCTGCGCGACTGGCGGCAGCGCTTCCTGGCGCAGCTGCCGGCGGTGCGGGCGCAGGGCTTCGATGAGCGCTTCATCCGGATGTGGGAGTTCTACCTGGCCTACTGCGAGGGCGGCTTCCTGGAACGTTCGATCGGCGTCTCGCACCTGCTGATGGCGCGCCCGGGCCATCGCCCGCCGCTGGCCGGAACGGCCGCCTGAGATGCTGCGCTTCTGGGCCAACGTGATCGGCAACCAGCTGGTGTGGCTGTGTGCGGTGATCGGCGCGGGGCACGGCCTGCGCTGGCCGGCGCTGCTGGCGGCCGCGGTGTACGTGGGCAGCCAGCTGGCGCTGTCGCCGCAGCCCGGTGTCGAGATCCGGCTGCTCGGCGTGGCCCTGCTGTGCGGGCTGCTGGTGGATGGCCTGGCTGGCGGCTCGGGCTGGGTGCGGTACGCCGCCGGCAACGATCCGGCCTGGCTGGCGCCGGTGTGGATCCTGGCACTGTGGGCCGCGTTCGCGATGACCCTGACGGTGTCCTTTGCCGTGCTGCAGCGGCACCTGCGCATCGCCGCCCTGGTCGGTCTGCTGCTGGCACCGCTGGCGTACCTGTCCGCCGCCCGTGGCTGGGCATCGGTGAGCTTCAGTGAACCGCACTGGCGCGGCGTGGTCCTGCTCGGCATCGGCTGGTCGATGGCGTTGCCCTTGTTGGCGGCCTGCGCGCGCCACTGGCAGCGCACGCCCTCGCGCCCCCTTACTGATGGATCGGGAGAACACGCATGAAGCTGTTGTGGTGGGTGTGGCTGTATGCCGCGGTGATCATGAGCTGGGGGTGGTGGTGGCAGCGTCGCCACCAGAACATCGGCGTGGTCGATGTGCTCTGGGCCAAAGGCGTGGGCGCCTCGGCGCTGCTGCTGGCCCTGCTTGGCGACGGTGCCGCCGCGCCGCGCATCACCCTGGCGGTGCTGGGCGGGCTGTGGGGATCGCGGCTGGCCCTGCATCTGTGGCACCGCGTACGCAGCGAACCCGAGGATGGGCGCTACCAGCACCTGCGCAAGCACTGGAATGGCCACCAAGGCAAGATTTTCGGCTTCTTCCAGTTCCAGGCGCTGTTGATCGTGCTGTTCGCGCTGCCGTTCGTGGCGGTCACCCACAACCCGCAGCGCGATGGGATCGGCTGGATCATCGGCGCGGTGGCGGTCTGGCTGCTCAGTGTCGGTGGCGAAGCCATCGCCGACCGCCAGCTGGCGCGCTTCCGTGCCAATCCGGCCAACAAGGGCAAGACCTGCCGCGACGGCCTGTGGCGCTACTCGCGCCATCCCAACTACTTCTTCGAATGGCTGCACTGGTTCACCTACGTGCTGCTGGCGGTGCAGTCGCCGCTGTGGTGGCTGGCGTGGTCCGGCCCGCTGGTGATGTACGTGTTCCTGCGCTGGGTGAGCGGCATTCCGTTCACCGAGGCGCAGGCGCTGCGGACGCGCGGTGAGGACTACCGCGAGTACCAGCGCACCACGCCGATGCTGTTCCCCTGGTTTCCCTCCCGCACATCGCACCCCCGCAAGGAGCCGTCCCCGTGAATGCCGCCAGTGACTACCTGCCCGCGCCCGACCACGCCGCAGGCCTGACCGGCCTGGCCGAGCGCGGCCTGCTGCCAGACGCGCTGCTGCGCCTGGGTATCCGCCGCCAATGCGAGCAGCGCCTGCGCGAGGAACTGGCCGGTGGCCAGGAGGCACAGTCGCAGCGTTTCGCCGAGCGCATCGCCGGGCTCTCGCACAGCGCGGTGGCGCTGCACGTGGATGCCGCCAACCGCCAGCACTACGAAGTGCCGGCGCGCTTCTTCGAGCTGTGCCTGGGCAAGCGCTTCAAGTACAGCAGCTGTTACTACCCCACCGGCACCGAGACCCTGGACGAAGCGGAAGAGGCGATGCTGGCGCTGTACGGGCAACGCGCGCAGCTTGCCGATGGCCAGGACATCCTGGAGTTGGGCTGCGGCTGGGGCTCGCTGACGCTGTGGATGGCCGAGCACTATCCGAATGCGCGCATCACCGCCGTGTCCAACTCCAACAGCCAGCGCGAGCACATCCAGGCGCAGTGCCGCCTGCGCGGCCTGGTCAACGTCACCGTGCTCACCCACGACGTCAACCACCTCACGCTGGGCGCAGGGACGTTCGACCGCTGCGTCTCCATCGAAATGTTCGAGCACATGCGCAACTACCAGCAACTGCTGCAGCGCATCCACGGCTGGCTGCGTCCGGACGGCAAGCTGTTCGTGCACATCTTCGTGCATCGCACGCTGATGTACCCCTTCGAGACCGACGGCGAAGACAACTGGATGGGCCGCCATTTCTTCACCGGTGGCCTGATGCCGGCCGCCGATACCCTGCTGTGCTTCCAGCAGCACCTGCACCTTCAGCAGCGCTGGCTGCTCGACGGTACCCATTACGAACGCACCGCCAACCATTGGCTGGCCAACCAGGATCGCGAGCGCGATGCCGTGCTGGAGGTCATGCGCCAATGCTACGGCGCGCCGTCGGCAGCGCTGTGGGCGCAGCGCTGGCGCATGTTCTGGATGGCCTGTGCCGAACTGTTCGGTTACCAGAATGGCCAGCAGTGGCAAGTGGCCCATTACCTGTTCGCCCGCCCGTGAACATCCCACGTCCCCCGAGGAAATCGCCATGTCGATCCGTGCCGTCGTTCCGCTGCTGCTGGCCAGCCTGATGCTAGGCTGCGGCGGCAACACCCGTCCCATCCCACCGGTGGCCGAAGTGGACGTACCGCGCTTCATGGGCGACTGGTACGTCATCGCGCATATCCCCAGCCGACCCGAGCGCAACGCCTTCGATGCGGTCGAGTCGTATGCACTGCGCCCGGACGGTCGCATCCAGACTACCTTCCGCTACCGCAAGGGCAGCTTCGATGCACCGGTCAAGACCATGCATCCGGTTGGCACGGTGAAGCCGGGCACGAACGGGGCCGAGTGGGGCATGCAGTTCATCTGGCCGATCAAGGCCGAGTACGTGATCGTCTACCTGGACGCGGACTACCAGCAGACCATTGTGGGGCGCAGCAAGCGCGATTACGTGTGGCTGATGTCGCGCACGCCGAAGATGTCCGACGCCGACTACAACAAGGCCACCGCCCGTATCGCCGCGCTCGGCTACGACCTGTCCAAGCTGCGGCGGGTACCGCAGTCCGGCGGCGTGAAGCAGCCGTAACGGCGGCGCCGTTCTCAGGCCCTGAGAAGACCGTCGGCGATACTGTCCCCCTGGCCCCGCTTGAACATCCCGTCACCGTGCGGGCACACGCGGGCGCCACACTGCAGCAGCACGGAGGCGCCGGAGGCCCACGGACGGGGGCATGCGCGGGCAGGGCGCGCGGTGGGTGGACAGAGGGCGCGACGTGGCGGACAAGTACTGCGATCTGGTCATGAAGGGCGGCATCACCAGCGGCATCGTGTATCCCAACGCGGTGCTGTCGCTGGCCCGCCAGTACCGCTTCAAGAACATCGGCGGCACCTCGGCCGGGGCGATCGCCGCCGCCGTTGCCGCGGCCGCGGCGTTTGGCGACCGTCGTCGCCACAGCGGCGAGGCGGTGGCCGATGAGGTGGGCTTCCCCGGGCTGGCGGCGGTATCGGCGCAACTGTCCACGCGCGGCTTCATCTACAGCCTGTTCCAGCCGGCCCCGGGCGCGCGCACCGCCTACCGGCTCCTGGTGATGCTCACCGGCAAATCCAGCCTGCCGCGCAAGATCGCCTGCCTGCTCGCGGCGGTGTTCGCGATCGCACCGCTCGAACTGCTGGCCTCCCTGGTCGTCCTGCTCGGTATCGGCTGGCTGGCCGCCGGCGTGGACGGGGTACTGGCCACGTTGCTGCCGTCGCTGCTGTGCGCTTACGGCGCCGGCGTGCTGGCGTCGGCGCTGCGGGTAGCACGGGTGGCGCGGCGCAACCTGCTCGGCCTGTGCGATGGCAGCACCCAGGCCGGCGCCGCCACGCCCGCGCTGACCGACTGGCTGCACGAGCGCCTGCAGACGCTGTCGGGCAAACCCCTGGGACAACCGCTGACCTTCGGCGACCTGCACCAGGCGCCACGCTACCTCGGCGAACCCGCTGCCGAGCAGGCGATCAGCCTGAAGATGATCACCACCTGCATCTCGCATACCGAGCCGCGCACGCTGCCGTTCAGTGCCGCGCACTTCTGGTTCGTGCGCGAGGAGTTCGCCCAGCTGTTCCCGGCCAGCGTGGTGGACTGGCTGATGGCACAGGCCGGCGCGCCCGAGCACATCGACGGGCGCGACTATTACCGCCTGGTGGATGGGGACCGGCTGCCGGTGCTGGTGGCCACGCGCATGAGCCTGAGCTTCCCGCTGTTGATCAGCGCGGTGCCGTTGCATGAGCCGGCGCGGCGCGAGCGGCGTTGTGAGCCCGCGGTGGACACAGCAACCAGACGCGAAAAGAGTAGCGTCGCCGAGAGCATGGAAGGGCTGACCCGCGGCGGGCAGAGCTGCGGCCCGGCGATCACTGCCTTCCGCGTGTGCTGGTTCTCCGATGGCGGCATCAGCAGCAACTTCCCCATCCACCTGTTCGACGCCGCGTTGCCACGCTGGCCCACCTTCGGCATCAACCTGGTGTATCCGCGCCATGCCGACGCGGTCAGCGTGCTGGACACGGGCAAGGACCCGATTGAACAGGCGGTGTTCCTGCCCACCGAGAACCGCCAGGGCTGGCAGCGCAGCTACCATGCCATCGCCCAGCCGCTGGCCGCGGCGGAGATGTCCGGCTTCCTGTTCTCCATCGTGTCGACCATGCAGAACTGGCGCGACGTGCTGCAGGCCCGCGCGCCCGGTTACCGCGACCGCATCGTGCACGTATCGCTGCACGGCGACGAAGGCGGCATGAACCTGGACATGCCACAGGATGTGCTTGGCCGCATCGCCGCCAAGGGCAGCGTGGCCGGTGAACGCTTCTGCGGGTTCTCCTTCCAGAACCACTACTGGATCCGCTGGCGCAACCTGGCCTCGGCCTACCAGCGCTACACGCTGGAAATCGCGCGCACCGACGATCCCGATCAGCGTGTGGCGGCCTGGACCGACGCCTACCAGACGGTGGCCCTCGGCGAACCGCCCCCGCCGTCGTACCGGCTGACCTCGGAGGACAAACGGCGTGAATCGCAGCGGTTGTGGCGGCACATGGTCGAGCAGGGCCAACACTGGGAAGACCTCGGCCCGGACCTCACCGAAGGTGCCCCGCGCCCGCTGCCGCAGATGAAGGTCACGCCGATTTATTGAGCCGGGACAGCGCGCTTCCCGATCCGGTAAAACCGACCGTTGGTCGGCTGCTCTTCGCACCGGGGTCGAACCTTCCTGGCGTCAGAGGGAAGTCGACCAACGGTCGACTCTACGCCGGGGTCGAACCTTCCTGGCGTCGGAGGGTAGTCGACCAACGGTCGACTCTACGGTGGGTCGAGCCTTCCTGGCGTTGGATGCAAGTCGACCAACGGTCGACTCTACCTTCGGCCGGGCAGCTGCGCGAAGGCGCGTTGCATGCAATCTTCGCGCGGGCACACCCGGCAGCCCGGCCCGATCGACACCGAGTTGCCCGGGCTCTGGATGTCCAGGCCGCGCGAATAGATCAGCCGCTCGGCATGCTGCAGATCGCAGCCCAGCGCCACGGCGAAGGTCTTGCGCGGCTGCCCATGCCCGATCGGACCGCTGCTTACCTGCCGCGCCAGCCAGAAGTGGCGGCGCCCGTCGGGCATGCGCGCGGTCTGGGTCAGCACCCGGCCGGGCTGGTTGAACGCCTCGTAGACGATCCACAGCGGGCACGAGCCGCCCACCTGTGAGAAGTGGAAATCGGTGGCCGAATGCCGCTTGGAGACATTGCCGGCGCGGTCCACGCGGATGAAGAAGAACGGCAGGCCGGGTGCGCTGCGTCGCGCCAGCGTGCTCAAGCGATGGCAGACGGCCTCGAAGCCCACGCCGAAGCGATGGGCCAGCGCATCGATGTCGTAGGCGCTGTGCTCGGCGGCGCGCAGGAACTGCGCATACGGCATCACCAGTGCACCCGCGAAGTAGTTGGACATGCCGATCCGCGCCTGCGCGATCTGCTCCGCGTCGCGGAAGCCCGCGCGCGCGATCACCGCATCGATCTGCGCTGCATAGCCCAGCAACGCCAGCTCGGCCGCCATCTGGAACGCCTGCTGGCCCGGTTCCAGATAGTCCGGCAGCCACAGCGTGCGGCTGCCGCCATCGTAGACCCGCTTCTCGCGCCCGGCCTGCAGCGGCGCCACTTCGACCAGCACGCCGTGGCGGTCGGCCAGCAGCTGGCGCAGGCGGGGGGCGACATGCCCGGCCACCAGCCCCCACTCGCCGAACAACTGCTCGGCCAGGTCGTCCAGCTCGGGGATGTGGTTGTGCATGCGGTTGAAGAAGTCGCGCACCTGGTCCCCGGCCGGTAACGCCTGCCCGGCATGCACATCGCCCAGCTGGAACTCCAGCGCGGCGGCATGCTCGCGCAGCATCAGGTGCCGGCGGTGCAGGTCGAGCAGGGCGCGGCTCACCTGTGGCAGGTTGCCGGCCATCGCGCGCAGCTCGGTGCTGCTTACATCGTCCAGGCCCAGGTCGCGCAGCGTCTCACCGAGGGCCTCCTGCAGCGCGCCGGGCTCATCTACGTCGAACAGGTCGGTAACGTCGCCCAATACCTCACGCAGCCTGGCCTGCACCGCGGGGGTGAGCGGGCGCTTGTTGCGCTCGATCTGGTTCAGGTAACTGGCCGACAGCCCCAATGCCCGCGCCAGCGCGATCTGGCTGTAGCCGCGCTGCTCGCGCAGCTTGAGCAGGCGCAGGCCGATCTGGCGTTGGACGGGCTGGCTATTCACAGAATTCACAAGAATCGTAGCGGGCATTGGCCAGATTAAGCGCATACAGGCCGGAAATCGAGGGTGGCACTGTGAATAATGCCAACAACTTTCGACCCGCCGGGATTGTCCATGACTGTTGCAGCGCCCCGTATCCGCATGTTGATCGATGGCCAGTTCATCGAATCGACCAGCTCGCATTGGCAGAACGTGGTCAACCCGGCCACCCAGGACGTGCTGGCCCAGGTGCCGTTCGCCACCCCCGGCGAAGTCGATGCCGCCGTGGCCTGTGCCAAAGAAGCATTCAAGACCTGGCGCAAGACCCCGATCGGCACCCGCGCGCGCATCTTCCTGAAGTACCAGCAGCTGATCCGCGAGAACATGAGCGAGCTGGCCCATATCCTCTCCGCCGAGCAGGGCAAGACCGTGCCGGATGCCGAAGGCGATGTGTTCCGCGGCCTGGAAGTGGTCGAGCATGCCGCCGCCATCGGCAACCTGCAGCTGGGCGAGCTGGCCAACAACGTCGCCAACGGGGTGGACACCTACACCCTGCTGCAACCGCTGGGCGTGTGCGCTGGCATCACCCCGTTCAACTTCCCGGCGATGATTCCGCTGTGGATGTTCCCGATGGCCATCGCCACCGGCAACACCTTCATCCTCAAGCCGTCCGAACAGGACCCGATGGTCACCATGCGCCTGGTCGAACTGGCGCTGGAAGCGGGCATTCCCAAGGGCGTGCTCAACGTCGTCCACGGCGGCGAAGACGTGGTCAACGCGATCTGCGACCACCCGGATATCAAGGCCGTCTCGTTCGTCGGTTCCACCCGCGTCGGCACCCACGTGTACAACCGCGCCTCGCTGGCCGGCAAGCGCGTGCAGTGCATGATGGGCGCCAAGAACCACGCAGTGGTATTGCCGGACGCGAACAAGGAACAGAGCCTCAACGCGATGGTTGGCGCTGCCTTCGGGGCCGCCGGTCAGCGCTGCATGGCCGCCTCCACCCTGGTGCTGGTCGGCGAAGCGCGGGAGTGGGTGCCGGACCTGGTCGCCAAGGCGAAGACGCTCAAGGTCAGCGCGGGCAGCGTCAGCGGTACCGATGTCGGCCCGGTGATTTCCTGCGCCGCGCGTGAACGCGTCGAAGGCCTGATCGCCTCGGGCGTGGAGCAGGGCGCCAAGCTGGTGCTCGACGGCCGCAACCCGCAGGTGGACGGCTTCGAGAAGGGCAACTTCGTTGGCCCGACCATCTTCGCCGGCGTCACCCCGGGCATGCGCGTGTACGACGAGGAAATCTTCGGGCCGGTGCTGGTGATCCTGGAAGCGGAGACGCTCGAAGACGCCATCGCACTGATCAACGCCAACCCGAACGGTAACGGCACTGCGCTGTTCACCCAGTCCGGCGCGGCTGCCCGCAAGTTCCAGGAAGACATCGACGTCGGTCAGGTCGGCATCAACGTGCCGATCCCGGTGCCGGTGCCGCTGTTCTCGTTCACCGGTTCGCGCGCGTCCAAGCTCGGCGACCTGGGCCCGTACGGCAAGCAGGTGGTGATGTTCTACACCCAGACCAAGACGATCACCTCGCGCTGGTTCGATGACGAGACGCTGGGTCATGGCGTCAACACCACCATCAGCCTGAAGTAAGCAACGACGGAGTTCGACCATGAGCCACTCGATGACGACGGAACTGGACGAAGCGCAGCAGGCCTATAGAGAGGCCGCGCGCGACTTCGCCCAGGCCGAACTGGCGCCGCACGCCGCGCGATGGGATGCGGAGGGCATCTTTCCGCGCGAGGCGATCGCCAAGGCAGGGGAACTCGGGTTCTGCGGTTTGTACATGGACCCCGAGGTAGGTGGCAGCGGCCTGAGCCGTCTGGACGCCGCCGTCGTCATCGAGGAGCTCGCCAACGTGGATCCGTCCACGGCGGCCTATGTCAGCATCCACAACATGGCGTCGTGGATGGTGGCCAAGTGGGGCCAGGAGAGCCTGCGTGCGGAGTGGGGTGCAGACCTCTCGTCCGGCACCAAGCTGGCTTCGTACTGCCTGACCGAGCCGGGTGCCGGCTCGGATGCAGCCTCGCTGAAGACCAGCGCGGTGCGCGATGGCGACCACTACGTGTTGAACGGGTCCAAGGCCTTCATCTCCGGCGCCGGTGCCACCGAACTGCTGGTGGTGATGGCGCGCACCGGCGGTGCCGGCGCAGGTGGCATCAGCGCGATCGCGGTGCCGGCCGACCTGCCGGGCATCAGCTACGGCCGCAAGGAAGAGAAGATGGGCTGGAACAGCCAGCCCACCCGCGGCATCACCTTCGAGAACGTGCGCGTCCCGGTCAGCCACCTGTTGGGAGAGGAGGGTGGCGGCTTCAAGCTGGCCATGAAGGGTCTGGATGGCGGGCGGATCAACATCGCCGCCTGCTCGCTGGGTGCGGCCCAGGGCGCACTGGATGCGGCGCGCCGCTACATGGGCGAGCGCCGCCAGTTCGGCAAGGCGCTGGCCGAGTTCCAGGCATTGCAGTTCAAGCTGGCCGACATGGCCATCGAACTGGTCGCCGCGCGCCAGATGGTGCACACCGCCGCGCGCAAGCTCGATGCCGGGGCCAGCGATGCCAACGTGTGGTGCGCCATGGCCAAGCGCTTCGCTACCGATGCCGGTTTCAACATCTGCAACGAGGCGCTGCAGATCCACGGTGGCTACGGCTATATCCGCGAATATCCGATCGAACGGCTGCTGCGCGATTCGCGCGTGCACCAGATCCTGGAAGGCACCAACGAGATCATGCGGGTGATCGTGGCCCGCCACCTGCTCAACACCGAAGAGGAACTGCGATGATGGATTGGCGTACGCATGAACATGTCGGCCTGAAGGTCGAGGCCGACGGCCACGTCGCGGTCATCACGCTCAACAACCCGCCGGCCCACACCTGGACCGTGCCCAGCTTGTCCGCGCTGCGCGACCTGGTTGGCGCGCTCAATGCCGACAAGGCCATCTACGCGCTGGTGATCACCGGTGACGGCGAGAAGTTCTTCTCGGCCGGCGCCGACCTGAAGCAGTTCGCGTCAGGCGACAAGGCTGCCGCACGCGAAGCTGCACGTCGCTTCGGCGAAGCCTTTGAAGCCCTGTCCGGTTTCCGTGGCGTGTCCATCGCCGCGATCAACGGCTATGCGATGGGCGGCGGCCTGGAATGTGCGCTGGCCTGCGACCTGCGCATCATCGAAGAACACGCCCAGGTTGCATTGCCGGAGGCCACCGTCGGCCTGCTGCCGTGCGCCGGCGGCACCCAGAACCTGCCGCGCCTGGTCGGCGAAGGCTGGGCCAAGCGCATGATCCTGCTCGGCGAGCGCATCGATGCAGACACCGCGCTGCGCATCGGCCTGGTCGAAGAGAAGGTAGGCAAGGGCGCCGCCAAGGCGCTGGCGCTGGAGTGGGCGCACAAGGCCGGCAAGCAGAGCCCGGCCAGCATCGCCGCCTGCAAGACCCTGGTGCAGGCCACCCGCACCGGCACCCATGCCTCGGCGCTGGTCGCCGAGCGCGAAGCCTTCGTCGATCTGTTCGACAGCGCCGACCAGGTCGAGGGCGTGAGCGCCTTCCTGGAAAAGCGCGCCGCGCAGTGGAAGAACGCATGAGCAGCGCCGTCGCCAGCGACGAAGCACCGGTGCTGTTCGAAGAGCGCGCTGCCGACAATGGCACGCGCATCGGCATCGCCACGCTCAATGCCCCGCGCACGCTCAATGGCTTCTCGTTGCCGATGGCGCACCTGCTGCGCGAGCGGCTGCAGGCCTGGGCCAACGATGACGGCATCGCGTTGGTGGTGTTGCAGGGCGCGGGCGAGAAAGCCTTCTGCGCCGGCGGTGACCTGCACAGCCTGTATCGCAGCATGGTCGACTACCGCGCCAGCGGCAGCACCGACATCCGCGACAACGCCTATGCCGCCGAATTCTTCGACGTCGAGTATCGCGTCGATTACGCCATCCACACCTATCCCAAGCCGATCCTGTGCTGGGGCCATGGCATCGTCATGGGCGGTGGCATCGGGCTGATGTCCGGCGCCAGCCACCGCGTGGTCAGCGAGCGCTCCAGGCTGGCGTTCCCTGAGATCACCGTGGGCCTGTTCCCCGACGTGGGCGGCAGCTGGTTGCTGCCGCGCGTGCCGGGCCGGGGCGGCTTGTTCCTGGCGTTGACTGGCGCACCGCTCAATGCTGGCGACGCCATCTACGCCGGCCTGGCCGACATCCACATCGCCGAGGCGCAGCGCGAGGCCGTGCTCGCCGCCCTCGCCGAGGTGCATTGGAGCACCGAGGCCAAGCGTAACCACGACCAGCTCAGCGCACTGCTGCAGCAGCATGCCAGCGACGCTGCCACCGGCCCGCTGCTGCGCAACGCGGCCGCCATCGATGCGCTGTGTGACGGCGGCGATGTGGTTGCCATCGTCGATGCGGTCCTCGCGTTGGAGACCGAGGACGCCTGGCTGAAAACCGCACAGGCCACGCTCGCCGCCGGTGCGCCCGGCTCGGCCCGGCTCGCCTTCGAGCTGCAGCGCCTGGCCGAGGGCCTGTCGCTGGCCGAGGTCTATCGCCTCGAGTACATCGCCGCCCTGCATGCCGCCGCCCACGGCGATTTCGCCGAAGGCATCCGCGCCCTGTTGATCGACAAGGACCGCAACCCGCAGTGGCAGCCACGCGCCCTGGCTGACGCCACCGCGCCGTGGGCCCAGACCTTCTTCGCATCCCCCTGGTCCGACGCCGCGCATCCGCTCGCCGACCTCGGTACCACCGTTCCTGAAAGGAGCCTCGCATGAGCCGTATTGCATTCATCGGGTTGGGCAACATGGGTGGCCCGATGGCCGCCAACCTGGCCAAGGCTGGCCACGCCGTGCGCGTGTTCGACCTGGTGCCTGCCGCCGTGCAGGCGGCGGTCGACGCCGGCGCCGCCGCCGCGCACTCCGCGCTGGATACGCTGACCGACGCCGAGATCGTGATCTCGATGCTGCCGGCCAGTCGCCATGTCGAAGGTGTCTACCTCGGTGATGATGGCCTGCTCGCCGACATCCCCAGCGGCGCGCTGGTCATCGACTGCAGCACGATCGCCCCGGCCACCGCGCGCAAGGTCGCCGAGGCCGCTGCCGCGCGTGGCCTGCAGATGCTGGACGCGCCGGTCTCCGGCGGCACCGCCGGCGCCCAGGCCGGCACCCTTACCTTCATCGTCGGTGGCGAAGCCGATGCGCTCGAGCGCGCGCGCCCGTTGCTGCAGGCGATGGGCAAGAACATCTTCCACGTCGGTGCCAGCGGTGCCGGCCAGGTCGCCAAGCTGTGCAACAACATGGCCCTTGGCGTGATCATGGCCGTGACTGGCGAATCGATCGCCCTCGGCGTGGCCCACGGGCTGGACCCGAAGGTGCTCTCGCAGATGATGGCGGTCAGCACCGGCCGCAGCTGGGCCACCGAAGTGTGCAACCCGTGGCCGGGTGTACTCGAAAACGCACCGGCATCGCGCGGCTACAGCGGCGGTTTCGGCAGTGACCTGATGCTCAAGGACATGGGCCTGGCGGTGGAAGCGGCGATGAGCGTCGGTGCCTCCATCCCGCTGGGCGAACTGGCCCGCAACCTGTATTCGATGAACCACCAGGCCGGCCGCGGCAAGCTGGATTTCTCCAGCGTCGTGCAGCTGATCGCGAACGAAAAATAACGGGTGGTGCCGGCCGTTGGCCGGCGACCTCGTGAACCCTGAAGTATGCGTGGAGCCGGCCCGCGGCCGGCACTACCGGGGAATCTCCGTGGGAGCCATCGGTCGGTGCCCCGGAACCAGACGTATCCCGTGGCAGTGCCTCGGGATCCACCGCGGTGGGATGGGCGGTTGCCCGGCTTCAACGCCAGGTAGCCGCCCATTTTTTTGCAGGCGGCTCAGGCCATCGCGGTGCGCGGACCGTGCTGCTGGGTCTGCTGGTCGATCTGGCGCTGCTCGCGCTGCTGGTCACCGGCGACCTGCGCACGCTCGCTGCTGTCCTGCAGGGACTGGTTCACCGCCTCGGCGGTCGGCACCGGCGCCCCGTTGCGGTTCAACGCCGATTCGTCGCGCATCGCATTGGCCTGGACCGTGCGCGCCATCGAACCGTCCTGGTTGAACTCCACCCGGTCGATGGTGTGCTGCCCGGCGCGTACCGCTTCCACGGTCAGCGCGCCGGCCAGGCGTTCGCTGTGCTGGCCGGAGGGAATGCCGCGTGCCGCTTCGGCTTCATGCACGCGCATCAGCGTTTCCATGTACAGCACGTGCTGCGGATTGCCCGGATCGGACAACGGGCGCACGCCAGTGCCTTCGGGCTGGGCGGGCGCCGCAGCAGGTGCTTGCGCGCCATCGCGCTGTGGCGCGGCCGGCGTGGCCATCGCCGCGCGGGTGGCCGCATCGACCACGCCGGTGGCCTCCAGACCATGCGCGGTCTGGTAGGACGTCACCGCTTCGCGGGTGCCCGCGCCCAGGTGACCATCGACGCCGAGCGGCCGTCCCTTGGCGTCGGTATGACCCTGCGCGGCCAGCTCGGTCTGCAGCTGGCGCGCTTCGCGGTCGATTGCCGCCAGCGTTGCCGGGCCGGCCTTGCCATCCACCGGCTCCAGCCCGTGCGCGCGCTGGAACGCTTCCACCGCCTGGCGCGTATCGGCATCGAAACGCTTGTCCGCGTTCATTGGCTTGCCCTCGGCATCGGTATAGCCAAGCACCGATAGATTGGCTTCCAGCTTGCCCACCTGCTTGCCCTGCGACCCTTCCTTGAGCACCTGCGACGCCGCAGCGGGCCTGGCCGGCTGGATGTGCTCCAGCGCGGTGCGGATGTCCGGATCGCGGCCCTCGCCACCGGGCGAATAGTCCGGGCTGCTCACCTTGGTGTGCGCCCGATCCATCGCGTCCTTGTTGGTCGCGTAGGCATCTTCGTAACCCACCGCGATGTCGGCGGCCTTGGGGCCGTCGTAGTAGCGGTAGCGGGAACGGATGTCGCTGGCTTCGTCGCGCAGCGCCTGGTAGTCGCCGCCGTCCTCGAGCACCTTCTGCAGTCGCGGCAGCTGGCTGGGGAGCTGGTTGGCGGTCTTGGCCAGCAGGCTGATCGCCTCGAAGCGGTGCGCCTCGGTAATCTGGCTGCCATGCGCATCCACGATGTCCATCGCGGTCTTGGTCGCGTTGCGCACCTGCGGATAATCGATGTGGCTGTGGATCCACTGCTTGCCTTCGTTCGACCCTGCCCACGCGTTGATGCTGTCGCGGGTGCCTTCGTCGAGGAAGCGGATCGAACTGCGACCCTGCAGGCCATTGCCATGGCTGAGCAGGTCCGCACGCAGGTCGGCGCGGTCCTCGGTGAAGGGCAGGTTGTGGCTCTTCGCATAGGCCTGCGCCTGGTCGATCACCGCATCCACGTAGGTCTGCTCGCCGGCCTGCAGCGGGCGGCTTTCGATCGCGCCCACCGGCCATCGGCCACGCTGGCCGAAGTCGACCTGGATCGCGCCCAGGCTGTAGCCGCTGTTCTGCGCCACGCTGCCGACCACGCCCCAGTCCGGCTCGCGCAGGCCCTGGGTGATGCCGGCAATGGCCAGGTGGTAGGAAGCCGGTCCGCCTTCGGTGCCACGCCCGACGGAGAAATACACCGCGCCGGAGGTGGCATCCAGATTGTGCGTGTCGATGTTGGTGGGCATGACATACATCCTTGTGTCGTAGGAGAGGAGGCGCCTGCGATCAGTCGAGCAGGTCGAGGTACCGCTGCAACTGGTCGGCGCGTGCGCTCAGGCGCAGCATGTCGGTCTGGCTGCCCTGGAGGTTGCCGGGCTGCGAATCGTCATACAGCACCGCTTCCAGGCGGCCATCGAGCTCGCGCGAGGTCAGCCAGGCGCGCTGCGCGGCGACCAGCTTGGCTTTGCGCGGCGCATCGAGGCGTGCCTGCAACTGCTTGTAGACCCGGTTCAGGCGCTGGTCCTGGCGGGTCTTCTCCTGGGAGATGCACGCAGCCTGTTCGATCGCACCGTGGGCGCGTTGTTCGCAGCTGGTGTAGGACGCGCTGACGCCCTTGGAGGCGGCGGGGGCCGCCGCGGTTGCAGCGGTCGCGGTGGCACTGGCCACCAGGCCTGCCAGCAGCAGGGCGCGCAGGGGAATACGGGTGTACTGGGCCAGCATGTAGTGCTCCACCTTTCCATCGTTGGTGGCCGAGTATACGAAGCCTGTCTGACGGCTGCCGTCACATGCCTGACGGTGAAAACCACTGCGGCGGACCGGGCATCGCCCGGCCCGCCGCAGGCCGATCAGAACCGCTTGTGCCGCGCTCAGAGCACGGTCAGGGTCACATCGATGTTGCCGCGGGTCGCGTTGGAGTACGGGCAGACGATGTGGGCCTTCTGCACCAGTTCTTCGACCTGCTCGCGCGGCAGGCCCGGCACGTTGATCTGCAGCTCGGCCTGGATGCCGAAGCCGGTCGGAATCTGCCCGATCCCCACCTTGCCGGTGATCGTGGTTTCGGCCGGCAGGGCGACCTTGGCCTGGCCAGCCACGTACTTCAGCGCGCCCAGGAAGCAGGCCGAATAGCCGGCGGCGAACAGCTGTTCCGGGTTGGTGCCCGGGCCGCCGGCGCCGCCCAGCTCGCGCGGGGTGGACAGCTGCACGTCCAGGACATTGTCGGAGGAGGTGGCGTGGCCTTCACGGCCGCCGGTGGCGGTGGCAGTGGCGGTGTACAGAATGGTTTCGATGGACATGGGAATCTCCTGCGGGATGGACGGGGGGTGAGCCAGTTGGCAGGGGTACTTTGACCCATCCTTGGGTACGGTGGGTTACATTTCGTCTACCAAACTTGATCAAGAGTCCAGCATGGTCGATCGCCTGCAATCCCTGCTCAGCCGCTTTGCGGTCAGCGCCGAGGTCTTCCACGCCGGCCCGTTGTGCGGCATCAACGACCTGGCCGCCGACGGCGAACGCGGCCAGCTGCACCTCATCCGCGACGGACAGGTGCGTGTGGAGCATGCCGACGGCAGCGTGCTGCAGATCGACCGGCCCAGCGTACTGCTGTACCCGCGCCCGCTCGCCCACCGCTTCGTCACCGACGCCCGGCGCGGCGCCGATTTCGCCTGCGCGCATCTGCAGTTCGAAGGCGGCGGCAACAATCCCGTCGCTGCCGCGCTGCCTACGGTGATCTGCCTGCCACTGGACGCGTTGTACGGTGGGCAGCCGGTACTGTCGCTGCTGTTCGAAGAAGCCTTCGCCCAGCGCTGTGGCCGCCAGGCGTTGCTCGACCGCCTGTTTGAAGTGGTGCTGATCCAGATCCTGCGCGCGCTGATGGAAAGCGGCCAACTGCGTGTTGGACTGCTCGCCGGCATGGCCCATCCGCGCCTGCGCCATGCACTGGTGGCCATGCACGAGGCCCCGGCCGATGACTGGACGCTGGAATCGCTCGCCCATCGCGCCGGCATGTCGCGCAGCGCCTTCGCCGACAGCTTCCGCGACACCATCGGCAGTACCCCGGGCCAGTATCTGCAGGGCTGGCGCACGCGGCTGGTGCAGCAGGCCTTGCGCAAGGGGCAGCCGCTCAAGCGCATCGCCGTGGACGTCGGCTACGGCAGCGAGGCGGCGTTGTCGCGCGCGTTCAAGGCGCAGACCGGGCATTCACCGCGGCAGTGGAAGCAGGCTCTGCAGGCTTGAAGACCTGTACGCCGCTTAGTACCGCAGCGGATAAACCGACGAGGTTCCGCCGGTCTATCGCATCGACGCCTGTTAACGCGGGTCCGTTGGGAAATCGTGGCCCATCCGGTACGTGTAGCCAGTTAGGTCCCAGCGACCGCCGTGGCCGCTTGATGGTTCCACCCATCGGTAGCTCCAGCTCTGGCGCGTGCCATCAGGCAGCGTGTTCTCCACGTTGTATTGCCCGCCGGGATAACCGGTTTCGGGAAGACCGCCGGGAGGCAAGGGGGTGTCCGATGCGCTACGTATCGCACCGATGAAGTGACTCATCCGTTCGACAGTGACAACACCATTCCGGCCTATCGGCGCACGATCCGGGGATCGGGCCGCGATCCAGTCCAGAATTCTGGCGCCCTCGACCTGTTCTGCCTGGTAGGTGTGACTGATCACCATGACGGTCGTTCCCGATGCAGACGCTGCCGATGACAGTGACGCGATCCCGGCAGTGGTGAGGCACATGGCAAGCAGTAAGGGCAGTTGTTTTCTCATTGGGCCTGCTCCTTTTTCGTCACATCGAAAATTCAATGTGTTTCGCCGCGCAAAACTGGCGGCATCAAGAAGCTACGACAGCGACGTCGTTTCGCCCAATTCCGAGTCTCGATCGTGCAGCCGGCTCACCTTTGCCGATCCTATCGGGTGGCTGCGCGTCAGATCGCCCACTCCCGATCGGTGGTGAACATGATCGTCAACCACCGGTCCGTCGATTCCTCACCCAGCGCCTCGCCGATCTCATCGCGCAACCGGTCCCACTCGATCAGCGCACGCGGCGGGTCATCGGCGCGCACGACGAAGAACAGCTCGATCTGCTCGCCACGCCCGACTTTGGCCACGTAGCTGCGGTACTCGAGGAAACCGTGCCGGGCCACGATGGCGCGCGCCACTGCATCCACGTGCGCCTGCAGGTCCAGCGGCGTGATCAGCAGGATGTCCTTCAGCGCCTGGCGCACCGTGCCCAGCGGGGCCACCATCACGAACAGGCAGACCACCAGCAGGATCGCCGGATCGATGTACGGCACCAGCCACGCCCACGGTGTTCCGCCCAGCAGCCAGCCACCGACGAAGGCGACCAGGTAGGCGGCGGACATGCTTGCGGCCACCACCCAGTTCTTCGCATCGAGTGCGATGAACTCCGAGCCGATGGTCCGGTTGGCGCGGCGCACGAACAGCGCCAATCCGGTTTCGGCGACGATCGAGATCACTGCGAAGAGGATCGCCGGCCCCAGCGCGATCTCGCGCCCGCCCGACATCAGCGCATCCACCGCATTGACCGCCGCATACAGCGCCGCCCCGATCATCAGCGTGCCGCTTACGCCCAGCACGATCGGCTCCAGGTGCCAGAAGCCCATGGTGAAGCGCTGGTTCAAGCGCGACTGCAAGGCATCCACGTTCGTGGAGAGGCTGATCAGGCGCACCACCAGCAGCGACAACCAGGTCATCACCACATCGATCAGCCCGTAGATGCCATCGAAGATGATCAGCGAGGAGTTGGCCAGCAGGCCGAACCCCACCGCCGCGGCGGCCATCGTCAGCGAGGCGGCGATGGACAGGCGCAGCACGCCCTGCTCGGTGGTGGGGTCGAAGGTGTGGGGGCGAAGCAGGGCAGTCATGGGTGTTCTGGGCGTGGGGCTGCGATGGCCCATTGTCCGCTGTTGCGATGGTCGGCGGTGAAGACCACTGCGACCAGGTCATTCGCCGGCCTCGGCGCGCGCCCCTGCGGCACAGGGCGCGCGGCATGGCGCCGTCTGCACCTCGCCCGTGCCATTGCCGCGCAGGATACTGCCGACCAGCGACTTCCAGAACGCCGACGGATCATCTTCATTGACCGTGCCCGGCACGAAGATCGGCGGCGGCAGCCCGGCCCGTCGCATGTCGCTCTCAACGCTGAGCCGCGCGCCCTGCAACCACTGCCCGAAGATCACCAGCTGCGGCGCGATCTGCTGCAACATACAGGCCTCGGCAAAGCGCGCCCCCAACTGGCGCTCGGCGAACGCGCCCACAAGATCGTAGCGTCGCCACTCCAGCAGGCCGATGCCGCATTCCAGGCGTCCGGCGAGCTCCACGCGGATGGGACCGCGCCGTCCAATGGATCGGGCAATGCCCTGTCGCCTGCGCTCATCCCCTCCCATCACCAACATCCTGAGCATGCAGGGTCCCTTTCATCCGTCGAGCCGATGATTAGGAGCCGCATGCGCCCACTCGATCCATCAGGCACGTCTGATTCGCGCGGGCCTGCCAGCGGCCGCGCGCCCAAGTCAGCCCGTTCGCCGTGGGTGATTTACAATCGCCCCGACGACGCGTCTGCGTCGCCGCTGGCAGGACGCCAGTCCGGCGTTTCGCTGATGTGGCAGGCCATGCGGCCATCAACAAGGAGAGGTTGGTAATGCAGGCAGAGCGCAATCGTAGGGACATTCCATTCATCGGCTCCGGGAAGGGACGTTGGATGACCTTGGCGTTGGGCTTTTCCCTCGCTGCCTGCCAGGCCCCTCACGCCGGCGAGGGCACGCCGACCGGCCCCGCTGCCTCCTCCAGCGCGGCCGCGCCGGTGCCCGCGGCAGTGCCGACATCCGCCGCCCAACAGGCGCAGGCCGCAGGGCAGCCATCCCATGGACTGTCCGCCGCCGACCTCGCCATGGAGGCAGAGGATATGGGCCCCGATGTCCCCGACGATTCCTACCGCCGCGCCAACCTGCGCCCGCACTACAGCGCGTGCGTGGATGCCAGCGATGCGGTGACGCCCGCGTTGCAGGCGTGTGGCGATGAGGAGCTTGCCTGGCAGGAGCACCGCATGGTCGAGGCATTTGGCAAGATCGCCGACGGTCCGGATGGTCGGTTCAAGGATGAGGTGATGGACGACCAGGCCGCCTACATGCTCGATACGAAACGTCACTGCAGCTGGAACCCGGTCGAAGACGGCCAAGGCCAGATGCTGGATGCACAGTCGTGCCGGATCAACCGTACCGCCAATCGCGCCGATCAACTGGAAGCGCTCACGTTGAGGTGATCCCTCGCAACGCAGACTCGGGATGCGCCGGTGAGGTCCTGGGCCGAAGCAGTGTCGCCGCGGGCAATCGGCAACCCGCTGGCCCCGGATCGCAGCGTCGCAACAGGAAGCTGCGCAGAATGGAAACACGACAGTAGACAGTCGTGCCGGCGCCGTCTGGCACTCAAAAGGAGAAGCACAAAATGCAGATGTTGCGCAAAGGTTCTGAGTGTCACCGCGCCATCGTCGGCCGGCGTCGCTGGACGGCCCTGGTCCTGAGCATCGGGCTGGTTGCGTGTCACGCATCCGATTCCGGTCAGGCCACGCCGGCCGGAGCGGTCGCATCGCCCGGCGCTGCCACGTCCGCACCTGCCGAGGTGCACCGGCCCGCCCCGCAGCAGGCCCCTGAGGTTGAAAGCACGGCCGCTGCTGCCATGGACGACGACGTGTCGCCGCGCCGCCCCGATGATTCCTACCGGAAGGCAAATCTCCGCCCGTCGTACGACACCTGCGTGGATGCCAGCGGAGGTGCTACGCCTGCGTTGCAGGCGTGTGGCGATGAAGAGTTCGCCTATCAGCGCAGCCGTCTGCGCGCCGCGTTCGCCAAGATCGTGGAAGGCCCGGATGGCAAGGAGAAGGATGCGCTGATGGACGCGCAGGCGGCCTACATGGACGACACCGATCGCTACTGCACCTGGAACCCCGAAGAAGAGGGGCAGGGTCAGATGCTGGATGCGCAATCGTGCCGGCTCAACCGCATGGCCAACCGCGCCGATGAGCTCACGTCCATCACGTCGAAGTAAACCCCAGCGAAGGAGTGCCGCAAATGGATGTCGTGACTGAGGCAAAGCAAAGGATGGAACACTGGCACCGCGGCCAGACCTCCGCGCATTTTGAAACCAGCGGCCGTGGTCCTGGTCATGTGTCCACCGGGACAGGCGATCATGGTGGCGTGTCGTACGGCAGCTACCAGTACGCCACCAACGTGGGCGGCGCGGCGGAGTATGTGGCGAGCTCCCGCTACGGCAACCGATTTGCGGGTCTGCAGCCGGGTACACCGGCTTTCACCGAGCGCTGGAAAGAGGTCGCCAAGGCCGACCCTGCGGGCTTTGCACAGGACCAGCACGACTTCATCCAGCACAAGTATTACGACGTTCAGATGAGCCGCCTGCAGAAGGCCGGCGTGGACCTCTCCGGGCGCGGTCCGGCGGTGCAGGACGCGCTGTGGAGTACATCGGTGCAGTATCGGGGACTCACTCTGCCGGTTTTCCAGAAGGGGCTTGCCGAAGCGCATGGAAAAGACTTCAACCTCGCCGCGCTGACCGATGAGCAGATCGTGCGTGCCGTGCAGGATTACAAGCACGCCAACGTGCAAAGGCATTTCGAGAGTTCCCCGAAACAATGGGACGCGTTGCGCGACCGCGCGCTCAATGAGAAGGCCGAGCTGGTCTCCCTGGCGCGCTACGACCATGTCAACCACGCGCCGCAGAATTACCAGGGCAAGAGCTACGAGCAGGCCTTCGGCGAGCCGGCGCATCGTCCGTCCGCAGCGCGTGGCGGTCGTGCAGCGATGGCCGATGGGATGCTGGTGCAGGGCGAGCGGGGCGCCGAGGTCCAGGCGTTGCAGCAGAAGCTGGTCCAGGCCGGCTACACCGGCAAGGACGGGCAGGCGTTGAACCCTGACGGCAATTTCGGCGCCAATACACAGCACGCAGTGCGTGAGTTCCAGAAAGCGCAGGGACTGCAGGAGGATGGAAAAGCCGGGCGTGCCACGCTTGCCGCACTGGCTGGCGCGGTGCGTGAGCCGGCGGCCACGCCGCCACGCAGTGAGGCCGTCCCGCCGCAGCGACAGGCCAGTCCTGACGCCGCGCACGGCGGCGCCCGGCCGGCCGCCGCGCCCGGTGGCGACCGCATCACCCTCGTGGAACCGTTCGGCAACGTCACCGCCAACCGGGTCATTGCCCACGGCACGTCGGGTGAGGCGGCATATCGCGAGATGAAGATCCACCACCCCAACGCCAACAGCGAAGCGGTGCGGACCGGCAACGCCAGCAAGGCCGACCGTCCGTCGCAGATCGTGGAAGGCGAACTGGAAACTGTTCGTACCCGGGGTGATAGAAATGGCATCCCGCTGGTCCACAAGGATCTGATCCTGACCGACCCGGACGGCGTCCGCCGCGTGATGATCCCCAACCCCGTCGCCGGCTACGTCCAGGTCAACGCGGACAAGTGGAACTCCATCAGCATCTGGAGCCATCCCCCGGGCGACCCGCAGCGCGAACTGGTGGGCCAGGTGCTGCATGGCGCGCGCGGTACCACGCCGTACAAGACCGGCGACTTCGTCGAATACGGTGCGCCGTTGATCCGCCAGTCCGACGCCGGCACGCCGGGGGCGGTGCATGCGCATATCGAGCTGGAGCCGGACCAGTTCCGCCGCTATCTGGGCGATGTGCTCAACGACCGCATCACCTTGGGCGGCACCGTTCACGCACAGGGGCCGCAGGCAGCACAGGCCGCGCACGCCGCGCGGACCACCCCGATGGCCGATGGCGTGCTGATCCAGGGCGAGCGCGGCGACGAGGTCAAGGCGTTGCAGGGGAAGCTGTCGTCGCTGGGGTATCAGGGCGCAGACGGCAAGCCGCTGGCGGCCGATGGTGTCTTCGGCAAGAACACCCTGGCGGCGGTCAAACAGTTCCAGTCTGCCAATGGCCTGGACGATGACGGCAAGGTCGGTCGCAGGACACTGGCGCAGCTGGACGCGCCGGCAGCGGTAAGGGCGGGCGCCCAGCCGGCCAAGGCAGACCCGATTGCACCGCCGCCGGCGCCGCCGAGCCTGCGCGATCCGTCCCATCCCGAGCATGCGCGCTTCGGGCAGGCGCTGGAAAAGCTGCAGGTGCTGGAGCAGCAGCGGGTCGGTGCAGGTCTGGCGCCGCTGTTCGCCAACCCGCAGGAAACCGAACGCGCCGCCGGCCAGCTCGCCTACGAAAGCAAGGTCACGGGCATGCGCCAGATCGACCACGTGGTTGCTCGGCCCGATGGCAGCGGCTTGTTCGCGGTGCAGGGCACGGTGGGCGATCCGGCCTCGGTGCGGACCTTCGTGGATCGCAACCAAGCCGTGTCGCAGCCGGTGGAAGCCAGCACGCGGCAGGTGGAGGATCTGGACAAGCAGTTCGGCCAGCAGGCACAGGAACAGGAGCAGGCGCAGAGCCGGGCACGCGGACAGTAGCGTCGCCGCGGGCCACCACGCCGCCGGCCGTGTTGTTCAGGCCGGCGGTGTAAACTATTGATCTCACTGGCAATGCCGGTCTTTCCCCGATACGCCGCCCGATGACGTCCGCCACCGCCCGTTACGCCGCCTCCCTGCGCCTGTCCGTCGCCCCGATGATGGACTGGACCGACCGCCATTGCCGGTACTTCCACCGGCTGCTGGCACCGGGCGCACGGCTGTACACCGAGATGGTCCACGCCAACGCGGTGATCCACGGCGATCGCGAGCGCCTGCTCGGGTTCGACGGCAGCGAGCATCCGCTGGCGCTGCAGCTGGGCGGCAGCGATCCGATCCTCCTCGCGCAGGCGGCGCGCATCGCCCAGGACTGGGGCTACGACGAGGTCAATCTCAACTGCGGTTGCCCCTCTGATCGGGTCCAGGCCGGGCGCTTCGGCGCCTGCCTGATGCGCGAGCCGGTGCTGGTGGCCCAGTGCGTGGCGGCTATGGTCGCTGCGGTCGACATCCCGGTCACGGTCAAGTGCCGATTGGGTGTTGATGAGGACAACGACTACGAAACCTTCGTCAACTTCGTCGATCAATCTGCCAACGCCGGTAGCGCGATGTTCATCGTGCACGCCCGCAACGCGTGGTTGAAGGGTCTGTCGCCGAAGGAGAACCGCGAGGTGCCGCCGCTGCGCTACGACTGGGCGCACCGGCTCAAGGCCGACCGCCCGGCGCTGCAGATCGTGCTCAACGGCGGTCTGGCCACGGTCGAGGCCGCGCAGGCCCAGCTGCCCGCGCTGGACGGGGTCATGCTGGGCCGTGCCGCCTACCACGACCCCTACGTGCTGCATCAGCTTGAGGCGGCCCAGACCGGTGCGGCGCTGCAGCCGCGCGAGGCACTGCTGCGCGCCATGCGTCCCTACATCGAGGAGCAGCTCGGCCGCGGCCTGGCCCTCAAGCACATCACCCGCCACCTGCTCGGCTTGTTCCACGGCCAGCCGGGCGGCCGGGCGTTCCGGCAGGTGCTCAGCGAAGGCGCGCATCGCGCTGGCGCCGATTGGGACCTGATCGAGCAGGCGCTGGCGATCACCCGCGCCCAGGCCGAACGCGTCGCTGCGTGAGCGGCGTCACCTTGTCTGCTTGACAAGGGGCCCACTTTAGCCGCCAATGTTCACTTAGATGAACGGAGTGGGGTCCCAATCGGAAAAGTTCAGACCGGATTCACTGCATAAACCCAAGAATTCGCTAAGGATTTGTAAAACGCCGGCTGACGCTGGCGGTTGCCGATTCACAACTTTTGAACGTTTAGCCGCGCTCCGCTAGGATCAGACCGATGTTCTCCGTGACCTGCCACCGCCGTCTTGCCGTCCTCGCCCTGCTGGCGACGGGCGCCGCTGCCGCCATCGGCAGTGCATCGGCACAGGAGCATGATCCGGCGCGCGCCGAGATGATCCGGGCCTCCCGGGGCGCACCGCCGGAACGTTCGCTGTCCGATGCGGTCCGCCGCGTCCAGCGCACCACCGGCGGCCACATCCTGGGTGCCGAGCGGGTGCCCTACGACGGTCGCGACATCAACCGGGTCAAATACATGGACGACCGCGGTCGGGTCCGCTACATGGACGACCCCGCGCCGGCACGTTCACAGCCCCGCGCACCACGATCGGATATGTCTTCACTACGCGGCGATAACCCCTGAACAGGGATAGTTGTCCGTAATCATCTGTATTCCACTGGCCTCAGGCCATACCCAGGACACTAGGGAGAGTTCATGCGTATCCTTCTGGTCGAAGACGAAGCCCCGCTGCGGGAAACACTGGCAGCCCGGCTCAAGCGCGAAGGCTTTGCCGTCGATGCCGCGCAGGACGGTGAGGAAGGTCTGTACATGGGCCGCGAAGTGCCGTTCGACGTGGGCATCATCGATCTGGGCCTGCCCAAGATGTCGGGCATGGAACTGATCAAGGCGCTGCGC
Source organism: Stenotrophomonas sp. Ste86 (assembly GCF_024519465.1). Taxonomy (GTDB): domain Bacteria; phylum Pseudomonadota; class Gammaproteobacteria; order Xanthomonadales; family Xanthomonadaceae; genus Stenotrophomonas. The sequence continues at coordinate 19,583 of NZ_JALJRW010000011.1, read as the reverse complement.
GACGAGGGCAAGAAATTCCCGGTGCTGATCCTCACCGCACGCTCGAGCTGGCAGGACAAGGTCGAGGGCCTCAAGCAGGGCGCCGACGACTACCTGGTCAAGCCGTTCCATGTCGAAGAACTGCTGGCCCGCGTCAACGCGCTGCTGCGCCGCGCCGCTGGCTGGAGCAAGCCGACGCTGGAATGCGGCCCGGTCGCGCTGGATCTTGCCGCGCAGACGGTCAGCGTCAGCGGCAGCAACGTGGACCTCACCAGCTACGAGTACAAGGTGCTCGAATACCTGATGATGCATGCCGGTGAACTGGTCTCCAAGGCCGACCTCACCGAGCACATCTATCAGCAGGATTTCGATCGCGATTCCAACGTGCTGGAAGTGTTCATCGGTCGCCTGCGCAAGAAGCTCGACGCCGATGGCGAACTCAAGCCGATCGAAACCGTGCGTGGCCGCGGTTACCGTTTCGCGATTCCGCGCAACGAGGGCTGAGCCCTGCAGGGCGATTGAACGATGTCAGGCCGTCTGTGGTTCTTCAAACGCTGGCGGCCGCGCTCCCTGCAGGCGCGCCAGCTGCTGGCCGCCTCGGTCGGCCTGGTCGCGTTTCTGGCCATCGCCGGCTATGCGCTGGATGCGGCATTCGCCGATACGGCGCGCGCCAACATGCAGGACCGGCTGAAGAGCTATGCCCGCGCTTACGCGGACGGTATCGACTTCACCCGCGACCGCTCGGTGTACATTCGGGAACAGCCGCCGGATTCACGCTTCGCCGGACCCGGTAGCGGCCTGTACATGCAGTTGGTTATGGGAAATGGCACTACGGCGAATTCGCTCTCGGCCGAGGGCCCGATGCTGCCTCCAGTTCGCGGCCTTCTCGCACCGCGTCAGGAAGTCTTTGAGGGGCCACTGCCGATGATCGACATCGATGGTAGCCAAGCCTCGGTGTACCGCTACGGCTTGGGCCTGGTATGGGACGCCGATGCCGATCCAACCACTGAATTTCCGTACACCATCTATGTGATGGAAGACTCGCGCGCGCTTGGCGCGCAGCTGCGCGTCTTCCGTGGCCGCGTGTGGTTCTGGATGGGCGGTGCCGGCCTGATCCTGCTGATGCTGCAGACCGTGATCCTGCAGTGGAGCCTGCGCCCGATGCGGCGCGTGATCACCGAACTGACCAAGGTGCAGCGTGGCGAAACCGCGCGCATGAGCGAGCGCCACCCGCGTGAGTTGGAACCGCTCACCGACAGCATCAACGCCTTCATCGAAAGCGAGCGCGAAAACCTCGAGCGCCAGCGCAACACCCTGGCCGACCTCGCGCACAGCCTGAAAACACCGCTGGCGGTGCTGCGCACCCAACTGGACAGCGGCGCGCAGGACCAGGACCTGCGCCAGGAATTCGACGTGCAGCTGCGGCGCATGAACAACCTGGTGTCCTACCAGTTGGCGCGCGCGGCTTCGTCGGGCCACAAGCTGTTCTCGGCGCCGCTGCCGATCGAGTCCAACGCCGAAGAGATCGTGCGCGGGCTGGAGAAGGTTTACGCCGGCAAGGGCGTGCTGTGCGAATTCGATATCGATGAAGCCGCGCGCTTCCATGGCGAACCGGGCGATCTTCAGGAGCTGCTCGGCAACCTGCTGGAGAACGCCTTCAAGTGGGCCAACCGTCGTGTGCTGCTCACCGCCAAGCCGTTGCCGGCGCCGGGCGCACGGCGTGCCGGGCTGGTGCTGTCCGTGGATGATGATGGCCCGGGCATTGCCCCGGAGGACGTTGCCAAGGTCCTGCAGCGTGGCGTGCGCGGCGACGAGCGCGTACAGGGCCACGGCATCGGCCTGTCGATCGTGCAGGACCTGATCAAGGATTACCGTGGCGAACTGCAGGTCAAGCGTTCGCCCGAACTGGGCGGTGCGCGTTTCGAAGTGAAGCTGCCGCCCGGGCCGTAAGGTCCGTCAGTTCCGGACATTGCATCGACCAACGGTCGATGCCTACCGAGGCGTGGTGACGTGCAGGGCAGCGGATGACGGTTGGTGGTTGTCCGCCAGGCCCGGCGGCTCGCCGTAGAAACGGCGCAGATGCGCGGCAACCGTCGGTATCTCCTGCTGCAGCAGATCCGGCGCGGAGAAGTGGTACTCGGTGACCACCGCGAAGAATTCTTCCGGGGCTTCGGCCGCATACGGATCGATCAACGTGTCGCGGCCGCGATCGACCTGCGCGCAGAACGCGTCGTAGGCGGTCTGGAAATCCCTGGCCCATTGCCGCTGCCAGTCTCGCGGCAGCGGCGGGGTGCCATCGATGGCGCCGTCCAGTGCGTCGATCTTGTGCGCCATCTCGTGCACGGCCACGCAGTAGCCGGCATGCGGATCGGCGATGTCGGCCTGGATATCGGCCCACGACAGGATCAGCGGGCCGCTGTCCCAGGATTCGCCGATGAGCTCGTCATCCCACTCATGCAGTACGCCGGCGGCATCGACATGGCTGCGCTGCACCCGGAAGGCATCGGGATAGACGATCAGCTGCGACCAGCCGCGCAGGCCAACCTCGCCCAGTTCCAACAACGGCAGGCAGCACAACGCGGCCAGCAGTACGCCGTCGCCTTCGTCCAACTGCAGGTTGCCGACCGGGCTGATGGTTTTTTCGTGCAGGAAGCGCGCACTCAGGGTGTGCAGACGCTCGCGGCGTTCCCCGTCCAGTCCGCGCAGCCACGCGGCGCGTTGGCAACTTTGCTGCCACAGGTCTGCATCAATGCCGCGCGGCGTGCGCCGCAACCAGCCCCACATACGTTCGATCAGCGGAACATGCCCGGCAGGAAGCTGTGCCACTTCGGCGCGCGCAGGCGCGGCAGCACGTCGTCATCGCTGCCGCCGCCACCCGTGCTGGCGCCGCTGGCGGCGCTGGGCTTGGCAGCAGGCGCACGTGCCGCCGGTGCGGCTGCAGGCGCGGTGCGCTCGCTTTCGGCCGGCGAATACACGCAGCCGCCCCGCCCCGTGCTGGTGAGCGCATCGGAAGCATGCGCGGCCAAGGGGGCCATCAGCAGGATCAGGCAATGGGCGAACGGGCGCATCGTCGACATCCGGAAGGCGGGTCAGCTTTCGATTCTAGCCCGATTCAGCGCCGCGATTGGAAGCCACCCCGGCAGGCAGCGGGTCGGGCTTTCCCGCATAATTTTCCCGATCACCTGATGGAAGATGCCGTGGACGACCGCCAACTGCTGGCCAAACTGGGCGCCGGGCGCCTTTCCGGCGACGCCCTGGCGCGTGAACTGGGCCAGACCCGGGCCGCGATTTGGAAGCGGATTCAAGGACTTAGGGCGGCGGGCGTGGAAGTCGAAGGGCGCGCGGGCGAAGGGTATGGGCTGACCCGGCCACTGGATCTGCTTGAGCCTGAAACGATCCGCGCCGGCCTGCCCAAGGCAACCTCGGCCCTGCTGCACGATCTGCAGGTGGCCTGGACGGTGGACTCCACCAACGCTGAATTGCTGCGCTGCAGCGCGCCTGAACAGGGCGTTCGCGTCTTGTTGGCCGAGCGCCAGACCGGCGGCCGTGGCCGTCGCGGTCGCGCCTGGGCCTCGCCGCTGGCCGCCAACGTCTACCTGTCGGTGCTGCGGCTGTTCGCCGGTGGCCTGGTCCGCCTGAGCGGCTTGAGCCTGGTGGCCGGCATCGCGGTGGCCGAGGCGCTGCACGACCTGGGCTACGTGCAGGCCCAGCTGAAGTGGCCGAACGATCTGATGGTGGACGGACGCAAGCTGGTCGGCCTGCTGGCCGAGGGCGGCGGCGAATACGCCGGCCCGGCGCGCGCGGTGATCGGTATCGGCATCAACGTGCACATGCCGGCCGCATCGGCGGCGCAGATCGCCCAGCCGTGGATCGACCTGGACACCCTCGCCGGCGCGCCGGTAGACCGCAACACCGTGGTGGCCGCCGTGCTGGCGCGGCTGTTGCCGGCGCTGGAAACCTTCGATGCGCAGGGGCTGGCGCCGTTCCTGCCGCGCTATGCCGAACTGGACCTGCTGCGGGGCAAAACCGTGCGCGTGGAGCAGGGCGGACAATGGCGCGAGGGTGTCGCGCTGGGGTTGGCCGAAGATGGCGCACTGCGCGTGCGTATCGATGGCGTGGAGCAGCATGTGCATGCCGGCGAAGTCAGCGTGAGGGCGCAATGAGCGATTGGTTGTTCGACCTGGGCAATTCCCGGTTCAAGTTCGCACCGCTGCAGGGCGCGCGTGCCGGCGATGTGCAGGCCTGGCCGCACGGTGCCGAAGCAATGCCCGCCGACGCGCTGCAGGCGCTGCCCAGTGGCGGGGGGGCCTATGTGGCCAGCGTTGCCGCGCCCGCCCTGACGCGCAGCATGCTGGCGATCCTGCAGGGGCGCTTTCAACAGGTGCGGGTGGCGCGCACGCAGGCGCGCTATGCCGGGGTGCAGGTGGCCTACGCCGACCCAGGGAAGTTCGGCGTGGATCGCTTCCTGGGCCTGCTGGCCGTGGCCGAACGTGGCGAAGCGGTGGTGGTGGCCGGTGTCGGCACGGCATTGACCATCGATCTGCTCGACGCCGACGGGCTGCATCGCGGCGGCCGCATCGCGGCCTCGCCCACCACCATGCGCGAAGCGCTGCATGCGCGTGCGGTGCAGTTGCCGGCCACGGGCGGTGACTACAGCGAGTTCGCCAATGACACCGCCGATGCTCTGGCCTCCGGCTGCGACGGGGCGGCGGTGGCCTTGATCGAACGCAGCCGCCTGCAGGCGGCCGAGCTGCTGGGCAGCATGCCGACACTGCTGGTGCATGGCGGTGGCGCACCGGCCTTGATGCCGCTGCTGGTGGATGCGCACTTCCAGCCGGCGCTGGTGCTCGATGGCCTGGCGCGCTGGGCCGTGCACCAGCCTGCGGACGCAGGGTAGGATCCCCGCATGCTGACCCGTGCCCTGATCGTCGTGCTGGCCATCCTCAACCTGGGGGTGGCGTTGTGGTGGATGTTGCGTGGCGACCCGGTGCCGGCCGCGCCCGCCCCGACTACCGGCGTGGCGCAGCTGCAGTTGCTGCCGAGCACCGGTAGTCCGCCGCCGGCCGCCAGGGTGGCGGCCGCGCCAACCCAGGCATTGGATGATGTGACGCCCGAGCCGACGCCGGCGCCGGCGCCGGCGCCGGTCGCCACGCCCGCTGCGGCCGTCACCGAGCAGGCGACCGCCAGCGTGACTGCAGCGCCGGCACCGACGTCGACACCTGCGATGGTTCCGCCAACCCCTGCGCCGGCTGCCGCACCTGCGGCGGCTCCCACGCCGGTCGCCGCCGCGCCGGCGCAGTGCGTGAGCCTGGGGCCCTTCGCCGACCGTGCCGCCGCCCAGGCCGCGCAGGCCAAGGCCGGTGCATCACTGCGCGGTACCCGCCTGCGTGAGATCGCCGATGCCGGGGCCACCCGCTACCGGGTGCTGCTGCCAGCCGCCGCCAGCCGCGAAGACGCACAAGCCACGGTCAAGCGGATCGTGGCGGCCGGGGTGAGCGATTACTACATCATTGCCCAAGGCGAAGAGACCAACGCCATCGCCCTGGGCCAGTACCGCAACCGCGAGGGCGCCGAACGCCGCATGGCCGCACTCAGCGCCGCCGGCTTCAACGCCCGCATGGTCGCCAGCGGCGGTGATGGCAGCGCGCAGTGGTGGTTGGATGCGACCCTCGCCGATCAGGCCGACCCCGGTGCGGTGCGCCAACGCAGCGGCGCGGCCCAGCAGCGCTCGCTGGACTGTGCGCGGTTGCGCTAGAATTCGTGCTCCGCGACGGCCCATGCCGCTCGCCGTGCCTTTGCCGGCATAGCTCAGTTGGTAGAGCAACCGCCTTGTAAGCGGTAGGTCCCCAGTTCGAATCCGGGTGCCGGCACCATTTCCCGCATCGCCCTTCCGCCCCGACAGTGCCCGCTGGCGAGCGTTACTGCGTCTGCGCGTACCGATACGACAACAACGACTTCACCATGAACGTCACCTGCGTGGCCGAGCGCGCATCCACGCGCATCACCGGCAGGCGGAAACCGGCATCCAACAGCGCCTGGCGCACGTCGGGCACCAGCAGCTCGGGATGTTCGTCGGTGCGGGTGATGCCCACCGCCAGGCTGGCCTGCGGCGCGATCCGCGAGAACTCCTGCAGCAGTTCCACCGTTGAAGCGATCGGCTCGGGGTGGCGCGCGCTGACCAGTACGATCACCCCCAACGCGCCTTCGCAGACCATCGGCCACATGAAATCCAGGTAGCGTTGGCCGGGCACCCCGTAGATGTGCAGCAGTTCGCCGTCGTCCAGCTCGATCGAGCTGTAGTCCAGCGCCACCGTGGTTTCGACCTTGTCGCCGTAGGCGTCTTCGCTCAGCGGCATTTCGGTGCTGACCGGCTCGACATCGGAGATCGCGCGTACCGCGGTGGTCTTGCCCGCGCCCATGCCACCGACGAAAACCAGCTTGTTGGCGGGCTGGCTCATGATGCGGCTCCCTGGAACAAGGTGAGGCCGAAGCGTCGCGCCACCCAGGAGAAGAAGCGTGAATCGGTGGTGTCGCCGCGGCGTTCAGAACGGGTCACGGGGGCTTCCTCGGTCAAGGCGAGGCCGCTGGCAAGGGCGGCCGAAAAGAGCAACTGGGCGGTGTCGTGCGGTATGCCACAGGCACCGGCCAACGCGCTGGCACGCCACGGGCGCGCGTGCAGGCGCGCGATCGGCAGCAGCCAGTGGCCGGGCACATCCTCGGCATTGAGGTCGGGCCATTGGCGCAGCCGCAGCGAGGCCTGCCCGGCCGCTGCGGGCAGCAGTTCGGGACGATGGCGGGCAATGCAGAAAAACAGCGCTTCGAACGAATGCCGCTGCGGCAGCCGATACGCGTACTGATGCTGGAAGGTCTGCGCATCGATGGCGGTCGGCGACCAGGTCGCATCGTCCAGTTGCGCGGCCACCTCGGCCAGCGTGGTGGACGCGGGCAGGGCGATGCTGCGTGTGCCCGGGTCGACCAGCAGCGTCATCGCACCGCGTTGCAGCAGGTGCATGCCGGTCGACGGTGCACCGTGTTGGGCCAGCTGCAGCAGCAGCGGCGTGCCCTGCGCCGAAGCAGTCGCCTCCGGTGCGGCCAGCAGCAGCGTGGAGAGCTGTTCGTTGAGATCGCGGACGGTGGCGCCGTGCGGCAGTTCACCGCGCGCGCTGGCAGCGAAGCGGCGCGCGATCACCAACGTCGGTACGCCCTGCGCACGCGCCTGGGCCAGCGCATTGGCGCCGGCGACATGGTCCAGGCCGATCACCAGCAGGTCCACGGTCTGCGCGGACCACGCCTGCAGGGCCACGTCCATGCGCTCGGCGAGCAGCATCGAGCTGGCCAGCTTGAGCCGGGTCTGGTGCAACAGATCGAGCCCGATCGAGGCGATCTGGAAGGTACGCATGGGGGTTTTCATGGGGGTGCCAAAGCGGCCGGTCATCGCATGCCTTGGGGCACGCTGCGGCGCGGAGATCCCGCGCGGCCTGCGCCGCACGGGACATGCATCGATCAGCTGAAGTCCAGGGTCTTTTCGAAGGCCTTCAGTTCGTGCCGCGACATCGCCAGATTGGCCTTGGCGCGGTCCATGATCACGTACAGGAACAGCACCGGGTTGCTCTCCAGCGGGCGGATCAGGTGGTACTGGGTGCCCAGGCTGATCAGGATGTCTTCGATGCTGTCGGCCAGGCCCAGCTGCTCGGCCACGCGACGCTTGGTGCGCACCACGTCGGTGTTGCCGGCCGCGGCCAGTTCCAGGTTGATATTGCCGCCGCCGACGGTGGCCAGGGCCATGCCGCTGTCACTGTCGACCAGGGCCGCGCCGACGAAACCGGCGACTGCGTTGAGCTTTTCCAGATTGAGATTGGACACGAAAATCCTTGTGAGTCAGGCAAAGAGGTAGACAGGCCGAAGACCCGTCCGAAGGCACTGCAGAAAGAGGACGATCAGGCGGCGCGAGCGCGCAGCACGGCTTCAAGACGGGTGGCGCATTCGCGCGCATGGAACAGCAGCACGGCCATGTTGAGCGCATGTGCGCCCACGGCGGTGAGGGTCAGCGGCTTGTCGCCCTGGATGCGGATCAGCACCACGTTGCCCTGGCGTGTACAGATGGTGGCGTAGTCGGCTTCGCTCAGCGCCAGTTCGCGCGAGACGGTCTCACCCAGGGTGAGGAACGAGTTGGCCATCGCGGCGAGGCGGCGCCCGTCCACGTCCAGTGCCGAATCCTCGGCCACGGCGCGGCCATCGGCGGTGGACAGCATCAGCAGGGAAATGCCGCGCTCGCGTTCGCGCGCCTGCGCGAATGCGGCCTGGATGCGGTCGATGTCATACAACTGTCGGGCCGGCTGGCTCTCGCCGCTGGCACTGCGGACAATCTGGTGAATGGTACTGCGCTGCACGTACTGCCCCCTGGCACACGACGAAACACGAACCAATCCGTAATGGATTAGTCAATCAGTACTGCGAAGAAGTGTGAAATGTAGCACGGTATTTTTGCCTTCACGGGTAACGCAGGATGAACCGCGTGCGCGTCGACGCGGGTGTCAAAGCATTGACGCGCAAGGCATTCCAGCCGCGTCGCGATACAACGCTCAGTGGCGCGCAGCGCCGTCGACGGTCATCGGCAACCTGTCGGGCTTGCCGGTGCTGCTGCATCGCCGCGAGTCGTCCCATGCCGGGCTGGCTAGACTGTGGCTCTTTTTCCGCATTTGCAGGAGGCACCCCATGGCCACGTACTCCCCGGTTTCCCTGATCGGCGTTCCCACCGATATCGGGGCGGGCCATCGCGGCGCGGGTCTGGGGCCGGACGCCCTGCGCATCGCCGGGCTGGCCGAGGCGCTGACCGCCCGGGGCGTGGATGTGCGCGACCTGGGCAACCTGGACGGCCCGCGCAATCCGTGGACGCCGCCGGTGCAGGGCTATCGCCACCTGGACGAAGTGGTGGCCTGGAACCGCGCACTGATGGACGCCACCTATGCCGAGCTGCAGGCCGGGCGCATACCGATCATGCTCGGCGGCGACCACTGCCTGGGCATCGGCTCGATCACCGCGGTGGCGCGCTGGTGCCGCGAGCAGGGCAAGACCCTGCGCGTGCTGTGGCTGGATGCGCATTCGGACTTCAACACCAGCGAAGTGACCCCGTCGGGCAACGTGCACGGCATGCCGGTGGCCTGCCTATGTGGGCTGGGCCCGGACGCGCTGACCCGGCTGGGCGGCGACGCCCCGGCGATCCGCCCGCAGCAGGTGCACCAGATCGGCATCCGTTCGGTGGACCAGGAAGAGAAGCGCCTGATCAAGCAGCATCAGGTGGATGTGTACGACATGCGCTACATCGACGAGGCGGGCATGAAGCGCACCATGGAAGCGGCGCTGCAGGGCATCGATGACAACACCCACCTGCATGTCAGCTTCGATGTGGACTTCCTGGATCCGAGCATCGCCCCGGGCGTGGGCACCACCGTGCCGGGCGGGGTGAACTACCGCGAGGCGCAGCTGGTGATGGAGATGATCGCCGACACCGGGCGCATGGGGTCACTGGATATCGTCGAGCTGAATCCGCTGCTGGACAACCGCAACAGCACGGCGGTGCTGGCGGTGGACCTGGTCGAAAGCCTGTTCGGGAAATCCACGTTGATGCGCGATTGATCCTCGCCACGCGGCGCTTTCCGGCGCGTGGCTGAATGATCGCAAGCCGCGTTCACATTCGCTGCACGCCGTTCCCGCCAGATTGCATCCACGCGGCGGCAGTGCCGGAAACGGCCACTACGTCACCGCGATCAGGAAGAAGGGCCGCACTGCGCCGAGGGCGCGCGCGTGCCCATCTGACAGGTGGGACCGGATTCCGGTGTCGACGTAGATCAATTAGGAGAACCCCATGAAGCGTGTTATTGCACTGATGCTGTTGTCGATGTTCTCGGTGGCCATGCTGTCCGGCTGCAACACCGTTGCCGGTGCCGGCAAGGATGTGCAGAAGGCTGGCGAGAAGGTCGAAGACGCTGCCAAGACCAACTGATCGATTCGATCAGGCGTCAACGAAGAAGGCCGGGTTTCCCGGCCTTTTTCTTTGCGTCGGGTTTGCCTGGGCAGCCATGGTCCATTCAAGCAGGTGAGCATCCGTTTCATGCGCGCTTGACCGCGTCCAAACGCCGACTGTCGCAGTCTGTATCCACGGCGACGGTGCCGTTGCAATCAAGGATGCCAACCCATGAACAAAGACATCATTTCCGGCAAGTGGACCCAGCTCAAGGGCAAGGCGCAGGCCAAGTGGGGCGACCTGACCGACGACGATTTCAAGGTGGCCGAAGGCAATGCCGAATATCTGGCAGGCCGTCTGCAGGAACGTTATGGCTGGGCGCGTGACCGCGCTGAGTCCGAGGTCAAGGACTTCGAAAAAGCCATGCACAAGGACTACCCGGATTTCCACTGACGCCGCTGGACGCCGCGTAAACGCGGCCGCTTCATCGGGGGTATGAAACACGACACGGGCCGCTACTGCGGCCCGTGTCGTATGCGTTGCTGTCTACCGCCGCTCAGCGCCGCGGTGGATCGGGCACGTACTGCGAGGGGAAGGCGCGGGGCGTTCCATCGCGGGGTTGCTGCACCGGCACGGGCAGGATGCCGCGCGCGGCGAGATTGCGCGCGCTGTCGTAGCGCACCTCTACCTGCTGGGTCGGCACCACGCTGGCACGTTCGAAGGCGGTATCGCGCACGCGCGAGGTTTCGCGCGCGCCGTGGCCGGTCCCGAGGCGTTGGGCGGGTTCCGCCGCCGGCGAGCGGATTGCCGAACCGGTCGTGGTGATGCTGTCGACGACCGCCGGGGCAGCGGCTTCAGCCGCGTCGGCACGCCCGCGCAGCGCGGGCAGGCTGCGCCGCTCGACCGCCGGCGACAGGTCGCGCGCGATGGCGTTGGCTTCGCGGAACACCGCGATCCCGATCACGCCGATGTTGTCCGGGCGGCCGGTGCGGCTGGCGTAGCTGCCCTGGGGCGAGGTGAACACGAACTGCGCCACTTCGTCCGAGGATTTGCGCCAGCCGCTGATGTCCGCGGTCTGCCAGGGGTTGAGCACGTAGCCGGTCTGGCCCGGTGCAGCCACCTCGCCGGTGATCGCATTGAGGCCATCCACCGAGACCACCACCAGCACCCGCTCGGCGCTGCCATTGCGCAGCCGCACGCTGTAGCGGTGGCCCTTCTCGCCGGCGATCCAGCGCTGGGCCCCATCGCGGTACTGCGGCAGCGTGGTGCCGGCGTCGCGGTCGAGCACGGTCAGGTGGACCGGGCCGCGGTCGTACTCCGGGACGGGGCGGAAGCCGCACAGGGCCAGCACGGCGAACAGGGGCAGGATCAGGCGTTTCATGGCAGGGCTCCGCGATGGGGGTAACGGATTGAACGCGCCAGGGGTTGCAACGGGGTTGGGCCCGGGCAGGTAAACTGGCGCGGTTCACCTGTCCGTAATGATCCCCCACATGACTACCCGCGTTCTTACCGGCATCACCCCCTCCGGCACGCCCCACCTGGGCAACTACGTCGGCGCCATCCGTCCGGCCATTGCCGCCAGCCAGGCGTCGGGCATCGAGAGCTTCTTCTTCCTGGCCGACCTGCACAGCCTGATCAAGGCGCAGGAGCCGGAGCGGACCCAGCGCTCGACTCTGGAAATCGCCGCCAGCTGGCTGGCGTGCGGGCTGGACGCGGACAAGGTGTGGTTCTACCGGCAGAGCGACATTCCCGAAACCACCGAGCTGATGTGGTTCCTGACCGCCATCGCCAGCAAGGGCATCCTCAACCGTGCCCACGCCTACAAGGCGGCGGTGGACAAGAACCGCGCGGAGCAGCAGGACGAAGATGCCGGGATCAGCGCGGGCTTGTTCATGTACCCGGTGCTGATGGCCGCCGACATCCTGATCTTCAAGGCCAACCGCGTCCCGGTGGGCCGCGACCAGATCCAGCACATCGAGATGGCGCGGGATTTCGCCCAGCGCTTCAACCATGTGTACGGCAGGGAGTACTTCCCGCTGCCGGAGGTGGTGATCGACGAGCAGGTGGCCACGCTGGCCGGCCTGGACGGTCGCAAGATGAGCAAGAGTTACCACAACACCATTCCGCTGTTCGCCCCACGTGCGGAGCTGAAGAAGCTGGTGTTTGCCATCCTCACCGACTCGCGCGCACCGGGCGAGCCCAAGACCACCGAGGGCTCGGCGCTGTTCCAGATGTACCAGGCCTTCGCCAGCGCCGAGCAGACCGCCGCGTTCGCGCAGGCCTTCGCCGATGGCATCAGCTGGGGCGATGCCAAGCAGCAGCTGTTCGAGCGTATCGATGCCGAACTGACCCCGCTGCGCGAGCGCTACGAGGCGCTGATGGCCGAGCCGGAAAAGATCGAGGCGCTGCTGCGCCGTCGCGGCCAGCAGCTGCGCGAGCAGTATGCGATGCCGCTGTTGAAGGAACTGCGCCATGCGGTAGGCCTGCGTGACCTGTCCAGTGCCGGCAACATCGCCGGTGATGCCGCCACCGAGGCCCGCGCCGCGCCGCCGCTGTTCAAGCAGTACCGCGAGAAGGACGGCCGTTTCTATTTCAAGCTGCTGGCCGGCGATGGCAGCCTGCTGATCCAGAGCGAGGGCTTCGATTCGCCGCGCGATGCCGGCCAGGTGATCGGTGTGCTCAAGCAGACCGCGCACGGCGATGGGTTGCAGAGCGAGCTGTTCAAGATCGAGGCCGACGTGGCCGTGGTGCTGGCCGCGCTGCAGGAACTGCGCGGGTAAACGCGGCCCCTGGGTGGCCCCCGGCCCTCACCGGTAGTGCCGGCCGCTGGCCGGCTCCCCATGAATCGTGGCATTGCTGGGAGCCGGCCAGCGGCCGGCACTACATGGAACGTGCATTGCTGGGAGCCGGCCAGCGGCCGGCACTACATGGAACGTGGCATTGCTGGGAGCCGGCCAGCGGCCGGCACTACATGGAACGTGCATTGCTGGGCACCGGCCAGCGGCCGGCACGACCGCGCCGAGCGCGGTCGGTGAGGCCGCGTGGCATGATGCGGTCATCCTGAAGGGGAGACTGCGATGGCCTGGTTGTCGTTGTTGTTGTTCCTGCCCTGGTTCGTGCTGCTGGGCGCGCTGTACTGGCTGTTCCCGCGGCAACCACGCCATGCGGCGCGGCGCTGGTTCGATGGCCTCGCGCTGCTGCTGGCCTTCGTGCTGAGCGTCGTGGCGATGCTGTGGGGCCACCACATCGGCGTGGTGCAATCCGATGCCGGGCCGATCTGGCGGCAGGTGCTGGCGGTGCTGTATGCCTACGGCGCGTTCCTGGCGGTGATGGTGGCGGCGATACTGCTGCGCACCCCGTGGCTGGCCCAGCGTGCGACCAAAGCCGCATCGAAGCCGGTGCGCGGATCGTCCTAGAATGGAGGCGCAATCCGCCAGGGATGAACCGATGTCTTTCGACCCCAGCATCCACACCATCGATACCGCGTTCCAGCGCGAGGATTTCGATGCGGCCTACCTGGTCGTGGAGAACGGCCGCGCGGCGTTCATCGATTGCGGCACCGGACTGGCCGTGCCGGCGATGCTTGCGGCACTGACCGGTGCGGGCCTGTCGCCCGACGCGGTCGATTGGCTGATCCTCACCCACGTGCACCTGGACCACGCCGGCGGCGCCGGGCTGTTGATGCAGCAGCTGCCGAACGCCCGCCTGCTGGTGCACCCGCGCGGTGCGCCACACATGGTCGACCCCGCCCGGCTGATTGCCGGTGCCACCGAGGTCTATGGCGAGGCCGAGATCGCGCGCAGCTACGGGCCGGTGCTGCCGGTGGCGGCCGAGCGTGTGGTCATTGCCGAGGACGGCCACTGCGTCGACCTGGCCGGCCGCAGCCTGCTGTGCCTGCATACGCCCGGGCACGCGCGTCACCATCTGTGCGTGTGGGACGCGCGCAGCCGCGCCTGGTTCACCGGTGATACGTTCGGGCTGTCCTACCGCGAGCTGGACAGTGCGCGCGGCGCTTTCATCATCCCCACGTCTTCGCCGGTGCAGTTCGATCCGGAGCCGTTGAAGCAGTCGATCGCGCGCATGCTGGCCTACGAGCCGCAAGCGATGTTCCTCACCCATTACGATCGCGTGGGTGACGTGGCCAGGCTGGCCGCCGACCTGGTGGAACAGATCGATGCGATGGTGCAGATCGGCCACCAGTGCGACGCGCGCCCGGACCGTCACCGCTGCCTGGTCGCCGCACTTACCGCGCTGTACCTGGAACGCGCGCAGGCGCATGGCTGCCCGCTCGATGATGCGGCGGTGACCCAGGTGCTGGCGATGGACATCGAACTCAACGCGCAGGGCCTGGCCTGCTGGCTGGACCGCGACCGCCGCTAGCAGTGCGCGGTCATGCAGGTGTCACGTTACACTCGCAGGCCCCTGCTTTCCGTCCTGGTGTCTGCCGTGAATCCGATGCGCATGCTGCTGCTGTCGTCCTGCCTGTTCGTGGGCGGCCTAGCCCACGCGGCCAATGACCTGCCCGGCGGCGGCATCGATCCGGACGCGCTCTCGCGGCATGTGCGCATCCTGGCCTCGGACGACTTCGAAGGCCGCGCTCCGGCCAGCCCGGGCGAAGAGCGCACGGTCCAGTACCTGATCGAAGAATTCAGGAAGTCCGGCCTGCAGCCCGGCGGCGTGGATGGCAGCTGGGTGCAGCCGGTGCCGATGGTGCGCGCGCAGGTGGACGGACCGGTGCGCGCGCAGCTGCGCCAGAAGGGCAAGGCCCGCGCGCTGGCCAACGGCGAGGACGTGACCCTGCAGAGCCTGCGCCCGCAGCAGGCGGTGGATATCAAGGACGCGCCGCTGGTGTTCGTCGGTTACGGCATCGATGCGCCCGAGCGCCACTGGGACGACTACAAGGGCGTGGACCTGCACGGCAAGATCGCGGTGGTGCTGATCAACGATGCCGACTTCGAGGCCGCCCAGCCCGGTGCCTTCGATGGCAAGGCGGTGACCTACTACGGTCGCTGGACCTACAAGTTCGAGGAAGCTGCACGACGTGGCGCGCAGGGCGTGCTGATCGTGCATGAAACCGCCCCGGCCGCTTATGGCTGGGCGACGGTGAAGAGTTCGGGCACCTCGCCGCTGTTCGACATCGAACGCACCCGCGAGCAGGCGTTGGCCCAGCACGTGCCGGTGCGCGGCTGGATGCAGCGCAGCCTGGCCGAGCAGGTGTTCCGCGATGCGGGCCTGGATTTCGATGCCGAGAAGCGCAAGGCGATGACCCCGGCGTTCACGCCGGTGGCGCTGGGCGATGCGCGGCTGTCGGTCAACTTCAAGCTCAAGCGCGAGCAGGTGGTCACCCGCAACGTGGTGGCCAAGCTGCCCGGCGGCGCGCACGCCGATGAAGCGGTGATCTTCTCCGCGCACTGGGATGCGTTCGGCATCGGCCAGCCCGACGCCAAGGGCGACCGCATCCGGCGCGGTGCGATCGACAACGCCACCGGGGTGGCCACCGTGCTGGAACTGGGCCGGGTATTCGCCGCCGGTCCGCAGCCGCAGCGCACGCTGTACTTCGTGGCGCTCACCGCCGAAGAGAAGGGACTGCTGGGGGCGAGCTACTACGCCGCGCACCCGCTGGCGCCGCTGGACAAGACCGCGGCGGTGATCAACATCGAGATGTTCAGCCCGGACGGCCCCACCCGCGACATCGCCTCCTGGGGCAAGGGCCGGGTGTCGCTGGAGGGGGACCTGGAGCGCGTGGCCAAGGCACGCGGTCGCAGCTACTCGCCCGATCCGAACCTGGAGGCCGGCTTCTTCTACCGCGCAGACCATTTCGCCTTCGCCCGCCTGGGTGTACCGGCGATCACCATCGGCCCGGGGCTGGACATGCGTGAGGGTGGGGTGGAGAAGGGCCGTGAACTGCGCGATGCCTACTTCGCCGCGTGCTACCACCAGGCCTGCGATGCCTGGACCCCGAGCTGGGATGCCAGCGGCCATGCCGCCGACACCCTGCTGGTCTACGATCTGGGCGCGGAGCTGGCCAACAGCCGCCGCTGGCCGACGTGGGAAGACGGCTCGGAGTTCCGCGCCGAACGCGAAAAGACCGAATCCGCCCGCCGTTGAGGGAGGGCGCCGGCCGCGGGTCGGGTTCCGATACCCCTGGATGCGCGCGACCACCGCCTGAGCGGTGGCCGCGCGCTGCGTACTACTTGCGCGTACCGTCCAGCCAGTTGGGGCCCTTGTTCTTCAGGAAGAACACGTAGACCACCAGCGACACCGCGATCACCGCGGTGACGTAGATCGCGAACGTATTGACGTGGCCGGTCTTCAGCGCCGCCTGGTACAGCAGCGGCGCGGTACCGCCGAACAGCGAATTGGCCACCGCATAGCCGAAGCCCACGCCCAGCGCACGCACGTGGGTGGGGAACAGTTCGGCCTTCACTACGGCGTTGATCGAGGTGTAACCGGTGAGGATCACAAAGCCGATGGCCAGCACCAAGAATGCCATCAGCGGATCGTGCTGGTTGGGCAGGGCGGTGACCAGGTAGTAGCTGTAGAGCACGCCGCCGATGCCGAAGAACACCAGCAGGCTCTTGCGCCCGACGATATCCGACAGCCAGCCACCGATCGGCTGCAGCACCATCAGGAAGGTCAGCACGCCCAGGTTGAGCAGGGTGCCGGTCATCACGTCATCGCCGGCGAACGCGCTCTGGATCATCTTCGGCCCGTTGACCGAGTAGGTGTAGAACGCCACGGTGCCGCCGGCGGTGATCAGGAAGCACAGCAGGAGCGGCCGCCACTGGTGCACGAACAGCTCATACATCGAGCCGGACGCCTTGGCGCGTCCTTCCTTGGCCGCTTCGATGGAATCCTCGCCCAGCGACTCGTCCATCGTGCGGCGCAGCCAGAACACCACGATCGCGGCGATGCCGCCGATGCCGAAGGCGATGCGCCAGCCCCACTCGGAAATCTGCGGCTTGTCCCAGAAGCTGAGCATGCCCAGCAGGGTCAACTGCGCCAGCACATGGCCACCGACCAGGGTGACGTAGTGGAACGAGGAGAGGAATCCACGCCGGCCCGGGATGGCCGCTTCGGACATGTAGGTGGCGCTGGTGCCGTACTCGCCGCCGGTGGCAAAGCCCTGCAGCAGCCGCGCGAACAGCAGGATCACCGCCGCCCAGATGCCGATCTGCGAGGCGGTCGGGGTGATGGCGATGAGGAACGAACAGCCGGCCATCACCGTCACCGACACGGTCAGCGCCAGGCGCCGGCCGTAGCGGTCGGCGAAGCGGCCGAAGTACCACGCCCCGATCGGGCGCATCAGGAAGGTGGCGGCGAAGATCGCCCAGACATACATGGTGGAGTTCTTGTCGGCGGCCGAGAAGAACTGCGATTCGAAATAGACCGCGAACACCGAGTAGACGTAGACGTCATACCACTCGACCAGGTTGCCGGCCGAGCCTTTGAGGGTGTTGGAGATCGAGCGCCGCAGCGCGGCCCGCTCGGGGTGGGCGGCGGCGGAGGGAGGGGAAGTGCTCATGCTGGGAGGGTGTCCTCACGGGAGTCGTTGCGGGTGGGGAAGGTGCCCGGGGTGGGCGCCCTGACGTCGGGTACCCTCCTGGCACCACGGCGCATGGCTCAGAGGGTAACCATTTCCCGGCGCAGAAAACGTGAGCGGAAACAGCGTGCCATCGGCTTGGGGTGCTCCCCGACAGCGCGGTGGCCTAGAATCGCGGTTCCCCCGGATGGTGGTGTGCCATGTCTTCACCCGAACCTTCAGCGGCTGCTCCCCGGAGCGGCCTTGTCGTCCTGGCCTTGTTGCTGGTGTACGTGGTCTGGGGGTCCACCTACCTGGGTATCCGGCTGGCGCTGGAAGGCGGCGCGCTGCCGTTGACGATGGTATCCGGCGCGCGCTTCATCATCGCCGGCTCGCTGATGTATGCGGTGCTGCGCTGGCGCGGGATGGCCGCGCCGACCCGGCGGCAGTGGCGCAACCTGGCGATCATGGGCCTGACCATGCTGGTGTTGGGCAACGGCATGGTGGTGCTTGCCGAGCGCACGGTGTCCTCCGGCCTGGCCGCCACGGCGGTGGCCTCGGTACCGCTGTGGATGGCGCTGTTCGGCGCGCTGCGCGGCCAGCATGCCAGCCGCGGTGAATGGCTGGGCATCGCGATCGGTTTCCTGGGGGTGGTCTGGCTCAACGCCGGCAGCAGCCTTACGGCCTCGCCGCAGGGGCTGATCCTGCTGCTGGTGGCGCCGATCGGCTGGGCGTTCGGCTCGGTGTGGGCGCGTGGCCTGGACCTGCCCAATCCCTTCATGACCGCGGCCGGGCAGATGCTGTGCGGCGGGGTCATGCTGGTGGTGCTGGGCCTGGTCACCGGCGAGCGGCCGACCACGTGGCCGAGCATGGACGGGCTGCTGGCCGTGGCCTACCTGTGCGTGTTCGGCTCGATCGTGGCGTTCACCGCCTATGTGTGGCTGCTGCACAACGTGCGCCCGGCGCTGGCGGCCAGCTACGCGTACGTGAACCCGGTGATTGCGGTGATCCTGGGCGCGATCATCGGCCATGAGCACTTTGGCGGGCATGACCTGCTGGCGATGGCGGTGATCCTGGCCGGCGTGGTGGTGCTGACCCTGGCGCGGACGCGCGCGAAGTGAGCGCGGTGCCGCCACACAGCCTGCAGGAACAACGCCGCGGGTTTGCGATCACCGCCTTCACCTTCACCCTGTGGGGGCTGGTGCCGGTGTACTGGCACCTGCTCAAGGCGGTGCCATCGCAACAGATCATCGCGCACCGGATCATCTGGAGCACGGTGCTGGTGGTGGCCTGGCTGCTGCTGAGTGCGGGGACGGGCTGGTGGAAGCAGATCGCCGCGCAGAAGCGCGCGCTGCCGACGCTGGCGTTGAGCAGTCTGGCGATCGCGTTCAACTGGGGGCTGTACATCTGGGCGATCAACGCCGGACATGTGATCGAGACGAGCTTGGGCTACTTCATCAATCCGCTGGTGAGCGTGCTGCTGGGCGTGGTGGTGCTGAAAGAACGCCTTCGTGGGCTGCAGTGGCTGGCGGTGGGCTGCGCGGCGGTGGGTGTGGCGTGGCTGACGATCGATGCAGGCACGCCGCCGTGGATCGCGTTGGGGCTGGCCTGTTCGTTCGGGCTGTACGGGTTGCTGCGCAAGCTGGTTTCGGTGGACCCGGTGGCGGGGTTGGGGGTGGAGAGTCTGTATCTGTTTCTGCCGGCGATCGGGTTTGCGCTGTGGAGCGAGAACGGGCACGGCGGTGGGTTCTTCGGTGGGTGGGGCTGGAAGAACGATGCGCTGCTGATTCTGGGCGGGGCGGTGACGGCGCTGCCGTTGGTCGGGTTTGCCTACGGGGTAAAGCGGATTCCGTTGTCGCTGGTGGGGATTCTTCAGTACATCGCGCCGAGTCTGGGGTTGCTGTTGGGGGTGTTCTTCTTCCGCGAGCCGTTTGATGGGGGCAAGGCGATTGGGTTTGCGGCTATCTGGGTTGGGTTGTTGTTGTTTGTGGGTGACAGTGTTTGGCGGTCGCGGCGGGGGTGAGGGGGGGGGGTTTTTTTTAGAAGCTTAAGAGCTTGAGAGCGCGAAGCCTTGGTTGGCGCGCGCATCGGGCTGGGCGGGGGTGTGTGGGGTGGCGG
>NZ_JALJRW010000010.1 GCF_024519465.1 Stenotrophomonas sp. Ste86 | reverse complement strand
ACCTGCGCCACACCGAGGCCAACGGCACGGTGGTGACCACGCAGGATGCCGATGGCTTGTATGGCCGCGTGGGTCTGCGTTTGTCCGGGGTCACGCGTTGGGGCGACGGCGCCACCGATGTGCAGCCGTACATCGCCGCCAACTGGCTGCACACCCGCGCCGAGTCGCAGGTGTGGATGGACGACGAGCGCGTGGATGCGCGTATTCCGCGCAGCCGTGCGGAAGTCAGCGCGGGTGCCTCGCTGAAGTTTGCCAACGGGCTCGGGGCCTGGGCCGGGTTGGCCCGGCAGCAGGCCAGTGGCTACCACCTAACCAGCGCTCAGTTGGGCATGAGCTATAGCTGGTAACGCCTAAGCAAAGAGCCGCCCATTGGGCGGCTCTTTGCATTGAGGGCACCGGTCGATTACGTGCGGGTAGCCGGGACGCCACCACATGAAAGTGGTGTTTAGTCATCTCGCCCCCGTCCATGCGCAGCCTCTCTGCTGGGCAACCACCAGCGTCGTGCCCGAGCCGTCGAATCAGTCGATACTGCAGCCCATTTCGCAGATGCGGACCAGCGGCGGCTCATAGGCGCATCCACGCCAGATGCGAGCGGTGGCCGCATTCGTCGCCGGCGGATTCCCGATGCGCGTGGCGGCCGCACTTGTCAGTCGGCGAAGCCTTGCGTGCCGAGACATGCGGGAATGGCACAAGGCGCTGATTACACGATCCCGACGCCGAGATCATGTGAGACACCGACAGCAGCATCAGGCCCCGCTTTCTTACTGCCTGATGGGTGCTGACAATGATGCGATGGGGCCAGAGCCCTGCCCCCATCGTTCACAAACTACTGCGCAATTCCTTTGGCAATCTGCATCAACATCATTTCAGCAGCCTCAATGCGCGATCCGTCGTCACTGATCAATGTGAGCCCATATGACCTGGTCGGTGTTACCCACCTCAACTCGGTCAGTCCTTTTCCACCTTCTGACCTGACAGAATATGAGCGCGCCGGTGTGCCATTGACATCGACGTTGAGCGTTTCCCGAATCAATTTAATGCGGGTTTTCGACGCCAGGTAGTCATCTTCGGAAAACTGAACAACCCCCCAGTTCGGAACTCGGAAGAAACGAGCTACGCCAGTGGAATCGGCGCCCCCGATGGTTCCAGTGGGCTCAGTGCTGAGTAGCTCCGCCGCAGCCAAGGGCGTCTTGGATAAATCGGCCGGCGCATATGACAGGTTTCGCTCAAGCTCTGAATTGCTCCGCCTG
Source organism: Stenotrophomonas sp. Ste86 (assembly GCF_024519465.1). Lineage (GTDB taxonomy): Bacteria > Pseudomonadota > Gammaproteobacteria > Xanthomonadales > Xanthomonadaceae > Stenotrophomonas. The sequence continues at coordinate 157,400 of NZ_JALJRW010000010.1, read as the reverse complement.
ACAGGGCTCAGCTCCGCAATGACAGCCGCAGTAGATGGAATCTTGCCTGCAGCCACAGTTTGAACGCCGCCGCCACGAGCAGCACCTGCTGCAACAATGCTCTTAACAGCTTCGGAGGCAGGAAAATCTTTGAGTGAGTAAATCTTGAGGAAGCTTGCATCTGGCGAATCGTACCTGGCAGTTGCGCTCCGTCCTTCTGATGCGAGCCGTTCGGCTTCAGTCTTGACCCGATCCAAGATCGCACGCTGTTGAGCTTGAGCCGGGCCCGAAGTGGGACTAGCCAGCACGGCGAATGAAGTGAAGAGAAGAACAAATCCCACCGCAGTAAAATTCAATTTCATCTTGATCACCATTCAGTGAGATTGCAGTAGGCGGCGCCAGTTGTTCTCTCTCCAGATCCCAGCAGATCCCACACAATCGCGGTAAATACTTGAAGGAAGTGTCTGTACGGATACGGATCGTTTCGGACCGATGACGCAAGCAAGCAGATCTCACGTCCTTGCAGCCATCTCAATACCCCGCCGCACGTCCTCTGCAGTGTGGGCCAGCAGTTCCGGCTGCAACCTTGTATCGGATGCTGGCTCGCATGGAGTCATCCGCCTCGGCCATGCAGGGCTGCCCGGAATCCATCTAGGAGCTGCAGCGTGCAAGATTGCCAGCGGCTCTGGCCAGCTCATCGGCCGCGGAGGACGGGAACCAGCCCACCTGCGAGGTGCTGCAGCTCTTGGAGAGCCACATGGAGCTGCATTCGGCCAACCCAGGCTTCCCGCCCATCGTGCTCGAGCAGGCCACCGAAGTGGAGGTGTTCGCCGTGGTCGGCGTGGTTCGTCAGGTGAAACGCCGAGGCCCACATGTTCGGGCTCGTTGACGGAAAGAACTTCTACGGCAGTTCAACCTGGCAGTGATGCCGGTTCACTTTCCTCTGCACGCCCATCACCTGCTTGGTGGCTGCATGAACTCGATTGTGATGTGATCGGGGCCGGAGACGTAGGCCGCTAGTGTCCCCTTGCGTGGACCGCCTGGAATTGGTTGTGGACTGCCCTTCGCCTTCCATCCCGCAGCCTCTACACGGGCGATGGCGGAGTGAATATCCTCCACGGTCAAAGCCAGGTGTGCAGCTCCGATCGCACCGGCACTCTCCGGCGCGGCTCCATGCTGGCGACCTCCAGAGTACTGCAGCAGCTCAACCATGAACCCATTCGGCGCCAAGACGATTGCCGTGCGCACGTTCGGATCATCAACGCCTGTAACCTGATACAGGAAATCGCCTCCCATCTCCGATTGGCGTTGCAGCTCGAAACCCAGCGCCTGGGTCCAAAAGTGGATGGATTCGTCCAAGGAGGAAACCGTAAAGCCGGCGTGATCAACGCCAACGAGGTGCGTCGTCTTAGTCATGGCTGCATGATCATAGGGGCCGACTCGGCAAGTAGGCCGTCTTTGGGGTTACGGCGTGATAGTGGGTTTCATCAGGAAATCTAGGTGGCGCGGCTTGTTCGGTCAAGTGAATGCACAATGGCGGCCTCGGCACCTTCACCATCATCACCGGCGACAACAGCGGCGTGTCAGCCGATATCCACGACCAGATGCCGCTGTGGCTGCAGCCTGGCCAGGTCGACGACTGGATGGCCGCCGAGCCCGACGACGCCATGGCGATGCTGCTGGCCAGCGAGCCCCACCCCCACTCCATGGAGGCATGCCGAGTCAGCCGGGCGGTGAACAGCCCCTCACAACAACGACGAGCAGCCTTCGCAGCTTCTGTGGATGCAAGGGGATGCCCTTGGACGCCGATGGACGGTTGATCCGCCTATTATTAGGCGTTCGGCAAGGTTTCTGGACTTCGCTGGACGCCTGTAGACATCAATGTGGTGGGCCCACCAGGACTCGAACCTGGAACCAAAGGATTATGAGTCCTCTGCTCTAACCGTTGAGCTATAGGCCCCTGCGGCTGCACAGTGTAGTGGAGCCCCCCAGCCGCTTTCCACTGGAAAAAGCCGGCATCAGCCGAAACGCTGCCCCATCGTCTGTACCCGCCGTACGTTTTCCGCAGCCAGTTCCCGCAGTGCCCCCGAACGCAGCAGCGATGAGCCCGCCACACGCTGCCAGTAGTCCACTGCCAGCGGTGCGGCCCATTGCAGGTGCGTGAGCTGCCCGCTTCGATCGGGTCCGACGGTAGCCAACGGGCTCGCTGCGCGAAGCACGCCAGTCCGCGACGGAGCCAATGACATCGGCAGCATGTCGTAGGCCGGCGCAAGCGGCAGCGGGCCGCGGTCGGTCAGGTGGAAACCGATGTTGCCCTGGTGCATGTCGCTGTTGCCGATCAGCCGCCCGAACGCATGCAGCCGCCCCACCCGGATGAGCGTGTCGCGATCCACCCAGCCCTGCGCATGCAGCAACCCCGCTGCAGTGCCCCAGTCCGCAGTTGCCTCGCCGGTGAAGGCCGATGACAGCGCGAGCAGCGAAACGACGCCGCGCCGCCCGAGCACGTCCACGCTGCGGTCGAAGCGCTGCACCTCCAGGAAGGTATGCGTTTCGGTCTGTAAGAGTTCGGAGACGGCCGCGGGCACGCCCGCGTCGCGCAGGCACTGCAGGGCCAAGTGCTCGCAGACCAGAAGATCCGCCCAGCGCTCGGCCGCCGCGCCGGCAGTGGGCTGGGCGAACTTCACCAGGGCGGCGTAGCGGCCACGTTCGCCCTCGACCGTGGCGGTGAACTTGGGTTGCTCGCCGCCGGGCGACGAGCCGACATCCTCGCCTTCCAGCGCCGCCGCCGCACGCTCCGGGTAGCGATGCGCGCGGTGGGCAGCGAGGACGTGATCGGGCGGGGCATCCAGCGCACGCAACGCGCTCTGCACCACATCGCCACCGAGCAGCAGGTCGCCGATCTCGGTGCCGCCTGCGCGGACCAGTGCCTGCAGGGTGTCACCCAGCTGCCAACGGCTAAGGTCTTCGGGCACGCCAAGGTCCCGGCCCCGACGGTGCGCGAAGGTGCGACCCAGGAAGCCTTGTGGCCGCAGGTCATCCAGATACCAGGGCAGACCGGGGAAGTAGCCGTCCACGGTGTCATCCGGCGACCGGGTGAGATTGGGTCGTGCCGCGTTGGTCTGGACATGGACGCTCTCGCCCGTGAGTGCCACGACCGTGCCGAGTTCTTCGAGGGTGGCATCGGCCCGTAGCCGGAACAGGGGCCATTCGCTCCCTGCCGGGGTCTGCTTGCGCACGGCATACGCCGTGGCGCGGGTGCGTCCCAGGCGCACGATCCGCTCTCCGGCTTCAGCCACCAGGCGGCTGAGGGTGGTCCGGGTGATGCCCAGGCGATCGACGAGAGCGGCTGCGGAGACCGCTTCGCCGGCGGGTAGGCTGTCGATCAGATCCTGGAGCTGGACGGTACGGGGACGAGGCATGGCCGTGGTTTCGGGACGAATTAAGTTACGAATCTATACGCCACTTCAGCAGAAATGGCAAATTTGATTTCCGATATGCCATTGATTTTAATAAACTTATCTTCACCACCCTCTAAAAGACGCAATAATTAAGTTACGTAAATTAGAACGAAATAATCGGCCGACCCTTGGTCGTCACCCATAAAAAAACCCCGCCGAAGCGGGGTCTTTCCATCAACGCACCCGTCCTGGAATCAATCGATATCCAGGAAGCTGCGCAGCTGCTCGGACCGGCTCGGGTGACGCAGCTTGCGCAGCGCCTTGGCTTCGATCTGGCGGATGCGCTCGCGGGTGACGTCGAACTGCTTGCCGACTTCCTCGAGGGTGTGGTCGGTGTTCATGTCGATGCCGAAGCGCATGCGCAGCACCTTGGCTTCCCTCGGGGTGAGGCCGGCCAGCACGTCGCGCACGGTTTCAGACAAGTTGATGTTGGTGGTGTTCTCGATCGGGGACTCCACGTTGGTGTCCTCGATGAAGTCGCCCAGATGGGAATCCTCGTCGTCGCCGATCGGGGTTTCCATCGAGATCGGCTCCTTGGCGATCTTCATCACCTTGCGGATCTTGTCTTCCGGCATGTCCATTTCCTTGGCCAGCTCCTCCGGCGTGGCCTCGCGGCCGTACTGCTGGAGCATCTGGCGGGAAATGCGGTTCAACTTGTTGATCGTTTCGATCATGTGCACCGGGATACGGATGGTGCGCGCCTGATCGGCGATCGAACGGGTGATGGCCTGGCGGATCCACCAAGTCGCATACGTGGAGAACTTGTAACCACGACGGTATTCGAACTTGTCCACGGCCTTCATCAGGCCGATGTTGCCTTCCTGGATGAGGTCGAGGAACTGCAGGCCGCGGTTGGTGTACTTCTTGGCGATGGAGATCACCAGGCGCAGGTTGGCCTCGACCATTTCCTTCTTGGCTTTGCGCGCGCGCGCCTCACCGTAGGCCATGGCGCGGCTGATTTCCTTCAGCTCGTCCAGTTCCAGCCAGGTGGTCTTTTCGATGTCGATCGTCGCCTGCTGTTCGGCGATGATCTGATCCTTGACGTCACGCAGGGCCGAGGACCACTTCTGCTTGCGCTTCAGTGCGTCTTCCACCCACTCCAGGTTGGTCTGGTTGCCTTCCCAGGAACGGATGAAGTCCTTGCGCGGCATGCGCGCGGTCACGGTGGCCAGGTTCAGCACGCGGCGCTCGTGGGACTTGATGTCGGCCATGACGTCGCGCAGCTGCTTGACCAGTACGTCGGTCAGCGGCAACGGCAGCTTCAGGGTCACGAACACGGCGGCCATGTCATCGCGCAGCTTGGCGAGCGGCTTGCGGTCGCCCTTGGCGGCAGCCTTCTTGAACGCGGCATACGCATCGCTCAGGGCCTGCATGCGGCGTGCGACTTCTTCCGGGTCCGGACCGGTCGGGCCGGCTTCTTCTTCAACGTCGTCGCCGTCTTCTTCGTCGTCGGCGTCGTCCTCGGCATCGTCGCTGGTGTCTTCGGCCACGGCCGGGGCCGGGACTTCCTCGACCAGGTCGTTGAAGCCGACGATCACTTCGGCCAGGCGCTTCTTGCCTTCCTTGTGCGCGTCGTAGTCGGCCAGCAGCGATTCCACCGATACCGGGAAGGTACCGAGTGCGGCCTGGACCTGGCCCAGACCTTCTTCGATGCGCTTGGCGATGGCGATTTCGCCTTCGCGGGTCAGCAGCTCGACGGTACCCATTTCGCGCATGTACATGCGCACCGGGTCGGTGGTGCGGCCACCTTCGGTGTCGAGCGCGCTCAGCGCGGCGGCAGCTTCTTCAGCCGCGGTGTCATCGACTTCGCGGTTGCCGGTGTTGCCATCGTTGAGCAACAGGGTTTCTGCATCGGGCGCAACCTCATGGACATCAATGCCCATGCCGTTGATCATGCCGATGATATCTTCGATCTGCTCCGGGTCGACGATGTCGTCGGGCAGGTGGTCATTGACTTCGGCGTAGGTCAGGTAGCCCTGTTCCAGGCCCTTGCTGATCAGAAGCTTGATGTCGTTTTGCTGGGCAGGACGTTCGTTGGCCATGTAGTGCTCGCGCCACCGGCTGGGAGAGGGAATAGAACCTAGCATTATACCAGCCCGGCGCCCCGCGTTCCCGGGCGGTGGTCCCGGGGCTAGGATCTGAGCAGGAAGGTCACTGGACCATCGTTGACCAGGCTGACAACCATATGGGCACCAAACTGGCCGGTTTCCACCCCCGGGGCGTGTTTTTGTCTGCAGATATCGACCAGCCGATTGAATCCGCGTTCAGCCTCCGGCGGCGGCGCGGCGGTACTGAAGCCCGGCCGCATCCCGCTGGAGGTGTCCGCCGCCAGGGTGAACTGGCTGACCAGCAGCAGCCCGCCGCCGGTATCGCGGAGTGATCGGTTCATTTTTCCGGCCGCATCGCCAAAAACACGGTAACCGAGCAGGCGATCGGCCATCCGGGTGATCTGGGCCTCGGTATCGCCCGGCTCCATGCCCACCAGCGCCAGCAGGCCGGGGCCGATCTGGCCGACGATGGCGTCCTCGACGCGGACACTGGCGTGGCTCACGCGCTGGATCAGGACAAGCATGGTCAAGGCTCCGCAACTGAAGGCGGCCCACCTTAACGCGACCGCGCGCCGACACGCTCGCCGCCAGCGGCTAGACTTTGCAGTGATGAAACCGCACACCACTGCCCGCCTGGCCTATCGCGCCGCTGCCCTGTTCACCCGCCTGCCCTGGTCCTGGCTGCGAGGCTTCGGCGCCGCACTGGCCAGCCTGTGGATACGTCTCAACGCCCGTGAGAGCCGGGTCACCCGGCGCAACCTGGAACTGGCCTTCCCCGAACTGACCGATGCCCAGCGCACGGTGATGCACCGGCAGGTGCTGCGCTCCACGGCGATGCAGGCGGTGGAGACCCTGCGTCTGTGGACCCGTCCGCGCGAAGCGAACCTGGCCTGTCTGGTCGAACGCCATGGCGAGGCGCTGTACGACGCCGCGCTGGCGGCCGGCAAGGGCGTGATCGTGGCCGCCCCGCACCACGGCAACTGGGAGTTGTTGAACCAGTGGCTGGCCTCGCGCGGTCCGATCGCCATCGTCTACAAGGCGCCTGACGAGGCGGTGGGCGATGCGTTCCTGCAACTGGTCCGCGGCGGCGACAACGTGCGCCAGGTGCGTGCCGAAGGGCCGGCGGTGCGCCAGCTGTTCAAGGTGCTCAAGGAGGGCGGCGCCACCGGGATCCTGCCCGACCAGCAGCCCAAGGCCGGCGACGGGGTGTTCGCGCCGTTCTTCGGCGTCGAGGCGCTGACCATGACCCTGGTCAACCGGCTGGCCGAACGCACCGGGGCCACCGTGCTGTACGGTTGGTGCGAACGGATCGGCCCGGACATGCAGTTCGCCCTGCATATCGAGCCAGCCCCGCCCGAGGTCGCCGACCCGGACCCGCGCACCGCCGCGACCGCGCTCAACGCCGGCATCGAGCGGATCGCCCGCCGCGATCCGACCCAGTACCTGTGGACCTACAAACGCTACACCCTGCGCCCGCCGGAAAGCGGCGAGGTCGATCCGTATGCCACCGAAGAACACCCGCACTGAGCGCGACGCTCTGTCGCGTCCCTGTCGCGATTGGAATCGGTGCCACCCGTCCCCACTGTGAAAGCCATGATGTCCCCCACGGCCCCTGCCATGTCCGATGCTGCCTCTTCCCTGTTCGGCGACCCGGCCGCGATCCGCTGCGAACGTGCGGTTGCCGAGCTGCGCGCCGGCCGCCCGGTGGTGATCGACGACGGCCACGGCCAGCGGCTGGCTTTCATCGCCCTGGACAGCAGCACCCGCAGCAGCTTCGGCGCTTTCGCCCAGGCCGCCGCTGACCGCCACTACCTGTTCCTCACCGCCACCCGCGCCCGGGTGCTGGGGGTCACTGCCGAACACGGCGCGCGCGTGCCGCTGGCCGGGATCGATTTCGATGCCCTGCCCTCGCTGAGCTACCTGCGCGAACCCGAGGCAATGCCGCCCGGCTGGAGTGCCGGCCAGGCACTCGACGACGGCGCGGTGGAAGTGGCGCGGCTGGGCCTGTTGCTGCCGGCCATGGTCGGGGTGCTGCTGGACGCCGATGACAGCCGCTTCGACGGCTGCGCGCAGGTGTCGCTGTGCGACCTCAGCCAGGGCGCCGAGCAAGCCGCGCATGCCTATGAGCTGGTGGCACGCTCGCCGGTGCCGCTGCGCGAGGTGGGCATGACCGAGTTCGCGGTGTTCCGCGGCGGCGTCGCCCAGCGCGACCAGGTGGCGGTGATTGTCGGCACCCCGGACTTGTCCGGCGTGGTGCCGGTCCGGGTGCATTCCTCGTGCCTGACCGGCGACCTGTTCGGCTCGCTCAAGTGCGACTGCGGCGACCAGCTGCGGCGCGGCCTGCGCAAGCTCAAGGAACTGGGCGGTGGCGTGCTGCTGTACCTGGACCAGGAAGGGCGCGGCACCGGCATCGCCGCCAAGATGCGCGCTTACGGTTACCAGCACGATGGGCTGGACACCATCGACGCCGATGCGCAGCTGGGCTTCGGCGCCGACGAGCGTCGCTACGGCAGCGCAGTGGCGATGCTGCAGGGGCTGGGCGTGCACCGCGTGCAGCTGCTCAGCAACAACCCGACCAAGGCCCAGCGCCTGCGCAACGCCGGCATCGACGTGGTCGACTGCGTGCCGGTGACCGGCGACATCACGGTCGAGAACGAGCAGTACCTGCGTACCAAGGCCGAGCGTGCCGGGCATCTGCTCGACGTGGACGCGCTGATCCAGGCCGCGCAATAGCGCGCGGCAACCTGCTACCGTCAGCGCGACGGGCGCACCAGCAAAGGGACGACGCCCGGCATGTTCCCCCTGCCGAGCACCCTGCCTTGCCCGACACCATCGTTACCCCTGCGTTCGCCACCCCGCCACCGCTTCCGGCATTGCCACCGTTGCCCGCCAGCGCCGACTGGCAGCCGCTGCCACTGCGCGCGGCCAGCATCGCCGCCGCCGCCGGTGCGATCTCCGGTGCGCTGCTTATCGGCGGCGTATTGGCCGCAGGTTGGGTGGTGCTGGACCTGCCGATGCGCTGGCTCGGCGCTGCCGGCATGCTGGTGCTCGGTGCACTGATCGGCGCGGGCTTCGGCTTCCGCCGCCAGCGGCGCACTTACTGGCGGCTGGACGACCAGGGCCTGGGCGTGCGACGCGACCTGATGTGGCAGCTGGAAACCCGCGTTCCGATCTCACGCGTGCAGCACCTTGACCTGCGCCGCGGGCCGATCGAACGCAGCGCGCGACTGGCCACGCTGGTGGTGCACACCGCCGGCAGCCGCTTCAGCGCGGTGACCCTGAGCGGGCTCGACGCCGACGATGCCGAACACCTGCGCGACACCCTCGCCCATCAACTCGACCGCGACGACGACGCGCTGTGAGTACGCCGCCACCGCTCGCTGAGGCGTCGGTCGCTGCCCCGCAGGAGCAGCGTCTGCATCCGTGGTCGTGGTTGTTCGTGCTGCTGATGCAGCTGCGCCAGTTCCTGCTGCCGCTGGTGGCGCTGGTGGTGTTCGGCAACCGGGGCGACCGCGACGAGATGTGGTCCTACCTGGCGGCGCTGATCGTCATCGCAGTGCTGGTGGGGATTTCGATCCTGCAATACCTGACCTACCGCTACCGGATCGGCCGCGACGGCATCAGCGTGCGCAGCGGGGTGATCTCGCGCAACCGGCGCGAGATCCCGTTCGCGCGCATCCACAATGTCGTGGTCCACCAGAACCCGCTGCACCGCCTGTTCGGCGTGGCCGAACTGCGGCTGGAATCGGCCGGCGGTCATCGCCCGGAAGCAGAAATGCGGGTGTTGAAGCTGTCCCAGGCGCTGGCGCTGGAACAGCTGGTGCGCCATCGCGGACAGGAAGCGGACGCCGTCGCAACGCCCACCGGCAACGAGAACGCACCTGCAGCGCCCATCGACGACGTACTGCTGCGGCTGAGCCTTTGGGACGTGGTGCGTCTCGGCCTGCTCTCCAACCGTGGCTGGGTGGTGGTACTGGCCGCCTTCGGTGCCAGCTACCAGTTCTTCCCGCGCGGCACGGTGTCCGACGCGATCGAGCAGGGTGGCCGCCAGGCCTTCGGTTATGCCAGCCACCTGCATCCGGCCACCTGGGTGTGGGCGGTCGTCGCGGTCGTGATGGTGATCGGCTTCTGGCTGATGCTGCGGGTGTTGTCGGTGGCGCTGGCGCTGCTGCGCTACTACGGCTTCCAGCTCAGCGAACACGAGCGCCGCCTGACCGTGGTCAGCGGCCTGCTCACGCGCCTGCGCAGCAGCGTCGCGCGGCGGCGCATCCAGGCCTGGACCCTGCGCGAAAGCACGCTGCAGCGTTGGGCAGGGCGACGCCACCTGCGCATCGATATCGCCGCCGGCGCCGCCGTGGACAACGAGCGCCGCGACCTGCGCGAGCTGGCCCCGCTGGCCACCCCGCAGGCCTGCGACGCACTGGTGCAGCACCTGCTGCCGCAGCTGGAGTGGCCGCCTGCGCGCTGGCAGCCGGTGCAGCAGCGCGGCTGGTGGCGGCTGAGCCTGGGCGCGTTTGTGTGGCTGCCGGTGGTCGCTGCCGCTGCGGTCTGGAACGGTTACCCGGGCGGTGCGTTGATCCTCTTGTGGCTGCCGTGGTCGGCGTTCCGCGCGCACCGCCAGATGGCGCGCATCGGCTATCACCTGGACGACCAGTACGTGGCGGTGCGCGGCGGCTGGTGGCAGCGCTGGTGGCGGTTCGCCGAGTTGGACAAGCTGCAGAGCCTGCGCCTGTCGCGTTCCCCCCTAGACCGTCTGCTGGGCACCGCCAGCGTGTGGCTGGACACCGCCGGCGCCAGCGGCAGCATCGCGCTGTGCCTGCGCTACCTGCCCGAAGCCGACGCGCGCGCGGTGCACGCGCAGCTGGGCAAGGCATTGGCCCGGCGTCGCCTGCACTGGTAGGAGCGCAGCCACGCATGGCGTGGCTCTACCAAAGCGACTCCAGCGCGCGGGTAATGCCACGCCGCGCGCGGCAACCCACCATCGAGGGGCTTGGCAACGCCCTGCGTGGCAGCTCGTCCGGGTAGTGCCACGCCATGCGTGGCAGCCCTCCACCCCACCGCCCCGGAACCGCCACGCCGCGCGTGCCCCCCCTCAACGCTTTGCCGGCCCCCAATACCCCAGCTCCCGGCGGATCTGCAGCCCCCGCGTCCACGCGCCGAACGGCTTGCGCTTGAGCGTGCCCAGTTCGCCGGACAGGAAATCCTCGGTGGCCGCGATCACCCGCTCGCTCGAATACCCGTCGCGGTACGGATGGATGGTGTCGGCATAACGCCGGATCTCGGCCATCAACGCCGGTTCCGGCGCCAGGGCGCGGTCCAGCATCGCCGGCAAGGCGCTCGCATCGTCGAAGTCGATCATGTGCGGCTGCGGCACGCGGTTGCGGAAGGTCACCACCGGTTTGTGCTGCACCACGAACTCGGACACGATCGAGGAGGTGTCCGATACCAGCACGTCGGCGGCGCGCTGCGCGGCCATCACCTGCTCCGGTTCGATGAAGGCGGCGTTGTCGCCGGCCAGCGCGCGATAACGCGCGAACAGGTCCGCGCTGCACTTGGGATGCAGGGTGAGCAGCCAGTAGCGCTCGCCGCGCGCGATGTCGGCGGCAATAGGCGCGTACAGGTGCGGCGCCGCGCTCAGGCGCTCGGTGAAGGTCGAGCCGAACAGGATCACCGGGCGGCCGGCAGCCGGTGCCCGCAATGCGGCACTGGCCCCGCCATCGTCGCGGAACAGCGGGTCCAGCTTCGGCCAGCCGGTCTGCGCCACCGCGAAGTGACCCTCGCGCGCCGCCAGCGCGCGGAACGGGTCGGTGGTGGCCGGCCCCTGCGTGCAGTACAGGTCGAACAAGCCGCGCACGCGGAAATGGCCGCGCGCGCTGTCGCGCTTCTGCACATTGAATCCATGGAAGACCTGCACCTTGGCCCCGGCGATGAACGGCGGCACCCAGTTGGCGGCGCTGAACACCGCCCGTGGGCGCAGCGCCAGCGCCTGCCGGAGATCCACGTTGGGCACGCCCGGCAGCTGCGATCCGGCAGCCCCGTCGGCGAACCAGGCCGACACCGATTGACCGGACGCGTGCAACGCCTGGGCCAGTGGGGCGAGAATGGGCAGCGCATAACGCTCCGTCGCAAACAGCAGGTACTCGGCCATCATGTCCTCCACGACCGCTCCCACTGAACGGCCTCGCATCTCGGCCTGCATTATCGCGTTCAATGAAGCCGACCGCATCGGCGACTGCCTGGCCTCGCTGGCCTTCTGCGACGAGATCATCGTGGTGGACTCGTACTCCACCGATGCCACCGTGGCGATTGCGACCGCGGCCGGGGCCAAGGTGCTGCAGCGGCCCTTCGACGGCTTCCGCAGCCAGAAGGCCTTCTGCGTGGCCCAGGCCAGCCATGACTGGGTGCTGTGCCTGGACGCGGACGAGCGCATCAGCGACGACCTGCGCGCGGCGATCCTCGCCGCCCAGGCCGGCGGCTTCGCCGGCCACCACGGCTACCGCTTCGCGCGGTTGTCCGACTACTTCGGCAAATTCCTGCGCCACGGCAACGCCTATCCCGATCGCGTGCTACGCCTGTTCGACCGTCGCCACGGCGGCTGGCGCGGCAAGCGCGAGATCCACGAAGCGGCCAGCGTCGATGGCAGCGTCGGCGTGCTGCGCGGCGACCTCATCCACTATCCGTACCGCTCGCTGGAGCAGCAGTTGAGCAAGACCCAGCGCTACGCGCGGATGATGGCCGAGCACGAATTCGCGCGCGGCAAGCGCGCCACCCTAGCCAAGCTGGTACTGGCGCCGGCCTGGCGGTTCTGGCGCGGGTTGCTGCTGCGCGGCGGCTTCCGCGATGGCTGGCACGGCCTGGTGTATGCCTACGTGCGCGCCAACTACGTGCGCCAGAAGACCATCATGCTGTGGATGCTCCAGCACGGGCAGCCGGTCAGCGACCCGCCGCGTGATCAGCCCGGCGACTGAGCCCGGGCGCCCGCCTGGGCCAGCGCCTGCCGGTGTACATGGCCCTGCATCACTGACAGGCCGGCCAGCAGCGCCACGATGGTGACGTAGAAGCTGGCGGTGATCTGGTGGGCGAACATCGACTGGGTGATCCCGCACAGCACGTAGGCCACCACAATCATGATCCCGGCCGCCGCCGGCCCACGGAAGGTGCTCTGGCCGCTGCGGCGGTGCAGACCCGCGAACACCCACAGCGGCACCCCATAGACCGCCAGCAACAGCAGCAGCCCCGGGATTCCCTGCGTGGCCGACCACTCGGCCAGGTCGTTATGCGCATGGCCCAGGTGGCAGCGCAGTTCGCTGGGATCGTCGCGGCACACCGGCAGGCGCTGCATCGCGCTGTCGAAGTGGCCGATGCCCACCCCGGTCAGGGGATGGTCGATGAAGGTCTCGTAGGCCACCTGCAGCCGTTCCACGCGGGCGCCGGCGGAGGAGTCACTGTCGCCCCGCTCCATCCGCACCACGTCGCGCTGGAGTTCGGTCAGGCGCACCTGCTCGCGCAGGCTCGGGATGGTCAGGGCCAGCGCGGCGGCGATTGCCATCAGGCCCGTCAACACCCCCAGGCGCGCCGGCCCGGTGCGCCAGCGCAGGCTCATCGCCATCACCGCCAACAGCGCCAGCAATGCCAGCCACACCCCGCGGCTGCCGCTGAGCACGATGGTCACGCAGCCGGCGACCATGCCCACGATCACCCAGCTCCAGCGCCGGTGTGGACGGCAGAACACCAGCAGCACCATCAGCACCAGCACGATGTCGGCCAGCACGATGGCATTGGTGCTCAGGTCGGCCCGTGGCGCGCCGCCGGCAACCTGCAGGATCGCCAGCACCATGGTGCCGAGCAGGCCGACCAGCGATCCCGCCCATAGCCAGCGCAGTTCCGGCCGGAACGCGCAGACCCACAGCGCCAACCACGGAATCACCGCAAACCGCGAGCGGTTGTCGATGTCGCGCAGGCCCTGGTTGAACAGATACATCGACAGCAGCGCAAGACCGATCGCGGCCAGCATCATCCAGGTCAAGGCCATCACCGGCCGTCCGGCCAGGTGCCGCGCACGCCACAGCAGCTCCGGCGCCAACAGGGTGCTGAGCAGCAGCACGATGCCGTAGGGCAGCAGGTTCTGCGGCACCGTCAGGATCAGCGCCGGCAGGCAGAACAGCCCGACGTTGGCCATCTGATGGGCAATCCGACCCCGCCCCTGCAGCGGCGGCAGGGAAACATCGGACAGCGGGGACACGGTGTTGTGTTTCATTGCCACTCTCGACCACACACAGGCATGCGTGCCCCTGGCATCCTCGGACGCGACCGGCGTCCACGGGCATGGCGCACGCGCTGGGCAGCGCGCGCCCCATTATGCGTCTCAATCCTCATCGCCATCGATCCTGTGCAGCGCGCGTTCGCGCTCGGCCTCGGCGGAAGTCGCCTCGCACGGGCCGTGGATGTCGCTGGCCTTCACCAGCCACCAACGGCGACGGTTGGCGACCCCGGCCAGCTCGGCCGTATCGCGATCCACGCAGCCCAGCAGCGCATCCTCCTGCACCACCAGCCATCGCCGCGCCGGCTCGGCCGCCTGCCAGGCCACGCCATCGCGCAGCTGCCGGTCCCAACGTCGGTTGAAGCCGAAGGTGGTGGCGGGCCGATCGGCCATCAGCAGGTTCTGCTCTTTCCATGCCACCAGCCCCAGTTCACCGTCGCTGCCGATGCGCTGGCCGATGTGCTGCATCAACCCGCGTGCGGAACTGGAATCGTTGAACAGCGGATAGCCGACCAGGCCGAAGGCGACCCAGGCCATGGCCAACGTGGCCACCACGGCCAGATGGAAACGGCGCGCCCCGGCCACGCACAGGCTCATTACCGCCCAGCAGCCCAGCGCCACGCCCACCCAGCCCAGTGCGGACGTCAGCGCGGTATCGATGCCGCGCTCCACGATCAGCTTGCTCTCAAAACCGGGCTGGCCGGTCAGCATCGCACTACCGGCGCCGAGCAGGCCCAGCGCCAGCAGAGCGACGAAGCCGCCCAGCAACCACTGCACGCCGCGACGGCGCAGCAGCCCCGGCAACAGCGGCGCCAGCGCCAGGCAGAACATCGGCAGTGACGGCAGGATGTAGACATCGCGCTTGCCGTGTGGAATCGAGAAGAACAGCACGATCAACAGCCACCAGCCGAGCAGCACCAGATAACGCGGGTCGCGCCGACGCAGGCGCCGCCACCAGGCCGGCACCGCCCACGGCAGGGCCAGGAACGCCGGCACCCACATCGACGGCATCGTGCCCAGGAAGTACCACCACGGCTGGTGATGGTCCCAGGACTGCGCATAGCGCTTGGCGGTCTGCCGGAACAGGATGTCGTCCATGTAGCTGCGGTACTCGGCCGAACCACTGCCGGTGGCAGCCAGCACCATCGGCAGCAGCCACAGCAGCACCGCCAGCGCGAACGCCAGCGGCCCCAGCCAGAAGCGCCAGTCGCGCACGTGCAGGCGCACCCGCGGCCAACCCAGCACCGAGGCCAGCCCGGCCGGCAGGATCATCAGCAGCGCGATCACCCCCACGCCCTTGGTGA
This sequence comes from Stenotrophomonas sp. Ste86, assembly GCF_024519465.1. Classification (GTDB taxonomy): domain Bacteria; phylum Pseudomonadota; class Gammaproteobacteria; order Xanthomonadales; family Xanthomonadaceae; genus Stenotrophomonas. Next base: position 142,351 of record NZ_JALJRW010000010.1, on the reverse strand, counting down.
TCACCCCCAGCCCGGCGGCGAACCAGCCCAGCCACCACCACCGCCACGCCGGCCCGCAGATCAGGTGGCGCAGCAGGCCATAGTTGGCCAGGGTGATGAAGAACACCACCAGCGGATCGATCTGCGCCTTCTTGGCCTGGAAGGTGAACTGCACCGCGAACAACAGCGCCCAGGCCGCATACAGCCCGACCCGACGGGTCCACAGCCGGCGGCCCAGGTCGTACACGCAGGCCAGGGTGCCCAGCGCGGCCAGCAGCGACGGCAGCAGGAAGGCCACCCGCCAGTTGCCGAAAACGCTGTAGAACAGCGCCTGGGCCCACATCAGCATGGGAGGCTTGTCTGAATACAGCTCGGTGCCGCGATGGGGGAACAGCCAGTCGCCGCTGAGCACCATCTGCTTGGCGACCAGCGCAAAGCGCGGCTCGTCCGAGGGCCAGGGATCACGCATGCCCAGGCCGGTTCCGAGAACCAGCAAGGCCATCAACGCAAGCAACCAGAACTCTCGGGACGCACGGGTATTGAGCATGGGGCGCATGTCTGGCGGTATTGGATCAGCCCTTTTTTAGCAGACGCGCGTAGAAGAAGCCGTCTGCACCTTCTTCACCGGGCAGGCGCTGGCGCCCGGCCCACGAGTCGTGGCCGAAGCGTTCATCCAATGGCAGGAAGCCTGCGCGGGGGGTGCGCTGGAGGAAGTCTTCGACCTGGAACTGGTTTTCTTCGCGCAGGATCGAGCATGTCGCATACAGCAGGGTGCCGCCGGGGGCGAGCATCCGGAAGCACGCATCCAACAGGCGCGCCTGCAGCGCGACCAGCGCCTCGATATCGGTCGCGCGGCGGTGCAGCAGCACGTCGGGCTGGCGGCGGATGATGCCGGTGGCCGAGCACGGTGCGTCCAGCAGGATGCAGTCGAAGGGTTGGCCGTCCCACCAGCTGTCCGGATCGGTGGCGTCGGCGGCCAGCACCTGTGCCTGCGCACCGACGCCGGTGCGCACGAAGGTCTCGCTGATGCGTTTGAGCCGGCGCGGATCGATGTCCAGTGCCAGCAGCTGCAGGGTCGGATCGCGCTCGAGCAGGTGCGCGGACTTGCCACCGGGGGCGGCGCAGGCATCGAGCACCCGCGCGCCGGTACGCGGCGCCAGGGCGTCGGCGACCTGCTGGGCCGACAGGTCCTGCACCGACAACGCGCCCTCGGCGAACCCGGGCAGCGCCGATACCGCCACCGGCACCGGCAGGCAGATCGCATCGCTGCCCAGCGCCGAGGTCTCGGCGGCAATGCCGGCGGCCGCCAGTTGCTCGAGCATGCTTTCGCGGGTGCCGTGCTGGCGGTTGACCCGCAGCCACAGGGGCGCGGCCACCAGGCTGGCACTGAACACGGCGTCGGCCTGTTCCGGCCAGTCCTGCTCGACCTTTGCCGCCAGCCAGTCCGGGAACGCATCGCGCGCCGGCGCCCGCGGGATGCCATCGCGCTGTGCGCGGCGCAGCAGGGCGTTGACCATGCCGGCCTGGCGGTCGCGGCCCATCGCCCGCGCCGCTTCCACCGTCGCCGACAACGCCGCGTGGGCCGGAAGATCCAGGGCATCGAGCTGGGCGAAACCGACCAGCAACAGGGCACGCAGCTCGTCCTCGCGCACGCTCAACGGCCGCTGCATCCACTGCGCCAGAGCTGCATCGTATGCACCACGACGGCGCAGCACGGCAAAGCACAGCGCCTCCAGCAGCGCACGGTCGCGGCTGTCATCCAGCTGCGGCAAGGCCTGGGTCAGCTCGGCCTTGAGCGAGCGGCCACGGCCGATCACCTGGGCCAGGACCTTGGCGGCGAGCACCCGGGTAGGCACGCCCGGTGCCATGGCCGCGCGCGGGGCCGCCTTGTTGTCACGGGTCTGGGTCATCTCAGGCGCCCACGACCAGGTCACGGCGCGCATTGAGGTAGTCGGCGGCGGTGATCGCCTTGCCCCCCTCGCGCTGCAGCACGCGCAGGCGCAGCGCGCCTTGCCCGCAGGCGATGTCGATGCCGTCGCGCGAGGCGGCCAGCAGGGTGCCCGGGGCCTGGCCCTGGTTGTCCGGCAGGGCCACCGCGCCGTGAATGCGCACGCGTTCGCCGGCCAGCGTGGCCTCGGCGATCGGCCACGGATTGAAGGCGCGCACGGTGCGCTCCAGCGCCTGGGCATCCTGTGCCCAGTCCAGCCGCGCTTCGGCCTTGTCCAGCTTGTGCGCGTAGGTCACCCCGGCCTCCGGCTGCGGCTGGGCAATCGGCTTGATCCCCGCGCGCAGCAGGCCCAGGCCATCGGACAGCACCTGCGCGCCCAGTTCGGCCAGGCGGTCGTGCAGGTGGCCGCCGGTGTCGCTGGCGCCGATCGCGACGTGCTGCCTGAGCAGGACCGGGCCGGTGTCCAGGCCCACTTCCATCTGCATCAGGCACACGCCGCTTTCGGTGTCGCCGGCCTGGATCGCGCGCTGGATCGGCGCGGCGCCACGCCAGCGCGGCAGCAGCGAGGCATGCACGTTCCAGCAGCCGTGGGTGGGGATGGACAGCACGGCCTTGGGCAGGATCAACCCGTAGGCCACCACCACCATCAGGTCCGGCTGCAGGTCGCGCAGCTGCTGCTGGGCTTCGGGGGTCTTGAGGGTTTCCGGCTGGAACACCGGGATGCCACGCGCGATCGCCTCCAGCTTCACCGGCGAGGGCATCAGCCCGCGCCCGCGTCCGGCCGGGCGGTCCGGCTGGGTGTACACGGCCACCACTTCATGGTGGCGCGCCGCCACGCGCAGCGAGGACACGGCGAACTCCGGCGTACCGGCAAAGACAATCTTCATGGCAACCCCACTTGCAGAAAGTAAAACGGCGCCGGTGACCGGCGCCGAACAACCGGGTGCGGCGCGCGGTCAGCCCGCGCGGCCGTGCCCGTGGCCATCTCAGGCAACGTGCTTGCGCTGCTTGGCCAGCTTCTTGCGCACCATCTCGCGCTTGAGCGGCGAGAGGTAGTCGATGAACAGCTTGCCGTCCAGGTGGTCCATCTCGTGCTGGATGCACACGGCCAGCACGCCATCGGTGGTCAGCTCCTGGGGCTGGCCCTGGCGGTCGAGGTAGCGCACGGTGATGTCGTTGGCGCGGGTCACATCGGCAAAGATGCCCGGCACCGACAGGCAGCCTTCCTGGTAAACCTGGCCGCCTTCGCTGGCCACGATCTCCGGGTTGATGAACACCTGCGGGGTGTCCTTCTCTTCGCTGACGTCGATGACCATGAAGCGCTTGTGCACATCCACCTGGCTGGCGGCCAGGCCGATGCCCGGGGCGTCGTACATGGTGTGGAACATGTTGTCGATCAGTTCCTGGAACGCCGGGGCGGTCACTTCGGCGGGTTCGAGCAGCGCAGCCTTGGTGCGCAGGCGCGGGTCGGGGAACTCGAGGATAGGCAGGATAGCCATGGCAAATACCGGTAGGGGGCGCCGGTCAAAGCGGCGTACGTCGCAATTCTATCGCCAACGCTTGCCCTGCGCCCCGGTTTCTGGACTATAGTGCGGGCACCTGTTGGGGAATCAGGCACCACACCTATGTTTGAACGTACTCGTACGGTCGTCGCCGTGGCGATGTTGACCGTCGCCACCTATGCTACCGCCGTTGAAGTGAATGGCGGGCACCCGGATACCTACGTCGTCCGCAAGGGCGATACCTTGTGGGACATTTCCGCGCGCTTCCTGAAAAAGCCGTGGTTGTGGCCGGAGATCTGGCAGGCCAATCCGCAGGTCAAGAACCCGCATCTCATCTACCCGGGCGACGTACTCAGCCTGGCCTACCTGGACCGCGTCGTGGCCCAGCCCGGCCCGCGCCAGGAAGCGCCGATCAATGCGATCCCGCTGGATCAGGTCGAACCGTTCCTGAAGCAGCTCAGCGTGGTCGATGAGATCAAGTCGCTGCCGTTCGTGGCCGGCCTGGAAGACAACCGCCTGCGCGCCACCAACGGCCAGGTTGCCTACGTGCGCGGCCTGGACGGGGCGGAAGTGGGCCAGCGCTACGCGGTGGTCCGTCCGACCGTCCGCTACGCCCTGCCCAAGCCGACCGAAGAGCTGACCGCCCGCGGTGAGGTCACGCCAGGCAGCGGCAACGTCTGGAAGAACTATTTCGTGCCCAGCAAGCGCAACCAGACGCTGGGCTACGAGCTGGCCCAGGTCAACATAGGCACGGTCACCAAGGTTGCCTCCGGCAATGTCGATGTGACCACCATCGCCCTGCAGACCCAGATCGGCGCGCGTGAAGTACGCAACGGCGATCGTCTGGTGCCGGTCGAAGCCAATCCTTACGACCTGCAGTTCTTCCCGCATGTCCCGGCAGCCCAGAGCGCAGGCCTGGACATCCGCGTGCTGGCGGTGACGGACATGTTCCTGTCCGGGGGCCCGCGTGATGTCATCGCCATCTCCGCCGGCAGCGCCAATGGCATCGACAACGGCACCGTAGTGTCGCTGTGGCGCCAGGGCCGCCACGTGGCCAACACGATGAAGTACCCCGGTTCGTCGCGGATGGACGATTCGCTGACCGACGGCGCCGGCCGGATCACCCTGCCCGACGAGTACGCCGCCCATGCGATGGTGTTCCGCACCTTCGACAAGGTCAGCTACGCGCTGGTGATGCAGGGGGTCAAGCCGGTCCAGGTCGGCTATGCGGCCAAGCACCCCGACGCGCAGTAACGCGGCAATTCCTGACGCAACACTCCGACGGCGCCCCAGGGCGCCGTCGGCGTATGCGGCCTAGCCTGAGGGGATGAGCCCCCTTCTCACCGATGATTCCGACGCCGTGCTGCGGCTGGCCCTGGCCGGCGGCAGCGTGCCTTCGCGCCGCCGCCTGCTGGAGCAGCACGGCGATGCCGGCCACGCCCTGCGCGCCGGCCCGGCTGCCTGGCGCGCGGCCGGTTGCAGCCCCGGCCAGTGCAGCCGCCTGGCGACACCCGATCCCGCCCTGTTGGCCCGCGCACAGGCATGGTTGGCCGAACCGGACCACCACCTGCTGTCCATCACCGGCGAGGACTACCCGGTGTTGCTGCGCCACCAGCCGGAGGCGCCACCGGGCCTGTTCGTGCAGGGCGACCCGGCCGCGTTGTGGCATCCCGGGGTGGCCGTGGTCGGCAGCCGCACCCCGTCCCCCAGCGGCGCCGAGCTGGCCGCGGAATTTGCCGGGGCGTTGGCGCGTAGCGGTCTGTCGGTGGTCAGCGGGCTGGCTGCCGGGGTCGATGGGCGGGCCCATGACGCCGCGCTGCAGGTACCGGGCGGACTGACCGTGGCGGTGGTCGCCACCGGGCTGGACCAGACCTATCCGCCGGCCCACGCCGGCTTGCAGGCGCGGATCGCCGCGCGCGCCGCCGTGGTCAGCGAGTACCCGCCCGGGATCGCGCCGAAGGCGCATCAGTTCCCCGCACGCAACCGGCTCATTGCCGGGCTGGCGCTGGGCACGCTGGTGATCGAGGCCGCCCATCGCTCCGGTGCGCTGATCACCGCGCGGCTGGCCGCCGAGGCCGGCCGCGAGGTCTTCGCCGTGCCCGGCTCGGTGCGCAATCCGCGCGCCCGTGGTTGCCACCGGTTGATCCGTGAGGGTGCCCAGCTGGTGGAGCATCCTGACGAGGTGATCGCCGGGCTGACCGTGCTGGCCGGCAGCCTCGGCCAGGCCTTGCGAAGCCGGCTGGGCGCCCCCACTGAACAGGCACGACCCGCGGCGCGAGGCGCCCCTCCCTTCTCCGACCCGAACTACCAGCGCTTGTGGCAGGCACTGGATGACAACCCAACGGGTATGGATTCATTGATCCAGCGCAGCGGATTGACGACGGCCCAGCTGTCGGCCATGCTGCTGATCATGGAACTGGATGGAAAGGTGGTGGCCCATTACGGGCGCTACTGTCGAAAACCCTAGTTTCTTCACCTCCACAGCGTCGTTGACGCAGGCCGAGGGGCAATGAAAGAGAGCATTCTGGATGTCCTGCTGTACCTGTTCGAACATTATTTCAGCGAGGATCCGGACCTTGTCCGTGACCGCGACACCCTCCAGAACAGCCTGATACAGGCCGGCTTCAGCCCCACCGAAATCAAGAAAGCGTTCGACTGGCTCGATGCCCTGGCCGACCAGCGGCCTGCCGTGACCCTGGCCCGGGTCGATGGCCCCGTGCGCATCTATCACGGGCCGGAGCTGGACAAGCTTGACGTCGAAGGGCGTGGTTTCCTGATGTTCCTGGAGCAGCACGGCATCCTCGACGCCAACCAGCGCGAGCTGGTGCTGGACCGGGCGATGGCGCTGGACCAGGACGAACTGGACCTGGACGACCTCAAGTGGGTGGTGCTGATGGTGCTGTTCAACCAGCCCGGTTCCGAGGCGGCGTACGCCTGGATGGAAACCCAGATGTTCATTGACGAACCGGAACCGCTCCACTGACCGTACACTGGGCGCCTTGCGCATTCAGGAGCGTGCCGTGGGCCAGTGGTTCTATGCAGAAGGAAATCGCCAGCAGCGTGGGCCGCTGGCGTCTGACGAGCTGATCGCGCTTTACCAGTCCAGCCGCATCGCGGCCGATACGCTGGTATGGCGCGACGGCATGGCGCAGTGGCAACCGCTGCGCGAGGTCGCCGACGAGATCGGTCTGGTCCTGGTGCCGCCCCCGACCAGCGCATCCGATCCCGTCATCCCGGCCGATATCGACACCGTGAGCGTCCCTGTGGAGCCGGTTGCACCGGTGCCACCGCAGATCCCCGCGCCGGTTCCACCGGTGGCGACGCCGCCGCCGACGACCGCCCCCCTCGCCGCTGGCACGGTGCCGCCGCGCAAGGGCCTGTCCGGCTGCGCGATCGCAGGCCTGGTGGCCGGCGTGTGCGTGCTGGTGCTGGTGGGCATTGCCGGCATCCTCGCCGCGATCGCCTTGCCGGCCTATCAGGAATACACGCTGCGCGCGAAAACCACGCAGGCTGTCGCGGAACTGGCGCCGATCAAGCTGCAGATGGTCGAGTTCGTCAGCACCAACGGACGCTGCCCGGTGAATGCCGATGAAGGCTTCCAGGCGGCCGAAGACTACGCGAGCGGCGCGCTGGCGGCAGTGCATATCGGTCGCTTCGACAACAGCCATTGCGGCATCGAAGCGGCATTGTCGGTGCCCGACCAGACCAAGCTGGACGGCAAGCTGTTGTGGCTGGATTACGACCCGGACCAGCAGCACTGGACCTGCACCTCCGAAGCCGACGACAAGTACCTGCCGCTCGATTGCCGCGGCTGACACCGGACCGATGTCCATGGACGAATCAAAGGGGATTGACGCAATGACTGAGTGGTATTTCGCCGATGGCCAGGAACGCCAGGGCCCGTTGACGGCCGATGAGCTGCGCCTGCGTTTCCAGCGCGCGCAGATCAACCTGGCCACGCTGGTGTGGCGCGAAGGCTATCCGCAGTGGAAACCGTTGTCTGAAGCGGTGGACGAGCTGCAGCTGCAGAACCTGTCCAGCGCGGCCGAGAACCTCGGCAGCGGCTTCGACCTGCGTGGCGATTACACCGCCATCGACAACGGCACCGCGCCGTTGCCCGGCACCGGGGGCGGTACCCATTCGCCGTACACGGCCCCGGCGGCCAGCAGCTATGCCGGCACGGCGGTGGTCAGTGGCGGTGACGTGGTCTATGCCGGCTTCTGGAAGCGCTTTGCCAGCTACTTCATCGATTCGCTGGTGGTCGGTGTGATCAACGTCCCGATCAGCCTGATCTTCAACGGGATCGGCGCGGTGTCGGGCAACGAATCGGTGGGCGTGGTGATGAGCCTGCTGGCGATGGCGGCCAGCCTGGTGGTGGGCGTTGCCTACTACGCCGGTTTCCATTCTTCGGCGGGCGGCGCGACGCTGGGCAAAATGGCCGTTGGCATCAAGGTGGTGCGGGGCAACGGCGAGCGCCTCACGCTGGGCCGCGGTATCGGCCGCTACTTCGGTTTCCTGCTGAGCAGCCTGACCCTGATGATCGGTTTCATCATGGCCGCCTTCACCGAACGCAAGCAGGCCCTGCACGACATGATCTGCGACACGGTGGTGGTCGACAAATGGGCCTACACCGAGAACGAACACCTGCAGGAACCGGGCCTGGGTACCGTCACGATCGTGATCCTGGTCATTTCCGGCCTGGCCACGGTGGCCGCTATCGGGCTGGGCATCGCCATGATCGGGGTCATCGCCAGCTCGATGTCCTGAGTGGATCCTCACACCGGGCCGCTTGACACGAGCAGCCCGTCGTGATTCCTCTAATAAGAGAAAGAAGCTGAACGCCCGGCGCATACCCGGGCGTTCAGTTTATGGATATCGCCCGCTGCCCTTCACTAATGCGGCCATTTGCTCCACCCTAGCGCCCTCCCCCGGGCCGCTGCCCAAAGAAATAACTGACATGCCCAAGCACCTGCTCATCGTCGAATCGCCCGCCAAGGCCAAGACGATCAACAAATACCTCGGCAAGGACTTCACCGTCCTGGCCTCGTATGGGCATGTGCGCGACCTCGTGCCGAAGGAAGGCGCGGTCGACCCGAACAACAACTTCGCGATGCGCTACGACCTCATCGAGAAGAACGAAAAGCACGTGGATGCCATCGTCAAGGCTGCCAAGACCGCCGACGACATCTTCCTGGCAACCGATCCGGATCGCGAGGGTGAAGCGATCAGCTGGCACATCGCCGAGATCCTGAAGGAACGCGGGCTGGTCAAGGACAAGCCGATGCAGCGGGTGGTCTTCACCGAGATCACCCCGCGTGCCATCAAGGAAGCGATGGGCCATCCGCGCGAGATCGCCGGCGACCTGGTCGATGCCCAGCAGGCGCGTCGCGCGCTGGACTACCTGGTCGGCTTCAATCTCTCCCCGGTGCTGTGGCGCAAGGTGCAGCGCGGCCTGTCCGCCGGCCGCGTGCAGAGCCCGGCGCTGCGCATGATCGTCGAGCGCGAGGAAGAGATCGAAGCCTTCATCGCCCGCGAGTACTGGAGCATCGATGCCGCCTGCGCGCATCCGTCGCAGCCCTTCAATGCGCGCCTGATCAAGCTGGACGGGCAGAAGTTCGAACAGTTCACCGTGACCGACGGCGACACCGCCGAAGCGGCACGCCTGCGCATCCAGCAGGCGGCGCAGGGCGCCCTGCACGTCACCGACGTGGCCAGCAAGGAGCGCAAGCGCCGCCCGGCCCCGCCGTTCACCACTTCCACGCTGCAGCAGGAAGCCTCGCGCAAGCTCGGCTTCACTACCCGCAAGACCATGCAGGTGGCGCAGAAGCTGTACGAAGGCGTGGCCATCGGCGAAGAAGAAGGCACGGTCGGCCTGATCTCGTACATGCGTACCGACTCGGTCAACCTGTCCCAGGACGCGCTGGCCGAGATCCGCGACGTGATCGCCCGCGATTACGGCATCGCCTCGCTGCCCGACCAGCCCAACACCTACCAGACCAAATCCAAGAACGCCCAGGAAGCGCATGAAGCCGTGCGTCCGACCTCGGCGTTGCGCACCCCGGCACAGGTCGCCCGCTTCCTCACCGACGACGAGCGCAAGCTTTACGAGCTGATCTGGAAGCGTGCGGTGGCCTGCCAGATGATCCCGGCCACGCTCAACACCGTCAGCGTGGATCTGTCGGCCGGCAGCGAGCACGTGTTCCGCGCCAGCGGCACCACCGTGGTGGTGCCCGGCTTCCTGGCCGTGTACGAAGAAGGCAAGGACACCAAGAGCGCCGAGGACGACGACGAAGGCCGCAAGCTGCCGGCGATGAAGCCCGGCGACCGCGTGCCGCTCGATCGCATCGTGGCCGACCAGCACTTCACCCAGCCGCCGCCGCGCTTCACCGAAGCGGCGCTGGTCAAGGCGCTGGAAGAATATGGGATCGGCCGTCCGTCGACGTATGCCTCGATCATCCAGACGCTGCTGTTCCGCAAGTACGTGGAAATGGAAGGCCGCAGCTTCCGCCCGTCCGACGTCGGCCGAGCGGTGTCCAAGTTCCTGTCCAGCCACTTCACCCAGTACGTGGACTACGACTTCACCGCCAAGCTCGAAGACGAACTCGATGCCGTCTCGCGTGGCGAGGAAGACTGGATTCCGTTGATGGCCCGCTTCTGGGACCCGTTCAACAAGCTGGTGGTGGAAAAGAACGAATCGGTCGACCGTGCCGAGGCCAGTGGCGCGCGCGAGCTCGGCACCGACCCCAAGACCGGCAAGCCGGTCAGCGTCCGGCTGGGCCGCTTCGGGCCGTACGCGGCCATCGGCAGCACCGCCGAGGACGCCGAGGACAAGCCCAAGTTCGCCTCGTTGCGCCCGGGCCAGTCGATGCACACCATTGCCCTGGAAGACGCGCTGGAGCTGTTCCTGATGCCGCGCGCGCTGGGCCAGGACAAGGATGAGGATGTCAGCGTCGGCATCGGCCGCTTCGGCCCGTTCGCCAAGCGTGGCAGCACCTACGCCTCGCTGAAGAAGGAAGATGACCCCTACACCATCGACCTGGCCCGGGCGGTCTTCCTGATCGAAGAAAAGGAAGAGATCGCGCGCAACCGGATCATCAAGGAATTCGAGGGCAGCGAGATCCAGGTGCTGAACGGTCGGTTCGGTCCGTACATCAGCGACGGCAAGATGAACGGCAAGATCCCCAAGGATCGCGAGCCGGCGTCGCTGACCCTGGCCGACGTGCAGCAGCTGATGGAAGAAACCGGCAAGCCGGTGCGCAAGGGCTTCGGCAAGAAGGCGACCAAGAAGGTCGCCGCCAAGAAGGCCCCGGCCAAGAAGGCGGCGGGCGAGACGGTGAAGAAGGCGGCGGTCAAGAAGACGGCCACCAAGAAAACCGCGGTAAAGAAGGCAGCCAAGGAGGCCCCGGCAAAGAAGGTCGCCAAGAAAGCGGTGAAAAAAGCAGTCAAGAAAGCCGCTTCCTGAGCCGGCTTTCGCCGCGCTGCGTCTATCCCCCTGCGCCGTAGCGGGGGGATAATCCCGGCATGAACGTACTCACCCTGGATACCGCCCTGCCTGCGCTGCGCGCCGGTGGGGTGATCGCCTATCCCACCGAAGCAGTCTGGGGCCTGGGCTGCGACCCCGGCAACGAGCCGGCGGTGATGAAGCTGCTGCGGATCAAACAGCGTCCCGTCGAGAAAGGCATGATCCTGGTGGCGGCCGAGCTGGCCCAGCTTGAGGGCTGGGTGCGTCTGCAGGCGCTGCCCGCATCGCGCCAGGCCGCCGTGCTGGCCAGTTGGCCCGGCGCGCACACCTGGATCCTGCCGGCGGGCCCGCGCGCGCCGCGCTGGATCACCGGGGAGCACAGCGGGATTGCGGTGCGGATCAGCGCCCATCCGCGGGTAGCCGCGCTGTGCCGCGCCTGGGGCGGCCCGCTGGTGTCCACCAGCGCCAACCTGGCCGGTCGCCCACCGGCACGCACCCGCGCCGAGCTGGACCCGGCGTTGCTGCCCCTGCTGGATGGACTGATCGACGGCGACACCGGCGGGCTGGCCCAGCCGACCCCGATCCGCGACGCGCTCAGCGGCGACATCCTGCGCAGCTGAGCCCGGGTTTTGCGTGCGTGCCGGCAAAGCCGCACACTGTGGCCATGCACCGACTGACCGCCCTGAGCCTGTCCCTGCTGCTATGCGCCGGCAGCCTGCCGCTGGCGGCGCAGGATGCCGCCAACGTTCGCGTGTACCGCTGCGTGGGTAGCAACGGCGCGGTGGCGCTGCAGGATGCGCCCTGCCGCGATGGCCGCCAGGAAGTGCGCGACATGCAGCGCCCGCGTGATCCCGCCCCGCGCGTGGTGCGCAGCGACCGCGATCCGGACCAAGCGCCCACGCCCGCGGCCCCCCAGCGCGAAGTGCGCTATGTGCACGTGCAACCGCCGCAGCCCCTGTACGAATGCGTGCGCGATGACGGCAGCCGTTACACCAGCGACAGCGGCGAGGGCAATCCGCGCTGGGTGCCGGTGTGGACCAGCGTGTACGCCCCTTATGGACCCGGTTACCGCCCTCCCGGCGGCGGCCGACCACCGCCGCGACCGCAGCCATTGCCGCCGATCGCGCCGATGGGCGCGGGGTCGGTGCAGTCCAGCGGCGGTGCGCTGACCGTCTCCGGCGGCGGCCGCCACGGCGGGGGCAGCATCCGCATTGGCGGCGGCAGTACGCAGTGGGAAGGGGAACGCCAGGGCTACCCGGGCACCTACACCGACACGGTGATCCCGACCGGCAACGTGCTGGTGCGCGATCAGTGCACGCCATTGCCGCAGCAGGACGTCTGTTCGCGCCTCAAGGACCGCCGCTGGGAGCTGGTGCGCCAGTACAACAGCGCGTTGCAGGGTGAGCGCGATGCGCTCAGTCGCGAGCAACGCAGCGTTGATGCGCGGTTGGACCGCGACTGCCGCTAACGCGTGTTTCAATGTGCAGGCGCATTTGGCGCTGTCGACGACACGCACGAACCCACGCCGATGCATGTAGCTTCCGCTCCCACCCTGTGCGCGTCGCGCTCGACTCGCCCCGCGCTGCCAACCCGCGCGCTGCTGCTGGCCGCCCTGCTGTCTGCGTCTGCCGCCGCGCTCGCCGATGACGTGGTGCTGTTCCGCTGCACCGACGCCGACGGCGCGCTGACCGTGCAGAACAAGCCCTGCCCGGCGGGCAGCTCGCAGCGCATCGAGCGCTTCGTGGCGCCCGCGTCGCGCCAACCGCCGGGGACCGCCGAGACTGCCGGCACTGCCGCGCCAGCGGCCATCGCGCCTGTGGTCGATGCAACCGCCACGGCCGACATGCTCCAGCACGCCCCGCTGCCGATCCTGCAGGGCGATGTGCAGACCTCGGTGGAAGCCGAAGGCAACGCCATCCTGGACAGTGACGTGGTCCGCCGCCAGGCGCAGCAGGAGGCGGCGGCCGCGAAGGACGCCGCAGCGGTGGCCAAGGCGCCGCTGCCGGAGATCTACCAGTGCCAGGGCAGCGACGGCAACCGTTACCTGCACGAGCGCGAGCCGGCACCGCCGCACTGCGTGCTGATGACCGTCACCGGCCTGGGCGGCAACACGCCCGTCAATGCGGCCGGGTGCGAAGTGATCCGCGATCAGTGCGAAGCCGTCGCCGACGCGCAGCGGTGCAGCAGCTGGCAGCAGCGCTTCCGCGATGCACGTGGCAGCGAGCGTTTCGCCGCCCCGGAGAACAAGGCCAGGGCCATCGCCGAGCGCGAGCGGTTGCAGGCGATCCTGGCCGACAGCGATTGCGCCGTGCCGTAGCCCAACCGTTGCTCGGCCTCAGAACCCGTAACGCAGGAAACCGCCGTCCACCGCGATGCACTCACCGGTGACATAGCTCGACGCCGGCAGGCACAGGAACCCGACCGCCGCAGCCACTTCCTCGGGCTCGCCGATGCGGCGCATCGGGGTGCGGTCGATTACTTCTTCGTAGTAATCCGGGTCCGACAGCGGACCGGAGGTGCGCCGGGTGCGGATGTACCACGGCGCCACCGCGTTGACCCGGATGCCATCTTCGGCCCATTCCACCGCCAGGTTGCGGGTCATCTGGTGCATCGCCGCCTTGGTCATGCCGTACACCGCGCCGCTGCGCACGTGGGTGAGCCCGGACACGCTGCCGACATTGACGATCGCCGAGGCCGCATGCCGGGCCAGCAACGGGTGTGCGTACCGCGACAGTTCGAACGCCGAGAACAGGTTGGTCTCGAAGATCCCGCGCCATTCGTCTTCGGTGTATTCGGTGGCCGGCTTGGTGATGTTGCCGCCGGCGTTGTTGATCAGCAGGTGCAGGCCATCGCTGTGGTCTTCGACCCAGTCCAGGATCTCGCGGCGGTCTTCGTCATCGGAGACGTCGGCGGCCAGGCCATGGATCTCGCGATCGGGAAAGGTATCGACCAGTTCATCGCGTGCCATTTCGAGCGCGTCCGCATCGCGGCCGACGATCAACACGTCGGCACCGAAGCCCAGCAGTTCCCGCGCAATGGCCAGGCCGATGCCGGCACTGGCGCCGGTGATCAATGCGGTCTGTCCGTCCAGTCGCCAACGTTGCGCGCTCACATGCGTCTCCTGCGTCGGGGCACTGCCCCCTGCTGCTGGCGCGTTGCACCGTGCAACGCGTCCTGCGCAAGGATAGCGCAGCACTCGCGCAGCGTCGGCGCACCCGCCATCACACCTGCCCTGCGCGACGGTGCGACACTGCCCTCCCCGGCCCATCGCGAGGCGCATGCCATGAACATCCGTACTCTCCTGCCGTTGATTGCGCTGCTGGCCGCAGCCGGCTGCAACCGACCCGTGCCGGCGCCGGCCCCGGACACACCACCGGCGCCGCAGGCCACCGCGCTGCGCGATGCGATGCAGCAGCCACTCGACAAGGCCAAGGCCGCGCGCGACATGCTGGAAAAGGCGCCGGACACCCGTGCCGCCGATGACGCAGGAAACGACGCAGCCAAAACACCCTGACCAATGCGGCAACGCCACCCCATGGGGTGGCGGCACGCGGTAGAGCCACCCCATGGGTGGCTGCGCAGCGCCGGATCGTAGAGCAGCCCCCCATGGGGTGGCTCTACCGCGGTCGGAGCCAAGAAAAAGCCCGGCATTCGCCGGGCTTTTTCATCTCGCGTTGCAACCGGTCAGAACCCGCAGAAGCAATACGCCAACGCCTTCACCGGGGCGCTGCCGCGCGGATCGCGGGCGGCGTCTTCGACGAAGCGCAGCTGGGTATCCAGCTCCGGCATCGAACGGGCCAGCATCAGCCGCGCCATGCCCGACTCGCCCAGCATCCACGCACCGGCATGGCTGCCGGCGAAGCCGCTCATGAACTGCGCGAACGGCGTGGCGCCCTTCTCGATGTAGCGCACGCGGACCTTGTCCACGCCGCCCAGCTTGGCGCGCTTGGCGGCGTCGGCAACCGCCGCCTTGAGCCCGCCGAATTCGTCGACCAGGCCACGTTCCTTGGCCTGCGCACCGCTCCACACGCGACCGCGGGCGACTTCATCGACCGCCTCGACAGGCTTGTTGCGGGCGTCGGCGACCTTGCCGGTGAAATCGGCGTAGCCCTTGTTGATCACCGACTGGATCACCTGGCCCACGGCCGGATCCATCGGACGGGTCATGTCGAACGCACCGGCGAAGCGGGTGGTGCCCACGCCATCGGTGTGCACGCCGATCTTGTCCAGCGAACGGGCCACGTTCGGGATCATGCCGAAGATGCCGATCGACCCGGTGATGGTCGACGGATCGGCGTAGATGCGGTCGGCGTTCATGCTGATCCAGTAACCACCGGACGCTGCCAGATCCCCCATCGACACCACCACCGGCTTGCCGGCGGCCTTCAGCGCGACCACTTCGCGACGGATCTGCTCGGAGGCGAACACTTCACCGCCCGGCGAATCCACGCGCAGCACCACGGCCTTCACGTCCTTGTCGTCGCGCGCTTCGCGCAGCAGCGCCGAGGTCGACACGCCACCGACGCGACCGGCCGGCAGGTCGCCACCGGCGATTTCACCGGCCGCCACGATCACCGCCACCTGCGGACGTGAGTCCACCGGCGAACGACGGGTATCGAGCACCGACAGGTAGCTGTCCAGGTTGACGCTGCGGAAGCCGCCATCGGCGTCTTCATCGGCCACGCCACGATCGGCCAGCAGGTCTTCGACTTCCTCACGGGTCTTCAGGCCATCGACCAGCTTCTGCTGCAGGGCGAACTTGGCCAGGTCGCCACCGGCGGCGGCGATGCCCTCGGGCATGGTGTCGATGCCGGCGGCCAGCTGCGCGGCGTCGAGCTTGCGTGCCTTGGCGATGTCGCCCAGGTAGCGCTGCCACACATCGGTCATCCAGAACAGATCCGCTTCCTTGGCCTGCGCCGAGGCCGCATCGAGCACGTACGGCTCGGCGGCGGACTTGTACTCGCCCACCTTGAACAGATGCACGTCCACGCCCAGCTTGTCCTGCAGGCCGGTGCGGAAGTACTGGCGGTAACGGCCGAGGCCTTCCAGCACCACGCCGCCCATCGGGTCCAGATAGACCTCGTTGGCCTGCGCGGCCAGCAGGTACTGCGACTGGCTCATGTTCTCGCTGAAGGCCACCACCTGCTTGCCCGAGGCACGCAGGTCCTGCAGCGCGGCGACCACTTCGCGCATCGAGGCGAAACCGCTGGGCTGCAGCTTGTCCAGCTGCAACACCACGCGTTCGATCTTCTTGTCGTCGCGGGCGGCTTCGATCGCGCGGATGAGGTCGCGCAGCTGCACCTCGTCGGCGCCGTTGTCGCCCACGGCCTTGGCCAGCGCGCGGCTGACCGGATCGGCACTGTACTGCTCGACCAGCTTGCCTTCCGGCGCGATCACCAGGGTGGTGCGGTCCTGCAGCGACTTGCCCGCGGTGGCGCTCTTGCCCATCGCAACGACGAACAGGATCAGCACCAGCAACAGCAGGCCGAAGAAGACCAGGTTGAGGATCAGCCTGCGGGTAAAGTTCATCACATCCCACAGCCCGATGAAGAAGCTGGCGACGGGATTGCGACGCGCGGGTTGGTTCATGGGGAAAACTCCAGTTGGCTTCTTGCCGTAGTGCCAGCATAGCCGTTGCCGGGCAGCCCGGCATCGGACACAAGTAAGGGGGTCGTCAGGCGGCGCACGTCACGCCGCCGTGGTGATGGGGCTGCCGACACGCCGGCTGCTGACGTGCAGCCGCCATGCCATCAGGATGGCCGCGGCGGTCAGGCCCAGGATCAGGCCCAGCCACATGCCCTGCGGCCCCATGCCCAGCCCCAGGCCGAGCCCGGCGCCCAGCGGCATGCCCAGGCCCCAGTACGAGAACATGGCGATGAACATCGGCACGCGGGTGTCCTTGAGACCGCGCAGCGCGCCGGCCGAGAGCACCTGGATGCCGTCGGGGAACTGAAACGCAGCCGCATACAGCAGCAGTGTGGAGGCCAGCGCGGCCACGCCCATGTCGGCGGTGTAGACCCCGACAATGGCGTCGTGCCCGAACAACAGCACCAGCGCCGACAGCGTCTGCGTGCCCAGGATGATCACCAGCCCGGCGATGGCCGCGCGGCGCACGCCCAGCCCGTTGCCGCTGCCAACCGCGTGGCCGACGCGCACGGTGGTGGCCTCGGCCACGCCCATCGGGATCATGAAGCACAGCTGGGCGACGTTGATCGCGATCTGGTGCGAGGCCGCTTCGGTGGCGCCCAGGCGACCGATCAGCAGCGCGGTGACGATGAACAGCCCGCCTTCCATCAGCACGGTGATGCCGATCGGCAGGCCGGTGCGCAGCAGGTCCCAGATCGCGGCCCAGCGCGGCGCCTCGAAATGCGAGAACAGCTGCAGGTGCGCAAAGCGCTTGGTCTTGAACAGGTAACCGGCAAAACACAGCGCCTGGATCCACATCATCGTGGCCGAGGCGACGCCCAGGCCTTCAGCGCCCATCTCCGGGAAGCCCAGCTTGCCGTAACACAGCACATAGCCCAGCGGCGCCAGCACCAGCAGGCCGCCGAAGCCCAGGATCATGGTCGGCAGCGTCCAGTGCATGCCTTCGCTGAGGTAGCGCATGCAGAAGTACAGGGTGAGCGCCGGTCCGCCCCAGCGCACCGCATGCAGGAACGCCGTCGCCCCGGGCACGATGTCCGGCGCGATGCCGAACGCCGGCAGCAGCGGTGGCACCACGGTGAGGAAGGTGAACATGATCAGGCCCAGGCCCAGCGCCAACCACAGCGCCTGGCGGAACAACGGGCCGATCTCGCGCTCGCGCCCGGCGCCGTGCAACTGCGACACCGAGGCGGTGAGCGAGATCAGCGTACCGATCGGGATCAGCATCGGCAGCCACAGCAGCGCGGTGCCGATGGTGACCGCAGCCAGCGTCTGTGTGCCGTGGTGGCCGGCGATGACGTTGTCGACGAAGGAAATCAGGCCGGTGGAAACGTGGCCCAGGACCAGCGGCAGCGCGAGCAGGCCGGTGGCGCGCACTTCGTGGGAGAGGCGCGGCGTGGGAGTTGCGATGGACATGGGAATCACAGACGACAACTACGGTCGCGCGCGGAGGGCACAGGCACCGGGTTGCAGCCGGGCATCTTACGCCCGCAGGCGATCAAAACCCACGATGGCCGGTAAACGTGCGGTTTGCGACAGAGGGCGCCACGCACTGCGTGACGCCCCGTGCCCGATCAATGCCCAACGTTCTGCTTCAACCACGCATCGCGCGCGCCCGGGGCCAGCGCCAGGAACTGGGCCCGCACCTGTTCGCGTTCCTGCGGTGGGGTGCGCTGGGCCACCAGGGTGAGCTGGGCAAGCTGGTCGGTACTGAGCTGGCGCAGGATCGCCAGCGCCGGCTCACGCTGCTCGGCCGGCAGGTAGCCGAACAGACCCTGCAGCTTGGGGAACAGCTGGCCCAGCTGCGGGCCGAGCAGCCAGCCATCGCGGAAGCGCTGGTCCTGCTGGGCGAAACGCTCGCGCAGGGCCTGTTGCTGGGCCGGTGGCAACGCGGCGATGCGGCGCGCGGCCTCGCGCACGCGCGCGCGCTCGGGTTCGGGCAAGGCCTGCCATGCCGCGTAGCGGCTGCGCAGGTCGCGCAGCTGCGCCGGATCCAGCGCGGCCGGCGTGGCCGGAATCGCCGGGCGGGTCGTCGGTACCGGGGTGGCGCTGGAGGGCACCGGCAGCGGCAAAGCCACCGATTCCGGCGCCGCCGCTGCGCTGCCTGCCAGCGACAGGCCCACGACCAGGCTCAGGAGCGTCTTACTCATCGGTGCTGGTCTCCAGGCCGGCCGTCGCCGGTTCCGGGCGGCTGGGTTGCGGTTGCGATTCGTCGACCGGCACCGGCCCGCCTGCGGCAAACCAGGCATACAGGTCGGCGTCCCGCGCTACCGCCAGCGCCGGATCGGCCAGCATCGCCGCGTCGCTGGCGGTGTGTGCCGGGTCGACCGGGGCGGTCACCGGCAGATCCTCGGCGGGCAGTTCCTCCACCGTCACCGGGCCGGTGTCGCCCACGGCGCCTTCCGGCGTGCTGGCGACCGGATCGGCGCCGTGGCGCGCGTGCTTCCACCAGGCTGCGCCGCCAAGCAGGACCCCGGCGGTGACCGCCACGATCAACAACCCCTTCCATGGCAGTCGGCGTGCCCCCCGGCGCTTCGGCGCACGCGTCGGCCGGGCGTCGGCCTTGTTCGGGGTGCGCCAGGAGGCGGTGTCCTGGCTCGGCGCAGGCGCGGCGACGGGTTGCTGCAGCCGCTGCAGCCGCGACAGCGGCAGGTCGCGCAGGCGCAGCTGCACCTGCTCGGCCAGCGCGCGCCAGGCAGACGCATCGGGATGGCCCTGGGCATCGCGCGGGCACGCCTCGGCCAGGGCCTGCTGATAGTCGGCCACGGGCAGATCGAGGATCTGCGCAGCGGCGGCCTCGTCCAGGCTGCCGCCGATGCGCAGCAGCAGCGCCAGCCGCGCCGCCGGGGCCAGCGCAGGCAGGTGGGCCAGTTCCGGCGGCCACTGGCCGCCGGCGGCGGGCACCCGGATCGGGGTGCGATGGGCCAGCAGGATCCAGAAACGGTCCGGCCACTGCGCCATCGGCACGTCGCTGGCGATACCGGCGAAGGCCCGCATCACCGCCACCAGCGCCTGTTCGGCCACGGTCGGGTCGCCGCATTGCAGCTCGGCCACCACCAGCGCGCGGCGTTCAACGCCACGCAGGAACGCCGACAGCGCGCCGGCTGCGGTAGAGGAAACGGGGGCCGTCGCAGCCGTCATAGCAACTCCATCAAGTGCGGAAATGATAGCGATTGCGTCGCCGATCGGGCGTGCCAATGTAGGCCACGTGTGAAGACGCAGAGGCCGGATCGACGCAGGTACGGGCGCAGGTTGTGCACAGCATCAATGAAATCCGCCGCCCGATAGGGCGTGAAGGGGGGTGTGGGCATGTTTCAGCTTTGTTTCACAGATATCTTATTGTTTTAATTGACTATTGTTGTGTGGCTATTTTTTGACCAAGTTGAGGAAGACGTCGGAACTCCCTGACCCCGGGCCCGCAGTTCGCCAGTGGCGCACAGACTTATCCACAGAAGATGTGGATAAGCCTGAATCTCTCGACAGGACAGATATTTAGCCACTATTTAGGTTGGGCGAGTCAGCGGGAGGAGCGTGTCGCAGGTCGCTGCCGGGCATGAGATGGACCGCTACACTGCTGCGATGCCCAGCTCCGATCCGGCCCTGCCCCTGTCGCTTACTGGCGGCCCTACCCCCCTGCTGAATGCGCCGACCCTCCAGGTTGCGGTGCCGCTGCCCCTGCCGCAGTGGTTCGACTACGCCCCGCCGCCGGGCGAGCCGCCGCATGCGGGGATGATCGGCCGCCGGATACGGGTGCCGTTCGGGTCTCGCGAACTGGTTGGGGTGGTCGCGGCGATCGGCACGGTCGCCGAT
The DNA here is from genome assembly GCF_024519465.1 of Stenotrophomonas sp. Ste86. GTDB lineage: Bacteria > Pseudomonadota > Gammaproteobacteria > Xanthomonadales > Xanthomonadaceae > Stenotrophomonas. Next base: position 122,007 of record NZ_JALJRW010000010.1, on the reverse strand, counting down.
GGCGGCAGCCTGCGCGCCGCGCTGGAATGGATCGATGACGCACCGCTGTTGCGCGAGGAGCTGTGGAGCTCGCTGCAGTGGCTGGCCCGCTACACCCATGCGCCGTTGGGCGAAGTGGTCAGCACCGCGTTGCCGGCGCCGTTGCGGCGCGGCGATGCGCTGCCCGACACCCATCGCTGGGGTTGGCAGCTGACCGAAGCGGGCCACGCGCAGCGGGACCGCCTGCGCGCCGGCACCCGGCCGCAGCGGTTGGGCGCCTTGCTGGCCGACGGGGTGGTCGACGAGGACGTGCTGGACGCGCGCATGGACGATTGGCGCAGCGCTGCCCGCGCCCTGGCCAAGCGCAACCTGGTGGAGCGGATCGCGCTGGACCATCAACGCGCGGTGGCGCAGGCCAGTGCCGGACCGCCGCCGAATCCCGAGCAGGCCGAGGCGATCGCCGCGATCACCGCCGCCACCGGCTTCGGGGCCTACCTGCTGGACGGGGTGACCGGCAGCGGCAAGACCGAGGTGTACCTGCAGGCGATCGTGGACTGCCTGGCACGGGGTCGCCAGGCGCTGGTGCTGGTGCCGGAAATCGGCCTGACCCCGCAGACCCTGTCGCGCTTCCGCAAACGTCTGGGCATCCCGGTGCACGTGCTGCATTCGGGCCTGAACGACAACGAGCGCGCACGGGTGTGGGCGGCGGCGGCACGCGGCGAGGCGCAGGTGATCGTCGGCACGCGCTCGGCGGTGTTCACCCCGTTGCCCAACGCCGGCCTGATCGTGGTCGACGAAGAACACGATGGCAGCTACAAGCAGCAGGATGGCATCCGCTACCACGCGCGTGATTTCGCGCTGGTACGGGCCAAGGCGCTGGACGTGCCGGTGGTGCTGGGCAGCGCGACGCCCTCGCTGGAATCGCTGCACAACGCGCAGGCCGGACGCTACACGCACCTGCGCCTGAAACAGCGCGCCGGCGAGGCGCGACCGCCGCGCGTGCGCGTGCTGGATGTACGCAAGCGACCGTTGCGCGATGGCCTGTCGCCGGAGGTGCTGCAGGGCATCGCCGACCACCTGCAGGCCGGCCACCAGGTGCTGGTGTTCAAGAACCGGCGCGGCTATGCGCCGGTGCTGCTGTGCCACGACTGTGGCTGGACCGCGCCGTGCCAGCGCTGCGATGCACCGATGACGGTGCACGCCGGCGGGCGCCGCCTGCAGTGCCACCATTGCGGTGCGCGCCAGTCCGCGCCGCTGGCCTGCCCGGACTGCGGCAGCCTGGCGCTGCAGCCGCAGGGCATCGGCACCGAGCGGCTGGAAGAACACCTGGTGCAGGCCTTCGCCGACTACCCGGTGATCCGTATCGACCGCGGCACGACCTCGCGTCGCGATGCGCTGGAAACCCAGCTGGCCACGCTCGGCGACCGCGCCGGCATCCTGGTGGGCACGCAGATCCTGGCCAAGGGCCACGACCTGCCCAAGCTGACCCTGGTGGTGGTGGTGGGGATCGATGAGGGGCTGTTCTCGGCCGATTTCCGCGCCAGCGAAAAACTCGCCCAGCAGTTGATCCAGGTGGCCGGCCGCGCCGGTCGCGCCACCGACCCCGGCGAGGTCTGGCTGCAGACCCATCACCCTGGCCATCCACTACTGGAGACGCTGGTCAATGGCGGCTACCACGCCTTCGCCGAGGCCGAGCTGCAGCAGCGCGAAGCGGCGGGTTTCCCGCCATTTGCGCACCTGGCGCTGCTGCGTGCCGAGGCCCAGCAGGTGGAGCATGCCAACGCGATGTTGAGTGCGGTGCGCGGATTGATTCCCGAAGACGCGGCAGTGGAGCGCTACGGTCCGATGCCCGCGCCAATGCCGCGCCGGGCCGGATACCAGCGTACGCAGCTGCTGCTGTCGGCGCCGGCCCGGCGCCCGTTGCATGGGGTGCTGGATCTGATCACGCCGCAGATCCATGGGTTGCCGCAGGCGCGGAAGGTGCGCTGGTCGCTGGATGTGGATCCGACGGATCTGTATTGAGGCGGTCGCCTCGGTACAGACCCATCGCGCGCGCCATCCAGTGCTTCAGGTCAACGCAGTCATTACGCCGCGCTGATACGCCGGCCGCTGTTTGAGGCGTTCGTACCACGCGGCCAGGTGCGGCAGGTGTGGGCGCTGGATCGGCATTTCGAACCAGGCGTAGATGAAGGCGCCGAGCGGGATATCCCCCATCGCGAAGTCGTCGCCGGAGAGCCATGGCTGTCGCGACAGCGCGTCATCGGCCATCGCCAGCAGTTCGCCCGAGCGCACCAGCGCGGCGGCGATGCGTGCTTCATCGCGGTCGGCCGGGGCGGTGCGCAGCGTGCCCCAGAACAGATCGCGGAACACCCCGGCGAAGGTGGACGTGGTCCAGTCCATCCACTTTTCCGACTGCGCGCGGGCGACCACGTCTTCGGGGTACAGCGTGCCCAGCGCGTACCGCGCCGACAGGTAGCGCACGATGGTGTTGGATTCCCACAGCGGCAGGCCATGGTCTTCGATCACCGGCACCAGCCCGTTGGGATTCATCGCGCGGTATTCGGGCGACTGGGTGCCGCCGAACGCGCCGCCGACCTGGATCGACTCGTACGGCGCCCCGATTTCCTCCGCGCACCACAGCACCTTGCGCACGTTGCTTGAATTGTGGCGGCCCCAGATCTTCAGCATGTTGGATGTCCCAGTCGCAAGAGGCGTGGCACCGGGCCGCGCGGTGCCGCTACGATACGCCGATCGGCGGCGTGGCCGTCACCTCAAGGATGAAATGGAATGTTCACCCAGATCCTCGAAGTCGGCCTGTTGTGCGTCGGTGTGCTGCTGCTGGTGGTGGGCTACCGCCGCAACCATCGCGACCTGATGCTGGTCGCGGCCCTGGTGCTGATGTCCTTCGGGACGCTGCAGGACTTCAGCCGTGGGGTCATCGACGGCTACCAGAGATCCGACGCGAAGACGCTGTAGTTCGATTCTGCCCCCGGTGTTGCCTCACCCGTCCAACCGGATGCCTGCCGTGCACGCAACCCGATGCAGGCGTTACTTGGCCGGCTTGGCCGCACTCTTCTTCGGCAGCGCGCGCACGTAGGTGGATTTGCCGTCCTTCTTCATCTCGAACAGCCCGGTGGCGGCCAGCAGCTCGCTCAGCTTGCCATAGCCGTAATTGCGCGAATCGAACGAGGCCTGGTTGCCGATCTGGCTGCCGACCGGTCCCAGGTGCGACCAGCCATCGTCGGCCTCGGCCGAGGCCACCGCACTGCGCAGCATCTGCACCAGGCGCGTGTCGCTGCGCAGCTCCGGGCCACTCTTGCGCGGGCGCGCTTCCTCGTTGCCATGCTCCACCTCCACGTCGGCAGCCAGGTCTTGCCCGAGCGCTTCCAAGTAAGTGAACTTGGAGCAGGCATTGACGAACGGTTCGGAGGTTTTCTTTTCCCCGAAGCCGTACACCTTGACCCCGTCGGTGAGCAGGCGCATCACCAACGGGGTGAAGTCCGCATCGCTGGATACGATCGCAAACCCATCCAGGTTGCGGGCGTACAGCATGTCCATCGCATCGATCACCATGGCCATGTCCGAGGCGTTCTTGCCGCGGCTGTAGGCGAACTGCTGGATCGGCCGGATCGCGTAGGCATGCAGCACCGATTCCCAGCCTTTCAGCGACGGACTCTTCCAGTTGCCGTAGGCGCGGCGCACGTTGGCCACGCCGTAGCCGCGCCACTTCGGCCAGCACCACGTCGATCTTCGACGAGGGCGCGTTGTCGGCATCGATCAGCAACGCGATGCGCTTTTCCGGCTCGGTCATCTCAGCCTCCACGGCACTCAGGACATGGCCGCCGGCAAGCGCGACGGCCCCTGAACCCAGTATCTGTCATCCACGTGAATGTTCCGCTTCACGTGCGACGATAGAACGCGTCGACCATGTCCCCCATGGGCCGGACGGCCGGCCCCCAAGGAGTCCCTGCATGACCCGCGATCCCCTGCCCCACCTTGTCATCATCGGTGGTGGTTTCGCCGGCCTCTGGGCCACGCGCGCCTTGGCCGGCGCGCGCATCCGCATCACCCTGGTGGACCGCCGCAACCACCATCTGTTCCAGCCGCTGCTGTACCAGGTTGCCACCGCCGGGCTGTCCGCGCCGGACATCGCCGCGCCGCTGCGCCACATCCTCGGCGACCAGCGCAATGTGGAAGTGCGCCTGGGCGAAGTCACCGCGATCGACAAGGACTCCCGCCAGATCATCCTGGCCGACGGCAGCCACCTCGGCTACGACACTCTCATGCTGTGCACTGGTGCCACGCACGCCTACTTCGGCCACGACGAATGGGCCGCCGATGCGCCCGGCCTGAAGACCCTGGACGATGCGATTGCACTGCGCCGCAAGCTGCTGCTCGCCTTCGAGCGCGCCGAGGCCGAGCCCGATCCGGCGCGCAAGGCGGCTTGGCTCAGCTTCGCGGTAGTGGGCGGTGGCCCGACCGGCGTCGAGCTGGCCGGCACCCTGGCCGAGATCGCCCGGCACACGCTGCGCAATGAATTCCGCCACATCGATCCGGCCAGCGCCAAGGTGCGGCTGGTGGAAGCCGGTCCGCGCGTGCTGTCGACCTTCCCCGAGGTGCTCTCGCTCAAGGCCCGCCGCCAGCTGGAAAAACTGGGCGTGGAAGTACTCACCGGTACGCCGGTCAGCGACATCAACAGCGATGGCTTCCAGCTCGGCGATCAGTTCGTCCCCGCGCGCACCGTGGTGTGGGCCGCCGGCGTAGCCGCCTCGCCGCTGGCGCGCACGTTGGACGTCCCGCTGGACCGCGCCGGCCGCGTGCCGGTCCAGCCCGACCTCACCCTGGACGGCCATCCGGAGATCTTCGTCGCCGGCGACCTGGCCGCGCTCAGCCAGGCCGACGGCCGGCCGGTGCCCGGCGTGGCGCCTGCGGCCAAGCAGATGGGCAAGCATGTGGCGGCGATCATCCGCGCACGGTTGGAGAACAAGCCCGCGCCCGGGCCGTTCAAGTACCAGGACTTCGGCAACCTGGCCACGATCGGGCGCATGGCCGCGATCGTGCACCTGGGCAGGCTGCAGTTGTCCGGCGTGCTGGCCTGGTGGTTCTGGCTGGCCGCGCACGTGTTCTTCCTGATCGGCTTCCGCAACCGCATCGTGGTGCTGCTTAACTGGGCGGTGGCGTACTGGAGCTACCAGCGCAGCGCGCGGATCATTTTCGGGGATGACCGTGAGGATCGGCGGAGGAAGGCCATCCCGTCTGCGCCCGATCCGGATGAGACGTCATCGCGATGATCAGGATGTAACGCTTGCCCGGAATGTGCGAGGTTGTTCGGTGACACTGGACGGGCTCATTGCTTCGGCTTGCTGTACCACAGCGCATTGACGATGACCCAACGCGCGCCGAAACGGCCCATGTGGAAATAGTCCACGAACCATGGCGTTTCCAGCCGCACCGAGGCGGCGTTGCCGGTCACGTCCAGCACCCGGCAGCTGCGGTTCCACTGCTCCTTCGGCGTTTTCAGAGCGCCCTGCCGGGTCAGCCCGACCAGCTCTTCCTTGGACATCCGCCGCAGCCCGAGCCGCTCGTCCGGGGTATCCCCCAGGATGGCGCGCTTGGCTAGGTCCGGGTGCAGCGAACGTGCGACGCGCTGTGGATCGGCTTCGAGCTGGCCGTCCACGTAATCGAAACACGTCGCCTCGATGGCCGCCAGCGTGGCCGGATCCGGAACGATTGCGGCAGGCGGGGCGGTTGCGGCGGCGGCAAGGATCAGGAACAGGGCGGACATCGGTGCTCTCCGGCAGGGGTGCGAATGAAGGGCGGGGTCGCGTGCAGTACGTGATGTGCTGAAGGGCGTCAGCCCTGCGAAACGCACCCCCACCCATCCAGCCGTCCGCTGTAGGGAATGGCTTCGGTACCCAGCAGGCCTTCGAAGCCGGCGATGTTGTGGTGGGTCGGCACCATCAGCGGGTGCACCAGGATCTGCCAGGGGAACTCGTCGTTGCCTTCGTAGCGGGCGAAGGACACCTTCTGTTCGTTCTTGAGCAGGTGCACGGCAAAGGCAATGGCCACGTCTTCGGTGGGGAAGATCAGCGCGAAATCCACCTCGCGGGGAATCGACAGGTCATCACCGTCCTGCAGCATGTTCCACAGCACATCGCCGTTTTCGTCTTCCGGGTACAGGATCAGGTCGCGGGACATGGCACTCCAGGGGTTCAGCAGGCCGATCACCGGCAGATGCACGATGGTATGTCGGCGGCGAACACGCGAACAAGCGACGCGCGGCCCGCAGCATCCGGCGCTACGCCGATTCCACCGCGTGCAGCCACGCCAGCTTGCGCGCCCGCGGCTGGCGCTTGAGCTGCCATTCGGCCTTGGAGGCGGTGGCGCGGTCCGGGTAGGCGCGCATCGCCAGCAGCTTCACCGGCGGATTGGCGCGGGTGTATTTGGCCCCCTTGCCGTCCACATGGGCCTGGAAGCGGGCCGCCACGTCGTTGCTGATGCCGGCGTAGTAGCTGCCGTTGCGGCATTCCAGCAGGTAGACGTACCAGGGGGCGGGTTCAGCGGGCATACCGGGATTATCCACCGGCGCGGGGTCGCTGGCTGCTAGAATCCGGCCCGGATGCAGGAGAGAGGCGCCGCGCTGGCGCCCGCCGAAGGCGCAGGCTCCCATAATCGCTCAGGCCGGTGGCTGCACAGCCACCAACCATGCATCCGACACGCCGATCTGGAGAGAGGTCTTCAATGACCCGCCGAAGGGGCACGTGGCCTTGGCCACTGAACTCTCAGGCAAAAGGACAGCGGGAGCGGCAACGGAATCCCATCCCACGACAGTGCCCTGCGCTGGCGCGTGGCGTGCGTGGTTCCGTCCCCGCCTGCCGTTGCCCGGAGTTCCCGCCATGCTGCTCTCGCTGATCTACCTCATCGCCATTTCCGCCGAAGCCATGACCGGCGCACTGTCGGCCGGGCGGCGGCGCATGGATCTGTTCGGCGTGGTGATCATCGCCTGCGTCACCGCGCTCGGCGGCGGCTCGCTGCGCGACATCGTGCTGGGCCACTACCCACTGGGCTGGGTGAAACACCCGGAGTACCTGGGCTTCACCATCTGCGCGGCCTTGATCGCCACCTGGGTGGCGCGCTGGATGCACCACTTCCGCCGCACCTTCCTGGTGCTGGACGGACTCGGGCTGATCTGTTTCACCCTGATCGGCTGCGCGGTGGCGCGCGAGGCCGGCCACGCCGCACCGATCGTGCTGATCTCCGGGATGCTGACCGGCGCCTTTGGCGGCGTGCTGCGCGATGTGCTGTGCAACGAGGTGCCGCTGATCTTCCAGAAGGAACTGTATGCGGTGATCACGCTGTTCACCGGCGCGGCCTACCTGGGCCTGCTGGAACTGGGCGTGTCGCTCAATGCGGCCACGCTGTGGTGCCTGGGCGGTGGCTTCCTGCTGCGCCTGCTGGCGATCCACTTCAACTGGGAAATGCCCAAGTTCGTCTACCGCGACGAGATGCATTGAACGGAACGTTCAATGCATCTGTAGCGCCCGGCCGTTGGCCGGGCGACCTTGTACCGACCAACTGTCGGTACGGCAACGTTCAATGCACCTGTAGCGGCCGGCCGTTGGCCGGGCGACCTTGTACCGGCCAACGGTCGGTACCGCAACGTTCAATGCATCCCATGACCAAGGGCATGTGAGCGCAGACTGCCGCACGCGGTAACATGACGCCCCCGACCCTCCCGGGTCGGCATCCAGCCACGCTGCGGCATTCGACCAGCGGCCCCGCCAGACAACCCCACTTCGCCCCGCCTGCCCCCACGGGCCGGTAAACCATGGACGCGTTCGCCGTATGGCGCACGCGCAGGATGCCCCATGTCTGCCCCGCTGCCCTCGCGTTCCCGTCGTCTGTTCAAACCGCTGTTGGTCGTGGCCGTGCTGGCCGCCGCCGCCATCGCCTGGCGCGTGCTCGCGCCGGCACCGGCCGCCGACGCGGCGCCTGCCGCTGCCGCCACGCCCGTCCGCGTGGCCACCGTCGTGCGCGAGGACCTGGTGGTACGCCTGAAGGCGCTGGGCACCGTCACCCCGTTGCACACGGTGAGCCTGCGCAGCCGCGTGGATGGCGAACTGCTGCGGCTGTCGTTCCGCGAGGGCGAGCACGTCAAGGCCGGCGCCCTGATCGCCGAGATCGATCCGCGCGCCTACCAGGTGGCGCTGTCGCGTGCGCTGGGCACCCAGCAGCAGAACCTGGCCGAGCTGGACAACGCCCAGGCCCAGCTCAAACGCTATGAAGAACTGCAGCGCAGGCACTTCGTCTCCGCGCAGGACCTGAGCGACCAGCAGAGCAAGGTGCGCCAGCTGCAGGGTCGTCGCCAGACCGACCAGGCCGCGGTCGATGAAGCGCGCCTGCAGTTGCAGTACACCCGCATCACCGCACCGGTTGCGGGCCGCATGGGCCTGCGCAACGTGGACGTCGGCAACCTGGTGCGCAGCAGCGATACCGAACCGCTGGCCACCATCACCCAGACCACGCCGATCAGCGTGCTGTTCACGGTGCCCGAGCCGGACCTGCCGGCCGTGGTGGCCGCCGTGCGCGCCGCGCCGGAACTGCGCGTGGAAGCGTGGGATCGCGAAGAGCGCCAGTCGTTGGGCGGGGGCGTGCTGTCCAGTCTGGACAACCGCATCGATACCGCCACCGGCACGCTGAAGCTGCGCGCGCAGTTCGCCAACGCCGACGAGGCGCTGTTTCCCAACCAGTTCGTCAATATCCGCCTGCAGGTGAGCAGTGCCGATGCGCTGGTGATCCCCAATGCGGCGGTGCAGTTCGGCAGCAAGGGCAACTACGTGTACGTGATCGCCGCGGACAACACCTCGCACCTGCGCAACGTGGTGCTGGGCCCGGCCGAGGGTGAGCGCGTGTCGGTGCGCGAAGGGCTCAAGGCCGGCGAGCGGGTGGTGGTGGAGGGCATCGATGGCCTGCGCGAAGGCGCCAAGGTAGAGGTGGTCAGCCAGGATCCGCCGCGGACCGAGGCATGAACCTGTCGCGTGTCTTCATCGAGCGCCCGGTAGCCACCACGCTGCTGATGGTGGCGCTGCTGCTGTCCGGGGTGATGGCGTACCGGCTGTTGCCGGTGGCGGCGCTGCCGCAGGTGGACTATCCGATCATCCAGGTCACCACGCTGTATCCCGGTGCCAGCCCGGGGGTGACCACCAGCGCGGTGACTGCACCGCTGGAGCGCCAGCTCGGGCAGATTCCCGGGCTGAAGCAGATGTCTTCGACCAGCTCCGGTGGCGCATCGGTGATCACCCTGCAGTTCTCGCTGCAGGTCGCCCTCGGCGTGGCCGAGCAGGAAGTGCAGGCGGCCATCAATGCCGCCGACAGCTTCCTGCCCGACGACCTGCCGGTGCCGCCGGTGTACCGCAAGGTCAACCCGGCCGATACCCCGATCCTGACGCTGGCGGTGACCTCGCAGGGGCTGTCGCTGCCGCAGGTGCATGACCTGGTGGATACGCGCATGGCCCAGCGGCTGTCGCAACTGCCGGGCGTGGGCCTGGTCAGCCTGGCCGGCGGCCAGCGCCCGGCAGTGCGGATCCAGGTGAATCCCTCGGCGCTGGCCGCCAACGGGCTGAGCATGGCCAGCATCCGCACGGCGGTGGGCGCGGCCAACGTCAACCTGCCCAAGGGCAGCTTCGACGGCCCCACGCGCGCGATCATGCTCGATGCCAACGACCAGATGCGCTCGGTAAGCGAATACCAGGCGTTGATTCTTGCCTACAAGGACGGTGCGCCGCTGCGGCTGGGCGATGTAGCCACCATCGAAGACGGCGCCGAGAACCGGCAGCTGGCCGCGTGGTCGGGCATCACGCCGGCGGTACTCATCAACATCCAGCGCCAGCCCGGCGCCAACGTGATCGCGGTGGTGGACCAGGTGCGTGCGCTGTTGCCGCAGCTGCAGGCCTCGCTGCCCAAGGGCGTGGACGTGGCGGTGCTGAGCGACCGCACCGAGTCGATCCGCGCCTCCATCCGTGGCGTGCAGCACGAGCTGCTGATCGCCATCGCGCTGGTGGTGATGGTCACCTTCGTGTTCCTGCGCAACCTGCCGGCCACGATCATTCCCAGCATCGCGGTGCCGCTGTCGCTGGTGGGCACCTTCGGGGTGATGCTGCTGGCCGGGTTCTCGCTCAACAACCTGACGCTGATGGCGCTGACCATCGCCACCGGTTTCGTGGTCGACGATGCGATCGTGATGCTGGAGAACATCGCCCGCCATATCGAGCGCGGCGCCAGCCCGATGCAGGCCGCGTTGAAGGGCGCGAAACAGATCGGCTTCACCCTCATCTCGCTGACCGTATCGCTGATCGCGGTCCTGATCCCGCTGCTGTTCATGGCCGATGTGGTCGGCAAGCTGTTCCACGAGTTTGCGATCACCCTGGCGGTGGCGATCGGCATTTCGCTGCTGGTGTCGCTGACCCTGACCCCGATGATGTGCGCGCGCCTGCTCAAGGCCGGGCATGCCACGCGCCGCGATGCGGACGGCCGGGAGTCGTCGCAGCAGGGCGACCCGTTCGACCGCGTGGTGGCCCTTTACGACCGCCAGCTGCAGTGGGTGCTGCAGCGCCAGCCGCTGATGCTGGGCGCCACGGTGGCCACGCTGCTGCTTACCGCCGCGCTGTATGTGTGGGTGCCCAAGGGCTTCTTCCCGGTGCAGGATGCCGGGCTGATCCAGGGCATCAGCGAAGCGCCGCAGTCGATCTCGTTCCAGGCCATGGCGCAGCGCCAGCAGGCGCTGGCCGATGCATTGCTGGGCGATGAAGACGTGGCCAGCCTGTCGTCCTTCATCGGCGTGGATGGCAACAACGCCACGCTCAACAGCGGGCGGCTGCTGATCGAACTGAAGCCGCACGCACAGCGCAGCAGCGACGCGCAGGCGATCATCGCGCGGCTGCAGCAGCGCGTGGCGCGCGTGCCGGGCATCCGGCTGTACCTGCAGCCGGTGCAGGAACTGGGCATCGAGGACCGGATCAGCCGCACCCAGTACCAGTTCACCCTGACCAGCCCGGACAGCGACCAGCTCGCGCAGTGGACGTCGACGCTGCTGGCGCACCTTCAACAATCGGCCGCCTTGGCCGATGTGGCCAGCGACCTTCAGGATCAGGGCCTGCAGGCGCATGTGCTGATCGACCGGGCAGCGGCCGCGCGGCTGGGCATCAGCGTGGATGCGGTAGCCGATGCACTGTACGACGCGTTCGGCCAGCGCCAGATTTCCACCATTTTCACCCAGGCCAACCAGTACCGGGTGGTGCTGGAAGCGCGCCCGGACGTGGCGTTCGGGCCGGATGCGATCGCGCGCCTGCATGTGGCCGGCGCCGATGGCAAGCAGGTACCGTTGCGCGGCATCGCACGGATCGAACAGCGTCCGGCGCACCTGCTGGTCAACCACGTGGGGCAGTTCCCGGCGGTAACGTTCTCGTTCAACCTGGCACGCGGTGCCTCGCTGGGTGAGGCGGTGGAGGCGATCGAAGACGCACGCGCGGCGATCGGCCTACCCGCGGGCGTGGAGCTGCGCCTGCAGGGTGCGGCCGATGCGTTCCGCGCGTCGCTGTCGAGCACGTTGTGGCTGGTGCTGGCCGCGGTGGTGGTGATGTACCTGGTATTGGGCGTGCTGTATGAGAGCTTCATCCACCCCATCACCATCCTGTCCACCCTGCCCTCGGCCACGGTCGGCGCGCTGCTGGCGTTGCTGCTGAGCGGGCGCAGCCTGGACCTGATCGCGGTGATCGGCATCGTGCTGCTGATCGGGCTGGTGAAGAAGAACGCGATCATGATGATCGACTTCGCGCTGGAGGCCGAGCGCGAGTCCGGCATGGCGCCGCGCCAGGCGATCCACCAGGCCGCGCTGCTGCGCTTCCGCCCGATCCTGATGACCACGCTGGCCGCGCTGTTCGGTGCGATCCCGCTGATGTTCGCCAGCGGCTCCGGCGCGGAGCTGCGGCAGCCGCTGGGCGTGGTGATGGTGGGCGGGCTGATCGTCAGCCAGGTGCTCACCCTGTTCACCACGCCGGTGATCTACCTGTTCTTTGATCGGTTCCGGCAACGGCCGGTGGCCGTGGCCGACGATGCGGCCGAGGCCCAGGCGTGAGCCCGCTGTCGCGGGCGATCGGCTGGTTTGTGCACCACCCGGTGGCGACCCTGCTGTTGTCGGTGGCGGTGGTGCTGGCTGGCCTGCTGGGTCTGCGTTTGCTGCCGGTGGCGCCGCTGCCGCAGGTGGACTACCCGGCCATCAACGTCAGCGCCAGCCTGCCCGGGGCCAGCCCGGAGTCGATGGCCGCCAACGTGGCCACGCCGCTGGAACGCGCGCTGGGCACCCTCCCGGGGCTGAGCCGGATCGACTCGGCCAGTACCCAGGGCTCGACCCAGATCGAGTTGCAGTTCGAACTTGGCCGCGACGTGGACAGCGCCGCGCGCGACGTGCAGGCCGCGATCAATGCCGCCCGCGCGCAGCTGCCCAGTGGCATGCCGGGCATGCCCCAGTACAGCAAGGTCAACCCCTCGCAGGCACCGATCCTGGCGCTGGCGCTGAGTTCGGACAGCCTCTCGCCCGGGCAGATTTTCGATGTGGCCTCCACGGTAATCGCGCAGAAGCTGGCGCAGATTCCCGGCGTCGGTGAGGTGCAGGTCGGTGGCAGTTCGCTGCCGGCGGTGCGCGTGTCGCTCGATCCCAACGCGCTCAACCAGCGCCGCGTGGCGTTGGACGACGTGGCTGCGGCGATCCGCAACGCCAACGCGCTCAAGCCTCTGGGCACCGTGGCCAGCCAGGGCCGGCAATGGCAGCTGGACGCAAGCCTGCAGCTGCGTAGCGCCGCCGAGTACCGTGCGTTGATCATCGCCATGCGCGACGGCCGGCCCGTGTACCTGCAGGACGTGGCGACGGTGAGCGAAGGGGTGGAGGACCGCTACGCCAGCGGCTTCCACAACGAACGCCCAGCCGTGCTGCTGATCGTGAGCCGGCAGCCGGACGCCAACATCATCGAGACCGTCGATGCGATCAACGTGCAGATGGACACCCTGCAGGCACTGCTGCCGGCCAGCATCGACATGCAGGTGGTGATGGACCGCTCGCCGGTGATCCGCGCCACCCTGCGCGAGGCCGAACTGACCCTGCTGCTGGCCATCGCCCTGGTGGTGCTGGTGGTGCTGGCCTTCCTCGGCCATTGGCGTGCGGCGCTGGTGCCGACCCTGGCCATTCCGGTGTCGTTGCTGGGCGCGCTGGCGGTGATCGCCCTGCTGGGCTTCTCGCTCAACACGCTCTCGCTGATGGCGTTGATCGTGGCGGCGGTGCTGGTGGTGGACGATGCCATCGTGGTGCTGGAGAACATCGCCCGCCATCGCGAAAACGGGGCATCGCCGATGGACGCGGCGCTGCGCGGTGCCGGTGAGGTGGGTGCCACGCTGTTGTCGATGAACATCGCGCTGGCCGTGGTGTTCGTCTCGATCCTGTTCCTGGACGATTTCGTGGAGAAGCTGTTCCGCGAATTCTCGCTGACCCTGGTGGCGGCGATGGGGGTGTCGCTGTTGGTCTCGCTCAGCCTGACCCCGATGCTGTGCGCGCGCCTGCTCGGGCGTGAACGGCCCGGCGCCGGCAACGCGCTGCAGCGTGGCGGTACCGCGCTGTTCGAGCGTCTGCGTGGCGGCTATGTGACCAGCCTGCAGACGATGCTGCGCTGGCTGGCCGTGCCGTTGCTGCTGTTCGCGGCGGTGATCGGCCTGAACGTGTGGCTGTTCCAGCAGGTGCCCAAGGGCATTGTGCCCAAGCAGGATACCGCGCAGCTGCGTGGCTTCGCGCGCGGCGATGACGGCCTGTCGTTCCAGGTGATGCAGCCCAAGATCGACGCCTACCGCAAACTGCTGCTGGCCGACCCGGCGATCAGCGACATCATCGGCTATATCGGCGGGCGCAGCGGGGTCAACAATGCCTTCATCATGATCAAGATGAGGCCGCTGGCCGAGCGCAAGGTGTCCAGTCAGCAGGTGATCGACCGCCTGCGTACGAACATGCCGAAAATTCCTGGCGGCGGCCTGTTCCTGTGGGTGGACCAGGACATCAAGCTGGAAGGCAGCGGCGACAGTGGCCAGTACGAGTTCCAGCTGCTGTCCGGCGAACTGGCGCCACTGCGGCAGTGGGCGCCCAAGGTCGCCGACGCACTGCGCGCCCTGCCCGAGCTGGTGGATGTGGAATCCAAGGGCGACGAAGGCATGCGCCAGGTGGTGCTGGACATCGACCGCGACGCCGCCGCGCGGCTCGGCGTGGACATGCGCATGATCGCCTCGGTGCTCAACAACGCCTTCAGCCAGCGCCAGGTGGCCACGCTGTACGACACCCTCAACCAGTACCGCGTGGTGATGGAGTTGGACCCGCGCTATACCCAGGACCCGTCCACGCTCGACCAGATCCACGTGATCGGCAAGGACGGCCAGCGCCTGCCGTTGTCCTCGATTGCCAGCTGGTCCTATGGCATGGCGCCGGACCGCATCTACCACAGCCAGCAGTTCGCCTCGGTGTGGATCGAGTTCGCGCTGGCGCCGGGCGTCACCCTGGACCAGGCGGTGAAGGCGGTGGACCGGGCGATGGCCGGGATCATGTTGCCCACCCATGTGCAGGCCAGGCTGAGTGGCGAGGCCGGTGGCTTCGAAAAGCTGCGCGAGCGGCAGCTGTGGCTGATCGTGGGTGCGATGCTGGCGGTGTACCTGGTGCTGGGTGTGCTGTACGAGAGCTTCCTGCAACCGCTGGCGATCCTGTCCACCCTGCCCTCGGCCGGCGTGGGGGCGCTGCTGGCACTGATGTCGTTCGGCAATGCGTTGAACCTGATCTCGCTGCTGGGGCTGTTCCTGCTGGTGGGCGTGGTGATGAAGAACACCATCCTGATGATCGACTTCGCGCTGTCGGCCGAACGCGAGCGCGGGTTGTCGTCGTATGACGCCATCTGCGAAGCGGCGCGGCTGCGTTTCCGGCCGATCCTGATGACCAGCGTGGCGGCGCTGCTAGGCACGTTGCCGTTGATGCTGGCCACTGGCGAGGGCTGGGAGATGCGCCAGCCGTTGGGCATCGCGATTGTGGGTGGGTTGCTGGTGAGCCAGTGGCTGACGTTGTATACGACGCCGGCGATCTATCTGGCGTTGGCGCGGTTGCGGCGCACCCCGTGATCACCGGGCCGCGACACCCCGCCGGTAGAGCCACCCCATGGGTGGCTGCTCGTCCGCCGCGGTCCGCGTGCAGCCACCCATGGGGTGGCTCTACACCTGGTAACGTCTTGGCCGGATGGGCGGACACGCGGCGTTGGCGCGGTTGCGGCGCACCCGTGATCACCGGGCCCGCGACACCCCCGGTAGAGCCACCCCATGGGTGGCTGCTCGTCCGCCGCAGTCCGCGTGCAGCCACCCATGGGGTGGCTCTACACGCGGTAACGTCCTGGCGGGATGGGCGGACACGCGTGATCAACGTGTTCCGTCGCGCGCGACGCGCGTGGTGGGCCGCGCTAACGAGGGTACGTCTGCCGCGTTACGCCGCCTCGCTGATCCGCGCCGCCCGCCGCGCTCGCACCGCTTCAGCCAGGCTTTCCAACACCGCCAGCGAGCTGTCCCAACCAATGCAGCCATCGGTGATGCTCTGGCCGTAGGTGAGCGGCTGCCCTTCAACAAGGTCCTGGCGACCGGCCACCAAGTGGCTTTCCACCATCACCCCGACGATGCGCTCTTCGCCATTGGCCAGCTGTGCGTTGATGTCGGCGATGACCTTGGGCTGGTTTTCCGGGTTCTTGCTGCTGTTGGCGTGGCTGGCATCGATCATGATGCGCGCGGCCAGGTGCGACTTGGCCAGGGTCTGACTGGTCGCTTCCACATGCGTGGCGTCGTAGTTGGGCGTCTTGCCGCCGCGCAGGATCACGTGGCAATCCGGGTTGCCGGCCGTGGCCACGATGGCGGTGCCGCCTTCCTTGGTGACCGACAGGAAGTGGTGCGGGTTGGAGGCCGCACCGATCGCGTCGGCGGCGATCTTGATGTTGCCATCGGTGCCGTTCTTGAAGCCCACCGGGCACGACAGGCCCGAGGCCAGTTCGCGGTGCACCTGGCTTTCGGTGGTGCGCGCGCCGATGGCGCCCCAGGCGACGAGGTCGGCGATGTACTGCGGGGAGATCACGTCGAGGAACTCCACGCCGGCCGGCAGGCCGAGCTTGTTGATATCACGCAGCAGGCCGCGCGCCACACGCAGGCCCTTGTTGATGTTGAAGCTGCCGTCCAGGTCCGGATCGTTGATCAGCCCCTTCCAGCCCACGGTGGTACGCGGCTTTTCGAAGTACACGCGCATGACGATTTCCAGCTCGCCAGCAAAGGCATCGCGCAGCGGCTTGAGGCGCTGGGCGTACTCGATGGCGGCGACCGGATCATGGATCGAGCACGGCCCGATCACCACGGCCAGGCGGTCGTCGCGGCCGTGCAGGATCTCGTGCAGGGCCGCGCGCGAGGCGCTGACCGTGGCGGAGGCTTCATCGTCGCAGGGCAGCATGGCCAGCAACTGGGCCGGCGGGGTCAACGGTTCGATCTTGCGGATGCGCAGGTCATCGGTGTGCGGGGGCATGGGGAAAACTCCTTGGAAGTGGGGGTCCCCAGCGCGGCGGCAACAAAAAAGCCGCCAGGTGCGCTGGCGGCTTTCGGGAATGCGTCTGAAGCTTTCTTCAGGGTGAGCGCATGCCTTCCTCCGCCGGTGGCTTCGGAAAGTAATACCAAAAGTAGGAATTGGCGTGGCGTGCGTTCATTGGGGAGTATTGATAACACAGCTTCTGCGCGGCGCAAAATGTTTCAAACGCAACTGGCCAGGGGCATTCAGCCGTGGCCGCGACGTCGCTATGCCTTGGGCAACGCAGCCAGCTCGGCCAGGTGCTGCTGCAACCCACCCGCGCCGCCGGCGACATGCGTAGTGGTGAAATAGCTGTGCCAGCCGGTGGCATCGATCGCGGCCAGCAATGCATCGGCGTCCTGGCGTTCGCTGCACTGCCATACCGCATAGAACTGCTCGGCACGGGTATGCGGCACGTCCTGGTCGATGGGACCCATCGCCAGTGGCGTGATCCTGGCCGGATCCACGTGCTGCATGCCTGCGCCGATGCGGGCGAAGAAGGCCGCACGCGACAAGGCGTCCAGCGCGGTCCAGGCGGGGGTGGCGGTGTAGAGCTCGATCAACATGTACGACATGGCATTCCCAGGGTCAGAGCGAGCGCAACGCGCGCTTGCGAATGTAGGTATTGGCGAGATGGTCGGCATGCCGCAGCTGCCAGCCATCGCACAGCGCACGCACCCAGTCGGGCTGGCTCTTGCAGGCATCGTTGAGCCAGTTGCCCACCGAGTCCTGCACGTAGCGCGATGCATCGCAGCACAGCGCATCGAGCAGCGCGGCCGCGTGCTGTGGTTCCTGCTTGAGCAGCGCGATATGCGCCGCCCACACCCCGCGCGGGCGCAACGCTTCGCACGCGAAGCGGCGCACGTTGGGCGAAGGATCGGCGGTCCACGGCTGCAGATGCATGAGCACCCGCAGCGGCTCGGCGGCGATGTGCGGGCGTACGGCCAGCCACGCCCATTCGCGTACGCCGAAGTGGCTGTCATCGGCGAGCGCGCGCAGCGCATCGAGTTTGTGTTCCAGCGACAGGCGCGGGTCGCTGCCGATCAGGTAGCAGGCCCAGCCACGCACGGTGTCGCTGGTGTGCGTGGACCAGTGCGTGGCATCGCCAAGCGCGTGTGCGCGCAGCAACGTGGCCGCGCCCTGCATGCGCAGGGTGATGCCGCTGCTGGCGGCCTTGCGCATGTTGGCCACGGCGGCCGCCGGCAGGGATGGGGCCACGTTGCTCAAGAGACGGGCGAAGTCCACGGCGAGGATCTCGGCCAGGTGGGTAGCTTCGGCCTCGCCGCCATCGAGTTGGGCGCGGCGTTCGCGCGACAACGCCTGTGGTTTCATGCGGCGCTCCCGGCATCGGTTCGCGCCCATATCCGGCACAGCATGCCGCTGAGCAGCGTGCGTTCTTCGTCGCTGAGATCGGCGAACAGGGTACGGATCCACTGCGTGTGCTGGTCAAACAGCTCAACCGCGAGGGCTTGCCCCGCGGCGGTGAGGCTCACGTTGACCCGACGCTTGTCGGCCGGATCAACGTGACGCTCCAGCAGTGCATCGCGCTCGAGACCATCCAGCAGGCCGGTGACAGTGGCGCGGGTGACACCGGCGCGCTCGGCCAGCTGGTGCGGCGACAACGCCTCGTCCGCGCCCTGCAGCAGGAACAGCAGCACGAAGCGGCCCTCGCTCAGGCCCAGCGGTGCGAGCCGGTGGGCACAATCCTGATCGATCGCGCTGGCCAGCGACAACAGCTGGAAGCACTGTGACAAGCCGTCGAGTTCGGACTGCCCGCGGCGTTTGAGTTCGGTCAGGAAAGCGTGGTGTTTAGGTTCGAGCACGATGCGTCGACAACATGATTAGTCACCTAATCATATCGTCAACTTCGCGGACTGCAATGTCCATTGACGGACGCGCCGCTGATTGACGCGCCGCTGATTTGCGCCGGGGCAACCGTAATTCCCATCGCGCAACGAAAAACCCCGCCTTTCGGCGGGGTTTTTCTTCTTGCTGCGGAACGCAGGTACCGACCAACGGTCGATACCTGCCGGACCGATGCGTGCCGGCGCAGGGCCGGCAGCGGCATCAGAAGTCCATGCCGCCCATGCCACCCATACCGCCCATGCCGCCACCGCCGGCGCCAGCGCCGTCGTCCTTCTTCGGGGCATCGGCCACCATGGCTTCGGTGGTGATCATCAGGCCGGCGATCGAGGCCGCGTTCTGCAGGGCCGAACGGGTCACCTTGGTCGGATCCAGGATGCCGAACTCGAGCATGTCGCCGAACTCACCGGTGGCGGCGTTGTAGCCGAAGCTGCCGGTGCCTTCCTTGACGCGGTTGACGATGACCGACGGCTCTTCACCGGCATTGGCCACGATTTCGCGCAGCGGGGCTTCCATCGCGCGCAGGGCGATCTGGATGCCGTGGTTCTGGTCTTCGTTGGCACCCTTCAGGCCGCTCAGCGCGGTGACCGCACGGACCAGCGCGACGCCGCCGCCCGGGACCACGCCTTCTTCAACGGCTGCACGGGTAGCGTGCAGGGCGTCGTCGACGCGATCCTTCTTTTCCTTCATTTCGATTTCGGTCGAGGCACCGACCTTGATCACGGCAACGCCGCCGGCCAGCTTGGCCACGCGTTCCTGCAGCTTTTCGCGGTCGTAATCGGACGAGGTGTCTTCGATCTGGGTCTTGATCTGGGTGACACGCGATTCGATGTTGGCCTTCTCGCCGGCGCCATCGATGATCGTGGTGTTTTCCTTGGAGACCTGCACCTTCTTGGCGCGGCCCAGGTCCTTGATCGTCGCCTTTTCCAGCGACAGACCAATTTCCTCGGAGATCACGGTGCCGCCGGTCAGCACGGCCATGTCTTCCAGCATCGCCTTGCGACGGTCGCCGAAGCCCGGTGCCTTGACGGCCACGACCTTGACGATGCCACGGATGGTGTTGACCACCAGGGTCGCCAGCGCTTCGCCTTCGATGTCTTCGGCGATGATCAGCAGCGGCTTGCCGGACTTGGCCACGCCTTCCAGCACGGGCAGCAGGTCGCGCACGTTGGAGATCTTCTTGTCGTGCAGCAGCACGTACGGATCGTCCAGGTCAGCGGTCTGCGACTGCTGGTTGTTGATGAAGTACGGGGACAGGTAGCCACGGTCGAACTGCATGCCTTCGACGACGTCCAGCTCGTTTTCCAGGCCCGAGCCTTCTTCAACGGTGATCACGCCTTCCTTGGTCACGCGGCGCATCGCTTCGGCGATGATGTTGCCGATCGATTCGTCGGAGTTGGCCGAGATCGTACCGACCTGGGCGATCGCCTTGTCGTCGGTGGTGGGCTTGGAGATGTTCTTCAGCTCGGCGACGGCGGCGATGACGGCCTTGTCGATACCGCGCTTGAGGTCCATCGGGTTCATGCCGGCCGCGACGGCTTTGGCGCCTTCGCGGATCAGGGCCTGGGCCAGCACGGTGGCGGTGGTGGTGCCGTCGCCGGCGTCGTCGTTGGTGCGGGAAGCAACTTCCTTCACCATCTGCGCGCCCATGTTCTCGAACTTGTCAGCCAGTTCGATTTCCTTGGCGACAGACACGCCGTCCTTGGTGATGGTCGGGGCGCCGAAGCTCTTTTCGAGCACGACGTTGCGGCCCTTCGGGCCCAGGGTAGCCTTGACGGCATTGGCGAGCACGTTGACGCCGCGCACCATGCGCGAACGGGCATCTTCACCGAAACGAATATCTTTGGCAGCCATTGCGATTACCTTTTATGTGGAGCCGGGCCAAGCCCGGCTGCTTGAATGGGGGAGATTGCGGAAGCGCCGGCACGGGCCGGCGGCATCACTCAGCCGAGGATGGCGAGGATGTCGTCTTCGCGCAGGACCTTGTACTCGACGCCTTCGGACTTGTAGCTGCTGCCGGCGTACTGGCCGTAGATGACCTTGTCACCGACCTTCAGCGACGGCGCGCGGACGCTGCCGTTGTCCAGGGGCTTGCCCGGGCCGACGGCCACGACTTCACCCTTGGTCGACTTTTCCTTGGCGGAATCCGGAATCACGATGCCGCCGGACGAGATTTCGTCGGCTTCGATCGGCTTGACTACGACGCGGTCATGAAGCGGCTTGATGCTCATGTGAGACCCTTTTAAGTTGTTGATTGGTCTAGGAAAGTCTGGCGATGTTAGCAGTCACCCAGGGCGACTGCCAACCACGCTCACGAAAAAACCCGACGGTGCGGGTACGGAGCAGAGATGGTGCTGGGCGCGCGCCTTTCAAGGGGGAGGGGCGAAATTTTTCCGGGCTGCGTTTGGGGCAAGGGCTCGGGCAAGCAAAAGCAAAAGCGAAAGCGAAAGCGAAAGCGAAAGCGAAGCATCCTGTCTCCGTTCGGGACTGCTGCGAGCGTGAGGGCCCCGTCGCGGCCGGTAGGCCCCTGGCGCAAATGTCCCCCGGCCTGGCGGCCTCCTCCTTTATTTTGCCCAGGAGCCTACCGCCCGCGATGGGGCTCGGCTCGCGGTACGTTGGCCGAAGACCGGCTTTTCTGATTTCGGTCGGGGGGGCGGGCGCTGGGCCCCCATGCCCTTGGAGGCGAAATAAAGGAGGAGGCCGCTCCGCGGCCGGGGGACATTCGCCGGAAAGGGCATGGGGGCCCAGCGCCCGACCCGCCGACCAGCCGACCGACCGCCGCCCCCCATTTTCTTGACGTACGTCTCACTGCGGAAGGCCAATCCCGACATATCGATAGATGTGTCATCTGGATTGATTAGATTCGGCCGGCGATACCCAATCACAAGGAGACGTAGATGAGGTTGCTCACACCGCTGTCCCTGGGGTGCCTGCTGGCATTGGCCGGCACCGCCCAGGCGGATGTATTCATCAATGAACTGCACTACGACGACAGCACGCCGGCCGGCGATGTCGGCGAGGCCATCGAGGTAGTGGCCACCGCCGGGGAGGACCTCAGCGGCTACCGCCTGTACCTGTACAACGGCAGCAACCCGTCGGCGGCAGCGGTCTACGCCAACAACGCGATCCCGGCCGGCACGGCGGCCGGTTGCGGCAAGGCCACCCTGGCCACGGTCACCTACCCCAGCAACGGTATCCAGAACGGGTCTAACGATGGCATCGCCCTGGTCGATGCCAGCGGCAAGGTCGTCCAGTTCATCAGCTACGAAGGCACCATCACCGCCGCGGGCGGCCCCGCGGCCGGCCTGACCAGCCAGAACATCCCGGTCAGCGAGAGCAACAGCACCGCCCCGGGCACGTCCCTGCAGCTGACCGGCAGCGGCAGCCAGTACACCCACTTCACCTGGGCCGAATCGGCCGGGCAGACCTTCGGCGCGTGCAACAACGGCCAGACCTTCAGCGGCACCGGCGGCAGCGGCCCCAATACCCCGCCCTCGGTCAGCGCCACCACCCCCGAACAGGGTGCCAGCACCTTCCCGTCGGCCGCCGATCTCAGCGTGACCTTCAGCGAGACGGTCAACCTGGCCAGCGGCGCCTTCGTGCTCAGCTGCGGGCAATCCGGCACGGTGCCGCTGGCCCACGCCAGCAGCGGCAGCCGGTTCACCCTGTCCACCAACACCGCGCTGATCGCCGGCGAAGCCTGCCGCTTCGACATCCGCGCCACCCGCGTCAGCGATGCCCAGGGCGCCCATCCCGCTGCCGATACCCGCATCGCCTTCACCGTGGCCACCACCACCGGCAATCCGGACCCGGGCAATCCCGGTAATCCCGGCGAGTACTACTCGCGGGTCAACACCAGCAACCCCAGCCAGCTGCGCTGCTCCCTGCACGAGACCATCAAGGGCCACACCGCCTACCCGTACAGTGGCTCGGGCACCAGCACCTGGACCATCCTGGAGATCGCCGATGAGGATCCCAACAACAGCGGCAAGATCCTCGATGCCTACCGCAACCACAGCTACACCAAGGTCAGTGGTCGGGCGGGTACCGGCAGCGGCCTGACCTACAACCGCGAGCACACCTGGCCGAACTCGCTGGGCTTTGCCAGCACCACCGGCGACAAGGGCCTGCCGTATGCGCCCTACACCGACACCCACATGCTGTACCTCACCGATGCGCAGTGGAACGCCGACCGCGGCAACAAGCCGTTCGGCAAGTGCGACAGCAACTGCGGTGAGCGCGCCACCGAGGCCAACAATGGCGTGGGCGGCGGCAGCGGCGGCTACCCGGGCAATTCCAACTGGGTGCGTACCCCCGACGGCAACACCGGCACCTTCGAGGTGTGGGGCCGACGCAAGGGCGACATGGCGCGGGCAGTGATGTACATGGCGATTCGCTACGAGGGGGGCAAAGACGCCAAGACCGGCCAGTCCGAGCCGGACCTGGAACTGACCGACGACCGCAGCAAGATCGTCAAGACGGCCGCCTCGCCGGCCTACATGGGCCTGCTCTCGACCCTGATCGAGTGGCATCTGTCCGACCCGCCGGATGCGGCCGAACGCGCCCGCAATGAAGTGATCTACAGCTTCCAGGGCAACCGCAATCCGTTCATCGACCACCCCGAATGGGCCACCCCGGGCCTGTTCACCTCCGCCAAGCCGACCAGCTGCCAGCTGCTCAACTGAGCCCTCCCGACCGGCGCCGCAATGGCGCCGGTCGGACCATCCGGGTCTGGCGGTCCTATACTCGGCCGTCATGTCGACCGCCGATCCCGTCTTTCTGCTGTTCACCACCTGCCCCGACGCGGACACCGCGACGCGGCTGGCGCGTGCCCTGGTGGAAGAACGCCTGGCCGCGTGCGTCACCCGCCTGGACGGGGCGCACGCCACATACCGCTGGCACGGGGAGATCAACGAGGACCACGAGGTCCAACTGCTGATCAAGACCACCGGCAGCCGCCTGGACGCGGCCATCGCGCGGCTGCAGGCACTGCATCCGTATGAACTCCCGGAGTGCATCGCGGTCGAAACCCGCGCTGGCCTGCCGGCATACCTGGATTGGATTCGGGCACAGACCCGAGAGGAAATTGATTGATGACGCTGTTTCGTCGTGTTGCCGCGCTGTGCGCGTTGTTCGTGGTGGCCCTGCCGGCGCTGGCCGTCAGCGAGAAAGACCTGCTGCCGGTGGACGAGGCGTTCGGGCTGACCGCGCAGGCGCGTGATCGCGACCGCATCGAGGTCAGCTGGAAGATCGCCCCGGGCTACTACCTGTATCGCCACCGCACCACGGTCAAGCCCGACGCCGGCTTCAGCGCCGAGGCGCTGCAGATGCCCGCCGGCAAGAAGCACCACGACGATTTCTTCGGCGAGGTGGAAACCTACCGCGAGCGGCTGACCGCCGTATTGCCGGGCAAGGCCGAGGACGGCACCGACACGGTGACGCTGGAGATCCGTTACCAGGGCTGCGCCGATGCCGGCGTGTGCTATCCGCCGCAGAAGCGCAGCGTGAAGGTGAAACTGCCCGGCGGCACCGCCGGTGCTGCCTCGGCATCGGCCGCGACCGCGCCCGCACTGACCGCGCCCTCGCCGTTCAACAACCCGCTGGCCGGCAACACCGGCAGCGGCCTGCGCCTGCCCGGCACCAGCAGCAGCCAGTCACTGCCGCTGCCGTCCGAGCGCGCGTTCGGCTTCGATGCGATCGTCGACGATGGCACTACCGTGCTGCTGCGTTTCAGCCCGGCACCGGGCTATTACCTGTACCGCGATCGCACCTCGCTGAAGTTGGAAGGCGCCAACGGCATCCGCCCCGACAAGCCGCTGTGGCCGGCGGCCAAGTCGCACCGCGACGAGCACTTCGGCGATGTGGCGGTGTATTTCGACCAGGTCGACGTCAAGCTGCCGCTGCGCCGCAGTCGCGCCGACGCCCAGGACACCACCCTGGTGATCACCTTCCAGGGCTGCCAGACCGACGGCATCTGCTATCCGCCGATGACCCGCCGGGTGAAGCTGTCGCTGCCGGCGGGCAAGGTCAACGCCACTGCGGGCGAGGCGGCGCACACCAATGAAGTGATCGCCCCGCTGCCGGGCAAGGACAAGCGCGCACAGGCACGTGAACGCGACAGCGCCGGCCTGGCTACCCAGCCGATGCTGATCCGCCCGAACGCCCCGGCCACCGATGCGACCACCACCGTCGGCAGGCCCGATGCCAGCGCCGACAACGCGCAGCGCACCCGACCGCCGGGCGACGATGCCGCGCCGACCACGCTGATCGGCGCGCTGCTGCTGGCGCTGGTGGGCGGGCTGATCCTCAACCTGATGCCGTGCGTGCTGCCGATCCTGTCGTTGAAGGTGCTCGGCGTGGCGCAGAGCGGTGAAAGCCGCCAGCGCGCGCGCAGCCATGCGCTCTGGTACACCGCCGGCGTGCTGGTGGCCTTCGCCGCGATCGGCGCGCTGGTGCTGGCCCTGCGTGCCGCCGGCCAGGCTGCGGGCTGGGGCTTCCAGCTGCAGCACCCGTGGTTCATCGCCGCGCTGGTGTACCTGATGTTCACCGTCGGCCTGAGCCTGTCGGGGGTGTTCACCCTGGGCGGCAGCCTGGGCGGCATCGGCCAGTCGCTGGCCTCGCGCAGCGGTCCGGTCGGCGATTTCTTCACCGGCGTGCTGGCCTGCGTGGTGGCCAGCCCGTGCGTGGCCCCGTTCATGGGCCTACCGCTGGCGTACGCATTCACCGCCAGTACGCTCCCGGCGATCCTGGTGTTCCTGGCGCTCGGCCTGGGCCTGGCGTTGCCGTTCCTGCTGATCGGCTTCGTCCCCTCGCTGGCCAAGCGCCTGCCACGCCCCGGCGCGTGGATGGAAACGCTCAAGCACGTGCTGGCCTTCCCGATGTACGGCACCGCGCTCTGGCTGCTGTGGGTGCTGGGCAAGCAGCGCGGTGTGGACGCGATGACGCTGGTGCTGGGTGGGCTGGTGGTACTGGCGCTGGCGCTGTGGTGGTTCGAACGCAGCCGCTGGCGCAGCCAACGCGTGGGCGGCCTGCTGGCGCTGTTGCTGCTGCTGGCCGCGCTGGTGCCGGTGTGGGGCGTGACCCGCCTGGTGCCGCCGGCCAAGGCCGCGGCGGCCGCCAGCGACAACGTGGTGGCCTATTCGCCGCAGATGCTCGACCGGCTGCGCCAGGACAACCGCGTGGTGTTCGTCAACATGACCGCCGACTGGTGCGTGACCTGCAAGGCCAACGAGCGCACGGTGCTGGGCACCGATGCCTTCCACGACACCCTGCGACGTACCAATGCGGTGTACATGCGCGGCGATTACACCAACGTCGATCCGGAAATCACCGCGTTCCTGGATGAGCACAAGGCCGTGGGCGTGCCGCTGTACGTGGTGTACGGCCCCGGCGCGCCGCCGACCGTGCTGCCGACCGTGCTGACCCAGGCGATCGTCGAAGAAGCCCTGCTGCGCACCGCCCGATGAGCCTGCGGCCGCCACGCCAGACGGTGGTGGTGGCCGCGTTTGCCGCGCTGGTCGGGATCGGCACCGGGGCGTGGTTCTTCAACCGCACGCTGCCCGAGCCGGCGGCGCTGCCACCGCGCGTGGTGGTGGCAGGGGCCGCCATCGGTGATGTCCTGCCACCCATCGCGCTGCTGGATATCGATGGCCGCACGATCGACCTGGCCAGCTTCCGCGGCCGACCGCTGCTGATCAACGTCTGGGCCAGCTGGTGCGCCCCGTGCGTGGAAGAAATGCCGGCCCTGTCCACCTTCGCGGCCGGGCAACCGGCGGACGGCGTGCAGGTGGTCGGGCTGGCGCTGGATACGGCCGATGGCGTGCGCGACTTTTTGACACGGGTGCCGGTGGGCTACCCGATCATGCTGGATACGCCCGGCCCGGCCGATGCCAGCGTGCGTCTGGGCAATGCGCAGGGGTTGTTGCCGTACTCGGTGCTGGTCGGAGCCGACGGGCGCATCGTCAAGCAGAAGCTGGGGCCCTTCCAGGCCGGTGAGATTGAGGCCTGGGCAAGGCACTGAAGGGCAACGCGGCGCGTTGCAGGCGCTGAGGCGGCGAGGCATGGCGTCGCGCTACCGTTTGGTCGGGTCTTGCCCCCTGTCGCGGCACGCCCAACAATGACGAAATCAATTCTCATCAGCTTCTGGGCCGGGGGACACTACGCCAGGGGCCTACCGGCTGTTACGCGGCCCCCACGCTCGCGACAGACCCGAACGAAGGCACAGCAACGATGGAAGAAGACCCTTATTTGAACCAGCGCCGCAGGTAACGTGCGGTCGCGCCGGTGGTGGCGCGGCTGACCTGTGCGGGCGTGCCTTCGGCGACGATGGTCCCGCCCTGCTCGCCCGCGCCCGGGCCGACATCAATCACCCAGTCCGCGTCGGCGACCACGCGCAGATCGTGTTCGACCACCACCACCGTGTTGCCGGCATCCACCAGCCCGTGCAACTGCGCCATCAGCTTGTCCACATCGGCCGGATGCAGGCCGGTGGTCGGCTCGTCCAGCACGTACAGGCTGCTACCGTGCTGGCTGCGCTGCAGTTCGGTGGCCAGCTTGATCCGCTGCGCCTCGCCACCGGACAGCTCGGTGGCCGGCTGGCCCAGCCGCAGGTAGCCCAGACCGATATCGCGCAGCAACTGCAGCGGGCGCTGCACCGGCGCTTCTTCGGCGAAGAACAGCAGGGCTTCCTCCACCGTCATCGCCAACACCTGCGCGATGTTGCGGCCGTTCCACTCCACTTCCAGGGTCTTGGCGTTGTAACGCTGGCCGTGGCAGGTCGGGCATGGCGCATAGACACTGGGCATGAACAACAGCTCGACATGCACGAAGCCTTCGCCTTCGCAGGTATCGCAGCGGCCCTGGGCGACATTGAACGAGAATCGGCCGGCGCTGTAGCGACGTGCCTTGGCCGTCCGCGTGGCGGCGAACAACCGGCGCACGTGGTCGAACAGCCCGGTATAGGTGGCGAGGTTGGAGCGCGGCGTGCGCCCGATCGGTTTCTGGTCGACGTTGACCAGACGCTTGATCGCCTTGGCGCCGGCATGCAGGCGGCCACGGGTGCGTTCGATGCTGCTGGGCACCGGCAGCTCGCTGTCCACCTCTTCCACCACCGGCTCGTGGCCGAGGTGCTCGCCGACCAGCTCCACCAGTGCCTGGCTGACCAGACTGGATTTGCCCGAACCGGACACACCGGTAACGGCAGTGAACGCGCCAAGCGGGAAGCGTGCATCCAGGCCATGCAGGTTGTTGCGGTGGATGCCGCGCAGTTCGAGCCAGCCCGAGGGCGTGCGCGGCGTGCGCCGTTCACCACGGCCGGTCTCGAACAGGTACGGCGCGGTGACCGAGGCCTTCACCGTGCGCAGGCCGTCGGGCGGGCCGCTGTAGAGCACCTGCCCGCCATGCTGGCCGGCGCCGGGACCCACGTCGACCAGCCAGTCCGCCCGCCGCAGCATCTCCAGATCGTGCTCGACCACGAACAGCGTATTGCCGCCGGCCTTGAGCTGGTCCAGCGCGCGGTACAGCGCCTCGCCATCGGCCGGATGCAGGCCGGCGGTGGGCTCATCGAGCACGTACACCACGCCGAACAGGCTGGAGCGGATCTGCGTGGCCAGGCGCAGGCGCTGCAGTTCGCCGGGCGAAAGCGTCGGGGTGGAGCGGTCCATCGACAGATAGCCCAGGCCCAGGTCTTGAAGGGTGCCGATGCGCTCGACCAGGTCGTGGGCGATGCGCTGGGCGGCGATGCGCTTTTCTTCGGACAGATCCGGGGTGCGGCGCACATCGCTGCCGCCCACGTGCGAGGGGCCACCGGCAGCCGCGCGCGCCTGCAGCGCCTTGCGACCGGCCGCGCGGCTACGGGTGGCCGCCGTGGTGGGCGCATCGAAGCGGCCTTCGGCGGCTGGGCGCAGCGCATCGGCCATGGCACTGAGCGAGAGCTGCGACAGCGCGCCGATATCCAGCCCGGCAAAGGTCACCGACAGCGCCTCGCGCTTGAGCCGTTTGCCGTCGCAGACCGGGCAGGCGGTGCCGACCATGTAGCGGGCCACGCGCTTTTTCATCATCGCGCTCTGCGTGGTGGCGAAGGTGTGCAGCACGTAGCGGCGTGCACCGCTGAAGGTGCCCATGTAGCTCGGCTCTTCCTTGCGGCGCAGCGCGGCGCGGGTTTCGGCCGGAGTGAAACCGGGATACACCGGCGCCACCGGTTGCTCTTCGGTGAACAGGATCCAGTCGCGCTGCTTCTTGGGCAGGTCGCGCCACGGGATGTCGACGTCGTAGCCAAGGGTGACCAGGATGTCGCGCTGGTTCTGTCCATGCCAGGCCGGCGGCCACGCGGCGATGGCGCGTTCGCGGATGCTCAGCGACGGGTCGGGCACCATCGACTGCTCGGTCACCTCATACACATGGCCCAGGCCGTGGCAGTTCGGGCAGGCACCCTGCGGGGTGTTGGGCGAGAAGTCTTCGGCGTACAGCATCGGCTGCCTGGCCGGATACGTGCCGGCACGCGAATACAGCATGCGCAGCAGGCTGGACAACGTGGTCACGCTGCCCACGCTGGAGCGCACGCTGGCGGTACCGCGCTGCTGCTGCAGCGCCACCGCCGGCGGCAGGCCCTCGATCGCGTCCACGTCCGGCACGCCGACCTGGTCGATCAACCGGCGCGCGTAGGGCGACAACGACTCCAGGTAACGGCGCTGCGCCTCGGCGTACAGCGTGCCGAAGGCCAGCGACGACTTGCCGGAGCCGGAGATGCCGGAGAACACCACCAGCGCATCGCGCGGGATGTCGACATCGACATCCTTGAGGTTGTGTTCGCGGGCACCACGGACGCGCACGAAGGCGTCCGTGGCGGCGGAGGTGCGGGGCTTGCGACGGGTGCTCATGCACGCAGGATAGTGAGCGCACGCGCAAGCGGCCAGTGAAGGGACGTGAGTGCGGCGTGTGCTATGCCGCCGCCCTGGCCACCCGACGCGTGCCGGACCGCTCCACCACGAAGGCGTCCACCGCCTCGGACAACAGCGCCGCCTGGCGTTCCATCGCATGTGCCGAGGCCGAGGCTTCTTCCACCAGCGCGGCGTTCTGCTGGGTACTGCCATCCATCTGCAGCAGCGTCTGCCCAACCTGTTCGATGCCGGCGCTCTGCTGCTGCGAGGCGGCCGAGATGCTGGCCATGATCGCGCTGACCTGCTGCACGCTGCCGACGATCTGGCCCATGGTCGCGCCGGCCTGGTCGACCTGGCGGGTACCGGCGGCGACGGTGTCCACCGAGGCCTCGATCAGGCCCTTGATCTGCCGCGCGGCATCGGCACTGCGCTGGGCCAACAGGCGTACTTCGCTGGCCACCACCGCGAAGCTGCGGCCCTGCTCGCCGGCACGCGCCGCTTCCACGGCGGCGTTGAGGGCGAGGATGTTGGTCTGGAAGGCGATCCCGTCGATGACGCTGGTGATGTCGGCGATGCGATGGGAGGCCTGGGCGATCTCACGCATGCTGGCCACCACCTGCGCTACCGATGCCCCGCCCTGTTGGGCGATACCCGTCGCCTGCAATGCCAGCTGGTTGGCCTGCTGGGCGGCATCGGCGTTCTGGCGCACGGTGGCGGTGAGTTCCTCCATCGACGAGGCCGTCTCTTCCAGATGCGCGGCCTGGCGCTCGGTGCGCCCGGCCAGCTCCTGGTTGCCGGCGACGATTTCTCCCGCCGCACCGTTGATGGCCTGCGAGGCCTGCTGGATGCGCCCGACGATATCGGTGAGCTGCTGCACGGTGGCGTTGGCATCGTCGCGCATGTGCGCGAACACGCCCTGGAACTCCCCCTGCATGCGCACCCGCAGATCACCCTGGGCCAGCGCCGACAGCAGCCCCTGCAACGCCGACAGGTTGCCCTGGAAGGTATCCAGCAGGCGGTTGATGCTGACCGCCAGGGTCAACAGGAAGCCTTGCTTGCCCTCCGTCTCGATGCGGCCGTGCAGCTGGCCCTGCGCGGCCGCGTCGACCAGCGCGGCCACTTCGGTTTCCACCGTGGTTTCCAGGGCGCGGCTGCGCCACTCCACCGCCGCACCCAACAGCTGTCCGCCGTCGATGATCGGGGTGACCACCAGCTGGTAGCGTGTGCCGGCATGTTCGATCTCGTGCTGGGTGGAGGCGGTGCCGTGCAGTTCGGCGTGGATACGGGTGAATACCGGATGCAGCGTCTGCGCCGGTTGCCCGCGCCACTGCCCTTCCGGCACTGCCAGTTCCACCAGCAGCGCATGATTGAGAAGGCTGATCCGGCCGTCCGGGTCGAGCACCATCACCCCGGTCTGCGCGCTGTCCAGCGCCTGTCGCGCCCGCGCGTTGTCGCGTGCGGTGGCACGCTCGGCCTCGATACGTTCGCGCAGCCGCTGCTGCATGTGCACCAGCCGCTGGGCCAGCTGGCCGATCTCATCATGCGGGTTGTGGACGGTCAGCACCGTGTCCAGGCGGTCTTCGGCAATGGCTTCGGCAAAACGCAGGGTGTCGGCGATCGGGCGGCGCACCGCGCGCAGCACCAACAGCAGGCTGCCGATCAGCACCGTCGCAACCAGGGCCAGGGTGATGCCGAACAACAGCGTCATCGCGTGGGCCTGCGATTGCTGGCGGCCACGTGCGACGTCCAGTACCGCACCCTGCGCGCGTGCCAGCTGTTGCAGCGCTGGCGCGATCTGCGCGGCGGTATCGGTCAACGCGGCGGCCTCGACATCCAGGCCGACGCGGGCGGCCGTGTAGGCGAGCAAGGCGCCCTGATAGGCGTCCATGCCGCTGCGCAGGGCGTCCTGCGTGGCAGCGGGCAGATTCGACGCGGACAACGCCAGCTCGAACGGCAGCTTGGTTTCGCTGGCACGGTCGGCATGCGCCGAATCGCCGGTGAGCAGTAGCAGGGCCTCCTCGCGGCGCATCGCCTGCCAGTGCGCGGTCAGCGCCGCTGGGGCGGTGTCGCCCAACAGCGTGCTCACCGCGTCGGCGCTGGCATCCAGCTGCGCGCGCAGGCCGGCATCGCCACGGCCCATCTCGTCGGCCCGAGCGTTCAATGCGGTGATGCCGTCGGCGAACGCATGCGCGCGCTCGGCGAGCGTGCGCAGGGCCGTGACGGTGCCCGCATCGTGGGGATCGCGCTGCAACTTCGCCAACGACAGCTGCAACTGCTGCTGGGCCTGCTGCAATGCGTGGCGGTCGGCATCGTCGAAGGTGGTGGCATAGCGGGTCTGCAGCCGACGGGCGTCGGCTACTTCCGTGGCCAACGCAGCCGCCAGCGCCGCATCCTGCTGGTGCGCGGCAAAGGTCGACGCGGCGCGCTCGCTGTTGTGGCCGGTCCACGCATAGACCAGTGCCACCACCAGCAGACCGCTGCCGCAGATCACCAGCGCGGCCTTGAGCTTGCGTGCGACACTGAGCCTGCGCAGGGACGCGATACCGCGTGCGAAGCGATGGAATGGGGGCCGTTGGCCCAGGCGGGCAAGCGACGCAGACAGGCGGTGGGGGACGACCGACATCACGCACTCCAGGCAGAAGGACGCATCGGTATCGGCCGGAGTTGCGTGGACTTTAGGCCTTTTTCTCCCGCCGCCCGGCCACATCGCCCGGTGTGCCCGTTGTACCCGGCACAGACGACGGCAAGATGACGGCAGGCGGACAATCGGCGCGCTTGACCTCAACCGCGGTTGAGCCGTCACCGTGGCGGCACCCTCCTCCCGATGGCCGATTGATGGACCTGCACACCCGCAATGCCTACCTGGCCCGGCTGGGCTTGGCCGCCCCGCCGCCGCCCACCCTGGCCACCCTCGCCCTGCTGCAGGCCCGGCACAACGCCACATTCCCGTTCGAGACCCTGACCACGCTGCTGCGCGATGCCGTGGCCATCGATCTGCCCAGCGTGCAGCACAAGCTGCTGCACGACGGCCGTGGCGGTTACTGCTACGAACTCAACGGCCTGTTCCTGGCGTTGCTGCAGCAGCTGGGGTTCGACGCGCGCGCGATCGCCGCGCGGGTGGTGATGGGACAGACCGATGACACGCCGACGCCGC
This sequence comes from Stenotrophomonas sp. Ste86, assembly GCF_024519465.1. Lineage (GTDB taxonomy): Bacteria > Pseudomonadota > Gammaproteobacteria > Xanthomonadales > Xanthomonadaceae > Stenotrophomonas. The sequence continues at coordinate 89,471 of NZ_JALJRW010000010.1, read as the reverse complement.
GCACCCACATGCTGGTGCTGGTGCGGATCGAGGCGGTGGACTACAGCGTCGATGTCGGCTTCGGTGGCAACACCCCCACCGGCCCGCTGCGGCTGGACAGCCGTTTCGCGCAACCGACGCCGCATGAGCGCTACCGGCTCGATCTGCACGACGGGCAATACCTGCTGCAGGTGGAGATCGACGGCGCGTGGCGGCCGCTGTATCGCTTCGACCTGCAGCCGCAGGCGGCGATCGATCACGTGGTGGGCAACTGGTATGTCTGCACCCATCCACACTCCTCCTTCCCCGGGCAACTGCGGGCAGCGCTGGCCGGCCCCGGCTGGCGGCGAACGCTCGGCGCCGGTGTCTACACCGTGCACCGCAGTGGCCAGCCCAGCGAGCGCCGGCTGCTGACCGATGTGGACGCCGTTCTGGCGGTGCTGCGCGATGCATTCGGCATTACCGTGCCAGCGCATCCACGCCTGCGCGAAGCGATCGCAGCGTGGTTGCGCGGGGCGGCGTGAGCGCCTCCTGAGACCTCGGCCGACGCTGCCTGCCGCGCATTCCCCGCGCTGGCGGCGAGGCTGGCACGCACCGATGCACAGCAAGAACGGCCAAGCGCCCGTCCCCACGCTGGGCTACGCTGCGTGCCTGTGCAGCGGGAGGGAACAGCATGAGTGCGGCACGCAGGGCCCTGTGGTACATCGAAAGCCACCACGCCACGCCGATCGCGCTGGCCGATATCGCCGCCGTGGTCGGCCTGTCGCCGTTCCACCTGTCGCGGCTGTTCCAGGCCAGCACCGGCACCTCGCTGGTGCGCTACCTGCGCGGCCGCCGCCTGAGCGAGGCGGCGCGACGATTGGCCGGCGGCGCCAGCGACATACTGGAGGTCGCACTCGGCGCGGGCTATGGTTCGCATCCCACCTTCACCCGTGCTTTCGGCGAGCAGTTCGGGCGCACCCCCGAGCAGGTGCGCGCGCAGGGGCTGGGCGATATCACGCTGGTCGAGGCGATCAAGCTCGATGACGTGCCCCAGCCCTGTGTGCAGCCCCCCGACATCGTCGACGCCGATGCGCTGCTGGTCGCCGGCATCGGCGCGCGGCATCGCGGTGCATCGGTGGCGTCGATTCCCTCGCAATGGCAGCAGCTGGCGATGCAGTGCCCACGGGCGCCGGCAGTCAGCTACGGCGTGTGCTGCAACAGCGACGAGGAAGGCAGCTTCGACTACATCGCCGGTATCGAGGTGCCGGGTTTCGCCAACCTGCCCCCGGGCTGGCAGGCGATCCGCATCCCCGCGCGGCGCTACGTGGTGGCCTGGCATGCCGGGCATATCTCGGCCATCCGCTCGACCTGGTACTGGCTGTTGAACCACTACCTGCCGTCGGCGGGTCTCAGCTTGGCCGACGCGCCCGAACTGGAGCGCTACGACGCGCGCTTCGATGACACCACCGGTCACGGCGGCATGCAGATCTGGCTGCCGCTGGCCGACACCCCACACACCGGAGACACCGCATGCGCCTGACCCTGCCACTGCTGTTGCTGCTACTCGCTGCCGTGAGCGCCTCCGCGGTTGCCGCGCCGCCGACGGTGCCTGTCGGCGAACGGCATGGCGTGGCCCACCTGCCCAGCGCGGCAGTGCGCGATGCCGCCGGGCGCGACGCCCTGCGCTACACCGTGTGGTATCCGGCCACGCCGGAGGCACGCGAACAGCCGATCGTCATCGGGCCGCCGGATACACCGCTGTTCGCCGTGGGCAGCGCAGCCGCCGATGCCAAAATCGCCTCCGGCCGCCTGCCCACCCTGCTGCTGTCGCACGGCAACGGCGGCAGCGCGCGGATGATGGGCTGGTTCGGTATCGCGATGGCGCGCGCGGGCTACCTGGTGATCGCGGTGGATCACCCCGGCAACAACGGCATCGACCCGATGACACTGGCCGGCAGCATCCTGATCTGGGAGCGCGCCGAAGACCTCAAGGCTGCACTGACCGCCGTGCAGGCCGACCCGCAACTGGGCCCGCACCTGGATGCCCGCCGCGTGGGCGTGGCCGGCTTCTCGGCCGGTGGCTTCACCGCGCTGGCCGCTGCCGGGGCGCGCGTGGAGTTGGCGCATCTGATCGCGTTCTGCCGCGCACAACCCGACGATGGCGTGTGCCGGCCGCAGCTGGAATCGCCGGACACGACCCTGGAGGCACGCATTGCCGCCGCCGCATCGACTGCACTGGCGCCTTACATGGCGCGGTCCGCTGACAACCACGGCATCCCGGGGATCGGCGCGGTATTCCTGATGGCCCCGGCGATCGTGCAGGCCTTCCCGCCGGACCAACTGCGGAAGGTGCGGCACCCCGTGTCGATCCTGGCGGGAGATGCGGACCAGGTAGCCCCGCCGGTCACCAACGCCGAGGTGGTCGCCGCGCTGAGCCCGTCTGCCGGGCTGCGCACCGCGCCCGACGTGGGCCATTACGATTTCCTGGCTACCTGCACCGATGCCGGGCGGCGGGTCATGCCTGCGCTGTGCACCGGCACGGTACCGCGCGAGGACACCCACGCGGCCGCGATCCTGCAGGCGACCCATCTGTTTGATGAAGCCCTCGTGCCGGAAGGTGCGCGATCCAACCGCTAGCACGTCGATCGGTCAACGCCGTCGAGCCGCGCACTCATTCGCTGCGCGGTGCGGCGCCGACCGGTGCAGGTTTCCACGCGCGCAACAACGGCAGCGGGTCGTACGCGCCATCGGCACCATAGATGCCCCAGTGCAGGTGCGGCGGCGTGCCCTTGGCATTGCCGCTGTCGCCGACATAGCCCAGCACGGTGCCGGCACTGACCACCTCACCGCGCACCAACCCCTCCCGCCAGCCCTCCAGATGGGCGTAATAGTAGCGCTCGCGCGCCGGACCCAGCACCCACACCTGGCGCCCGCCCAGGCCGCCCTCGCGGATATCCACCACGACCCCGTCGCTGGCGCTGCGCACGGCGGTGCCGCGCTTGGCGAAGATATCCACGCCGGCATGGGTACGGTCGCGCCCGCGCGGCGCGCCGAAGGTATCGGCGATGCGCCGGGCCGTCACCCCCTCCACCGGCACCGGCAGTGCACGCGGCGGCGGTAGCCGCGACAGGCTCCACAGCGCGCGCGGCACCTCTGCCCAGCGACTGTTCCACAGCATGCCCACCGCCAGCGCGCAGGCGGCCAGGACCAGCAGGCGGATCAGCCAGCGGCGCAGGCGCCGTGCGGAGGAAGAGGGAGTGTTGGCGGCGGTTTCGGGGGATTCGTCGCGGGGCATCGTTGCTCCAGTGCGGGTGCTGCGGGGCATCGCAGCCGATGGGAACGACGATACAAAGCCAATGTGGGCCCAACATGAAGTAGTGCCGACCGCTGGCCGGCTACGCCTTCGGTGGGTAGTGCCGGCCGCTGGCCGGCTGCGCCTTCGGTTGGCCAGTGCCGGGAGCCGGCCAGCGGCCGGCACTACCGGGTCCATCGGCCAGATGGACGACGGCTTCACGGGGAATCTGCTGAACTGCAGCTGTCGCCCGTGAACATCGACACCTCATGAACACCGCATTCAAGATCTTTCTGCTGGTCGGCGCCGTGCTGTATGGGCTGCCGGGCCTGGTGTGGTGGATAAATCACCGCCGCGCGATCCGTGCCCGACAGGACGTGGCCGCGCTGGGCGCCGACAGGTCGCCGACGTGAGCCTCACCGCCGAACAGCGCCGCATCCTAGATGACATCAACGCCACCCGGCCGATTTCCGATGAGGACGCCAACTGGGCGGTCAATGCCGGTTACGCGGCGCAGGCCGAAGATGGCGACATCGACCTCACCCAGGAAGGGCGCAAGCGGGTCGACTCCACCCGGATCGACCCGTAAAGGCGTGCCAGCGGCCTTGATACGATAGGTGTCCGCCTTCCACTCCTTGCCCCCTGTGCCGTCATCGCAGCCCACCGTCCGTTCCGTACCCGGCGCGTCATTTACGTCACGTGCGCAACGTCTGAAGGCCGCCACCGACCAGGCCCATCGGCGCGTCGATGCGCGGATCCTGGGGATGGACATCTTCGCCAGCCGCGCGGCATTCGCCCGCTTCGTCCGTGTCCAGCATCGTCTGCATGCCGACGTGCAGGGCCTGTACGCCTGCCCGGACATCCTGCAGCGGCTGCCCAGTGTGCAGGGACGGCAACGCATTGCCCTGATCGAACGCGACCTGGCCGATCTCGCCGCAGACGCGCCCGCGGATCACACGGCAGACCCGGTCGCGGGGCCCATGGCGTACCGGCTCGGCTGGCTTTACGTCGTGGAGGGCTCGGCACTCGGTGGCGCGGTGATCCTGAAGATGGCCGCCGGGCTGGGGCTGCACCCGCACTTTGGTGCGCGCCACCTGGCGCCTGCGCAGGAAGGTGTGGCCACGGCCTGGCGCACGTTCACCGCCGAACTCGATGCGATAGCGCTCGATGAGCGCCAGGAGGCCCTGCTGCTGCAGGGGGCCGATGCCGCATTCGAACGTGTCGCCCGGTATGTCGCCGACGCGTCCGACTGAGGCCGCAGCATTTGCGCGTGCCCTGCACGCGTCTCCGCCGTGCTGCATCGTCACCGGTTCGGCAGACCTGATATGCGAAGCTATGTGCGCCGTGTCACACCAAGAGAGAGTGACCGGTGCTCGCCGGGCAATCGATCGGCGGTGTCCTTCGAGCGGTCTAGTCACGGCAATTGGTGGGGGTCAACAGCATGTCATCCTGGAAGTCCGGCGAAAAACCCCTGGATCTCAGCGGTTGCGCCAGCGAGCCGATACGCACGCCCGGCGCCATACAGCCCTACGGCCTGATCCTCGTGCTGGAGCCGGCATCGCTGGTGGTCACTGCGCGCGCGGTCGCGCGCGAAGAGCTGCTGGAGACATTCGGCGATCCGCTCGGCCAGCCCATCGACACTGTTCTGGGCGGCGCACTGGCGCGGTGCAGGCCGGCCCTGCAAGCCATCGCACAGGACACCTCGCAGTTCCTCGGCGCCCACGCGATCGGCGGGCACGGCGCGCATCATGTGCAGGCCCACCGCGTGGGCGACACCCTCATCGTCGAACTCGAAGCGCCGGTGCCCGGTGAGCCGGGCTCGCTGGAGGATCTGTATCCCTCGATCCGCCACTTCATGGGCGCGATCGAGCGCGCGGCCACGTTGGCCGAACTGTGCGATCTCGCCGCCGCGCAGGTCCGCGAGCTCACCGGCCTGGACCGCGTGCTGGTGTATCGCTTTGACGAAGAGTGGAATGGCGCGGTCATTGCCGAAGACAGGAACGACGTACTGCCCAGCTACCTGGACCTGCGCTTCCCCGAGTCGGATATCCCCGCCCAGGCACGCGAGCTGTACCGGCAGAACCGGGTCCGGCTGATCGCCGACAGCCATTACCAGCCCGTGCCGCTGGTCCGCAGCGCCGCCCTGGCCGATTCCCCGCCCACCGACCTCAGTCCGGTTTCGCTGCGCAGCGTGTCCCCCGTGCACCTGCAGTACATGCGCAACATGGGCACCGGCGCGTCGATGTCGGTGTCGCTGCTGCGCGAAGGCCAGTTGTGGGGGCTGATCTCCTGCCACAACCGGACCCCACGGCGGGTGCCCTATCACGTGCGCACCGCCTGTGAATTCATCGGCCAGATCCTCTCCCTCCAGATCGCGTTGAAAGAACGCGCGTTGGGCGTGGAACAACGCATCGCGCGCCGGGCCATCCAGGTGCGGCTGCTCGCACGCATGGCCGGCGACCAGGATTTCATGGCCGCGCTCGGTCGCGACCAGCGCAGCCTGCTGGCGCTGACCGAGTCGTCCGGCGCGGCGATCGTGCACCGGGGCGAGTGCATCCTGCATGGCGACTGCCCCAGCCAGGCACAGGTGATGCACCTGGTGCAGTGGCTGGCCGCGCAGCAGCGCGAAGGCGATCTGTTCTGTACCGAACGCCTGCCGTCCCTGTGGACGGATGCCGATGCCTTCGCCGACGTCGCCAGCGGCGTACTGGCCATTTCCATTTCGCAGGTGCATGAGAGCTACGTGCTGTGGTTCCGCCCCGAGGTCATCCGTACCGTGCGCTGGGGCGGCGACCCGCGCAAGGAAGCGACCGTCGCGCTTACCCCGCGCACGTCCTTTGAAGGCTGGAAGGAAACGGTGCGCCGGCAGTCATCGCCCTGGAACGCGGTCGATCGCGATGCCGCGCTGGAACTGCGCGCGGCCATCGTGGACATCGTGCTGCGCAAGGCCGAGGAAATGGCCGCGCTCAACGAGCAGCTCCTGCGCAGCAACAAGGAGCTGGAAGCCTTCTCCTACTCGGTCAGCCATGACCTGCGCGCACCGTTCCGCCACATCGTGGGCTATTCGGAATTGCTCTGGGCCTCGGCCAGCGACAGATTGAACGATTCAGAAAAGAGATTTCTCGACACCATCGTCGAGTCTGCACAATCTGCGGGAACACTGGTGGATGACCTGCTCAGCTTCTCGCAGATGGGCCGGTCGACGATGGGCCAGATTTCCATGGACATGACCGCCCTGGTCGAGGATGTCCGGCACAAGCTGGACATGGAATATGCCGGACGCTCCATCCAGTGGGCGGTGCCGCCGCTGCCGCGTGTCCAGGCCGACCCCGGCATGTTGCGGCTGGTCTGGCAGAACCTGCTGGCCAACGCGATCAAATTCACCCGCGACACGCCCCAGCCGGTCATCGAGGTGGGGCATCAGCGCACCGACACCGAAGAGGTGTTCTTCGTCCGCGACAATGGCTGCGGGTTCGACATGCGCTACGTGGACAAACTCTTCGGCGTGTTCCAGCGCCTGCACCATTCAGACGAATACGAAGGCACCGGCATCGGCCTGGCCAACGTGCACCGCATCATCACCCGCCACGGCGGCCGCACCTGGGCCGAAGGCGAGGTAGGCGTCGGGGCGACATTCTTCTTCACCATCCCCTTCGCTACTGGAGACAAAGTATGAGAGATCTGCGACCGATCCTGCTCGTGGAAGACAACCCGAAAGACGCTGAACTGACCATGGCCGCCCTCGCCCGCTGCCAGCTGCTGAATGACGTCACCCATGTGCGTGACGGCGTGGAAGCGCTTGAGTACCTGCGTTGCCAGGGCCGCTACGCGGGCGCCATGCATGGCGGCCCGGTGGTGGTACTGCTGGACCTGAAACTGCCCAAGCTCAATGGGCTGGACGTGCTCCGTGAAATACGTACAGACGCCGCGCTGAGCAGCACGCCGGTGGTGATGCTGACCTCCTCGCGCGAAGAACAGGACCTGATCCGCAGCTACGAGCTGGGCGTGAACGCCTTCGTGGTCAAGCCGGTGGACTTCAAGGAGTTCCTGGAGGCCATCCAGGGCCTGGGCATGTTCTGGGGCATCACCAATCAACCACCGCCGCACGGGACCCTGTTCGGCGCCAAGAGCAGAAAAGATGGCTGAAGCAGCACCAGGCACGCCAATCCGCATCCTGATGGTCGAGGACAATGCGCTGGATGCCGAACTCATCACACTGCAGCTGGGCCGCGCCGGGCTGCCCTTTGCCGTTGAACGCACCTGGTCCCACCAGGGAATGCTCGATGCCCTGCGCGGCGGTGCGTTCGACGTCATCCTGGCCGACCATGTACTGCCCGGCTTCGACGGCGACGCCGCGCTGGCGCTGGCGTGCGAGGTCGCCCCGGAAATCCCCTTCATCTTCGTCTCCGGCACCCTGACCGAAGAACTCGCGGTCCAGGCGCTCAGGCGCGGTGCCCGCGACTATGTGGTCAAGTCGCGGCTGCAGCGGCTGCCCGATGCCATCGTCCGCGCCATCGGCGAGGCCCAGGAGCGACGCCGGCTGGCCCGCGTGGAGGCCGAGCTGCACGACAGCCACCAGCGGCTGCGGTTGATCACCGATTCGCTGCCGGCGCTGATCGCCTATTTCGGCCAGGACCACCGTTACCGGTTCGCCAACCAGGCCTATTTCGAATGGCACGGGCGCGACCCGGAAAGCCTGATCGGCATGCACGCGCGCGAGATCGTCGGCGATGAGGCGTTCGCGCAGATGCAGCAGCACCTGGACAAGGTGCTGCTGGGCCAGAAGGTCAGCTTCGAAACGCTGTCCCACCGCAACGGCGCCACGCCGCGCTATGCCCAGGTCGACTGCGTGCCCGAGCTCACCGCCGACGGCACGGTCATGGGCTACTACGCCATGGCCCGCGACATCAGCGAATTGAAACAGGCGCAGTCGTTGCTGAAAGCCAGCAACGAATCGCTTGAGCGCCAGGTGGACGAGCGCACCTCGGCCCTGCACCGCAGCGAAAGCCGGCTGCAGGCGCTGTTCGAATCCAGCTTCCAGCACCAGAATCTGTTGACCCTGGACGGCCGCATCATCGACACCAACTCCGCCTCGCTGGCCGCCATCCTGGCGACCAAGCAGGATGTGCGCGGTGCGGTCTACTGCGAATCGGCGTGGTTTGCCGATACCGAGGGCGTACCGGCGATCGTCTGCCAGGCGGTGCTTGAGGCCGCCGCAGGGGTGGCCTCCCGGCACGAACTGGAGCTGCGCCTGCCCACCGGCATGCGGACCTTCGAATTTTCCTTCCGGCCGCTGCTGGACCACCAGGGCAAGGTCACCGCCGTGGTATCCGAAGCGGTGGAAACCACCGCGCGCCGCCAGGCCGAGGAAGCCCTCCGCCAGAGCCAGAAGATCGAGGCCGTCGGCCAGCTCACCGGCGGCATCGCCCACGACTTCAACAATATCCTGACCGTGATCGCCGGCAACGTGGAGTACGCCCAGCTGCTGATCGACCGGCTCGGCGACAGCGCCGGCAATGCCGCGCATTCGCTGGACAACGCACTCAAGGGCGTGATGCGGGCGGCCAACGTCACCCAGCGCCTGCTCGCGTTTTCGCGTCGGCAACCGCTGCGCAATCTGCCGGTGGACCTCAACGCGCAGGTCAGCGACATGCAGGACATGCTCAAGCGCTCGCTGGGCGAACTGGTGCAACTGGAGATGCTGCACAGCCCGGACATCTGGTGCGTGGAAATCGATCCCAGCCAGCTGGAGGCCTCGGTGCTCAACCTCGCCGTCAACGCGCGCGACGCGATGCCCGAGGGTGGCCGGCTGACGATCGAGGTGGACAACGCCCACCTCGATGACGATTTCAGCAACCAGAACCCCGATGTGCCGCCGGGCCACTACGCGATGGTGCGCGTGCGCGACAGCGGCCACGGCATGTCCGCCGAAACCAGGGCGCGCGTGTTCGAACCGTTCTTCACCACCAAGGAAGTGGGCCGCGGCACCGGCCTGGGGTTGTCGATGGTGTACGGGTTCGTCAAGCAGTCCGGCGGTCACGTGCTGCTCGATTCCACACCCGGCATCGGCACCACCATCACCATGCTGTTCCCGCGTTCGTCCGCGCCGCTGCCGCATGATCGGCCGCTCGGCGAACCGCGACAGGGACTCTACGAGGTCCTGGAGGACACCACGATCCTGGTCGCCGAAGACAACGACGATGTCCGAGCCTACACCGTGGAAACCCTGCGCCAGCTCGGTTACCGCGTGCTGGAAGCGCATGACGGCCCCTCTGCCATGCGACTGCTGGAACGTACCGATGTCAGCGTGGACCTGCTGTTCTCGGACATCGTGATGCCTGGCATGTCCGGGTGGGAGCTGGCCAAACGGGCGCTGGCGCGAAATCCCAGCCTGCATGTGCTGTTCACCTCCGGCTACCCGCGCGACCTCGATGCCAGCGGCGCGCTTGGCCGGAACATTGCGATCCTGGCCAAGCCGTTCACCCGCAGCGACCTGGCCGGATCGATCCAGACCGCATTGCAGGAGGACCCGGCCGGGTCGCTCGCTGACGCGCCATGACAAGGCGTTCGACGGGATACCGCTCATCCCGTCCGGTGGCGGTTACGCGCGTGGCGGAAGCTTCAGCAGCACTCTGGTGCGCGCGACGGTGTGAATGTTGCGGTGTCGACATGGAAGGCATCCTTGCTTTCGCAGGGTGATGGGGCAAGTGACCTGCAGGAAAGCGATTGCACCCAGCGAACGTCTTTGGTCTGTACCGCAGGATGGCCGCCAGTGCGCTTCACTGCCGGCATCGCGTAACGCGGTCAGTGGGCCGATCCGGATTCGCCAGAAAGTACACCCTCAATCCACCCGCGGTAGTAGCTCAAACGCACGTTGCAGCTGATCTGCCCATAGCGCCCGGGCCAGGCCGTCAGCACATTGCCCTCCACGAATTTCCATGAGGCCAGCCCCGCCAGCACCCATTGGCCTCCGTCCTGCACAAGCACCGGACCGCCACTGTCCCCGTTGCCCAGCACGCCTTCCAAGGGCAGCCCCGTCGGCGGCTTATCGAACACGTAGCAGAACCAGCGGTCGTAGGCGCTGGAGACCTGATTGAATGCGCGCCGAAGCTCACCGCGGTGGCTGGCTTTGGGGTCATGCCCGGTGGCACCGGTGCCCGCAGCGCCCTTGCCCAGGATCTTGACGACCTGGCTGTACTCTTCATTGCCTTTGTATAGCGCGACAGGTGCGACATCGGTCACCGGGCGCGCCAACTTGATCAGAGCGATGTCATCGCCTGCTGCAAGAAACACAACGATCAGCATGGCCTCGCCGGTCGTCGTTGCCTGATCGATCAAGGCCTGTGGCAGCGGCTTGTAGCCGGCGTGCACGACAACGCGCGCTACGTCCCGGTCGACCCCGTTGATTGCTACTCGCTTGAGGTCGGAGTGCTGCGGAATCGTATGGGCCGCGGTGATCACCCACTGGGGCGCGATCAGTACCCCGTGGCCTTCACCGGGCATGTCCACCAGCGCGGGAAATTCGGAGGCTGGCACCCGGTACTTCGCATCATCCACATCATCTCGAATGACGATGGCGTGCGCCGTTGATGACATCGCCAGCAGGACGAGGAGCGAAGCAAGTTTGGTCATGTGCGCGGACCTGGAGTGGCCTGGAAAGTGATCGCCGGATCCTGAAGGCAGATCCCGCCATGTGAGTGGTAGAGGATGCCACAGGGAGCGCTGCTCCCCCGACCGCATCGGGGCTTCATCATCACACCGGTCCCGCGCCACAGCACCGCCGCGTACGGACTAGGCGCATGACAGCCCCCCACTCCGACGCGCTCGCAATGGCGTTCATTGGCGATGCCGCACAGGGATGCCCTTGGTGCCCTTTGCGGGAGCGAAAGCTTGGCCCTGTTCAAACCCACGTCGTAGACTTGACCCGCATTGGAAGCGGCCATGGTGGCCTCTGGCAGTCGATAGTCTGCCGCGCAACCGGAGTGATTTGAATGACACTGAGTCCATGGATGTTGCATTTGCGCGGCGCTCGCCTTAAAGGCCTGGCCCCTCTGCTTCTTGCAACACTCGCCGCTCCAGCGGCGCACGCGCTGGATGCGGCGCAATGGCAAGCCGTCGCGCCCACGATCCAGGCCGCCCTGGAGTGCCGGACCCGGCCCGACACCGCCGGTGCGGCGTGGAAGGCCCTGCCCCGCGACCCGTCCGGTGACATTGAACCGATCAAACCGCCCGTACCCTTCACCGTGTTCGGCTTGCCGGTGAGAGAAGTGTCCATCTACATCGACCCCAATGGCGAACTGGGAGAGAGCTATACCGCCGATATCGGCGCCAGCGTTGCTGCTGTGCGCACGTCAGCAAGGCTCGGCGCGGGCGCCGCACGCGCAACGAAGATGGGCGTACTCACGCTGACCGAAGATGACGCGTCGAAGCTGACGTGTACGGTCGCGGGAAGCTACGATGAAAGCGGCTATCAGGAGGACTGATTCCCGGATGCGACAGCCCGGACTGCCAGTCGCTGGGCATGGTGGACGTGGAGAACGTCTCTTCCCGTGGCTCGGCAGTGCCGGGTCAGTCCAGGGTCGCGGCAGATTTCCTGAAGTGGAAGACGATCTCCTTGCCATCACCCGACGTCGACACCTCCAGCTGATCGCCCTGCAGGCTATAGACAATGCGCTTGGGGAAGTCATGTTCTGGATTGGTAAAGACCGCCTGGTTGTTTGAACTCGACACGAGCTTGAACCTGATGGGCTGGGGATTATCGGCAACGTCAGCGACGTAGTAGATGTTGCCGTCCTGCTCAAGGACTCCAAGTCGCTCCTCGAAGACCACCTGGTTCTCGCGTTTGGATACCCCAACGCCGGCAAACGTGGCACCGTCCACATGCCAGGTCTCGTAACCGGTGCGACCTTCAGGCAATCCCGTTCTTTGCCAGCTTCCCAGCACCCACGAAAGCTGCTGCAATTTTTCGCTGCCCTGGGCGGCTGCACTCCCGGCGTAGACCAACAGGAGGCAGGTTGCCAGGCATGGATTCCACGCGCGCATGCGTTCTCCTTCGTTCTTGAACCTGCATCCCTGATGATGCCATAGGCCTGGCAGTGCCCCAGTGCTGCGCCTGCCATCAGCCAGGCGTGGGCCTCTCGTCACACCGCGACTGGGCAGCATCTCCTCCATCGACTCAGCACGTCGGCTGACAAGCGATACCTCAACGCAGCACCTCCTCGGCATCCATCAGCTGCACGTCGTGCATCAGGTTGAGGTACGCCTCGTAATACGGCTTGTGCGATGCGCCGACGATGGCCAGCATGCGCGTGCCAGGCGTCTGCCCGAGCACGTCGCGGATGTTGGCGACCATGCGCAGGTTGCGGGTTTCCCAGTAACCCACGTAATTGCGCCCGAACCCCTGTGGCGATGGCTCGACCAGGGCCGCGCCGAAGTCGCTGCGGTAGGTCTGCATCGCGCCCTCCGGTGCGTTGTACGCGCGGTAGATCGCCAGCATCCCGTCGGGGGTGTCCAGGCGGGCGTAGAGCGGAATGTCCGCATCGGCGCGGGCCTTCGTGTACGGGTTGTCCCACGCCTTCTGGATGGCTTCACCGGCCGCCGCTTCCACCTCCTTGGGCGAGGTCGCATCGGCGGTGTGGTCATCCACCGCCCACACCCGCTCCAGCCCCAGCCGCGCGGCAAGCGTGGCAGCTACCAGCACGGATTCATCGCGGCGCTGCAGGCGCTTGTCCAGGTAGGCCACCAGTTCATCGGTCAGGCTGTCGGCCGCAATGCGCTGCTGCGGTGCCAGGCGCAACCATTGCACCACCGCCGAGTTGCGTTCACCGGCGGCCAGCCAGAGCGCGGCCAGCCGTCGCCGCTGCGCCGCACTCGGCGTGGACGGCCAGGTTGCCAGCAGCCGCTCGGCTTCGGCGTTTGCGGCCGGCACGTCCAGGCCTGTCGCGCGCTGGGCCGGGCCGGTATCGACGCAATAGCTGCCGACGCTGTCGGCATAACGCGCGGGAGACCGGCGCATGAAGTCGCACTGCAGCCCGGATACCGCTTCGACGGCGATCGCCTCCGGCTTCCATGCGACCAGGCGCGCCAGCAGCGGTTCCAGCTGCGCCGGTGCGAAGGTTTCCGGCAATGCCGACAGGTGCGGCGAGCCCAGCACCAGCACCTCGTTGGGGCGGCCGGCCGGCGGCCCCTTCAACTGCTCCGGGTGAAAGCCGGGTTGATAGGCCGGGCCGGCGGTGAGCGCACTGGCGCTGCACAGGCCAAGGAAGACGATGCTACCGATGTGTTTGATCATGGTGCCTCCGTGCAATGGCCGGTGCCTTGCCTGTCGGCGATGCTGCTCGCGTTACCACGCAATGGGAAGCCCCGTAGGTCATGGCAACCCTTTCCGCGTTTACTGCATCGCGGCGTACGCACCGCAACACGCTCACCCGGCTTGTGCCTTGATGAAATCGATGAAGGCCCTGAGCGGCGGGGGCACAAGGGTTCGGTTGGGGTAGTACAGGAAAGGACCGGGAAATGACTGCCACCACGACTGCAGCACCGGCTCCAGTACACCGGCGCTGAGGGACGGCTGCAGCCAATCTTCGAACAAATGGATGATGCCGCTGCCGGCTGCGGCAGCCGCTACCGCAAGATCGACGCCCCCTCCAATCTCCACCAGCAGTTGCCCGCGCGGGACGATGGTCACCACTTCCCCGCCCCGCTCGAATTCCCATTCGGACACCGCGCCACTGGGAAACCGCCCGCGAATGCAGTCGTGATCGAACAGATCACGCGGGTGCGCAGGCCGCCGGCGACGGTCCAGGTAAGACGGTGCCGCTGCCGTCGCGCTGCGTTGCACCCGCGGCCCGATCGGCATGGCGATCATGTCCTGCTGCAGGCGCTCGCCATAGCGAATGCCGGCATCGCAGCCGGCCGCGATGACGTCAACAAAACTCTCCTGGGTGAGGACCTCCACGCGGATGTCCGGATACGCGGCCATGAAAGGCGGCAGAATCCGCGGCAATACGAGGCGCGCTGCACTGACCGGCACATTGAGCCGCAGCGTTCCTGTCGGCGTGCTGCGGAAGGCACTGATCGCGTCGGTCGCGGTATCCAGCTCCCGCAGGGCCGGCTCGACGCGTGCCAGCAGCACCTTGCCCGCATCGGTGAGTCCCACGCTGCGGGTGGTGCGATTGAGCAGTCTCACGCCGAGCTGCGCTTCGATGCGCTTGACCGCCTCGCTCAGGTGGGACGCGCTAAGGTCGGCCGCTCTGGCCGCTTCGCGGAAGCCCCCTGCCCGCGCCACCAGGACAAAGGCCTGCATATCGCCCAGCCGAGTACTCATTGTTCGCCCTTCCGGACAGCCCGTTCGCTTTATATCGGATTGTCGCACAGCCCGCCCGGGCCTAGATTCTCTCCATCCCCGCCACGAGCTCCCGCCATGACCGATCAGCCCGCTCTGCCCACCTTCACCCTTGGCGATCGTGCCGTTGCCCGCCTTGGATACGGGGCCATGCAGTTGGCAGGGCCCCACGTCTTCGGCCCACCGAAAGACCGCGATGCCGCCGTGCGCGTGCTGCGCGAGGCGGTCGAGCGGGGCGTCAACCATCTGGATACCAGCGATTTCTACGGCCCGCACATCACCAACCAGATCATCCGCGAGGCCCTTCATCCCTATCGCGCGGGGCTGACCATCGCAACCAAAGTGGGCGCCAGGCGCGGTGCCGAGGGCCAGTGGCTGCCGACGATGTCCGCCGCCGAACTCACCCGCGCCGTGCATGACAACCTGCGCAACCTGGGCCTGGAGGTGCTGGACGTGGTCAACCTGCGCTGCATGTTCAACGTCATGGCCCCGGCCGAGGGTTCGATCGCGCCCTCTCTCACGGTGCTGGCCGAGTTGCAGCAGCGCGGCCTCATCCGCCATATCGGTCTGAGCAACGTCACCGCCACCCAAGTTGCGGAGGGGCGCGCGCTCTGCGACATCGCCTGCGTGCAGAACCAGTACAACCTGGTGCATCGCAACGACGATG
This sequence comes from Stenotrophomonas sp. Ste86, assembly GCF_024519465.1. Classification (GTDB taxonomy): domain Bacteria; phylum Pseudomonadota; class Gammaproteobacteria; order Xanthomonadales; family Xanthomonadaceae; genus Stenotrophomonas. The sequence continues at coordinate 74,207 of NZ_JALJRW010000010.1, read as the reverse complement.
CCCTGGTGGATGCGCTGGCGCGGGATGGCATCGCCTACGTGCCGTTCTTCCCGCTGGGCGGCTTCAGCCCGTTGCAGTCCACGGCGCTATCGACCATCGCAGCGAAACTGCACGCTACCCCGATGCAGGTAGCGCTGGCGTGGCTGCTGCGCCGTTCGCCCAACATCCTGCTCATCCCGGGGACCTCGTCGGTGGATCACCTGCGCGAGAACATGGCATCGGCAGACCTTGTTCTCGACGACGGGGACATCACCGCGCTGGATGCCGTCGCGCGGATGCAGGGCTGACAGCCGTCGGCAGCGCCGCAGACGTCACTCCACGCCTGCGCGTTTCTCCGCCGCGTTCAGATTGTCCATGTCCGAGAAGATCTTCCACGGCTGGCCGGGCATGCGCTGCAATGTCAGCGTGAACTTCCCCACCTCGCCGCCTGCGCCGTAGCGGTATGCACCGATGATGTACCCGGTGGTGGCGTCGGTGGAATAGGCCAGGGCACGCAGTTGCAATGGCCCGCCACCTTTTCCCTTGAACCCTGCCTCGTAGGCCGCGCGGATGGCCTGCTGACCGCGGATCGGAGGGCGATGGTTCTGCAGCACGAAACCGTCCTCGGCGAACAGCGCTGCAAGCGCGGCCGCATCGCCTGCCCGCCACGCATGCTCATAGTCGCGCAGCAATCGATCCAGCGGCGATGGCAGCGCGGCGTCGGAAAGGTGGGCAGGCACCGGGACGTCCTGCGCACGCGTCGGCCCGCCCAACAGGGCGAAACTGAGAAACAGCCACGAAAGCGTTGAACCGCGCATTGGTCATGATCTCCCGACACTGTCGATGGTTTGAATCGAAACGATTTATCGGTCGGGCGCCGCATCGCCAGCGTTGCTCCGGCGGCGCCGCCACCCGGCTTCATGGCTGGTCCGTGGCGCACAGGTTACCTATAGTTGGCGCCACACCAAGCAATGGAATGCTCAATGCGCGTAATGTCATCCGGGCGGTGCCTGGCACTTGCGCTCGCCGTCGCGGTGACCGCCACGGCCTGCACGCGTCCGCCGTCCACCGGCCAGGCGCCGCATGGAACGGTGCCCGGGGCTACGCAGATTGGCCGCACCATCAACGGCCATACCTATTCCGATGCGCCGGTGGATGTGAAGCTGGGGCCGACGACCTTCCGCATTCCCGCCAATTACCTGGACAGCCAGATTGCACCATGGCCCGGCGAAGGCGTCACGCTTGTCATTGAATGGCCCGATATGACGCCGACGCCGCCGGGTGCGCGTGCGAATCCGCGGACGAATGATTTCCGGAAGGAGATTGCGGTGTCGATCAACTACATCGATAGAATTCCCATGGAGACATCCCTGTCGCGGCTTTCCTCCAACGAAGCCGTTACCGAAGCCGAATCGGTGGAGCGTCGCGATCCAAGGGAGCGTCTCGACCTTCGCGTAGCCGGGTCAAAGACGTTGGAACTGACGCCCTACGCCGTCGACGACGTGAAGATGAGCGCTTACTCGAAGGATTATGAAGCGCGCTACGGGAAGCCGCCTGTTCGCAATCCCACTTATGAGGATGACTGGTACGTTGCACGCGGCCCGGAGGGTGAGCTCACCACTTTCATCAAGTGTGAGAGCAGAGCTTTCCGCGGCGACGGCGTTCGCCTGGAAGGCAGCCACGTCATCAGCGAGGAAGGAAGCGTTGCGGCCGGCTGTTTCCACTATTTTTCAGACATCGAAAACAAGCTTTCCATCACCTTGAACTACAAACGCGCTTTCTTGAAGGACTGGAAGCGTATGGAGGGCGCAGTACGGAACGTACTGGAAAGCACCAAGGCCAATTGACAACGCTAGCCTCAGGGGTCCAATGCGTCAGCGCGCGAGTGATGTGGCCATGACCCTGAATCCGTCGCTGTCCCATGACGGTCCGTTTGCCTATAGTTGGCTCCAAACCAAGCAATGGACTGTCCCCATGCGCGTGATGAGATCCGGGTCGTGCCTGACGCTGGCGCTTGCCGTTGCTGTCAGCGCCTGCGCGTGCGCAAGGACGCCGCCCACCGAACAGAAAGGGAGTTCAGCCATGTCGGAACCTGCACATACCGGTAGAACCATCAACGGCCATACCTATTCCGATGCGCCAGTGGATGTGAAGCTGGGCCCCACTACCTTCCGCATTCCAGCCAACTACCTGGACAGCCAAATTGCGCCGTGGCCAGGCGAAGGCGTGACCCTTGTCATTGAATGGCCGGATATGACGCCAACGCCGCCGGGGGCGCGGGCGAATCCACGGACGAACGATTTCCGAAAAGAGATCTCGGTTCGCATCGTCCATATCGATCGTGTACCGATCGAGACGTCATTGAAGCGGCTGTCCTCGAATGAGGCCATCACCCGCGACACGTCGCTGGAGCGGCGGGACCCGAGGGACCGCCTCGACATGCGTGTTGCGCAGCCAGAAACCTTCGGACTTACGCCCTACGCCATCGATGACTCGAAAATGGCGGCGTACACGAAAGAACACCTTGAACATTACGGGACGCTGCCTGTCCGCAATCCGGCGTATGAGCGCGATTGGTACATCGCGCAGGATGCGGCGGGTAATCTGACGACATTCATAAAGTGCGACAGTACCGCGTTCCGCGGCGATGGCGTGCAGTTGGTCGGCAATCAGGTCGTCGAAGATGACACTCCGGTCGCCGCCGGCTGCGTCCACTACTTCTCGGATATCGAGGACAGCCTCTCAATTACGCTCGATTACAAGAGGGCTTTCTTAAAAGATTGGAAGCGCATGGAAGATGCAGTGAGGGCGATCCTGGCACGCAGCAAGGCCAGGTAATCCTCGGTCTGACAGGGAGCAGGACATGAGTGGATTGAATCAGCAGGACCTTGAGATCCTGACCAGCTACGCGAAGGCCGGCAACCGCGAGTTGTACTGGAACTATCTTTCCCAGTTGCCGGGTGCCGATGGGTACGGAACACTGGCACTTGGCGTGGTTCGTAACGACAGCCTTCCGGGCCGGGTGGCGAACGGCTATGCCCAGGAGCACGCCAGGACGCAGCACGACACCGGCTCGCGTTTTCCCAACGCCGAGCTGAGCGAGCGGCAGTGGGAGTCGTTCGGGCAGACCCTGCTTCTGAGGGACCTGGAGGCGCGCCAATCCTGGATGAGTCAACAGCGCGCGGACCTGGCACTCAACCTGCCGGGTGCGGACGTCATGGTCGCGCACGATCGCGCATTCGAGCAGCATCGCCTCGACCCCAACTGCTGGACACCCCGTGTGCTGCTGCAGGCCGCGTTGGAAAAGAGTGGGCCCCAGAAGCTGGAGCAGATCTGGTCGAACATGCTCGACAACGACTACCTCGGCGGCCCTCGCGTGCGCGACACCAGCGTTGACGCGATTCAGCAGATGGGTTGGGTAGCCGGCGGCGCGTATCTGGGCAGGCTGACCGCACATGAGGTTACGCAGGCCCTCGAAGGCCGCGCCTCGGTCGACCCCAATGTCATCGGCGGCAACAGCGCCTACGCGATGTACTTCGAACGCGACCAGAAGTGGGTCAACGTGAGCAGCGGCGGCGGTCACCTGTCCATGCGGGAGGAAACCCGCCCCCATCGCATCGCCGAACTCGATGATGCACGCGAGGTGCGCCTGGAGCGGCAGCACAAAGCCACCCAGTTCCATGCCGATGACCCCTACCGCAGCATCACCCGCAGTCCGCTGACCGCGTCGATTGACGGCGTCCCGGGTGAGCGGCACCCGCCGACCCGGCTGGCCGACATCGGCCCGGGCCACCCCGAGTACGGCTTGCTGCAGCAGGTTCGCCAGGGCGTGGCCGCCCTCGATGCGCAGGCCGGCCGCGCGCCCGATGAGAGCAGCGAGCGTCTGACCGCCAGCGTGATGGCCCTGGCCCGCCAGAGCAATCTGGAGCGGGCCGACCACATCGTGCTGAGCGTGCAGACGGCAGACAGCGCTGCCGGGCGCACGGTCTTCGTGGTGCAGGGCGACCTGAACGACCCTGCGCACCGCCGCGCATCCATGCCCACCGACGTGGCCGTGCAGACGCCGGTGGCGCAATCACTGCAGCAGTTGGAGGTGGCCAGTGCGGAGCGCCAGCAGGCGGCCGTGCAGGTCCTGGAGCAGCAGCAGGACGCCCCGGCCCGCGAGAATCCGGCGGTACGCATGGGGTAGCCGCTTCCAGAGCGAGGCGTTGGCCGGCCGTCACAATCCCCCTGCCGGCGGCCGGTCCCACCTGTCCCGCCAAGCCACGCGATCCGGTCAACACGCCGCCGCCCCAAGCTTCCCACGCAAAATTCAAACGTTCGCTTGAAACACGCGTAACTTCGCCGAACTGGACACGATCAGCCGGTTCCGCCAGACTTCGCCCTTTCCTGCTTCGTGGCACCCATGGCGAAACTGCTGGTCCTGCATGGCCCCAACCTCAACCTGCTCGGCACACGCGAGCCGGGGGTGTATGGGCACACCACGCTGGCGCAGATCGACCAGGCCCTGCTGGCCCAGGCGCAGGCCGCCGGGCACGCGGTGGAGAGCCTGCAGTCCAATGCCGAACATAGCCTGGTGGACCGGGTGCAGGCCGCCCGTGAAGACGGCACCGCTTTCATCCTGATCAACCCGGCCGCGTTCACCCACACCTCGGTGGCCCTGCGCGATGCGCTGGCTGCGGTGGACGTGCCGTTCATCGAGATCCATCTGTCCAACCCGCATGCACGCGAGCCGTTCCGCCAGCACAGCTATTTCAGCGACAAGGCGGTCGGGGTGATCTGCGGCTTCGGCGCGGACAGCTATCGCTATGCGATGGATGCGGCCCTGACCCGGCTGGCGGCCACCACCGCGTGACCATGCCGCGCGTCCTCGCCAGCGTCATGCTGTGGGGCGGCCTGTGCGGCGCGGCCCTGGCCGCCGATCGCAGCGCCGAGGGCATCGACTGCGCGCAGCCCAGCGGCACGATGGAGAGCGACCTGTGCGCCTCCGACGTGGCCAGCGACGCCGATACCGAACTCAACAAGGTCTACGCCCAGGCGCGCCTGCAGCTGCGCACGCAAGCCGCCGAAGGCGCCTGTACGCACTGCACCGATGCCGAAAGGCAACTGGTGCTGGCCCAGCGCGCATGGATCCAGCTGCGCAGCCACGACTGCGACGCGGTGTATGCCTTCCATGCCGATGGCACCTCCCGCAATGGCGCGCAGATGCGCTGCCTGACCACACACGCCAACGACCGCATCGCCCAACTGCGTAGTTTCTACGAATTGCGTTGACCCGAGCGCAACGCGCTTCCCACCACACTGACACCACGAGCTAAAGAGGCCCCTATGGATCTCCGCAAAATCAAGAAGCTGATCGACCTGCTGGAAGAGTCGAACCTCGCCGAAATCGAAATCAAGGAAGGCGAAGAGTCCGTGCGTCTGTCGCGCGCGCCCGTATCCGGCTACGGCATGATGCAGGCCCCGCAGATGATGATGGCCCCGGCACCGGTCCAGGCCGCTGCGGCCGCCCCGGCGATGCCGATGCAGTCGCCCACCGAAGCCTCCACCGGCGGCACCGCCAAGGCCGGCAATGCCCTGCCGGACGGCCACGTGCTGCGTGCGCCGATGGTCGGCACGTTCTATTCCTCGTCCTCGCCGGACAAGCCGGCCTTCGTGTCGGTCGGCCAGGCCGTCAAGGCCGGCGAAACGCTGGCGATCATCGAAGCGATGAAAATGTTCAACCCGATCGAGGCCGATGTTTCCGGCACCATCGTCGCCATCCTGGGCGAAAACGGCCAGCCGGTCGAATTCGACCAGCCGCTGTTCGTGATCGGCTAAGGATCCGTCCATGCTCGACAAAGTCGTTATTGCCAACCGAGGGGAGATCGCGCTGCGCATCCTGCGCGCGTGCCACACCCTGGGCATCCGCACGGTCGCCGTGCATTCCACGGTCGACCGCAACCTCAAGCACGTGGCCATGGCCGACGAGTCGGTCTGTATCGGTCCGGCACCGTCCTCGGAGAGCTACCTCAACATCCCGGCGCTGATCGCCGCGGCCGAAGTCACCGACGCCCAGGCCATCCACCCGGGCTACGGTTTCCTGTCGGAGAACGCCGACTTCGCCGAGCGCGTGGAAGAATCCGGCTTCATCTTCATCGGCCCCAAGGCCGACACCATCCGCCTGATGGGCGACAAGGTGGAAGCAATCCGCGCGATGAAGGCCGCCGGCGTGCCGTGCGTGCCCGGCTCGGGCGGCCCGCTCACCGACGACATCGTGGCCAACACCAAGATCGCCCGTGAGATCGGCTATCCGGTCATCATCAAGGCATCCGGCGGTGGCGGCGGTCGTGGCATGCGCGTGGTGCATGCCGAGGCGTCGCTGAAGGCGGCCATCGAGACCACCAAGTCCGAAGCCAAGGCTGCTTTCAGCAACGATCAGGTCTACATGGAGAAGTTCCTGGAGAATCCGCGCCACGTGGAAATCCAGGTCCTCGCCGACGGCCAGGGCAACGCCATCCACCTCGGTGAACGCGACTGCTCGATGCAGCGCCGCCACCAGAAGGTGGTGGAAGAAGCGCCGGCCCCGGGCATCAGTGCGGAGATGCGCGAGCAGATCGGCAAGGTGTGCGTGGAAGCGTGCATCCGCATCGGTTATCGCGGCGCGGGCACCTTCGAGTTCCTGTTCGAAGACGGCCGTTTCTACTTCATCGAAATGAACACCCGCGTGCAGGTGGAACATCCGGTGACGGAGATGGTGACCGGTATCGATCTGGTCTGCGAACAGCTGCGCATCGCCGCCGGCCAGAAGCTGACCATCAAGCAGAGCGACGTGGTGCTGACCGGCCACGCGATCGAATGCCGCATCAACGCCGAAGATGCTGAAACCTTCGTGCCGAGCCCGGGCCAGATCACCGCCTTCCATCCGCCCGGTGGTCCCGGCGTGCGCGTGGATACCCACATCTACAGTGGCTACCGCGTACCGCCGAACTACGATTCGATGATCGGCAAGCTGATCGTGCACGGCCCGGACCGCGAGACCGCGATCGCGCGGATGCGCGTGGCGCTGAGCGAGATGGTGGTGGACGGGATCAAGACCAACGTCGCGCTGCAGCAGCGGATCATGCGCGACAAGGGTTTCCAGGCCGGTGGGCAGAACATCCACTACCTGGAAAAGCGCTTGGCCGAACGCAAGAACAAGTCGATTGCATTGACTTGATTTAGCAGTAACGGTGGCATAGCAGAAAGGCGGGGATATCCCCGCCTTTTTGTTTGGTTCTTCGCCCATGCGCGGGGCACGCACGAAAGCACGCCCTTAGTGTTTTCCCGCGCGGGGGTCGGTGGGTCGGGCGCTGTGGCCCCATGCCCTTTCCGGCGAATGTCCCCCGGCGTCGGCCTGCGGCCGCCCCCTCCTCCTTTATTTCGCCTCCAAGGGCATGGGGCCACAGCGCCCGACCCACCGACCAGCGCCAGAAAAGCCTAGTCTCCACCTGCGCACCGCGAGCCGAGCCCCGTAGCGGCCGGTAGGCTCCTGGGCAAAATCAAGGAGGAGGCCGCCCCGCGGCCGGGGGACATTTGCACCAGGGGCCTACCGGCCGCTACGGGGCCCTGACGCTCGCGACAGATCTGGGCGAAGACAAAGCCCGATCCACCGCGACCGGCCCTGCCCGTCCAAACGCGTAGCGTTGTTCTCACCCTGCAACGGCGCTTGCAACAAGACGCTCCCCTCAGAGGGGGGAAGCACCTTCTATTCGCCTGTTTGAAACGACACCGGGCCGCACGATGGCGGCCCGGCGGTACTTCTTGCCCGGCGGGTATCGACCGTCGGTCGATACCCGTTATCCGGCGCGCGCTACGTCAGCGCAGCAGCGCGATCAGCAGCAGGATCGGGATCGGAATGCCCAGGAACCACAGCAGCAGATACTTCATCGTGAATTCTCCTCGTTGAACGTTGGGGGCTTACAGGTCGCGACGGCGACCGCCCCAGGTGGCAAACAGGCTGGCGCTGAAGGCACCGATCAGCAGCGTGATGAACAGCCACAGCGCGGCATACGCGGTCGCCTTGCGGGCATCATCGGCGGCCTGCTTCGCGTCGGCCTTGGCCTTGTCCAGCGTGGCGCGCAGACGGGTCTGCATGTCGGTCACGCGGGCCTGCGCTTCAGCCTGGCTCATGCCGGTCTGGTTGGCCACCAGCTGGGCCAGGTACTGGGTGTCGGCCGGGTCCATGGTGCCGGACTTGAGGCTGTTGACCACGATCCGGTTGACCTCGGCGCGGACGTCACCGCCACGGCCCGGACCCGGGCCGCGCTCGCCACCCGGCATCGGGCGCGGCGGCGGCGGCATGACGCCGGCTTGCGGTGCAGCCGGCGCAGCAGCCGGATCACCCGGCGGCGGCGCCATCGGCGCGGCCGGTGCGCTCGGGTTGGCGCGGAACAGGCCGTCCACCCAGTACTGCAGGTCGCCGTTGTTGTCGCCCATCGCGGCAGGACCGGCGGCCGCAGCCAGGCCACCGGCGGTGGTCGCCGCCGCGCCAGCGGTGGCACCGGCCACCTTGGCGCCGGCACCGATCACCCCACCGATGGCCGTGGTGAGCAGGCCCGCGGTCAGCAGCGTCGCCACGGCCCACGACAGGAAACCATGCGCGGTGTCGCGGAAGTAGGTCTCATCGCCGTGCAGGTTGCTCCACTTGTTGCGCAGGCGCCCGGCGATATAGCCGCCCAGGCCCGACGCTGCGATGGCGGTGACGGTCAGCCACGCGATGCTGGACCAACCGAACGTTTCCTTCGACACGCCTTCATACGCCCACGGCGATACCGAGGACAGTCCCAGGCCAACGCCGAGGATCAGCAGGACCAGTGACAGCGCCGCAGCAGCGGCGGCACCGGCGAAGATGGCGCCCCACGAGACGGCGTGGTCATGCGCGGGTGCGATCACCGGCGGGGGGGTGACCACGGCGACAGTCGCGGTGGCCAAGGGATCTTGGGAGGCGTAATCGCCACGGGTATTCATTCGACAGGTTCTCCGGCACGTGCGCTGCGGATGCAGCCAACACCCGCAGGCTGCGCGTCGCACCGTGAAATACCCGAGAGCCATAAGCGAAGGCCGCGTGGACATGGCCGCCACGCGCCGATCACACCGATGCGGCGGCAGTCCGTGACCACAGGGTGGTACGGCAAGCCGCACCCTCAATCGATGTCGTAAACGCCCCGCATGAAGCCTGCGATTACCGCAGCCGCCGCTTCCGGGCGCGCCTGCAGCATCAGATGCGGCCCGTCCAGCCGCGTAGTGGCCTGCGCCGGCAACATCGCCGACAGGTGGCGCTGGCAGCGCGCAGGCAGAAGACGATCGTGCGCGGCGTGCAGGCACAGGGTGGGCAGGTCCACCGCGCGTGCCTGCGCGGCGACATCCACGCCCAGTGCCGCCGCCGCACGCACGCGCAACACCTGTGGGTGCACCCGCGCCAGCGCCGCCTGCAACGCGGCCCGCAGGGCCGGGCTGCCCCAGCGCCCGAACAACAGCCACGACAATGCCGGCATCGGCAACGCACGCACCGGCGCCCGGTACAACACCGCTTGCAGCCGGCGCAGCGCAAGCCAGGGCGAGCGCGCGAACGTGGTGGACAGAATCAGGCCGCGCAACCGCGGCGGGGGTGCCGCGGCGATCACCAGCGCCAGCGGGCCCGAGAACGACTCACCGAGCAGCACGTAGTCGCCGTCGGTCGGCAGCGCCTGGCGGACGACGTCTGACAGCGCGGCGTAATCCAGCGCGCGATCCACCGGGTAGGCAATCACCGTCACCACGACGCCCATCCGCGCCATCGCGGCGGTAAACGCGACGTGCTGGGTGCCGGTCGCATCCAGGCCCGGCAGCAGCACCAGCCGCAACGGGCGCGGGGTATCCACGCCCGCCGCAGCGTCGCGCATCAGCGCGCGACGTCGGCCGCGGTGACCTGGCTGTTTTTGACCGGCGCCACACCCAGCGATGAGGTCGGATCGACGATCACCATCGTCTCGGTGGAGCCATCGGGCCAGACCACCTGGAACGTGCTGCCCGCCGGCAGCGAGGCAAACGGCATGCCGCTCTGCGCGCGGTACACCGCAGCTACCTGGCTGGCACCGGCGCGGCGCACGTCTTCGGTGGCCTTGACCGAGGTCAGCTTCACCTTGGACAGGCTGCGATAGCGGTCTTCATAGGTATCGATCATCACCAGGCCGACCGCCCCGGCAGAGTAGGCCACGAACAACGCCACCCAGAACCAGAACTTGGCACCATGCAGGAATCGACGGTAATTCATCGCCCGTTCCTCTGCTTGATCAGCATTTCAACCAACGTCTTCATTTTCCCCGCACCTTGCCGCGATACCGCAGCGTCATACACGAAAGTGGCAAAGTCCTGCCCACCGTCCTGCGAACAGATCCCTCCGTTCGCGCAGAAATTGTTCATCAACACACTGTCCGGCCCGCACGCCATGCCCAGCTCGCACGCGGCCAGGCGCCAGGCCAGTTCACTGAACTGGTCGCCGGCCACCAGCCCGTCCAGCGCGCGATCGCCACTGGCGCGCTGGCCCATGCCGGTGGACAGCGCCATGTAGGCTTCCGGATCACGCGAATCCATCACCCGCTCGACCAGCCCACGGCGGTAGGTCGGGCTGTTCTCCAGCGGCTGGCCTTCGGCGAAAAGCGACGCCTCGGCGGCGAGATTGCCGGCCTTGGCCGCCTGCACGCGCTGGGCCAGGATCAACTGGCGGCCCAGGCCGTCGCTGCTGACAAAGCCGCCGCAGCGCCGCGCGACCCGCTCGCGGGCCTGCACCATGGTCGGTGAAGCGGTCATGCCCATGCCGGTCAGCAGCGCGTTGTCCAACTGGTAACCGCCGGGATCCATCGCGTAGGTCGCGCAGTAGTCGTAGACACGGCTGACCATCCACGCCGCCTCGGCGTTGCCGTTGCCCGCCTGCAGTTGCAGGCGCTGGGCGTAGGCGTAAAGGTCGGTGTCGCCTTCGATGTCGGCGCGGATGTCCAGCGGCAGGCCCGAGGCGATGGTGGTGCCGCGCTCGATCGACAGCAACTGGCGCGCCAGCTGCTGTGCCTGCACCGGCGCCGCGGCCACCTGCGTGACCGGCACCTCATCCACGGCGTTGCCTGCCTCGCCCGGGCGCACATGACCACCGGCGCGATAGCCCACCACCCCCAGCAACGCCAGGGCCGGTACGACCAGCAACCAGGTTTTGAGGGTAGGCACGAGGGCCATGCGCGGGACCGGAGGTTGCCGGCAGGGCAACGGGAAGCCAAGTCTAGCAAGCGCCCGTAGCCCTGTCTGAATCCACCGGCGGGGCGAATCTCGCCGCGGCGGGAGACGCGCTTGGGCCGCGCGGCGGGCAGCCCACCCCCACAATGGTCTAGCATTCACCGTTTTCCGCAGGTAGCCCACCCCATGCCGTTCCTGGAACTCACCCTCCGCTGCAGCGAATCCACCCAGCCCCGCTACGAGAATGCGCTGGACGATGTCGGCGCGCTGGCGGTGACCCTGCTCGATGCCGATGCCGATACCAGCAACGAGCGCGCGATCCTGGAACCGGGCGTGGGCGAGACCCCGTTGTGGAACGACCTGGTGCTCACCGCCCTGTTCCCGGCCGAGACCAACGCGTTGGCGCTGCTGGCCGCGCTGGATGCCTTCGATCCCGGCCTGGACTGGTCCGATGCCAGCTTCCGCGCGGTGCAGGACGAAGACTGGGAGCGCGCCTGGCTGGACCAGTTCCAGCCGATGGCCTTCGGTGAGCGCACCTGGATCGTGCCGTGGAATCACGACCTGCCCGAGGCCGCGCAGGCCGACGACGCCGCCGTGATCCGACTCGACCCGGGCCTGGCGTTCGGCTCGGGCACCCATCCCACCACCGCGCTGTGCCTGCGCTGGCTGGACAGCCTGGCCGCCGACGGCGTGCTGGCGGGCCAGACCGTGCTCGACTTCGGCTGCGGCTCGGGCATCCTGGCACTGGCTGCGCTGCGGCTCGGCGCCGCGCGTGCGGTAGGTGTGGACAACGACCCACAGGCGGTGATCGCCACCGGCGACAACGCCGAGCGCAACGGCCTGCAGGATCGTCTGCAGGTGTACCTGCCCGCCGACGAACCGCCGGCCACCTACCCGGTGGTGGTGGCCAACATCCTGGCCTCGGCACTGGATGCGCTGGCCGACGTGCTGGCCGCGCGCGTTGCCGCCGGCGGTCGCATCGCGCTGTCGGGCATCCTGCATGGCCAGGAAGACGAGCTGCTGGTGCGCTACGCGCCGTGGTTCGACCAGCTGGAGACCGCGCAGGACGGCGACTGGATGCGCATCACCGGCGTGCGCCGCGCGTGAGGCGGCATGAACGTGCTTGAATGGGCGCGTCCCTCCTGCCCGGCCCCGACCCGATGACCGAGCCCACGCCACCGCCACGTCGCCCGCTGGCCACGTTCCTGCGTGCCAGCCCGGCGGACACACCTGCCAGCGAACCACCCGCGCAAACGCTGCCGTCGGATGCGGACGCGGACGCGCAGGCATTGCCTGCGCAGTACACGGCGCCACCGGTGACGGAGGGCAAGGACTGGACGCAGACCGTGTCGGTCTTCGACCCGCCGCCCGCCGAGCGCGTGGCGCACGTCGACCACGGCGAGCACGCAGAACGCGATGCGGCGCCACGCGGAGACGCGCGCGTGGCGGCCACGGCCGAGGCGCCCGCATCGCGCGTTGACGCCGATATCGCGCACGCATCGGCAGTGCAGGATGACGATCCGAGCGTGGCGCCGGCCGAGGCAACCCCGCCCGTGCAGGCACGTGCCACGACCGCACCGAGCTTCATGCGGCTGCCCGTGGCGCCGCTGCATACGCCGCGCTGGCAATGGGGCGTGCTGGCCGGGCTGGTGGTGCTGCTGCTGTTGCAGATCGCCGTCGCCGACCGCGCGCGACTGGCTGCCGATGCCGGCACCCGGCCATGGATCGCCGGGGTGTGCAGCGTACTGCGCTGCACGTTGCCGGCGTGGCAGGAGCCGGCGGCGTTCAGCATGATCAGCCGCGATGTGCGTCCGGTACCGGGCCAGCCCGGTGCGCTGCAGGTGCAGGCCAGCTTCCGCAACGATGCACGCTGGGCGCAGGCATGGCCGTCGCTGCGGCTGTCGCTGTCCGACGCCGATGGCCGCGTGATCGGCACCGGCGCGTTCGCACCGCGTGACTACCTGGACCGTTCGGTCGATGCCAACAGCGTATTGGAACCAGGACAAAGCGCGCAGATCGCGTTCCGCGTGCGCGAGCCCGCCGCGTCGACCGTCGCATTCACCTTCGAGTTCCTGTAACCCCGCGTTCCAGCCCGGAGCGTGGCGGCCTGCCCACGCACGCGCTAGACTGACCCCCTACAATTCTCCGCCCGGGGCTGCTGTCCGCCCCGGCATCTGCACCGGGAACCTCCTTGAACGCTGTCCTTTCTCGTCCTGACAATAGTCGTGGCGCGCCGAAGCCACCGCTGCGCGAACACGTGGCCCAATCGGTCCGACGCTACCTGCGGGACCTGGACGGGTGCGATGCCGACGATGTGTACGAGATCGTGCTGCGCGAAATGGAAATCCCGCTGTTCGTGGAAGTGCTCAACCACTGCGAAGGCAACCAGAGCCGCGCGGCGGCCATGCTGGGCATTCACCGCGCCACGCTGCGCAAGAAGCTGAAGGAATACGGCATCGCCACCTGATGGCGGTGTGGACGCAACGCGCGTCCGGCAAGGCGCGGGTCAGTGCTGTGCCAGCCATGCTTCCCAGGGAAGAGGTCTGCCAAGGTGCTCCCGCAGCCATCCGACATCGCGGACGCGCTCAAGACTATTGCGCAGCGCAAGGACCTGGCGTGGCACGCGGTCCGGATGGCCGAGGGGCCCTTCAAGTGCAAAAATCCTGAACGTGTTGCCAGGCGTTCGCTGGAAGCGGGCGATGGCTCCGTTCGAGAACAGAATCGCGCCTTCATCCATCGTCGGCACGAACCGATAGACCTCGATTGCGTGCAGGTCTGCGAGCACGGAAAGCTCGATCAGCAGCTCGTCCACCCTGGGCATGCGCCGATACAGCCGAATCCCATCGCCGACGCACTTACCTTGTTCCAAGTAGAGCTTGTACTCAATGCCACGCGTGCGCCGCCGCTCACGCAGATCGACGAAGTACGACAGCAAGACCTCCGGTCCTGCGCCCCAGCATTCGTCCGCCTGTGCCTTCAGTGCGCCTGAGTCGCCGAGGCTGTGCCAAGGTGCCGCAGCGCGGCCATCACGCTCACATCCCAGGTAGATCGACAGGAAGCCGACGTACCCGTAGGTGCGAATCAACATGCGTATGGCGTCATGCGGGGACATCAAGGTTTCCAGGCAGAGAAACGATGCAAAGGGAATACGGCATCGCCCGCTGGAGACGCGCATCGACGGTTTGCCCGATACGCCTCACGCGCTCCAGAAGTACCGCACCAGGTGGAAGAACACCGGCGCGGCGAAGCACACCGAATCCAGTCGATCGAGCATGCCGCCGTGGCCCTCGATCATGTGGCCCCAGTCCTTGATGCCGCGATCGCGCTTGATCGCCGACATCACCAAGCCGCCCCAGAACCCCATCAGGTTGACCGCCAGCGACATCCCGAACGCCTGCCACGGCGTGAACGGGGTCAGCCACCACAGCGCCGCGCCCAGCGCGCTGGCCGACAGCACCCCACCGATGAAACCTTCCACGGTCTTGGACGGCGACAGCTTCGGTGCGATCAGGCGCTTGCCGATCAGCTTGCCCCAGATGTACTGCAGCACGTCCGAGGACTGCACCACGATCACCAGGAAAGCGAACAGCAGCAGGTTGCGCGCCGGCTCCACCCCGGCCAGCTTCAGGTTCAGCAGCGCCGGCACGTGGGAGATGCAGAACACGCAGATCATCAGGCCCCACTGCACCTTGGACGTGCGCTCCAGGTAATCGGTGGTGTCTCCGCCGATGGTGGCCAGGATCGGCAGGAACAGGAACGCATAGACCGGGATCAGCAGCGTGTACATGCCGTACCAGTCAGTCCACACCAGCCAGTACTGCCACGGCAGCACCACGTAGAAGGCGGCCAGCAGCGCGTAGTAGTCGCCGGCACGGGTGGGCGTGAGCGTGATGAACTCGCGCAGCGCGAACAGCGACACCACCGCAAACAGCACCACCACCCCGGTGCGTCCGAAGAAGAACGCCAGCGCGACCACCGCGGCCATCACCCACCACGCGCGGATGCGCGAGACCAGGTTGGCCAGCACCGTGCTGGGCGCATGGCGCGCGCGCCAGCGCAGGGTCTCGGCGATGACCGTGGCCACCACCAGTACCGCCGCGATACCGGCAAACAACAGCCGGGTCTGCGCGTGCGTGGACAGCTGCGCGATATCGCTGGCCAGGCTGGAAAACAGCAGCATCCCCTGCCCGGCCATCATGCGCGCTGCCTGCGCGGCTGCGGATCCAGCGCCAGCAGCGACACCCGGGCACGCTCCAGGAAGCGGTCCTTGTCCTCATCGGCCTTCAGCCGCAGCGGCTCGCCGAAGGTGGTGGTGCACAGCAGCGGCAACGGCAACCAGCGGCCCTTGGGCATGACCCGCTTGAGGTTGTCGATCCACACCGGCACGAACTCCAGCTCCGGGCGCTGCCGGGCCAGGTGGTAGATGCCGCTCTTGAACGGCAACACCCCCTCTTCGGTATTGCGCGTGCCCTCGGGGAACAGGATCAGCGAGTTGCCTTCGTCCACCGCCTGGCACAGGCAGGCGATGGGATCGTGGTCGCGCTTGGCCGCATCGCGCTCGATCAGCACGCCATTGAACACCGCGTGGATCAGGTAGCGGCGCAGGCCGTCGCGCTGCCAGTAATCGGCCGCTGCCACCGGGCGGACCTGGCGCCGCAGGGTGATCGGCAACGCCGACCAGATCAGCACGAAATCGCCGTGGCTGGCGTGGTTGCCGTAGTACACGCGATGGTCGCTGGACGGTGCACAGCCCTGCCACAATGCGCGCGCGCCGGTCAGTGCGCGGATCGCGCCACTGCAGCTGCGTGCCACCAGATCAGCCAGCATGTCCTGCCCTCATCGTGATTGCATCCCTTGCGTGAGTCATCCGGATATCCGCAGCCACAGCGCGGCCAGCAGCGTCAGCGCCTGCAGCAGTACGCACGCGCCCTGCCCGCGCAGCAGACCGCGCATGCCCTGCCAGCGCGCAGGCCAACCACGCGTGGGTGGCACCGCATCGCGCAGGCCCAAGGCCTGCAGCGCATCGTCGATCGGTCCCGGTGCGGCATCCGGATGCGCGGCCAGCAGGCCGTCCAGCAGTGCACGGTCGAAGCCGATCCGTGCAGCGAAGTACGCCTGGCCCACGCCGGCCAGCAGCGACAGCAGCGCGATTGCCACCACCGGCATACTGCGCGGCGCCAGCAGCAACAGTGCCAGTGCGGTCGCCGCAAGCAGCGTGGAAATCACCGCCGGAATGCGCGCCTGGCGCAGCAGCGCGGCCATCGCCTGCACCTGCATCGCCGTGCTCATGCCTGCACCCCCGGCGCATCGTGGGCGTGCTGCGGCTGCACCGCCAGTGCGATCGCAGCGCGATGCCGTTCATGCAGCACGATCCACGGACAATCCAGGCGGAGCAGCCGGATCGCCGCATCGGCGCTGTCGGCATGGCCGCTGCGGCACAGCCAGGTCGCCACCGCTGCGGCACTGCGTGAATAGCCCAACGCGCAGCACACCAGCACCTGTCCACGCCGATGCCCGTGCGTGATCGCATCGGCGGCGCGGCGCAGGGCGTCCGGTGAGGGCGTGGCCAGGTCCAGCATCGGCACGCTGCGGTAATGGCGCACGCTGCTGCGGAACGGCAGCTCGGCGCAGACATCGACCACGGTCGGCATCGTCAGCACCGCACCGGCATCGGGCATGCGCCCCAGCCACACCCCATCGATCACCAGCTGCGGCTGCGGCGCACGTCGCGTCCACCAGCGCGCGTTCAACCACGCCGCCAACAGGTATGGCGCCAGCAACCAGCGCGCGGCCATGCTCAGGCGCCCGTCTTCCTGCTTCTGGAATACCGCCGTGCCCAACGCCGCATAGCCCAGTGCAACCAGCGCAAGCGACAGCGCCGGCCAGCCCAGCCACAGCACCCAGCCACTGAAGGTCAGCGCCAGCGAGGCGCACAGCGCGCTGCCCAGTGCGTACAGCGCGGCCAGCCGCCAGCGCGCAGCATCGGCCGTCCACTGCCAGTGGGCTAGCGGCGAGCGTCCGTGCACCGGCCACAGCCATACGCACAGCCAGCCCACGGCCACGCCGGTAGGCACATCGACGAAGTGGTGCTGCCAGGTGGTCAGCACGGAAATACCGATCAGCGCGAACCACACATGCAGTGCGCTGCGCCACCATCCACGCAGGTGCTGCTCAAAGCGCACCCACAGCACCACCAGCAGCACGATGTGCAGCGACGGTGCCTGGTTGAAGGGTTTGTCGAAGCCCAGCAGCACGTCGAACAGCCAGCCGAACACGCCGCCGGTCTCCGGGCGCTCCAGGCTGAAGCGCAGCGGCCACAGCAGGAAGCAGCCCACCGACAGCAACTGCGCGGTGAACAACCGCCGCGCGTGCATGTCCAGTTCGGCGCGCTGGGTACAGATAAAGAACGACGCCACGTAGAACAGGTCGATGGACCAGTACGGGACGATGGTCCAGGCCTGGAACGGGATCTTCGCTTCCCAGTCGAACACGATCGAGGGCACGTACGGCAGGCGCCCGGCCATCGCATTGGCCAGGCCGTAGCTGAGGAAGAAGAATGGCCCCAGCAGCGCCAGCCAGACCAACGCGCGTCGCCATGGCCGCGCGCCCTCGGTCATGGCAGCACCCGCCGTGCCAACGAGACGGTGAAGATGCCGAAGCGGTCGATGCGCTGGGTGACTTTCTCAAAGCCGGCCAGGCGCACCAGTTCGTCCATTTCCTGCTGGGTGCGGCGCCGCATCACCCAGGCCGCGCCTTCGCGGTGGCTGGTCAGCGCACGGGCGATGAACTCCAGCTGCGGGTGCCAGGGCTGGCCGGTGTAGACCAGGTAGCCGCCTTCGCGCATCGCCGCGGCGATGCCCTGCAGCGAGCGCAGCACCGCGTCATTATCGGCAAACAGTTCATACAGGCCCGATACCGTGGACAGCGTCGGCGCCACCGGCAGCGCCGCCAGCGAGGCCGCGTCGAATGCATCGCCCTGCTCGAAAGTGGCGATGTCGTCGGCGCCGAACGCGCTGATCAGCTTGCGACCGTCGATGACGTTGCGCTCGCTGAAATCGCGCAGGGTGATCGCCTCCGCACGGTGTTCACCCTGTGCCAGCGCGTCGAGCACGTAACGACCGTGGCCGGCGGCCACGTCCAGCACCCGCACCGGGCGACCTTCGCCATGCAGGTGCAGGGCGGCCAGCTGCAGCAGCTCGCGCACGTGGGTACGGCGGATGCGGATGCCGCGCCAGCCGATCGCGTCCAGGTAGTTGCGGTCGATCATGCGGCCCAGCGGTCCGCTGCCGCGCGCCTGGTCGCGATAGATGTAGTCCAGCGTGCTGCCCGAGTCGAAGCCGCTCTCCAGCCCCAGCGCGATGCCTTCGGACAGCCTGCCGCCGAAGCGCAGCCCGGCGCGGGTGAAGCGCCAGTAGGCGTCCTTGGCGCTGTTGCGCTGCGGCGGCCAGGACAGGATTTCGGCCTCGTCGAAAGTCGGCCCGTGGCGATGCGCGTCGCGCAGGCTGGGTCGTACCAGCGGCTGGGCGAAGCGCTCGCTGATGAAACGGCGGATGGAGGAGATGGCTGGCGCGCGGTCACGTTCGCCCAGGGTGTCGTGGAAGAAACCCGGCAGCAGGTGGCGTTCCTTGATCGGCGAGGACAGGCGCTCGTAGAAGCGGTCCTGCGGCGCACGATGCACCACGAAATCCGCGCCGGACACCAGCAGCTGGGTTGGCACGGTGATCGCCTGCGCATCGCCGACCACGCGGTCGGCGGCCTCGTACAGGCCAAGCAGCACCCGGACCGAGATCGGTCGGGTGATCAACGGATCGGTGCGGTAGCTTTCCACGCGCCCGGGATCATGGGTGAGCCACTGCGGCTTGACGTAGCTGTTGACGAAGAAGTTGCCACGCAGCTTCTGCATCAGCTTCAGCCCGGGCACCGCCAGCGGCACGTACAGCTTGACCTTGAACGCCGGCGATGCGAGCACCAGCGCACGTAGCGGCGGTGCGTAATCGTGCACCCAGGTCGCAGCGACCACCGCGCCGACGCTCTGGGCGATGATCGCGATGTCTTCCACACCGATGCCATGCTGCTGGCCGATGTGCGCGATGAAGCTGTCCAGGTCACGCACCAGCGCCTCGAAGCCCGGCGCATCGCCACGCTCACCGGGCGACTGGCCATTGCCGCGCGCATCCCAGGCGAATACCTCGGTGTCGGGCAGGTCCAGTTCGTCCACCAGGTGGGCGACGCGGCCGGAGTGCTCATGGCCGCGGTGCAGCAGCACCAGCGCACGGCGCGGCGCGGCGGACGAGGCAGCCGGCCAATGCCGGTAAAACAGCGGTTGGCCATCGAAGCTGTGGAATTGCAGGTGTTCCTGTACGCGCATGCCTTACTCCGTTGTGTGTCTGCCCGCAGTGCCGATCAGGCCTGCTCCGCCAATCCGTTGCGCATCCGCCGCCACGCGGTCAGCAGGCACAGCGCCGCTGCCACCCACGCCACGCCGCTCACCACCGCTCCGCCGATCCAGCCCACTGCAAGCAGCACGCCGACCAGGCCGATCACGAAGGCGCGGTCACTTTTCCCCATGGGTCCGTCGTAGCGCCGACTGGCCCCCACCATCAGCCCCAGGACGCCAGCGTACTCGCAAACCGCCGCAAGCCACGTCAGCACCCAGATCGCGGTCGGATCGACCCCGGGCAGGCTGAGCAGGCTCAGGTACAGGGCCGCATCGGCCAGGACATCGCACAGTTCATTGAGGTAAGCCCCCAGCCGCGACTGCTGGCCGAACTCGCGCGCCAGCATGCCGTCCACGGCATTGAGTGCCATGCGCAGCAGCATCCATACCGGCAACGCCAGGTACCACAGCGGCTGCGCCGGTGCCCACGCGTAGACCGCGACCGCCACGGCCAGCGACACCACGGCGGCAGCGACGGTCACCATGTTGGCGGTAACGCCCGCCCGGTACAGACCCCGTACGCCCGGGCGCAGCAGATCCTGGAAACGCCCCTTCAATGCATAGATCGACATACCGCAACGTTCTCCTGACCTGTTCCACTGTATGGGTGCCTGCCACGGCAGGGACTTGCCTCGTTGCCGGGTGCGCTCATCCTGCTGCCATCAGTTGCCGCCACAGCTGCACGAAGCGCGGTGAATACCAATAGCCTTCGTTGCGCATCAGCCGGGTCGGCAGATCGTCGGACAACCGGTAGCGGCCGTCGAAGCGCTGGCCGAACTGCTGCTTCAGGCGGGTCAGGTGGGCAGGGTCGCTGTCGAGCATCGCGCACGCCAGCAGCCCCAGCCAACCGTCCACGTCGTCCGGCTCGCGGGTGAAGGCCTGCTCGAACAGGCGCTTTGCGTCCTGCGGGCGGCCCAGGTCCAGCAGCATGAAGCCGTAGTTGCGCTGCGCGTCGATGTTGTCCGGCTGCGCCTGCAGCAGCTGTTGCATGCGCAGGGCAGCCTCGCCGGTGCGGCCCAGGTGGAACAGTACGTAGCCAGCGTGCTCCAGCAGGTCCAGGTCAGGCTGCGCCTGCGGCGGCTGCGCGCGTTGCAGTGCGTCCAGGCGCACCCACGCCGCCTCGAAGTCGGGCGTGGCCGCCGCGGGGTCGCCGGCGGACAAGGCCATCGCGGCACGGTTGAACCACGGGCGGTAGTCCTCGGGCGCTTCGTCGATGCCGGCCTGCAGTGCGGCGCGTGCGCCGGCGGCATCGCCACTGTCGCTGAGCGCGCTGGCCAGGTTGAGATGGATGCTCATGCGCTGTTCGCGCTGCGCGGTAGCGTCCAGGTCAGGCGCCGACTGCAGTGTCAGCGCGGTGCGGTATTCCTGCACGGCCTTGCGCGGCTGCTTGAGCTGCTGCAGGTACAGGTTGCCCAGGTTGAAGTGCGCGTCCAGGCGCTTGGGCTGCAGCCGCATCGCCGCGCGGTAGGCGTCCACCGCCAGGGCATGCTGGCCGCTGTCACCCAGTGCACTGCCCTGGTTGAGGCGCAGGCCATAGTTGTCGGGGAAGCGTGCCACGCCGTTGCCGGCCACGACCGCCGCCTCGCGGGTATCGCCCAGCTGCAGCAGCATGGCCGCGTAGTTGATGAAGGCATCAGGCGACAGGTTGCCGGGCAGCGTCACCAGTTGGGCGTAGTAACGCCGCGCCTTGTCGGTCTGCCCGGTGCGGCTGTAGTGGTAGGCCAGGCGCTGCTGTATGTCCAGGTTGCCTGGCTCCAGCTCTGCGGCTCGCAGCAGGTCCTTCTCGGCCGCGCCATCATCGCCGAGTTCATGCAGCACATTGGCGCGGTTGAGCAGGCCGATGGTCTTGAGCGGGGCGCGCTGGATGTAGTCGTTGAACGTGTCCAGCGCGCGTTGGTGCTGCCCCAGCCTGGCCTGCGCCACGCCCAGGTTGAGCCAGCCGGTATCCAGGCCGGGATCCAGCCGCACCGCCTGCGCGAACAGGTCCGCCGCGGCCTGCCACTGCCCTGCCCGGGTCTGCGCCTGGCCCTGGTTGAACAGCAGCTGCGCCTGGTTTTCTGCCGGCAGCGCACCGGCCTGCGCGGCCACGGCCGCACGGTCGCCCTTGCCGCCCTGGCCCAGCAGCGACAGCCGGTTGGTCAACACCCGCGGGTTGCGCGGGTCCTTTGCCAGCGCACGGTCGTAGGCGGCCAGCGCTTCGCGGGTGCGGCCGAGCCGCTCCTGGACTACGCCGATGTTGAGCCAGGTATCGGCATCCTCCTTGCCCAGCGCCAGGGCCGCCTTGAAGTCCTGCAGCGCGCCGGCCGCGTCGCCCATGTCCAATCGGGTCACGCCACGGTTGTAGGGATACAGCGGTTCGGTCGGCGCCAGCCGCATGGCCTGGCCATCATCGGCCAGCGACTGGCTGGACCGGCCCAGCGCGTGCTGGGCCAGTGCGCGGTTGCCGTAGTAGCCGGCCACCTGCGGCGATTGCGCGATCGCCTGGTCCAGCAGCTCCAGCGCGCGCCGTGGCTGGCCCAGGTGGTGATACGCCTGCGCGGCGTGGAAGAGGATGTCGGCCTCCTGCCCGGTGCTCTCCGGGTCAGCGCGATAGGCCCGCTCGTAGGCGGCGAACACCTCCAACATGCGCGCGTTGTCGTGCTGCTGGTTGAGCAGGAACAGGTAATTGCGGAACAGGCTGCTGGCGTGGCCACCGGCCTGGAGCGCCGCCGCGTAGTCGGCCAGCGCGCCCGCGGTGTTGCCGGTCTTGGCCTTGGCGGTGCCCTGCAGCTGCAGGCTTTCGGCGTCGGCCGGGGCGGCCTGCAGCGCCTGTGCGGCGGCGGCCAGTACCCCGGCGTTGTCGTCGGTCGCCGCGGCGATGTAGGCCTTCAGGCGGTACAGGCGGGCCTGCTGCGGATCCAGAACGATGGCCTGGTCGATCAGCCGCCTGGCGACGGGCCAGTCCTGCGCCTCGTAGGCCGCGTTGGCCTGCTGCTCCAGATCCTCGCTGCTGGTCCCGTCGGCATCGGCCGGCGCGTCGGCGCCCGAGGCGTCGCGCGCCGACGCCGCTGCCATCGCCACGTCCACCACCCGCACCGGCGCCTCGGCCACGCTGGCTGCGTCCTGCGCCTGCGCGGCGCCCATCAGGCTGGCCCACGCCGCAATGCCGGCAAGCAGCACCCCCTTCCCTGTTGCTGTCGACACGATCTGGACCTGCAAATCCCTGGCAGAACGCGCAGCCTACCCTATCGCCCCGCGCTTCCGGCCAGCGCTGGTGCTTCCCGCCGTCAGGCCACGCCGGGCCACACAGCGCCTGGCCCGTGGCCGGCCCGGCGGCTGTGCCGGACGCGGCCGGCGGCGTCGATATCCGCCGGGCGGCCCCCTCGCCGGCCCCCACCGCCTACAATATCGGCCCCGCTCCGCTGCCGATTGCCCTGTCCCCATGACTGCTGATCTGTTGCCCGTTCGCCGGGCCCTCCTGTCTGTTTCCGACAAAACCGGTCTGATCGACCTCGCCCGTGCCCTGGCCGCCCGCAACGTGGAGCTGCTGTCCACCGGCGGCACCGCCAAGGCGATCCGCGAGGCCGGCCTGGCGGTCAAGGACGTGGCCGATGTCACCGGCTTCCCGGAAATGATGGACGGCCGGGTCAAGACCCTGCATCCGCTGGTGCACGGTGGCCTGCTCGGCCGCGCCGGGCTGGACGAGGCGGTGATGGCCGAACACGGCATCGGCGCGATCGACCTGCTGGTGCTCAATCTGTACCCGTTCGAGTCGGTGACGGCCAAGGCCGACTGCACGCTGGAAGACGCCGTTGAGAACATCGACATCGGTGGCCCGGCGATGCTGCGTTCGGCGGCCAAGAACTTCGCCCGCGTCGCCGTGGCGACCGACCCATCGCAGTACGCCGAACTGCTGGCCGAGCTGGCCGCCCACGATGGCCAGCTGTCGGCGGCCAAGCGCTTCGCCTTCTCGGTGGCCGCGTTCAACCGCGTGGCCCAGTACGACGCGGCGATCAGCAACTACCTCTCGGCGGTGGCCACCACCGACACCGCCGTGCCGGTCCGTACTGAATTCCCGGCACAGATGAATGCAAGCTTCGCCAAGGTGATGGACCTGCGCTACGGCGAGAACCCGCACCAGAGCGGCGCGTTCTACCGCGACCTGTCCCCGGTGGCCGGCACGCTGGCGACCTTCCAGCAGCTGCAGGGCAAGGAACTGAGCTACAACAACCTGGCCGACGCCGATGCCGCATGGGAGTGCGTACGCCAGTTCGACGTGCCGGCCTGCGTCATCGTCAAGCACGCCAATCCGTGCGGCGTGGCCGTGGGCGCCGGCAACGGCGATGCCTACGAGCTGGCCTATGCGACCGACCCGACCAGCGCATTCGGCGGCATCATCGCCTTCAACACACCGCTGGATGCCGCCACCGCCCAGGTGATCCTGGACCGCCAGTTCGTGGAAGTGCTGATCGCCCCGGACTTCGAGCCGGCCGCGCTGGAATATGCACAGAAGAAAGCCAACGTGCGCGTGCTGCGCATCCCGCATGGCGACGGTCGCAACCAGTACGACACCAAGCGCATTGGTTCGGGCCTGCTGGTGCAGTCCTCCGACAACCGTGGCATGAGCCGTGACGAACTGAAGGTCGTGAGCAAGCTCGCACCGACCGACAAGCAGTTCGCCGACCTGCTGTTCGCCTGGAAGGTCGCCAAGTTCGTCAAATCCAATGCGATCGTCTACGCCCGCGACAACCGCACCATCGGTGTCGGTGCCGGCCAGATGAGCCGGGTGTACTCGGCGCGCATCGCCGGCATCAAGGCGGCCGATGCGAACCTGGTGGTGGAGGGCTCGGTGATGGCCTCCGATGCGTTCTTCCCGTTCCGCGACGGCATCGATGCCGCGGCCGCCGCCGGCATCAAGGCGGTGATCCAGCCGGGTGGCTCGATGCGCGACAACGAGGTGATCGCGGCGGCCGACGAGCACGGCCTGGCGATGGTGTTCACCGGCGTACGCCACTTCCGGCATTGATCCAAGGAGCGACACGGATGTCCGCATCACCCCTGAAGTCCCTGCTCGCGCTGGCCATCGGCGCCAGCGCGGTCCTGGCCGGTTGCAAGCCGGCCGCCGACCCCGCCCCGGCGCAACCGGCGGCAACGGCCGCTCCTGCGGCTGCGCCTGCCGCGCCGGTCGCCCATGTCAGCCGCACCGCGCGGCTGCAGGCGTTCCTGACCGCGCGCTACGGCAAGGCCGCCCGGCTCTCCGAACAGTGGCGCGGCCAGTGGACCCAGGACGACGAGAGCCGCCCGACCGATCTGCAGGTCTGTGCCGAGCAGCCGGTGGTGAGTGGTGACAGCTGGCAGCAGCTGCTGGCGGTATGCGGCGAGCTGGCGGACGCCGGCCATGCCGACCCCGGCACGATCGATTTCTACGTGCTGCGCCCAAGCGGCGACAGCTTCGAGGTAGCCGCCGAACTCACCGGCGGCACCTACGGCAGCAGCGGTCGTCCCGGCACGGTGCAGGTGATCCGCGCCGGCAGCGACTTCTACGGCTTCCGCAACGAGAGTGGCTGGTACGGCCAGGGTTACTCCCTGGAAACGCAGACGCTGATCCTGCCCGGTCCGAAGGGCCTGGTCGACGCCGGCTCCCTGCGCAGCCATATCGACAACAGCGCCGCCTACGACTGCGACGATGCCGACTTTGCCGAAGAATGCCGCACCCGGATGTTCAACATTGCGTTCGCCTACCGTTTCGATGACAGCGACCGCAGCGCCCGCACCTGGCCGCTGGTGATCGAAGAAACCGGCAGCGGCTGCGGCGGCAAACAAGTGCGCGCCGAGCATCGGTTCAGCCTGGATGCCAAAACCTGGACCTACACGTTCCCCGAAGCGTTGCAGCGCGAAAGCTGTCAGTGACGCGCGGGCGTCGCGCATGCCGGTGGCTGCTGGCGCTCGCGCTGCCTGCGCTGCTGGCCGGCTGCGGCGACCCACCTGCCGTCAACGACACGCCCCGCCGGGTGTTGGACAGCACGGTGGCGGTGGAGGACACGCTTTACCCCAGCGGTACCGATGCGCAGCGCCTGCTGGAATTCCTGCACGATCGCTACGGCGCCAGTGCCCGGCTGGACGCGCCCTGGCAGGATCGCTGGGACGACACCGACGTGCAAGCGCAGCGCCCGGTCACGCGCCAGGTCTGTGCACGTGCCACGATCGACACAGATGGCCATGTGCAGCACCTGCTGGCGGTGTGCCAGACCCTGGATGACGCGGCCAGCGTCGAACCCGGCCGGGTGGATCTGTACGTGCTGCGCGATGGGCAGACGCCGCTGTTCGGCAAGGACGAGAACGAGCGTGCGTTCTCCGAGACTCTCGGCGTCGACCGACCGCTGTGGGTGATCGCGCAACGGCTGCAGGGCCAGTACGGCCGCAGGGGCGCGCCCGGTACGGTCCAGATCGATCAGCTCGGTCCGCAGCGCCACGCTTTCCGCATTACCCATGCCGGGCTCCATCGCGGCACCGCAACGGTATCGCGCAGTTACATCGCCGTGCACGACGATCGCCTGCGCGAGGTCGCAGTGCTGTACGAACACATCGACAACCGCGCCGCCACGGACTGCGGGAAAGCGACAACGCCCTGCGATGCGCCGACCCTCGACCTGGATTTCGCCATTGCCGTGGGCAGCGGCGCTGACGTGGCCGGGTATTGGCCGCTGACGGTACGCGGCCGCGGCCAGGGCTGCAGCGGCGATGGACGGCAGGACCACCGGCTGGAGTACGAACCGGGCACGCGTCGCTATGCGGTGCCCGCCGACCTGCAGCGAGAGGACTGCGAGGGGTAACCACGCCTTGGCCCGGTGCCATGCAGCACCGGCCCGCACCGCGTAAAATCGCGGTCCTGCCCCCTTACGCGAGAAGTGCATTGAAGATCCTGGTCATCGGCGCCGGCGGCCGTGAACACGCCCTGGCCTGGAAGCTGGCCCAGTCCGCGAAGGTGCGCGAGGTCCTGGTGGCCCCCGGCAACGCCGGCACCGCGACCGAAGCCAAGTGCCGCAACGTGCCGGTCAAGGTCACCGACCTGGACGGCCTGCTGGCCCTGGCTGCCGCCGAAGGCATCGGCCTGACCGTGGTCGGCCCGGAAGTGCCGCTGGTGGCGGGCGTGGTCGACCGCTTCCGCGCCGCTGGCCACCGCATCTTCGGGCCGACCGCCGCCGCCGCCCAGCTGGAGGGCAGCAAGGCCTACGCCAAGGACTTCCTGGCCCGCCACAACATCCCCACCGCGTTCTACGCGGTGCACACCGAGGTGGCACCGGCGCTGGCCTATATCCGCGAGAAGGGCGCGCCGATCGTGGTCAAGGCCGACGGCCTGGCCGCCGGCAAGGGCGTGATCGTGGCGATGACCCTGGCCGAGGCCGAGGACGCCGTGCGCGACATGCTCTCGGGCAACGCGTTCGGCGATGCCGGCGCACGCGTGGTGATCGAGGAATTCCTCGACGGCGAGGAAGCCAGCTTCATCTCGATGGTGGACGGTACCACCGCGCTGCCGATGGCCACCTCGCAGGACCACAAGCGGGTCGGCGACGGCGACACCGGCCCCAACACCGGCGGCATGGGCGCGTACTCGCCGGCCCCGGTGGTGACCGATGAGGTGCACGCCCGCGTGATGCGCGAGGTGGTCAACCCGACCGTGCAGGGCATGATCGCCGACGGCATTCCGTTCACCGGCTTCCTCTATGCAGGCCTGATGATCGATGCCGACGGCGCGCCGAAGGTGATCGAATTCAACGTGCGCTTCGGCGACCCGGAAACCCAGCCGGTGATGCTGCGCCTGCAGTCGGACCTGGTGGACCTGCTCGACGCGGCCATCGATGCACGCCTGCACGCGGTGGAAGCGCAGTGGGATCGGCGTCCGTCGCTGGGCGTGGTCATGGCCGCATCGCCCTACCCGGAAACCCCGATCACCGGCGATGTGATCCACGGGCTGGATGCGGTGCCGACGAGCGCCAAGGTGTTCCATGCGGGCACGGTACTGGACGCGCAGGGCCAGGTGCTGAGCGCGGGCGGCCGGGTGCTGTGCGTGGCGGCGCTGGGTGACAGCGTAGGCGATGCGCAGGCCAACGCGTACGCCGGCGTTGCCGCGGTCAGCTGGGAAAACGAGTTCCACCGCAACGACATCGGTTGGCGGGCGATCGCGCGGGAGCGCGGTTGAGCCCTGGATAGTCTCATGCGCTGGCTTGCAGTCAGCGCATGATTTTCCGTCCCGGCGCCGACCAGACGTAGAAATCAGGAGCCACCATCCATCATGGGGCCATCCGGCCGGCGTCCTGCTCCACGCTCATCGACGCAAGGAGAGCGTCAAGGCCGACTTCGGCGCAAATCGACTGCGCGTGAGCACGTGCATCAGGCTCAAGCAACCTGCCTGCCGCCTTCAATGCTTCGGCAGAGAGCGGTGAATCAAGTACCAAGGCATTTACCACCTGCTCTTGTATCCGTCGGTGGAGCTCGACCGCGAACTTTAGCTTTGCCAACTCCGCAGGATTCAGTGCACTGGAGGCCTCATGACCATCCAGAGCCTCGTAGTAGTAAAAGTTCCCGTAGTTCTCAACGAATGAACGTGCAGAAATTTCGCAACATACGAAACGCCTGACAAGCATTGTCGCGTAATAAATACTCTGTTCCACATCTTGATCGTTCAGCATCAATTTTCTCCTATTTCTTCAACGGGAGCCATGGGGTGCCGTCGGCGTTGGTGACACCCGGCACATGACCATGAGGTTGCTGTGCTCTTGGATCGGGATGAGTAGAAGGTTTGTGGCCGCCATCGATCCGAACCCCAGTCGGACTGCCGTCAGGGCCCTTGGCTTGTACAAACCGCCCATCTGGTTAGCCTTCAATCTTGCCACCCGGAGGTGTCGGGATGGCGTTGCCTTTCGAATCAACGTAAATGGTTCCCCGCTCGCCACCCACGGCTTTTCCACTTGTCCCTCCTTCGCTTCCCGTCTTTGTATCGCCCGCTATCGACCCGCCGTCCTGAAGTGCAGGTTCCGGAGTAGCCGGCTCGGCCTTTTGCACCAAGCCCTTTATAGCCCCCTCCAACTTGTTGCCAAGTTCAGCACGTCGCTCCGGTGTCGTCGTCGCGTAGTACGTAGCGCCAACCACGATTGGTATGATCAGCAATGGCACCAAAGCTGCAGCGTTTCGCCCGTCCGGGTCTGTAAACCTGTATGGGTTCCCGTTTGCGTATCGGTACCGGTTGAACTGCACCACAGGCTGCTGATATGCAGACACGGGATCTACCGACAGGAAGACGCCCAACTGCGGATCCATGTAACGCTGCTGCATGTAGCTCAGGCCGGTAGCCGGATCACTCACATGCCCGGTGTAACCAGGCCCATTAGGAACCTCGTCGCCCACGACCGCCCCATAGGCCTCGTAGTCATATCTCCTGGTCACATTTCCGCTTGCGTCAGACTCAGCCACGACCGAACCTAGAGCATCGGTATGTATATAGGTGACCGTCTGGGCGCTAGCAGGCCAAATCGATGACAGGACGATCACCATCGCGTAGCACAGCAAGGCGAGTAGCGAAGTCGACGCTGGAATAACCTTCTTATTTTTCCCATGGCTCGCAAAGACCAAGTCGTCGCCGCCATTGTTAAATCCTGCCATCCTTTCCATTCCCTGAAAGAGCCTCCGCCTGAGGCTCCGAATTCATATCACAAAGATGACAGGCGCGTAGCTCGCAACAAGCAGGTCTGCAAGGCATTCCCGTCACGCGGCCACGAGTACCAAGACGATTGGAATGCCGGAGCAGTCAGTCGGGTTTCTCTATCGTTAGAAGGCTGCTTCGAATTCGGCTAAGCAAAAAAAATCCGATGCCAGAGAACTGGCATCGGATCGTGAATCACATCAGCGAACGTGACATGTATTATCACGTTGCTGAAATTATTTAACGTTAGTCAACGACTCAGTCACTCAAGCGGTAAACAGCGCCTTCATCTTCTTCAGCGCGTTCGCTTCGACCTGGCGGATGCGTTCGGCCGACACGCCGTACTCGTCGGCCAGCTCCTGCAGCGTCACCTTGCTGTCCGCGTCCAGCCAGCGGCGGCGGATGATGTCGCGCGAGCGCGCATCCAGTTCGGCCATGCCTTCGCGCAGCAGCTGCAGCTTGTTGTCTTCGCTGTCGGCGCGCTCGTAGGCCATCGACGGATCTTCCGCGTCGGCCACCAGGTAGGCGGCCGGCGACGGCGGCGCGTTTTCGTTGTCTTCATCGCTGGGCGCGTCGAAACCGATATCGCGACCGGACAGGCGCGATTCCATTTCCAGCACTTCGCGCTCGGAGACGTTCAGGTCCTTGGCCACCGCGCGTACTTCGGCCGCGTTCATCCAGCCCAGGCGGGTCTTGGACTTGCGCAGGTTGAAGAACAGCTTGCGCTGCGCCTTGGTGGTGGCGACCTTGACGATGCGCCAGTTCTTGAGGATGAACTCGTGCATTTCCGCACGGATCCAGTGCACCGCGAACGACACCAGGCGCACGCCCATGTCCGGGTCGAAACGCTTCACGGCCTTCATCAGGCCGATGTTGCCTTCCTGGATGAGGTCGCCCAGCGCAAGGCCGTAGCCGTTGTAGCCACGGGCCACGTGCACTACGAAGCGCAGGTGGGAATGGACCAGTTCGCGCGCGGCGTCCAGATCCAGCTCGTCGCGGAAGCGACGGGCCAGATCCTGCTCGTCATCGACCGACAGCACCGGGATCTGGTGCACGGCACCGATGTAGGCGTCCAGCGAACCGAGCGCACTGGGAATCGGGAGATTGTTTGCCACAAGGGCAGTAGAGGTGTTCTGGCTCATAGCACTCATCTTAGCAGTCCGGCATTTGGACTGCTAAAGGGGAAAGAAGTTCCAGCGTTCTGTTAATGGGACGCTGGCACCGATCACTCGTCTAACGTACCGCGAAATGATGACACTGGCGAGAGGGGGTGGATTGGGAAAACAATCCTTTTAAATCAATAGCTTGATCTGTTTAATGAGACGATGGAGCGTGTTTTCTGGCTGAACGGGCTCGCCGCCGTCGCCCATTCAGCCGGAAAAGGTTGCCCGATGTTCAGGCACGCCGCCTCCGAAGGCCCGAGGCGATGCAGTCTTGGTCGGTGGCCCAGCCGGGCATGGCCCGGCTCTACCAACAGCGAACCGAAGCCGACCGCCGAAGCCGCCATCTCCGGTAGTGCCACGCCATGCGTGGCAGGCCAGGCAATGCCGAAGATGGATACGTGGCAGGCCAGACAATCCCGAAGCCACATGCATGGCAAGCCGGCCAACGCCGGGTGGGTCGGTAGCCCAGCCCGGCATGGCCGGATCCACACCCCAACGTGATTGACCGAGGCATGGTGGTTCGGTGGCCCCAGCCGGGCATGGCCCGGCTCTACCAACAGCGAACCGAAGCCGACCGCCGAAGCCCCCAGCCGGGCATGGCCCGGCTCTACCAACAGCGAACCGAACCGACCGCCGAAGCCGCCATCTCCGGTAGTGCCACGCCATGCGTGGCAGGCCAGTCAATGCCGAAGATGGATGCGTGGCAGGCCAGTCAATGCCGAAGATGGATGCGTGGCAGGCCAGAGAAGGACGAAGCCACCTGGCATGGCAAGTCAGCCAACGCCAGGTGGGTCAGAAGCCCAGCCCGGCATGGCCGGATCCACACCCCAACGTGATTGACCGAGGCATGGTGGGTCGGCGGCCCAGCCGGGCATGGCCCGGCTCTACCAACAGCCCAGCGAAGACCACCACCGACGCCTAGTAATACCCCGCCATATTCAAGAAGAACCCCTTCTGGTCATACCGCAGCTCGGTCATGTCATCGCTGAACTCGGTGAAGTTGTAGCCCACTCCGACCTTGAAGTTCTCCCCTACCCGTCGATCCAGCCCCACCAGCCAGCCCTTGCGCACGCCACCGTCGCGCACCTTCAACCAGCGGTGTTCGGCCAACCCTTCCCACTTCTCGAACAGGCGATAGCGCAGCTGCAGGGCGGCGAAGTCGGCGCGGCTGTCCAGCCAGGCGCCCTCGCCGCGACCGGTGCGGTAGTCGCCCCAGCGCGAGGCCAGCTTGCCGGCCAGTTCCCAGCGCGCGCCGAGCTGGCGAATGCCTTCCAGCGACAGCACCTGCGAACGCTGGTCATACAGGTTGCCACCTTCCTGGCCCAGCGAGGCCACGTCGTAGAGATAGGTGAACTTGCCGAAGCCCGCCCAGCCGGTGCTGTCGTGCGGACGCCAGGCGAAGCCCACGTTGGTTTCCACCAGCTTGGCATCGGCCAGCGGATTGATGCGGTCGTCGGTGTCGGCATAGTTGGCCCGCAGCGCGAAACGCCAGTCTTCGTTGAGCTTGTACAGCAGGCGGTTGGTGGTCACCCACTGCTCGCGCTGCTCGGCACCGCTGTCGCGGCGGTACTCCAGCTTGCTGCTCCACTGCGCCACCGCATCGGTACGCCCGCCACTGACGCTGTAGGCGCGGCGGTCGATACGGCCGACGGTTGAATCCAGTTCGCCATCCATGACGGTGAAGCCCAGGTTCCAGCCCTGCGCGGGATAGAAGTCCATGCCGAAGGTGTGCACCAGCCCGGCGTTGTCTTGGCGGCGATCCTTGAGGTACTGGCTTTCGTTGTAGACGTTGACCTGGTTGCTCAACCGCCAGCGCTGGCCCAGCGTCCAGCCACTCTGCAGGCCGGTGTCGAACAACGGATCGGTGCCGGTGCGATCGGTGCTGTAGCTGTAGCTGCCGTACAGGCTGTGGTCCGGGGCCATGCGGTATTCGCCATCGACCTTGGCGCCATGGCCGCGGCTGCCGCCGCTCACTTCCGCGCCGACGCTGCTGCGATCACCGAACAGATAACGCGCACCGAGGGTGAGCAGGTCGTTCTTCTCGTACGCGCCGCCGTCGTCATCCAGGGTCACCTGGCCGGTGCCGTACAGCTCCCATGACGAGCCGAAGCGCTGCCGATACCCGATCGCCGCCAGCAGCGCGGACACGTCCTGCCGTTCCTGCTCTTCGCGCACGCGGCGCAGTTCGCCGGTGAGCTGGCCGTCGTTGCCCAGCCGCCACTCGGCGGTGAGCTGGCTCTGCTCCAGCGCAAGGTCACCCTGCTCGGTACGGGTATGCCGGCCATACAGGCTGAGATCGTCGGTGAGGTAGCCGAGGAATTCCGCACCGTATTCCTGGATCGGCTGGCCGGTGTCCTGGCGGGCTACCGAGAAGCCGGCATCCACGTCGCGCCACCACGCGCCCACGCTCCAGTCGCGGGCGGTCCAGCCCAGTTCGCGCAGGTTGGCGCGCGCTTCCACCGCGCTGGCCGTGCCCGAGCGCCGACCTTCGTACGGGTTGCGGCGGATGAAGCTCAGGCCGCCGTTGTCCGAGTAGAACACCGGTGCGGCGGTGGCGTCGGTGCGGGTCTGCTCGACCTTCAGGTAGGTGCCACGCCCGGCCTGCAGGGTCAGGTCGGCGCCCTTGAGGCTGTAGTTCTCACCGCTGCGGTTCTCGTCGATCCAGGTGCCGCCGATCGCCACGTGGTCGCCGATCCACTGCCGCCCGCGCGCACCGTAGGTGACATCGTCGCTGCTGAAGCCCAGCGGCACGTATTCGTAATCCACCAGCAGCAGCTGGTCGTAGCCATCCAGCGGCATGTCGCGGGTGATGCTGCGGACATTCTCGCGGGTGAGCTGGGCCAGCGGGCGGGTCAGGATCAGGCGGCCCTGCAGGTTGTCGATTTCGTAGTCCACGCCTTCCTGCAGGCTGGCGCGGGTTTCGGTGCGGCCGGTGGTACGGTCGCGTACTTCCAGCACCACCTGCTCCGAGCCGGGCAGCACGTCGGTGTGGCGCAGGTAGTAGAGGCTGCCGCCGGTGCCGAGGAACTCGCTGTGGCCCGGCGCGGACTGCGCCTCGGAGCCGAACAGCTTCAGCTGCGAGCGCGCATCACCCAGCGGGGTGGCGGCCAGCGAGCGCCAGTTCAACGCACCGCCGTACAGCGAGCGCACGTACTGGCCATATTCGGTGCCGGTGATGCCGGTGGCGTAGTTGCCCCAAAGCGCCTGGCTCTGGTCCCAGTCCACGCGCAGGTACAGGCGCCCCTGCGTGTCCACGTCGCGGTAGGTGGTGGAATCGTCGCCGTACACCGGGTAATACAGGTCCGGGTCGAGGCGGCGGAACACGTCCTGCGCGTCGGCCTGGGTGAAATCGCGGAACAGGTACTTGAGCTCGCGGTCCTGGGTATCGGCCTGTGCGGTCACCAAGTATTTGCCGCGCATCTTGCCCTTGAGGTAGAACGCCAGCCGCCCCTCGCTGAGGAAGCCGTCGTCGTCGCGATCATCGGCGGCCAGTGGCTGCAGGTTGCCGCTGGCGCTGTTTTTGGAGACGGTGACATCGGCGATGGCGACCAGGAACAGATAGCGACCGGTGACATCCACGTCCAGCTGTCGCCGCGCCGACGGCGCATCGCGCGATTCCACGCTGACGTCGTAGCGATGCTGGCCGACCGGCTCAAGGAACTCGGCGGCGAACTTCTGCTCCAGGTCGACCGGGAAGTCCTGGCCGTTGATGCGCACCCGGCTGTTCGGTTCGAGGTTGCGGCCGTACAGGCGCACGCGCGAGCCGTGGATGGGAATGTTCTGCAGGCGCAGCGTGCTCTGTCCGTAGATGCTGTTGCTCAGCTGCAGGTCCTGCGCACTGTCGCCGTCCAGTGCCTGGCCCAGGGTCTTCTGCACGTTTTCGCGGGTGATCTGCAGGCCACGGTCGAAATCGGCCGGGGTCACCAGCTGGATGCGCTGGATGCGGGTTTCATCGAACGACCCGCCGGCGCCGTAGGCGCGCGCGACGTAGATCAGCTCATCGCCGGTGCGCAGCTTGATGTTGCCCGGCATCTCGCCGTTCCACTCGGCATCGCCGACATAGTCCGACGGCAGCGTGATACGCGCCAGCGGCGTGACCAGGTCGGTATCGGTGCCGCGGTACAGGGTGACCTCCAGTTTCTGGATGAAGGAGGCGTAGTTGTTGTAGCTGTGGAAACGCAGCGGGCGGATCACCCGGCCGTTCTCGAACGGTACCGTCGCTGCCGCCTGCACGCTCAGGCTGGGCGGCACCATGGTGGGATCTTCGGTGGCCCACACCACGCCACCGTTGGGCAGCTCGGCCATGAACTGGCCGCCCGGTGCCGCCACATCGGGCGTGGTCGCTGGCGTCAGCGGCACCGCCTCGGCTGGCGCCGGAGCGAGACGACCGGGCAACGGCAGGACCGGGGCTTCGGCGTCGTCGGCGATGCGCAGCAGCAGGCCGTCGGCGTTGCGGCAGCTCTCCGCGTCGCACTGGATGCTGGCAGGCGGTGATGCCGTTTGCGCCATCGCCGGCGCAAGGGTCAGCAGCACGGCCGCCACACCGGCGCCGGCATGACGAAGCAACAGGGTGCGAAGCGGTGTCTGGCTCAGGGTCATGTCCATGGGTCAGCGGTCCTCCCTGCGGGCAGAATCGGTGTTGGCAGGGAGCTCGGGGGGATCGTCCAGCCGCAGCTGCTGCAGCACGCTGCCGTCAGCGGCCAGCACCTCGATGCGGGTTGCGTGCGCCACCGCAGCCGGCACGCGCGCGGCCAGTGCAACCTGCAGCGCATGGGCGCGTTGGCCGGCCAGTGCTTCCTCACCGCGTGCGGCGGTGAGCAGCAGCCTGCCGCCACCGCGTGCGACCAGCGCCTGAGCGGCGGTGTCCAGCACCGGGGCACGGTCGGCCGCCAGCTGCGCACTCCCCGGCGCGAACAGCGCCTGGCCCAGTTCGATCCGCGCCGGTCGGGGCGTTGCCGTCTGGGACGGTGCCGCCGTGCTCAGCACGCCGTCGGGCATGCGCACGCCGAAGTCGAAGCGCGCCGGCAGCCCGGGGGTGATACGGCGGACCAGCGGGTTGGGCGTGGTGAACATCGCCCCGGCCGGCAGCGTGGACGGATCGACCTTGAGGATGAAGTTGCGCCCACGTGCCTGGCCGCCGAGGATGCCGACCAGGTGGTAGCGACCGAACGCATCGGTTTCCATCAGCAGGCCTTCCACCGCCGCCACGCGCACGCCGGGAATGCCGCGTTCGCCTGCATCCTGGATGCCATTGCCGTTGCGGTCATCGAACACGCTGCCGACGATCAGGCTTTCATCCAGCAGCGGATCGGTGGTGACATCCACCTCGGCCGAGGCGACGTTGCCGATGCTGCGGTTTTCGCCGTCGATGGCGGTGATGCGGTTGGTATGCACGCCGGTGCCGGTGCCCGCGCCAACGCGCAGGTAGTACACCACGGTGGCACGTTCGCCCACCGGCACGTCGATGCCGTCGATGCGCAGCGGCTGCACGCCGCTGGTGCGCGCATCGTTGTCGGCATCCTGCACCGCGAAACCGCCGCTGACGAAAGTGAAGCCAGGCGGGAGCGTATCCAGCAGCGTGGCGCCGTTGGCGTCGACCTCGCCGACGTTGTCGATGGTGACGGTGTAGCGCACAAGGTCGCCGATCTGCGCGCTGCGCTTGGCCGCCACCTTGGTCAGGCGCAGCACGGCCTGCTGGCCGGCCACGGTGACCGCGACGTTGGCCTCGGCGCACAGCGCGGTGGGGATGGACATGTCGCAGACCCGATAGCGGAAGCTGTCGGTACCGGCGAAGTTGGCGGCGGGTGTGTAGATACACAGACCATTGGTGCACTGCACGCTGCCATGCGCCGGCGCGGTGATCACCTGCAGTGAGCTCCGGTCCAGCACCGCGGTGCGGGCGCTGTCGTTGGCCATTACATCGATCGTCACCGGCCCGGATGTCTGCGCGGTCACCGCATCGTCCACCAGGGTCAGCACGTTCGGATCAACGGTGACGGTCACCGTGGCCGAGGCGCACATCGCCGGATCGGCAATATCGCAGACCTGGTAGTCAAAGCCCTGCACGCCGGAGAAATTGGCCAGCGCGGCGAAGCGGATGCGCGCACGCGGCATCACCGTGGCGGTGCCGTACGGCGGCGGCGCGGTGATGGTCACGGTGACGGTATCCGGATCGATCGGGGTGCCATTGACCCGGTCATTGCCCAGCACGTCGATCTCGATCACGCCATCCTGGGGCAGCTGGACGCGGTCATCTTCGGCGTCCACGCCCGGTGCGGCGGCGATGACGGTCACGCTCACGGTCGCGGTGTCGCACACGGTGGGCTGGTTGAGCAGGCAGATCGTGTAGGAGGTGCTGTAGCTGCCAGCGGCCAGGCCGGCGGCGACGTCCACCCAGCCGTCGGCGCTGACGCTCAGCGCGTTGGTGGCCACCGGGGCGAAGCTGACCTGTGCCGGGTCCAGCGGTGCGGTGTTGAACGTATCGTTGGTGAACACGTTCAACAGGCGCGCCTGACCCGCAGGGCCGACCGGGCCGCCGCTGTCGTCCACCGCCAACAGTGCACCGACCGCGCCCTGCACGCGCACGGTCGCAATGGCAGTGGTGCAGTTGGTGGGCACGCCGTTTTCGCACAGCTGGTAGGCCAACTGCACCTGGCCCGGCTGCACGCCGGCGGCGACCATGATCTGGCCCTGGTTGTTCATGGTGTACCCCGGCGTGCTGCCGGTCAGGCTGGCGACCACGCTGCCCACCGGCGGCGGGGAAACGTTGTTGAAGCTGTCGTTGTCCAGCACCGAGCGGGCGATGGTGCCGCCCACCGCCGGGTCCACCGGTGTGCTGGTGAAGTCGTCGTTGACCGCCAGCACCACGTTGGCCGAGCCGGACAGAGTCAGGGTGACGCTGGCATCGCCGCACTGGGTGGCATACGGCGCCGGCAGGCAGACCCGATAGGTGAAGTTCACCGGCCCGGTGGTGCCCGACGGTGGGGTGTAGCGGAAGCTGCCATCGGCGTTGAACACCAGCCCGGCGACCGCACCGCTGGTCAGCGTGTAGAGCGCACCGGCCGGGACGTTGTCGTTGAGCGATACGTTGCCGGTGCCCGGCTGGCCGGCGGGGATCGTGTAGCTGTCGTTCTGCGGTGCCGGGGTGACCACCACGGTGGCGGTGGCCGTAGCGCAGTTGCCCGGCGCGGCGGCTTCGCAGATCTGGTAGGTGAGCGTGGTAGCGCCAGAGGTGACGCCGGTGCCCACGTTGATGGTGCCATCGGAAGTGATGGTGAAGCCGGACGGCGCGCCGACCAGGCTGAGCAGCACGGTGGCCGGTAGCGGCGGGCTGACCCCGTTGAGGCGGTCGTTGGCGAGCACGCTGACGCTGGAGGTCGAGCCGGTTGCCACGCCGGTGAGCACGTCATCGCCGGCTACCAGGGTGCCGTTGTTGATGTTGATGGTCGCCGTGGCGGTGCCGCACACCGCCGCATAAGGTGCGGGCAGGCACGCCTGGTAAGTGAAGCCGACCGGGCTGGGCGTGCCCGCTGGCGGGGTATAGGTGAACGCACCGCTGCTGGTGAAGGCCAGCCCGGTCGGCGCCGTGCCCTGCACCGTATAGACCGCACCGGCCGGCATGCTGTCGTTGCTGGCCACGCTGTTGCTCAGCGTCTGCCCGACCTGCACGTTGAAGGCATCGTTCTGCGGCGCCGGGCTGACGACC
This sequence comes from Stenotrophomonas sp. Ste86, assembly GCF_024519465.1. Lineage (GTDB taxonomy): Bacteria > Pseudomonadota > Gammaproteobacteria > Xanthomonadales > Xanthomonadaceae > Stenotrophomonas. The sequence goes on along the minus strand of NZ_JALJRW010000010.1, from coordinate 36,021 downwards.
ACGGTGATGCTGGCGGTATCGCAGTTGGCGGGCGCGGCCGCTTCGCAGATCTGGTAGGTGAGCGGGGTAGCGCCGGAGGTGACGCCGCTGGACACGCTGATGGTGCCGGCCGGGGTGATGCTGAAACCTGCCGGTGCACCGACCAGCGTGAGCAGCACGTCGGCCGGCGCGGGCGGGGACACGCCGTTGAGGCTGTCGTTGGCCAGCACGCTGGCACCGGACGTGGTGCCGGGTGCGACCCCGGTGAGCGTGTCATCGCCGGCCACCAGCAGGCCATTGTTGATGTTGAGGGTGAGGATCGCGCGGCCGCACAGGCTGGCATTCGGCGCCGGCAGGCACACCTGGTAGGCGACGCTGACCGCACCGACCACGCCGGTGGCCGGCGTATAGGTGAACGTGCCGCTGCTGTTGAAGGTCAGTCCTGCCGGCGCGCTGTCCTGCAGGGTGAAGACCGCGCCGGCCGGCGTGTTGTCGTTGGCTGCGACGGTGTTGGACACGGTCTGACCGGCCTGCACGGCGAAGGCGTCGTTCTGCGGTGCCGGGGTGACCACCACGGTGACGCTGGCGGTATCGCAGTTGCTCGGCGCGGCGGCTTCGCAGATCTGGTAGGTCACGGTGGTGGCGCCGGAGGTGACGCCCGCGCCCACGCTGACGGTGCCATCGGGGTTGAGGGTGAAGCCGCCCGGCGCACCGACCAGGGTCAGCAGCACGTCGGCCGCAGCCGGCGGCGATACGCCGTTGAGGCTGTCGTTGGCCAGCACGCTGGCGCCGGTGGTGGCACCCGGCAATACACCCACCAACGTGTCATCCCCGGCACTCAGGGTGCCGTTGTTGATGTTGAGCGTGACCGTGGCGGTGCCGCACAGGTTGTTGTCGGGTGGCGGCAGGCACGCGCGGTAGACGAAGGCGACCGGGCTGGCAGTGCCGACGGGTGGCGTATAGGTGAAGCTGCCATCGGGATTGAACGACAGCCCCGCCGGGGGCATGCCCTGCACGGCCCAGCTCGACCCGGCCGGCATGCTGTCGTTGCTGGCCACGCTGTTGCTCAGCGTCTGCCCGGCCTGCACCGCGAACGCGTCGTTCTGTGGCGTCGGGCTGACGATCACCGTCACCGTGGCGGTAGCGCAGTTGCCCGGCGCGGCGGCTTCGCAGATCTGGTAGGTGAGCGTGGTGGGGCCGGCGCTGACGCCGGTGGGCACACTGATCGTGCCGTTGGGTGTGATCGCAAAGCCACCCGGTGCACCGACCAGGCTCAGCAGCACGCTGCCGGCGGCCGGCGGCGACACGCCGTTGAGGCTGTCGTTGGCGAGCACGCTGGCCGCCGAGGTGGTCCCGGGGGCGACGCCGCTGAGCGTGTCGTTGCCGGCCAGCAGCGTGCCGGTGCCAATGCTGATGGCCACGCTGGCGGTGCCGCACAGCGCCGCGTTCGGTGCCGGCAGGCAGGCCTGGTAAGTGAAGTTGACCGGGCTTGGCGTGCCGGTCGGCGGGGTATAGGTGAATGCACCGCTGCCGGTGAAGGACAGGCCGGCGGGCGCCGTGCCCTGCAACGTGTAGACCGCACCGGCGGGCATGGTGTCGTTGCCGGCCACGCTGTTGCTCAGCGTCTGCCCGGCCTGCACGGTAAAGGCGTCGTTCTGCGGCGTCGGGGTCACGATGACGGTGACGGTGGCGGTATCGCAGTTGGTCGGCGCGGCGGCTTCGCAGATCTGGTAGGTGATCGCGGTGGGCCCGGAGACCACTCCGGTGGCCACGCTGATGGTGCCGGTGGCGGTGATGGCGAAGCCGGCCGGCGCGCCGACCAGGCTGAGCACCACATCGCCCGGCAGCGGCGGACGGGTGCCGTTGAGCGTGTCGTTGGCCAGCACGCTGGCTGCCGAGGTGGTCCCGGCGGCAACGCCGCTGAGGGTGTCATCGACCGCCGCCAGCGTGCCGGCGTTGATGTTGAGGGTGACGCTGGCGACGCCGCACAGCGCCGCGTTCGGGGCCGGCAGGCAGGCCTGGTAGCTGAAGCTCACCGGGCTGGTCGTGCCCACCGCCGGGGTGTAGGTGAAGGTGCCATCGGCGTTGAAGGTCAGCCCCGCCGGGGCGGTGCCCTGCACGGCCCAGCTGGACCCCGCAGGCATGTCGTCATTGGCCGCGACGTTGCCATTGCTGATCGTGCCGCCGGCCTGCACCGAATACGCATCGTTCTGCGGTGTCGGGGTGATCACCAGCGCCACCGTGGCGGTATCGCAGTTGGTCGACGCGGCGGTCTCGCAGATTTGATAGGTGAGCGTGGCCGCCCCTGCGGTCACGCCGGCCGGCACGCTGATCGTGCCATCGGCGGCGATGGCGTAGCCGGTCGGCGCACCGACCAGGGTGAGCTGCACGCTGGCCGGGGCCGGCGGGCTGACGCCGTTGAGCGCATCGTTGCCCAATACGCTCGGCGTGGTGCCACCGGCTGCAATGCCGGTGAAGCTGTCATCGCCGGCGGTCAGCGTGCCCAGGTTGACGTTCAACGTCGCCGTCGCGATGCCACACACACCGGCGTTGGGTGCGGGCAGGCAGGTCTGGTAGGTGAAGGTGACTGCCCCGGTAGTGTTCACCGGCGGGGTATAGGTGAAGGTGCCATTGGGATTGAACAGCAACCCGGCTGGCGGGGTGCCCTGCACCGCCCAGGTCGAGCCGGCGGGCATGCTGTCATTGCCCGCGACGCTGCCGTTGGCGAGGGTGCCGCCGGCCTGCACGGCGAACGCATCGTTCTGCGGCGCGGGCGTGACCACCAGCCGGATCGTGGCCGTGGCGCAGTTGATCGGCGAGGCGGCCTCGCACAGCTGATAGGTCAGCGTGGTGGCACCGGCGATGACCCCGGCCGGCACCTGCACGGTGCCATCGTTGTTGATCACGAAGCCGGCCGGTGCGCCGACCAGCAGCAGCTGCACGCTCGCCGCCGCCGGTGGGGTCACGCCATTGAGCGCATCGTTGGCCAGCACGCTGGGCGTGGCCGAACCGGTGGAGATCGGCGTAGCGAACGTATCGTCATTGGCCACGATGGCGGTGACGGCGATGTTCAACGTTGCGGTGGCCGTGCCGCACACGGTGGTATCCGGTGCCGGCAGGCAGGCCTGGTAGGTGAAGGTGACCGGGCCGATGGTGCCGACCGGCGGGGTGTAGGTGAAGCTGCCGTTGCTGTTGAAGGCCAGCCCCTGTGGCGGCGATGCCACGTTCCAGGTCGAGCCGGCCGGCATGTTGTCGTTGCCGGACACGGTGCCGGTATTGGCTTGTCCGGCCTGCACGGCAATCACATCGTCCACCGGGGCCGGACGCACCACCAGCGCGATGCTGGCGGTATCGCAGTTGTTGGCGGCCGCCGTTTCGCAGAGCTGGTAGGTCAGCGTGATCGCACCGGTGGGCGCGCTGGCGGCCACCGCTACCGTGCCGTTGGGATCGATCGTGAAGCCAGTCGGCGCACCGACCAGCGACAGCGACACATTCGCCGGCGCCGGCGGGCTCACGCCGTTGAGCGCGTCGTTGCCCAGCACGCTGGGCGTGCTGCTGCCGGGTGCGATCGGTCCGAAGCTGTCGTCGTTGGCGACCAGCGTCCCGTTGTTGATGTTCAACGTCACCGTCGCCGTGCCGCAGACCGCCGCATTCGGTGCAGGCAGGCAGGCGCGATAGTCGAAGCTGGCCGGGCTGGTCGTGCCGGCCGGCGGCGTATAGCTGAAGCTGCCATCGCCATTGAGCGTCACCCCGGCCGGCAACGTGCCCTGCACCGTGTAGAGCGCGCCGATCGGCAGGTTGTCGTTGGCGGCGACGCTGCCACTGACGGTCTGCCCGGCCTGCACGGCAAAGGCATCGTTGACCGGTGCCGGGGCGACGATCAGCGCGATGCTGGCGGTATCGCAGTTGGTCGACGCGGCCGCCTCGCAGATCTGGTAGGTGAGCGTGGTCGCACCGGCGGCGGTCCCGGCAGACACGCTCACCGTGCCATCGCCGGCGATGCTGAAGCCGGTCGGCGCGCCGACCAGCGACAGCACCACCTCGGTGGCCAGCGGCGTGGTGCCGTTGAGGGTGTCGTTGCCAAGGACGCTCGGCGAAGGCGCGCCCGGCGCGATCGGCGTGGGGAAGGTGTCATCGACGGCCACCAGCGTGCCGCTGTTGACGTTGAGCGTGGCCGTGGCGGTGGCGCAGACGCCCGCATCCGGCGCCGGCAGGCAGACCTGATAGGTGAAGCTCACCGCGCCGCTGAAGCCGGCCGGCGGCGTATAGGTCAGCGTGCCGTCGGTGGCCAGCACCAGGCCGGTCGGCGCGGTGCCCACCACCTCGAAGCGCGCACCGACCGGTGCGTTGTCGTTGGTGGCCACCGAGCTGTTGAGCACCTGCCCGGCCGGCGTGGACAGCGCGTCGTCCACTGCCGAGGGCGCCACCAGCAGGCGGATCGTGGCGGTGGTGCAGTTGGCCGGTGCCGCTGCTTCGCACAGCTGGTAGATCAGGTTCTTCACCCCGGCCGCGGTACCGGCCGCCACTGTCACCGCGCCTTCGGGGGTGATGCCCAGCCCGGCCGGCGCGCCCTGCAGGGTCAGCAGCACATCGGCCGCCGCCGGCGGGGTGGTGCCGTTGAGCGAATCGTTGGCCAGCACCGAGGGGGTGCTGCCACCGCTGACCGGATTGATCGGGGTACTGCTGAAGTCATCGTTGATCGCCGCGAGCGTGCCGGCGGTGACGTTGAGGGTGGCGCGCGCGGTCGCGCACAGCGCCGCATTCGGTGCCGGCAGGCAGACCTGGTAATCGAAGCCCACCGCGCCGGTGGTGCCGACCGGCGGCACATAGCTGAAGCTGCCCGACGCGCTGAAGGTCAGCCCGGAGGGCGCGGTGCCGGTCACGGTGAACAGTGCGCCGGCGGGCACGTTGTCGTTGTCGCCCACGTTGCCGTTGAGCGCCTGCCCGGCCGCGGTGGAATAGGTGTCGTTGCTCGCCGACGGGGTCACGACCAGGCGGATGGTCGCGCTGGCGCAGTTGCTCGGCAGCACGCTCTGGCAGACCTGGTAGGCCAACACGGTGGCGCCGCCGACCGCACCGGCAGGCACCTGCAGCAGGCCGTTGGCATCCAGCGCGTAGCCCGCCGGCGCACCGACCAGACTCAGGATCACGCTGCTGGCCGCTGGCGGGGTGACGCCATCGAGGGTGTCGTTGAGCAGCACGCTGGTGCCGCTGCTATTGCCGGGCGTGAGCGGGGTGGCGGTGAAATCATCGTCCCGTGCCACCAGGGTGCCGGCGTTGACGTTGATGGTGGCGCTGGCCGTGCTGCACTGGGCGTTGTCCGGCGCAGGCAGGCACACCTGGTAGGTGAAACCGACCGGCCCGGTAACGCCAGCCGGTGGGGTGTACAGGAACGTGCCATCCGGGCCGAACTGCAGGCCCGCCGGAACGGCACCGGTGACACTGAAGACCGCACCGGCCGGCGCATTGTCGTTGCTGCCGACATTGCCGGCCAGCAACTGCCCGGCCGGCGTGGAGAACACGTCGGCGGCTGCCAACGGGGAGACCACCAGGCGGATCTGCGCCGAATCGCAATTGGTCGGCAACGCAGCCTCGCACAGCTGATAGGTCAGCGTGACCGCACCGGCCGGCACGCCGCTGGCGATGGTCAATGTGCCATCGGCCGCCAGGGTGTAGCCCGATGGCGCGCCTACCAGGCTCAGCAGGACGTCGGCCGAGGCCGGCGGCACGCTGCCGTTGAGGCTGTCGTTGTTGAGCACCGATGCGGTGCTGCCGCCCGTGCCGGGATTGATCGGCGTGGCGCGGACGTCATCGTCGTTGGCGACCAGGGTGCCGGCGTTGACGTTGACGGTGACCGAGGCCCCGGCGCACACGCTGGTGTCAGGCGCCGGCAGGCAGGCCTGGTAGGCGAAGGTGACCGCGCCCTGGATGCCCGCCGGCGGCGTGTAGGTGAAGCCACCGGTGGGATTGAACACCAGCCCGGCCGGGGCGGTGCCGCTGAGGCTGAAGGTGGCATTGGCAGGCACGTTGTCGTTGCCGACCACGCTGCCGGTCAGTGCAACACCCACCGGCGTACTGAAGGTGTCGTTGACCGCAACCGGCGCCAGCAGCAGGCGCACCGCCGCCGTAGTGCAGTTGCCGGGCAGCGCGGCTTCGCACAACTGATAGGAGAAATCGACCGCGCCGGCCGCCGCACCGCCGGGTACCGAAATCGTGCCGTTGCTGTTGAGCACATACCCCGCCGGCGCACCGATGAGGGACAGGATCACATCGGCAGGCGCAGGCGGAATCGCGCCATTGAGGGTGTCGTTGCCCAGCACGCTGTTGGTGGTGCCGCCGCTGGCCGGGTTGATGATCGCCGCGCGGAAATCGTCATCGTTGGCCACCAGGGTGCCGGCGTTGACGTTGAGGGTGACCGTGGCGCTATCGCAGACACCCGCCAGCGGCGCGGCCAGGCACGCCTGATAGAGGAACGTGGTGGTACCGGTGTACTGCGCTGGCGGCGTATAGGTGAAGCTGCCATCGGTGTTGAACACCAGGCCCGGCGGCACTGCGCCGGTGGTGGCGAAGGTGGTACCGGCAGCGATGTTGTCATTGACCGCCACAGTGCCGTTGAGCGCTGTAGCGACTTGCGTGGTGAATGCATCGGCCACCGCATCGGGGGCGATCACCACGGCTATGGTCGCGGTGGTGCAGTTGCCGGTGCCGGCCTGGCACAGCTGGTAGGTCAGGCCGACGGGGCCGGCCGGCGCACCGGCGGGCACCTGCAACTGGCCGTCGGGTTCGAGCGTGTAACCGGCCGGCGGTGCATTGATCAACGACAGCGTGGCCTGCGCCGGCAGGATGGCGACGCCGTTGAGGGTGTCGTTGGCCAGCACGCTGGCGGTCAGCCCACCTGCACCGGTCAGCGGCGCGCTGCTGAAGTCATCGTTGCCGGCGACGATCGCGCCGGGGCTGACGTTGATCGTCACCGACGCGGCATCGCAGACCGACGCATCCGGTGCCGGCAGGCACACCTGGTAACGGAAGCTGTCCGGCCCGGTGTAGGCCGCCTGCGCGGTATAGCTGAAGCTGCCATCGGCGTTGACGCCCACGCTGCCGTGCGCGGCCCCGGCCAGCAGGCTGAACTGCGCACCGGCAGACACGTTGTCGTTGCCGGCCACGGTGCCGGTCAACGCGATGCCCGCCGTGGCCGCGAACGTGTCATCGACCGCATCGGGGGCGATCACCAACTGCACATCGGCCGTAGCGCAGTTGCCCGGCGTGGCCTGTTCGCAGAGCTGGTAACTGAAGGTCACCTCGCCGGCCGCCGCGCCGCCCGGAATCACGACCTGTCCAGCGGCGTTGACGGTGTAGCCGGCCGGCGCACCGGTGAGCACCAGGCTGGCCGTGCCTGGCACCACCGCCGCACCGTTGAGGGTGTCATTGGCCAGCAGGCTGGCCGGGCTGGTCGCACCGGGCTGCAGCGGCGTGGCGAAGGTGTCGTTCACCGCGACGATCACGTTGCCCTGTACGTTGACGCTGACCGTGGCGGTATCGCACACGCTGTTGTTCGGTGCCGGCAGACACACCTGGTAGGTGAAGCTGTCCGGCCCGGTGTTGGCGTTGGTGGGGGTGTAGGTGAAGGTGCCATCGGCATTGACCACGGCCGTGCCGCGCGTCGGTGCGATGCCGAGCGTGTAGGTGGAACCGCTGGCGATGGTGTCGTTGCCGGCCAGGCTGCCGGTCGCCGGCTGACCGCCGCCCGGCGTGGTGACCGTGTCGTTCACCGCATCGGGGCTGATGACCAGAGTGGCGGTGGCGGTGGCGCAGTTGGCCGGCAGTACGATCTCGCAGAAGCGGTAGGTCAGCGCCAGAGGACCGGCGGCCGCCGTGGCCGGCACCTGGATCGTGCCGTTGGGGTTGATCGCAACACCGGCCGGCGCACCGACCAGGCTCAGCGTGACCTGCGCGGTGGGCACTGCACCGGCATTGAAGGTGTCGTTGCCGAGCACGCTCGGGGTGACGCCACCGGCGCCGGGCGGGATCGGCGTGGCGAAGGTGTCATCGACCGCGACCAGCGCATTGGCATTGACCACGATCGACGCGGTCGCCGTCGCGCACACGCCACCGTTCGGTGCCGGCAGGCAGACCTGGTACTGGAAGGAGGTTGCCGCGGCGATGCCGCCGGCAGGTGCATAGGCGAAGCTGCCGTCGCTGTTGAGGGTGAGCCCGGCCGGCGGCGTACCGGTCACGCTGAACTGCGCACCGGCCGGTGCATTGTCGTTGCCCGCTACGGTGCCGCTCAACGACGGCGCGCCACCGGTGGCGTTGAAGCTGTCGTTCACCGCCGTGGGACCGATGATGACACTGGCAATGGCGGTGGCGCAGTTGGACGGCGAGGCGTTCTCGCAGATCTGGTAGGTCAGGCTGGTCGCGCCCGCCGTCGCCCCCGCGGGTACCGCAATCACACCGGCGCCGTTGATGGTGAAGCCGGCCGGCGCATTCTGCAGCGCGATGATCAGGTTGGTACCGTTCACCGGCGCGCCGTTGAGCGTGTCGTTGGCCAGCACCGTCGGCGTGTTGCCGCCGGTGGTCGAGGAGATGGGCGTGGCGAAGGTATCGTTGTTGGCCACCAGCGCGTTGGGCTGCACCGGCACCGCCGGCGTGGTGGCGGTGTTGTCGCCCGGGGTCGGATCGGTCGTGCCTGGCGGCAGCACCAGCGCCACGCTGTTGGCCGGCACCGTGGCCGGCGTGGCGGTCGGTGCGGTGGCGTTGACCAGCAGCACCACGCTGTCCCCCACGGCCACGTTGACCTGCACGTTGATCGCGTTGCCGGTGCCGTTGGACTGCGCGCATGACGATGCCGCGGTGGTGCCCTGGCAGGTCCAGCTGACATTGGTGAGCAGCGCGGACACGTTGTCGACCACGCCGACGGCTGACGCTGCCGACGGCCCGGCGTTGTTGACCTGGATGCGGTACTGCACGGCCCCGCCCGCGGCGACCGGGCTGGCGCTGAGCAGCGTCTTGGTCACGCTCAACTGCGCTTGCAGCGCCAGTGCGTTGGTATCGGTGGCGCTGTTGTTGCCCGGCGTGGGATCGGACACATCCGTCGGCGCCGTCACGCTGGCAGTGTTGTTGAGTGGGTTGGGGTAACCCTGGGCCAGCAGCGGCGGCGGCAGCAGCACCATCAACAGGGCCATCGCGCATGCGATGCGGGCCGATGCCCTGCCTGCCCTGCCCTGCTTGCCGGTTGCTGCCATGCGCTCATCCTCGAAAGCGTTCGCCCTGCCCTTGCGGGCCGGTCGGTCACGATGATCCTGTCCATCCCCAGCGCGAGGTCATCCCCGCGCCCACTGCACTGCCACCGCGCGCGTCAGTACGCGCCCGGGTTGCTGCTGAAACTCACCGGCACACTGATCGTTGCCTGCCCGCCATTGATCAGGTTCACCCCGACGTTGACCGCGCCATCGCCCACCGCCCCACCCGTGGCCACCGCGCAGGCGCTGCCGGTGGACGCACTGCAGGTCCACGCGCCACGCAATGTGGTGCCGTTGGGCAGGGTGTCGGTGACCACCGCATTGGTGACCGCATCGGGACCGCCATTGCTCACCAGCAGCGTGTAGGTCGCCGTGCCGCCCGGCGTGTAGCTGCCGCTGCCATCGCTCTTGGTGATCGACAAGTCGGCCTGTCGCGTTCGATTGGTGATGCGGCACACCAGGGTGACCGCGGTGGCGGTCATCGCCGGCGCCTGCAGGGTGAAGCTGCCGCCGGTGCCGGAGGACACCACCGCGTTGTTCTGGTCCAGGCACTGCCAACTGCTGGCGTAGCGCGTGAGCGTGGTGCCGGCAGCCGCCGCCTCGGCCAGCGCGTAGCTGCCGCCGGGTACGGTGATGACGGCAGCGGTGGCACCGTTGTTGCCGACGTTGCTCGCAGAGCCGACGGTGCTGCCGTTGTAGGTGATGGACAGGTTGAAGCGCCCGGTGTCGCTGGTCGGCTGCAGGTCCTTGACCAGCTGCAGGGTAGCTGCGCACGCCTGGGTCACGCCTTCCACGGTGAACACCGCCTGGCCGATGCGGATGCCCAGCAGCGCCAGCAGGTTGTCTACCAGTCCGCCCAGCAGTGCGGTCAGCACGGGGGTGACCAGGGCGTTAACCTGCGTGCGGATCGGCGTCAGCAGCGCGTTGACGATGCCGTTGACCAGGTCGGCCACCGGCAGCGGCAAGGCGATGCCGGCCAGCAGCGTCACCGTCGGATTGCCGCTGGTCACCTGGATGCTCAGCGAGTTGACCAGCGTGGAGACCATCGTCGCGGCGCTGACCGTCCCGGCGGTGAGCGTGCGGGTCTGTGGGTACGGGCCGGTGAAGCTCGCGCTCTGCAGGCCCGGCGTCGCGGTGGCGTAACTACGGATGGTCACCGTCAGTGGCACGGTCACGTCGGCGATGGGGGTCAGGATGCCGAGGACGTTGGCCGACACCCGCACGCTCACGCTCAGCGAGGTCAGCGTCGCCGCGCTCAGCGCGGTGGAGGTCAGCACCGTGCTGCGGTTGAAGAAGGTCGCATCGCTGATCTGACCGACATACAGGTTCACCAAACCGGGGCGCGCCTGCAGCGTGACCGCATTGCCCACCAGGTTGATCGCCGAGATCGAGCCTTCGGCCCGGGCCACGTCGGCGTACACCTGCAGGTGCAGCACGCTGGCGCTGATGCTGGTGTTGGACAACGACACCCCCAGCAGATTGAGCCCGCTGAGCGCGGCGCTGAGGGTGCCGGTGTTCAGGCCCTGCACAAGGTCGAGGTCGAGCTTGATGCGGATCGCCGCGCTGTGGAATGCCGCACCGACCGCGCCGCAGGTGTAGACCGGCGGCTCCACCACCTGCAGCCACAACCGCACGTTGGCCACGCCATTGAGGCCGAGCGCGGCGGTGTTGACGGTGATCGGCGTGGGCGTGGTCAACACGTTGCGGAAGTTGTACAGCTGCACGCCGCCGGTCAGCAGGTCGAGCACGTTCAAGTTCACCGTGGCCAGCGAGCCGGTGGGCAACGCGATCTGCAGCAGGTCGGCCAGGCGGATGCTGCCGGAGGTACCGGCCACGCCCAGCGGCAGCGCGTTGAGTACGTTGGCCGCCGCGGTCTGGCCGTCGGCCTGCAGCACCTGCACCATCGCCGCGCGCAACTGGCCCAGGGTGATGCTGGCGTTGAGAACCTGGCTGGGATCGCTGACTACCACGCCGCCGTTGAGCTGGGTCAGCAGCGCGTTGAGGTTGATTCTGGCGCCGGCCAGGTTGTTCCAGTCGGCCACGCTCAGATTGACCGTCGTGCCCGGCAGCAGCGCGCCGAACAACAGATTGAGAACAGGGCTCTGGGTCGAATCGACCGAGGCCAGCCGGGGCCCGGCGCTGACGCAGGCACCGGCCGTACAGGCCGACTGCGCCTGCGCACGGCCCAGGCATGAAAGCACCGCCAGTATTGCGATCAGCACCCATGCCTGCCATCGCAATGACGAAACTTTCACGCCTTTCACATTAACCATACGTGCGTCCCCGCCGATTTTGAGCAGCGGCCGACCGTGGCGATGGATTTATTCCGTCGCCGTTCTGATCGTCAGCTGCCGGTGTCGTTTCCCGCTTGGGAATCCGTTTATGTCCGGTTCGGGACGATTAATGCGGGGTAACTAAAAGTCCGTCAAATCAAGGCGGCGTGAAACACGGGGGAAGCGACGCTTGCCGGCGGGTCAGCGTCCAACCATTCCCCCTGCTGCAGCAGCAAGCGGAAGCAGTTCTGTACACAGGACAAAAGAATTGCTTTCAGGGAAGCCGTGCTTACCTAACAGGGAAAGGGGGCAGTAAATGCAGGCGATGTGCGACAGAATCCGGCGGGCCCGATTAACGGCTGGCCTGTCCCAGACACAGTTGGCGTTGGAAACCGGCGTGCGCCGTAGCGCCGTGGCGCAATGGGAACGGGAAGGCGGCACATCCCCGAGCGTCCAACATCTTTCACGCGTCGCAATTGTGACGCAAGTCCATTTTGAATGGTTGGCCACGGGGCGCGGTCCCGGCCGTCCCGACGATGGCGCCGAACTGCCGCTCCCCGAGCCGGCGCCGGTGGAGGCGGCACGCACCGTCCAGGAAACCGAGATTCTCTCGCTGCTGCGACGGATGCCGGCGCGCAAACGCCAGGTGGCGCGCGCGATCATGGAAATGCTGACCGATTGAGATAATCGTCGCGGCGTGGTGATCGCCGCGCATCCCGGCCGTCGGCCGGGGGCCAGCGCGGGTTACAGCGCCGCGCGCGGCGGCAAAGACCAGTCGATCGCGGTCTGCCCACGGCGCTGCAGGTACGCGTTGGCCATCGAGAAGTGATGGCAGCCGAGGAAGCCGCGGTGCGCCGACAGCGGCGACGGATGCGGCGCCTTGAGCACGCGGTGGCGACCGGTGTCGATCACCTTGCCCTTCTGCTGCGCGTAACTGCCCCACAGCATGAACACCAGGCCCTCGCGCTCGCGGTTGAGGGTGTCCACGACGTGGTCGGTGAACCCTTCCCAGCCGCGCTTCTGGTGCGCGCCGGCCTGCCCCTCTTCCACGGTGAGCACCGCATTGAGCAGCAGTACACCCTGGCGCGCCCACGGCAGCAGGCACCCGTGGTCCGGGCGCGGGATGCCCAGGTCGGCCTCCAGTTCCTTGTAGATGTTGAGCAGCGACGGCGGCACCGGCACGCCGGGCATCACCGAGAAACTCAGGCCATGGGCCTGCCCAACACCGTGATACGGATCCTGGCCGAGGATCACCACCTTGACCTGCTCGAACGGGGTGGCGTCAAAGGCCGCGAATATCTGCGGGCCGGGCGGGAATACATGCGCACCGGCGGCCTTGCGCTGGCGCAGGAAGCTGGACAGCTCACGCATCTCCGGACGCAGCAGCCACTCGCCAATACGGGCCTTCCAGCTCGGTTCGAGCTGGATGCTCGAGGTTGCCTCGTCGTTCATCGCACCACGGGTTTGTCGTTGAGCCGGGCCAGGCGCAGCTGGAACAGCACCTTGGTCACCAGCAGGCGTTCTTCGATCGGCTTCTGCACCAGATCGTTGGCACCGGCCTGCAGCAGGCCGGACTGGTTGAGCGGGTTGCCGTCGCCGGTCATCACCAGCACCGGCAGGCGGCGCTTGCCGTAGCCGAAGTCCACGCGCACGCGCTCGACAACATCCAGGCCGCTGAGCTCACCCTTGAGGGTGACGTCGGTAAGCACCAGGTCGATGCGGTGGCTGCTGCGCCCGAGCGATTCGGCGGTGAGCAGCGCGAAGGCCTCTTCGGCGGTCATCACGTGCAGCACGCGCAGGCCCTGGCGTTCGAGCATGCGCTTGGTCGCCTCGGCAACCACGCGGCTGTCCTCGACATACAGGATGGTCGCGCCGGGAATGGTCTCCGGCTGCACGTAGCCACGGATGAAGGTGGCCAGCGCTTCATGCCCCAGTGCCTTGTCGAAATAGTCGGTGACGTATTCGGTGAAGCGGCGTTGCTCCAGGTGCTGCTGCGCATCGCCGGACACCACGATTACCGGCACATAGGCCTGCCCGGCAGTTTCGCGCACCAGACGTGCCAGCGCCAGGCCATCGCCGTCGCTGAGCGTGAGCGAGGTGGTGACCAGGTTCACCGGCCCGGCCGCCAGCGCGCTGCGCGCCTCTTCGATGCTTGCGCAGCCCACCACGTCCACGTCCGGCAGTTCGCGTTGCAGCACATCGGCAATCAACTTGCGGACCAGCTTGGAACCGTCGACCACCATCACGCGCGGTGCATCGTCGACCAGGTGCTTCAGGGCTTGCGGGCGCATGCGGGCCTCAGGTTTCGGTCGGTCGGGTCTGGCGCAGGAAATGCCCCGTCACCAGCCACGCGCCCAGCCAGCCCAGCACCACGGTGCCGACCAGCACGAACGATGAATGCAGCAGGTCCAACCCATGCAGCACGAACGGGCTGGCATAACTTTCCGACAACGCGGCCAGCGGCGGGCGCAGCGCCAGCCCGGCCACGCCGATCAGGCCCAACGCCAGTGCACCGGCGCCCAGTCCGTACCACGCGCCCAGGTACAGGAACGGGCGGCGGATGAAGCCATCGCTGGCGCCCAGCAGCTGCAGCACGCCGATCTCGTCGCGGCGCGCCTGGATGTCCAGCCGCACGGTATTGCCCACCACCAGCGCCGCGCCCAGGCCCAGCAGCACCGACAGCACCTGCACCAGCCGCGTGCCAAAGCCCAGCCAGGCGTCCAGGCGCCTGCGCCACAGCGCATCGTGCTGGACCAGGTCGGCCTGTGGCAGGCCCTCCAGCGAGGTGGCCAGGCGCGCATCATCGGTGCCGGCGGTCGGGGTCACGATCAGCAGGGTAGGCAGAGGATTGTCGTGCAGCGCATCGATCGCCTCACCCAGCCCGGCCCCTTCGCGCAGTTCCTGCAGCCCTTGCTCGGGGGTCTGCACGGTGACGTTGCCCACGTCGGCACGACCGCGCAGCGAATCGGCCACCTGCCCGGCCGCCGCTGCGGCAACGTCCGGCTTGAGGAACAGGTTGATGTCGCGCGACTGCTGCACGCTGCCGGCGAAATGCGTGAGGTTGTCCAGCGCGATCGACAGGCCCAGCGGCAACGCCAGGGCCAGCGCCATCACCATGATGGTGAGCAGCGTCGCCCACGGCTTGCGCCAGGCGCGGCCCAGGCTGAACACCACGCTGTGGCCATGGTGGTGCAACCATACGCCCAGGCGCGACGGCGCCGCGGCTTCCTTGTTGAGGGGTGCGTTCATTCGGCCAGGTCCTGCGGCGAGATGTCGTCGATCAGCTTGCCGTGGTCCAGGATCAGCACGCGCTTGCGCATGTGCCGCAGCAGCGCCAGGTCATGGCTGACGACCAGCACGCTGGTGCCGCGATCGGGCAGCTCGGCGAACAGCGCCATAATTTCCGCCGCCAGGGTCGGATCGAGATTGCCGGTGGGTTCGTCGGCAACCAGCAGCTTGGGCTCGCTGACAATCGCGCGGGCGATGCCGACGCGCTGCTGCTCGCCAGCCGACAGCTGCGAGGGCAGTGCCTTTTCGCGGTGGCCCAGGCCCATGCGTTCAAGCACCGAGCGCACGCGCTTGCCGATGTCGGCGCGGCGGGTGCCGCGCAGGATCAGCGGCAACGCCACGTTCTCGGCGATGCTGCGGTCCATCAGCAGGCGGTGGTCCTGGTAGACCGCCCCCACCTGCCGCCGGTGACGCGGAATATTGCCGCCACGCACCTTCAGCAGGTTGCGCTCATCGAAGATCACCGC
Source organism: Stenotrophomonas sp. Ste86 (assembly GCF_024519465.1). Classification (GTDB taxonomy): domain Bacteria; phylum Pseudomonadota; class Gammaproteobacteria; order Xanthomonadales; family Xanthomonadaceae; genus Stenotrophomonas. Next base: position 20,775 of record NZ_JALJRW010000010.1, on the reverse strand, counting down.
GCCACGGCTGGGCCGCTCGTCGAGGTGGATCAACTTGAGCAGGGTGCTCTTGCCCGCACCGGAGTGACCGGTGACGAACAGCATTTCGCCGGGGGCGACATCAAAGCTGACGTCGACCAGGGCCTGGTGGCCGCCGGCATACTGTTTGCTGACATTGTCAAAACGCAGGACGCTCATCCCCTGATTATGCAGGACGAGGGTGACGACGTGCAGGTGGGGGTGCATCGATCGTGCCGGCCGTTGGCCGGGGGACGCAACATCGCATTCGCGCTGTCGCCCCACGGTTGGCTGCGCCAACCATGGGCCCCGCAGTATCAGCAGCGGATCCCCGTCGCTTCGCGACAACCCCCTTACCAAGGGGGCGGGACCTCGGACCGCGCAGGTCTGGCGTCAGGTCTTACGACCCGGACAGCATCCGACGGATCTTGCGACCGATGCGGGTCAGGAAGGACGCGCTCGGATCGGCAGCCGGCGTGCCGCGCATCGGCTTGGCCGCCACCTGCACCGGCGTCACCGGGCCGGTCGCTGCCGCACCCTCGGCGCCTTCGACCGGACGGCCGTTGCGACGACGACGACGCTTGCGCGGCGCGCGCTCGCCGTCCACGGCCGGACTGCCTTCGGCAGTCGGGGCAGCGGTCGGAGCCGCAGTCGGCGCAACCTGCGGCGCGGCCTCTGCATCGGCCACGACGACCGGTGCCTCACCTTCCACGCGCGGCTTGCGCTCACGGCGCGGCTTGCCATCGGCACTGCGCTCACCGGGCGCGCGGCGCTCGCCACGGCCGGCGGAAGGCTTGCCGCCGCGCCCGCTGCTGCTGCCACCGCCACGACGCTGTTCTTCCGCCGCACGCGCTTCGCGCGCTTCACGGAAGATCTGGCCAACGCTCTCGTTCTCGTCGTCGCCTTCCTCGCCCGGCGCGGCCGGTGCGCGTGCGGCGCGCGGCAGCGAGGTCAGGATCTCGCTGGTCACCGGCTCGACCGGGATCTTCTGCTCGATGTAGGCCTCGATGTCCGGCAGGCCCATCGCATAGCGCTCGCAGGCGAAGCTGATCGCATCGCCTTCCTCGCCCAGCCGGGCGGTACGGCCGATGCGGTGCACGTAGTCTTCGGCGTCGAAGGGCAGGTCGTAGTTGTAGACGTACTTGATGCCGTCGATGTGCAGGCCGCGCGCGGCCACGTCGGTAGCCACCAGGATTTCCAGCTGGCCCTTCTGGAAGCGGTTGAGCAGGCTCTCACGCTTCTTCTGCGGCACATCGCCGGACAGCACGCCCACGCGGTAGCCGGCCTTTTCCAGCGACCGGGCAACACGCTCGACGAACACCTTGGTGTTGACGAAGACCATCGTGCGCGCGCCTTCGCTGCGCGACAGCAGGCCCAGCAGCAGCGGGATCTTCTCTTCGTCGGCCGGGAAGTAGATGCGCTGGCGCACGCGGGCGGCGGTGATCGACTCGCTCTCCACCACCAGCTTCTGCGGCTCGTTCATGTGCTCGTAGGCCAGCTCCAGCACGCGGTGGCTGAGCGTGGCGCTGAACAGCAGCGTCTGGCGCGTCGAGCGCTCGGGCATGCGCCGCAGCAGGAAGCGGATGTCCTTGATGAAGCCCAGGTCGAACATGCGGTCGGCTTCGTCGAGCACGCAGATTTCGCAGGCGTGCAGCGAGACCACCTTGTGCTGCTTGACGTAGTCGATCAGGCGGCCCGGGGTGGCGATGATCACGTCCACGCCCTGCTGCAGGATCTCGCGCTGCTTGTCGTAATCCACGCCGCCGTAAACCAGCGCAAAGCGCAGGCCCAGGTCCGAACCGAACTTGACCGCATCCTTGTGGATCTGGATGGCCAGTTCGCGGGTCGGGGCCAGGATCAGCGCGCGCGGGTCTTCGGGCTTGCGGTCGGCCAGTGCCGGGCGGGTCAGCAGGCGGTTCACCACCGCGACCAGGAAGGCCAGCGTCTTGCCGGTACCGGTCTGGGCCTGGCCGGCGACGTCGCCGCCGGGCAGTGCGACTGGCAGGGTCAGCGCCTGGATGGGCGTGCAACGGGTGAATCCGGCTCCTTCAAGGCCGGCCTGCAGGGCCGGATGCAGTTCGAAGGAGGAAAAGGTCAAATCGGTCAGCGGTTTGTCGCTCATGTGTCCGTCTTGGTAAGGCCTGCCCGGCAGCGGTGCGCGGGAGGCTTGCAATCTTGGGGGGCACCGTCGCCATTGCGGGCCCTGCGCCGGGATCGGCGGGGCCGGACCATCGGGTCCTGGGGCGCCGCACAGTGGGGCAGTTTAGCGCAATGTCGGCGCCAAACCGGGCTCTGGCGTCGCAGCCGTCGGCGAGACCGCCGGCCATGGGCCGGACCTGGCCGTCGACGAGAGGGTCGAAGAGGGCGCTTTTTCACCGGTTTCACCGCGCCTGCCGCCAGTTGAACGGGACGCGCGCGCCCGCTGGTACTGCCTCTCCAGCACCCACATATCCTCCTCAGTTGCCCGATTAAACCGGGACGCCAATCACAGGATGCTCGGTTCCACCCCATCTCTGCCCGCCTGCGACGTTAGCGGTACACTGCCCGCCGTGAGCGACCAGGCATCCACCTGGCGCACCGCTGACCGCCTGTGCGGTCACGAGGCAGCAGACGCGGACGGCACCGGTCGGTGGCGTCCAACTTCAACCTCCTCCGGCCCGGCCGGGTGCATTTCCAGACGAGAGACCAAGATGAGCGACAAGGTTGTACATGTCAGCACCGCTGACTTCCAAAGCGCAGTACTGGATTCCAAAGAGCCGGTGCTGGTCGATTTCTGGGCCGAATGGTGTGGCCCCTGCAAGATGATCGCCCCGGCGCTGGACGAGCTGGCCGACGCCTACAACGGGCGCGCCAAGATCGCCAAGGTCAACGTCGACGAACAGCGCGAACTGGCCGCCAAGTACCACGTGCGCTCGATCCCGATGCTGCTGGTCTTCAAGAACGGCGAAGTCCAGGCGCAGCAGGTTGGCGCGGTGGGCAAGGCCCAGCTCGCCGGCATGCTGGACAAGGCCCTGGCCTGACCCTGGCAGGCAGCCGGTCCCCTCCGGCTGCCACGCGGGCCTGCGCCCGCATGAATGACCCTGCCCCGCCCGGCTTGCGCGCTGCCGCGAGCCGGTGTTAGTGTCGGCATATCCGGCCGCATTCGCGCGCCGCATCTTCTGGACGTTGTTTCCTTCCAGATCCTTTCCCAACGTTCGCCGCCCTGCCGGGCGCTCGCACCTTCTAGCGAGGAATCCAGCACTTGTCCGATATCACTACTTCCGAACCCGGGAGCGCCGACGCGCCTGCCGAGAAGCGCGTGCGCAAGCCGCGCGTCGCCAAGGCCGCCGCCAACACCGCTGCCGAAACCGGTTCTTCTCCCACGCATCAATCCGCCCTGCCCCTGGCTGCCGCGCCTGACGCGCCGGCGCCGGTCGCCGCGCCGTCGGCACCGCAGCAGGCACCTGCCCCCCACGCTGGCGAATCCTCGTCGGGCCAGGGCGGTGCGCAGCAGGACACCGGCGACGGTGGCCAGCGCAACCACAACGGCAACGGCAACGGCAACAACGCACCCAAGGGCGGGCAGAACCCGTACCAGGGTCAAGGCCAAGGTCAGAACCAGGGCCAAGGCCAAGGTCAGGGCCAGGGCAACCGCCGCGACCGTTTCCGCAATCGCCGTGACCGCAGCCGCGGTGGCGATCGCTACAACGATGACGGTATGCCGCAGGACAACAACGAACCGCAGCAGCCGTTCGTGCGCAGCCAGCAGGCCAATGTGCCTGAAGGCTTCCCGGTCTATTCGCTGAGCGACCTCAAGCGGATGCCGGCGCAGAAGCTGCTGGAAATCGCCGAGCAGCTGCAGATCTCCGAAGGCGTGGCGCGTGCCCGCAAGCAGGACGTGATCTTCGCCCTGCTCAAGGTGCTCACCCGCCACGGCGACGGCGTCGCCGCCGACGGCGTGCTGGAAATCCTGCCCGACGGCTTCGGCTTCCTGCGCGCGGCCGAAGCCAGCTACCTGGCCGGCCCGGACGATACCTACATTTCGCCCAGCCAGATCCGCCGCTTCAACCTGCGTACCGGCGACCACCTGTCCGGCCGCATCCGCTTCCCGAAGGATGGCGAGCGTTACTTCGCGCTGTCGATCGTGGACACCATCAACGGTGAGCCGCTGGAAGCGTCCAAGAACAAGGTGCTGTTCGAGAACCTCACCCCGCTGTTCCCGCGCAAGCGCTTCACCCTGGAACGTGGCAACGGTTCGTCCGAAGACATCACCGGCCGCATCCTCGATCTGATGGCACCGCAGGGCAAGGGTCAGCGTTCGCTGATCGTCTCCCAGCCCAAGGCCGGTAAGACGATGATGATGCAGCAGGTGGCCACGGCGATCACCACCAATCATCCGGACGTGCACCTGATCGTGCTGCTGATCGACGAGCGCCCGGAAGAAGTGACCGAAATGCAGCGCACCGTGCGCGGCGAAGTCATCAGCTCCACCTTCGACGAGCCGGCCGCCCGTCACGTGCAGGTCGCCGAAATGGTGATCGAGCGTGCCAAGCGCCTGGTCGAGCACAAGAAAGACGTGGTGATCCTGCTCGACTCGATCACCCGCCTGGCACGTGCCTACAACAACGTGGTGCCCAGCTCCGGCAAGGTGCTTACCGGTGGTGTGGACGCCAACGCCCTGCACCGTCCGAAGCGCTTCTTCGGCGCGGCGCGTAACGTGGAGGAAGGCGGCAGCCTGACCATCATCGCCACCGCGCTGGTCGATACCGGCAGCAAGATGGACGAGGTGATCTACGAAGAGTTCAAGGGCACCGGCAACAGCGAAGTGCACCTGAGCCGTCGCATCTCTGAAAAGCGCGTGTTCCCGGCGATCGACATCAACCGCTCGGGCACCCGTCGCGAAGACCTGCTGATCGAACCGGAACTGCTGCAGAAGATCTGGATCCTGCGCAAGCTGCTGCATCCGATGGATGAAATGGCGGCAATGGAATTCCTGCTCGACAAGATGAAGAACACCAAGTCCAACGACGAGTTCTTCGGTTCGATGAAGCGCTGATCGGCGCGGCATCGAGATAGAAAAAGGCCCCGCACTGCGGGGCCTTTTTCGTCGCGCGGGGGGTAGAGCCGAGCCATGCTCGGCTGCTCTCCCATCCGGCATGAAACGGACCAGGGTAGAGCCGAGCCATGCTCGGCTGCTCTCCCATCCGGCACGAAACGAACCAGGGTAGAGCCGAGCCATGCTCGGCTGCTCTCCGATCCGGCATGAAACGAAGGTGGCGCAGAGGCCATCCTGGGCCGCCAGCCGAGCATGGCTCGGCTCTACCGTTGCTTCACGGGCAGCTGACCGCGCCCTCCGCCTTGTCCGCATCCACCGACACCCGCACCTGGGTGAACGCTGCAGCAAACGGTTTGTCCGCACTCACCACGAACGGCGCGTCCACCGCGCCCAAGTCCACGCCGTATTTGGCGAAGCACGCCAGCGGCACGGTCACCGTCTGCTTCTGCCCCGGCATCAGTTTGGCCAGCAGCGGTGCGATATCCACCCCGCCCTCGCAGCCGGTACCGCACTGCATGGTCACCTTCACCGGCACGGCCGGGCGCTGCACCAGCTGCACGTCGAACTGCAACGCGCCGTGGTTGCGCGCCAGTGCGCCGAGGTTGCGCCGCGAGGTACTGCGGGCGATGAGCTGCGCCGGCGCCAGCCACGTGACCTCCTTGGCGTCCTGCTGGGTGTTCACCTGCACCGTGCGCACCTGCACCACGGGCGCTGCGGTCGGCCACCGCAGCGTGGCATTGAGATCATTGCCCAGCGGCTGGGTGGCGCCGGCGGCGGCAACGTGCAGCGAGAACGGCGGCGTGTCGGCGCGGTTGAAGATCGGCAGCGTGGTCACGTCGCCGCAGTTGTCCGGGTTGGCTTCGGGCAGGCGCGCGACATTCCCTGCCGCACCGTAATGCAGGCCATAGCCCAGCGTGAACAGCGGCGGCTGCTTGGGATCCGGTCGGTCGATCGGCGCCGGGCACGGCACGCCCGGCCACGGGAAGCTCAGCCGGCCACGGAAATCATGCGCCGCCTTGCCGTCCTTGCCGGCCACCAGCACGTCGGTGACGCCCTTGCCCTCGGTGCCGGGCAGCCATGCTGCCACGAAGGCCTGCGACAGGTTGAGCAGGTCGTTGGTGTACATCGGGCGGCCGGAGAAATACACGGTCACCACCGGCTTGCCGGTCGCCGTGGCCGCGCGCAACACGGCCAGATCCTGCGGGTAGGTGCGGCTGTGGCTGACCGAATCGGAGGACAGGATGTCACCATTGGTTTCGGCATACGGTGTCTCCCCAACCACCGCGACCACGACGTCGAACTGCCCGGCATCCAGCCCGGTGCCATCGGCGCTGTAGGTCACCTGCTGCGCGCCCAGCTCGGCACGCAACGCACCGAGTACCGAATCGGCATTCGGGAAATCGGCGTTGGTGTTCTCCGTGCCCTGCCAGGTCAGCGACCAGCCACCGGCCTGGTCGGACAGGCTGTCGGCGCTCTTGCCCACCACCAGCACCCGCGCATCGCGGCGCAGCGGCAGCACCTTGTCCTGGTTCTTCAGCAGCACCAGCGACTCGCGCACCGCGCGGCGCGCCAATGCACGATCCTGCACGGCGTTGGCATCCCCGGCATGGCGGCTGTCGGAGGGTTTGTGCTCGAACAATCCGGCGCGCAGCTTCACCCGCAGGATGCGGGTGACCGCATCGTCGATGCGTGCCATCGGAATCTCACCGCGCTGCACCTGCGCGGTGGTGTTGGCGATGAACGCCTTCCAGTCGTCGGGCACCATCACCATATCGATGCCGGCATTGATCGCCTGGGCGCAGCTGTCGTTGCGGCAGCCGGGTACCTGGGCGATGCCGTTCCAGTCGGACACCACGAACCCGTCGAAGCCCATCTTGCCCTTCAACGCATCGGTGAGCAGTGCCTTGCTGCCGTGCATCTTGCCGTAGTCGACGCGGCCGGCACGGTCATTCCAGCTGTTGAACGAGGCCATCACCGTCTGCACGCCTTCACCGAGCGCACCGTAATACCCCTGGCCGTGCACGTTGATCATGGCCGCCTTGTCGAGCAGTGCTTCGCCCTGGTCGCGGCCGTTGTCGGTGGCGCCATCGCCGATGTAATGCTTGGCCGTCGCCACTACGTTGGCATCGTCGGCGAAGCGACCCTGTGCGCCCTTGACGTAGGCACGCGCGTACTCGCGCACCACGGCGGGATCGGAGGAGAAGCTCTCGTAGGTGCGGCCCCAGCGTGGGTCGTGGGCCACGGCCAGGGTGGGCGCGAACACCCAGTCGATGCCGGTGGCGCGGGTGGCGCGTGCGGTGGCCTGGCCGATGCGCTCGACCAGCTCGGCATCGCCGGCCGCGCCCAGGCCGATGTTGTGCGGGAACAGCGTCGCGCCATAGACGTTGTTGTGCCCGTGCACCGCATCGGTGCCCCAGATCACCGGAACCGGCGTGCGTGCGTCGGTGGCCAGCGAGGCCGCGCGGTAGGCATCGGCCAGCTGCAGCCACTGCGCCACCGTGGCGTGCTTGTCCATGCCCGGCCACGAGCCGCCGCCGTTGAGCACCGAGCCGATGTAGTACTGGCGGACCTGCTCGGGGGTGATGGTCTTGATCTCGGCCTGGGTCATCTGCCCGATCTTCTGCGCCAGGGTCATCTGCGCCAGGATCTGCTGCACGCGCGCTTCGATGGCGGCATCCGGCGTGATCGCGCTGGTCACCCGCGGCCAGTCCTTGAGCGTCTCGCCAGTGCCAGGCGCGGCGGCGACCGATGCGGCCAGGGCCAACAGCAGGCAGGTACCAAGGATGGTCTTGTTGGGGCTGTTCACTGACATCTACCTCCGGTGGGAATGACGCGCGATCGGGGTGGGCGCTGCCGCCGTCGGCCGCGCTGCGCGGCGCGCAGCACGTCGTGTCGACGACATTTGGATCGGTTCAACGCCCCTGGCTGACAGCGCTGTCATACAAAGCACGGCCATTGCTGTCAACCGCGCAGCGTCGCCATGGCGACGTCGGTCCCGCACCAGCAGGGGCTGGCGCTCAAACGCATGCGTGGATCAGGCTGTCAGTGTTGCGATGCCGCACGAAATCGACGGGTACGCCACAAGCCATCGCGGCATGGCAACATCCGCCTGCATCGGCAACACCGTTTCGACACCGCCGCACTACCATCGGCCTCTGCCGACCTGCTCCCACATAGGATCCACCGCACCATGCGTAGTCGAATCGAGGATGTCGCCGCGGTTGCGGGCGTTTCGATCAAGACCGTGTCCCGCGTGCTCAACAACGAGCCCAACGTGCGCACCGAAACCCGCGAGCGCGTGGCCGCGGCAGTGGCGCGGCTGGGCTACAAGCCCAACCTGTCCGCGCGCAGCCTGGCCGGGCAGCGCTCCTACGCATTGGCGCTGGTTTACAACAATCCCTCGCGCAATTACCTGATGGAAATCCAGAACGGCATGCTGGAAGCCTGCCACGCCAGCCACTACAACCTGATCCTGGGGCCGGTGGGCGTCGGCCGCAGCACCCTGCCCGACCTGGCGGCGCTGTTCGAGAACTCGCGTCCCGATGGCGTGGTGCTGATCCCGCCGCTGACCGACGACGCGGTGGTGCTGGCCTACCTGGAAGAGCACGAGATCCCGTTCGCCAGCATTGCCCCGCGCCATCCGGAAGGCCGCATCGGCGTGCGCATGGACGAGACCACCGCCGTGGTCGAGCTGATCGGCCACCTGGTTGCACAAGGCCACCGCCGCATTGCGCATATCAAGGGGCCGCGCGCGCACGGCGCCTGCCAGTGGCGCCTGGCCGGCTATCGCCAGGCACTGCGCGAACATGGCATCGCCTACGACCCGGCGCTGGTGGCCAGCGGGCAGTTCTCGTTCGAATCCGGTATCGAGGCGGCCAACGCGCTGCTCGACCTGCCGCAACCACCGACGGCGATCTTCGCCGCCAACGACGACATGGCGGCCGCGGTCTATCGCGTGGCCGGCCAACGGGGCCTGCGCGTCCCCAGGGACCTGTCGGTCTGCGGCTTCGACGACACGCCCATTGCCGGGCACATCTACCCGGCGCTGACCACCGTGCGGCAGCCCACCTCACGCATGGGCACGCTGGCTACCGAGCAGCTGATCGAGCGCATCCGCAGCCCGGACGGCGGCCGCATGGTCACCGTGGACCATGCGGTGCTCGTGCGTGAATCCACCCACGCACCGCGCCGCCGCTGAGCAGTGCGGCACCGCTAGGGGGAAAGGCGCGAGCCCCGCCACGCGTAAAAGACGATGTACAGGTAGCACAGCATCGGCAGCAGGAACGACAGCTGCAGGCCGTGGTGGTCGGCCACCCAGCCCATCGCCAGCGGGACCACCGCACCGCCCACGATGGCCATCACCAGCAGGCTGGAGCCCTTGCCGGTCAACGCGCCCAGCCGCGCGATGGCGAGCGCGAAGATGGTCGGGAACATGATCGAGTTGAACAGCCCGATGCTGACCACCGCCCACTTGGCCAACCCGCCACCGGCCAGCATGGTGACCGCCAGCAGCGCCATCACCACCAGCGCGAAGATGCCCAGCAGGCGGCGCGGGTCGAGCCGTGCCAGCAGCACGGTGCCGACCAGGCGCCCCACCAGCGCACCGCCCCAGTACAGCGACACATACCGGGTGGCTTCCTGCTCGGTGAGCCCTTCGCCGATGCCCGGCATCGACAGGAAGTTGACCAGCACGCTGCCGATGGATACCTCGGCGCCCACGTAGAAGAAGATCGCCAGCACGCCGTAGCGCAGGTGCGGATGCCGCAGCGCGTCGCGGATGCGCCCGCCGGTGGCGCCTTCTTCCACGCCCGGGATGGCCGGCAGGCGGAACATCCAGATGGCTGCGGCCAGCACGAACAGCGCCACCGCCAGGCCGAAGTACGGCAGCTGCACCGACTGCGCTTCGGCGGCGCGGTAAGCCAGCGCCTCTGCCTGCGGCAGCAGCGCCAGGGCTTCATCGGTGCGCGGTTCGGCCGACAGGATCAGCAGACCGCCAAACAGCGGCGCCAGCGTGGTGCCCAGTGCATTCATCGACTGCGCCAGCGTCAGCCGGCTGGACGCGGTCTGCTCCGGTCCCAGCAGCGCCACGTACGGGTTGGCCGCTACCTGCAGCACGGTGATGCCGGTGGCGAGCACGAACAACGCCGCCAGGAACAACCCGTACACATGCGCATGCGCCGCCGGCCAGAACAGCAGCGCGCCCACGCCGGCAATGGCCAGCCCGGCCACGATGCCGCGCTTGTAGCCCACCGCCGCGACCAACCGCCCTGCCGGCAGCGACATCAGGAAGTACGCACCAAAGAACGTGAACTGCACCAGCATCGCCTGCACCCAGGTGAGCGCGAAGGCGGCCTTGAGGTGCGGAATGAGGATGTCGTTGAGGCAGGTCAGGAAGCCCCACATGAAGAAGATCGCGGTGACCACCGTCAGCGCCACGCGGTTGCTTTGCACGTGTTGCCCGCGCACTGCAGCAGGGTTGTCCATTGCATGTCCTTGTTGAAGAGTATGCCAGCCATTCGGCGGCCACACATGGAACCCGCTTCGTCATCGATTGTCCAGCGCTGTCAGCGGACCGGACATGGGCGGCACGGCGGCCTGCTTCGGGCATCCGCGCAGTTTCGTTCTGCACTGCACAACGCTGCCTGCGTGCTGCAGCGGCAGCACGGGATACCGCAGGAAACACACCGCAGGCCCTGCGCCACGGTGCTTTACCGGTCGTCGATACGGCCCGGATGACAGCGCTGGACGTGGCGCCCGTGCCGGGCGGATCCGCAATGGCAGGGTCGATTGTTGACAACGCTGTCAACGATGGCCCCCAATCCGGCCCGTGTGCGGTTGAACCGTGCCATCACGCCGTAGGACGCCATTATCGATTTCCCTGGGGAGGGAGCTTTCATGAAGACGTACAAGGTCGTACCCCGCAAGGCGATGCTCACTTCCGCGCTGCTGGCCGTGCTGGCCAGCCCTGCCTGGGCGCAGGATCCGACCCGCCCGGCCACGGGCGAGGCGCCCGACCCGACCACGCTGGACGCGGTGCAGGTCACCGGCATCCGCGGCAGCCTCACCTCGTCGATGAACCTCAAGCGCGACAGCCAGGGCGTGGTCGACGGTATCGTCGCCGAAGACATCGGCAAGTTCCCCGATACCAACCTGGCCGAATCGCTGCAGCGCATCAGCGGCGTATCGATCGACCGCACCTCCAGCGGCGAAGGCTCCAAGGTGACCGTGCGCGGCATCGGCCCGGACTTCAACCTGGTGCTGCTCAACGGCCGCCAGATGCCGTCCTCCAACCTCGGCAACGGCGGTGGCGGACTGTCCGGCTCGCGCTCGTTCGACTTCGCCAACATCGCCTCCGAGTCGATCTCGGCGGTGGAGGTGTACAAGACCACCCGCGCCGACAATCCCACCGGCGGCATCGGTGCCACCATCGACATCAAGACGATGCGTCCGCTGGAATCCGAGCCGGTGATCAGCCTCGGCCTGAAGGCGGTCAACGACAGCTCCAACGACAACCTGCCGCGTACCCTGCAGGGCTCCAGCGTCACCGGCGAACTGTCGGGCATCTTCAGCCAGCGCTACGCCGACGACCGCTTCGGCGTGACCCTGAGCGGTAGCTACCAGGAGCGCGACTCCGGCTTCAACCAGGCCACCGTGGCCGAAGGCTGGGCCACCTTCTACGGCAATGAAAGCAGCGACTGGCGCGCCCTGCCGCAGCCGGGCCAGGGCTACGCGGACCGCATCCAGAACCGCCCCGGCCCCAGCGATGTGTACGCGCGCCCGCAGAACACCGCCTACAACGTCAATGGCGTGCAGCGCCAGCGCACCAACGGCCAGGCCACCTTCCAGTGGAAGCCAGCGGACAACATCACCACCACGCTCGATTACACCTACGTGGAAAACAAGGTGCAGCAGCAGCGCAGCGAACTCTCGGTGTGGTTCAACTACGGGCCCGGCGACAGCACCTGGACCAACGGCCCGATATCGGCGCCGATCATCTACAGCGAGGACATGACCAACTCGGACGTGTCGATGGGCGGCATGAAGCTGGCCACCAAGAACACCATGGACTCGCTCGGCTTCAACGTGGACTGGGAAGTGAACGACGCGCTGGACCTGTCCTTCGACGTCCACAACTCCACCGCCGAATCCCAGCCCGATGGCCCGTACGGCTCTGCTGGCGTACTCGGCGTGGCCGCCTTCGTGCGCGGCAAGACCACGGTGGATTACAGCGGCGACCTGCCGATCATCAACATCGCGCTGCCGCCGGGCGGCGTGCAGGCCGCCGATGCGCTGGTCACCGGTTCGGTGTTCCAGAACAGCTACAACAAATCCAAGGTGCAGCAGTACCAGGGCCGCGGTACGTTCAAGTTCGCCGACTATTCCGCGCTGGACTTCGGCGTAGGCCACACCAAGGTGGAGAACCGCTCGGCCTCGGCGATCATGCAGCGCGACACGTGGGGCGGCCTGGGCAGTCCGGCCGACTACGACGACAGCATCTGGTACGCCGATGACATGGCCAGGTACTTCGATGCGTTCTCCGGCCACAGCGATCCGCGCCTGACCGGGCAGTTCCTGGTATTCGACTTCGACCGCCTGCGCGAGCGCGCCGGCCAGGTCGCCGCCAACGGCGAGCCGCCCTGCCCCACCTGCTACCTGGCGCCCACCGAGTACACCGAAGACATCCGCACCACCGAAACCTCCAAGAGCGCCTACCTGCAGTACCGCACCACCTTCGACGGGTCGATGCCGCTGCATGTGGCCGCCGGCGTGCGCTACGAGCAGACCGAGGTGGAATCGACCGCGCTGGTGCGCGTACCGACCAGCATCAACTGGGGCTCGGCCAATGAGTTCAACCTGGGCTACGCCGCCGAGGGCACCTTCATCGGCGGCAAGGGCAAGTACGACTACGTGCTGCCCAACGTGGACCTGAAGCTGGACCTGTCCGAAACACTCGCGCTGCGCGGCAGCTACAGCCGCAGCATCGGCCGGCCCGGCTGGACCCAGATCGACAGCGGTCGGCGCTTCGACAACATCGTGCGCACCCAGGGCGGCACCGGCTCACGCGGCAACCCGGCCCTGGAGCCGCTGCTGTCGGACAACTTCGACCTGTCGCTGGAGTGGTACTACGGCCAATCCAGCTACGCCTCGGTCGGCTTCTTCCGCAAGAACATCAAGAACTTCATCAGCAACACCATCGTGCGCGACAACAGCGCCGGGCTGCATACGCCGGTGGGCGGCACCTACTGGAACGAGGCGTTGGCATCGGGCTGCGGCGTCACCGACATGCCGTGCATCCGCGATTACATCTTCGCCAACCACGACGGCGATCCGGGCGTGACCGCCACCGGCACCAACTCGGCCGGGCAGCGCACCGGCACCATCGTCGGCCAGCCCGGCGACCCGGTGGCCGGGTTCGACATCACCGTGCCGGCCAACCAGCGTTCGGACCACCTGGACGGCTGGGAACTGAGCGTGCAGCAGTTGTTCGGGCAGACCGGTTTCGGGCTGGCCGCCAACTACACCAAGGTGAAGTCCGGGCTGACCTTCGACAACCTGAGCCTGGGCGACCAGTACCCGATGATCGGCCTGAGCGATTCGGCCAACCTGGTGCTGTTCTACGAGAAGTACAACTGGCAGGTGCGTGCGGCCTACAACTGGCGCGACACGTTCCTCAACGGCATCGGTGGCCAGGGCCCGAACCCCAACTACACCGATGCCTATGGCCAGCTGGATCTGAACATCAGCTACGCGGTCAGCGACCAGCTCACCCTGAGCATGGAAGCGATCAACCTCACCGACGAAACCATGCGCACTTACTCGCGCCACACCAACATGCTGCGCTACGCCACCCAGACCGGCCCGCGTTACATGTTCGGCGTGCGCTACAAGTTCTGATCCCACCCGGGCCGCCCGTCGGTCGGCCGCTCCATGCGAGCGGCCGCTCCGCCTTGCGATCGGTCGCTTCACGCGCCTGCCGTGCGCTACGGTGGGCGCCATCCCCTCCATCCCCCGAGGATGTCCATGTCCCCCCTGCCCGGCCCGATCGACGAGATCCCGGATCTGGATCCGGCGCAACTGCCCGCGCTTCTGCCGTCGTGGACCACCCCGAAGGTGCTGCGCGGACTGGTCGCCCACTGGCCGATGGTGGCCGCCGCGCGTGACTCGGCGGCGTCCGCGGTGCGCCATCTCAAGCAGTTCGACCATGGCCAGATGCCGGTCACCGCCACCACGGCCGCACCGCAGGCGCAGGGCCGGATCTTCTACAACGCGGACATGAGCGGCTTCAACTTCCGCCGCGAGCAGATCGCGCTGAAGGTAGTGCTGGACACGCTGCTCAAATACCAGGGCGAAGCGGCCCCGCCCACCATCTACGTCGCCTCCACCACGCTCGACAGTTTCCTGCCCGGCTTCGCGGCGGCCAATCCGCTCGCGCTCGGCGTGCCCGATCCATTGACCAGCATCTGGATCGGCAACCGCTCGCGCATCGCCGCCCACCAGGACGTGCCGGACAACCTGGCCTGCGTGGCGGCCGGGCGGCGCCGGGTGACGCTGTTCCCACCCGGGCAGATCGACAACCTGTACATCGGGCCGCTGGACTTCACCCCGGCCGGCCAGGCGGTCAGCCTGGTCGACTTCGCCGCGCCGGACCTGCAGCGCTTCCCGCGCTTCCCCCAGGCGCTCGCACAGGCCCAGGTCGCCGAGCTGGGCCCGGGCGATGCGGTGTTCATTCCCTCGTTGTGGTGGCACCACATGGAAGGCCTGGAGGCGTTCAACGTCCTGGTCAACACCTGGTGGCGACCGGTACCGGCGTGGATGGATGCACCGATGAATGCCCTGATGCTGGCGATGCTGGCCCTGCGCGAGCTGCCACCCACGCAACGCTCGCATTGGCGGGAGGTGTTCGATCATTACGTGTTCGAGGCCGGCGAGGGAACCCGCGCGCATATTCCCGCACACGTGCGCGGCGTGCTGGCACCGCTGGATGCCACCACGGCCGGCAACGTGCGCAGCGTGCTGCGCAAGCGCCTGGAGCGCTGAGTGCTGCGGCACGCAGCCGCTTCACCCACGCAGCTGCGGAATCCGCAATAATCCGCGCCGTGACCGTAGTCCGCCCGGGAGCGGGGAAATCGTGCGCTCCTGATTGCTCCACCGTTGCCGTTCCATCCGTCCCTCGGCTGGCGCTGCACCCTGCCAGTCTGAACGCCCCCATGCGCCCGTTTTCGACCCGCCTCAACCTGGGCAAGCTGATCCTTGCCCTGGCCCTGCTCAGTGCCCTGATCGCGCTGGCCAACACGCTGCACGCCAGTTACCGGGTGCAGCGCGAGCAGTTGATCGGCAATACCCTGGAAGCCAACCGGGTGTATGCCAGCAAGCTGGCCGAGACCACCCAGAACTTCATCCAGTCCGCGCAGCAGCAGCTGGCCTACAGCGCCACCACGCTGGGCCAGCGCGCGCACGACCGCAGCGAACTTGAAGCCGAGGCGGCGCGCCTGCAGCTGCAGACCAACAGTTTCAATTCGGTGCTGATCGTCGACCCGGCCGGCACCGTGCTGGCTACCTCGCCGCAGAGCCTGGCCCTGCAGGGCGTGGTGCTCAACAGCCGCGGCAACAAGGAAGCGCTGGCGCGGCGCATGCCGTTCATCAGCGATCCCTACCAGTCCGCCACGGGACGGCTGCTGGTGGCGATCTCGCACCCGATCTTCAGCGCGCAGGGCCAGTACAAGGGCTACGTCAGCGGCACCATTTACCTGCGCGAGCGCAGCATCCTGCAGACGCTGCTGGGCAAGCACTACTACCGCGATGGCTCCTACCTGTACGTGGTCGACCGCAACGGCCGCATCCTGTACCACATCGAGCCGGCCCGGGTCGGTCAGGTCGCGATGGAAAACCCGGTGGTGCAGGCGGTCAGCAAGGGCCACTCCGGCGCCCAGCAGGTGCGCAACAGCCACGGCGTGCAGATGCTGGCCGGCTATGCACCGGTGCCGATCGTCGGCTGGGGTGTGGTTGCCCAGCGTCCGACCGAGGCGACGCTGTCGGCGCTGTCCACGCTGATGGCAGCGGTGATCTGGAACGCCATACCGCTGGGCGTGCTGTCGCTGCTGATCACCTGGTGGTTTGCCCGGCGCATCTCGCTGCCGCTGTGGCAGCTGGCGCGCAACGTGCAGAACCGCGACACCGGCATCGCCATCCGCCATGTCAGCAGCATCCGCGCCTGGTACTACGAAGTGGCACAGCTCAAGCAGGCGCTGCTGTACAGCTTCAACCTGCTGCAGGACCGTATCGGCAAGCTCAACCGTGCCAGCATGACCGACCCGCTCACCGGCCTGCAGAACCGGCGCGGGCTGCAGCAGGGGCTGGAGGACTGGCAGGCGCGCGGGCAGCCGTTCGGGATCATCGCGCTGGACATCGACCGCTTCAAGACCATCAACGACCGCTTCGGGCATGCGGTGGGCGACGCGGTGATCCTGCGCATCGCGCAGCTGATGCGCGACGATTCGCGCGATACCGACCTGCTGTGCCGCAACGGCGGCGAGGAATTCCTGATCCTGCTGCCGGGCATCGACACCGAGGCCTCGGCACGCATCGCCGAGCGCCTGCGCCTGCAGGTGGCGGCCGAGGTGTTCGAAGAGGTCGGCTCGGTCACGGTGTCACTCGGCATAGCCCACTACCCCAGCTACCACGACGACCCGCTGCAGGCGCTGCGACTTGCCGACAAGGCGCTGTACATGGCCAAGGAACAGGGCCGCAATCGCACGGTGGTGTACCCGCACGCGTGAGGGTGCGGGCGGCGCCGGGGCCACCTCGGCGCCGCTGATCCACAGCGACGTCGACGACGGCGGCTCAGCCCTGGCCGAGCACCGTCTTGAGGACCGGGCCGCGGGTGTCGCCGGCCACATACACGCCGTCACCCAGCGCGTCCGGCGCTACCGTCACGCGCTCGGGCTGCTGCCACGCCGCCCGCTGGCGCGGGCCGGGCAGGTACGGTTCCCATGCGGGAACGTCACCCGAGGGACGCTGGTCGGCGTAGCGCACCGGGAACCGCACCACCCAGGTCTCGCGATCGGCCAATGGGCCCTGCGTGGGGATGCGGAACTGCCAGTCACGGACCGCCTGGATGGCGCTGTTGGCAAATGCAGTGCGGACCGTGTCGAGCTGGCGCGGTGGCACCAGCACGCGCAGGTTGACCTGCTCGGCGGCGACATTGCGCACCTTGCCATCGCGGCCCACCTGGATCAGCAGGAACACGTCGGCGGCGGCACCGCGACCGGCGGTGCGCACCGGATAGGTCGGCACCGAACCGCTCAGCCGCGCCGGCCGGGTCAGATCGTCTTCCCGATAGTCCATGAAACTGGCGCTGCGGATCTCGATCCGTGCACTGCCATCGCCCTGGACCTTGCCGACCACGCGCAGCGAGACCGGCGTGGTGATGGGCACCGCCTTCCCATCCTGCAGCGTCGGCTCGAATTCCCAGCCGGCCATCGATTCCTTGACGAAGCCGACCACGCCGGCGGGGATCACCTGTTCGTCCTTCAGGCGCACCGCGACCACGTGTCCATCAGCACCGATATCGAGGCTGCCGTGAATCCGCATGCTCGATTCCACCTGGTCCTGCAACGCCCGCATGCTGGGAGCCGCCTCGACCCTTTCGGGGCTTCCGGTCACGCCAGCCAGGCCCATCCCGGCGACCAACATCCAACGCAATGATGACCACATTGCCATGACTCCTTGTCTTGATCGGACCACCAGCCTAGCAAACCACGCAGGTCGATTCGTCGACATCGGCCCAGCGCTGGCGCGCCGGATCAGCCACCGAGCGGGGTCAGCAACTGTGGCCCCTTGGGCGCTGCGTCGGCCATGAACACGCCGCCGGCGGGCAGCAGGTCGGCGTTGTCATCGGCCAGGGCTTTGTCGGCGCGCCACGGGGCCTGCTGTCGCGGACCCGGGATATACGCATCCCAGACGCCGTAGCGCTCTTCCCGGCCATCATTGAACGCAAACCGCACCGGCACGCGCACGGTCCAGCTGGCATCGTCCTTGTTTTCACCGGTGGTCGGCACCTTGAACGTCCACTTGCGCGCGGCCCCCATCGAGGCCCGCGAGAGTTTGTCGCGCATCTTGCGCATGCCGGCCTCGGTGGTGGCCAGGCGCAGGTTGACCTGTTCGGTGGCCACGTCAATTACCTTGCCGTCGCGACCGATCTTCAGCAACAGCAGCACGTCGCCGCGCCCGCCGGCGTAGTACACGTCTTCGGGGAAGGCCGGCGGCGGCAGCTTCAGCCGTGTCACGTTGTCGGTGGAAGTGTCGTCGTACTGCTCGAAGCTGGCTGCCAGCAGGGAAACCTGCTGGCGGCCGTCCGGCTGCACCTTGCCGCCCAGGCGGATGCTGACGGGGGTCCGCGCCTTGACCGCACGCCCGTCCACGCGGCCAGGTTCAAACCGCCAGGTCTGCACCGTCTCCTCGACGAAGCGCACGATCATGTCATTGACCTGATCGCGCCTGTCCATCTGGAAGGCCTCGACCCGACCGTCGGCGTCGATGTCGATCTGGCCAGTCAGCACCATGCTGGCCTCGGCCTGCTGCAGCACCTCCCGCCGCGATTGCGAGGCTGCATCGGGGACCATGGACATACCGACACCGCCGACGGCGAGGGCCAGCGCAAGAATATGGAATGAACGCATCGCACCTGCTCCTTGTGGATGCACCGAAGCGTAGCGCAGGCAGGCACTGCCGGCCAATCATGCCAACCTATGGTTGGCCGCATAAGGCGGGGTATCGGGAAAATCGCCCGTCGCGAAGCGCGCCTGCAGGCCCTGCCACCACGCCGGGTCGAACAGATGCCCGAAGCGCTCGCGCACGGCGGCCAGCTCGGCTGCCGGCAAGCCCATGAACATCCAGAAGCGCTCGGGGAAGACATCCCGCGGCCCGATCTGGAACCACGGCTCGTCGGCCAAGGCGTCTTCTTCGTTGCGCGGCGTCGGCCACGCGCGGAAGTTGCATTCGCTGACCAGGCACAGCTCGTCGTAGTCGTAGAACACCGCGCGCCCATGGCGCGACACGCCGAAGTTCTTGGGCAGCATGTCGCCGGGGAAAATGTTGTTGCGCGCCATGTCGGTAATGGCCTGCGCATAGTCCAGCGCGGCGTTGCGCCGGCCATCGCCGCCCTGCTCGCGCAGGTACAGGTTGAGCGGACGGAAGCGGCGCTGCACGTAGCACAGCGCGATCACCAGCTCATCGCCGTCTTCGCTGACGCTGGCGCTGCACTGGTGCAGCAGTTCCTCCAGCAGCGCCGGGGCAAAGCGCGCGCGTGGGAAGCGCAGGTAGCGATAAGGCTGCGCATCAAGCAGGCGCCCGACGCGATCGAGGTTGAACACCAGGGCATACTTCTCTTCGACCTGGTGGCGCGTCATCGTCTTGGGCCAGGCGAAACGGTCGCGGATCAGCTTGAACACCAGCGGATAGCTGGGCAGGGTGAACACCGCCATGACCATGCCGGGCGTGCCATCGGCGTGCACCAGCTGCTCGCCCGGATGATCCTGGAAGTGCCGGAAGAAAGTGCGGTAGCGCTCGGTCTTGCCCTGCTTGGCGCGGCCCAGCACGGTGTAGATCTCATCGATGGGCTTGGCCGGCAGCAGGCTGCGCAGGAACACCACCGCGTCGCCGACCGT
Source organism: Stenotrophomonas sp. Ste86 (assembly GCF_024519465.1). Taxonomy (GTDB): domain Bacteria; phylum Pseudomonadota; class Gammaproteobacteria; order Xanthomonadales; family Xanthomonadaceae; genus Stenotrophomonas. The sequence continues at coordinate 1,077 of NZ_JALJRW010000010.1, read as the reverse complement.
GGCCAGGTCGGCCTGGAAATAGCTGCGCGAGACCCCGAACAGATGCGCCACATCGCGGCGGCCAGTCAATACCGCTTCCGCGCGTAGGCCCTGCCCATCGTTGACCAGCACGATCACGCACGGGGAAAAACGGTGCTCGCCAAATACCCGGCCGACCAGATAGGCGCGACGTTCGCGGTAGAACACCGTGTCCAGCAGCTCGATGCTGCGCACCGGATAGTCGCCCCAATGGGCCAGGTCATCCTGCAGCCGCACCGCGATCGCCGCCGCGCAGCGCAGCTGGTGCGCATAGGGGACATCGAAGCGATAGTCGCCCAGCACCCGCAGCAGCGCTTCGGCGGGGCGGCTGGCCGACACGGTATAGCTGTGCCGCGCCACCGGATGGGTGATCGCGTCGGAGGGCTCCACGTCCATCGCCATGAACTCGATCACCGCATCCACGCCCTGCGTGGCGAACAACCGCCGCGCCAGGGTGTTGTAGAAGGTCTTGTACAGCTCGGCATCGATCAGGGTATCGAGCAGCACGGCGTAGGCCTGGCGTATCTGCAGCCACAACGCGCGCGTACCAATGGCATCGCCGGCGGCGCGCCGCAACGCATCCACGGTCTGCGCGATGCAGTGGTCATACAGCCCGATCCGCTCCACCGCGTCACCGCGCGCGCCGGCCCAGTCACGCGTTTCAAAGCGCACCCGCGCCCGCCGCGTCACCGCCGCAAAGCGCGCATGATAGGCCTCGAATCCGTCGCGGATGAGTTCCGCCAGCACTCGAGCATCGCAATCGGCACCACGCATGCAGGCAGACCCATCAAAGACCTGACCCAACCATACGACACCAAACACGCGCCCGGGTAGCGGCGACGGTTGTTCGGCCGCGGGGTCAATGGAACGGCTCTTCTGCCCTCCGCGTGGCGAGCATGAAGCGCGCTTTGACCCTTCCCAGGCGCGGTGGTCGGTGGGTCGGGCGCTGGGCCCCCATGCCCTTTCCGGCGAATGTCCTCTGGCCGCGGAGCGGCCTCCTCCTTTATTTCGCCTCCAAGGGCATGGGCGCCCAGCGCCCGACCCACCGACCAGCGCCAA